>NZ_SPQS01000061.1 GCF_004570865.1 Bradyrhizobium frederickii
GACGGTGGGTTCGGCGATCCGACTCCCGCCGCCCGGACCGAAAACATCGGCAGCGCTGCCTTCGAGCTGGGCCTTCCACGATGTGATCTGATTGGGGTGAACGTCGAACTGCTCCGCCAGTTGCGCCAGCGTGCGGTCACCCTTGACGGCGGCAAGTGCCACCTTCGCCTTGAAAGCCGGAGTGTGGTTCCGCCGTGCTCGTCTGCTCATCGTCTCTCCTGATTCGCGGGTCAATCTTGCCCGCCGTCAGGCAGAAACTCCACTTATCGCGCTGTTCAGATTTGCGGGACCAGCTCATTGCGCCAACTCAACTTCGACGCTACCACTACGGATCCTCGAACAATCAGGCACAGGACCGCTGGAAGCCTCACCTAGCAAATCCCCGACTCGCATTGCCTTTCGGTGAGGCGGCCCTCTCAAGAGCACAGGTATGAATGTGCTTCACGGGTAATCCCCTCTACCGGCCCTCATTATTTACCTCACCACCCGCAGCGCAGTGCGTTGCTCGCAAAAACCCTGATGCGATCAAGACCCGGCTTTGGGGACAACATTGCTGAAAACGATGCAGCGGGGGGGGGCGGCTTGCGGCAACTCTTGACCATCTTCTGCTATCGCGGCAACGAGAACAACGAAAGCAGATCGAGATGATGAGAGCGGGGTGTGGCTGTGACGGATCAATCCCAAGCATCGGAGTTGCCGCCGGTCCTGCAGAGACCGTCGAAAGGCTTTCGGTGGAGCTTTACTCTTCTAGCCTTATTGCTCGTTCTTTGCGCCGGAGGAGCCTATTTTTTGACGAATATGAATATCGAAATGTTTGCCGAGGCGCCGTCGGCTCATGAAATCGTGCCTCCTACGTTTGACTTGTCACCTGAGGATAGGGACGTCCTTTTAGGTATGCAATCAGGGCAGCAGAAGACGGCCGATGAAGTTGCCAAGCTCAATCGCAACGTCGACGCGCAGCAAGCCGAGCTAAAGCGGATCTCGGATCAGATCACAGCCCTGACCCAAAGATTCGAGGAGCTGCACAATCGGGCGCTTGTTGCCTCTCCTGCTCCTGCTGCTTCTTTCCCACCCGTGCGCACCACATCCAAGCCGGCCAAGAGAGACGTCCGGCCCTCGAAGCCGCAAGGTCCGGTTTCCGTCGGAGGCGCGCCGCTGACTGCGGAGCCGAGCACCGAACAGCGCTGATTGCCACAAAATGCCTGCCATATGACGCTGCGCCTTCCAACCAAGTCGGAAACCAACCGTCCACCATCTTGATGCGCAGGCCGAGCCTCTCATTGCTCCGCGCGATTTCGGAAATCCTCTGTGAGTCGCAAGAAGTTCATAAGCAGGACGTGCCCCTGTGAGGTAAGTATCGACTCAGGATGGAACTGGACCCCATAGGTGGGATAATAGCCGTGCGTGAGGGCCATGATCTCGCCTTCCTCCGAACGCGCTGTCACTATGAGGTTCTGCGCACATGACTGATCAAGCTCGACGATAAGAGAATGGTAGCGTCCGACGTCAAGCGGGGTTGGCAGCCCCTTGAATAACCCTCGGCCGTCATGCGCAACGTATGAGCGCTGACCGTGCATGGGCCGATGCGCACGCGCCACCCGTCCTCCGAAAGCGCTCGCAATACACTGATGTCCAAGGCAGATGCCGAGAATTGGTACGCGTCCCGAAAGTTCGCGAACCACTGCTGTCGATATTCCTGCCTCAGTTGGAGTGCAGGGGCCGGGCGATATGACCACCGCGCGGGGCTTGAGACCAACGAGCTCGCCGATGCTGATAGCGTCGTTTCGGATCACTTCCGTTGCTTCACTGAGCTTGTGGAAATAGCGGGCAATGTTGAATACGAAGGAATCGTAATTGTCGATGATGACAATCAAAATGCACCAGCTGGTTCAGAACCGAATGCATCAAAGATTCGCTTTGCCTTGGCGAGCGTTTCCTCGTATTCGGCCTCGGGCTCCGACAGGGCCGTTATACCGCCGCCCGCATGAAACACAGCCAGGTCACCGTCGATGGTGACGGTGCGGATCGCAATACTTGTGTCCATGTGCCCGTTGAAGCCGATGAAGCCGATCGCCCCACAATAGACCTCTCGCGCTATGCGCTCGATTTCTGTAATAATTTCCATCGACCGCACCTTTGGCGCTCCCGTAATGGAGCCCCCGGGAAAGCAAGCACGAAGCAGGCTAACGGCGTCTTCCCCTCCGGCAAGTTCCCCCGTAACGATCGACACGAGATGGTGCACCGAGGCATAGGACTCGAGATTGCACAGAGCCGGAACCTCGACCGAATGCGCAGTGCAAACGCGTGACAGATCATTTCGCAAAAGGTCGACAATCATCGTGTTCTCGGCATGATCCTTTTCGGAAGCGAGGAGAACAGCCGCACAGCGGTGGTCTTCATTGAAATCAGGCGAACGCGCGATCGTGCCCTTGATGGGTCGTGTCTCGACTTGTTGCTCGTTAAGCTTCAGGAATCGTTCCGGCGAACTTGATGCGATGGTCAGCTTTCCCCATCGCAGCAGGGCCGCAAAAGGCGCCGGATTCGATGATCGTAGCTGGCAATAGAAGGCGAGCGGATCAAACGAGGTCGGCAGGCGGGTGCTGAAACTCTGCGCAATATTCGTCTGGAACACGTCACCCGCCAGGATCAAGTCGATCACGCTTTGTACCGCCGCAATGTAGCCCTTGCGGCTGAAGTTCGAGCTCCAAGCGCCTGCTTTGCTGGCACAACCATTCTGTGGCGCCATTGGACGGTCAAGGAATGCTGCAAACTCGTCAGCTCGACGACGCGCTCGTTCGCTCCGTCGCACGCGATCATGCTCCGGCCATCCGGTCGAGACAATCCAGCATTTGTTATCCCGATGGTCGAAGCTGATGACCACGTCATAGAAATGCAGGATGGATTGGGGCAAACCCAGACCGACAATTGCCGGCGCAGACAATCGCTCCAATGTCCTGTTCATGTCGTAGGCAAGGTAGCCTGCCGCTCCTCCCTGGAACGGCGGGAGATCGGGACGATGCTCTTGCGGGTACTTCGCGAGTAGCGTGCGAAGGACCTTCCATGGATCGGCCTCGAGAGTCAGACCGTTCCAACTGGCTTGGCCGTTCGCGACCCTATAGGTGCTGAACGGGTCACACGTTACATATGAGTAGCGCCCAAGCAGCTCGTGCCTTGCTGCGCTATCGAGAAACGTGAGATGCGATCGATGCCCAAGACGTCGCATCGCTGTGACAGGTTCAATCCACTGCAACTCGCGAACGTACATCGGGTTATAGGTCACCGGCCGCTGACGTCGTGAAAGTGTCGTTCCATCTGTTGCCCCACCCGATGAGAGCGACGCCTGTCTGCGATGGCATGAAACTTGAGGCCATTGCCAAACTAACCCGGCGGTGGACTTTTTGCTGCCACAGCACCTCGATCATCCTGCCGTTGAGGCGAAAGGGGTATCTATTGATACATCATAGTCGGCCGCGAACCGCAGCTCGCGGAGCGGTCGGACCCGTTTGATCGATTCCTGGTAGAGATGGTGCGCTTTGTACGCTGCGAGCTCCGTCTCGCTGTCGAACTCACCATAGACCACGATGTCAATATCATTGCCGAGCTGATCGGTCTTGCGGTTGCGGGCAACCTCAAGCCGGCGCGCATGTGGTATCGCGGTGAGACGCGAAAGACCTTCGATGATCTGGTCGATATGCGACTTGTCCTTGGCGCTGAAGAAGACGATGTGACGAATCATGGCCGTCCGGAGATGTCGCTAGTGGGGGCATAACTATCTGGGAATAGAACCCGTTGCAATGAGGCTAGTCACTTGCTGCATGCTCGTCGCTTGCGATCGTCAGCGATCCGCAATGAAGCTTGCCAGAGTTGCTCAGGACGCGGGAAGGGTAAGGCGCTCAATGGTTTGAATGTGCCGCGTCAGCAGATTACAGGCTTGATCGATATTGCGCGTTCGCAAGGCTTGAAGAATCAGGCGGTGATCTTGATTGGAGCGCGGTCGCCAGCCCGCCGATCGCGCCATCGCGAATACCAATCGAGAATTGGCAAGCTGCAGTCCATCGAGGCTCGCGAGCAGACGCGGCATTCCGCACGGCGCGACCAAGGCTTGGTGAAAGGTGCGGTTGGCCATCTCAAACTCCTCGATCGTCTTTGCACTGTCTCCTTCGATCACGGTGAGCTCGATCCGAGCCAAATGAGCTGTTGTGAGCCTTGGCCCCGAATGGCGCAATGCCACCACTTCCAGCGCAGCGCGCATTTCGGCGATCTCCTTCACTGAATGGGTATCGAGCGGGGCAACCCGAACACCGCGGCGTGGCACAGCGACAACAAGATGTTGTGCCTGCAGCTGCCGAAAGGCCTCGCGCACCGGGACGTGGCTGGAATTGAATTCTCGTGCAACGTGATCCTGACGCAGTGGCGCGCCTGGCTCTAAGGCGCCGCTGATAATGCGCTCAGCGATTGAGTCCGCGATGCGCGCGACCGTCGTCATGTTGTCAGCAATGATCATAGATTATCTACCGCAATAACCGGTGCATTTGCGAGGCAGCTCGATTAGCATCTCTTCGAGAGCGGTGACTATAGATAATTCACGCGATTATCTACAATTGAGCGGGATTGGATTATGGATGCTGCTGCGCAAGTCGGACGGAAGGGAGCAAGCAAAGGGGCGCAGGTTCGTCATCATTGGAACGTCGAACGGGCTAAGGCGCTCTACGACCTGCCTTTTGCCGACCTGATGTTTCAGGCGCAGCGCGCTCATCGCAAGAGCTTCGATCCAAACCACGTCGAAACCGCGAGCCTGCTCAGCATCAAGACCGGCGGCTGCCCGGAAGACTGCGGCTACTGCTCGCAAAGCGCGCATTACGAGACCGGCCTGAAAGCCACCCGTCTGATGCGTTGCCCAGATGTGATTGCGATTGCGCAGCGCGCGAAGGATGCCGGCGCCACGCGCTTCTGCATGGCCGCGGCCTGGCGCACGCCAAAAGATCGCGATCTTGATTCCGTCTGCCACATGGTCAACGCGGTCAAAGGACTCGGCATGGAAACGTGCGTCACGCTGGGCATGCTGACGCCGAAGCAGGCCGCGCGCCTCGCCGAGGCCGGCCTTGACTTCTACAATCACAACGTCGACACATCACCCGAGTTTTACAGCAAGATCATCACGACCCGTAGCCTGCAGGACCGCATCGATACGCTGGCGCATGTGCGCGATGCCGGCATCAAGATCTGCTGCGGCGGGATTATCGGGATGGGCGAGCACATCGAGGACCGCCTAGGTATGCTCGTGCTGCTCGCCGATCTTCCCAGCCATCCCGAAAGCCTGCCGATCAACCTATGGAACAAGATCGAAGGCGTGCCGGTGGAAGACACCGCGGAGCCTCCCGATCCGATCGCGCTGGTCCGCCTGGTGGCGACCGCGCGGATCATGATGCCAAGGAGTGTGGTTCGCTTGTCCGCCGGGCGGCAATACATGAGCGATGAATTGCAGGCGCTTTGCTTCTTGGCCGGCGCAAATTCGATCTTCATCGGCGACGTGCTCTTGACCACCAAAAACCCGAAAGTTGATCGCGATGCGGATCTCCTGGCCCGGCTCGGCATCACGTCCGGGCTCGCCTGACGAAAGCAGTGCGCGCAATATGTTGCCCCTACATCCAGCCTAGGTGAGAAATGCAGATAACTTTGATGAAGGGAAAAATCCATCGCGCCTCAGTGACCGAAGCTGATCTGCACTATGAAGGCTCGATCTCGATAGATCGTGCGCTCCTGGAGGCGGCGGGAATGGTGATCAACGAGCGCGTCGAAATCTACAATGTCGAAACAGGGGCGCGCTTTGCCACCTACGTGATCGAGGCGCCGCCGAGGTCTGGCACGATAAGCCTGAACGGTGCGGCCGCCCGACTCGCGATGCCCGGAGACAAGATCATTATCGTTGCATATGCCTCATTCGGCGAGGCTGAAGCAAAGATATTCAAGCCACGCATTGTGCGTGTGGACCAGGACAATCGCATCCTGGCAAGTTGAGCCTCAAGGGCTATCCATCCTTCTTCAACGGCCAACGGATCTTTTGCGTGATTTGATGCGATCCTGGGAGCGATGAATGCGGTCAATGCAAGCAGCTAGACTTAGTCCCTACGTCGCGGCGTTGAATGCCTTGAACGAAGACAAACGGCTGCGCTGCCTCAAGCCGCGCGTGGGGATCGATTTCGCATCAAACGACTATCTGGCGCTCGGGAGCGCCCCGCGCATCAAAAAGGCGATGGTCGCCGCGCTGGAGGCGGGCACTCCGGTTGGAGCAGGCGGGTCGCGGCTTCTGCGCGGCAATTGCGAGGAGCATGAACGGCTCGAAACCGAAGCTGCTCAGTTCTTTGGCGCGGAGGCAGCGCTTTTCTTTGGAGGCGGCTATATCGCAAATTTTGCCCTCCTGACAACGCTGCCGCAGCGGGGCGATCTGCTCGTTCTCGACTCGCTCGTGCACGCCAGTATTCACGAGGGGGCGCGAGCCGGCCGCGCAGAGTGCCGAATTCATGCGCACAATGATCCTCAGTCAGTCGAAGACGCAATTCGCGACTGGCGAGCCAAAGGTGGAGCGGGCCGCGTCTGGATTGTGGCCGAAAGTCTCTACAGTATGGATGGCGACTTCGCTCCACTCGAAGAGCTGGTGGCAATCGCCGATCGCCATGATGCATTTCTGATCGTGGATGAGGCTCATGCCACAGGAGCTTACGGGCTTCAGGGACGAGGGCTCACAGCCTCTTATGACAGGCGGGACAATCTCATCGTCGTTCATACCTGCGGCAAAGCGCTCGGTGCGGCGGGTGCACTTGTTACGGTCTCCGGCATCCTGCGCGATTTCATGGTCAATCGCTGCCGTCCGTTTATCTTTGCCACGGCCCCATCACCATTGATGGCCGTTGCCGTTCGAGAGGCACTCCTCATCCTGCAGGAAGAGCCGGAGCGGCAGCAACGGCTGGCCAAACTTGTTTCGTTCGCGCATCGGCAGATCACCTCCCTTGGTTTGCACACGCCGTCGACCTCTCAGATCGTGCCGTACATAGTGGGTGACAATGCTCATGCAATGCGACTTGCCTCTGCTCTGCAGGCGCGCGGCTTCGACATCCGCGGAATTCGGCCGCCAACCGTCCCAACAGGCACCGCGCGTTTGCGAATTTCGTTGACACTGAATGTTGGGGAAGCGGACGTGCGCGCAATGCTCGATGCGCTTGTTGAGGTGACAAGGGGCTCGTTTTGATGAATAAGCGGATCGTCGTGACCGGTACGGACACCGGGGTCGGCAAAACGGTATTTTCCGCAGGGCTCGCCGGCCTTCTCGGCGCGAATTACTGGAAGCCGGTCCAGGCTGGACTGGAACAAGAGACCGACTCCGAGTGCGTCCGCCGCCTCGGCGGCCTCTCGGCCGATCGGATTGTCCCGGAGCTCTATCAACTTCGGACGCCTGCGTCGCCCCATTACGCCGCGGAGATCGACGGCGTTCGCATAGACACAGAGACGCTTGGACTGCCGGACAGCGGCGAGCGGCAACTGGTGATCGAGGGCGCCGGCGGGCTCATGGTGCCGCTGACAGCGCGCACTCTTTACATCGACATCTTCGAACGCTGGCAGCTTCCCGTTGTGCTTTGCGCCAGGACGGGACTGGGCACAATCAATCACTCTCTGCTCTCCATAGAGGCTCTGCGGAAGCGTCAGATTCGAATCCTTGGAATTGCGTTCATTGGCGAAAGAAACGCGGAAACTGAAAGCGCGATTTGCGAGATCGGGAGAGTGCGTTGGTTGGGACGGCTCCCGTGGCTTGTTCCGCTCACGGACGAAAGGCTGCAGGCCGCTTTCAAAGACTCCTTTCTTGGCAGTGATTTCCTGAACCTATGAGGATAGCCAAGAGGTCGCCGATCTGGCACCCGTTCACGCAGCATGCTCTACAGCCGGACATGACGAAGGTGCTGCGGGGAGAGGGGGCTTATCTCTACACAGAAGATGGCCGACGCCTTATCGATGCAATCTCCTCCTGGTGGGTCGTGACCCACGGCCATTGCCATCCATGCATCGTGAACGCGATCCGAGAACAGGCAGGCAAGCTCAACCAGGTCATCTTCGCCGGATACACTCACGACCCGGCTGAGCAAGTTGCGACGGAACTATTGAAGCTCACCTGCCCGGCGCTCGAGCATGTGTTCTTCTCCGATAGCGGGTCAACCAGCGTCGAAGTCGCGCTGAAAATGGCGCTCGGCTACTGGCACAATACCGGAAGACAGCGAACCCAAATTGTGGTGATGCAGCACTCGTACCATGGCGACACGATCGGGGCGATGTCGGTAGGTAGCCGAGGCGTTTTCAATGCGGCCTACGGGGCGCTGATGTTCGAGGTGACCTCGATTCCGTTCCCCGCAAGAGATCGTGAGCAAATAGCGCTCGATGCGCTTGAAAACGCGTGTCGAAACGAACATCCGGCAGCCTTTATCGTGGAGCCCCTGATATTGGGTGCCGGTGGAATGCTGATGTATTCTCCCTCGGTGCTAAGAGAGATGAAGCGAATCTGCGAAGCCTTCGACGTCCTGTTCATTGCCGACGAGGTCATGACGGGCTGGGGCCGGACGGGTAGCTTGTTTGCGTGTGAGCAGGCCGATGTGACGCCCGATATTGCCTGCTATTCGAAAGGCCTCACGGCTGGGGCGCTGCCGCTCGCCGTCACACTCTGTCGTGCCGATATTTTCGATGCGCATTATTCTGAAGATCGCACGCGTACGTTTTTCCATTCGAGCTCATATACGGCCAATCCAGTGGCCTGCGCCGCCGCCAAGGCCAATCTGGACCTATGGCAGCAACAGGAATATCGCAGGCGGGTGGCATCCTTGGCCAGGATGCAAGAACAGGCACTCGCGCCATTTTGCGCCGATTCACGGTTCGCAAACGTCCGACGCACAGGAACAGTCACAGCGCTTGAACTCAACACGAGCGATGCCGGCTATCTGGCGGACATCGGGCCGAAGCTTTTGGCTTTCTTCCAAGCGCGGAATCTGCTGTTACGCCCACTCGGTAATACGATCTACGTGATGCCGCCTTACTGCGTTACGGCGGCCGACCTTGATGAAATCTATGCTGCCATCCGTGACGCTGCGGACTTGCTGATGTGAGGTGCCATAAAAGTTGCAATCGTCTGCGGTGACAGGATCTTGCAAGGCGAAAGTGTCCGTATTGCTGCCGTTTGATAGTACAAGGAGGATGCTGCGCCTACGGCTAGCAGGCTAATCGTGCTTTGAGCTGGTCCCGCAAATCTGAACAGCGCGATAAGTGGAGTTTCTGCCTGACGGCGGGCAAGATTGACCCGCGAATCAGGAGAGACGATGAGCAGACGAGCACGGCGGAACCACACTCCGGCTTTCAAGGCGAAGGTGGCACTTGCCGCCGTCAAGGGTGACCGCACGCTGGCGCAACTGGCGGAGCAGTTCGACGTTCACCCCAATCAGATCACATCGTGGAAGGCCCAGCTCGAAGGCAGCGCTGCCGATGTTTTCGGTCCGGGCGGCGGGAGTCGGATCGCCGAACCCACCG
>NZ_SPQS01000062.1 GCF_004570865.1 Bradyrhizobium frederickii
ATGTCGCCGGCCAGAAGCGTGGCGTGACCGCAGCAATCAAACGCGCCTTCCGACGCCGATCCGCGGTCGAACCGGTGATAGGCCATCTCAAGAATGAGCACCGGATGAACCGAAATCATCTCGCCGGCACCCGCGGCGACGCCGCCAACGCGGTCCTTGCCGCCGCGGGCTACAACTTCCGGATTCTGATCCTCTGGCTCACGACTTTGTTTGTCCGGATCTGCTGCGCCTTCCTGTTCGCCGGCGCCTGGTCATCCCGTCAACAGACCTCATGATCAACGTTCTTCACGGTCGACTAACGCTCCCTTCGTTCGCACAGTCTGGTGCTTAACCGTGGCAAGACGCTTTCGATTGGATTCGACGTGCACAGATGCGACCAGTGCTCGGAGCTATGCAGGATTTTGGGTGACGAGGGGATCAGACGGCGTTGTTTGCCGGCATATGATTGAGCTCGATGCTGTCGTTGAATCTGACACCTGCGATCACCTTCGGCAACTGATTTGAACTTTGAGCCGCCGCTCCGTTTTTGATGCGGCGATAATTAGCTTGAACAACATCAGCCTGGCGATCGTTGACGACGGTGATCCTTTCGTCCGCGCGGTTCTGCGTCGCACGGTCGCTAACACGCTTTCGATGGGTTGGGCGTGCGCAAGTGATAGCTACTTTCCGGCACAAAATTCTGCACGCTTGGAGTGTGCGCAGAATCGACTAGTGGTTCATCACAGTGATTTCGACGTTTTGATACCGAGCCATTCGAGGATCGGCAAGCTTTCCGGCGGCACGAGGATTTCGATGCTTCTGGGGACGCCTGGTTGACGTCGGATGAAGCCGTTTCGTTCGAGGGTGACGATCATCTGGTGGACCGAAGGCGGGCTGACGCGGAAGTGGCGCTGGATGTCGGCTTCGGCGGGTGGACGTCCGAACATGTGGGCGTAGGTATGGATGAAAGCCAGGTAATAACCCTGTTTCTCGGTGAAGCGCGCGCCTGATTTTTGACTCATCGTTGGATTCGTCCCGGCCTCCGACAAGGAGGCAAAGCATGAATGTACGTTATCGGGTGGGCGCCTCCTCCGACCCGACAGCAACGAAGCCGACGAACAAGGCCGGGCAACCGGCTGCGGAGCCGGTGGAGCCAAGGCCGGGGACCAAGGGGAACGTGGGCCAGCAAAGCACGAACCGGGCGCAGAGCCGGAATCGCGTGACCCAGGCGCTGGACCGCGTACGACAAGCAGGAAGGCAAAGAAAGAAGGAGCGGTTCACCGCGCTTCTCCACCACGTCAATGTCGATACCCTGAAGACGGCGTTCTACGCGCTGAAGCGCAAAGCCGCGCCCGGGGTGGATGGCGTCACGTGGCAGGACTACGAGTCGGATCTTGAGCTCAGGCTCGAGGATCTGCACGGACGGGTCCACCGAGGAGCCTACCGGCCGCAACCGTCTCGCCGGACGTATATCCCGAAGGCGGATGGAAAGCAGCGGCCATTAGCGATCGCCGCCTTGGAAGACAAAATCGTCCAGGGCGCAACCGTCTTGGTGCTCAACGCGATCTATGAAGTCGACTTCGTCGGTTTCTCCTATGGGTTCAGGCCCAGACGGGGACCGCACGATGCGTTGGATGCACTTTCGGCAGCGATCAAAATAAAGAAGGTGAACTGGATACTTGACGCCGACATCCAGAACTTCTTTGGAGCTGTTAGCCAGGAATGGCTCATCCGCTTCCTAGAACATAGGATCGGCGACAAGCGCATCGTCCGCCTCATCCAGAAGTGGCTCAAGGCGGGTATACTTGAAGACGGCGTCGTAACAGTCGATGACAGGGGACGGGTCAAGGGTCGGTAATTTCACCGCTCCTCGCCAATGTCTACATGCATTACTGCTACGATCTCTGGGCCGAACGCTGGAGACGGCAAGAAGCCCGGGGCGACATGATCGTCGTGCGTTATGCCGACGATCGTGCGCCACGACGGCGCGAAGGAGGTGTGATGTAGAGCACCTTTGAGCAGCCTTGCTGCACAGAAGATGGGGGTTGGCCCCTCGAACTCGGGTTGCAGGATCAGGGTTCAAACCACCGGCTGCTGCTTCGGCCCAATGGTCGAGGTGGTGAGCGAGACCGGAAAAGGCAGAGCAAGACTCTGTCAGGTAAGGATCGAGGAGACGAGCGCAAGCGAACCACTGATGAACTGTCGAAAGCGTAGGGAAGACGTCAAAACCAAGGGGTAGTCGTTATCTTGGGATCAGTCTGAGCGATACCTGTTTACGGCTCAGGCGGCGTCCGGCAGGCGAGGTGGCGTGACCTCGGTTCAGGCTTCTGTGCGGAACGTGGGAACCTGTATCGCGATGCCAAGGGAATGGTTCAAGTGGAAGCCCCACAAGAGTCTGAGGACCAATGCGCGATGCAGGGGCGGAGCCGTGTGTAGTAGTGATGAAGGCACTGTAATGGTGGCGGAGCGAAGGCACGGCACTGTCCCGCTTGATTGGAAGAACAACCGGAAACGGGAGGACTCTTTTGGGTCAAGCAAAGCCGTATGACATCCCCAAGCGCTGGGTTTGGGAAGCGTACAAACGGGTTAAAGCAAATCGGGGCGCAGCCGGTGTGGACGAGCAGTCGATCGAGATGTTCGAGACAGACTTGCAGAGCAATCTGTACAAGCTCTGGAATCGAATGTCTTCGGGCAGCTACTTTCCACCGCCGGTCAAGCGTGTGCAGATCGACAAGCGCGACGGCGGGAAGAGGCCGCTAGGAATTCCTACGGTGTCGGATCGCGTTGCTCAGGCAGTCGTCAAAGGATATCTGGAGCCGGATTTGGAGAAACATTTTCATCCAGACTCGTTCGGATATCGACCAGGAAAATCGGCGCTGCCGTTGGGGTTGCTCGCCAGCGATGCTGGCGGCATCCCTTCGTGCTCGATGTCGACATTCGGGCCTATTTTGACTCGATATCGCATGAGCTTTTGCTCAAGGCGATTCGGAAGCACACGGACTGCGCTTGGGTGTTGTTGTACATTGAACGGTGGCTTAAAGCTCCCGTTCAACTGGAAGACGGCACCCCTGAACCCCGAGAGAAGGGTACGTCGCAGGGCTCGGTGGTATCACCGCTGATGGCGAATCTCTTTCTCCACTATGCGTTCGACATGTGGATGCGAAGAAATTATCCGAGCATCCCGTTCGAGCGTTATGCCGATGATATTCTCTGCCATTGCGACAGTGAGCGGCAGGCACAAGAACTGAAGGAGACGCTTGCGAAGCGCTTTGCCGAATGCGGACTGGAGCTTCATCCGGACAAGACGAAGATTGTCTATTGTAAGGATGACGACCGGCGAGGTGATTATCCTGAACAGAAATTCGACTTTTTGGGCTACACGTTCCGCGCCCGTCGGTCGAAGAACCGTTGGGGAAAGCACTTCGTCAACTTCAGCCCCGGTGTCAGCAATGCCGCGACGAAGGCAATCCGACAGGAAATCCGTGCATGGCAACTACGCTGCCGGGTGGATAAGAGGATCGACGACCTGGCGAGGATGTTCAACCCGATCATTCGAGGTTGGATGAACTACTATGGTCGGTACTACAAGTCGGCGCTTTACCCGACACTACGCCATCTCAATCGATGTCTGGCGCGATGGGCGATGTCGAAATACAAATGTCTGCGGCGACATCGAAGACGGGCAGAGCACTGGGTACGGGACATTGCTTGTCGCGCCCCCACGCTTTTGATGCTGTGGACGGCTCCTCCACCGGCACGAGAGTGCCAAGGAGTGGGTGCCGTTTTGAGGCTCCCACGATTCGGAGGAGCAGCCTATGCAGTCAATCTCGACGATTGGCCTTGATATTGCGAAGTCGGTCTTCCAAGTGCACGGCGTTGATGCAGCCGGCCAGGTGGTCGTACGCCGTCAATTGAGGCGCCGCCACGTCTTGGCGTTTTTCCAGAAGTTGCCGCCATGCCTGGTGGGGATCGAAGCTTGCGCATCATCGCACCATTGGTCCCGTGAACTGCAGGCGTTGGGACATACGGTGCGATTGATGCCTCCGGCCTATGTGAAGCCCTACGTCAAGCGGCAGAAGAACGACGCTACGGATGCGGAGGCGATCTGTGAAGCGGTGACGAGGCCCAACATGCGGTTCGTGCCGACCAAGACAGTCGAGCAACAGAGCTGTCTGATGCTTCACCGAGCGCGCCACCTCTTCATCCGCCAGCAGACCGCCGTCATCAACTCGATCCGCGCCTATCTTGCCGAGTTCGGGATTGTCGCACCTGTTGGGCGGCGAGGCGTCGAGCAATTGCTGGAAGTCGTCGCCGATAAAGTCGAAGACCGAGTCCCGGAGGTCGCCCGGATGTGCCTTGCTGCTCTTGGCGTTCAATTGCGCGCGCTGAAGGCCCAGATCCTGGAATTTGACCGCCGCATCATCGCCTGGCACCGATCAAACACGACGAGCAAGCGGCTGGACGCGATCCCTGGCGTCGGTCCGGCGCTGGCTACAGCGCTGGTCGCCAGCATTGCCGATCCCAAAGCCTTCCGATCCGGGCGGGACTTCTCGGCCTGGGTTGGCCTCGTGCCAAAGCAGAGCTCGAGCGGGGGCAAAGACAAGCTTGGCAGCATCAGCAAGCAGGGCGATCGCTATTTGCGTAGCCTGTTCACGGCTGGCGCGCTCGCCGTAATCCGCTACGCAAAGATCCATGGCACCGATCATCGGCCATGGCTCACGCGATTGTTGGCGCGGCGGCCCACCAAGGTCGCGGCCATCGCGCTTGCCAACAAGCTCGCCAGGATGGCCTGGGCGATGATGGCGAGGAACGAACGCTACCAGGAGCCGGCCGCGGTGGCGGCCTAAACGAGATCGCGCCGACATCGCCGGCGTGACGTAACGGTTGGGAGGGCGAACAGCACGTAATGCGGTGCCGGTCGATCCGGCGATCAGGACAACCCACTTGGGCCATGGCATCTAGAATGCGTGCTTTTGACCGGGACCTGATCCGCGGAGGGCATTATGGCCAGCGGTCATGTGTACCGCGCAAACAGGCCGAACACATGGCTGCTCCGACCAATCCTGCGACGTGAAGATTCTCCTTGCCAACCCGGAGCCGTCCACACATGGCCCATTGGCCGATGCTACACAAGACGGCGGCTGGACGGTAAGAGCCGGATGAGCGGAGACGTTCACGTCCGGATCTGTGAGCGCCTGGGGGTGAAACTCCCCCGGGCGACTCGACGACTGGTGCACTGCCGTACCGAGCTAGAAGCAGAAACCCTCAAGGTTGAGCTTCAAGCCCGGTTGGCAGAGTGTCATCTGGAGATGCATCCAACGAAAACCAAGATCGTCTACTGCAGAGATGGGAATCGCAAAGGCAACTACCCGAATGTCAGCTTTGACTTCCTCGGATTTTGCTTTCGCTCCCGTCAGGTAATGAATTCCCGAACCAACTCGCTGTTTGGAGGATTTACTCCAGCAGTCAGTCCATCGGCAATGAAGACCATGCGGGAAACGATTCGGGCCTTGAACTTGCGCCGGCAGACACACCTGTCCTTGCAGGAGCTAGCCTCAGAGATCAATCCTCTCCTCAGGGGATGGATTGCATACTATGGGCGCTATACTCGGTCGGCACTGTATCCCTTCCTGCGATACGTCAATCAGACGCTCGTGGCGTGGGCGGTGCGGAAGTTCAAGCGCTTCCGCCGCACTAAAGCTGGTGCGAGTCAGTTCTTCCTAAGACTCGTCAAGGAAAGTGCGGGACTCTTTGTGCACTGGCGACTCGGTATGACTGGGACGTTTGCCTGATGGGAGCCGGATGACGGGAGACTGTCATGTCCGGTTCTGCGAGAGCCCCGGGGTGAAATTCCGCGGGGCTACTCCCCTGTGATGAACCACTAGTCTGACTGAGTCACAAAACCGCAGGCTTTGTCCGGCCGGAATCAGCGATGGTTGAAGCATGGACCATCAGCCGAGGAGGCTACATGAGCGGGCGTGGCACCAAGACCAGTGAGATGCGATTTGCGGCGTATTTGGAAGGGCTTGCCAGCGTCATCGGTCATGCTGATCGGAAGGCACCGCTGCGCGACTATTGCGTCGGCCTCATGGCCTGTGGCGGTCGCAAGAGCGTGGAGCCCATGGCGGCGGTGACGGCTCCGGAACGGACGGCCGCCCAGCATCAATCGCTGCTGCATTTCGTCGGCAGCGGCACCTGGTCGGATGAGAAGGTGCTGAGCAAGGTACGCGAGATGGTCCTGCCGGCGATTGAACGCCATGGCCCGATCGAAGCTTGGATCATCGATGACACCGGCTTTCCCAAGCAGGGGCGACATTCGGTTAGAGTTGCACGGCAATATTGCGGGCAGCTCGGCAAGCAGGATAGTTGCCAGGTGGCGGTGTCACTGTCGATTGCCAACCACCACGCCAGCCTGCCTGTCGCCTATCGCCTATATCTTCCGAAGGAATGGACTGAGGATTGCGATCGGCGGCGCAAGGTGGGCATTCCGAAGTCGGCTTCCGGACCAAGCCGGAGATCGCGCTGGAGCAGTTGCAGTGGGCCTGTGCGACCGGCCTTCCGCGCGGTGTCGTGCTGATGGACGCGGGCTATGGCAACAACAGCGATCTGCGCACGGAGATCACGGCGCTGGGATTGACCTATGTGGCGGGTCTTCTGTCGAGCACAACGGTATGGGCGCCCGGCACCGGTCCCTTGCCGCCGAAGCCATGGTCGGGCCGCGGCCGTCCCCCGAAACTGATGCGCCGCAACCGTCAGCATCGGCCGGCCGCCGTCAAAACGCTCGCGATCGGCCTGCCGGCCAAAGCTTGGCGCACCATCACGTGGCGGCAAGGAACGAACGAAAAGCTGAGCTCGCGCTTTGCCCGCGTGCGGGTCCGTGCCGCGCACCGTGATTATTGGCAAACCACCCAGCGATTGGAGGAATGGTTGCTGATCGAATGGCCGAAAGGCGAGGACCAGCCTACCAAATACTGGCTCTCGACATTGCCGGAGGATGTGGCATTCCGGACTCTCGTTGAGACGGTTAAATTGCGCTGGCGCATCGAACGCGACTATCAGGAACTCAAGCAGGAGGTCGGGCTTGGCCACTTCGAGGGACGCGGCTGGCGCGGCTTTCATCATCACGCAACGATGTGCATTGCAGCCTTTGGATTCCTGATCTCCGAGCGGGAGACGATTCCCCCCTCAGGCGCTCGGCGCGCTCGGCGCGCCCGGCCGATCCCGCTCGCTCGCGTTCCCGCAGATTGCAGACCCCGCGGTTCTGCCGCTACGGACCCAACGTCACATTCCAGATTCGATCACGACGATGCGACGGCGACTCCAGCAAGGGCTCGTCCGAACGCTGTCGAGATGTCCTTGTTGTGCAATCAAGTTCGTCCATTCCACAGACCACCGTTTGTGACGCAGTAAGACTAGTTAGGCAAATAAACTGCCAGGGCGAACTCAGGATTGGATAAACCTTGGCGGCAAGGCCAGCACGTCTGAGCAGTCCAAAGTTGACTTTGTTTGAGTTTCGAAAAGTTCCGTAATAAGATCCGTTGCAGCACCTGCTCCGAGCAACCGAGTAGCATCCTCTGTGGCCGGATCGGCAAGCACGCTTCGCAAGTCTTGTCCGGTATATTTGAGCGCGCTTTCCGCAACTTCTACCGCGCTGTGATAACCTACGCCGATCTGCATCGCGCAAGCGCCGGCAAGACGGGCAAGCCGTGCTGCCCATTCTTCTGCACTAAAATGGTCCTTTGGTTCCGCAGAGCCAATGCCTGCATTGATCGCATTCCGATGCGCATCAAGAGCCGCAGTGTATACGCCCTCGGCACGACCGCACAGCATGTCCCACACCATCAAAATTTCAGCAGGGGAGCCCGACATATGGCCAACGAGAGGCTCCTCGAGGTTTAAGAGCCGTGTTGCTTTGATAAGCATCGGCTTCCAAGTGATCGGAGGAATTCGCGTATGTTCAGGCACGCCAAGCCTTTCGTCAATTTCGTCGCCGAGGTTGTATAGCCCTCTTCGTATCGAAGAGGTGTCTATTTTTTTCCTCTCCGCTTTCTTCTTCGGCCCCACGACTCCTGTCCCCGCGGAGACTTTTGCGACTCGTTTTAGTACTTCATCTGAGATAGCGGTGAGTTTTTCTTCAGCAATCAAATCTGACAACCGACCAAGAAATGTTTGCTTCTGTTCTGTAGATAATGAAAATGGTCCGTCGCTCTTCTTAGAATCGGCATAGAATGTACCGAGATCGCCTAAGAAGGAAATAAAGGCCGTTCGGTCTGTTGCGCTTGCACGGCCTGCCTCGTGTCGCGCATCATCAATCAACCGCTCAAGGATTTCCAGCAATACATTCGGCGATTTGTCTGCAAGCAGACAACCCGGTGACACTAAGCGCGTCGACAATGTGCTTAGTTCAGCGTCGGTCAATTTCATCAAAATACGAACGAGTGGGCCTGCTGCTTTCGCGATTTCCCGTCGAAGCACGTCTCCCGGATGATACAGAAGTTGTCTCGCTGCGGATGCCTGTTTCAAGGACAATTTGTGCGTGTTGCCTTGATGTGCAATGTCCGCCGGATAAATGAACTCTGCTCCCTCAAAACGCTCGAGGACAGATTGTCCGCTGCTTGAATTCGGAGCTGGCGACAGTGATGCCTGGGCCCGATCAACCGATGACGAGATTGTGGTATCATAATAAGTCTCGTCCGGTTCGGTCTTAACTGGCGCAGTGTATTGAGAGAGAGGTCGAGTTGGACGGATGTGGTGCATGGTACAATGAGCCCTAGACGTCCCAACTTGTAGCGGGGGCGATGTCACCTTGCGGCAATCGATCCCGACGCTGCTGCTGGGCGTTCGATCGACTGTCAGCTGTTGCTTGTCGCCGACGCTAATTCAGCGATGACGGACAGCAAAAGTGCTCCACCACGATGTTCGTGGCAAATAGTTTCTCGTTATGCAAGATATATCGCGAACGTTCTCTCGGGCGGCCCGAGACTCTAACTAACTGCTGCTGGATGAAAATTCAGTGCAGGTCATAAGGGTCGTGGCTGATGCGCATCGTCTTGTCGTCCGGGAAGTCGATCGGCAAGCGTCGGGCAATCTGCTCGGGACTCTGAGCTGGCCCCGGTTGTCTGAACAGAATATCCGCGTCGATAAGTGGAGCCTCTGCCGGGGTTAGGCTGCCGTGCGGAGCGGCAGCGGGGTGAAGTAGGCTTGATCCGGTGTGCTGCCGTCAAGGCTCGAATGTGGACGGCGGCAATTGTAGAAGTCCAGATAGCGGCCAATCGAGGCGCGAGCGTCGCTGACGCTGTCGTAGGCCCGCAGATACACCTCCTCGTATTTGACGCTGCGCCACAGCCGCTCAACGAACACGTTGTCCCGCCAGGCGCCCCGGCCGTCCATACTGATG
>NZ_SPQS01000063.1 GCF_004570865.1 Bradyrhizobium frederickii
CATCAGTATGGACGGCCGGGGCGCCTGGCGGGACAACGTGTTCGTTGAGCGGCTGTGGCGCAGCGTCAAATACGAGGAGGTGTATCTGCGGGCCTACGACAGCGTCAGCGACGCTCGCGCCTCGATTGGCCGCTATCTGGACTTCTACAATTGCCGCCGTCCACATTCGAGCCTTGACGGCAGCACACCGGATCAAGCCTACTTCACCCCGCTGCCGCTCCGCACGGCAGCCTAACCCCGGCAGAGGCTCCACTTATCGACGCGGATATTCTGTTCAGACAACCGGGGCCAGCTCAGGGGGACCACGAGTCCCTGGTCCGTCACGTCAAGACTTACTTCCCTAACGACGAAGGCATAAAGAAAGGGTTGAGTGTTCTTCGTGCGTATCATGACCCGAGCTATGTAGCTTCTGGCGGGCGGCCGCGCACAATCCCCTCAGCGGACGACGCGCCCCTCTCAGAGCGGCTTAATGCCAGTGGCATGACGTCGGGTAGCGCTGCTCGTCATGATCGTAGTCTTCGCAGATTTTCTAACGCGCTTAATCTTGCGGGCCACTCGATATCCGGACTAGACCACGCTGCGCGTATTGAATTCGCTCAGAAGTTGTTCCCGAAGGACGAGCATCTATTGTTCGCGTTAAACAAGGTTGGCGATGCCGAGCACGTTGCCGAAGCGGGTCCGTCTCGAAAGCGCAGCGGTCATGCTGTCCCGCCGCGCACATTGCATCTTCATCCCGATGACGCCCGCATCATTGACGGCCTGGAAAAAGCAGAGTTGAGCATGCTCAAACCCGAGGAGACTCGCCGGAGAAAAGATGTTCAAGATCTGGCCGGCAACCAACGAAGATTCGGTGCTTGGCTCCAAAGCAATGGGCGAGGGAGCATAGTGAGCCGACTGACCGGCACCAGTGAGCAGCAAAAGTCGTTGAACGACGATCACACGGACTTTAAAAAGCTAGTCGAAATGCTGACATGGGCTTCGATCGTCTTCGGAGCTACCTATGGCTCGTCGAGGCGAACGCTGCGCTGGGCGTCTCCTCCGAGCAGGCGGGTGGCGAGCCGCGGCGTGGCGAGTCGAACTCTACGTGGTCGCCGCACTTGCCGCACGATTTTGAGTGGCCGACGCCGGAAGCTGTGCCAGATGGGTCGTCGGCGATCTACCGAGGTCTCGACTCTTTCGTTGATCTGCCGTACACCTCGCAGGAGGTAAGAGACGATGCTCAGTCAGCGCCGGTGAGTAGGGCTGCCGCCAGACCGCCCCACTTCACCGGACCGTTGGACGCGCCAGCTCGGTCGCCAGACATTTTCCGCGGTCTTCAGTCTTTCGTTGATCTGCCGTACACGCCACAGCAGATGCGAGACGATGCTCAGTCAGCGCCGGTGAGTAGGGCTGCCGCCAGACGGCCGCTCTTCACCGGACCATCGGACGCGCCAGCTCAGTCGGCAGACACCTTTCGCGGTCTTCAGTCCTTCGTTGATCTGCCGTACACGCCGCAGCAGATGCGAGACGGTGCCCAGTCGGCGCCGGTGAGTGGGGCTGCCGCCAAATCGCCGCTCTTCACCGGACCATCGGACGCGCCAGCTGCGGTCGGCAGACACCTTCCGCGGTCTTCAGTCCTTCGTTGATCTGCCGTACACGCCGCAGCAGATGCGAGACGATGCTCAGTCGGCGCCGGTGAGTGAAGCTGCCGCCAAATCGCCGGTCTTCACTGAAATATCAGACGTGCCAGCTCAATCGTCAGACATCTACCGCGGTCTCAACTCTTTCGTTGATCTGCCATACATACCGCAGCAGATGCGTGACGATGCTCAGTCAGCGCCGGTGCTCAGCCCTGCCGGTGAACCCACGTTCTTCGTCGGGCGGTCGGGCGTACTTCAAGAGCTTGAGGACATCGGAGACCGAGTCGACATGGATTGGCAGCATGGCTCCCAGCCGGCGCCAAATTTCTTACTCGATGTCCTGGATAACATCGGGGTCCTGCCGACCCAGTTCAGCGGCCCAACCGAGGTCTCCATCAACGGTGAGTACTCGATCACATTGGGGCCGCGAGGACGCCGCGGTGCGCAATTCATCCATCATCCTCGCCCGTCTCCTGTCCCGGGTGCTCAGATCGGCTCCTCGGCTAGCGTTGCCTCTTCCGGTCACCGCAGCGGACCCGTGCTAGGCCCCACGCAGTGGCTGGGTGACGAGCATATCCAGCAGGACTATGAGCTCCTGGCGAATGAGTTGCAGCAGAACAATCCGGATCTCGCCGCCCGGACGCGGTTCGTGGATCCCCTGATTGCCCAAATGTTGCGATCCCCCTCCAAGGAGGTCGCCGAACGAGCATTAGGGTGGTTTCTCCATGATACAGCCGACTTCCTGTTCCTGCCGGTAAGCGATGCCAGCAATACGGATAGACATCGGCGCGGCAGTCACTGGTCGCTGCTGCTGGTTGATCGCCGCGATCGGGACCGGCCGGTCGCTTATCACTATGACTCCACGCAGGGATATAATGACAGGCCCTCAGCGGAGCTCGCACGACGGCTCGACGCTCACCTGCAACAGGCCCCGATAAGACAGCAGCAGAACGGTTATGACTGCGGCGTCTTTGTCGTGGACGGCACCCGGGAACTAGTTAGGCGATTGGCAGCAAGACGGCCGGACCTGAACCTCAATAATCTCGTCATCAGTCGGCAGGCACTGGGGGACCGACTAGGCGCTGGTGTCGGCTTCAACTGAACAGGGTGTGCGACCGAGTCAAATGCGCTTCTCGCCGATCGAAGATCCGCCATCGGTGTGTTCGCAGAGCATCATAGTGTCTCACCTGAGGAGCTGAGTGCGCATACGACGAAGGCCGGCTGATTGACGAATGTGCGCGGGCACAACGAGCTCTACGATCAGCTGTGTGAAGGTCAGGCGGCCTGGTGACCGGCGGGCTTATCGGCCTGGCGCAGGAGCTTCTATTCCCAGGGCAGCAGTTCGTGCAGGCGTGTCGCGGGAAGGTCGGCGATCCGGACCAGGACCTCAGACAGCATTGGCTGGACAGTCTGCCTCTTCCATCGGAGGAGCGTGCGATGCTCCAGCGTCTTATCACGGAACTCGAACGCGTGACGAAGCAACTATCGGAAATCGACAAAGTCGTGGCCCAACAGGCTCTGGATGATCCACGGGCTCTCAAGCTGATGACGATCCCCGGCGTGAGTTCGGTCGTCGCATCGAGTGTACTGGCCTCCATCGGCGACATCGCACGCTTCCAATCACCGGATAAGCTCAGCAGCTACTTCGGTTTGACCCCTCGAGTTCGGCAATCGGGAGAGCATCCGGCAAGGCATGGCCGTATCTCGAAACAGGGCAATCGTGACGCCCGCAAGATGCTGGTTGAAGCGGCCTGGTCGGCCAAGACGGCGCCCGGGCCGCTGCGGGCCTTCTTCAATCGCATACAGAAGAAGCATGGGCCTGGAGTCGCGGCCGTCGCCACGGCACGTAAGCTCGCAGTGATGATCTGGCACGTCCTGACGACCGGGAAAGATTATGCTTACGCACGACCGGCGTTCACAGCGATGAAACTCCGGAAGGTGGCACTCAAGGCTGGAGCGCCTCGTGCCTATGGCAAGGCTGGCCCGGGTCGGGACTACTGGATCAAGGAACTGCGTGAGCGGGAAGCTGGCTATGTCGCACGCGTCGAGCAGGCGTACGAGCGGATGGTGGCGGCCTGGAAGGAGAAGCCAAAAAAAGTGGCCTTGAACTGACGATAGGGCTTCTCAACACCATCCGTGGTCAAGCAGATCCCGCCATCGTCGAGGAAGCGGGCGAAGTCGTTCCAGCGCCTGAGCATGTTACTTCGTAGGCTTCAGGACCTCGGTGGAGGGCGAGAGGGTTTCGCGCCCCGCAACCACGTGCATGTGCTCAAGAAGCGGCTTGCTCTTTCCGTGGCGGACGGCCGGTCACGTCGGCGTCCCGGCCGTTGATGGTGCGCTGGATATCGAACGACGCATCGAGGTGTCTCACCGGAGCGCGATTAGGTTAGGCCCTCATAGCAGCCTGCCGGAATTAGACGTGGCAGTGCATCAGGGATGCTTCGCCTTTCCGCGGTTGCATCGTCGCGCGCGGGACCACCAGGTGGAAAGACGTCCGGCATCGGCCAGATGTCAGACATACTGCACTAATCTAAGGTAATCGTCCGTGAGGACAGGTGAGCGAATCGAACAAGCCGCGTCTTCAAGGAAGGTGGTGAGAGTCCGACTAGCCCAATTGCGGACTTCGACAGATTGCCGGGCCGGCGCGCGAGTACGGAGAGTTGCAAGTTCGGAACTGACGAGGTCAGCCGCCGCTGCGGCGCAATCTGAGGCAGAGAAGCAGCCAGCAGACATGACAGCTTTTGCCAGCCCCAATGTGGTGAGCCAACCCGCATAGATCAGCACGGCACCGTCTGTCTCATTGAGCCCAGAGAGCTGCTCAATTGCAGCACCATGGACTGATGCCGCTCCAACTGATCGAAAGAGATCGGCTATTTCGTCACGCGTGGCTTTAGAGAGGAGGCAGCGACCGAGATGCGATAGGAGCGCCTCAGTCGGACCTTCGAAGATGCGAAGGATGCGAGCGTCTCGATAGATTTTGGCTAAAGGCGCTCCCTCGTCGTAACCACGGCCACCTAACAGCTGGACGCATTGATCAGCGACAAGGCCGCACCACTCCGAGGACAAAACCTTCGTTGCCGACGCAAGGTGGACGTTTGGCGCGCCCTGCGCTGAAACAAGTTGGCATGATGCGGCCAGCATCGCCTTCACGACTTCCCGCCGCAGCACCATCTGTCCAAATAACTGCTCGATGTAGCTGTTCTCGATCATGCGCAGTTTACCGAGTCGGCGATGGCTTGCATAAGAGGCTGCGACCTGGATAGCGCGCTCAAGGGCTCCAAGACCCATAGCAGCCACACCGATACGGCCGCGGTTCATGCTAGATGAGGCAGCGCCCCAGCCGTCTTGATCGCGAGAGAGCACGTAAGAACGCGGCACCTCAACATCGTGGAACTCCAGGGTATTCTGAATGATGCCACGCAGACCCAGTGTGCGATGCTCGTGCGTGACCTTGAGGCCTGGAGCCTGCCTGTCAACGAGTACACCAACGAGCCGACCTTTCGCATCGGGTCCAGACGCGCGCGCAAAGCAAACGATCCAGCGAGCCCAGTCAGCGAGGCCGATCCAGATCTTGCGGCCAGAGATACGAACTTTATCTTCGCGCATGAGGGCCGAAGCCTCTATGTGCCTCGGGGCCGAGCCAGCTCCGGGCTCCGTCAAAGCGAAAGCGCAGAGATCGCCGCGTGTTGCACCCCAAATGATATGGTTTTGTTCCGGGATGTGCGGTGCCGCTTGGATGCAGGGCAAGGCCAGGAAGTTATGGATGACGAGGGTAGAGGCAGCGGAGACATCGAAGGATGCAGTGGCAGAGATGAGGTTGATGGCCTCCTCTAGGGGAAGAGCTAATCCGCCGTGCTCTCCTGGTGTGGTGAGCCCGAACAGTCCATGCCTTGCCAATATGCTGTGTAGGGTTGGAGGGAATGCTCGGCGGTCATCCGCGTCGGCGAAATTTAGCTGACTGAGGTCAGCGATCAAATTGGAGTATAGTGCAGCTGCACGGCGTTCGGCCGTGCGTTCCTGCGCCTCCCGGAATTGGGCATAAACCTGAGTATACATGGCCATAAGGCCCACAATGAACCCGGTCGCGCTTCATGCCAATTCATCCCCGCGGCTATCTCGGTTACACATTGGTATAGTGTGGATGTAAGCCCAGTATAAGCACGTTCTGCGGGACGTCGACTTATTGCGACCGCTGCGTGGACTCTCATCAAGATAAGTCTTGTCGGGCCTATCGGAGGCGCACGTTCGTTTCTTCCCATTGGCCAAAACTAGGTATGTTGCGCAACGATGAACCGCACACCGCAAGTTCGATGGTAGCGTCAACCCGCCGCATCATCTAGACCGCCTCTCTTGCAACTGCCCCGTAGGCAGCGGCGCTCCTTTGCCCCTATCTGCGACGGCCCATCCATCTCATTGCCGAGGCACCACAGCTTGATCCCATGAGGCGCCCGCCAGCCGTGCTTGCGGCGAAGCTCCGACCACACAGCTTCTCCAGGATGGTTGCAGTGTTCGACCAAATTGCGAGCGGCATCGCCGCGGCGGGTCCCCAGATTGAGGGCAATCATCGACGCGACATCGGCGGCCCGGCGCCAGTCCATGAATTCATTGGTGCCGAAGCTGTCGGGTCGGTGCTCAACCAGCCAAATCGAGGCGCGCCGGCCTCGTCTCTAGTGGTCCAACACCGTCCTCCCAATTGTAACCGTGCCGCCAGGATATCGAACGACGGGCGGGCCGAGCTCCTTCACCAGCGCCAGCACGGCCCTCCGAAAACCTCTTTCGTCTACGCTCCGATGGCCGGGCTCGTAGATGCTACCGTAGATGCATCGGCCCCGATGTTCGACGAAAGACGAAAGCACCAAACAGACGAGAGTTCGTGTGACCAATGGTGAAGTCGCGATCGATCAGAACTGTGGCTTTCCTGATGTTCTTCTCGGCCGGCCTGCGGCTGATGACAGTTACGACGTGGCCTGCTGCTCTGCGAAAGGAACAAATGAAAATGCGTGCCGACACTGGAGAGAACTCCATGAAGCCGATCCGCATCTAGCAGTACGAGCCTTTGGCAGCGGCAGCGGCAGCGGCAGCGGCGTCGTGGAGATATTGGGCGCAAACACTACAACAATAAAGAGAGCAATCGGCAACAACTCGCCAATTTTACGGCAAACCCACGGGGCGCAGCCAGCCCGCTAGCACGTTCCGAGTCGTTCTGGGTAGTCCAAGGTTCGGTCCCGCTGCATCCTCAAGAAAGTCATTCCCCGTGATTTGCCCGACCGTATGCGCAACAGCATCGATTACGCAACCTTCTGACACACAGCGGCTTGCTAGGGTTATGTTGCAAGCCCGCCGAAGCAAAACCCTGGCATTCCCGCCGGGGTTTTGCATGGTCATCGACACTTTGGCAGAGTAGATCAGAAGTCCATACCGCCCATACCGGCGCCTGGAGGCATTGCTGGACCAGCCGCAGCCTTCTTTGGCAGCTCGGCAACCATCGCTTCCGTCGTGATCAGGAGAGCGGCAACCGAGGAGGCGTTCTGGACCGCGATGCGCACGACCTTGGTCGGGTCAATGATGCCCTTGGAGACAAGGTTGCTATACTCGCCTGTCTGCGCATCGAAGCCATAAGAGTACTGCTCGTTGTCCAGGACTTTGCCGACCACGATCGAACCGTCTTCACCGGCGTTGATCGCGATCTGGCGGGCCGGCCAGGACAGCGCCTTGCGCACGATCTCGACGCCGGTCTTCTGGTCGTCGTTCTTGGTGCGCAGGCCCTTGAGCTGCTCGGAGGCACGGAGCAGGGCGACGCCGCCGCCCGGGACGATGCCTTCTTCCACGGCCGCGCGGGTCGCATGCATCGCGTCATCAACGCGATCCTTGCGCTCCTTCACCTCGACCTCGGTCGCGCCGCCGACGCGGATGACCGCGACGCCGCCAGCGAGCTTGGCGAGACGCTCCTGGAGCTTCTCACGGTCGTAGTCCGAGGTGGTTTCCTCGATCTGCGCCTTGATCTGGGACACGCGCGCCTCGATGTCGGCCTTCTTGCCGGCGCCGTTGACGATCGTGGTGTTCTCCTTGTCGATCATCACCTTCTTGGCGCGACCGAGCATGTTGAGCGTGACGTTCTCGAGCTTGATGCCGAGGTCTTCCGAGATCGCCTGGCCGCCGGTCAGGATCGCGATGTCCTGCAGCATGGCCTTGCGGCGATCGCCGAAGCCCGGAGCCTTGACGGCCGCAACCTTGAGGCCGCCGCGCAGACGGTTAACGACGAGGGTCGCGAGGGCTTCGCCTTCGACGTCCTCGGCGACGATGACCAGCGGCTTACCACTCTGCACCACGGCCTCGAGCAGCGGCAGCAGCTCGTTCAGCGAGGAGAGCTTCTTCTCGTTGATGAGAATGTAGGCATCATCCATCTCGACGCGCATCTTATCGGCGTTGGTCACGAAGTAGGGCGAGATGTAGCCGCGGTCGAACTGCATGCCCTCGACGACGTCGAGTTCGGTCTCGAGCGACTTGGCCTCTTCGACCGTGATCACGCCTTCGTTGCCGACCTTCTTCACGGCGTCGGCGAGGAACTTGCCGATCTCCTGGTCGCCGTTGGCCGAAATGGTGCCGACCTGGGCGATCTCCTCGTTCGAGGTGACCTTCTTGGAGTTCTTCTGGAGGTCCGCAACGACGGCTTCGACCGCGAGGTCGATACCGCGTTTCAGGTCCATCGGGTTCATACCGGCGGCAACTGACTTCACGCCTTCGCGGACTATCGCGGCGGCCAGGACGGTCGCAGTGGTGGTGCCGTCGCCGGCAGCATCCGCCGCCTTCGAAGCGACTTCGCGCACCATCTGGGCGCCCATGTTCTCGAACTTGTCGTCGAGTTCGATGTCCTTGGCGACGGCAACGCCGTCCTTGGTGATGCGAGGCGCGCCGAACGACTTGTCGAGCACGACGTTGCGGCCCTTCGGACCGAGCGTGACCTGCACGGCATTGGCGAGGATGTCGACGCCGCGCAGCATACGGTCCCGCGCGTCTACTCCGAATTTGACTTCTTTGGCTGACATTAAGAATTCCCTCAGTTCTTATTTTATCACCCTTCAGCGCGCCTAGGTGGGCGCTCTTCAGGTAGTGAGCTGTGCGAGCGCTGGGTTAGGCGGCTTTCTTGTTGGAAAACACATCTGTGAGAACGCCCATGATGTCGCTCTCCTTCATGATCAACAGCTCCTCGCTATTGATCTTGACTTCGGTACCCGACCATTTGCCGAACAGCACACGGTCCCCGACTGAGCTGGTCCCGCAAATCTGAACAGCGCGATAAGTGGAGTTTCTGCCTGACGGCGGGCAAGATTGACCCGCGAATCAGGAGAGACGATGAGCAGACGAGCACGGCGGAACCACACTCCGGCTTTCAAGGCGAAGGTGGCACTTGCCGCCGTCAAGGGTGACCGCACGCTGGCGCAACTGGCGGAGCAGTTCGACGTTCACCCCAATCAGATCACATCGTGGAAGGCCCAGCTCGAAGGCAGCGCTGCCGATGTTTTCGGTCCGGGCGGCGGGAGTCGGATCGCCGAACCCACCG
>NZ_SPQS01000064.1 GCF_004570865.1 Bradyrhizobium frederickii
GGGTCCAGGAGATCTTGGAATTGTTGCCGCGGCAATCGCCACGCTTGGTGACGAAATTGTAGATGCCGCCCTTGCCTTCCGAATTGCCGGGATACCAGTTCTGCACCGTCGAATATTTGATCTCGGCATCGTCATGAGCGATGAGCTCGACCACGGCGGCGTGCAGCTGGTTCTCGTCGCGCTGCGGCGCGGTGCAGCCCTCGAGATAGGAGACGTAGGAGCCCTTGTCGGCGATGATCAGCGTGCGCTCGAACTGGCCGGTATTGCGCTCGTTGATACGGAAATAGGTCGACAGCTCCATCGGGCAGCGCACGCCGGGCGGCACGTAGACGAACGAGCCGTCGGAAAACACCGCCGAGTTCAGCGTTGCGTAGAAATTATCCGAGGTCGGCACCACCGAGCCGAGATACTTCTGCACCAGCTCGGGATGCTCGCGGATCGCCTCCGAGATCGGCATGAAGATCACACCGGCCTTCTTCAGCTCCGCCTTGAACGTGGTCGCCACCGAGACCGAATCGAACACCGCGTCGACCGCGATCTTGCGGCGGGCGGGATCTTCCTCGCCCACCTTCGGCTCGACGCCTTCGAGCATGGCGACTTCCCGCAAGGGGATGCCGAGCTTCTCGTAGGTCTTCAGGATCTCCGGATCGATCTCGTCGAGCGAGGTGACCGTCTTCTTCGGCTTCGGCGCCGCATAGTAATAGAGGTCCTGGAAGTCGATCTTGGGATAGTCGACGCGCGCCCAGGTCGGCTCCTGCATGGCCAGCCAGCGCCGATAGGCCTCGAGCCGCCACTGGAGCATCCAGGCGGGCTCGTTCTTCTTCTCAGAGATAAACTTGACGGTCTCTTCCGACAGCCCCTTGGGGGCCTTGTCGGACTCGATCAGGGTCTCAAACCCATATCGATACTGGTCGACGTCGATGCGCCGGACGCGCTCGACTGTCTCTTGTAAAGCTACCATTGCCCGCTCCACTGGGGCAACGACAACTCCCGCCGGCGGGGACTCCGCCGCAATCGATCCAAGCGGATCGCGCAAGTCGCCGGCAACTCGGGGCCAGCGAGTGAGAGAAACAGAAGACGAATCCGACGGACGGCCGCTGTCGATAGCGTCTTCATCATGTTTCGCGCAGGAGCTCCCCTCATCGACTACTCCATCTATGCCGGCACACAGGTATCTGGCACCGGGCAAACGACGGCGCATTGCGGCGCGTCAAAGTGCCCCTCACATTGGGTACACTGGGTCGGATTGATCACGTATATATCGTTCTTCAGGCTGATCGCGGCATTGGGACATTCGAACTCACATGCACCGCACACAGTGCACTGGGATGCGATTATCTTGTAGGCCATCACTGCGATTCCATGAGCGAAAATTGCGGACAGTTTCTTGCTTTCAAGTCTTGTGCCAAACAGTTTAACTCGATTTTGTTTGAGCTATTTTTGATAACGCAAGTCGCCGCCTCGACACGGTGTCGCAAATCCTACAACGCGCATGACAGTAGCTTGAGCTCGATGCCGTGGTTTGCGCATGGTCCATCTCACGGCAGTCAGCGATCAGGTGAGCCGCGTTCGCCAAACTCAGGGAACGATCTGCGATCCTTGCTAAGGCCGCCGCGCCGCGGCGATGATGGATGCGCCGCGCGACTTCAAAAAGTTCTCCGCCGGTGTGTCGGGTCGACCCCGAGCCGCCTCTTGATGGTTCCACTCACCGGTACAGCGGCGGCGCCGGCGACAGCACCACGGTAAATAACCCGCGCAGTCATCACCGGCCCGGTTGGCGTCTCCATAGCCAGTCAGATTGGCGGCGATCAAGCCAGACAAAGTCGCTCGGGTGATCGCGGGGCCCACGGACGCATTTTCAATTGGCTCGGATTACCTGGCAAAACCGGCATTCATATGCGCTGTATGGGCGAAAGTACATCGTCTCGCATCGTGCGGGGACTAAAGCGAGGCGCTCGTCTGGCGATCCTTCGCTTCGCTCCACGTTCGAAATGCATGCCGGCGCCGGTCAGCAGATCGATGGAGCCAAAAAAAAGCCACCCCGGAGGAGGGTGGCCTAAGTCAGGGAGGAAATGCCCATAAGGGCCTCTGGGATCAGGCCGCAGCCTGTTCGATCGGTGAGAAGGGCAGCCCGAGGCTTTCGGCCGCCGCTTCGTAAGTTAGCCGGCCCCGATGGACGTTGAGGCCTGCGCGCAAATGCGGATTTTCGAGCACGGCGGTAAAGCCCTTGTTGGCCAGAGCCAAACCAAACGGCAGCGTCGCGTTATTCAGTGCCTGGCTCGAGGTCAGCGGCACGGCCCCGGGCATATTGGCCACGCAATAATGAATGATGCCATCCACTTCGTAAGTAGGATCAGCGTGAGTGGTTGGGTGCGATGTCTCAAAGCAGCCGCCCTGATCGATAGCGACGTCCACGAGCACCGCCCTCTTACGCATCGAGCTCAGCATGCTCCGGCGGACCAGCTTCGGCGCGCTCGCACCTGGAACGAGCACCGCACCAATCACCACATCCGCTGCAAATACCTCTTCCTCCACAGAATCGATAGTCGAAAACCTGGTGCGAGCGCGTCCTTCGAATAGCTCATCCAACTCGCGGAGCCGGACTATCGAACGGTCGATGATGGTCACCTCTGCGCCCAGACCAACCGCCATGCGTGCCGCGTGCGTACCAACGACGCCACCTCCGATCACCACGATTCGAGCAGGCTGAACACCGGGCACTCCACCGATCAACAGCCCTCGTCCGCCTGCACTCCGCTTCAGGGCGCTGCCCGCCGCTTCGATCGCAAGCCTACCCGCGACCTCGCTCATCGGCGCCAGCAACGGAAGACCACCATGCGGATCAGTTACGGTCTCGTAGGCGATCGCAGTGCATCCAGACTTCAGGAGGCCCTTGGCCTGATCCGGGTCGGGGGCCAGATGCAGATAAGTGAACAGGATCTGATTTTCCCGCAGCTGACACCACTCGGAGGGCTGAGGTTCCTTAACCTTTACGATCATCTCGCTCGATGCGAATACCTCAGCTGCGGAAGTTAGAATCGTTCCGCCAACAATGCGATAATCGTCATCGGTTGCACCAATGCCAGCGCCGGCATTGGTCTCGATCATCACGCGGTGGCCCGCTGCCACGTATTCGCGGACAGCTCCCGGGGTAAGGCCCACGCGATATTCGTGCACCTTGATTTCCTTGGGGACTCCGACCTTCATTTGAAAACTCCTGCCTGAAGCGCCTTTCTAATCGGAAGCGAGCGGCGATGTTGCGACGCAGCCGTCAGAATGGCGCAGAAATTCAGCGATATTTGAGAAGGTTCGCAGGATTTCAAACCCACGGGGGCCGAGCGGATCGTGTGACCATGCTCGCTGAGCAACCGTCGAAAAACTGCGCGATGGCCATGAATCGTTTCGAATTGCGTTCTCGGCTCGTGGAAAAACTAACAACCGATATTCAGCACGCCCAAAGAGCAAACTCGCAGTCTGCCGGTGGGCAGATTGCCCATAGAAGGGATGGTTTCCAGAGCTGATGGGTGATGGGTGATGGGTGATGGCTCACGACCATTGATCATAAACTTGGTTTCCAAAAGCTGGACGATGCGCAGCGTGTCAACAGATCCGAGGCAATTGTTCGCCCCACAACCAGTCGACGATTCGTCGACCGCCGAAACCGGTCGCCATCTGCACAAATTTCCGATTGTCAGCCACCGCTTCGCCAATATCAGCTGCATCGGACCCGAGCGGGTGTGCCTTCATGGCTGCAAGCACGGCATCAGCCAAATCAGGTGCGACGATCGCAACGAGCTTGCCTCATTGGCGACATGGATGGGATCCAGTCCAAGGAGTTCGCAGGTAGCCGCAACCGCCGGCTTCACCGGAATGGATGCTTCGTGCAGACGGAACCCGAGCTCGGATTGATGCGCAATCTCGTTGAGGGTCGCGGCAAGCCCACCCCGCGTGGGGTCGCGCATCACCCGGATGCCGCTACTGCCGGCGGCAACCATGACCGCCACGAGGTTATGCAACGCTGCGGAATCCGAGCCGACCTCGGTTTGAAAAGCGAGGTTCTGACGTTTTGACATGATCGCCACCCCATGATCGCCGAGGCTCCCAGACACCAGCACACGGTCCCCCACTCTTGCCTTGTCGGCGGAGAGATCGAGCCCATCGGCCACAATCCCGATCCCGGTTGTAGAGATGAACAGACCATCCGCCTTGCCGCGCTCAACAACTTGGTGTCTCCGGTAATGATGTGAACGCCGGCACTGCGCGCTGCCGAGCCCATCGAATCCGCGATCACCTTCAGATCAGAAAACGGGAAGCCCTCCTCGATGATAAAACTGGTCGACAGATAGAGAGGACGCGCGCCGGACATCGCGACGTCATTGATGGTGCCGTGCGCAGCCAGTGACCCGATATTGCCGCCGGGAAAGAACAGCGGCGAGACCACATAGCCGTCGGTCGTCATCACCATTCTGCCTGCCGCAACGTCAAACGCCGACTGATCATTGTAGCGGGCGAGCCATTCATTACCAAAGGCTTGGTGAAAAAGGCCGGAGATCAGCTGTGCCATGGCACGGCCTCCGGATCCGTGGGAAAGATCAACGCGTCCGTTCTCGAGGTCGAGCTTGCGCTGTAGCCCTTTACACTCATGACGTCCGCCTCAACGGTTCATCGCGAACTCGGCCATAGGTCCAATACGCCGCGCAAGCGCCTTCCGACGATACCATGCAGGACCCTATGGGAGTTTCCGGCGTACAGACGGTTCCAAACAGCTTACAATCGACTGGCCGCTTGGCGCCACGCAGAATCGCGCAGCTCGCAGGCTGGATTGTCTGCGACACGCAAGTCGTGGATCGCAAAACGCGTCTCAGCGTCGAATTGCGCGTAAGCCGGTTTCAGCTTCAGTCCGCTGTTGGGTACGAGTCCGAGCCCACGCCATTCAAACTGCGCACGCAGTTCGAATATCTGCGATACCTCGTCTTTGGCACGCCGATTGCCTTCACGTGTCACCACGCGACTGTACTGGTTCTCCACCTGGTAGCGATCTTCGTTCACCTGTCGCACCAGCATCAGGATAGTCTGCAACACATCGAGCGGCTCAAATCCGCGATCACGATCGGCTTGCCAAATTGTTCTGCCAGGGGCTCGTAAGGCTGCGTACCAATAATGGTGCTGACATGTGCAGGCCCGATGAAGCCGTTAATTGGAACCCCGCCGGTGTCGCGGATTTTGGGGTTCTCGAGAATGCTGTGCATCGCAGAGGGTGTAAGCACGTGGTTGCAGAACACGCTGAGGCCCTTCAGCCGCTTCTTCTCGGCAATTCGGATCATCACCGCCGTCGGCGGAGTCGTAGTCTCAAATCCGATGGCAAAGAAGACCACCTCGCGGCTCGGTGCCTGTTCGGCGAGCCTGATAGCATCGAGCGTCGAGTAGACCATCCGAATGTCGGCGCCGAGCGCTTTAGCTCGCAACAGGGACTGTCCTTGAGACCCAGGCGCGCGCATCAGGTCGCCGTACACGCACAGAGTGACCTCTGGTCGGTCGACAAGCCGGATCGCCATATCGATTCGACTGGCGGGCAGAACGCAGACCGGACAACCCGGGTCCGTGGATCATGCGGAGGTTCGCGGGCAGCAGATCCTCCAGTCCATAACGGGAGATTGCATGAGTGTGCCCGCCGCAGAACTCCATGAACCGATAGGCCCTTTGCGAACTAACCTCGGCGCCAATCGCACGCGCAATTCCTTGAGCGATGGCCTTGTTGCGAAATTCGGGCATATTTCATGATCGGCGCTCCCCTGCGCTGCCTAGCTGCTGCAGCAGCTCCAGCGTGCGCTCGGCTTCCACCGGATCGATCTTGGCCAACGCATAGCCCACATGGACAAGGACGCAATCACCGACCTCGAGCTCGTCGACGAGAGCAATCGATATCTCCAGGCTGATGCCGTCGATGGACACTATGGCCATGTCGTTGGGAAGAATTTTTGCAATCTTTGCCGGAACCGAAAGACACATAGTCAGGCTGATCCTCCCCTGGCGGACGACTGTTGAGCTATCTGCAGAGCGGCAATCCAGGCCTGGCCAAGGCTCAAACCGCCATCATTGGGCGGCACCCGCCGTGGCACGAGCGGGGTAAGGCCGGCAGCGCTGCAACCGCGCGGGATTTCATCCGCCAGCGCCGCGTTCAGGAAGCAGCCACCGCTCAGAACGAAGTGTTAACGCCAGTTGTCCGCGCAGACCGCGCGACCCAGTCAACGCAGGCGGCGGCGAAAGTGCCATGAAACAGGCCGGCTCCGCCCACCGCGTCAATGTCATCTGCAATCAACCGCGCAAACAGCGGGCGAAGCGACAGCACGCCACCATCGATCGTCCAGCCGGCTTCGAGAATCGCAGTCCGCCACACCAGCGCCTCGAGCTTCATCGCCGCTTCGCCCTCATAGCTCTGCAAACTCGCAGTCCCTAGCAGCGCCGCTGCGGCGTCGAACAATCGGCCCGCACTGGTCGTGGTGGCCCCCGCCCGGCTGTTCGAGCAACGCCAACACACATTCAGCCTGCCGTTGTGCCGCAAAGCGCAGCCCGATTTCGTTACCCCGACCGAGTCCGTGTATTACTGCGCTGGGCATCCGCCACGGCTCGCGGGCTGCACGATCTCCACCGGGCATTTGCAGGGGTGCTAAGTGCCCGATGCGTTGGCACCCCGCCCCTTCGCACAACAATAGCTCGCCACCCCAGTTACCGCCCTCGAAGCCAAGGCCATGGCCATCCAGCACCAGGGCAAGCGCAGGTCCCGCATGACCATGCTCGGCGATCACTGCGGCAGCGTGTGCGTGGTGATGCTGGACAGCGACCAGCGCGCGGCCATTGGCTTCCGCAAACCGGGTAGAAGCCATATCAGGATGCAGATCATGGGCCATGGCGACAGGCTCTACATCAAGGCTCGATGTAAGGTGTCGGATCGTCTCCTCGAACGCGCGGATGCCCTCGGCCGTATCCAGATCGCCAATATGCTGGGAGACGAACGCTTGGTTGTCCCGCGTGATGGTGACGGTCGATTTCAGTGCTCCTCCGACGGCGAGCACGGACGGCACCGACTTTCGCAAGCCTGATCTGTTCTGGAACATAGCCACGGGCACGACGAATGAATCGCGGCCGGCCAGCGACCACCGACACCACGGAGTCATCGGCACGCGCCACTATATCGCGATCATGAGTCACGATAAGGTCGGAGATCGCCTTGAGCCGCCGCAGCGCCTGCGCGTTGTCGATCAGGAGCGGTTCGCCGCAAAGGTTCGCACTGGTGGCGACGATGACCGGGCCGGTCCGCACACATGCTCCTGCCGAGCGAAGCGCATGAAAGATGAGGTGATGCAGGGGCGCTACAGGCAGCATGACACCCACGCGTGATAAGCCAGGAGCTATGGCGGGCGCCAAATTGTTGCGCGAAGACAGAAGGACGATGGGACGTGCTACGGATTCGAGCAGCGCAAGCTCGGGCGCGTTCGCCTCCGCGATGTCGCTGACGCGCTCTACGGAATCGACCATAACCGCGAACGGCTTCTGAAGGCGCTGCTTTCTCCTGCGCAAGCGCTGCACGGCATCCTGGTTACGCGCGTCGCAAAGAAGCTGGTATCCTCCGAGCCGCTTGATCGCCACGATTTGTCCCCCCGCGATTGCCGCGGCAATGGCGCTGATCCCATGGCTGAGCCGAGGCCCGCATGTCGGACACGCGATCGCCTCCGCATGGAACCTGCGGCTCGCCGGATCGGCATATTCGGCCGCGCAGGCGGCGCACAGCCTAAAAGCCCGCATCACGGTGTTCCGGCGGTCGTACGGAAGCCGTTCGGCGATGGTGTACCGTGGGCCGCAATGGCAGCAACTGATGAAGGGGTAAAGGTAACGCCGACTTTCTGGATCGAACAGCTCGCTGAGGCATTGCTGGCAGGCAGCAGCATCAACGACGATCTGGGTTGACAATTTGCCGGCTTCGCTCGTGCCGATCGAAAATTCTTTCGCCTCGAGCGCCGCCGTCTCCCGAACGCAGTTGTGGTCGATGCGTGCCAATGGAGGTGCCTCGAGCGGCAACGTTGCTACAAAGTCCGACGCACGGTCGCCCTCGACCTCGATCGTAACGCCCTCGGGGCCATTGATGACAAACCCGGCCAATCCGTAGCGCACGGCGAGTCTATAGACGTAAGGACGAAAGCCGACCCCTTGCACGGCCCCAGTCACGCGCACGCGCAGCCGCGTTCGGTCGGAGGTGGTTGCGGCGCTCATCACCTTATGTCCTCTACGGCGCGCCTTTGATGCCATGCGCGTCTATCGATCCAGGCGTATAGCGCGCCAAGACCCTCGCCCGTACGAGCCGAAACTAAAAGCACCTCGATGTTTGGATTGACTCGTCTAGCGTATTCGATCGTCTTGCCGAAATCGAACTCAAGCAGCGGGGCCAGATCAATCTTGTTGATCACCATGAGCGAAGAAGCGGCAAACATTGAGCTGGCCCCGGTTGTCTGAACAGAATATCCGCGTCGATAAGTGGAGCCTCTGCCGGGGTTAGGCTGCCGTGCGGAGCGGCAGCGGGGTGAAGTAGGCTCGATCCGGTGTGCTGCCGTCAAGGCTCGAATGTGGACGGCGGCAATTGTAGAAGTCCAGATAGCGGCCAATCGAGGCGCGAGCGTCGCTGACGCTGTCGTAGGCCCGCAGATACACCTCCTCGTATTTGACGCTGCGCCACAGCCGCTCAACGAACACGTTGTCCCGCCAGGCGCCCCGGCCGTCCATACTGATGGCGATGCCGTTGTCGGTGAGCACGCCGGTGAACGCCGCGCCGGTAAACTGCGAGCCTTGGTCGGTGTTGAAGATCTCGGGCTTGCCGTGACGGGCCAGGGCATC
>NZ_SPQS01000065.1 GCF_004570865.1 Bradyrhizobium frederickii
CGGTGGGTTCGGCGATCCGACTCCCGCCGCCCGGACCGAAAACATCGGCAGCGCTGCCTTCGAGCTGGGCCTTCCACGATGTGATCTGATTGGGGTGAACGTCGAACTGCTCCGCCAGTTGCGCCAGCGTGCGGTCACCCTTGACGGCGGCAAGTGCCACCTTCGCCTTGAAAGCCGGAGTGTGGTTCCGCCGTGCTCGTCTGCTCATCGTCTCTCCTGATTCGCGGGTCAATCTTGCCCGCCGTCAGGCAGAAACTCCACTTATCGCGCTGTTCAGATTTGCGGGACCAGCTCAGGCAGCCGCATGAGGAAGCGACCTTCCAAATCCCTCTCAATCCGAAGAGGTGCCAAACCGACGACCGGAATTGATGCGCGAAGCTATTTGACGTTCATCAGCGACCTTAAACGGAAGATTGCGGAGGCGCGGCATCCTGCCGGTCTTTCGGTGAACCGTGAGCTGATCCTGCTCTATTGGAACATTGGACGCGATATCCTCGCGCGGCAGGACCGGGAGGAATTGGGTGCCAAGATCATAAATCGTCTAGCCGCCGACCTTGGCCGAGCCTTTCCCGAGATGACCGGGCTCTCGGCCCGAAACCTGACCAACAGGTTGTTGCACTTCATCCTCGCCTGGCTCAGAGAGCTCTTGGGCCTGTTCCTGGAACTGCTAGGGCGCGGGCTCGCCTCTCCAGCCCAGCTCAATCCAGCTTCTTAACGGACGACTGATCAAAGGCGGTTCGAACCCAGATAAGTTTTAACGCGTCCTATCAAACTGGATGAGGGGTCAGGATGAGCAAAGAATTGCGCGTCTATGCGTCATTGAGGCATAAGAGATAAGACGTTCACGATCGACCGATTGATCCTCCGAGCGCTGGTTAGCTCCATCAATTCCGTGCTTTTTTTTGCGCAGGCGATCGATCGCCGCGTTGTGCCTGTCGTAGGCGGCAACGATCTCGTTGACCGCTTTTATTTCCCTGTGCTCGCGGACCGAGTGTACAGCGCTGCACCTTCGGTTGTGGTAGAGATACGGTTAGGGTCAGTGAACATGCCTATCGACTGATCGGATTTAATTGCGCCCTCCAGTCATCCACGGCAGGTATTCTTTTGAGCGGATCTGGGTTGTCCCGCATCACGATCGCGCCACACTTCCACCTGTGCTCCTCGCGCGGCGAAGAAGCCGTTTCCTTCTCCCACCGTCTGAAGCGCCCGTCCTAACGGCGCCAAGCCGATGATTACGGCCGTCACGATTGGGGGGTCTTTTTCTCCCACACGATGTAAAGCTCGCCCTTGCTGTTGTACTGCGCAGGACGTCAACTGCGGTTCGCAAAGCCTCGACCAGTCGCCGCTCAGTTTGGCGCCGTCTAGGACCACCGTAGAGCAGCCCGTGGTGGGCAGGATTACGCGGTCGAAAGGCGGCCGTATGCCTCAAGCTGTATCGACGAATGGTATCCATTGCACCTACCAGGATTGGTTGGTGCCGATCTCATGCGGCCTGGGGCAAATGCGCCATGGCGACTGAGTTAGATTCGATTTTTGATGTGATTGAGCATCACCGCGAGCTTTCCGCGCAATACGATGCCGCGGTATCCCTATCGGCGAAACTAGTCGAAGGCCCCGAATTTGATGCCGCCGAGGCAATCAGCGAGGAACGGTTGTTGGCTCTCGAGCAGTACGCAGACGTGCTCATCCACTCCAAACCGACAACGCTTGCGGGCGTCATCGCGCTGAGCCGCTACGTCGCCAGCCTACCGACTTGGCTGCTGTCTGATGAATATGATTGGCATCAATCGTTTCTGAGGATGCTAACGGACGCGCTGGACGAAATCAGTGTGGGGTAGCGCCACGATTACCGAAATCCTGAAGGCACGCGCTCATCCGTGACATCAAACCGCGCGCTTTGCGCGTGAAGCCCGCCAAGCCGCGAGTGCATCGTCCGCGGCGCTGGCCGTCGCCTGAGGTAGACCGGACGCCCGGTCCAGATACCGGTCAATCGCCTTGCGGTCCCAGCGCTGTATGCCGGGGATCGCCCCCCTTCTTCATCCACGTCTCGAACGCGTCCTCGGAGCAGCCGCAATAGGCGGCCGCGTCGGTCTTGGTGAAACCCCGAGGTTCGATCTGGTCGGCGCGTTTTATCCGCTCCGAACGCCTCAGCTCGGCGGGCGAGCGGTTGTCCCGTTGGTGATCCCCGTCCATTCGGACCACCGCGGCGAAGTTAGCGGCAACGTGACTCGGCGCCTCGTGTCAGATACGGCGCTGTCCCTACCACACGCGCCGCTAATTTCAGTAGGGACAGCGCCCGATCTATGGCTCCCCAAAGCTGGAATCAGGTGCCGAGTCGCGCCCGCGCTGCTTCCGCGTCACTATGTGCGGCGCGAGCCAGTGCCGCGTCGGCCATTGATGCTCGACCCCTACATTCCCATCATCGAGAATGGTTCGCAGCGACCTGTCCGCGGCCGATCTTCTCTCCCGGCTGGAAGCGCATGCGCCCGGTCGGTTCGGCCGGCATCAGCGGCGTACGATGCAGCGGCTGGTGAAGAATTGGCGATCAAAGGCCGCTCGACAGCTCATCAGTAGCGCAGAGATTACGTTAAGCATCGATCCTCGCTACGTACCTGATGTCCGGGTCCCCACAGGGGCCTTCGCCCAATCAACGCAAGCCGGTCCAGGTAGAAACGGGGATCCGCTTCGGTAACATTCTCGGGGCATTTTCCGCGTCGCCCGACAGTTTGAACAATCTCGAACACCTGCTTAAGGATACGCGGCACTTTAATCGATTAGCCTGACCTCGGCAGCTCTGTACTTTGAGCGCCGTTTGTTGAAGCGAAGATCGAAAGTCACACGCGTGCCCGGCAGCAGATCGGTACCTGTGCAGTTGCGTAGTTCGGACATATGCACGAACACATCCTCGCCCTTGGCACCATCAGGCCTTATGAAGCCCCAGCCCTTTTCAACACTGTACGACAATACCGTTCCAGTCTGCATCTTTGCTTGTCGAGATTGGAAGTATCGTGCGTCGACGTTTGGGCGACGATATCGAGTCGCAAGCTACGCCTGCGCGGCTACTTCGTAGTCGCGGGTACACTTTCCTGATTTGCCTGGAGCAAGGATCTCGTCGGCATGACGGTCTCGTATCGCCGGCTCAGCGAGAAACTGATTCGTCGCGTTCGTGCCCGCGTAGGTTAGCGGCGGCGAGCGCGCGCGAATCCGATCGCCGGCCGAAGTTCCTGTTTCATATCGCCTCACAGCACCAGCGGGGCGGACCAGACGCTAGCGGCGACGCGGCGCCAAGCCCGCCCCTAACATCACCGCATCTGGAGTAACCGGTAATGCTGCTCCGAACCGAGCAAGGGCCGTGCCGAATCGAGAATCGGAGCTTGTGCAGGCGCTTCGTAGCGTGGCTATATGGTCGAGTCGTCGACATTGGTCTGAAAGCTGACGATCAACGCCAATCCTGTCCGAAGCTTCCTGCTCTCGCTTACTTCGGACGAATGGCGGGATCACGGTAGCTTGTCTGATCCAGGATCGCCGTTCTCCCCGACGGATTGCGACAACTGGCCCCGGCCGATCTCGCTCAAGTAACCCAACCGATAGCGCCAAGTATGACGCCCCTGAAAAGCGAAGCTAGGTAGAAGCACTTATAATTGCTGACGGTAAACGCGACCGACTCCACCCGGAGCGCTCAACTGAGAAAATCAATGGGGCCGCGAGACGCTGCCGTCCCGCGGCCTCGCCACCGGAATCTAGCGAAAAAACAGTTTAAGTATGAAAATCCCTCCACCGGTGTTCCTCCAGTAGAACACCATGTTCAAAAAATTGACAATCCGGGCGGATACGGAAAAAGGACCTGATTGGTGCGCGACATACGGGCAGGCTGCCAGATCGAGTCGGCGGGAGCTGCCGAGGAGGCGTCAGGAAGCGCTGGACGCTGCGGTGTTGAGCATCGGCACTGGCGGTAGCGCCGGTTCGAAGCCAAGCTGCGCGACGATCGCACGCCGGCGACGCGATCGAATGAGACCCGCGCTGTGGACTTTGTTCATGATCAGCTGGCAACCGGCGGCAAGCTCCGGGTGCTGCCTTGATCGGCGACCAGCTTCTTCAGCTTGGCGTTCTCGTCCTCGAGCTGCGTCGGCGGTCCCAGCTCGGTCGGCAGCAGCCCGTCATACTTCTTCTTGCAGCTGAAATAAGTCGCCTGCTAATCCCGGCCTTGCGGCAGATCTCGGCCACCGCAATCCCATCATGGCCTGCTTCAGGATGAACGCCTTCCCGGGTCCGAAAATCTTGAGGCCTTCATCGTCGTCCGCTCCTCTCAGCCAAGGGGATCGGCCGGCGCAAACTCTAGCCAAAGATGGTGCCAATTTGCCGGCCTCAGATCAGCCACGGTCGATCATCATCGGCTGCTGATGAATCTGCGCAGTTGAGTACTTGTACTTCTTCCCTGTGTCCGAGCGCTATCAAAGAAGGTAGGCGTGGACATGTCGAAGGTCGTGGTACGTTCCAAGGGTTGATGATCGGAACTGAGCAGAGAACCACTAGTCAATCCTTGTTCAGGTTAGGACGTATCGAATGCTTGGGATTGCAGCCGGGGACGGGAAACCCGAACGGCGGACAAGCACAGTGCCCGAGGTGGCTGAGCCCTCCGCCGGAGCATGTAGCGTTGCTGAATCGGCGGCATCGCGCATTTCAATTGGGTTTGTCGAATGGCAAAATTAACTCAAGCAACAAGGCCTGGAATGCGGTTGGAAGTCTCTCATGAAGCTCGCACGTGTGGTCATCGGCTTGGTTCTTCTCGCCGGCGGATTGTACGTCATCATCGGCGAGCACTTCGCTGGAACTTCGGCGGATGCCACAGTAAATGCTCGACTTTACGTCGTGCGTGCGCCGATCGAAGGCCGGGTCACGCTTGCCGTCAAGAGCATTGGGGGGCGCATTAACGCGGGGGAACTCGCGGCTGAAGTGGCCGACGAGCGCTTCGACACCGCTCGGCTTCTTGAGCTTGAGCGCGATCGGGACAATCAACGCATCGAACTCAAACGCATCGCCGGTCAGCGTGACGTGCTATCGCAATCGAGAGCCGGATTTGATGCGCAGTCAACCGACTACCAGCGCGGTAGAATTCGGCAGATCGAGGCGCGGATCGCCGAGACGAGGGCGACGCAGGATGCGGCAGCCGCGCGCCTGCGCGAGGCAGATTCGGAATTCAAACGTGCCAATGAGTTGAACAATCGCGGCGTTCAGACGGCTGCCAGCCTGGACCGGGCGCGCGCGAAGTTCGATGTCGCACAGCAAGACGTGGAGAGTGCGCAACAGCGCGTCAACTATTTCGAGACGGAACTCACCTCAGCCCGCACCGGAGTCTTCATCGGCGAGTCATATAACGATGCCCCCTTCTCGACGCAGCGCATTCGGGAACTCGATCAGCGCCTGGCGGAACTGAATGTCGACGAGCAGCAGATTAAAGGGCGCATCGCTCAATTCGATCGGCAAATCGATGCCGAGCGTTTGCGCGTCAATCGCCTGACGTCCGCGACGCTTAATGCACGCGTCCCGGGCCTCGTCTGGGACATCCTGGTGGATGATGGCGCGTACGCACGGCGTGGGCAAGACCTGGTCAAGCTCGTCGACTGCAATAGCCTCGCGGTGACCGCGGGCGTATCCGAATCGCTTTATGACAGCCTCTCCGTCGGCGCGACGGTTCAGTTTCGGCTGTTTGGCGACGAACGAATTTTCGACGGAACCGTCACCCGGCTCGGCGGATCCGGCGCGTCGCCGCTTTACGCAAACCTTGCAGTGGGTCCGAGTCCGCAGCATCTGCAACGCTTTGACGTAACGGTAACGGTGCCGGGCCTCGCACAGCAGCCGGATCTTGGTTGTGCCGTCGGTCGCACTGGACGTGTTGTGTTTTCGAGCGGCCCGATCGCCCAATTCCGTCGTTTTCTCACGCGTTATGGCTTCTAATGTTAATGCTGTCGCCTCTGCTCGCCGCCCTGGGGGGAGCTGCCATCATCATCGGACTTCGCCTGACCGTCCTCCCACTGCTTGACCCGAGCCGATGGTACTGGCGCGCCCTTCTGCTCGGCCTGGCGGCAATTCTCTCTTGGCGCTACGTGGTATGGCGGTTCACCGAGACACTGGTGCCACTTGACTGGACTGCGGACGCATTGGTCAGTTGGGGCTTCGCCACGCTGGAGACGGGGACGGTTCTGTCCTCGTCCATCGCATTCATGATCCTTTCGCGCGTGAAGGAACGTACCGCGGAAGCTGACCAGCACGCCGGATGGTGGCTGCCTGGAGAAGCGCCAGGCGTCGACATCTTCATCACGACCTACAATGAGCCGCTCGAGATCCTCGAGCGGACGATCGTTTGCGTCAAAGCCCTACGATTTCCGAAGCTTCGTGCCTTTGTGCTTGACGACGGCCGCAGGGATTGGCTCCGACAAGCCTGTGAACGGCACTCCGTCGGATATATCGTGCGTTCCGATAACGCGCATGCCAAGGCGGGAAACATCAACCACGCGCTCGTCAAGCGTGCCCGGGATCCCGATCGACCAGATTTTATTGCTATCCTGGATGCCGATTTCGTTCCGCATTTCGATTTCATCGACCGCACAGTAGCACTGTTTCACGATCAAAGCGTCGGTCTGGTTCAAACGCCACAACATTTCTTCAATCCGGACCCTATCCAGCACAACCTCGGCATCAGCGCCGGGTATCCGGACGAGCAACGACACTTCTTTGATAATGTGGAACCGGCAAGGGACGCTTGGGGAATCGCGATCTGTTGCGGCACCTCATCCGTGATGAGGGTCCGAGCAATCCAACAGATCGGCCTGCTTCCGACGCAAAGCGTGACCGAGGACTTCCTGCTCACGCTCAAGCTCGCCGAAAACGGATGGCAAACCGTCTATCTAAACGAGCCGCTGACCGAGGGTTTGGCTCCAGAGGGCCTCAAGGAATACATCGTCCAGCGCGGCCGCTGGTGCCTCGGCCTCATGCAAATTGCGCGCAATTGCTACAATCCATTCGGTTCCCATCGCCTGGGTTTGATGCACCGGATCAGCGTCGTCGATTCCGTGCTTTATTGGTTAACCACCTTTCCTTTCCGCTTGGCGAGTCTGATCTTTCCGCTCCTGTACTGGTGGCTCGGTATTACGATCATGAATGCTTCGCTCGTCGATATCACCAGATACTACGTCCCGTATTATGTGATGGTCCTGGTGGCCTTGAACTGGCTCTCGAAGGGGCTCTTTATCCCCATCGTCAACGATACGTCGCAGCTGATTGCCGCTTGGCCGATTTGTCGGGCCGCTGCGCTCGGCCTCTTGACGCGAGGACCGCACAGATTTTCGGTGACAGCCAAGGGCGGCGACAGAACGAGGGTCGTCGTCCAATGGTCATTGATGCGACCGTTTTTGATCTTGTTTGGATTGACCCTTGGTGGCCTCATCGTTCCGCTGAATGCCGATTTTGTCTTCAACACCTCGTCGACAGCGGGCGACGGCGTCGCCATCGTTCTGTTTTGGACGGTCTACAACCTCCTAGTCTTGCTGGTGGCGATCGCGGCGTGCATCGAACGACCCCGATATAACCGACCGCAGCGCCAGGTGCTTGAACCGATCACGTTAACGATTGGAGGCGATCGGCACCGTGGTTGGCTCGTGAATCTCGGACCGGAAGGCGCTCGCATTAGCGGGCCATTCGGCCTTTCGGTCGGGGCGACAGGCAATTTGACGATTGTCCGTTGTCAGATGATTTGAGACTGATCAGGCGTTCTGCGAAGGGAGGCTCTGGCTCATCAGGGGTTAGAGTTTAAGCGGCCTGCAGACGATGCTGCAAGCGACGATTTGCAATGGTGTCGCGCTTGATGCGCTGACGTTCGGCCAGGATTGTCTCTGCTCTGCCGAAGTAGACATCGGCCGGTGTGAGATTGTCGATGCTCTCATGGTAGCGAACGTGATTGTAGTGCTCGACGAAGGCACTGATCTGTCGTTCGAGATCGCCGGGTAACTAATAGTTGTCGAGCAGGATGCGGT
>NZ_SPQS01000066.1 GCF_004570865.1 Bradyrhizobium frederickii
TCAGTATGGACGGCCGGGGCGCCTGGCGGGACAACGTGTTCGTTGAGCGGCTGTGGCGCAGCGTCAAATACGAGGAGGTGTATCTGCGGGCCTACGACAGCGTCAGCGACGCTCGCGCCTCGATTGGCCGCTATCTGGACTTCTACAATTGCCGCCGTCCACATTCGAGCCTTGACGGCAGCACACCGGATCAAGCCTACTTCACCCCGCTGCCGCTCCGCACGGCAGCCTAACCCCGGCAGAGGCTCCACTTATCGACGCGGATATTCTGTTCAGACAACCGGGGCCAGCTCACTCCCCAACCTGCATAAAGATCGCCAAGAGCGGCTAGGGGGCGAGTCACGGATCACTGTTCGTAGGTGTCGGATCTTGGCGCGATTTCGTCGTCAAACACGGGGCCGGCGCTGGTTTTTGGCGTGAAGATATGCTTCATCGCAACAATTGATCGCGATGTCCCTCTACAGTGCAAGAGGCGAAGCCTTCGGGCTTGGTTGGGCGCGGCGGGCGCGATAAGCGGCAAGAGGTCCGCAACCGAACTGGCAACCTACGAACACATTGGCCTGCCGCAGCCGGCCAACCAGTCCGGCGCCCAATAGAAGTCCCAGCACACCCTGCGTAATCGCAGGGCGTCGCGTTGGGCTCTGAGCTCTGCCAAACTTGTCTGCTAAGCCGGAGAGAAGCGACGAGAAGAGCAAAAGCAGGCCGATTAGGCGAGCTACCGCAGTTGATTAGCGATCGCAGAGATGCTGGACATTGCACCGCCGTGAAAATCGGCTGACCCGCAGTCGCGAAGCCTCATACGATCTGATGTACTTGCGTTGCGGTCCAGCAAATGCCCATTATCTTCCTCGATGGGATGAGGGAGATCTCCCAATGCTCGACGGTGCCACGACCGCGCTCCTGCGCACGATCCTGGAGGAGGTTTGCGAGAACGTCCCACCGTATGACGCTGGCGTCCGCGCCTACGTTGCCTCCAAAATCCTGGAGGCGGCCACCAGAGGTGAGACGCGCCCCGATCTGCTTAGACAGATCGGTCGGGAGGCTCTTTCCAAAGCGCCAACGATGTGGCGACACACCTAGGACCCGGCTTGTCATCGAGGTGAATTTACAAGTCGCAGTGCTGAAGATCCTGGCCCGTTCTCTAGTTTTCGCGCCGTCGCGCCGCCTGCGGCGTAGCGATCCGGCCAGCTCGCAGAGGTCTGTTGTGGTCGCAAATCGATGGCGGCCTACGTCACCCAAGACGCAGCGTCATCCGGTGGAGCATTGTCATGGCGCATCCTTTCGCGCGCAGCGGACGCGAACGGATCCGCGTGTTGAAGTTCATTGTTCATGTCGTGGGCGACATTCACCAACCTGCGGCGGTCGGTTGCCGATTGAGAAACAGCGCGCGGTGTCCGTCAGCTGCGCGTCCAACGGAATCTTTGTACGATGGACACGGGCGCAGCGTCTCATCGTTGCGGGCGAGCGTTCCTGGCCGCAGGAGTTGATGCGCTCATATACAATCGCATGTGCAGGCTCGGACGATGACACGATCTGGCATCTCGAATGCTCTGCGCCAAATCAGACCTTTTTCCCCGCGAAGCGGTAAGCATCCGCTTGTTCAACGGTTAGATTGGCTGCTAAGCCGGTTCCGATCAACGCTGGCCGCTTGCGCTCTCGATAATAAACCATCCAACCAGTCCCGCCCTTCCGAACGAAGATCTGTTTTGCGAACAAGCACCGGCAGTCAATCTTAGTCCCCCGAGGTCGTTGCCACGATACGTCACGATCGGCCCATGCAAGTCGCCGCGCCGCATTTGCATATATGAATCGGTAGGCGGGTTGCTCCTGCGAGCGGCCAATCGTTTAAAGAGAGCAGCTCGCACAAAAGGCAGCGCATCCAAGCCTTGGCGCACGCATCCTTGCGCGCCACGATACCGGTGAGGCGTTGTGCTCATAACATTCATCCGCAAATGCGGGCGAAGTCAGTCTTCGGCGCCGGAGCGCCGTCAACTCACGCGAGCCGGTGCGCCGTTGCTGTTTACTCCTGTGGGAGCGCCGCAAGTGCCTTTTCGATCACTGTGATTTCTTGACTGACCTGAGCGATTGCTTCCTTCGGATCAATTCCGGTAACGCGGTTCAACTTCTGCAGTAGCTCCCGCCGATGTGTCAGAAGGTTCTCCAGCGCGCTGCGGTTGTTTAGTTTCACATAGCCTTCCACAATCAATCCAATCGAAAGAGACATCCGAAACTCTCAAGCAAACCTGTTCTCAACGAAGCTGCGTATAGCACATCGGCAGATGATGTTCAGCTCGCCGCGAGAGAATACTGACGGGCGAGCTTGTTGGCGACAAGCGTCCGCCACCGGCGGCTTGCCGAATATTCCTTGCGCCTTGCAGGCGTCCAGCTCTGTTTGAGGGATTAGCGGAGCAGAAAAACGGTGTATGGCGAGCCAAAAACGCTGCAGATCATCGAAATGGAAATGCTAGGAGTGATATCACGAACTGCCATGCCGAACGGCGTGGAGATGCGATGACAGGCGGCGCACTAACCGACGACATGCTCGCCTGAATATCTCTCTGTAGACATTGCGACGACGTCAGGAGCGTCCAGGATGCTCGATGAATACTTTGCCCGCATTCGTGCTCACCGCAACAATATCCACCGCTATCGTCGCCTGCTGAAGTCGAACCTGTCGGATGTCGAACGTCAGTTCATCGAAAAACGCCTCACCGAAGAGCAGACCGCGCTCGAGTCTCTTTCGGCCGAGACCTTCCCGCTCGCGTTTGGCCTTCGGAAAGGGGGCGGACATGCCGGCGAGCTAGGCGCGGAGCCGCGAACGACGTGCGCGTCCGGGACCCCGGGCGGCCTGATCTGCTGACCTGCGCGGGGCGCGGTGGCATTTGGGAGCCCGCCCGAACCCGGATTTTATCCGATAAGGTCACCGAGCGCGCATTTGCGGCGTCCGCGCATGAACCTCAAGAAGCGTTCCGCGCGCTCGCCCGAGCTTTGGTGGCGCAGCTGCATGTGGAAGCCGTCTCTCGCTCGCGCCCCACTCTGTCTGCCGTTCACCGCGAGAAGCTGGTGCAGCGGCTCTTGATTGACTGGAAGCAACAGGTGTTTGGGATAAGCGACCGATTTCTCAAATTTGTGGCGCGCGCCCGAAGCCAAAAGGTGACACTCTCTCGCTCAGAGGGGAGCTTACTCAAAGCCTGACGATCTCGAAGCTGCAGAGGCGTGTTTCCGAAGGGCCGCAGACCATTTCCGCGCCGCTGACCGGACGAATGAGGCTGAGAGCTTGCAACACCGCGTCCAGGTGTTAGCCGATCGACGACGAGTGCAGAGCGCCTTTCAAGATGCTCGTGTGACTAAGAAGACCCGCCCAAGATCGCCACGAGCGAAGAAGCCTCCCTCCGAGTCAAAGTCTGCTAAATCGGCGAGGCCAGAACGCGGAAGCCGAAGCGCAAGGTTGCGAAAAAAAAGAAATAGCTCAACGGACAGCCACAGGGCGGCGCAGCTTGTGCCAAGGATTTCCGACGTCACAACGAGTTTTCCGAGCGTGACGCCAGGAGTAGTTTGCAACTTCTAAAAGCGGATTGAAGCGGTTTGGGGATCTTGACGCTCCGCTCTGCTCGACCGGTTCTCGCTCGAGGATCTGTTTGTATTCGGCCAATATCTCGCCAGTTTGTTAGATTGGCTACACGCCCAGCCAAATCGTTCTAATCGCTAGCCAGCTGAGACAGCCACAACTTTTATCTTTCATCGGTCTCCTATCGCGGCATGACATTTGCTCTCCTAGCTGAGACGCTGGGGAACCGTATTCGCGGCGAGAGGGACAGCAAGGAAGGAAACGACTTGCCAAATCTCCGACTGGAGACAGTTCATGTCGCCGGCAATATCTCCAGCAGCATTCTGGGAAATACAAAGGTAAGCGGTACCGCGCGAAAGGTGGAACATCAAGCTGGTACGCGCCGATCGGGGCGGCTGCGAAATACCCTCGCGCCTATAGTTTTAATAGTCGATGTGGGGCAAATGGCAGGGCGTTTGCGTGTAGCCAATCCCCTGGGATTACTGCACGGGTTCTCAGCATCCGGCGGCGGGGGTTTTCGACAGAGATCCCAGTCGGCCGCGCGACACGGGAGGTCGCAGTTCCGGGGCAGAACAAGCGCCTCCAGCCTTTGGATCAATCACTTCAATCTGCACGGGGCAATCTAACACTATGATTGTGCGTAGTCTGCACGACGTTGAAGCAACCGATCACTTCGTCGATTGGGGCAATGGTACTAGCCACCGCCTTCTGACGGATAAGGACGGCATGGGTTTTAGCATCTGCCACACCGTCGTGCGCGCCAACACCGTTTCCCTTCTGCAATACCGGAATCATCTCGAAGCCTGCTACTGCATCGGCGGAGAGGGCGAGGTCGAGGACATGGACGGCAATGTCTTTCCCATTCGCCGGGGCGACATGTATGTGCTTGACAAGCATGACAAGCATTTCCTGCGCGGGGGACGGGGAAAGGACTTGATCCTCGTTAGCATCTTCAACCCGCCCCTCACCGGAACCGAGCGCCACAAGCTCGACGACCCGGCAGGCTCCACATATTGAGCGATGCGAAGAAACACCAATCCAATATGAACTGCCGCTAATTGCCAGAAACGTTTACTCGAGCCATCCAGCATTGCCCCGTACCGCACGCGCGGACCTCAGAAAAACTCTTTGTCCCGGTTTTGCGAAAGGCGGACGCGATGCGGTTCGGCTGAGCCGACAAATTACTTTGGGAGTCCAGGCTTGTCCGGAAGACCAGGCGGTGGATGCTTATGCCGATTAATGGCGCGCTCAGTTGTACGATGTCGGGCGACGCTGTTGGAGAACTGACATAGTACCGCTGTGACGATCGCAGTGATTGCACCCGATTTCACCGTTGGCACGATACATGCGTAATCCTCTAAAGCGCGCCATAGAGGAGGAGTCGTTCGATGAGAACGCTTACCAGAAACGCTGACGCGGTTGAGCGGCAGCTGCGATACTGCCGGCACCATATTTGGTGATGCGGAATGAGCGATGAACAGGTGCAGAGCATATCTGGCCCACATGAGCTGCTGGCGCGCGGGGAGGAGTTTTGGCGACGGCGCCTCGAGCAGTTTAGAAGATTGCATCCTCCTTTCGTGTCATCATCCGCGGCTGCGGCGCCTTCCCGATGGCAGTCGAGTTCGTGGGTTAGCCCAAGTGCTTTGGCTGAACTTTCCCCACAAGATCGCTCGGAATATTTGGTAACGGCTTGGCTGATCTATCTCGCTCGGATCACGGGGCAAAAAAAGCTTCAACTGGGATGGAAGCCTGCATGGGACGGATTGCAAGCTGGCTGCAAACTCGTCGAGATGTTGATCGCCTCCGTCGTTCCGATGGATGTTTGCATTGAGCTTTCTCATGATTTTGAAGAAGTGCGCACAACCGTAGCAGCCGAAGTCGCTCAGCTGAGGACGCACGCTACCTATGCCCGGGATCTTATCGCGCGCTGCCCGACATTGCGAAGTGTGGAGGCGTTACAGTCGCGCCAGCCTTGGCCGATTGGCATTGCCATCACGACAGAGAGCTGTTCCGTCGCCGACGATCTGTCGACGAGCCATAAGGCGGCCCGAGCCTTATGCGGCGATTTGCTGACGTTTGAGGTTTGCGCTCTGGATGGGAGCTTCCGCTGGCATTTTGATGCCGCTCGATTAGCGCCGAACCAGATTGACCGCATGACGCATCATTTGCAAGCTTTGTTACGCGGCGTGATGGACGATGCGGGGCAGTCTGTTGGCCGAATCGGCGTTCTGCCAACCGACGAACGCACGTATCTACTTGAAGATTTGAATCGAACGGCGGCGCCCTTTTCGTTTCAGCGATGTATCCATGAGTTGTTCGAGGCGCAGGTGCAAAAGGCGCCGAATGCGGTGGCGGTGGTCCATAATAATGAGAAACTAAGCTATGGCGAACTCAATGCGCGCGCCAACCGGCTGGCGCATCATCTGATCGAGCTCGGCGTCAAGCCGGATCAGCCGGTGGCGATCTGCCTGGGACGCAGCCTAGCGATGGTGGTTGGTGTCTTGGCGATCATGAAGGCCGGAGGCGCCTATCTGCCGCTAGATCCGGCGTATCCCTCAGCGCGGCTGCGGCAAATCGTCGACGATGCAAAACCGAAACTGCTGCTTTGCGATGTCGCCGGCCAAACCGCATTGGGCGCCGAAGCCGTGGCCGATGCGACGGTGGTCGAACTGGAGACGGCGGCCCCGCCCTGGACCGAGCGGCCGCCTTCGAACCCGGACCCAGTCACGCTTGGCCTCACATCGCGCCATCTCGCCTATGTCATCTATACATCCGGCTCAACCGGAATCGCCAAGGGCGTTGAAATGTCCCACGGCGCACTCGTGAATTCGCTTGCGGGAATCGGCGCGTCAAAACTGCGCACACTTCAATTTGCGACCCTGAACTTCGATGTGTCCTGTCAGGAGTTGTTCATCTGTTGGAAGGACGGCGGAGCGCTTGTGCTCGTGCGGGAAGAGACCCGGAGGCGCTTCTCCGACCTGCTGGAATTTTTACAGCGGGAGGCAATCGAGCGGCTTTTCCTCCCTTTCGTAGCATTGAATCATTTCGCGGAAGTCTGGAGCAGGCAGCGCGTACAGCTGCCCTCTTTAAGAGAGTTTTATACAGCCGGCGAGCGATTGCACGCCACTCCGCTGCTTAGGGCGTTCTTCGAAGCACACCCGAACGCGAGATTGATCAATCAATATGGGTCCACAGAAATCAGCGTCATTTCCGAGCACCGCCTTGCAGCCGATCCGTCATGTTGGTCCGAGATGCCTCACATCGGGCGTCCAATCGCCAACACGCGGGTGTACCTGCTGGACGGCCATGGCGCGCCCGTGCCGTTCGGTGCGGTTGGCGAGCTTTACATTGGCGGGGCGGGGGTGGCACGGGGCTATCTGAACCGCCCCGAGCTGACAGCCGAGCGGTTCATCGCCAGTCCCTTTGTCGAAGGCGACCGGCTGTACCGGACCGGCGACCTGGCACGCTACCTGCCGGACGGCAATCTTGAGTTCCTGGGCCGCAACGACGATCAGGTGAAGATCCGCGGCTATCGCATCGAGCCGGGCGAGATCGTAGCAAAGCTTTGCGAACACGCCTTCGTGCGCGAGGCGGTGGTGGTGGCGCGCCAGAACGGCGCCGGTGACAAGCATCTGATCGCCTATGTGGTCTGCGCGCCCGAGGCCGGCTCGGACGAGGGCGATGCAGGCGGGCTTGCGAGCGCTTTGCGCGCGCACTTGAGTGCGCGGCTGCCGGATTGCATGGTGCCGAGCGCGTTTGTGCGGCTGGCAGCGCTTCCGCTGACGGTGAACGGCAAGCTCGATCGCAACGCGCTGCCGGCCCCTCGCGATCAGGCCTATGCGCTGGCGGCCTATGAGGCGCCGCAAGGCGCGGTCGAGACCGCGCTGGCGCGGATCTGGGCCGAGCTCCTTGGTGTCGAGCGCATCGGGCGCAACGACCACTTCTTCGAACTGGGCGGCCACTCCCTCTTGGCCGTGCAGATGTCGAGCCGGCTGTCACAGGCGGTCGGAGTCGACCTGCCGCTGTCGACGCTGTTCGCAAGGCCAGTGCTGAGTGACCTGGCGGCAA
>NZ_SPQS01000067.1 GCF_004570865.1 Bradyrhizobium frederickii
TGCCGGCTTCCAGGAACTCCTTGGACCAACCGTAATACATCGAGGCGGCGATGCCTTCGCGGCGGCAGAGCTCGGAGATGTTCTCCTCGCCCCGCAGCCCCTCCAGCACAATACGGATCTTCTCTTCCGCAGAGTAATGCCGACGGGTCTGGCGCCGGATGTCCTTCAACACTTGTTCAGCCGCCGGCTTACGCGGCCCGGATTTCTGCTTCATCTTCGCTCCTGGTGGCTACGATGAACCAGAAATCCTCCTTCCGGAAAACCCTTCAATCTGTCTCAAGAGTGCTGACGGCGAACACTCATTGGCTGTTTTGTTATAGAGACAGGCCGCCACCGCCTCAAAAGCGTACTTCATCACACGAGAGGCCAAGCCGGGCGAGTTGCCGCTTTCGCGTGCTTGCTCTCCGTCACTGCATTTGGACCGTTGATTTGACCCACCAAGACCAGAAGTGACCTGGGAGTGGCAACACACTTCGACCATGGGTTTCGACCTGGCCCTGGCGTAACCATCAAGCCCTGTGATGCCATCCCGGTGCGTTGCGCCGCCTCAAACACCGTTCCCAGTGACCACTTGTATACGCGCTTCGTATCACCTCTAGTAGGTGAACCGCCGGCCACCGAATTGTCGCTCGGCAACCGTCTGGGCCTTGCCTTTTGAATCGAGATCAGGCATCGCAATCAGCTCGCACCCTGCACGAAGCACTTTTCCCACCTGCGCAATCAGCAAGGCGCTCACGGCTTCGGCGGCAGAGGCGAGGTCGCCAGAGGAGATGAGGCAGGCTGTCATATGGATCGGAGGATCTATAACGACGGGCCTCAGAGCTTCGTGGCCTGGAATGTCGGGAATGTCGCCCTTGGGCAGGATCGCATTTGCCAGACCGGCCCTAACAAAGGAGAGCGCACTGGCGAACGTGTCGACTTCTGCGACGCAGTTCGGCATCACGCCGGCCACTTCAAACGTCCGATCTAATGCGTTGCGAATTGTGTTTGGCCGCGTCGGCAATACAAGAGGGAGCTCGGCCATTTCCTCAAGCGAAACGGCGGGAGCGACTTCTCCCGTATCGGGAGGACGTACCAGGTGGAGACGCTGTTGAAAGAGTGGCTGGCGAGTAACACCTGAGGTGGGTTCATCCTCAAGCACAGCGCAGATATCAAGCGCTCCTGATGCGATGAGCGGCTTCATCTGAAGAGAGTCTCCCGTAACAAGATGGAGGCGTACTTCTGGGAGCGCAGTCCGGCTGGCTTCCATCAAGGCGCAGGCGAACGGAGCGGCGAGCGCCGAGGACATACCGAGCCTTACAGCAACTTCCGGTTTTCCTGCCGTAGAGCGGATGACGCTGCGCAGTTCGTCGACCTTCTGAAGAATGGACGTGGCCTCACGATAAAAGACCAGGCCCTCGCGAGTCGGACGAACGCCGCGTACGCTACGGTGCAGTAGCACGACGCCAAGCTCGGCTTCCAAGGCAGCCATCTGCTGACTCAGGGCCGGCTGGGCGACGTGGATCGTCACCGCTGCTTGGCAAAAACTACCAGCATCCACGATGCTCGTGAAATATCGGAGATGACGTAGTTGCATAAAGCTGGAAGACATAGCACCCTTGAATCGTCCGTAGTTCAGGCGATGTTTCGGATAATAGCGTTGAGCGCTTCGTGGACCGCTTTGATAACGGTCGAATTCAGGCTCAAGAGTGTCGTATGTGTATTCATTGAAATCTGAAGCTTGATCTGATCCATGGTGTCGTCCGGATTCATCGTCGCCATGTGACTTCTCAGGGCCCGCTCCGATGCCTCAACAGATCTGCCAAGCGAGCCACTTATAGTTCTGATATCCATTTCACCTCTCCAAGCCAGAGGATAGTGCGCTCTGCTGGCGCATCCATGTTCTACTGACAACTTCTGTTGCCGCACCTATTGCCTCGAGCAATGTGCATAATGAGTCAAAATGAGACCTCGTGACGCCGCTATCCATGTCACGTTTCAAAGATTGTCGCCAACTCTCGAACTCTCTCTCTAGGGCAGATAACTCGGCACCATCGATGTCGTCTACTAGCCGTTTCTGTAGGTCAAGCACGACCAGATGCTCGCTCACAGTTGACCCTCCTCTGCTATCCATTCCGGCTTGCTCGAATAGGGGACGTGCACGTCGGCCTCTCCGATACGCACAAGCATCCCCTCGCGTTCGATGAGAACGATCTTGCCGAAATGATCGATATTGTCCCCGACCTTTAAGCGGGATCCGTTCTCAAGGACGATAAATGGAGACCGGCCGAGGTGTACACCTCTCGCGAGCGGCAATACTACCCGCGAACAGTGTGCCTCGAGCCGAATGTGGGGCGCGAACTTCTCCTCGAAACGGGAAGCAACGGTCTGCCATTCGCTATAGCTGAGCGGAGTAAGCGTCCCCGAAACGAGGACGACGTCTGGCCTCACCACGATCCGAATCATGCGACGGAGTTCGGCTGTCGTCGCTGTCTCCAGAAAGGCTCGTGCACGGTCCGGAGTTGCGACGGTGTCATCAATTGTGCGGACCCCGGGAATATCCTGCTGCAGGTGGCGAAGGGCCGCTTTGACGACTGCATCGCTCGGGCCATATCCCGTTACTGATATCCCTTCGGGGCTCTCCACGCGAATACTCGCCTCGATGCCGAATGCGCGCATGACAGTCGCCGACAGGTCGATGACCTTTGCATCAGACAGCACAGTGGTGGTTGCCGATTTCGGTGTTATCTCTGCTGTTAGTCCGGCGTCGCGTAGAGCTGCTTTGATCTTTGTCGCCTCTGCAGCTACCAGGTCGCCGTCAATGATCAGGTTATCACCGGAAAGCGCGATGCTGAGCCCGCCTCCGACGTTCAAATCGCGAAGCACGTTCCTGGCAGTTTTGATCGGATCGGTACTCGGAACGGGGGCTAAGGTGAAAGAGGAAACAACACCCGCCACCCCGGCGCACGTTCCACAGACGATGATCAGGAGGCCGCAAGCGGCCGCGCCAAGGCGAAGTGGCCGACGTAGCGAGTTCACCCGAAGACCAGCTTCTCGACCGCCCGTCGATGGTTGTTCGGGAGCTGAGGGGGCATGCCCTGCCTGCGGCCTTCTACACTCGACCACGGAGTCGATCTCGGGAAAGCTGCCACCGGTCGGGCCGATGCAGAAAGTCGTCCGCCCAACCCGCACCGGAGTCAGTGGATTGAGGATCGTCGGGTGCTCTGTTAGACAATCACTCCCGCCGATGAGCACACCCGGTGCGAGTGCGGTGATCTGGATTCGCCCCGCCGCGATGACAATCCGAAGATGTGAGTCAACCAGTTCCGGATCTGCGAAGGTAAGGTCGTCAGCTTCATGGCTGCCGACTAGCCACGCTCCATCGTCGAGCAGCGTCTCGGCCCCCTTGTTGGGACCAGCTAGCACACGCAAGGACAGCTGGGTCTTTTCACCCGCGAGGACCTCCTGTTCTATGTTCACATTTGTCATTGCAGCGATATCCGTCCCAATGGCTGAATGGAGATATCGGGGGGAAGCTCCTGATAGGACAGCACTGGAAGTTCGTTGAGGTCGGTTTCGATGATCTTGCGAACGTATCGACGTACATCAATCGAAGTCAGCAGCACCGGCTTGTGCGGCGGCTGGTTGAGGTCGCCGATAGCCTCTCGTATCGCATCAATGATCTGACGTGTCGTTCGAGCGTCGAGGGCGAGATAGCTGCCGTCTGAGGTCTGTCGAATGGAATTGCGCACCGTCTCTTCCACCTCTGGCGTGAGAAGGTAGGCTGGCAACAGGTTCACGCCGATACAATACGGGGCACACAGTTGCCTCTTCAGCGCACAGCGCACATGCTCGGTCAAAAGGACAATGTCTTTTTCGTTCTGTGCCCGTTCGACCAGTGCGGCGAGGATGGTGCGCATGTTACGCAACGAAACCTCTTCCGAGATCAGTCGCTGAAAAACCTCTGAAATCTTCTGCAGAGGAGCCGAGCGCAGTACCTCCTTTACGAGTTCCGGGAGCCGCACCTCAATGTGGTTCAAAAGAGCTTTCGTCTCCTGGATTCCAACGAACTCGGCAGCATGCTTCCGCAGGATTTGACCGGTGTGGTAGCTAAGAATCTGAATCAATTCCAGGAACGGGATGTCGGCGGCGCGCAAAGATTCGCGATGTGTGACATTTACCCAGACCGTCTCGATCCGAGGAAGGAAGGGTTGATCCAGAACATATGGAATGCCCACTAGATCAAGGTTCTCGGGAGTATCACGTGCCAAAAGATGTTGCGCCCGCAGTCGTCCTTCACCACATGGTATCTCGTTTACCATGATGACGTACGCTCCATCCTTGCAGCTATCGTTGACCCGCACATTGATCGCTGGAAGAGGGACACCGAGTTCAAGGAGCAGGGCCTGCCGTTCTGCATCCAATGCTTTCTTGAGCAGATCGGGAGGGATGACCGCCTGAACGTCGCGGCCGACGTCGATCATCAGGGGCACCGTGAACGTGATGACGTCGTCGGCCGACCCGTCACCGTCGGTCGGCTCATCCGATGCCGTTAGGCGCGCTCCCCTTATCATCGAATAGCGACCCATTGGCGGAGCGGCCATCCGCCGATTACGCTGCAGTTGCCAGCCACCGGCTCCGACTACCAATGCCAAGCTCATGAAGATCGCCGTTGGAAAGCCAGGGATGAACGAAAAGAGGACGAGAATGAATGATCCGACAATAAGCGCACGCGGTTGTGCGCCGATCTCCTCGCCGATCTCATTGCCGAGATCCGCTCCAGCATTTTTGTCACCAACCCTCGTGACGATAAACCCGGCAGTAATCGCGGTGAAGAGAGCCGGTATCTGACCGACGAGCCCGTCTCCGATGGTCAGGATCGCATACACTTCGAGCGCCTCGTACAATCCCATTCCCTTTTGAAACGAACCAATCGCGATCCCGCCTATGATGTTCACGGCAATGCTAATCAAGCCTGCGATGGCGTCCCCCTTGAGAAACTTCATGGCGCCGTCCAGGGCACCGTAGAGCTGGCTCTCGCGCTCAATCGCAACGCGGCGCCGACTTGCCTCTCGGATATCAATGCTGCCGGCGCGCAAGTCGCCGTCGACGCTCATCTGCTTGCCAGGCATCGAATCCAGAGAAAATCGTGCGGCAACCTCAGCCACACGCTCAGATCCTTTAGTGATGACGACGAACTGGACAATTGTCATGATCAAAAAGGTGACCGCGCCGACCACGAGATTGCCGGCCACCACAAAGTCTCCGAAGGTCTTGATAATCTGGCCGGCGTCTGCACGAAGCAAGATTGTGCGTGTCGCGGCGATCCCAAGCGACAACCGAAAGAGCGTCGTCACCAGAAGCACCGACGGAAAGGAGACGAATGCAAGGGGGGATTTAATATAGATCGCCACCATGAGCAGGAGTGCCGAGAGTCCCAGGTTGAGTGCCTGTAGTACATCCATGAGGAGCGGCGGCATTGGAATGATCATCATGAAGATGATCGTGATCAGCAGCGCCACCAGAACAATGTCATTGCGACTGGTGGCGACCGTTCGGATTTTGTCGAGAAACGTCACACTAGCCATCCGCGCTGCGTCGTGTAGGTGCGTGACCGGCATGATCGATGCGACGAACCGCAATCAGATTCTCGCCTCGGCGCTGATCCTTGCAGAAGGCCCTGACTAATAGCCGTGACCTTGGAAATCGGGCTTCGCCGTCCCATGACGAAAGGTGGAAACCGCCTTGCATAGGCACCGACCTCCCCGCACTGTCCAGCGCGCGGCGGGGCGACACGCCGGTGGTGTTGAGATCGATTTGTCGCAGTCTAAGCAGCGATTCCCGGCGTAGCCTTGTTCTTGAGAAACTCGCCAAGCTTACGAAGTATGGTGGCGCAACGTATGCAGGTGGGTTCTCCAAGCATCGCTCCATATCGTCCCTTTCAATCTCCCGACGGTCGCCTTCCAAGCAGTGTCGTGGCAGGAAGCCAACAATAGTGTTCCCGCCCTCGGAAGGATTGGAGATGCGCGGACGCTGCCGTGGGACAGCCACCGTTGGTCCCCTCGCTACCCCCGAGCAAGTACGGATTCTCCAGCTGATATCATCGTTTTGCCGGAACATGCCGCCATCTCCCAGTCTTGATTGATCACGGTTCGATAAACCGCAGCGGCGGTTTGGAAGCCTCATTTCAAGATCAGTTCGACCTTGTGCGGAGGAAGCAACTATCGTGCCGAGGCTGCTCTCGAAGGAGGAGGCCTATCTTCAGCGGGATGCGAGCGTGGCCGGCGCTTAATGACCGGAATTTAAATGCAGTCCATGAATCACCCGAGTTGGGTCATCGGACTTTAGTCTCGTCACGATGCCATGACCATGGAACGACATTTACTGTCCGTCGTCAGATGATTTGAGACTGATCAGGCGTTCTGCGAAGGGAGGCTCTGGCTCATCAGGGGTTAGAGTTTAAGCGGCCTGCAGACGATGCTGCAAGCGACGATTTGCAATGGTGTCGCGCTTGATGCGCTGACGTTCGGCCAGGATTGTCTCTGCTCTGCCGAAGTAGACATCGGCCGGTGTGAGATTGTCGATGCTCTCATGGTAGCGAACGTGATTGTAGTGCTCGACGAAGGCACTGATCTGTCGTTCGAGATCGCCGGGTAAGTAGTAGTTGTCGAGCAGGATGCGGTTCTTCAGCGTCTGATGCCAGCGCTCGATCTTGCCCTGGGTCTGGGGATGATACGGAGCCCCGCGCACATGTTGCATGTCTTTGCCCTTGAGCCAGCTGGCCAGATCGTCCGCGACGTAGCTCGATCCGTTGTCGCTCAGAAGCCTCGGCCGCTGCATGACGGTGATGTGGTCGAGGCCGGAAGCTGCGAGCGCCTGGTCGAGCGTCGCCGTGACGTCGGAGGCGCACATCGTCGGCCCCAATCTCCAGGCCACGATGTAGCGCGAGAAGTCGTCAAGGACGGTCGACAGATAGTACCAGCCCCAGCCGGTGATCTTGAGGTAGGTGAAGTCGGTCTGCCAGAGCTGATTGATGGCCGTGGTCTTGTCCTTGAACTCGTCCGCGGCCTTGATCA
>NZ_SPQS01000068.1 GCF_004570865.1 Bradyrhizobium frederickii
GGCGTTGTCGAGCATTGCTTCGGCCAAGAGCTTCTTCAGCTTGGTGTTCTCGTCCTCCAACGCCTTGAGCCGCTTGGCGTCGGACACCTCCAGACCACCGTACCGGGCCTTCCATTTGTAGAACGTTGCGCTGGAGATCCCGTGTTTGCGGCAGACATCCGCCGTCGCCGCACCCGCCTCCTGCTCCCGCAAAATCCCGATGATCTGTTCTTCCGTGAACCGACTTGGCTTCATGGTCCATCTCCTCAGAGGTGACGGACTCTACCCATTCTTGGAGGAGTTTGCGGGGCTCAGACCACCATGGCCAGACGTTCCGGCTGCCCTTGATAGCATTTCGGATGGGTGGGCGCTGTCCGAAAGAAAAGGCGACCGCGAGGCGACGCGACGCCGACTGACGTGCTCGTCCTATCGGGAGCCGGCCGCAATCTTCCGATCGAGATGAAACGTCATTTTCACCCGGACGTATGGACTGCCGCCGCGACGCAGTTGCAGCACTACGCTTCCGATCCGGGGGCCGACGGAATGGGAATCTACCTCGTGTTCTGGTTCGGGAATAGCGTCAAATCGACCGCAGTCCGTCCGGATGGGCGAGGCAGGCCGAATTCGGCAGAAGAAATGGAGGCGATGTTGATCGAAGATCTGGATGCCGATTTGGTCGACCGCACCGATGTGATCGTGTTCGACGTGTCGAATCCAGCAGCGAAGATGACGAAGGCCGGCTAACCGCGTGGCGGAGAACGCTGGTGGAGTTGACAAGCTCGGCAACGCCAAGACCGCCTATGATGCCACGAGCCGTGCCGTTGCCGACGTCCAGCGGGAGCTTGGTGACGCTGCGAAACGCGTAAACAGCCCCTCCATGGAGGCCGCTAACGCCATTGAAGCCGTCAAGCGCGGTGACGTGCTCAGCGACAGGGACCTTGCGGCCATCGACGCCGAAGGCAACGGCCCGCTGTCATCCTTGGTCCGCCAAGCCACGGCTCTGAGCAAGCTCACAGACATGGGGAATTATGACGAGAGCGCTGGGACATTCGTTGGTGGTACGCACCAGACGGCAAAGAAGCTCATCAGCCCCTTCGCCAAGCGCGTGGGCGAACTCGGTGCTTTCGCCGGTGCGGGGGCAATCGGCAGCGGCGGTGTTGGCTTCGATACCGTAGCCTCTCATGTCCCTGCTGCGCTCGAAGGGCTTGCCGGTGCTGTAGCGGCCTACAAGGGCCTTAAGGCGCTCGACAAGGGGCTTGGTCTTGCATCGCCTGCCAAGACCTTCGCTGACAAGTTCGGAGACGGCAGCGGTAACGTCCGCGTGCCTATTCACCAGCCCAAGCGAGATAGCGCTTGATGGCGGCCTCGTGTTGCGCCTTCGTTTGCTCTGTGCCCTCGCAGATGGTCAGCCACGTCGGGTAGTGGTCGCGGATGAGCGTCGCTTTGCCGGTCGCGAGACTGCGGAACAGCCGCTCCGCTTCGGGGCCTTGAGCCTCCAAGAGCGCTTCAGCCTCTTGGTTCACCACGTCGAGCAGTTCGCTGGCTGCACGGCTCTCCTGATCCCCGTGTTCCAAATACTCGTTATCGGAGGTCGCAAACGCTTCACGGAAAGCGATGGCTGCGCCAATCGCGGCGGCGAGCGGGTCAGCTTGCCCCTTCTCATACATCTTGATGCGGCGCTTAAACTCAGCAACGTGGCTGTGCTTAAGCCGGTTCGCCTCCGTGAGGCTTTCGGTGCCCAGCGACTTCACAAAGCGAGGCTTGCCGTTGGCGGCTTGCCGAAGGGGCTTGGGTATCTCTACGACCACCCGCCACGTGTTGCCCTTCTTCTGAAGATATTTGGTGTCTGCCATCAAACCATACCCGAAAACCACACCTTGCTATCCAGCTAAAGCCTGATAAACAAGGGATTATTGGTCTTCAGGTGCTTTTGGTGGAGGTTCCCACTATCTCAACCACCGTCTGGTATCGGAGCCCCCGGCTCGCCCCACTAGACGACAGCGTCATCAGGTTGCCAGTCAGCTGGATGCCATTGCCCTGTACGCCGTCCGCGCTTCCTGCTGTGGGATCTGGACGACCCGATCAGCGCGTGGCAACTTCGTGAAGCCGCGCTCGAACGCGGCGAACTCGATGCCGCCTTCGATCTGGTGGTGCTTGCGCTGTTGCGCGCCTGAGTTCCTCGAGACCACGACTGACGCCGCGCAACGCAACTTACAGAGAATCCGGCGATATGGTCCAAACCGCCGTATGCTTGATCTCGGCATCCTCTAGGTCGCGGGTCACCGGTACGCGATAGTCGGTGAGTCGGACAAGTTTTGCCTTCGGAAGGAAAGAGCGCCCGGGGTCGCCGATCAAGATGGTCGCGCCGGCCCGCGCATGGTTGGCCAGAAATGCGAAGGTACGCGCCGCGGTGTTGCGCTCATAGAAAATGTCGCCCGCGAGGATGGTCTGCCATCGGTCATTTGGTTGAGTATCCAGCATGTCCTTGCCGCACGACGTGAGGTGGACTTGGTTGACCTCCGCATTGAGTTCGGCCGCCGCGATCGCGAAGGCGTCGATGTCGGACACGGTCACCCCGACCGCGCCGGCCTTCATCGCCGCGATGCCGACGAGTCCAGAGCCGGAAGCGATGTCGAGCACGCGCCGGTCTCGCACGGTATCGGGATGATCGAGCACGTAGCGCGCCAGCGCTTGGCCGCCCGCCCAGGCGAAGGCCCAGAAGGGCGGGGGAAGGCCGGCCTCGTTAAGCTCGTTCTCCGTCTGCTGCCAGAGCGGCAACGATTCATCGGCGAGGAAGACCGCAATTTCCGGCACCAGCGGCACAGGCCGCAGCCGGGTGTTGGCTCGGATGAAGGATCGCGGGTCGGCAATGGTCGTGGCTGTCAAGGCGGGCCGTCGCTGTCTGCGTCCCCTGATGACTAGCACGAACCGTCTCGCGCCGCGAAGGCGGAGGTAGAGCGGCTGCGTCTCGGGTCTCGCCAAGCATGCTTCGTCCCTGGGCCGTCAGGCGGCCGTGCGCCGGGCCGCCCTTTCGGCCTTGTCCGCGGCGATCTGCTGCGGCGAGCGCCGCGTCCGCTTGAGAGGCGCCGGCGGCCGATTCAAGGCCGGGACCTTGAACCTCGGGAACAGGGCCAATTCCTTCGCGAGTACAGGCACCTTTCGTTTGCCGTACCGCGCACCGGTCCCGCTCTTGCTTTCGTGGCCGCACATGTAGTCGCACAACTCCGGCTTCATCTTCGTGCCGCGCACGATCTCGCGCCAGAGGTGGCGCCAGCCGTGATTGGGCTGCACGCCCGTGATCTTGAGCGTATCGCGCACCCATCCGCATCATCTTCGCGCTCAACACGCCGCCCAAGAACCACTGGATCATTCGTCGTTTCTTCGACCTGGACCCCACACCACTTGCCCGGGCTTTTTCATTCCGAAACTGAAGAAGGGCAGCAACGCCATCTACATCCCTGGCACGTACCGCAACAACTTGCCGAATATCGATCCCGCAACAGCGAAGCGCTACGAGAAATACCGAGAGACCAATCTTGCCTATTGCTGGCAGATGATTGAGGGACTGTGCCCTGAAGTCCTCATGGGAGGTATCTATTCAGGTTGGAAGGTCGTTGACGAAGTGCCGTATGAGGCGCGGCTTATGGGATACGGTTTGGACTTTGGCTTGATCCGGACCCGGCCGCCATCGTTGCAATCTACTGGCACAACGGTGGCTTCCCGCCGCAGCACTTATGGGAGGAGGCGATCAGCCGCCTTTCTATCCGGTTACGCGCTTGCCACGGAGGAAGATCTCGAGGGTCTTTTGGGTGATGCGCGCCTCGACCTCCTGATGTACGAGGCTATAGGGAACGCTGTAGTAATGCTTGGCGATCTCGATGTGATAATCGAAGTTGACCCGGCAGCGCTTCCATTCGGCGTACTCGTAGGGCTCATCCGGCAAGGGGGTGAGTGCCGGACGATCGAGCTCCTCGAACAGTTCGCGCCGACTTCGCCCCCAGCTCCGGAGAGGTCGATCGTTCAGCTCGCCAAGGAGCGCGTGGATGGCCTCGTTGAGGGCGATGAGCGAGAAGAAGTGGCGGTTGCGCAGGCGCGCCAGAATCCATCGCCCGACGATTTGGACTCCGACTTCGACCTTGGCTTTGTCGCGCGGATGATACGGCCGCGCCGGAACGATGGCGGTGCGGTAATGGCGGGCGAGATCGGCATAGGTCCGGTTGACCATCGGCTCGTGAAAGCAGGCCCGGGTGATGCCGGCCTTCAAATTGTCGCTCACCGTCTGCCGGGCCACGCCGCCGAAATAGGCAAATGCCCGAACGTGCGAGGCGATCCAGTCCGGCAGGCTCTGGCTGAGGCTGGCTTCGGCGTAGGTGTAGTTCGAGGCGCCGAGCACGGCGACGAAAGATCTGCGTGCTGCGCACCTCACCGGAGAGCCCGTCAACCACCTCCATGGTGTGGCCGGAATAGTCGACGAACAGCTTCTCGCCGGCGATATGAACTTGACGCAGGGTCGGCTTGAGGCGACCGGCCCATTCCCTGTAGCGCTCGCAGAACCACGCATAGCCGAAGCTGTCGGAGTTTGCGTCGCAATACTCCTCCCACAACAGCATCAGCGTGACGTTCCGGCGCCGCAGCTCGCGATGCACGAGCGTCCAATCCGGCTGCGGACGCTCCTCGCTGGGGCGATCGGAGGGCGGCGGATACAAGCGGCACTTGAGCTGGACGTCGTCATCCAGCTCCTTTTGGCAACGGCCAGGTCAGACCGGCGCGGCGGGCTCGGTTGACGTACTTGCTACCGTACCCTGGGCCAGGCCCAGGCTGCGGGCAACGGCGCGTTGCGACATGCCGACGCTGTAGTGCAGGCGTAGAACTTCGCGAATGTGGCGCATGGACAGTCTCTCTGTCGGCATCTCGATCCTCTGCTGTTGAGCAAAAGACCGAGCTACCCCGGTTGCAGACTGTCAGCGGTGCGCGCCTCCTGGTTGTCCCCCGATCATGATCGCTGGAAATAGCGATCACGATCAGCTGGAAACGGTGATCACGATGCTCTGGAATGGGTGATCACGATGGCCTGGAATCCGTGATCACGATCGGCTGGAACACGCACGCAGACCGCGGCTACGACTCCAACTGGTTCCGTGCGGCCCTGAAGGCCAAAGGCATGGAAGCCTGCATCCCGCCGACCAGAAGCCGCAAGCAGCCGCTCGCCTACGACAAAGGCCTCTATCGCTCCCGGCACAAGATCGAAAATCTATTCGCCAAACTCAAGGATTGGCGACGCATCGCCACCCGCTACGACCGATGCGCTCACACCTTCTTCTCGGCGATCTGCATCGCAGCCTCAGTCGCCTTCTATCTCAATCAATGAGTCCTGAGCCTAACTAAGCCTCTGGTCCCAAAATCGGGGTCCATTTCAGCGCGCCCGCGCTGCTTCTTCTCTTGAGGCTCAGAGGAGCACCGCTAAACTTCTCTATCTTTCGCCTTAGGGGAGCGCCGCGCGTCAACGATGCGGAGCAGGTGGAAGGTTGCCCCATCATATCTTCGCCGAGACCGCTTGTGAGGGCAACGGCCTATGTGCGCTCACCAACGCGATTAAGTCCGAAGTAGTCTTCCTCTCAATCCGACGTGCAGGCGCCCCATCCGTCACCAACGCGCCGCAGTCCTGGATGCGAGCGGCGATGCTGCTACTAGGCTGGGCGACTGGTCAGCTTCCAGAGAGCAACCTGCTAGTTTTGAGAGCTAGAAATAGGTCGGGCTGAGAAATAACTGGAGGCAGATCCGCGAACAGCATCAAACGGGGTTACGAAATGGATCGAGTCCATGGTGCGCTCCAAGCGGCGACATTGAGCGCCGATGCTATACTACACGCCGCTCAGCAACCTGAAACGATAGGACAGGGGGCGTGTGAACGACGCCTGAGCGAGATCCCACTGCAGCTGGAGCAATACGCCATCGGAGGTCCTTTCCAGCCTGTTATCTCAAACGAGCTTAACGATCGTCTCGAGTTGGTCGGCCAGGCGCCAAAAATGAAGCTGGTCGTCATTTCGAACCGCGGCGCCCGCTTCGATCCCAATGAACCCCAGACCGGTGGGCTTGCAGCAGGCCTCAAGCCAATCTTGGAATGTTCCGAGGCGGTCTGGATGTTCTCCTCGGACATCCGCGGCGAGGGGACTGAGAAGCCTCTGCCGCTCGAGAAGGCTGGCAAAGGCCACGTGGCCAAGCTCGATCTTCCGGTTGAGCACTATCAAGGCTACTATCGAGATTATTCGAACTCGACGTTGTGGCCGGCATTGCACTCCCTGTCCGACCGGATATCGCGCACGCAAGAGGGGTACCGCAGCTATCGAGAGATGAACGACTTCATCGCGCGCGCGGCGTTTGGCTTGCAGGATCGGGACGCATTCTGGGTGCACGACTATCATTTATTTCCTCTCGCGGCAGATTTGCGTAAGCTCGGCATCGAAGGGCCGATCGGCTTTTTCCTGCATATGAGCTGGTCCCGCAAATCTGAACAGCGCGATAAGTGGAGTTTCTGCCTGACGGCGGGCAAGATTGACCCGCGAATCAGGAGAGACGATGAGCAGACGAGCACGGCGGAACCACACTCCGGCTTTCAAGGCGAAGGTGGCACTTGCCGCCGTCAAGGGTGACCGCACGCTGGCGCAACTGGCGGAGCAGTTCGACGTTCACCCCAATCAGATCACATCGTGGAAGGCCCAGCTCGAAGGCAGCGCTGCCGATGTTTTCGGTCCGGGCGGCGGGAGTCGGATCGCCGAACCCACCGTC
>NZ_SPQS01000069.1 GCF_004570865.1 Bradyrhizobium frederickii
GGTCTTCGAGGAACCGCCAGTCGATCGAGCCCGACAGTCTGACCAGCGCATGGTCCGGATCGACGATTTGATCGAGCCTCGCCTTGAACAGATCGTTCTGTCCGCTCTCCCGCCGCGCCTTCGGCCGCATTGCAATTGCCCGTCGTTGATTAGCCCGCCGCGACAGAATCACAGCGATCGCCCAAGAGCAATTTGCAAGAAACTGCGGGCTCACCCGCCGAAATCCTGCGAACAGAACCATGTCTGTTCGCCAAAAATCGATTCTCTCTCAACGGCTTGCGTGTTCTTCACAACCGACGCGTTATCGCCACACAGCAAAGTTGATGGTCTTCAAGCTCGTCGGCGCCGCATCTAAAACCTGGCGACGGTTGAAGGGCACAAATCAGTTGCCTAAGGTGATACCGGGGTAAAGTTTGCGCACGAAATCGAAGTCATTCCGACCGCTGAAGTCCGCGCCGCCTGATCGGACCCGTCACCCAGATCCAAGTATAGCTCCGGTGGCGCAGTTTCAACTGCCGAGGGAAATGCCTTATCCGACAAATCTCCGACGTCTTTAGCATAGTCATGAAATATGACTTCATAATGAACGGCAATTTGTTTTGAACGTCGTGGACTTCTATCTTCCCGCACGGAGTAGAGGAATACGCCCAATGCGGCAGTCGCGACCGCTTCGATGTCTGTAGGAGGTGGATGATGAGAGGCATTGATGGGCCTGGCAAGGCCACCATCTCGGGATTTCCCACCCACGAAGCTGGTAGCCCGGACGATCCGGGATCGGCTGTTCGCTTTCAACAAGCCGGCCAATCATCCTGCTTTGTCGGCGAGCAGGCGCGCGGCGAACCTCAAGGAGACAGCGCTCCCTCCTCTAGCAACAACCCGCGCTTCATCGGTGACCTTGGTCGGCCTAACTTCACCAGACTAGCGCCCGACTCACTCCATTTACCGTCGGGCGTGTTCGAAATGGTCGCCGAGAAGCTCAGGCCGATCGACCTGGTGAGTATGTCGCAAACAAGTCGCCAATTGCGTGACGCCACCCGGTTATCTGCGGAGGTTCACGAACGGCGCCAGAGAGCTATCCAGGTTCAGTTCGTCTGGAATGCGTTGACGGCGCGCCGACCAGGCATCGCGGATCGCTTTGCTGCGCTGCTAGCGCCTGGCGTGCTCCAATCACTCGCGCCGAACATCGATTGCCTTACGGGGGCGCAGCAGGAGGATGTCGTCGGTCTGGTTGAGGGTGTGGACGACCCCGCGGAGCGGCTCCTGGCTCTCGGGGGCCTCCGCGCCGGCATGACGGGGCTTGCGCCCGCACTCCACCAGCGCCTCGTCTCCCTGGCCGATCAGTTCGAAGCGCCCTCGCACCGCGCCTGGGCTCTGGTAGGCCTCGGCGCGGGCGTGGGAAGGCTTGCGCCCCCGCTCCAGCAGCGTCTCGTCGACATCGCCGTGCAGCTTGCCGAGCCCACTGACCGCGCCTGGGCTTTGCGCGGTCTCGGCCCGGGCGTGGCAGGGCTTGCGCCCCCGCTCCAGCAGCGCCTTATTGTCCTCACCGAGCAGCTTGCCGATCCCTTGGACCGCGACGCGGCTCTGCGCGGTCTCGGCCCGGGCGTGGCAGGGCTTGCGCCCCCTCTCCAGCAGCGCCTCGTCGACATCGCCGAGGGGCTTGCCGATCCCTTGGACCGCGCCTGGGCTCTCGCGGGCCTCGGCGCGGGCATAGCGGGGCTTGTCCCCGCGCTCCAGCAGCGCCTCGTCAACATCACCGAGAAGCTGGAACAGCCCGCGCACCGCGCCCGGGCTCTGTCGGGCCTCGGCGCGGGCATGGCGGTGCTTGCCCCCGCGCTCCAGCAGCGCCTCGTCGACATCACCGAGAAGCTGGAACAGCCCGCGCACCGCGCCCGGGCTCTGTCGGGCCTCGGCGCGGGCATGGCGGTGCTTGCCCCCACGCTCCAGCAGCGCCTCGTCGACATCACCGAGAAGCTGGAACAGCCCGCGCACCGCCTCTCGGCGCTGGCGGGCTTTGGCGCGGGCGTGGCGGGGGTTGCCCCCGCGCTCCAGCAGCGCCTCGTCGACATCACCGAGAAGCTGGAACAGCCCGCGCACCGCCTCTCGGCGCTGGCGGGCTTTGGCGCGGGCGTGGCGGGGGTTGCCCCCGCGCTCCAGCAGCGCCTCGTCGACATCACCGAGAAGCTGGAACAGCCCGCGCACCGCGCCCAAGCTCTGGCGGGCCTCGGCGCGGGCGTGGCGGGGGTTGCCCCCGCGCTCCAGCAGCGCCTCGTCAACATCACCGAGAAGCTGGAACAGCCCGCGCACCGCGCCTGGGCTCTGGCGGGCTTCGGCGCGGGCGTGGCGGGGGTTGCCCCCGCGCTTCAGGAGCGCCTCCTCGACATCACCGAGAAGCTTGAAGAGCCCGCGTACCGCCTCGCGGCGCTGGAGGGCCTCGGCGCAGGCGTGGCGGGGGTTGCCCCCGCGCTCCAGCAGCGCCTAGCTGACCTTGCCGACAGCCTTGCCATGCCCGCGGATCGGGCTCGGGCCTTCGCAGCAATGTTGCCGAGGAGGAGAGACGAACAGCGGGAATGAGCTATCCCGGATTCTTCCCGTCGAGGCGTGAATCAGAAAAAGTTCTTTTGTGTGTGTGTGTGTTTCGGCGTTGACCTCGTTTCCGAGGCGATCGGCGTCCAATCGCTGGCTCTGACTCAAAAGTGAGCTATGCGGGATTTTGGTTGATGAGGTGATCAGGCGGCGTGGTTTGCCGGCACTTGGACGACCTCGTTGCCGTCGTTGACGCTGACACCTGCGATGACCTTCGGCAACTGATTTGAGAAGTGGCTCGGGTTATTTGGACAGATCCCCGCGGATTCTAAGTGGATTCATGCCGGGTTGTGTTTGCGCGGGGCAATCTTACCGCGGCGTCAGGAGGGCGTAGCCCGACCAGAGCTGCGTTACCTGACGGGCTTGCGCCCGCCTTTTCCAACAACGCTCACCACCTCGACCGTTGTGTCGAAGCAGCTTGTGGTGGTTTGGACTCTGATCCTGCAATCCGAGCCCGAGGGGCCTACCCTCATCTCTTGCACAGCAAGGCTGCTTGAAGGTTTTAGGTCAATTGATCTACCTCCTCCTTCGCGCCGTCGTGGCGCACCAAGGCCTTCGAGGAGCAGCGACGATCGCCCGATCTCGAAGCTTTGCCGTTCGAAGATCGCATCGGTCTGCTGGTCGACCGCGAAGCCGCTGAACGCGACACCAGGCGCTTCACCACGCGCCTCAAGCTCGCCGCGCTACGTCAGAATGCCTGCGTGGAGGACGTCGATTGGCGCACGCCGCGGGGCATCGACCGGGCCGTCTTCGCCAAGCTCGTCAGCGGCGACTGGATCAATCGCCACGAGAATCTCCTCATTACCGGGCCGACCGGCCTCGGCAAAAGCTGGCTGGCCTGCGCTCTCGGCCACAAGGCCTGCCGCGACAATCGCTCGGTCCTCTATCATCGCGTCCCAAGATTGTTCGAAGCACTGGCGCTCGCACGCGGCGATGGACGTCATGCGCGCTTGCTCAAAACCCTTGGCCGCGTCCAATTGTTGATCCTGGACGATTGGGGATTGTCGGTGCTCACCGCTACCGAGCGCCGCGATCTGCTCGAGATCCTCGACGACCGCCACGGCCGAGCCTCCACCATCGTGACCAGCCAGCTCCCGGTCGACACCTGGCACGAAGTCATCGGCGATCCAACGGTGCACCCCCAATCGTAACACCCAACTCGTCCATGTCTGTGAAGTCGGAGAGGCCGAGTTGGCCAGGCTCGTGGGTTTGGCGGAAGATCACCTCCTGCTCCTCGCCGTGGATCGCCCGCCATGCACGGATCCGACGTTCCAGGGTACGACGGATACCGCTGCCGAGATCCGGATGACGCCGTAGCATCTCCTCGAATACCGCCACCGGGCGTAAGCCAGGTGCCGCCTTCAGGATCGGGACGATCTCGGTCTCGAACACGTCGCCCAACGGGTCCGGCCGTCGCCGGCCGCGGGGCGCCTTCCTTTGCGATGGAAATCGGGGGTCTCTCTCGATCCGATAGGCGGTCGACGCACTGAATGATGCCTTGGCCGCCGCCACTGGCGGGCTATCGGTCTGACGGTACTTCATGTAGAGCCTCATCTGGTGATCTGTGATGTGTCGGCCGGGCACGCGAGTGATTCCTCTTGGCGGAAGAACCACTTGCATAACCCCGCCGGCCGCGATCACCAGTCGGCGCGGTCCTCCTCGGGATCGCGCCGACGCTGGGCTCGTAACTCCGGTCGGGCTACGCCCTCCCTACGTCACGAGCCCAGCGAAACTCTCTCACCTTGATTGACGCTGCCTTCCATCCTGATCGCCGCGGGACAGCCATGCCGTTGATTTTGACGGTGGGAATGCCCCAGCGGGTACGCAACACCCAGACGTTCTTGCCTTTGAACGCGCAGCCTAGGGCCGCGATGAAGCCTTCCTGATTGAGTATTGCCGCGATCTCGGCATCCATTTTGTGTTCAGCATTCAACTCGACGATCACCGCAACCGATCAATGTTGATGCAATCGCGGTAGGTGTGAACGCGCCGTTGCAAGTGATGCTCGCTGGTTGCGCCGGTCTGCCAGACGATCTTGAGCCACACCTGACCTCGGGTCCGCTTCTGATCAAGAACGACTTCGCGGATGACAAATCGCAGAATGCGCTTGCGATCGGCTGCCGACGTGATGGCCGCGTTCCAAATCCGTGGAAGGTTCTCGCCGAGCGCTTGTAGGCCCGCGCGTTCCGCCGGGCCAATCAGAAGCGGCTCTTGCGCGCGCCAACGCGCATGCTCCTGCTCGACCGTCTCGACGACACGCAGCTTCTCTTCCCAAACCCGCTCAAGTGAGCGCGCCACAAGACGGTTCTCGGGCTCTACGGCGTCATACTGACGCCGAGCACGCTCGGCCTCGTAGCGGGCGCGCTCCACGCGAAGCGCCCACTGGTGCTCGAGCTGACGGCTCTCGTGCTCCAGTTGGTCCGCCGCCGCGAGTGCGATCTCAATCTGATCCGGCACCAGGGCATCGAGGACCACCCGTTCAACCAGCGCGTCAACCGCCAAGGCCCGGACTTCCTGGCACAGTGCACTGCCTTGCTGGTCCCGATCCGAACGGCAGCAATAGACCGGATAATCGGCATTCGGGCCCGTGTAGCGCATGCTCATGCGCCGTCCACAACGGCCGCAGATCGCAATTCCTTGTAACAGGGCTGCCCCCTTGCGCGGTACGCCAGAATGTCCTGCCTCATAGCGGAAGACGTTGTGCCAGTCGCCCCTGGTTGGCCATGAACTCCTCCCAGCTGATATAGCCTGGGTGAGCGGCGTGGAGGCAAACCGCCCAATCCGCGATCGCCACCTTGACCGTTCCCGTCAGCGATCCCGGCCGGCATCGGCTCGGATCCTTTTGCCGGCGACCATAAACATACGTCCCAGCATAGGCCGGATTTTGAAGGATACTAAGGACGCGCGCACTATCTGGCGCTCGCCAGACGATCTCGTGCGGAGATGGTCCAAGCAGCGGTCGAACCGGCAAGGACAATCCGTTCCTGTCCAAGTAGCGCATCACACGGCGAGCGCTTTGCAGTTCCCGGAATTTGGCAAACACGAGATGAAGACGGGCCTGCACCTCCTCATCAGGATTGAGAATAATTGTGCCGGCTCGATCATAGGCGAGCCCGGCTGGCAGGGGCAGCCGCAGTTCGCCCCGCGCCGCCTTCTGGCGTTCCCCCTGGTGAAGGCGCATCCGAAGCTGATGCAACTCCGCCTCGCTCATGATACCGGACAAGCCCAACAGCAGGCGGTCGTGGTAGGCACGCGGATCGTAAATCCGTTCGCCATCCGCAATGAGCACGCTGAACACCGAGCACAGCTCGAGAAGCTGATGCCAGTCCCGGTTATTGCGGGCCAAGCGAGAAGCGTCGAGGCTCACCACAAGACCGGCGTTGCCAAGGCCGATCTCAGCAATGAGCTTCTGGAAGCCATGACGATCCACAGCGCCAGCGCCGGATTTGCCCAGATCCTCGTCAACGACCTGGACGCGCTCCGGCGGCCAGCCCAGACCGATGGCACGATCGACGAGGCGGTACTGCAGCTCCGTGCTCTCCTGGTGCTGGCGCACCTGGTTCACGGATGACTGCCGCACATAGACGTAGGCCAACTTGGCTCGGTGTGTGCGGTCGTGAGCCGCTCGTCAGAGATGTTCGAGCTGATCAGCACGACCCAGTCCCCTTCCGGACGTGCCGGGAACCGCTTGCATTAGCCGCAGCAGCGTGGCGAGGATTTGAGCGATCTGGGTTTGCGTCGCGGTCGCGGAATCTCGGCCGTCGGACGGCCAGGTGGATTTGCCAACGTCGGCAGCGGTCGATACGCAACGCGACCTGGAAGCGGTCGGTGGGTCATCGCGAATCACCTTCTCGTCGAGAAGGCCCAGACTCGCGCTCAAATGTTGCATCAATGGGATCAGCGTACGTGCACTGATGCGCGGCAGATCGGCGGCGTTCGGGTGGGGCGTGATCGGCGTCTCGGCAAGATCCGTCGACGCGATCCGAACCGCCCGCGGCCGGCCGTCCGGCAGCGCAACAACGACGTAGGCAGGACCGCGCCCCGACCGCTCCTTGAGCACCTCAAGCCGG
>NZ_SPQS01000070.1 GCF_004570865.1 Bradyrhizobium frederickii
GCTTTTCGCGATCCTCCAAATCGGCCGCACTCCGCTGAAGCTTGGCCGCAACGACACGCGCAGCCTCTCTTTCCTGGCGGAGCTTTCCGATCAGGTGCGCTCCCACAATCGAGGCAATAAAGAATGCAACAACCACCGGCAGATCTTGGGGGTCATCGATACGCAGGCTGAACGCCGGCGGCGCAAAGTAGTAAGCGAGAGCAGCGATGGCTATGATGCAAAGCGCGGACGACGCGATGAAGCTGCCCATCAACGAAAACAGCAAGACCACCAACAAATAGGCGAACGCCGTCGCGGCCAAATGGGCGTGAAGGTACAAGCAAGCAGTGTTACCACGGTCAGTGTTATGCTGCCGAAGGTAAACTGAGGGGCTGAACGTTCTAAACTGCTGATCGGGCTACGCATTTTGATACCGTCCGGCCTTTTCTCCGGCGGGGAAGCTATAACATTTTAGGCGAAAATAGGGCAGTGCTCAGCACCGGCACCAGCCCCCGCTGGTGAGCGGTTCCGCTCGATTGCTTGGTAATGAACTGAGCACGCGCAGAGAAAAATTGCATCACAGACGTACGTATAGTTGTCCTAAACCTTTCAATATGGCGCGGTGACACGCCTGCAATCGATGCTCAGGTGCCTGCTTTCCTCCGTTGCCGATAATCCGGGCAGGCGCTCGAGGCTGCAGCCGAGGATAACTCCCTCACGCCAGCCGCAGGAGGACAGCGGCTGCAGTTCAGTTAAGACGCTGAGCCGGAACAATCAGGGGCGCCTCGCCGAACTCGGAAAGAACAAAGACAAGCTGCCGAACCACTCATCTCGCCGGTACGATCGGTCATGCGGAAGAAAGCGCAATGGTCATGTGCCGAGATACGAAGGCGAAGTTACGACTGCTTTGTATGTTTTAGGGCCATCACGCCTCGGTGCGGAGGCTTGTCTCCGGGGCGTTGGCCGGAATCGAGCGCGATTGTAGGCGGAGCAACAACTAGTTTGTCAGGCCGGACACGATCTGTCGCAGCCCTGTTATCTGGCAAGGCAAATGTCGCAGAAGCGTGCAGATGGCCGGAAGCTTGACGGTGAAAGACGCGCTTGAAAATGATTGGTACCGACTCTTTTGCTCGGCGGGCATCTTTTCAGGGCGGCTGCCCGGGGGGCGAGGCGGGCTGCGCACCGGCGATCGCGCGTGAAAGTTCCGGCTCGTCAAGTCGGCTGTCTCGATTCGAATTACGAGAAATGTCGCTGCGCTTGCATTCAACGCGTCTTTGAATGGCGGCGATTAGGATCCGGGACCTATCTCATCGTGTGTCGGTAGTGGTGGAAACGTTGGGCTGGTTGAGCCGAGCTTGCAGCGTCGCGTGCTCGAGCTCGTCCTCCCACCAGGATACGAACACGGCGGCGATGCCATTGCCAGTGATGTTAGTAAGGGCGCGCACCTCGCTCATGAACTTGTCGATCGAAAATACGATTGCCATGCCCGGCACCAGCGCTGGGTTGACCACCGACAACGTCGCAGCGAGCGTGATGAAGCCCGCGCCGGTGACGCCGCTTGCTCCCTTCGACGTTAGCATTGCCACGAGCAGGATCGTGAGCTGCTGGCCAAAGGTGAGATCGACCCCGAGTGCCTGGGCAATGAACAATGTCGCAAGTGTCATATAGATATTGGTGCCGTCGAGGTTGAAGGAGTAGCCAGTTGGCACCACCAGGCCGACCACGGGCTTGGAGCAGCCCAACCGTTCGAGCTTCTCCATCAATTGCGGCAGCGCGCTTTCAGAGGACGATGTGCCGAGCACGATCAGAATCTCGTCCTTGATATACACAATGAACTTGAAGATTGAAAAGCCGACGAGGCGCGCGATCAAACCGAGCACCACCACGACAAATAACGCCGCCGTCGCGTAAAACAGGGCGATCAGACCGATCAAATTGCCGAGTGCTGCCGGCCCGAACTTGCCGATCGTGAAGGCCATGGCCGCGAAGGCGCCGATCGGAGCCGCTTTCATGATAATAGCGATGACGCCGAACACCGCGTTCGCGACGTCGTCAATCATGCCTCGCAGTCGCTCCCCACGGTTTCCTAACGCCATCAGTGAAAAGCCGAATAGGATCGCGAACAGGAGAACCTGCAGAACATCGCCCCGGGCGAAGGCGCCGAAAACGGTATCCGGAATGATGTTGAGAAAGAAATCGACGGTCTTCGAGGCTTCCGCCTGCTTGACGTAATTGGCGACCGCACTGGCATCCGGCTTGACCGCAAGGCCACGACCGATTTGTACCAGATTGCCCATAAGAAGGCCCAACACCAAGGCAAAGCTGGAGACGATCTCGAAATAGACAAGCGCCTTGATGCCGACGCGCCCGACTTTCTTCGCATCCTGAATATGCGCAATACCAGATGTGACGGTGCAGAAAATAATCGGCGCGATGACCATCTTGATGAGCTTGATAAACCCGTCACCGAGCGCCTTGACCCAGTCGTTTGTCGCGACAGACGGCCATAGACAGCCGACCATGGCGCCAATCAAGATCGCGATCAGCACCTGCACGTAGAGAATCTTATACCAAGCTTGCGACGCGCGTGCGGGCGCCGCAGTTGCCATGGTGGTCATGACGCTTCCTTCCCAAATATCTCGAATGCGAGCCGCCGCGTCATTGAGAGGCGACAGCGTCATACGAGGCTCATAATTTTAGCCGTGTCCGATTGAAGACGGTTCCGAGAGCCGGTGCGTCGTTCCAAAAGGCAGGCGTTTAGTTGCGTTATCCTTTCTCGTTAAGCAAAATATGCACCAATTGCTCAAAGTGCGCCCCATTGAGCAGTCTCGGGCAAGCCGTCTGTCTCCGGGTCGCATCCGTTTGAGTGCTTCGCCCGCGTTCGCAAAGTCGAACAAAAAGTTGCGGCGAGACGTGTAACTTGATCGGCTGAGCGCATTAGTGGAGTTCCGTCTCGGGATGGAAGCCCGAGCGTGATCGATATACGCTAACTGCTGATGGATTGTAACAGTGGATGACATTGGTAAAATTGATAGTTTGGATTGTACTCATCCACGCGATGGAAGTCTGGTTTGCGAGCTCGATTGCGCGGGACAATAATCTTGAAACGATGGACTGCTCGTCGCTAGCGGCAAAGCTCGTTCGTGCACGGGGCATTTGTCTCCAGGCATGTGCGAAGATGCGCATTAGGCAGATTGGTCGATAGGCTGCCTTCGCTCTCGGCCCCTCAGCGCCTTTTGCCGCGTCGCGAAGCAGGGTCACGATGATTACTCGCCAGATTATTCGCGTTGCTGCCAAAGGGCAGGCTTCATGGATCCGTTCCATTACCGGCCCAGCGAGTGTGGCGTTTGAGCCAGCAACAAACCACATAGGCATCTCTGGCAGCGTCAAATTCTGCCGTTTCGTTGCGCGGCCGTCGCTGTCTGCTCGGCAACAGAGATGCCAGAAATCTGACATAGCGTTAGGTCCACGCCACCGGGACCTCGACGTCTATGCGAATTTCTGCCACGTTGCGCATGGCGCGCCCCGCAGTTCGCACGCGGCACAGGAATTGCTGATTTTAAACGAGGAGGTGCCGCCGTCAGATGGATGGAAGCGGCCCTCTCACTGGAGTTGCCGATGAGACTTGCGACGCTGCTCTTGCTCGTGGAAACGACGCGCGTGAATGTGGCGGCCGCCATGAAGTGCGACGCGACTAAAAGGCGATCCGCGCCACATAGCTGGGCGAGCCGGACGTGCAGGCGATCACTGAACCCGTAAAACGACCTGCTTTCAGCTTGGGCTGACGCACATGGATGTCTTTTCGGCAGAGATTGCGCAATCTGTTGCGCCTCGGCCCAGACGGACCGGGTGGGTTCTCGCCTCTTTGTGGGGCGAGCGCACGCTCGCTTTTACTTTCGCGGGAATCGTGATCGGATCGGTCCTCTCGGCGCTGCCGTTGGTGGTGCAGCCGATCCGTAACGCCTTTGTTGGGATAGGAGATCGCCAGTCGGAAACTACGGGGCGCGTTTCGTCGCTCTACGCCTTCATTACCATCAGGGCGCGATTGGAGTTTGTTAAAGCCGCTGTGGTTGGCTTTTCTCATACGATCGGCACATTCGGCGTCGTGATGATGATCGGCGGCAACATTCCTGGGCGCACCAAGGTTTTGTCAACGTCGTAGTGAGCTGGTCCCGCAAATCTGAACAGCGATAAGTGGAGTTTCTGCCTGACGGCGGGCAAGATTGACCCGCTAATCAGGAGAGACGATGAGCAGACGAGCACGGCGGAACCACACTCCGGCTTTCAAGGCGAAGGTGGCACTTGCCGCCGTCAAGGGTGACCGCACGCTGGCGCAACTGGCGGAGCAGTTCGACGTTCACCCCAATCAGATCACATCGTGGAAGGCCAGCTCGAAGGCAGCGCTGCCGATGTTTTCGGTCCGGGCGGCGGGAGTCGGATCGCCGAACCCACCGTCGACGTAAAGTCGCTGCACGCCAAGATCGGCGAGTTGACGCTGGAGAACGATTCCTAAGAAACGGCAGCATCTACTTTCGGCTCCAAGGGCTGGAGAACAAAGCCGAATGCCTTGGCACGCCGATGCAAATTGTTGACCACTCGCGTCCGGTAACGCGTCTCGTAGGACGAGGCCCCGGGATCGACATAGTCCATTCCGTATCGCAGAGCATTGTAGAACAGAACTGCGATCTTCGGGGCCGTGGCGGTCACGGCCTTGGCCTTGCCGATGCGCGCTGAGAGCCGTCTATAAAAGGCGCCGAGCGCGGTGTCTGTACGACCCACGGTCACGGCAGCAAGGCGCAGAAGTGCCGCCGCTCGGCCGTCGGATCGGCGCGTTCGGGACGAGAGCATTTTGCCGCCGGAGACCTTGTTGCTCAGCGCCAGTCCCAGCCAGGAGGTAAAATGCTTTGCACTTGGCCACGAGGAGAGCTCGTCGCCGCATTCAGCGATCAGCTTCAGCGAGAGGTAAGGACCGAGGCCGTCGATCGCGGTGAGGTCCTTTCCGAGCAACGCGAACAGCGCCTCGCGGACGTCGAAAGCTGGAGCGTTCGCCTGATCGGTTCTATTCCGACGCCGCGAGACCCGCGGCGCTGATCCGTGGCGATGACCGCGATGGAAGCTCAGTTCCTTCAACACGGCTTCAATTCGGGCGTCGCAGGCAGATGCCTTCTCGTGGTAGGCGTCGTAAAGCGCAAGTGCCTGCTCGAGCGCAAACAGATGCTCGGCGCGGTAGCTTCCGGTGAGCGCCTTCGCGATCGTCTCGGCGCTGGAGTGGCAACTATAATGGCGCAAGCACGCCAGCGCCTCAGGATCGCGCTCGCCGGCAAGGATCGCCCGTATGATACGCAGGCCGGTCGCGCCGGTGATGTCGGTGATGTCGGTGACGACGTGGTGCAGCTGAAGATTCATCTCCGTCAAGGCCTTCTGCATATGCTGGATGTGTGAGGCCGCGTACTCCAGCAGACGCTCGCGCTGACGCACGTAGGCTCGCAGCTCGGCAATCTGCCCTTTGGGCCGAAAGCTGGCCCGCAGCAACCCGAATGAATGGAGCCGCTGCAGCCATTGCGCATCACTGACATCGGTCTTGCGCCCCGGCACGGGCTTGGCATCGCGCGCGTTGACAAGAAACACGTTAAATCCCCGGGCATCGAGAAGCTCGAAGATCGGAATCCAGTAGACGCTGGTCGATTCCATGACGACAGTCTCGACGCCGCATTCAGTAAACCAGTCGACTAGCCGATGCAGATCAGCCGTGAAGGTACCGAAGCTGCGGACTGGCTCCGGTGCGCGATCTGCCCTCACGGCAGCCATGTGCATAGTCGCTCCGACGTCGATGGCAGCCGCGTCCGGGGGCACCATCTGCATCTTACCTCCGTTCCTCGACTTCGATCTTTTGGGGTTCATCTCTAATCCTCCTGCTGACGGCGGCGGAAGGGCTGGGCTGCGCTATTCGTCAGATTCCTAAACGGGATCGCCGGATGGCGTCACCACTCTCAAGTGCGCGACAACCCATGGACCAGGTTTTTTAACGGGGTCACGTGCCACCAAAATCGTATCGGCCGCTCCCTCCCGGTCGGCAATCTAGCGCCGGTCCGTTTCTATCCCACAGGGGGAGCGCAGCGCCGCGCATAGTTTTTTAGAAGGAGCGCTCACCAAGGCGGGATTGCTGAGCGCAAAGCGATGATCGACCGTGAACACGATCTGCCGCTCAGCAAGCAGGCGGAAGCTCTGAACATCAGCCGCGGCAGCGTCTACTATCTGCCGCGTCCAGTGCCGCCCAAAGACCTCGCGCTGATGCAAAGGCTCGACCGGCTGCATCTGGAGTTTCCCTTCGCCGGTTCGCGAATGCTGCGAGGCCTGCTGGCTGCCGACGGGTGCAAGGTCGGCCGCCGGCATGTCAAAACGCTGATGCGGCGGATGGGGATAGAGGCGCTCTACCGCCGGCCGCGCACCACCCAGCCCGAGCCCGGCCACAAGATCTATCCCTATCTGCTGCGCGGCATGGAGATCACGCGCCCGAACCAGGTCTGGGCGATGGACATCACGTACATCCCGATGGCGCGAGGCTTCGTCTATCTGGCCGTG
>NZ_SPQS01000008.1 GCF_004570865.1 Bradyrhizobium frederickii
ACGGTGGGTTCGGCGATCCGACTCCCGCCGCCCGGACCGAAAACATCGGCAGCGCTGCCTTCGAGCTGGGCCTTCCACGATGTGATCTGATTGGGGTGAACGTCGAACTGCTCCGCCAGTTGCGCCAGCGTGCGGTCACCCTTGACGGCGGCAAGTGCCACCTTCGCCTTGAAAGCCGGAGTGTGGTTCCGCCGTGCTCGTCTGCTCATCGTCTCTCCTGATTCGCGGGTCAATCTTGCCCGCCGTCAGGCAGAAACTCCACTTATCGCGCTGTTCAGATTTGCGGGACCAGCTCACAGCACCTACCTCGGTGCGGCTGGTGATCAGTTGGGATCGGCCGGCGGCGCTCAAAGCCACACGCTCTCCACCTCGGAAATCCCGTCTCACAATCACACTCTGACAGATCCTGGTCACGGTCACACCATTTCTCCTCCACTCTTCCGCGGCTTGGCGCCTGCAAATTCCGGCTCTTTTGCTTGGCCCGCCGGATCTACGGCTTCTGCCGATCTCGCGCTCTCAAACAACACAACCGGAATCTCGATTGCTGCGGCTGGTGGCGGAGGCGCCCACAACAACGTTCAGCCAACGATCGTTGCCAACAAGCTGCTGAGGATCATCTAGATCGCTAACAGATCCCGCGCGGTGCTACGGCTGGCATTGGTCGATCATCAAATGCGGCTGGGCTCGGCTTCCGTTCGTGTCTTATTCCGGCAAGCGCGTTCTTTGGTATGCCGGATGGCGCCCGCAAGCGGCGGGCTGGGCATAAAATTTATCATTCATCTGAATTGACTACTTGCGGCGCCGAAACGGCAACACCCGTCCGGCTGAGTTCGATGGCGGTCTGGGGGGAGGATCGGGCTCGGGTGTTTCGGGATCAATGCCGTACAGATCAACCAGCGAGTGACCTACCTTTCGCCAGCGAGCCTTTTTGTAGAAGCCTTCATAGTACCAGAGTTCGGTAAACCGAGCATCTTTCCACGGAACGTCGCTGCTTTCTTCCTCGTCATCGTCGTCATCGTCCTTGCTTCTCGGCAGGGGGATTTTCACAGCCGGCCCGTCCCAGATCACTCCCCCGGGACCTAGCAGGCGATATTCGCAATGCTCGGGGTCTAGGACTTCATCAATGAGGTAAGCCAATTCAAGCGTATTCGACGCGAAGAACACGCCTACAAGGTCATGCTCCTTGATTGTTCGGACGAGGTACGCAGGCATAACCAGCTCCAAAAGGCCGGATCATTCCTCAGAAGAGGAGGCAAATCAATCTGGCCTCGCCTACGACCCTTCGGATATTTCCGAAAGTTCGCCTGCTACCCGGACAAATTGCGTACAATGTGGAATGCGGAGGGGGACGATGATCTATAGAATCGCATTGGCAATCTTTTCGACCGCGGCAACCTTTATAAGCGGGCCGGTGAAGGCGGACACGCTTCGCTGGGTTTGCAAGTACGATGTAATGGCCTCGCCGGCAGGAGTGCAGCGAGAAAGTTTTAGGCTCGAGTTTGCCTTAGACAGTTTGACGAAAAAGGCCGTCCTGATCGGCAATGCCGGAATGTCCGATGTTGCCGTGCTCAACGGTGATCAGGCCATAACATTTGCAGAGACATTGGGTACAGGCGTAATTCAGACGACTTCAATTAGTCACAGGGACGGAAAGTCGGTGCACAGCCGACATTCCATCTTGGGAGGCAGCTTCGTTCCTTCCCAATACTACGGCGTCTGCAAATAACGCCCACGCCTACAGTTCGCGCGCCATGGCTGGATGGCTGCGATTCTTTACTTTGATCCAGAACTTCTGCCGTCCGCCGCGGTATGGCCGATCGCGGTGTTTGGAAACAAGCCCTTCAAGTCCCATCCGGCAAGCGGCGCGGAATAGGTCTGGCCCGATCTCACCACGCTCAAAAGGCGCAACGGTGATACCGTCCGGACGGCGCGCCAACAATCGCTGCAAGTTCGTCTTGCGGAGGTGAAGCGGCAGATCGCGCAGATCGTCGCCTGCCATGGCGAGCACGTCGAAAGCATAAAGCTGGACTTGGTGGTCGTGCTTGCGGGAGTGGAGTGCATTGAAGTCCGAGACCCCATCCACGCCAAGGATTACCGCTTCTCCATCGATGACAAATTGCTTCTGCCGATTTTTCAAGGCGGCCTCAGCGACCCAGGGATAGCGCTTGGTCCAATCGCTCCCGTTGCGAGAGAGCAGACGCACGCGATCGTTCTCCCGGATGACCAGCATCCGGTAGCCGTCGTGCTTTACCTCATGGATCCAGTCCGGTCCTGACGGGACCTGCTTGCCGGCGGTGGCCAGGCAGAGCTCGTACGCCATACGCATAAACCGAAGATAGGCACTTCGGCTGCATTTTACGAATCAGGAACAAGCAGCAATGGCGCGCGTGGTTGGGGCACTCGCAAATGCAACGGCCCCAGCCATCTAAGGCTGAGGCCGTTTTTTATATTCCGTTCGGAACGACTCTCAACCTCGCGAGTCGTATCCAAGCTCCCGATCAACCCCAAGTCAAAAGCCCCCCATCGGGAGTAAACCTTCCCCAAGGTTGGCGACCTCTGCGTCCCCACGCGGAGGTCGTTTGCGTGGATACAAATAGAAAAAGGCCACCCGAAGGCGAAACGCTGGCCGCGCTTTCGGTAAAATGGTGTGCTGCGCCGACGTGGCCATCCAAAGTGCGGGTGGTGACCATCTCGCCGCAGAAACAGCGCGCGTCCCGTCCGGGCGTTGAGTCGGCAACGGCATAGGGGCTTCAGTTCCTTCTTTCAGCGCGTGAGCGCGCCGAAGATTAGAAACTCGCACTCGACAACAACAGAACTGCACCGATTGCCACAAGTAGAATGCCCGGCCAGTTTGCGCCAAGCCCCAGGAATCGCACGCCCCGCCTTGAGGGCTCGAGAGTGTCGGGAACCGGTCCGGAGGAACGTGGGCGGCTGAGCGATCCCGACCAAATAGCACTGCGCGCCATATATAAGATGCCGCCGAGAACGAGCAGCGCGCCGAACACCAGCAGGATATCGCTCATAACCCGAAACTCCCGGGTTCGTGGTCGCCCCGATCACAACCTCCCTCAACGCGCGCGGCACTTCAAAGGTCCTACGCGGCAACATCAGCACATCATCGACGAGCTCGCGCGCATCTGAGATCGGAGCACGATTGATCTTATGAAGGAGAAGCTTGAATGCGCCTGATCCAGCTCCTCACCTGGACGCTCAAGCTCAAGGCGTACCGCTATCTGCTCAAGGCCAGCATGTCGCTGGCGCTACTCCTTTGAGCCCTAAAGATTGAAAAGGGCGCTGCCGGACTCCAAATGCCAGTCCCTCCGGCAGCGCCTTGTCTCAAACTGAGTTCTGAAATCCCAGTTCGTTTCGACTGGGCAATGGTCATGCCACAGGCTTCTGACAGCGCCCGCCGGTTCACGCTGGCGGGCCATTGTTCTCCGTTGCTAGAAAGTTCCTATTCGGGGCTGGGTACTGTCCGTATTTAACCCCCAGTGTCCTAAGTTGAATTTGGGGGTGTCCTAATTCGCAATCGGGAACCGAACCGTTGATGTGCATCAATCGTTTCCGACTACAACCGGCCGCGATTGATGCATGGGCAAGGAAACCCCGAACGCACCCAAGGACCCGAACGCCGATCAAGAGAAGGCGACGGAGGACCTTAAGCAGGTTGTCCGCGAGGACATCGAGGAGCAGCGCGCCCTTATTGAGAAGCTACGTCGCAAGATGCAGTAAGGCCGGCACAACCGGATAAATCGCTTTTAGGTTGTTTACAGAACAAAAAAAGCCGCCTCAGTTGGCGGCCTCTTTCATCAAGCCCGTAGTTCTCCGCTCGGAGAACAAAACCCCGTGCCCCGTAATTCTCCGGCCCAGAACAGATGGTGAGGAATAACGCACCCGCTTTGTTCTTTCTGTGTGTATTTATAAGCGGAACACTGAGCTAAGGCCGCCTCGGTGGCGATAGGAACGACTCTTCAGCCGAGAGAATTGAGATTTCGGTCTGTGGCGCGACACTCCAGATGTTGCGACATCCACCCGGGACGGCCCATCGTCCGAACGCGCGTTTGGCGGTGGGTCGGTTCTCGCGGCTAGTTGGCTCTCTTTCCCACTCCGGGAACTAGCGGCAATCGGGTGGATTGGTGCTGTGCTCCGGTTCAAAGCCCCCTTGGTGCCGGAGCGTTTCCAACGGCCCCAGCCGCCGCCCCCTGCTGGGGCCGTCGTTTGTGCGCAGCGCTCCGCTGATCCGGCGGTTCACGCTGGCGGGCCAACGAAAAAATGACCCAGCCGCTGTCTGGACGGCTGCGAGCTACCGAAGGAGGGTCACCAGTTCTTCGGCAGACGTGAGAGGCCAACCGCCGCGAGGAGGGCACGTTCCTAGACGAGTGCTTTGCCGCGCGAAGCGTTGTCGCCACTGTGATTTGGGCCGGTCGGCGACCTATGGTAGTATGACAGCGGTTCTCACCTATAGTTATTTTTGGCAACGGAGCCCGAAATGATTACCGCCGCAGCCTGCCAAGAAGCAGCAGAGCGCTACAAAGCACTTTCCACAAATCCAGGTATTTCAGCCTCGCGGGCTTCCCTTTTGAAGAACATCGCAAAGAGCTTCGCCGGCTTGGCCACCCAATTGGACAGACTAGCAGCACTCACAAGAGACGAAGGTCGTCGCTCTGTAAACGGTCCGCCTTAGTGGGCGGTGTCTTTCGCGCCCATGATCGCAAGCCGTGGGTTGCCCCGATCAAAGTCAGGCCGCACGTCCGCACCGCGGCTGCCGCACCCCTGACAGACGAACTTGGGCTCGATATCAGACAGCCGCACCGCGTCCGGCCACGGGGCGGCGTCCAAGGCGACATGGTGGCCGCAATGGCAATAGACCAAGACTCCGGACAGACCCATTGAGCGCATCTCGCCAAAGGTGATCTTCATTGGCCGCCCGTCAGGGTGGGTAGGTGTAGGGCGTCGGCGGGGGAGGGGCATACAAGTAACGAATCCACGTTCTGAGTCGAGATCCGATGTCAGTAAAATGATACCTCCCGGGCTCAGTCATTCTTCCACGTTGGCTTGTTCAGCTTTGCAAGGTAATTACGCTGGTTGTGCCGCCTGGGGGCCGGGGGATAATGATAACCATTGATCTGAACGCGCGAATTTTAACGGAAGAGCATAATGTTTACGTCGTCCGACCAGGAAAGGGGTTCCGCCTTTACCGCGAGTTTCGAGAAAACAGTAGCCTCATAGCCGAACTACCGGGGCTCAAACTAGAGCCCGACGCACCGCTCAATGATCAAAACCTGAGGCGGCGTGTCAACCGCTCCAGGGCCTTTCGCGCCTGGTACAGGCGCGGCCAGCCGGCCGATGATCGTCCGTCCGGCAAATTGGGTGATTACGGCGACGGGGGCGGCAACAGTGCGGCCCAGCTAGAGGGGCTGGTTCGGACATACTACGAGAAAATAAAGCGGGGCGATCTCGTCATCGTACCCCCGAGGGCCTATATGGATGAGGTCCTGATCGGGGAAGTCCGCTCTTCTGGTTCCAAGTACGAGACCGAGAAGGTGCCTCGCCTGTTTGGCAACGAAGACCTTCCGGCGCGAAATGTTCGTTGGTTGGCTAGGCTGCCCAAAACCGAGCTTCCTTTTGCAATCTTGGATGCGCTACAAAAGCCGAACGCCGCGTTCATTGTGGAGCGCTCTCTACGAGGACAGTTCTACAAGCTGGCGTACGGCAACTACTCGATCAATGATCTCTATTCGGCTCGCTTCGAAGTAACCAGCGCGGATTTCGATACCTTCGATGACGCCTTGCTTCAAGGCTTTTTCAATTTCGCTGCGGCGAATACGAAGGCGATTGCCGAGGATAGAGAAGATGAAGTCAAACACTTTGAGCAAGCTGCCTTCATTGATTCAGGCGACTATCTTGCTCAGCTGCAAACAAATATTAATTCGCCCGGATTTATTTCTCTCATTGGGCAGAGAATTACTCCTCTCGTTACGTCCGTTCTGTTCATTATCGCGATCGACATCGGAGCGGACGCAGTGGCCCAAACCGAGGCGGGTAATATGATCATGACAAACTCGAAAGCTGCCGCCAACGATTCCTGCACGGCAGAAGTGGCGAAGCAGGCATTTCGGCAGATCCAGCTTCTGGGTCTCGACGGATGGCCGGCCGCATGCGAGCGAGCAAGAGAAGTGGCCAAGCGAACCGGCCTCAGGAGTCCAGCAACTGTTAAACGGGATAACTAGCCATGATCGAAGCGATCAAAAAGCTCTTTAGAGAGCATTGGTTGGCTGCGCTCACAGGCGTGATCGGCCTGTTGATCGGCGGCCTGTCATCCGACTACGCCAACTTTCGGGCCGCGAACCGTGAGGCACTCAAGAAGCAGATTGAGGCTAGCGAGAAAGCTGATCATGACATGAACTTGGTGCTTCAGAAGTTTGCCGACAAGGCTCTAGGCAAGAGCGCAACGTCGCCTGAGGACTTGCAGGCGCTCAAGTCAACTGTTCAAGATTCTTTTGCCGCTGCTGAGCGATTGAGAAATCACTTCCCAAATGCGAAGCATGAAGTAGACGAGTTTGCCGACGCTCTGGTGCGCCTACAGAAATCAGCGGAAAACCTTTCTGGTCCCGCCAACGGCAAGGACTTCGTTGAGTCCGTGTCAAAGTACTATGCGTCTAAACAAAACCTCTCGAGCCGAATTGTTGATGCTCAAACAAAGTGGCGACCGATTTAAGACCTCTGCCACGACGGTAAGTCGGCAACTGCCGGCGGCAGATCGTGCCCCCGCTCGTAAACCAGATCCCAAAGCTCCCAAGCGACCGCATCATTGACGTCTGCGAGCTTTGCGCCCACTGCCTTTGTGAATGTCCCGTCAAAGGGTGGCCTGCTGCGGATGATCCGGTAGCCACTTAAGTAGGGATTCGTCGGCATTGGCATCGACGTACTGAGCCGGATGCAAATCAGCGCGGCGAGCTCGTTCGCTTTGAGGGGCGAGAGCCTGGCGTCATCCCGTAAAATTTGTGAAACGATGCGCTCAATGCGGGCGCTATCCAATCGGATTTCAGGCACGATCATCTCCAATTTCGCATTCTGAACGTGGGAAATTCACCAATCCCGTCAATGCGTGAACGGATCGGGAAAGTTCAGAATGAACGTTGGCGATGCTTAGGGACTGGGCGGATTTCGATTCCGAGGGTCGGAGGTTCGAATCCTTCCGAGCGCGCCAGTCCTCATTTTGTCCAGCCCGTTCCAGATATGTTCCGAACCGGCGCTGAGGCCGGCGCCGTCGCAAGGGCTCGCTGGGTCAGTCAGCCCTAGCGGACACCGCTTTGCCGTCCACGGGCCAGCGTGTCGGAGGGCGTCTCGTGGAAGATCGCGCGGTAAGCTGCGGCAAATTCACCCAGATGGTGGAAGCCCTGGGCGCGCGCGCATGTGGTGACGGTGGCGCCGCCGCCCTTGAGGAGGCGGGCGCGGGTCGCCCACAGCCTCTTGAGCCGGATGTACTGATGCAGGCTCATGCCCCGCACCTTGCTCACCGCGCCGCCGAGCGTCCGGATCGAGACGCCGAACTCGCCGGCGAGATCAGCGGTATAGATCGCAGCGGTCGGATGGGCCGCGACGTAATCGTCGATCCGCTGCACCAGCTTGATCGAACGCTCGGCCTGGGCCGAGGCGCTCAGGTCCGACATCGAATCGGTTTGAAACAAATCGTCGAGCGCGAGCAGCAGGCCTTCCTGGAGATGGAGCGCAACCTCGGTGGTTTCGAACAGGAGCGGCTGCACCGAGGCGGTCCGCAGGATGTCGAGCAGGAGTTGCCGCGTGTGGAGCAGAGCCGGCCGGTTCGCGACATGGGCCCGCAAATCGTCGGCGCGATCGAACCGGCCCCGGTCTTTCAGCCCGGGGGAGAAGATGATCATTGCGTAATGATTGGTCTGCGGCTCGACGAAATGGCATTCATCGTTGCCGCGGAGCGTGACGAAGAAGCGCGCATCGAGATCCAGGCCCTTGAGGTTGACCTGGAGGTCGTTGGTCATGGACAGGATCACCATCCCGCCCGGCATCCGATAGGCCGCGTCCAGGATGCGCGCGAACGATCTCATCACGATGATGCGGCACGCCGGAAGGGAGACGACGGCGCGGGCCGCGGCGAAGTTCGGGATGTCGAGCGGAATGCTTCTGGCATCCTCCATCGACTCGATCGGTCGAAACGCGTCGACGTCGGCAAAGCCGATCAGCTGAAGCGCGGAGGACGGAGTGAGAGCGTCGAACAACATGGGTCTGACCGGCTGCTGAAAAGTGACAATCACATGAACGTCGATGCAGTGCCATCAATGGCGAAACATCGCGTTCCAGTAAACCGAATTTCAGGCCGTAGTATTGCGGACATCATGCCATGATGTCCGTCGGATCAATGTCGCGTCCACGCTCCCCGCTCATCGGCTTTCCGGAAGCGAGGTCGATGAAGTGCAGACGTGGGCAGACGGGGCAGGCAAAGGACGCAAAGCTCCGCCCCTCTGTTCTCTCCTGCTTCTCCAGATGCGTCTGCACGTTCATGCCCGTCTCGGGGCATCGAAAGACGATCAACTCGGCCATCACCGCAGAATGACGGTGTGGGCGGTTTCATCTTTGATCTAGATCAGTTCTTGGAATCGCTTCAGGCCGGCGACAACGGCGCAAGACGTGATCTCGCAAGAGCGAGGGGCCCGGAGGGCCCCTTCACATGTTACCAGCCGCGATAGCCGTAATAGCCATAATGGCGCGGGCCGTAATAGCGCGGCGGCCCATAATATCGAGGGCCGTAATACGGCCGGGGCCTGTAATATCCATAGTAGTTCGGGCGCCACCAGCAGCGCCCCCAGGCGTCGCAGACCATGCGCACCTGCTCGACGCCGGCGATATCGGCTGTTGCAGGCGCGGGCGCGATAGGCATGGCGGACGCCGTCGGCGAGGCCGCCAGAGCACCAAACATGGCACTGAACAGGCCTGCGGCGACGAGGCCAATCTTGCGAGTCATGATGTCTTCCTCCGCTTACGCAAAACAGGATATCGAAGTTGTTCTGATCAAATTGTGGCGGAGCCGAAATGTAATGCTGATGAACAGATCTTCAGCAAATCCGCCCACCGGGCTGGGCTTGGCCGCATGCCTAATGCCGTGCCGACCTTGATCCTGCGCAATTCGCAAATCCGCCTCGGCTCATAGTGTTGCTGTGTGGCGGCAGCATGGGGCTCGCTGCCGGGCAAGGTGAACTGGATGCGAGTCATTCCAAATCTGTCGATCTCGCCGGAGAAAGTCTTCTTCGTCATCTCGAAATCGCGCCGGTCCGACAGCGAGGCGGCCGGAGGCGGCGTCATCCTGGAATCCGGCGACGATGACATGAGCTATGGCCGCAACGGGCGCGGCGGGACCACCGACCGTGCGGAGCTCACGGGCTTCATCCGCGATCTCAATGTCGACGAGCAGATCGATCTGGTGGCGCTGGCCTGGCTTGGTCGCGGCGACGGCGATCTCTCCAATTGGCGCGAATTGCATGCCCAGGCCGCGCAGGCGCACAACGCGCGCACAGCTTCCTACCTGATCGGCACGCCAATGCTCGCCGACTATTTGGAGGAGGCGATGGCGCAGTTCGGCAAGTCTTTCGAGGAATTCGAAGACCATCTCTGATGCTGGATGCGCGTCCATAAGTTTCAAGGAGAGTTGCAATGGATAAAATGAGAATCGACAAGGGCGACTGGCTGGTGGTGTGCGACGGGCGCAAGGCGCTGATTCTGGAGAACCTCGGCGACGAGATGTTTCCCAACCTTCACACCAAGGAGGTGCACGAGCAGCCGAATCCGTCGACCAGCGCGCAAGGGAGCGACGCGCCGGGGCGAGTGCATGCCGCTGCCGGCGGCGCCCGCAGCTCGGTCGAGCAGACCGATTGGCACGACGAGGCCGAGCGCGCTTTCCTGCGAAGCCTGGCCGGCCGGCTCAATGCCGCCGTCAGCTCCGGCGAGACCACGGCCCTGACCATGGTGGCCTCGCCGCGTGCGCTTGGCATGATCCGCGCCGACTACTCGGACCTCGTGCGCAAGGCGCTTCAGGGCGAGGTCGGCAAGGATCTCGTCAAGCTGCCGGTCTACGAGATCGAGAAGCAATTGCTGCTGTCGGGCGCCGCCAAATAGAGGCGCCCGGAAACAGGCCGCGGCCGGCGTCCCTCAGTAGCAGGGGTGCCGGCGGCGGTCCTGACCGAGATAGGCGGCCGCGCTCTGGTAACAATGGTTGGTCGAGGGGCCGTCGTAATAGGCGAAGGTGCCGGGGGTGATGCCGGGACCGTAATTGTGCAGGTAGCTGATCGGGTAGGGAAGCGGGTTGGCGTAGGCGCGGTGGTGCCGGTGATGGCCCCGCGCCTCCGCCAGGCCAGGGGCTAGGATTGCGGCCGACAGGGCCGCAACCGCGGCGACTAGCGTCAACTTGCTCATCTCGATTCTCCGGGACCCGCGCGAATAGGTCAGCCCTTTATAGCCATTTCGAGCCGCCGGGACACCCGTCCGGCGCCCGGAAATCCGGGGTAAACCCGCAGATTCCCGGGTGGGTGTGACAGAATTGCCCGAAGTGGCGGCAGGCCTGCCCATTTTTGGCCTTGTCGGGATGCTTAACGAATTCCCCACACAAGTATGACCAAAGACTATTCGGTAAAGAATCCTGTCGCCGGCCTTTTGGGGGTCCTTCGAGGCCGGTGCATTCCTGAAGGCTAACGCCGTCACCTCGCCATGCGCATCACGCTCCTGAGCCTGCTGTTGCTCTGTCTCGCCGCCGCTACGCCGGCGCGGGCCGAGCTGCATATCACCCGCGACCACGGCGGCTATGTCGAGGAATACAAGGCCAAGTACAAGCGGGTCCGCGAAAAGGGCGAGCGCGTCATCATCGACGGCATCTGCAATTCGGCCTGCACGCTGGTGCTCGGCATCGTGCCGATGAACAAGATCTGCGTGACGCCGCGCGCAAGCCTTGGCTTCCATCAGGCCTATTACGACAAGGCCTTCACCTTCGGCATCAAGGTCACCAGCTCCGAGGGGACCTCCGACCTGATGTCCTACTATCCCGATACGGTGAAGGACTGGATTCGTCGCAATGGCGGGCTCACCACCGACATGAAGAAGATCAAGAACGGCGTCGAGCTCTGGAAGATCATCGACCCCTGTCCGGAAGAGTGGTGAGCGGCTGCGCTGAGTCGCAAGCCTCCATCGCAACGCAGCATCGTCCGGACGAAATTCGCATTGCCGCATAGCCCCCGGTGGGGCAATGAGGGCGGCAATGAACGATAATCAAGAAGCCCTGACCGCCCGCGCCGCGCCGATCCTGTTCGTCCTGCTCTGGAGCACCGGCTTCATCGGCACCAAATACGTCGTCAACAACGCCGATCCCTTGACCTATCTCGCCATCCGCATGGCGATCGTGGTCGGCCTGATGGCGATCATCGCCGGCCTCGCGCGGCCGAAATGGCCTGACAGCACCGGCATCGCGCACAGCGCGGTCGCGGGCATTCTCGTCCATGGCTTTTATCTTGGCGGCACCGCGATCGCGATCGCGCATTCGATTCCCGCCGGACTCTCCGCGCTGATCCCGGGCCTTCAGCCGATCCTGACCTCGACCATCGCCAACCGCTGGCTCGGCGAGAAGGTGACGCCGGTGCAATGGGCCGGGCTCGTGCTCGGCCTCGGCGGCGTGATGATGATTCTGCACAACCGTCCCATGACCGGGGACGCCGGGCTAGGCTGGCTCGCCTCGGTGGTTTCGCTGATCAGCATCACGCTCGGCACGCTCTATCAGCGCCGCTATTGCAACCAGATCGACTGGCGCGCCGGCAATCTCGTGCAGTATGTCGCGGTCACGATCTTCTTCGCGATCGGGGCCTTCCTGTTCGAGGAGCGTGTGGTGCATTGGACGCGGGAGTTCGTGCTCGCGCTCGCCTGGCTCGCTGTGGCGCTCTCGATCGGATCGATCGGGCTGCTGTACTGGCTGATCCGCCACGCCGCGGCGACCTCGGTCGCGAGCCTGTTCTATCTGGTGCCGGCCGTGACTGCGCTGATGGCCTACCTGCTGTTCGGCGAGAAGCTCGACGCACTGGCGATCGCCGGCATGGCGATGTGCGGCGCTGCGGTGTTCGTGGTCAACCGCCGCTTCTAGGTCGGAATCCGGAAAGAGCGCGGCGGGACAGGGTCTCCGGAGGCGCTCGCATCCGGAGACCCGTCTGAGCGGCTCGATCAGCGCTTCGCCTTCCTGGCTTTCTTCTTCTTTGCAGCTTTCTTGGCGGTCTTCTTCACGGCCTTCTTCACGGTCTTCTTGGCCGCTTTCTTCGAGGATTTCTTGGTGGCCTTCTTGGCGGCCTTCTTCGAACCCTTCTTCGCGGCCTTCTTGGCCTTCTTCTTGGAAGCCTTCTTCGGCGCTACTTTCTTCGCGACCTTCTTGGCGGCCTTCCTGACCTTCTTGACGGCGGTGACTGCCGCGTCCTTGGTCGCTTCCACGGCATTGGTGATCGTTTCCATCGCCTGTTCGGTGATCGGCTTGTCGTCGTCCATATCGTGTCCCCCACGGTTTGTATGGAGCGACGACGATAGCGCGTTTCATAATTGTGTCAAAGCAACGCTCAACCTTTGCGGATCTTCGCGTAGGCTGCGAGCGCACGTTCGCGTCCACTGGCATGATCGACGATCGGGTGCGGATAGGTCTCGCCGAGCGTGCCTGCGCTCGCGAGCTCGATCGGCGTTGCCTGCCAGGGGCGGTGGATCAGCTTGGCCGGCATCTGATTCAGCTCCGGCACCCAGCGCCGGACATAGGTTCCATCCGGATCGAACTTCTCGCCCTGCAGCTGCGGATTGAACACTCGGAAATAGGGCGCAGCGTCGGCGCCGCAGCCGGCGACCCATTGCCAATTGGCGGGATTGCTGCCGGCGTCCGCGTCGACCAGCGTGTCCCAGAACCAGGCTTCGCCCTCGCGCCAGTCGATCAAGAGGTGCTTGACCAGGAAGGAAGCCACCACCATCCGCACCCGGTTGTGCATCGCTCCGGTGTGCCAGAGCTGGCGCAGGCCGGCATCGACGATCGGATAGCCGGTGCGGCCGCGCTGCCAGGCGGCGAGCGCCTTGATGTCGCGCGTCCAGGGGAAGCCGTCGAAATTCGCTTGCAGGTTTCTGGTGGCGAGGTCGGAGTGATCGTGGAGGAGGTGGCGGCAGAACTCGCGCCAGCCGAGCTCGCTCAGGAATTTCTCGATGCCGGGCCGGAGTGCCGGGTCTTCGTCCGCCGCGAACCGTGCCGCGTGCCAGATCTGGCGCGGGCTGAGTTCGCCGAATCTCAAATGCGGCGAGAGCCGTGAGGTGCCGTCCCGGTCCGGACGGTCGCGGTCGCCGACATAGGCGCGCGCGCTGTGCCTGAGGAAGTCGCGCAGGCGCTTCCGGGCCGAGGCCTCGCCCGGGGTCCATGCTTCGCGCAGGCCGCCGGCCCAATCCGGCTTGGCCGGCTCCAGTCGCCAGCTCTCCAGCACATCGCCGGCGATCTTCGGTGCGGGGCGCAGCTGCTTCGGAGCAGGCAGCGGTTTTGCCGGATCGCCGAGCGACAGCAGGCGCCGCCAGAATGGCGTGAACACGCGCAGGCCGCGGCCCTCCTTGGTACGGATGGCCGAGGGCGGGGCCAGCAGATCGCCGGGGAAGCTTTGCGAATCGATGCCGAGCTTTGCCAGCGCCGCCTCAAGCTGGCTCTCGACGGCCTGATGCGGTGCCTGTGCAATTCCATTCCAGTAGACGGCGCGGGCACCGCTTTCGCGCGCCACGTCCGGGATGATCCTGGCCGCCGGTCCCTTGCGCAGGACCAGCGATCCGCCGCGCGCAGCGATTGCGGCACCGAGCGCCCGCAGCGACTGCGCCAGCCACCAGCGCGTCGCGGCGCCGGGCGGTCGGGCGAGGCCGTCGTCGAGCACGTACAGGCAGACCACCGGCGCACCGGTCTTCGCCGCGGCGTGCAGAGCAGGATGGTCGGCCAGGCGAAGGTCGTCGCGGAACCAGACGATGATGGACGGCACGCTCGGCGCGGTCAGGGGATCCTCGTTTACGATTTGGAAAGCATGCCGGGGACGGCGGTAGGGAACCGTCGTTAATGGGACTGTAATACCACTGCAGGATTATGCAGGGATTACGGGGGTAGTTCCATTCATGTCCAAGGTTCTGACCGGGAAGTTCTTGCCGCAGTTCAAGCTGGGCACCAAGGCGGTCCTGTGCGCCGTGTTGCTGATCGCCGTGAACACGGCACTCGTGGTCGGCGCCGGCTATTGGTCGCTGACCTCCGCCTTCAATGACCGCGCTTTGCGCGACATCGAGGTCAACCTGCGCACGCTAGCACTGGCCTTCACCGAGATCGTTCCGGCCGCCAAGATCACGATGCGGGATGGCGCGGTGGTGCGCGCCGAAATCCCCAACATGCCCGACTTCAAGGATCATGCCATCGTCGACCGCGCGGTGTCCTATGTCGGCGGCAATGCAACACTGTTCGTGTTCGACGATGCGAGCGGGCAGTTCGTCCGCCGCTCCACCAACGTGAAAAAGGAAAACGGCGACCGCGCCGTCGGCACCCAGCTTGCCGCCGACCATCCAGGACAGGCGCCGCTGCGCCGTGGCGAGGCCTATAAAGGTCCGGCCACGCTGTTCGGCAAGACCTTCATGACCGCCTATTTCCCCATCGCGGACGCGGCCGGCAAGGTCGTCGGCATTCTCTATGTCGGCATTCCCATGGTCCAGTACGAGAGCATGCTGGCCCACGCGATCGAGAGCATGGCCGCGGCCGCCGGACTTGCCGCGCTTCTGGTGCTGGGCCTGACCCTGCTGCTCGTCCGCCGCGTCACCCGACCGCTCACCTCCGTCACGCACTCGCTGACCGCACTTGCCAACGGCCAGAGCGACGTCACGATCGAATGCGAGGATCGCGCCGACGAGATCGGCGAGATCGCCCGCACGGTCGCCGTGTTCAAGAGCAATTCGCTGGAGCGTGCGCGCATGCGCAGCGAGCAGGCGGCGGCCTCGGCCGCGGCGGCCGAGCAGCGCAAATCCGACCTGCGCAACTTCGTCGAGGAGTTCCGCGGCAGCGTCGGCGGCATCCTCGACAAGGTGCTGACATCGTCGGGCGAGTTCGAGCGCGTGGCGCGGCAACTGACCGACGTCGCACGCTCCACCGCCGATCTGTCGGCGCAGTCCGCGGGCGCTTCCGAAACTGCCTCCGAGCACGTGCGTTCGGCGGCATCGGCCTCCGACGAGCTGTCTCAGTCGATCTCCGAGATCACCCGGCGCGTGCAGGAATCGAACGAGATTTCCGCCGAGGCCGTCCGGCAGGCCGAGGCCACCGACCAGCGCATCGCGCAGCTCTCGGAAGCCGGCGCGCGCATTGGCGACGTCGTCAAGCTGATCACCTCGATCGCCGAGCAGACCAACCTGCTGGCGCTGAACGCCACCATCGAGGCCGCGCGCGCGGGCGACGCCGGCCGCGGCTTTGCGGTGGTGGCCCAGGAGGTCAAGACGCTGGCCGGCCAGACCGCGAAAGCGACCGACGAGATATCGAACCAGATCGAGAGCATGCAGCTTGCGACCGAGGAATCGGTCGCCGCCATCAAGGCGATCAGCGAGACCATCGAGCGCATCAGCGGGATTGCCGGCTCGATCTCGGCTGCGGTCGAGCAACAGAAAGGCGCTACCCACAACATCGTGGCGAGCGTTCGCGCGGCGGTCTCAGGCACGGCCGAGGTCGCCATCAACGTCCGGCACGCCGCCAAGGGCGCCAGCGAGACGGGCGAGACCTCGAGCCGGATGTTTGCCTCGGCCCAGGCGCTGTCCGGCGAGAGCCTGCATCTGAAGGCCGAGGTCGACGGTTTCCTCGACCGCGTGCGGGCGGCCTAGTCGCTACGGTCATTCCGGGGCGGTCCGGAGGACCGAGCCCGGAATCTCCAGATCCTCGCGGGCGCAATTGCGCACCACGGTTCGATGCTAACGCATCGCCCGGGATGACAGCGTTGTTATTTCGGCTGCGGCACGATGCGCAGATAAGGCTTCGGCTCCTTCCAGCCCTGCGGATAGATCGTCTTGGCCTCGTCGTTGGAGACCGAGCCGGCGATGATGACATCTTCGCCCTGGGTCCAGTCGGCCGGGGTCGCGACGCGATGCTTGGCGGTGAGCTGGAGCGAGTCGATGACGCGCAGGATCTCCTGGAAGTTCCGCCCCGTGGTCATCGGATAGACCAGCACCAGCTTGATCTTCTTGTCCGGCCCGATGATGAAGACGTTGCGGACGGTCTGGTTGTCGGCCGCGGTGCGCTTGAGGGGATCGCCGGAGATCGCGGCCGTCAGCATGCCGTAGAGCTTCGAAACGTTGTAATCGGTGTCGCCGATCATCGGATAATTGGGCGCTGCGCCTTGCGTCTCCTTGATGTCCTCCGACCAACGGGCATGGTTGTCGACCGGGTCGACCGAGAGTCCCATCAGCTTGACGCCGCGCTTGTCGAATTCCGGCTTCAGCCTGGCGAGGGCGCCGAGCTCGGTCGTGCAAACCGGCGTGAAGTCCTTGGGGTGCGAGAACAAGAGCGCCCAGCTGTTGCCGATCCAGTCGTGGAACTTGATCTTCCCTTCGGTGGTCTCGGCTTCGAAGTCGGGTGCGGTGGTGCCGATCGGGAGTGTCATGATGTTACCTCATCGCATTGAATCTACTGGGGAATTTTTCTCTGGCCGTCATCCTCATTATAGGGCCTTAACAAGCCAAGTGAACGCCCGCTGAACCGGTTCAAGTAAAATGTGAATTTCTTCCTTGAAGGCCCGATTTCCTAGCAACTTATTGTTACAGCGGCACCTGCGGCGAAACATCTCCACCCGGGGTCGCACGGTCTCGCTCGCCCCTATTATGCCTTTTATGACTTCCATCACGCTCGCCCGGCGCGTGCTGGAACCAAAACGGTTCTGACAGCGACCAATTGGCAACCATCTCGAAAAGTCGCGATCGCCGTATCGAATCGTTAACCACCCCTTTACGCCGGCATGAAAATGCTGGCCGATCAGAAGAAGTCTGGAAGTGAACTATGTCTGCCGCTGCGCCTAAATCTGTCGAGTCCTCGTCCCTCGAACCGTCCTGCCGCGACACCGCGGCCCATGCACTCTCCATCGTGCGCGACGGTGTGATCACCGGCGAAGGCCCGACCACCAAGGGAAGGGTGCACTTCTCCCGTTCGCTCGATGCCGATGACACCGCCTGGTGCACGCGGATCCTGACGGCCACCGCCGTCAACGATCAGCCGGTCAGCCGCGCTGAGGCCGAGGTCCTGTTCGAGATCAACGAAGCCGCGACCGAGCGCAGCGATGGCGGCCGCTTCGACGACCTGCTCGCCAAGGCCGTTGCCCATTATGCCGCGAGCGCCTCGGGCCTGAAGGTGCCGCCGCGCAGCGTTGCGCTGTCGGCCGACACCGAGATCGAGAGCTGGGCGCCGTCCTACGCCTCCAAGGTCAACAGCGAGATGCTGGAATGGATTGCCGGCCAGATGCGCGGCAAGCGCCACAACAACCGTCGCCTGATGGCGATGGTGGCGACCTTCCTCGGCGCCACCGCGCTGCCGCTGGCGGGCCAATTGCCGAACGTGTTCGACATCGGCATGTAAGACTTGGGCCCGTAAAGACTTGGGCATGTAACATCTAAGCGTCCCTGATGCGGACGCGATCGAACGGCGGGGTCATTTCCCCGCCGTTTTTTGCTTGCCGGTCTCCGGCTCGAGGCCGAGCGTGCGGCCCGGAAAACCGGCGGCGTCGAAATAGCGCTGGCTGCCGACGCGCTGGAAGTTCAGCACGGTGATCAGGCCGCCCTCGGCGGGCTTGGACTTCACCGTACCGACATAGGCCTTCGGCACGGCGCCGTTGGGCAGGGCTTCCGACATCACGCGACCGACCAGCTCTCCTTTCTGGGTGGCGCGCAGGCCCATCAGCCGGGCGGCCGTCATGCCGACGTCGGCATTGCTGACCGGCAGCTCGTCGACGAAGCCGGTCTTGAAGTCCGGACCGATCGCGGCCATGAAGTTCATGGTGTCGCCGCGGCTGAAGCTGCCATGCATGCCCTGGCCCTGGCGCAGCACGGTGTCGGCGACCTGCACCGAGCAATTGGTCGGCGCCTCGCCGCAATCGCTGGCATAGGAGCGGAAGTTGACGACGATCGACGGCGTCGGCGTCGCCGCCTTGCCGCGCAGATTGATGCTCGACAGCGGCAGCGTGCCCGGGAAGCGGCCGAGCGACTCCTCGACGAACAGGCCGGAGACGTAGTCCTGCGTGAGCAGCGCCTTGATGGTCTTCGCCGCCAGCTTCTTGTCCTTGTTCGGGAGATAGATGAGGTCCGAGCCGCCGTTGGTGGCGACGATGAGATCGGGCTTCTCCGGATCCTTGCCGAGCACGCCGTTGCCGAACTTGGGATGCTTGTTGCCTTCGATCTTCGCGTTCTTGTCGTTGGGATCGAACAAGGGCAGGTCGAGCGCCTTGGCGAGATCGAGCGCCAGAAACCCCATGGGCAGAAAATCCTTCGGCGTGTCGTCGTAGCTGACCTTGGCCGAGGGGCTGGTCTTGCTCTCCTTGGAGATGGTGGAGAAGCCGTGGTCGGCCGAGATGATGATGTTGGTCGAGGCGGCGAGCCCGAGCTCGTCGAGCGCCTTGCGGAGCTGGGCGAGGTTGTTGTCGGCATTCCTGATGCCGGCCATCGAGGTCGGGCCGTTGATGCCCGGCATGATCTGGTTGAGGCTGTCGCCAGTGTTGTGCTGGCTGCCATCGGGGTCGCGCGACCAGAACACCAGCACGAACGGCTTGTTGCGGGTCTTGAACATTGGCAGCACCACCTTGGCGGCGACGTCGGCGAAATAGGCCTGCTGCGCGACGTTGGCGACATTGGTGCCCGGCGTCTTGGCATCGCCCGCCTTGGAATTGTCGCCGCGCGGCGGCGGAACGGCGGGCAGGCCGGCCTTGGTCAGGGCGTCCTTCACCTCATCGGACAGGGCGACCCCGTGCTTGCCGCCGGTGGCGTCGTCGAACACGATCGAATGCAGGCCGGGCTTTTCGGGCTTGTCGGTGTGGTCGAACTGATAGGTTGGACCATGCTTGCCGAGCGCGGCGGTGCTGTACCCCTTGTCGCGCGCCAGCTTCAAGATGGTGTCCTCGTTGAGGTAGTTGCCGCTGAAATGCTCGTCGATGTCGCCGAGCACGGCATCGTTCTCGATGAAGGGAACCACGGTATCGCCGGCGGGGGCAGAGGTGTAGCTGGTCCAGATCGTGTTGGAGAACACGCCGGTGTCGCCGAGATAATGGCCGGTCGACATTGCCGAGCCGTTGGCCATGGTGAAAGTCGGGAACAGCGAGTGCGGATTCTTGAAATTGACGCCCTTGTCGCGGACCTCGGCCATGGCGGGTGCCGTCTCGGGGGTCACCTTCAGCGCGCGCAGGCCGTCCGGAATGAACAGGATCAAATTGCGGGGCGTGTTGTTCTCGGCGGAGGCAAATCCGGTGGACAACATCGTCAATCCGGCGGACAGCAACAGCAGCGAACGGCGCATCAGATCTCTCCCTGCGGTGAGGCGGCATGGCCGCACTCCGCGGCCCCGGTTTCGTTTAGTTTCGCTGCATGACGGTTGTGTTACAAGGCCTGCCGCCGATGCAAGAGGGCCGGGGAGGGATGCGTCACTCTCTCGTGTCCCGGACGCGCCGCAGCGTTCTTACGCTGCTGCGCAGAGCCGGGACCCAGCGGGCCGCGGCACTCGCTGCTGCATGGGCCCCGGCTCAGCAGCGCACCGTCGAAGGGACGCTGCGCTGCGTCCGGGGCACGAGAGCGGGGTGTCGCGTACGAAGGCGCAAGCAAGCCAGACTCTTTCCGCAGAGACAGTATCAATCCCGTCATCCTGAGGTGCGAGGCGTGCGATGCGAATGCATCGCATGCGGAGCCTCGAAGGATGCGCGGCCGAGCTGGTGCAGCGGGGCCGTCGCCCTTCGAGGCTCTCCACGCGACGCGTTGCGTCGCATGGAGAGCGCCTCAGGGTGACGGGGATGGGCGGCGCCGATCCGCAAGCAAACTGACACAGCATCGCATCCTCGCGGCTTGTTTCGCCCGAGTTTTGCCTGGTCGTCTCACCCTCATTGAAAGAGGGCGCAGGGAAGGCCGGGAGCCGGTTGGCTCCCGTGGACCGCCATGCCAAGAGCAGACTGCGTGTGCTTCATGCATAGCGGAGAACAGGGCAACCGGGGACATCCCGGCCTTCCCTGCGCAGTGGTTTGACGGCTTATGTCGTGCTCTCCCCGGGGAGCGATGCACTATTGCCCCCGTCGCCTTGCGGCTGATCGATGCGCGTGCCCGGTCGGGCCGCCGCATCACCGCAAGACTTGACGCCAGACCCCGGGCGTCAGGACCACACGATTTTGCCGTACGCCGATCGCACCGGTCGTGTGCGCGAGACGTTTCGCTCACGGTTACCCGCCCTGCAAAACCCTTCGCGCCGATGCCATCGGCGTCCACCGCCGCCCGGCCCGCGTTCGTGACGATCGCGATACGCCCCTCTTCCTTGGGCCGGGTTGCACGACACATACGTCATTTCCGAATTTCGGTAAAGCGGAATGTTTTCGGCGATGGGCGTTGACCTAGGCCTCGGGTGTTTTGCCGTCGGGTAACGCAACGGATTGTGAGAGAGCGGCTCCACCAGCGATAGCGGCCGGTCAGGGTGCCGGCGTTGTCCCCGTCAGGGCCGACGTCGCTCTGCGGGGCGGAACGAGCCAGAAGGCGGCAATCGGGCGCGCTTTGCCGCATCGGTTCCCCGGTTAATCCCGTGCCTTAACCAAAGATTAATTATACGTTTGCGGGTGGGCGACGGCCCGGCCTAGCGTAGCTGCGGGGAGCCGCAGAAGCCAAACGAGTTGGTGCGTATCATGACCTACAGAATGCATGGGGCCTTGCTCGCCTCGCTCAGCGCAGCCGCGCTGCTCCTTAGCCTCAGCGATAGTTCTGCACGACCCGGCGGCGCCGCGCCGCACGGGGTGACCGCGGCGCCATCCGGCGCAATCGCGCGTCCGTCCATCGCGCCGGGCGCCCGGTTCCACCGGCGCAACAACCAATTCGTCTACTGGCCCGGCGGCGGCGGCTTCTTCCACGACAGCGCCGGCTACAGCCAGCCCTTCGTCGATCCAGCCCAGCCGCTCTCCGCCGACGTGCGCTACACCTACACTTATGACGTTCCGTGGGATTGGACGCATCGTTTCCCGCCCAACGTCGTGCCGTCCGACCGGCCCTACGTGCCGAGCTGCCCGACGGAGCAGGTGACGGTGCCCGGACGCGGTGGCAGCGAGCACACCGTCAACATCACGCGCTGCTACTGAGCGGCGCTAAAGCGCGATGCGATCAGGATGAATCGTCATCGCGCTTTAGGCTGTTGTCTAAGCATGATCTTTTCGGAAAACCGCTGCGCACTTTTCCGGATCATGCTTTAGCCGAGCTCGAAGCTGGTCACGCCGAAGACGCGATCGATGCGCAGCGGCGGGATCGCGCCCGTGTACATCCGCGCCGTCTCGAACACCGGCTTGAGCCCGAGCGCCTCCGCGAGCACGATGGCCTCGCGATTGACGGCGGGGACGTCGAGAAACACCTCGCCATCCGCGCTGGCCAGCAGGGCTTGCACGATCGCCTCCGCCGCCGTGCGGTCGTCGGCGACCAGCGGGCCGATCTTGTAACCGGTCCGGCACGGCCGGATCACGCCCCAGGCGGCGAGCTTGCCGTCGCGCAATAGCGCACGGCCGACATGGCCGGGCGTATTGATCCAGGTCCGCAGGAAGGCGCTGCGCCGGACCGGGAAGACCGTGGTGTCGTCGGCGTCCACAAGCGCGAACGGGATCGTGTCGAGCGCGACGACATCGGCGGGTGAGCTCGCCGGCGCGGCGACGACGCCGCCGTAGCGGATATTGGCGTAAGCAAGCTGGAAACCGGACTTCCTGTAATTGTCCTGCTGCGCCACCACGCCGTCGAGCCCGATCACGCGGGAGCCCGCATGGGCGATCGCCCCGTTCCAGATCCGCAGGCCGTGGCCGGAGCCGCGAAGGTCTGCACGCACGATGTAGAAGCCGAGGAAGGCGAAGCGATCGTCGTAATTGACGCAGGAGACGGTCGCGGCCGGCTTGCCATCGATCTCGCCGACGAAGAAGCCTTGCGGGTCGGGGATTGCGAAGCAGGCGGCATCGCAGTGGCCCGGATTCCAGCCCTCGGCCGCGGCCCAGTCGATGACGAGGGAGATTTCCTCGGGGCGCAGATTGCGGATCAGCAAGTCACTCATCGCGCGTTGCTCATGGGATGCATCCTTCGACCATGGACCTGCCGACAGGTCTGGCTGTAGAAGGCCGCATGATAGGCCGAGCCTGCGGCTCGCCTCAACTCAAAGGGATGATCGGTCATGGCAGCAGAGAAGGTTGCGCTCGTTACCGCCGGCGGCAGCGGCATGGGGGCAGGGGCTGCGCGGCGGCTGGCAGCGGACGGGTTTCGCGTCGCGATCCTGTCGTCCTCCGGCAAGGGCGAGGCGCTGGCCGCCGAGCTCGGCGGGCTCGGCGTCACCGGCTCGAACAAGGAGAACGACGACCTGAAGCGTCTCGTCGACGGTGCCATGGCGAAATGGGGACGGATCGATGTACTGGTCAACAGCGCCGGCCACGGACCGCGCGCTCCCATCACCGAGATTACCGACGAGCAGTGGCACAGCGGCCTCGACACCTATCTCCTGAACGTCATCCGCCCGACGCGGCTGGTGACGCCGCTGATGCAGGCGCAGAAGGGCGGCGCCATCATCAACATCTCGACCGCCTGGGCCTTCGAGCCGAGCGCGATGTTCCCGACCTCGGCGGTGTTCCGCGCCGGCCTTGCCGCCTTCACGAAGATCTTCACCGACACGTATGCCGCCGACAACATCCGCATGAACAACGTCTTGCCGGGCTGGATCGACAGCCTGCCGCAGCAGGATACGCGCCGCGACAGCGTGCCGATGAAGCGCTACGGCAAAGTGGAGGAGATCGCGGCGACGATCTCGTTCCTGGCCTCCGACGGCGCCGCCTACATCACCGGCCAGAACATCCGCGTCGACGGCGGACTGACGCGCTCGGTCTGAACGCCGCCTCAATGTGAAGCGACAAGCCGCGCGAGTTCCGGCAGGATCCTGTAGCGAGCGATCTCGTGCGGATATTCGCCGCGATTGGCCAGCAGGACGATGGCGATCCGCCGCGCCGGCACCAGGCCGATATAGCCGGAGGCATTGTTGAGGCCGCCGGGCTTGTCGATGATGGTGACGCCTGGAAGATGCACGGTCTCCCAGGCCATACCCTGTCCGAATTTTTCGTCGACGCGGAAGGCCTCGCGCTGCGTCATCCGCAGCGCCTCGCGCAAATGCGGATTGATCGCGCGGCCGTCGACGCAGGCCGCCGCGAAGATCGCCAAATCCCGCGCGGAGCCGAACATCTGGCCCGTGCCGGGAAAGTCAAAATAGCTCTGCTGATTGCCGATCGGGCCGATGGCCATGCCCTGGTCGGAATAACCCTGGACCACGCGCGGCATCAAGGCCCGGTCCGTGACGGCGCGATTGTCCGCGCCGCGCTCGGGGACGAAAGTGGAGTCGATGGCGAGGGGGCGGAGAATGCGGTGCTGGATCAGCACATGGATCGGCATGCCGTAGCAGCGCTCGAGCACGAGCTGAAGCAGCACGTAGCCGGCATGGGTGTAGATGCGTTGCCGGCCGGGTGCGATGCCGGGCGCCGGCGTGAAGGCGTTCAGCAAGGCGATGAAATGCTCGCGCGTGTACTCCTCGTTCGGCCAGGGCGGATGGTCGGTCGGCAGCAACAGGCCCGACGTATGCGTCGCCAACTGCCCAACAGTGACGTTGCGGATGTAGTTGCCGTTCAGCTCGGGCAGGTATTTCGGCAGGCGGTCGTCGAGCCGCAGCTCGCCGCGCGCCGCGCCGAGCGCCACCAGCGTGGCCTCGAACGGCTTGCGCAACGAGGCGAGGTTGAACAGCGTGTCCGGCGTCACCTTCCGTTTGGTGGCATCATCGGCAAAGCCGTAGCTGAAGAACTCGACATGGCGCCCGGCATAAAGGGCCGCGGCGAGGCCGCCGGCATGGTCCGGCGTCGCGGTCGGCGCCAGCTCGCTCGCGACGATGTCGCGCATCTGCGCGATCATGTCGGAATCCGCAAGGGCGCGGCGCGGGCCAAGCGCGATCGCAAGGGGAACGAGGGCAGCGCGCGTGAAGATTCGCCGGGTGATCGGGGATGGGGTGACAACAGGGGGCACTTGCTCTGATCAACGATGTTGATGCGCCCCCGATCTGCTCTATCCGGAAACCTCCCGCGGCCCAATTCACAATTGCGCGCTGTAGGTTCCGCATCGCCACGCGCCATCAAAATCACTTAGCTTGTGAGCTAACAATTGTTGACGCGGTTGGCCAAGTCGCCTATAGTTAGCTTCATGGCTAACCAATTGACCCGCCTCGACCAGGTTTTCGCAGCGCTTGCCGATCCGACCCGGCGGGCGATCGTGATGCGGCTGTGCGCCGGCGAGGCTTCGGTCGGCGAGCTCGCCGATCCCTTCGACATGGCGCTGCCGAGTTTCATGAAACACATTCAGGTGCTGGAGACGAGCGGACTGCTGATGTCGGAGAAATCCGGCCGCGTGCGCACCTGCCGCCTCAGCCCGGATGCGCTGCTCGGTGCGGAGGACTGGTTCCAGCGGCAGCGCGCGATCTGGGAGGCACGGCTCGACCGCTTCGAAGCCTATGTGATGAAGCTCAAGAAAGAGAAGGAGAGGGCGGCCGTCAAGCGGCCGTCCCGAACAACCAAACGGAAAGGTTCTGAGCGATGACGAATTCTGCCAATCCCGCACTGTCGCAATGGTCGCTCGACCGCGAGATCGTGATGTCGCGCGTGATCGACGCGCCGCGCGATCTGGTGTTCGAGGCCTGGTCCGACCCGAAGCATCTGCCGCAATGGTTCGGGCCGAAGGGATTCAAGATCGAGACCTTCGAGATCGACGTGCGCGTCGGCGGCGTCTGGCGCTTCAACATGATCGGCCCCGACGGCACGGTCTATCCGAACCGCATGCGCTTCCGCCGCATCGAGCGGCCGTCCCTGATGGAGATGGATCACGGCCTCGACCAGGACGAGGATCCCGGCATGTTCCGTTTCACCGTCACCTTTGCCGAGCAGAGCAACGGCAAGACCGTGCTGATGATGCGCCAGCTGGCCTCGAGCGCCGAGCAGCGCGACGGCATGATCGGCTTCGGCGCGGTCGAATACGGCTATCAGACGCTCGACAAGCTCGCGGCCTATGTGGCGGGCATGAAGCGTTGATGTCAAAGCGGTCCCGGCGAAGGACTCGCCCGGACCGCTTTCGCGTCTCGCCGCCTCACTCCTTCGCCTGGTCCGTCACGACGTCTCCGAGCTTCTGCCAGCGCTGGCCGTCGAACTGCACCATCTGGAACTGCTTGTTGACGCGATAGTCGGTCGGCGTCGTCGTGACGGAGATTCCGGGAAGCGTCAGATCGAGCACGACGTTCTTGAGGCTCGCTGCCTGCCGCATCACGTTCTCGCGGGTCAGATCGTCGCCGCATTGCTTCAGCACCTGCACCAGCAGCTGGGCCGTGATGTAGCCATAGACGTTCAGGTTCGATTCCTTGTCGCCCTCGGGATAGTATTTCGCCATGAAGGTGAGGTAGCGCTTCATGCCGGCATCGTCCTTCCATTCGGGATCGGCGGCATCCTTGACGTAGCCGACGCTGACGACGCCCTTGGAATTGTCCAGACCCGCCGGCTTCAGCACGGCGCTGAGCGAGGAGGCGTTGATGTCGATGATGTGCAGCGGCTTCCAGCCGATCTCGGCGACCTTCTTGATCGCCTGCGCCGCCTGTTTCGGCGTCGTGGCGCTGAACAGCACGTCGGCGCCGGCGTCCTTCAACCGCAAGATCTGCGAGTCGATGGTCGGCTCGGTGATCTCGTAGGAGGTCTCGGCCACGATCATCTTCGCCTTGTCGCCGAGGCCCGCCTTGAGGCCGGCAAGATAGTCCTTGCCGAGATCGTCATTCTGATAGAGCACGCCGATCCTGGCGTTCGGGTGGTTCTTCAGGAGATACTGCGCGTAGATCCGGCCCTCGACGAGGTAGGAGGGGTTGAAGCCCATGGTCCAGGGGAAGTTCCTGGGATCGGTGAAGCGTGCCGCGCCGGTGGCCGCGAACAGCTGCGGGATCTTCCTGGCGTTGAGATATTTCTGCACGGCGACGTTCGGCGCGGTGCCGATGATCTGGAACGTCAGCAGCACCTCGTCGCTTTCGACCAGCTTGCGAACCTGCTCGACCGTCTTCGGCGGCGAATAGGCGTCGTCATACTGGATCAGCTCGACCTTGCGGCCGTTGACGCCGCCCTCGTCGTTGATCATCTTCATATAGGCCGCCTGGGTCTTGCCGATCACGGCGTAGGCCGAGGCAGGACCGCTCAGCGGCACGGTCTGTCCGACCTTGATGCGGTGTCGGAAGCGCCGGGATCATATTTCTTCTGCGCGTGAGCCTGTGTGATCGACAGCGCCAGAGCGAGTGCGGAGGCTGTGATGCGTTCAAGAAGGCGGTTCTTCATTCTGATTCCCTGTTCGCACACGGTCATTCGCCCTTGAGCCCGGCATCGCGGATCAGCTTGGTCCATTTCTGCGTTTCGCTGTCGATGAACCGGCCGAACTCGGCGGCACTGCCGGCGCGCACTTCGAGGCCTTGTGCTGTCAGCTTGTCCCTGATGGCCGGCTCGGCGAGCGCGCGCAGGACTTCGGCTTGGAATTTGTCGACGATCGCGCGCGGCGTCGTGGAAGGCGCCATGAAGCCGTACCAGCCGGCGGCCGCGACGTTGGGAAAGCCCTGCTCGCGCAAGGTCGGCGCCTGCGGGTAGAGCGCGCTGCGCTCGGGCGAGGCGACGCCGAGGACGATGAACTTGCCGCTCTGGATGTAGGGCAGGGCGGTCGGCAGCGCCGTCAGCGTGGCATCGACCCGGCCGGCGAGCAGCTCGGTGTAGGAGGCGGCATCGCCCCGGAACGGGATATTGAGACCCTTGACGCCGGCGTCGCGGAACAGCAGCTCTCCGGCAAGATGTGGCTGCGAGCCGGCGCCGGGAGAGGCGAAGGTCAGCCCATCGGGCTTCGATTTGCCGTAGGCGATCAGCTCGGGAAGCGTCTTGAACGGCGCGTCCGCGCTGATGATGAGAAACAGCGGCGCGATCACGGCCATTGCGACCGGCTGCAGCTCCTTGCGGTCATAGGTCAACTTGCCGAACAGCGCCTCGGCGGTGGCGTAGGGAGCCGCGACGTACAGAAGCGTGTAGCCGTCGCCGGGCGCATGGGCGACCATGTCGTTGGCGATGCGGGTGCCGGCGCCCGGCTTGTTCTCGACGATGAACTGCTGACGCAGACTGCGGCCGAACTCTTCGGCGAGCAGGCGCAGCGAGATGTCGTTGGAGCCGCCGGGCCCGTAGGGCGAGATCAGCCGCACCAGGCGCGAGGGCCATGCATCCTCGGCCCGTGCCGTCAGGTCCGAGCCGGCGACAAGGCCGCCTGCGATGGCGCCCAGCAGGGCTCGGCGTGTGACTTCGAGCGATGCCACTGTGGTCTTCCTCCCGTTTTTTATCGTTGGTCGTCTTCCATCACCGCGGCGAGAACCTTCAATCCTTCGCGCGGCCCAGCCATGTCATGTTGCGGCGCTTGTGACCTTCCTGGTTTTGCGCGGCGGCGCGAGCTCTGCCTGCCCGACGATGGCGCGGATGCTGTCCGCGAGCGCCGCGATGCGCGGACCGATCTCGCCTTCCAGTTGGCCCGGCTGGAGGCGGAACGCCGGGATGCCGCAATTGATCGAGAACGATTGCTTCGATTCGCCGGCGTGAAACAGCGGCGCCGCGACCGCATGGATGGACGCCATGTACTCGCCCCAGCAGGTGCAGAAGCCGCGGCTTTTGCATTGCGCGATCCCGGCGCGGTACTTGTCACGAAAGGCCGACCACAGCTCGGCGTCTTCGGCGGCGATGTTCCGCTCGAGCCGGTCGGCATCGGCCGGCGGCAGGGTCGCCGCCGCGGCGCGTCCCATCGCGGTCAGCACCACGGGAATCGGCATGCCGATGTCGGGCACGTGCGGTCCGACGTCGCCGGAGCGCGCGGTCTCGACATAGATCATCGAGGTGGCGTCGAGCAGGCCGATCGAGACCGTGCCGCGGACGCTGAGCGCCAGCTCCTGCATCATCGGCCGCGCCACTTGGCGGAACTGCATTCCTGCGAGCAGAGGATGCGCGATCCGCAGCGCCCGCGCACCGACACGGTACTTGGCCCGCTCGGCGTCGTAGCGGAGGTAGCCGATCTCGGCCAGCGTGTGGGTGAGCCGCGCGACCGTCGGCCGCGGGATGCCCGTCAGCGTCGACAGCTCCATGTTGCCCAGCAGCGGGCTCCCGGCCTTGAACGCTTCGAGCACGACGAGCCCCTTTGCCAGCGTCGTGGCGAAGGCGGCGTCATCGACGCTCTCCGCCAGCACGGCGGCGGCGGAGGAGAGCGGATGTCGCGGCTTGGAGGAGTTTGTCGGGGCCATAACCGAACTATCGGACGGGGGCACCCATTATGTCCAATAGATTCGAATGAAGGCAAACAATTGTCCGATATGTGGACAGGCGCGCCGAACCCGCGTTTCGCTGAAAAGCGCGCGCGGCAGCACCCAGCACACAGATTTTTGTCGTGATTGGATGCAGTCTCGTGACAGGATTATTACGACGACATGTCAGATCGAATTATTTGCGGAGCGGCTCAATGTTGCAGTGGCAGGCGCGGTCAAACCCCCTCGCGTGGTGGTGGGGATCTCTCACGCTTGTCAGCAGCGCCAATATCCTGGTCTGGTTCATGTTGTACCGCGAGTTCTACCCGACGCCGTCGGGCAATCTCAGCGGCGGCTCCGGCATCGGGCTGATGTTCCTGCTCTGCGCCGGCTATGTGTTCGGCTGCGCGTTCCGGTCGTTCCTGCCGCGCGCCGACGTGCAGCGCATCTGCCTGTTCGACACCTGGCTGTCGAGCGTCGTGGTCGGCCGGACGGTCGCGACCGTGGCCGAGCTCTGCTTCGTGGCGCAATGGGCCATCATCCTGCATAAGCTGGGTCACATGACGGGTGCGGAGACCGCGGTGAACATCGCGCTCGTGATCGTGCCCATCATCATCCTCGCGGAGTGCTTCTCCTGGTACGCGGTGGTGACGACCAACTTCCTCTACAACGCGATCGAGAACTCGCTGTGGGCGGTGACCTTCTTCCTCGCCGGCATCGCATTGTGCCGCCTGGTGCCGGAATTCCAGGGCGTGGTGCGCTGGGCGCTGATGTCAGGCGTCGTCGGCATCGCCTGCTTCCTCGCCTTCCTCGTCACCGTCGACGTGCCGATGTATCTCAGCCGCTGGCGGGCAGGGCACGCCGAGGGCAATACGTTCATGGGCTTCCTCGAAGGCCTGCATGACGTCTCGACGCGCTGGGTGGTGACCCACGACATCGCGCATTGGAAGGGCGAGCTGACCTGGATGTTCCTGTATTTCAGCGCCGCAGTGTGGTCGAGCCTGGCGCTCTGCGCGCTCTATGCGATGCAGGGCTATCTGGCGCACTATCTGGCGTGAACGTCTTGATTGGAAGGCGTGGTCAGGCCGGTTCGGCGATCACCTTGTTGCGCAAGACGCCGATGCCGGAAATCTCGACCTCGACGGTGTCGCCCGGGCGCATCCACAGGGGCGGCGTGCGCTTGGCACCGACGCCGCCGGGCGTGCCCGTCACGATGACGTCGCCGGGGTCGAGCGGGCAGATCGTGGAGATGTAGGCGATCAACTCGGGGATGGCGGTAATCAGAAGGCCGGTGGTGGTGTCCTGCACCACGGTGCCGTTCAGGCGCGTCTGCAAGCTGAGGTTTGACGGATCCGGTACCTCGTCCGCCGTCACCAGCCACGGACCGAAGCTGCCGCTCTCGGCAAAGGTCTTGCCGGAAAGGAACTGGCTGGTGTGGCGCTGCCAGTCGCGGACGCTGCCTTCATTGTAGCAGGAATAGCCGGCGACGTGCCCGAGCGCACGGTCAGGTGGGATGTGGCGCCCTTGCTTGCCGATGACCAGCGCGAGCTCGCCTTCATAGTCGAAATCGTCGCTGACCTTCGGCTTCACGATCGGCCGGAGATGGCCGACCTGGCTACAGGCGAAGCGCGCGAAGAGCGCCGGCTTCTCGGTGACGGTGCGGCCGGTCTCCGCGACGTGGTCGCGATAATTGAGGCCGACGCAGATGATCTTGCCGGGATCGGGGATGACGGGGAGGAAGGTGATGCGCTCGAGCGGATGATCGGGCGCGGTGGACGCGACCAGCTTGGTCGCCTCGGCCACGCGGCCGGTTTCGAGCAATTGCCGCAGCGTCGTGCAGCCCGTCATCCGCACGCCGAGATCGACGACGGCATTGTCCTTGACGGCGCCGAAGGAGGAGCGGCCGTTGGCGATGAAAGAAAGCAGCTTCATGTGATCATCCCTGAGAAATGTTCGGTCAGGCCGCGGACGGCACGCAGGCTAAAGGCTGGATGGCGGCGATCAACTGGTCGAGTTCGGCCTCGTTACGGGCCGTGCCGCGCACATAGCGGTCGGGGCGAACGAGCGCGGCGATGATGTCGTGCTTGCGCAGCCAGTCGCCGATGGCCGGCGCGTCATCGCTGTTCAGGATCTTGAGTCCTGTCTGGACAAGGGCCGGGCGCAGGGAGAGAGCGGCCGCGTTTGCGACGAACAGCACATGGCTGTAGCCGACCTGGTCGTCGCTGCGGCTGCCGTCTCGCAGCTCGAACTGCGGCGCCAGATCTCCGGCGAGAGGCAGGTCGCAGGGTGCCAGCCCGGGGCCGAGCAGGGGCTTCTTCACCTCGAGCTTCACCGGCGCATTCTCGCGGGGCTCGCCCGCAGCCAGACCGGCTTCGATCGCCTTGGTGTTGATCAATCCGCCGAGGCGAATGGCGAGCTCGATGAATTCGCGCACATGCGGCAGGCGCTCGCTCTGATAGGTGTCGAGCAGTTCGGAGCTGGCGCCGCCCCGGATGATGGCGTCGAGCTTCCAGGCAAGGTTCGCGGCATCGCGGATGCCCGCGCACATCCCCTGGCCGAGGAAGGGCGGGGTCTGATGTGCGGAATCGCCCGCGAGCAGCAACCGTCCATTCCGCCATTGCTGGGCGATCGCGGAATGAAAAGTGTAGACCGCAGCACGCTCGATCTCGGCATCGTCGGGCGTGATCCAGCGCGACAGCAGGTTCCAGACTTTGGCTGGTTGCGCGACCTCCTGGGAGTCCTCGTCCGGAAGAACCGTGATCTCCCAGCGCCGCCGCGTGCCGGTGCCGCGCACATACGTCGCCGGGCGCGCCGGATCGCAATGCTGCAGGCTGTAGTCGCCAAGATCGTCGCGCGCGCGCTTGAGCAGCACGTCGATGACCAGCCAGCGCTCGTGGAAACCGAGATCGTCCATGCCGGAGCCGATGAAGCGGCGGACCAGCGAGCGTGCGCCGTCGCAGCCGATCACATACGCTGCGTGGACTTCAGTGAGCTTTCCGTTCGAGAGGTCTTCATAGCGGACGCGCACGCCACGTTCGTCCTGATCGAGCGCGAATACGTCGCACCGATTGCGCAAGGCGACGTGTGGCCAGCGGGAGAGGCCGCCGATCAGGACATCCTCCAGTTCGGGCTGGTGGAAGCGGTAGCTGAGATGCCAGCCCATCGGGGTCAGCGTCTGCGGACGGGACCAGTCCAGCAGCATGCGGCCGTCGGCGTCGAGAAACAGCATCCCGGGGCTCAGGATCACGTGCGGCAGGATGGCGTCGGCCAGGCCGATGGTCTGGAACACGCGCATGCATTCGTCGTCGAAATGCACCGCGCGCGGCAGATGATAGGCCCGCGCCTCGCGCTCCAGCACCAGCGTGCGCACGCCGCACAGGCCGAGCAGGTTGGCGAGCGTGGCGCCGACCGGGCCGCGGCCGACGATCACGACGTCGAAATTTTCGGGCGTGGCGTTATCTTGCATGGAGCTATCTCTTCCCCAAGCTGCGCCGCAGCATCAACGCCGCTGGCCGAAGTGTCCGCCCAGCGGACGCCGGTCCCGGCTTCCGCCCACTGTCCACCAGCCGGACGATTCGACGATCGCACTAAGCACTTCAGGCTCCATGTGGCTAAGGAGGATCAGTGCAATAGCAATAAAGTGCAGGCTGCCCGCGAGGCGGCCGACGGGAGGAGATGGCGATGCTGCGAACGATGCTGGGCGTGTGCCTTGCGGTGCAACTCTGCGCCGCGCCGGGTTTTGCTGCCGATATCAACGTCGGGATCATCCTCTCGGCAACCGGACCGGCCGCAGCGATCGGCAATGCCGAGCGGAACGGCACGGCTTTCGGCCCGACTGAGATTGCCGGCAGGAAGGTCAACTATCTCTTCCTTGACGAAGCCTCCGACAGCACCGCGGCGGTCAGCGCGCTACGGAAGCTCTACCAGGAGAGCAAGATCGACATCCTTGTCGGGCCGACCTCGACGCCCGGCTCATTTGCCGTGATTGATCCGGCGGTCGAATACAAGCTGCCGGTGATCACGCTTGCGCCCGTCAATGCCTTGGTGGCCCCGGTCGACGCCAGGCGGCGCTGGATATTCAAGACCACAACCAATGACGATCACGAGGCGGCGCCGCTGTTCGCGAACATGAAGAAGACCGGCGTCAAGAAGCTCGCGCTGATCGGCTTTGGCGATTCCTATGGCGATGCCTGGAGCAAGGTCAGCGCCGACATGTGCGCGAGCGCCGGGATCGAGCTCGTCGCCGACGAGAAATACGCGCGGACAGATACCACGGTGGTCGGGCAGATCCTCAAGATCATCGCAACCGGGCCGGATGCGGTTCTGATTGCGGCCTCGGGCGCACCGGCAGCCCTTCCGCTGATGCAATTGCGGGAGAAGGGATATGAGGGGCAGATCTACGGGACGCTCGGTGCCACATTCGGCGACTTCCGCAAGCTGACGGGCACGCAGGGCGACGGCATCTTCGTGCCGCTGAGCCCGGCCGTGGGCGCTGCGTCTTTCCCGGACGATTATCCCGCGAAGAAGGCGGCGCTCGCGTTCATCCAGCGCTACGAGGCCAAGTTTGGACCCGGCAGCCGCAACATCTTTGCAGGTTCGGCCTACGACGCGTTGATTCTGATCGAGCAGGCGGTGCCCGCGGCATTGCGGACGGGAGAGCCCGGAACCGCGGAATTTCGGGAAGGTCTGCGAAGCGCGATCGAGGGGCTGAAGGGCATCGCGGGATCACGCGGCATCTACAATTACGGGCCGACCGACCACACCGGACTGGACCCGAGCGCGCTGACGCTGGGCAAGCTCGACAAGGGCGAATGGATCGCAGTGCGCTGAGCGGCAGAACGGAGCGGGATCATGCCTGTGACGGAATGTCCGGTCTATGACGTCGATCTCTACGCCGACGACGTCCTGCGCCAACCTTATCGGCACTATCGCGCGTTGCGCGATCTGGGGGCAGCCGTTTGGCTCCCGCGCAACGGGCTCTACGCGGTCGGCCGTTTTGAGGACGTCCGTGCAGCCTTGCGCAATTCCGGCCTGTTCTCCTCGGCCGAGGGCGTTGCCGCCAACGATCATGTCAACGAGATGTCGAGAGGCACGACGCTCGCGAGCGATGCGCCTTTGCACGATCGCTTGCGTGCGATCATCGCAGCTCCCTTGCTGCCGAGAGCGCTGGAGGAGATCGGACCCGAGATCAGGGCGGAGGCGCGGCGACTCGTCGAGGATCTCGTGAGCCGGGGGCGGTTCGACGCCGTGACGGATCTGGCGCAGCATCTGCCGCTGACCATCGTATCCAAGCTCGTGGGTCTGGAGGAGTATGGGCGCGGCAGCATGCTGCGATGGGCGTCAGCGACGTTCAACGTGCTCGGAGCGATGAATGATCGCGCCTGCGCGGCCATGGCCGATGTGCAGGAGATGCGTCACTATCTCGGCGGTTCCGCCATCCGCGAGCGCCTGCGGCCGGGCAGCTGGGGCGACAGGATTTTCGCGGCCGCGGACCGTGGAGAGATCGAGCCCGAGCGTTGCCCGGTGCTGATGCGCGATTATCTGGGGCCGAGCCTCGACACGACGATCTTTGCGACGGCGAACCTGATCCTGTTGTTCGGCAAACATCCCGATCAATGGGAGCTTGTGCGGCAGGACCCCGCCTTGATCCCGGGCGCGATCAACGAAGCATTGCGCCTGGAATCTCCGATACGGGGATTCACCCGCCATCTGACCGATCACGCGACGATCGGGGACATTAGTGTCCCGAAGGCCAGTCGCGTGCTGCTGCTCTACGCATCGGCCAATCGCGACGAGCGGAAGTGGCAGGATCCGGAGCGCTTCGACGTGCGTCGGCGTGCCAGCGATCATCTCGGGTTCGGCAATGGCAGCCACATGTGCGCGGGCCTGCATCTGGCCCGGTTGGAGATGACCGCGCTGCTCGAAGTTCTGGTCGAGAAGGTCCGGCACTTCGATATCGGCGAGCCCGTCCTGGCGCTCAACAACGTGTTGCGGGGCCTGGCATCCTTGCCGGTGCGGGTGAGCTAAAGCGCGATGCGATTAGGATGAATCGTCATCGCGCTTTAGGTTATTGTTTAAGCATGATCTTTTCGGAAAACCGCTGCGCACTTTTCCGGATCATGCTTTAGGCGCCGACCGGGATCGCCTCGGAGGTATCGCGCATCGGGCCGACAAACTGCGCAATCGCGTCCTCGATCGCCAATGCCGAGCGAATCCAGATGATGGAGATGCAGCCGAACACCGCGCCGCCCCGCACGATCGGCACGGCGATCGACGCGGTCTTCGCATTGTACTCTCCCTCGCTGCGGATGGCGTAGCCGCGCGATTGCGTCTCGGCAATCATGCGGTCGAGCCGACCTGCCTCGAGGAAGGGGCGGTCGTCCGCCTCGTCGATGCGGCGCAGGTGATTGAGGATCAACTCGCGCTCGTGGTCGGGGCAGGCGGCGAGATAGGCGCGGCCGGCCGAGGTGCGCAGCATCGGCAGGCGCTTGCCGATCATGCCGCGGTCGATCGAGAGCGGGCTGCGTGCGTGAGTGGTCTCCTGCACGACCATCGCGGCGTTCTCATATGTGGAGAGATCGACCGGCCAGATCAGGGTCTTGCTGAGCTCGGCGAGATAGGGTGCCGCCGCCTGGCAGATCACGACGCCGGGATCGTAGCCGTCGCCGAGGCTCAGCGCCCGCCGGGTCACGCGAAAACGGTCGTCGCTGGCGCTGCGGGCGATGTAGCCGAGTTCCTCCAGGGTTTCGAGCAGGCGATAGACCGTGGGGCGGGGCAGGTCGAGCGCGCGGGCGACGTCGCCGGCACGGATGCCGCCGGAGCGGTTGACCTCCCGCAGCACGTCGAGCCCGCGCTTGAAGGCGCGGACGCCTTCCGACTGCCGCGGCGCCCTCGGCCCCGTCCGCTCCTTGGACACTTCGCATTTCCTCCCTTGTGGTGCACGGTCCCGCGATTATCGTTGCGAGCGCGAAGCGATTGCGGAACGCCACCGTAGGATCGTGCGCGGCCGGTATCAAGTTCGCCGCATTGCGGCACACGCGATGCCTTCGGGAGGACTTCGATGGAAATCACCGCGCTCGGCTATATCGGAATCAATTCATCGCAGCTCGACCAATGGGGCCGGATGGCTACGGGGCTGCTCGGCATGCAGCAGGTCGACCGCGGCGGCAAGATGCGCGCCTTCCGGATGGACGATCGCAAGCAGCGGCTGATCGTCGATGGCAGCAGCGATGCCGGCCTTGCTGTGATGGGGTGGGAAGTTCCCTCGCGCACCGAACTTGACCGTCTCGCCGGCCGGCTGGAAAGCCACGGCGTCAAGGTGACGCCTGGATCGCGCGCGCTTGCCGATGAGCGGCATGTCACCGAGCTGATCTCGTTCGCCGATCCGGCGGGCAATCGGCTCGAGGCCTTCTGCAAGCCGGAGCTTGCGACCGAGCCCTTCAGGCCGGGCCGGCCGATCTCGGGTTTTCGCACCGGCGCGCTGGGCATGGGGCACGTCGTGCTCAATGTGGAGGATGTCGAACTGCTCTTGCCGTTCTATCGCGACGTGCTCGGCTTTCACGTCTCCGATTTCGGCCTGAAGCCCTATGGGCTGTACTTCTTCCACATCAACGGCCGCCACCACAGCTTTGCGATGGTCGGCTCCGGGCGGAAAGCGATGCATCATTTCATGGTCGAGCTCGGCAGCCTCGACGATGTCGGTCAGGGCTACGACCTGGCGCAGCTGGACGAGGGCCGCGTCGCCTACACGCTGGGCCGGCATACCAACGATCACATGACGTCGTTCTACGTGAACACGCCCTCCGGCTTCTTCATCGAATATGGCTGGGGCGGGCGCGTGATCGATCCTGAGACCTGGCAGCCGCACGAGACCTTCGACGGGCCGTCGCTGTGGGGCCATGAGCGGCTCCATATGCCGGAAGAGCAGCGCAAGCGCTTGCGCGACATGCGGCTGGATGCGGCCGCCCGTGGCGTTCGCGTCGCCGATCCGCGCGTGCCGCCGCTGAACTGCGCGTGGCTGGACCAGGTGGTCGCGCGCGAATGATCCGCGGTGGCGCGAGGACGATCAGGCCTCGCCGAGATCGGGCTCCGTCAGCAGGCCCTGGCGGAGCGCGAGGCGGACCAGTTCGATGTCGGAGCCGACGCCGAGCTTGTCCTTGATCAGCGAATGCAGGTTCGCCACCGTCTTCGGGCTGACATGGAGCGTTCCGGCGATCTCGTCCGTCGTCTTCTCGGCGAGCAGCAGCCGCAGCACCTCGAACTCGCGGGCGGTGAGGACGTCGGCGGCCGAGCTTTCGCCGCCGAGCCGGCTTAGCGCGAGCTCGTGGTCGATGTCGGGACTGATGGCGATCTTGCCGGCGAGCACGTCCATCACGGCGCGCACCAGGGTTTCCGGCGGGCTGGTCTTGGTGACGTAACCCCTGGCACCAGCGCGGATCGCCTGCACCGCGAAACCTGCATTCTGGTGCATGGTGAAGATGAGGATCCTTGCACCCTTGTCCCATTGCCTGATCCGCCTGACCGTCTCGATGCCGCCGATGCCGGGCATGCTCAAATCCATGATGACGAGATCGGGCGCCTCCAATTTGTACAGCCGGTAGGCCTCGGCGCCGTCGGCCGCTTCGGCAATGACGCGCAGGCCCGGCTGCTTCTGGAGCACCGAGCGATAACCCTCCCGGACGACGGAATGGTCGTCGACCAGCAGGATCGACGCATCGGCCGCGCTCATGCCGCATGCTCCAGCACCTGCGGCCCGGTGCCGGCGAGCGGAATGACGACGCGCAGCGCCGAGCCGCCGTTGGGGCCGACTTCGAAGCTCATCCGGCCGCGCAAGGCGGCCACGCGCTCGCGCATGCCGAGCAGGCCCATGCCGGATTTGCTCGAGGCATCGCCGGGGCGGCCGTCGTCATCGATCGCCAGTGCGATCTCCTCTCCGGCCATCGTCAAATGGACCCCGACCTTGGTGGCGCCGGCATGCTTGGCGGCGTTCGTGAGCGCCTCCTGCACGATGCGGTAGAGATTGGCGCTGATCGCGGCGGGCAGGGTCTCGAGCGCGCCGTCGAACTGGATCGTGAAGCGCGTCTCGCCGCGGCTGCGGCCGTTCCAGCCGGCGACGAGGCCTTCCAGGCTCGCAACGAGGCCGAGCTCCTCGACGTCGGGCGGCCGTAGCCGGAACAACGCGCCGCGCAGCGTCTCCATCATGCCGGTCGCGGTTCGTGCGATGCCGTCGCATTCGGACAGCAAAGCAGGGCAGTCCTGCGCCGCGGTGTGGCGGGCAGAGGAGGCCAGCGCGCGGATGGCGGCCAGCGACTGACCGAACTCGTCGTGCAGCTCGCGGGCGAGATGGCGGCGCTCATCGTCCTGCAGCGCGATCAGCTTGCGCGTCAGCTCGCTGCGTTCGGCCAGCGCATTGTCGAGGCTTTCGGCGAGATGGTTGAAGCCGTCGCGGATCGCGGACAGTTCGGCGAGATCGAACGGCGGCAGCCGCGCCGTGAGGTCGTTGGCCGCGATCCGTTCGAGGCCGGTGCAGATCAGGCGGGTCGGGCGCAGCGCGCGTGCCAGCGCGGCGTAGACCAGGAGGCACAACAGCGGCAGCGCGATCGCAAGCGCGATCGTCAGACGGCCGGCGTCGTGCCAGGCCTCCGCCGTCCGCACCGCCGGATCGACCGACACCACGATCTCGCCGAGCTTGGCTCCGCGCACCATCACGGGCCGTGCGGCCTCGCGGCCCGGATCGAACAGGCTGCGATAGAAGGCCGCGAAGGCCTGCGGCGGCGGGCTCGCCGGGGCCGGCGCACCGCTGCAGAAGCGCTGGAGCATCTCGCCGCTCGCACCGCGGAATGCCAGGCACAGGCCGGGCGTCATCACATAGGCCGCGACGGGGTCAAGGTTGGGAAAGTCCGAGCGCGGACCGGGCAGCCATTGGATCTTGCCTTGTTGCAGCTCCAGCGACTTCGCCACGATCGCGGCGATGCCGTCGATGCGGGCATGGGCGTCGCGGTCGGCGGCGATCAGGAAATAGGCGGAGATCGCGGTGAAGCAGGCGGCGGTTATGGCGGCCACGCGCAACGTCAGACGGACCTTGAGATCGAATCTCGGGCGGTTCCACATAGGGCACCTTGCGCGAACGGTTTTGTCGCCTCCGCATTAAACGGCAGAACGCCGGCCGCGGAAAGCGCCGCGCGTTACCGCAGTGCAACGTCGTGAAATTTTCCCGGGGCTCGCCGGGACGGTCGCCGTTGCAGAGGCCTCGGCCTGCCGCCGAGATTTGCCAACCGCTTGTTCTGGCGAGGCCCTTCTCATGCACTTTTCCCGCTTGATCCTTGCTGCTGTTCTCCTCTTCGTCCTGCCTTGCTCGCCAGTTGCCGCAGAGGCCGCCATGGGCGTTGCCATGGAGGATTTCAGCTATACCGACACATCCGCCGAGCCGACCAACCAGATTGCTGCCCACGAACGCCGCCTTCAGGCATTCATGGCCGCGCTCAGGCGGGATATCGGCGAGGGTGGGCGCTATCGGCTGGTGCCCTCTGCCGAGGACGGGGCCGCGTTCAAGATCATCGGTGGCATCCAGAAGACGAGCACGCTGGTGCAATGGGCCAAGGTCGCGGTGATCGACGTCGGCGCCAAGAGGCTTGTGATGGACAAGCTCTACAGCTTCCGCGGCGACAATGATGAAGCCTGGGAGCGCGCCGAGATCTTCGTCTCCCGCGAGATCATGGCTGCGCTCGCAGCGCCCGCGCCGATTGCGCTCGCCGTGTTCGAGTTCGAGCTCGAGGATACGACCGCAGCCTCGGTGGGCGCGTCAGCCGCGTCGGACGCATCGCACCTCGCAGAGGTCACCGGCGCGGTGCGCGAGGCGCTCGGCCAATCCGGCCGTTACCGCATCGTCGAGGTCGGCCGGGAGGCGGCGACGGCGGGTGCGCTGCGCGACTGCGGCGGTTGCGAGGCGGCCATTGCGAAGGCGCTCGGGGCCGATCAAGCGCTGATCGGCGTGGTGCGGCGGGTCAGCCGCACCGAATACACGCTCGGCTTCCAGCTGCGCGACGCCGGCACCGGGGCAGTGCTGGTGCGCGGCGACAGCGGCCTGCGCCTCGGCGCGGACTATTCCTGGAAGCGCGGCGCGGTGCGGCTGGTCAGCGACCGGCTGATCGAGAGCCAGTAGCGCGGTTCAGAACGTAAGCTGCACCTTCATCGACTGCGAGCGGTCGCTGGCGAGCTCGAAGGCGGCGACGGCGTTGTCGAACGGCATGGTGGCCGTGATCAGCGGCTTGACGTCGATCAGGCCGTCGCCCATCAGGCGCACCGCCAGCTCGAACTCGGGGTCGAAGCGGAAGGTGCCGCGGAGCTGCAATTCCTTGGCGACGATGGAGTTGATCGGCAGCGTCATCTCGCCGCCGAGGCCGAGCTGCACCAGCGTGGCGCCGGGGCGCAGCACATCGAGCGCGGTACGGAGCGCGGCCTGGTTGCCGGAGGCTTCGAACAACGTGTCGAACACGCCCTTGCCGGCGCGCCAGGGATCGAGCGCGGTGGCATCGGCCGCGACGTTGATGGCGTGACTGGCACCGAGTTTTCTCGCGACCGCAAGCGGCGCCTCGGCGACATCGGTCACCACGATCTCGGCCGCGCCGCCGAAGCGCGACACCAGAATCATCAGCGCGCCGATCGGGCCGCAGCCGGTGATCAGCACGCGCTTGCCGAGCAGGGGGCCGGCCTGCTTGCCGGCATGAAGGCAGACCGCCAGCGGCTCGGCGACCGCGGCTTCCGCGAGCGAGAGCTTGTCCGCGATCGGCACGGCTTGCGTGGCGTCGACCGTGATGAACTCACGGAAACCGCCTTGCACGTGGGGAAAGCGCATCGCGCTGCCGAGGAAGCGCATGTCGAGGCACTGGTTGCGCATGCCCTCCTGGCAATGCAGGCACTTCCCGCACGGTCTGCTCGGATTGACCGCAACGCGCGTGCCCGGCTTCACGGTGCTGACGCCGTCGCCGACATCAGCGACCACGCCGGCGATCTCATGCCCCAGCGCCATCGGCTGCTGGATGCGCACGACGCCGAAACCGCCGTGATGGTAGTAATGCAGGTCGGAGCCGCAGATGCCGCCATTGGCGATCTTGACGCGGACCTCGCCCGGGCCGGGCGCCGGATCGGGGTAGAGGTCGATCCGCAAATCCTTCGGGGCGTGAATGACGACGGCACGCATGGGCTGCTCCTGGTTCGCGGTCACATCGCGGCGATCATGCCGCCATCGACATAGATGATCTGGCCGTTGACGTAGGTGGAGGCGTCCGAGGCGAGGAAGATCGCGGCGCCCACCAGCTCGTCCGGCTTGCCCCAGCGCTTCGAGGGGATGCGGCCCATCAGCCAACTATTGAAGTCGGGATTGTTGACCAGCGCCTCGTTCATGTCGGTCAGCATGTAGCCGGGGCCGATCGCGTTGGCCTGGATGCCGTGCTGGGCCCATTCCACCGCCATCGAGCGGGTCAGGTTCTTGATGCCGCCCTTGGCCGCGGTGTACGGCGCGATGGTGGGGCGGGCGAGCTCGCTGCCGAGCGAGCCGATATTGATGATCTTGCCGTGCTTGCGCGGGATCATGCGCTTGGCCGCCTCGCGGCCGATCACGAAGGCGCTGGTGAGGTTGGTCTCGATCACCTTGCGCCATTCGTCGGTGGTGAACTCGACCAGCGGCTTGCGGTGCTGGATGCCGGCATTGTTGACGACGATGTCGATCGCGATGCCCTTTTTGTCGAAGTCGTTGAACGCGGCGACGATGGCGGGCTCGTCGGTGACGTTGAACGCGGCGCCTTCGGCCTGATGGCCGGCGGCACGGAATTCGGCGACAGCCTGCTCGACTCGCTTGGGGTCAACGCCGTTGATGATGATCCTGGCGCCGGCCTTCGCCATGCCCTCGGCGATGGCGCGGCCCAGGCCGCGAGACGAGCCGGTCACGAGCGCGGTGCGGCCGGAGAGATCGAACAGGGAGGTGCTCATGTCGGAAGTCCTTTAGACGTTGGAGCGGCGCACGGTGAGGTCGGAGCGGTCAAAGACATCAGGCAGGAGGTCGACGCCGAGGCCGGGACCCTCCATCGGATAGACGAAACCGTCCTTGATCACCGGCATCGTGGTGACGAGCTCATTGTACCAGCCCTTGTAGAAGGCGCGCACCGATTCCTGGATCAGCGTGTTGGGCTGGCTGAACGACATGTGGATGGCGGCGATGAAGCCGATCGGGCCGATGCAATCGTGCGGCGCGAAGGGCCGGTGATAGGTCTCGGCCATCGCGGCGATCTTGCGGCCTTCCGTGAGGCCGCCGGTCCAGCACAGATCGGCCATCACCACGTGCATGGCGTCGCGGTCGAGCATGTCCTTGTAGGGGAAGCGCGAGCCCAGCGTCTCGCTGGCGCAGACCCAGACGTCGGTCGAGCGGGCGTATTCGGCCAGCGCCTGCGGCGAGTTCATCCGGATCGGGTCCTCGTACCAGGTCGGTTTGTAGGGCTCGAGCGCGCGCGCGATCTGCTTGGCGGTCGGCAGGTTCCACAGCGAGTGGAGCTCGACCATGATCTCCATCCTGTCGCCGACGGCTTTGCGGATCTTCTCGAACGGCTCGATCGCCTGCTTCATCTGGGCGGCTGTGATGTAGAGCCCCTTGTTCTCCTGCGCCGCCGGATCGAACGGCCAGATCTTCATCGCCGAGATGCCGCTTTCGAGCAGGCTTTCGGCCAGCGCGTCGGCGCGGTTCATGAAGCCGTCGAGGTCTTCGTAGGGCCCCTTGGCGGCGCCGAGATTCCAGTTCGAGACCGGGCTGATATTGGTGGAGCGGACATATTGCGTGCCGGCGCAGGTGTTGTAGATGCGCTGCTTGTCACGGCACAGGCCGCCGAGCATCTGGTGCACCGGCTGATTGCAGACCTTGCCGAACAGATCCCACAGCGCGATGTCGATCGCGGAGGCCGCGCGATATTCGACGCCGGTGGAGGACTGTGCCATCGGCAGGTTGAGCATGTCGCGATGGATCGCTTCGATGTGCAGGGGATTGCGGCCGAGCAGGCGGCCGGCAAAGGTATCGTGGATCTGCGCCTCGACCGCGCCCGCGCCGTAGAAGGTTTCGCCAAGCCCGATCACACCTGTGTCGGTGTGAACGCGCACCCAGATGACGTTGGAAAATTCCTCGGTACGCAGCGTCTCGATCGACGTGATCTTCACGGCAATTGTCCTCCCATCACAGACGTCGCGCGTCCGTCGTCTCATTTTGCGCTGCAACATGTTGCAGGCCGTGCGGGAGTCTTACGCCGGCTTGTAATATATCACAACATGTTTTAAGGCTCGCACAAACAGGGCGCCATCCAGCAACGAGAGCGCGGGCCGACGGGAGAGAACGACATGGCAAAGCGCAAGCGCGCGCTCGAGGTGGTGAGAAACGACGACGACGGCGAGGGCAAGCTCTCGCGGCGCAACCGGCTCAATTTCTTCGAGCTGGCCTACCAGAAGATCGAAGAGCTCCTTGTTCACTGCGAGCTCAAGCCCGGACAATTCATGACGATGCTGGAATTGCAGCACATCACCGGCTTCGGGCGCACACCGGTGCATCACGCCGTCAATCGCCTCTCGGCCGATACCCTGATCATCATCCGGCCCCGTCACGGCCTGCACGTCGCGCCGATCGATCTGGCGCGCGAGCGCATGCTGCTGGGGCTGCGCCGCGACATGGAGCGTTTCGTGATCCGCCTCGCCGCCGATCGCGCCAGCCTGTCGCATCGCAATCAGGCGCTGCATATCGAGCGGCTGCTGCGCGAGCGCCGCGCCAGTCTGACCCTCGACGAATTCAATCATATCGACCGCCGCATCGACGCGCTGGTGCTGGAGGCGGCCGGCGAGCCGTTCCTGGTGCACACGATGCGGCCGCTGCACACGCTGTATCGGCGCATCGGCTACATCCACCATCGCTTCATGCCGGGGCAGGCGGATCTGTCAGGCACGATCGATCATCATCTCGCCATTCTCGCGGCCGTTGCCAACCGCCGCGTCGAGGACGCGGTGAGGGCGAGCGACGCTCTGATCGACTACATGGGCGAGATGTTCACGGGCATGGAGGCCGGGATCGACCCGCGCCTGCTCGATTGCAGCATCGAGCCGCTGCTCGGCGCGTAGAGAGTTTCGAAGAGAGGACCCAAGAAAATGTCAACGATGGCAATGCCACAACCGACCGCGAGCGAAGCCGCGGTCCGCTACCTCATCACGAACTACAGCCCCAAGGGCAACAAGGTCGGCTGGCTGATGATGGCCTCGATCCTGGTCGAGGCCTGGGATCTCTATTCGATCGCCTTCGTGCTGATCTTCATCAAGGAACAGTATAACCCCACTGCACTGATGCTCGGGCTTGCTGCGGCCGGCACGCAGGGCGGCGCGCTGATCGGCGCACTGCTCGGCGGCTGGCTCTCCGACAAGATCGGCCGCCGCGTCATGTTCCTGGCCACGATGGTGCTGTTCATCGTGCTGGCCCTGGCGCAGGCCTTCGTGCCCGATATCACCTGGCTGATCGTGATCCGTTTCCTGCTCGGTATTCCGCTCGGCTCGGACATCTCGACCGGCTACACCTACATCATGGAATCCATGGCCAAGGGTGAGCGCGAGGTCATGGGCAACCGCTGGCAGTTCATGTTCGCGGTCGGCGAGGTCCTCACCATCGGCGTCATCGTGATCTTCCTCCTGATCGACATGAACCACGAGATGCTGTGGCGGGTGACGCTCGGCCTCGGCGCGGTGCCGGCGCTGATCATCCTGATCATGCGGCACGACGTGCCGGAGACGGCGGTATGGCTGGTGCAGAAGGGCCGCTACCGCGAGGCCAAGCAGGTCGCGCGCGAGATGTTCAACGACAATCTCGACATGCTGCCGGACCGGGACGTCGAAGTGCCGAAGGTCTCGACCCGCGCATTCCTCGCCGATCTCAGGAAGGATCCGATCCGCTGGCGTGCGACGATCTACGGCTGGATCGCCTGCTTCGTGCAGGCCAGCGAGTTCTCGACCTTCGCGTTCTATCTGCCGGTCCTGTTCGTCATGGTCGGCGTGTCGAGCGTGCTCGGCATCAATCTGGTGACGATGGCGCTGTTCTCCTTCGCCGCATTGTCGGGCTGGGTCGGTCCGCTGCTGACGCCGAAGATCGGCCACCGCGGCATCTCGATCGCGGGCTTCTCGATCGTGCTGGCCGCGCTGCTGGTCGCGGCCTTCGCGCTCTACACCGACAACAAGATCCTGCTGCCGTTCGCGGCCGCTGCGATGTTGTGGGGCCATTATTGGGACGCGTCGAACTGCATGACGATCCCGACCATGGTCGCCAAGCCCAAATATCGCGGCACCGCGAGCGGCTTCGCCTACATGTTCGTGAAGCTGCCGTCGTTCCTGGCGATCTTCCTGTTTCCGACGGTGTTCGCCGCGATCGGCCAGGCCAATGCCACGCTGATGGTCGCGATCTTTCCGCTGATCGGATTGCTTGCCGCGATCTTCATCCTGCCGGAAGTCTACGGCTACGAGAACGACTGAGAAAAGCTGCCCGGTCGCGGCGTCGGCGCCGCGATCGGGAGATATTTTCGGAGTGCTGCGCGCCGGCGACTACGGACCCAAGAAGACCGGATCGATTCCCGTGCCATGGCCGAGCAGGCCGATCGCCTGAAGCTGGGCCGAGTGGAGGTCGATCTCCACGATGGCGAACAGGGTGAAGAGCACCAATGCGGTGATGACCAGCAGGGGGTGGGCCGTCTCGGCGCCGCTCTCGCTCGCTGCGGTGAGGCGCCGGAACGCGCGGCGCAGAAGGGAGCCCTGCGGCAACGCCTTCGATTGGATTGGCATGATGAACCTTCCTTGCCGCGCGATATCCATCCGATTTGCGCGACACTCGATTCTTAGCCACGGCGCCGCCACCGGCATTGACGCACCGCAAACAGCTTGCACTTCATTTCGAAAGTTGGGCCTTACCTGATGGCCGCCGCCAGCGCCCCGATCAATGCGGGCGGCGTCACCAGGAGGCCGAGCTTGAGGAACGGCCAGGCGCCGACCTCGATCTTTTCCCTGCGGAGCGCGACCAGCCAGAGGATGGTGGCGAGCGATCCGGTGACCGACAGATTGGGGCCGAGGTCGACGCCGATCAGGATGGCGCTGACGACGGGTGCGGGCAAATGATCGGCGGCGGCGACCGAGCCGGCGACGAGGCCGACCGGCAGGTTGTTGGCGATGTTGTCGGCGAGCGCGGTCGCAATGCCGACGCTCCAGGCCGCCTGGGGAGCCGATTGCGCCACCGCCTGGTGCAGCAGTGCGCTGAGCTGCGCGATCACGCCGGTCCTGATCAGCGCTTCCACCATGACGAAGAGCCCGCCGACCAGCGGCAGCACGCTCCAGGATACGCCCCGCAGCACCGGCAAAGGCGACTGCCTGCTGAGCAGCAGCACGATTGCGGCCGTCACGCCGCCGCAGATGAAGGTCGGCAGGCCCAGTTGCTTGTCCAGCGCCGACGCCGTGACCAGCACGACGCCGATCGCGACGATGCCGACGGCCGTCAGCTTGCCGCCGCGGCCGAGCTTGGGATGCGGCACGCGGCGCGCAATCGTTTCCTCCTTCAGCGCGCGGTGCTGGGTCAGGCGCAGCAGGATGTAGGTCAGCAGGATCGAGGCCATTGATGGCAGCGCGAACAGGCGCAGCCATTCGGTCAGCGGCGGCATGCGCGCGCCGAACACGACGAGATTGGCCGGATTGGAGATCGGCAGCACGAAGCTCGCGGCATTGGCGATGAAGGCGCAAACGAAGAGATAGGGCAGCGGCTTTGCGCCGGCCGCGCGCGTCGCGGCATAGACGGCGGGCGTCAGCACGATCGCGGTGGCGTCGTTGGAGAGCAGCACCGTCACGAGCGTGCCGACGAGATAGATCAGCAGGAACAGCCGCTGAGGCGAGCCGGCCGCGTATTCCACCGCGAGCGCGGCGAGATAGTCGAACAGGCCCTCGAGCCGCGCGAGCTCGGCGATCAGCATCATGCCGATCAGGAAGAGGTAGACGTCGAGGCCCTTTTCGATTCCAGTGAGCGCGTCCTGCCATGGCAGCAGGCCGAGTAGCACCAGCGCGCTTGCGCCGATCACGGCCCAGACCGCCTCGGGCAGGCGAAACGGACGGATGATGACGCCTGCGGTCGCGACGACGATGATGCTCCAGGCCCAGATGGCGTCAGACGGCGGGGTCGGCAAGTCGATCTCCAAAATCCGCCCCTGACTACCGTGCCCGGGACTGATCCGCCAGCCTCAATAGGGCGCCGCCCATGTGGCGGGCAAAACCTGCAAAACCCGGATCGGCGCGCGCTTGAGGCGCGCGTGTCCGGGACGACAGCGGTCTGGCTGGCTCACATCTACCGCGCCACCGACAGCTTCTCCGTGATCGCCTTGCGCAGGATGCGCGACAGCGATTCCACCGAATACGGCTTCTGGATCAGTTCGAAACCGCGATGGGCGTTTTCGGCGAGCACGTTGCTGTAGCCGGAGGTGAGCACCACGGGCAGGCCGGGATAGCGCTCGCGGATGATGCCGGCGAGCTCGACGCCGTTCATGCCGGGCATGATGACGTCGGAGAAGACGAGGTCGACGGCGAATTCGTTCTCGCCGAGGATGGCAAGGGCCGCATTGGCGTTGGCGACGCGGCGGACGACATAGCCGAGATCTTCCAGCAGCTCGGTCGAGAACTGACCGACATCGTCATTGTCCTCGACCACGAGCACGCGGTAGCCGCGCCCGGTGGTGGCGGCTTCGTGGGTCAGCGCCGCGGCTTCCTTCTCGGCGACAGGGCTCTGTGCCTGCGGCAGGTAGATGGTGAAGGTGGCGCCTTTGCCTTGCATGCTCGTCACCGCGATGTCGCCCTCGGACTGCTTCGCGAAGCCGAAGGCCTGGCTGAGGCCGAGGCCCGTACCCTTGCCGACCTCCTTGGTGGTGAAGAACGGCTCGAAGATCGATTCGAGATGTTCCGGCGCGATGCCGCTGCCGGTGTCGGCAACGGAGATGGCGACGTAGTCGCCGCCGCGCGCAGACTGCGCGCGCAGGCTGGGGATGCCGGAGACCTTGCGCACGGCGATGGTGAGGCGGCCTTCGCCGTCCATGGCGTCGCGGGCATTGATGGCGAGATTGATCAGCGCGGTCTCGAACTGGGCGATGTCGGCGACGGTGAAGCAGTCGGCGTCGTGAATCTCCACCGCGATGTCGATACGGCCGCCGACCAGCGGCCGGACCAGTTGCGCGACGGCCTCGACCTGGCTGCTGACGTTAAATATCTGGGGCTTCAGCGGCTGCCGGCGCGCGAACGCCAGGAGCTGCGCGGTCAGCTTGGAAGCGCGTTCGACCGTCTCGGAGATGGCATCGACATAGCGGCGGCGGCGCTCTTCCGGCAGCTCGCGGCGGCGCAGGAAATCGGTGGCCGAGCGGATGATGGTGAGGAGGTTGTTGAAGTCATGGGCGACGCCGCCGGTGAGCTGGCCGATCGCTTCCATCTTCTGCGACTGCCGCAAGGCTTCCTCGCCGCGGCGCCGCTCGGTGATGTCGACGGCCTCGGGCACGGCGCCGGTGATGTTGCCCTGGCGGTCGAGCACGGGGCGCATGCCGAAGTCGAAATCGCGCTCGCCGATGGGAAGGCGCAGGCGCATCTCCAGCCGCACGGGCTCGCCCTTGAGCACGGTGTCGAAGGCCTCGCGCACGGCGGCGCTCATGCCCTCGGTGCCGGTGAACCAGGGCGTGTCCCAGAACGGCTTTCCGATCACGTCCGCGGCGCTCGCCTTGATGCCGTCGAGCGCGGTGCGGTTGGCATAGAGCAATTCGCCCTCGAGGTTGACCAGGCCCTGATATTGGTTGCTGGTGGCCAGGATGGCGCGGAGCCGGGACTCGTTGGACTCGAGCTCGGCAGTGCGCTCGGCGATGCGCTGTTCCAGCGTCTCGTTAAGTTGTCGCAGCTCGATCTCGGCCTGCTTGGCGACGGTGATGTCGTGGGCCACGCCGATGAAGCCGATATGCTTGCCGGTCGGATCCCAACGCGGCTGCGATTCCGAGCGCAGCCAGCGCCATTCGCCGCTGGCGTTCCTGTAACGCGCTTCCAGCACGAAGGGCTTGAGCGACGCTTCGCCCTCAACGGATTGCTGCAGCACGTGCGGCAGGTCGTCGGGATGCAGCACCTTGCGCCAGTCGAAGTCGATGGCCTGATCGTAGGGCAGGCCGACGAAGTCGACATAGGCCTGGTTGGCGAAGGAGCGCTTGCGGTCGAGCTTGGTCACCCAGATCGGCACCGGCGCGCTGTCGGCGATCAGGCGGAAGCGCTCCTCGCTCTCGCGCAGGGTCTCGCGGGCGAGCATCTGATCGGTGACGTCGATATGGGCGCCGACGAGGCGGTTGGCGCGGCCATCCTTGTCGCGTTCGATCTTGGCGACGACCCGGATCCAGCGGGTCTCGCCGTCATTGGGGCGGATGATGCGATATTCCGCCGTGTAGTCCTCGCTGGTGCCGGCGAGCGCATCGATGAAGTGCTTGACGGCGGCGTCGCGGTCGTCGGGATGGAGACGATTGACCCAATCCTCGTGCGACTCCTGGGCAGCTTCCGACGGCAGGCCATGGATGATCAGATACTCAGGCGAACGGCGATTCTTGAAGCCCTCGCGAAAGTCGACTTCGACGCCGCCGACCTTGCCGATGCGCTGGATGCGTGCCAGCTCGGCCTCGCGCTCCTGGAGCGCGCGATAGGCGTTGTCGCGCTCGCGCGCGACGTCTTCGAGGTGCTGGCGCAGCCTTTCGGCGGCGATGGTCTCGGGCAAGGGATCATTCAAGGCATCGGCCGTTGTCATGCGGGAGCGCACGTGCCGGACCGATATTCACACAGACGGAGCGTGATGGCCATTGCCTACAAGGGAGCGCGTCGCGGGAAAATGAGGACTTGCGCGGACCGCAAAGACTACGTCATGCCAATGCCCGGTCTGGCAATTTGTTCCAGAGACTGGAACGATCAGCCGGCGGACGCGTCGTCGCGAGGCGCAATGACCAGCTTCCATGAAGCTCTCCTTTCCGAAGAGGCTAGATCTTGAAGCTCTTTCTCTGCCAGACCTGCGGCAACGTGCTGTATTTCGAAAATCGCGCCTGCGAACGCTGCGGCCATCGGGTCGCTTTCCTGCCGGAGCAGGAAACGATGTCGGCGATCGAGCCGGACGGAGAGGCCTGGAGGATGCTGGCCAGCAAGGGCGAAAGCCGGATGCTGTGCCGGAACGCCGGGTACGACGCCTGCAACTGGCTCACGGACGCGGACGACGCCACCGGCTATTGCCGCGCCTGCCGCCACAATGGGATGGTGCCGAACCTCGCGGATCCGGCCCAGCTCGCCGGCTGGCGCGAGTTGGAGGTGGCGAAACACCGTCTGTTCTATTCCCTGATCCGCTGGAAGCTGCCCCTCCGGACGCGGCAGGAAGACCCCAGGCATGGTCTGATCTTCAATTTCCTCGCCGACGATCCAAACAGCGGCGAGAGGATCCTGACCGGGCACGACAACGGTCTGATCACGATCGCGCTCACCGAAGCCGATACCATCGAGCGCGAGCGGCGCAGGCTCGAGATGGGCGAGCCGTACCGCACGCTGCTCGGGCATTTCCGTCACGAGGTCGGGCACTATTTCTGGGACGTGCTGGTGCAGGGCGGCGGCAAGCTCGAGGAATGCCGCGCGGTCTTCGGTGATGATTCCATCGATTACGGCCAGGCCCTGCAGCGCCATTATGCCGATGGCCCGCCGCCGGATTGGCAGCAGACCTACGTCTCGGCCTATGCCACGACCCACCCCTGGGAAGATTTCGCCGAGACCTGGGCGCACTATGTCCACATCGTGGATGCTCTGGAGATGGCCGGCGAGTTCGGCATGGAGGTGCGCCCCAAGGTCGACCGCGACGGGGAGTTGACGGCGCGCATCCGCTTCAACCCCTACGAGGCCCGCGATGTCGAAGCGCTGGTCAACGCATGGCTGCCCTTCACCTTCGCCATGAACAACGTCAACCGCGCCATGGGCCTGCGCGACCTCTATCCGTTCATCCTGTCGCCCGCGGTGGTCGGCAAGCTGGGCTTCATTCACGGCCTGGTCCGGGACGTGGCCAAGTCCGCGTCCAGGCCCGGGAAGGCGTAGGGCACAAGGGGGCTCGGCAGCCCCGTTCCCAAACCGGTTTCGGTCTTGCGCTGGTACGCCAGAAGCGGGCCGGATTTAGACCGTTGCCTCCAGCCCATTTTGATGTACCACGGAAGCCACACGGCCCGTCCCCCATAGGCCCCAACGGTCAGGGAAGGGTCCCGCCCAAGGTCGAAACTCAAGAAAAAGCATGTTCAAACGCATTCTGATCGCCAATCGCGGCGAAATCGCCTGCCGGGTCATCAAGACCGCTCGCCGCATGGGAATTCAGACGGTTGCCGTCTATTCCGAGGCCGACCGCGACGCCCTGCATGTCGAGATGGCCGACGAGGCCGTGCTGATCGGCCCGCCGGCAGCCGCTGAGAGCTATCTGGTGATCGAGAAGATCGTGGAGGCCTGCCGCAAGACGGGCGCCGAGGCGGTGCATCCCGGCTACGGCTTCTTGTCCGAGCGCGAGTCGTTTCCGCGCGCGCTGGAGGCGGCCGGGATCGTCTTCGTCGGTCCCAACCCCGGCGCGATCGCGGCGATGGGCGACAAGATCGAGTCGAAGAAGGCGGCCGCCAAGGCCAAGGTCTCGACCGTGCCGGGCCATCTCGGCGTCATCGAGGACGACAAGCACGCGGTCAAGATCGCCGACGAGATTGGCTACCCCGTGATGATCAAGGCCTCCGCGGGCGGTGGCGGCAAGGGCATGCGCATCGCGCATTCGAAGGCCGAGGTCGCCGAAGGCTTCAATCTCGCCAAGGCCGAGGCCAAGGCCTCGTTTGGCGACGACCGCGTCTTCGTCGAAAAGTTCATCGTCGATCCCCGCCACATCGAGATCCAGGTGCTGGGCGACAAGCACGGCAACGTCATCTATCTCGGCGAGCGCGAATGCTCGATCCAGCGCCGCAACCAGAAGGTCATCGAGGAGGCGCCGTCGCCGCTGCTCGACGAGGCGACGCGCCGCAAGATGGGCGAGCAGGCGGTCGCGCTGGCGAAAGCCGTGAACTATGATTCCGCCGGCACCGTCGAGTTCGTCGCCGGGCAGGACAAGAGCTTCTATTTCCTGGAGATGAACACGCGCCTCCAGGTCGAGCATCCCGTCACCGAGCTCGTCACCGGCATCGATCTCGTCGAGCAGATGATCCGCGTTGCCGCCGGCGAGAAGCTCGCCCTCGCGCAGAAGGACGTCACGCTGACGGGCTGGGCGGTGGAATCGCGTCTCTATGCCGAAGATCCGTTCCGCAACTTCCTGCCCTCGATCGGGCGGCTCGTGAAGTATCGCCCGCCGGCGGAAGCAAGCCAGGACGGCATCACCATCCGCAACGACACCGGCGTGCAGGAGGGCGGCGAGATCTCGATCCATTACGATCCGATGATCGCCAAGCTCGTCACCCACGCGCCGTCGCGCGCGGCTGCGATCGAGGCGCAGTCGACCGCGCTGGATTCGTTCTATGTCGACGGCATCCGTCACAACATCCCATTCCTGTCGGCGCTGATGCATCATCCGCGCTGGCGCGAGGGGCGGCTGTCGACCGGCTTCATTGCCGAGGAATTTCCCAGGGGTTTTGCGGTGCGCGTGCCGGAAGGCGAGGTCGCACGGCGCATCGCCGCGGTCGGCGCCGCCATCGATCACGTGCTGGGGGAGCGCAAGCGGCAGATCTCGGGCCAGATGGGCGGCCGCGTCGTGCAGCGCGAGCGGCGGCGCGCGGTCTGGCTCGACCGCCAGGAGATCCAGCTCGAGGTCGCGCGCGAGGGCGAGGCGATCGCGATCCGCTTCGTCGACGCGGAGGGCAAGGCCGGCAACGCGCATCTGCTGGCCTCGCCATGGAAGCCGGGTGATCCGGTCTGGCAGGGCACCATCGACGGCCAGTTCATCGCGGTGCAGGCGCGGCCGATCCCGAACGGTATTCGCCTCGCGCATCAGGGTGTCGAGGTGCCGGTCTATGTCTGGACCGAAGCGGAGGCGACCTCTGCGCGGCTGATGCCGGTGACGACGGCCTCCGACAGCGGCAAGAAGCTGCTCTGTCCGATGCCCGGCCTCGTGGTCTCGATCGCGGTGAGCGAGGGGCAGGAGGTCAAGGCCGGCGAGACGCTGGCGGTGGTCGAAGCCATGAAGATGCAGAACGTGCTGCGCGCCGAGCAGGACGGCACGGTGAAGAAGATCCACGCCAGCGCCGGCGCGACGCTGGCGGTGGACGCGCTGATCCTGGAGTTTGCGTGAAGCGCTTCAGGCACAACAGAAGACCCTCACCCTGAGGAGCCGCGCCTTCGCGGCGTCTCGAAGGGCGAGGCCACCAGCCGGGCCTGCATCCTTCGAGACGCGCGAAGAGCGCGCCCTCAGGATGAGGAATTTGGAGTGAGGCACCCATGGCCTTTCGTTCCCGCCGCGAGCAACTTCGCTCCATCCTGTCGGGCGCAACTTGCGTCCATCCCGGCTCGGTCTACGACGCCATCTCAATCCGTATCGCCGAGGATCTCGGCTTTCCGCTCGGCATGTTCGGCGGTTCGGTTGCCTCGCTTGCCGTGCTCGGTGATCCCGACGTCACGCTGATCACGCTCACCGAACTCGCCGAGCAGATGCGACGGATGTCGCGCGCCTCCGCGCTGCCAGTGCTGGTCGATGCCGATCACGGCTACGGCAATGCGCTCAACGTGCGCCGTACCGTGCAGGAGCTGGAGGCCGCGGGCGCCGCCGGCCTCACCATCGAGGACACGCTGCTGCCGGCTGCCTTCGGCGAGGCGAAGACGCAGCTGATCCCGCTCGAGGAAGGCGTCGGCAAGATGAAGGCCGCGCTCGGCGGCCGGGGCGATCCCTCGCTGGTCATCATGGGCCGCACGGGAGCGGCTTCCATCACCTCGATCGAAGATGCGATCCGCCGCGCCAAGGCCTATGAGGCCGCCGGTGTCGATGCGCTGTTCTTCACCGGCATCAAGTCGCGCGCCGAGCTGGAGGCGGTGAGCGCTGCGACGCGCCTGCCGATCGTGCTCGGCGGCGCGCCCGAGGACTTGAACCCGCTCGATTACCTCGCGGGTCAGCGCGTCCGCATCGCGCTGCAGGGCCATGCGCCGATCGCGGCCGCGACACAGGCCGTCTACGAGACCCTGAAGGCGCTTCGCGAAGGTGCTTCGCCGAAAAGCCTCAGAGGGCTCGCATCCTCGGAGCTGACGGCCCGCATCATGCGCGAGGCCGATGTCAGGGTGCGCAGCGCCGACCTCCTCGGATTGAAAAAATGAGCCGGGCGATTCTCCAGGTGATGATCCGCGGGCGCGTGCAGGGCGTCGGCTACCGGGCCTGGGTCGAGTATCAGGCGACGGCAAGCGGCCTCGAAGGCTGGGTTCGCAACCGCCGCGACGGCAGCGTGGAAGCGCTGTTCGCCGGCACGCCGAAGCATGTCGCCGACATGGTCGCACTGTGCCGCCACGGCCCGCCATCCTCACGCGTCGACAGTGTGACGAGCGAGACCGCCGGTGCGGATGAGCTGAACTTGCGCCGGGCAGGGGAGGCGTTTTCGGTGTTGCCGACGGTGTAGGTGGCTCTGAAGAAGAGTCGTCATGCCCGGGCCTGTCCCGGGCATCCACGTTCTTATGCCGAGCGGCGAGGCGTGGATGGCCGGGTCAAGCCCGGCCATGACGCAGTGAGGGGCGGGGAGAGGTGAAGAAGAAAAAGTTCACCTCGGCAGCTTGGCGATGGCCTCGCTGAGCTCGTGGATCTCATACGGCTTGCGCAGGATCGGGAAGTCGCCACGCACGCCGGCGGCGACCTCGCTGTAGCCGGTGGCGAGCAGGATGGGCAGGCCGGGGCGAATCTGGCGGAGATGATAGGCGAGGGTGAGGCCGTCCATCTTGCCGGGCATGACGATGTCGGAGAACACGAAGTCGACGCCGTTGGTCTCGATCTCGCGCAAGGCGGCTTCGGCGTCGGCGACCCGGCGCACCTGATAGCCGAGCTGCTCCAGCAGGCCAATGCTGACGAGGGCGACGTCCGGATTGTCCTCCACCAGCAACACCGTGCCGCTGCCCCGGAACGCCGGCTCCCCGGTCGTGTCCTGCGATGGGGCAGCTTCTCCGCGCGGCAAAAGGACGGTGAATGTGGTGCCCTTGCCGAGTTCGCTTGCGACCTTCACGGTGCCGCCGGCCTGATGCGCGAAGCCGTGCACCTGAGAAAGGCCAAGGCCCGTGCCCTTTCCGATCGCCTTGGTCGTGAAGAACGGTTCGAAGATCTTGTCGAGCACGTCGGAGGGGATGCCGAGCCCGGTATCGGTGACGTCGATCGCGACGAAATCGCCGACGAGCGGCGCTTCGTCCAGCACGACATTGCGCGCGCCGATGGTCACCGTGCCGCCATCGGGCATGGCGTCGCGGGCATTGATGACGAGGTTGAGCAGCGCGGTCTCGAGTTCGGAAGCGTCGGTCTTGATCGGCCAGACGTCGCGGCCGATGTCGAATGCCAGCCGGACGGAGCTGCCGACGCCGGCATCGAGCACCTCGCGGATGGCGGCGATGCGTTCGGCGAAGTCGATCGCCTGCGGGTTGACGCTCTGCCGCCGCGCGAAGGTGAGCAGCTGGTTGGTCAGCGCCGCGCCGCGCCTGGTGGCGGTCTCGATCGCCGAGATCGCGCGCTGAAGCTTGGCCGCGTCGTCGGCCCCTCGCTTCAGCATGTGGAGGCTGCCGCTGATGATCATCAGGAGGTTGTTGAAGTCGTGGGCGACCCCGCCGGTGAGTTGACCGAGCGCGTCGAACTTCTGGGACTCGGCGAGCTGCTTCTGCATCGCCTCGAGCCTGATCTGGGCATTGCGGCGTTCGGTGATGTCGCGCGTGATCTTGGCGAATCCGACCAGTTCGCCGTCCTCGTAGATCGGATCGATCACGACGCTGGCCCAGAAGAAGGTACCGTCCTTGCGGACGCGCCAGCCTTCCTCCTCATAGCGGCCCTTTTCCCTGGCGATGCCGAGCGCACGGGCCGGCTTGCCGTTGGCGCGGTCGGTCTCGGTGTAGAAGCGGGAGAAATGCTGGCCGAGGATTTCCTCCGGTGAATAGCCCTTGATGCGCTCACCGCCGATGTTCCAGCTGGTGATGATCCCCTTGGGATCGAGCATATAGAGGGCGTAGTCCGCGACTCCCTCAACCAACAGCCGGAAACTGCGTTCGCTCTCGAACAAGTCTCTCTGTTGACTGAACTTTTCGATCATTCCCGGGACCCCGCCTCGACCGGAACAAACGCCGCAGGCGAGGGATGGTTCCCTAAGGGTGTGACATTTTTGGGCAGGGGGGCCCGTTAAGGGTCGCCAAAACGCCCATATCGTCGGGCCGCCACGCTTCGGAACGTCGCCGCCACCGCGCGTAGCGCCGCAAGCTTGGCGGGGTCGCTGACCTTCGAATGCAGCATCACTTTCGAGCTGCCGAGCTTGGGCAGCTTGTGCGGAGGGCCGATGTCGACCAGGCCGGGAGGCGCGATCCGCCGGGCCAGCGGTGCGATGGCAAGGCCGGCGAGCGTCGCCGCGACCACCGCTGTGACGCCGCCGCCGACAAAGCGCTCGCGCCAGGCGATGCCGGCCTTGTCGAGCGCGCGCACGGCGACGGCGCGGACGCCGCAGGGCGGGGCCAGGGTCGCCAGCGGCAGCGGCTCGCCTTTCGCCAGGGTGAAGCGCCGTGCGGCGAACCAGCCGAACTCGTCCTCGGTCAGCTTCTCGCCGCCGCGGCGGCTGCCTTCCTGGCGCACGATCACCGCATCGAGCTCGCCTGCGTCATAAGCATCCTGCATCTCGCGCGAGAAGCCGATGGTGACGGCGAGGGTGAGGTTTGAGGACATTGCGTGCAGCCGTTCGAGCAGCGGCACCAGTTCGGGGCCCGCCGCATGATCGGAGATGCCGAGCGAGAGCGATTGCGCGGCCGGCGCCTCATCCGACAGCGCGCGGTCATGCGCCGCGATCAGCAGACGGGCACGTTCGAGGAAGCTGGCGCCGTCGGCGGTCAGCCGGACCGCGCGCGGCGAGCGCTCGACGAGACGTTTTCCCAGCAGCGTCTCCAGCCGTTGCAGCTTCAGGCTGACCGCCGCTTGCGTCGTGCCGAGCGCTTCGGCGGTGCGCGTAAAGCTCTGGAGGTCGGCGACCAGCAGGAAGGCCTGGACGGTGGCGATGTCGAGTGTTGGCGTCATTATGAATTCTTATCATTGATATCAACAGAGATAAGATACCAAAATGACGAGCGGAGGTCTAGCTTCTCACCAACGCCGCCTGACCGGCGCAGCATCTTAAGGAAAGCCACAATGCCCCTGATCACCGTGTCCTTCACCACCTCCCGCCAGTCGCCGTCCCTGAAGGCCGACATCGCGAACGCCGTGTCCGAGCTCACCGCCGAGATCCTGCACAAGGATCCCAAGGTGACCGCCATCATCGTCAAGTCGGTGGACGCCGATGACTGGTTCGCCGGCGGCAAGTCGCTGGCCGAGCAGAAGCTTGCAAGCTATTGGCTCGACATCCATGTCAGCGAAGGCACCAACACCAAGGACGAAAAGGCGGCCTATCTCGCGGCCATGTTCAAGCGCATGGCCGAGATTTTGGGCCCGCTGCATCCCGAGACCTATCTGCATGTCGACGAGGTCAGGGGCGACGCCTACGGCTTTGGCGGCCTCACTCAAGAGCGGCGCTACATCGCCGGCAAGCTCGAGGTGGCGCTGAAGGCGGCGTAAGGCTGCAAGCCGCCGGGTGAGCGGTCTCACCCGGCGGCCTGATCGTCAGCTCGCCGCCCGGAACTGGACTTCGGAATTGTTCAGGAAGCACGTCTTGTCGAACAGCGTCAGGTCGAGCGGGTTGGGCAGCCTGATATCGTCGAGGCCGGGGCAGGGCTTGACCGAGGGATCATAGGATCGGTCGATCTGCGAGATGAAGACGACGATCAGCCCCTGATCGCATGCGAACGATTTCAGCGCGCGCACCTGAACATTGAGGTCGGGATTTTCGCGTCTCTGGTCGAGCAGTTGCAGATAGTCGATCACCACGAATGTGCCGCGGGGCGCCGCGGCCATTTGCTTGACGACGTAATCGGCGCTGATGGCGTCGGAGCAATCGACCTCGAAGAGCTTGTCGAATTGCGCGGGCTCCACGCCGATCGCGCGCAAGCGATCCAAAACGTCCTTCGCGGTATATTCGAGCGAGAAGAACGCGGCGCGATGGCCCGACCGCATGGCCTCCACGGCAAGTTCGAGGCTCATCAAGGTCTTGCCCTGACCCGGCCGCGCGCCGACCAGCACCAGATCGCCCGGCCGGAACTGCGGGAACAGCCTGTTCGCGGGCGTCAGCGCGGCGGCTTTCGCTGCGAGCATGCTCCAGGCGGAAAACCCTTCCGTCGTGGCGACGCGGTCAAGCGCGTCGTGCAGCGGAATGCCTTCCTCCCGGGACAGGCGCTTCGCTTTTCGCTTCAGATGATAGATCGGCGCAGAGAGTCTCATCGTCAAAACCTCCCATTGCGAGCATGATCGCAATCCCTTCCTTATGCCAGGCGCTCGAACAGTCGGTCCGATGGTCTCATCGCCCGGCATGGTCTGTACTTTCCCGACGGAGGGGGGAGGCGTGGGCGTGGCCGCGCCGAGACATAGCCGATTCGGCGGCGGCGGAGAACGCGGAGGCACCGCGTCCAACGGGAAAGGTCAGATCGCCGCTTCCGGCAGCAACGCGCGGGTCGGTCCGAACAGCTGTTCGAACGCCTGGCGTAGCGCGATATCGACGTCGGCCATGGTCACGAGCTGGCCGAGATCGACCAGCGAGGTGACGCCGTAGCGGGGATCGACGACGCCACACGGCACGATGCCGGCGAAATGCGATAGCTCCGGCTCGACATTGATCGCGATGCCGTGGAACGAGACCCAGCGCTTCAATCGCACGCCGATCGCCGCGATCTTGTCCTCGTGGTCCGCGCCCTTGTCGGGCCGCTTGACCCAGACGCCGACCCGGTCTTCGCGTCGCTCGCCGCGGACGTTGAAGGCGGCGAGCGTGCGCAGGATCAGCTCCTCCAGGCTCGCGACATAGGCCCGGACGTCCGGCCGGCGGCGCTTGAGATCGAGCATGATGTAGGCCACGCGCTGGCCGGGCCCATGATAGGTGAGCTGGCCGCCGCGTCCCGTGGTGAAGACCGGGAATCGGGGATCGCGCAGGTCGGTGTTCTTGCCCGAGGTGCCGGAGGTGTAGAGCGGGGGGTGTTCGAGCAGCCAGACCAGCTCCCCGGCTTCGCCCGCCGCGATGGCCGCGACGCGGGCTTCCATCGCGGCCACCGCCTCCGGATAGGGCACCGGTGCGTCCGAGATTCGCCACTCGACCGGTTCGCCGCCTGTAGCGGAAAACGGCGTCAAATCGAGCTCTTCACGCTGGTTTTGGCGAGGGTTCTGCGGCGAATTAACCATTGGCTAACCATAACGTGGTGATCATCTCGGGGGCAAATGCCAAGTCCAAGTCCCTTGGTCGGTCCCACATTCCAAGTCCCAAGTTGCGGCGGTCCTGACAGTGCCCACTCTCGATAAAGTCACCGTGGATCTCATGGTCGTCCTCGGGACGACCACGATGCCGATCCATCAGGTATTACGTCTTTCCCGCGGCGCCATCATCGAGCTGGACGCAACCGAGGCCGACGAGGTCAAGGTTTTGGCCAACAACCTGCCGGTCGCCTCCGGCGTCGTGCTGGTGGATCGCAACCGAATCGCGGTCGAGGTCAAACAGATGCTGCCGCGTTCACCGGGCACCCGGTAGCGGCCCGCCCAGCCGGTAGCGGCCTGGACAGCGGGGATAGGGCCGATTCGGCGAGGGGCCCGAACTTTCGTGCAAAGCTTGTGGAATTCAGGGCCTTTGCAGGCTTGTACCCCTCTGATGGATTTGTTAGATCGGCGCCGTTGATCCGGCCGGCCTTCAAGCCTCAAGCCGGCATCCCCAAAGCGCTCGTGGCGGAACTGGTAGACGCGCTGCCTTGAGGTGGCAGTGAGTAAAATCGTGGGGGTTCGAGTCCCTCCGAGCGCACCAGACGCGTAACTCATTCAAATATCAAGCTTATTCATAAAATTGCCCGAGGGCGGACCTTCTGCCGGCGCAACTCGTCGAGATTCTTGGCGGCGTCGTTCAGAAATGAAGGCCGCTCGCTTCTCCTCAGCGCGTTCCGCTACGGTCGCCGGTGCAGCATCTTCACGGCGCCAAGCGATCTAGTCCCAGATGACTTCCTTCCCGGGTGGAAGGACGGTTTTGCAGATCGCAACAACAGCTTCGGGTGAAGCTCTCCCCGTGACGTGTGGGGGAATCGGTCTTCATCTTCAGTCAGTTGGAAGTACGGCCACCGGATGCGTAAGCGCTGATCAAAACCGCGCAGCCATCGTCCCCAGTCGCCGATACGCCGCCTCGCGCGCAGCGTGGATTGGCTCGGTCGGCCCCGTCGTCGGTCCGATCGGCACGAAGCGCACGTCGCTGACGCCGATGAAGCGAAGCGCCTCGCGCAAATAGGGCGTCGCCATGTCGATGCGGCCGCGATTCATACCGGTGACGAAATCGCCGCCGGAGGCGAGGATGACGATGGTTGGCCGGTCCGTGAGCAGCGGAAGATAGCCTTGCGCTGGATCGAACCGAAATGTCAGGCCGGGCTGGATGACGATGTCGAACCATTGCTTCAGCTTGTAGGGAATGCCGAAATTCCACATCGGCGTCGAGATCAGCACGCGATCTGCCAGCGAAAAGCGCAACGCGATCCGCTCCGCCTCGGAAAAGCTGCGGCGCTGCGCGTCGTCGAACGGCTGCGACTTCATTCGCGCATATTTGGCCTCGACGATGGGACCGATGAATTCCGGCAACCGCTCGCGCCAGAGGTCCATCACGTCGATGTCCCAGTCGGGCCGCGCTTGCCGAAACCCGTCAAGGAAGACGCGCGCGCCGGCGCTCGATTCGGAGTCGGGGCGGGGCGAGCAGGACAGATGCAGGAGCTTCGCCACCGGTCATCCCAACGCCCGGATGACGGCGTCCGCCCGGGTGACGATCGCGACGTTCTGCATGGCGAAGTTGATCGAGGCGTTGTGCCAGTCGGCATTCATGGTCGAGCAGCAATCCTCGGGCACGATCATGAAATAGCCCTTGTCGGCGCCGGTGCGGGCGGTGTGCTCGATCGACATGTTGGTCCAGGCGCCGGTGTTGATGATCATGTCGCGGCCGGTCGCCTTCAGGATCGTCTCCAGCCGCGTGCCCTCCCAGGCGCTCATCCGAATCTTCTCGACCACGAAATCGCCGGGCCTAGGCTCGAGACCGGACACGGGCGCCGCGCCCCAGCTGCCGCGCACCATCGCCTTGCTGTCGACCAGGCCTTCGAACAGAGGGGCGTTCAGCGTCACCCCGGGCGCGCCCGGCTCGACGACGAACCAGACATGGATGATGACGACGCCGCGGGCGCGGGCGGTCTCGGCAAGACGGCGAACGTTCTCGACGACGTGCTGCTGCCGTGCATGCTCCGGCGCTCCGGACTCGGCAAACGCGCCGCCGGCCATGATGACGTCATTCTGAAGGTCCTGGATGATCATGGCGCAGCGCTGCGGATCGAGATGCATCTCGCCATCGGCAAGGATGGGGGCAGCAGGTGAGGAGCCGGCAGCCGTGATGCCGCTGGCAGGCCTGGCGTTCATATATGGCTCATGGCGTGGGCCGACCTTGGTCGGGATAGCGTAGACCGAGTGCGTCGAGGTCAGATACAGCGTGCGGAAATCCGGGCCGCCCCAGGCGAGGTTGGCGACCAGCTCGGGAAGGCGGACCTTGCCGAGCAATTCGCCGCGCGGCGAATAAACCCAGACGCCGCCCGGCGCGGTGACCCAGACATTGCCGTGCTGGTCGCACTTCATGCCGTCGGGCAGTCCGGGCTCGAGCTCGGAGCGGATGCCGCTGGCGAACACGCGCGCATTGGACAGCGAGCCGTCGCCAGCGACCTCGAACACGCGGATCAGCGCCTGGACGGTGTCGTTGACATAGAGCATCTTCTCGTCCGGCGAGAAGCACAATCCGTTCGGCTGGTCGAACAGGGTGCGGTCCACCACGAGCTTCGGCTCGCCGCCGGGCACGACGCGATAGACGCCCTGGAAGCCGAGTTGTCGCGGTCGCTCGACGCCATAGACCGGCATGCGGCCGTACCAGGGGTCCGAGAAATAGATCGCGCCGGAGGAGTGCACGCAGACGTCGTTCGGGCTGTTCAGCTCCTGACCCTGGAAGTGCGAGGCGAGCACCTCGCGCCGGCCGTCCGGTCGCTCGCGGATGAGCTGCGAGGTCGCGTGCTCGCAGACGATCAGGTTGAGCTCGGCGTCATAGGTCATGCCGTTGCATTTGTTCGACGGGCGCTTGACCTCGGTGACGCCGCGCCGCGGGTCCCAGCGCCGCCGCACGTCACCCGGCATGTCCGAGAACAGCAGATAGTGGTCGATCGGATGCCAGACCGGTCCCTCCGTGAAGTCGAAGCCGGTGCCGACCTGCGCGACCGGCGCGTAGGGGTCGATCAGGGACTCGAATTCGCTCCGCAAGGTGACGTGGGTCATCGCTCGATCCTCAAGTCACGTTACGCCGGAAACCAGTTGCGTGCCGGCAGCGATTGCACGATCGGTCCGGGGACCTGATCGTGCAGGCGCCCGACGACGTTGCCGCCTTCGATCTTGGCCGGACGGTCGTGCACGGGCAGCAGATAGCGCGAATTGCTGAGCAGCTTCTTGATCGAGGCCTTCTCCGCCCGCTTGCTGGTGCCGTGGTTGCCGGTGGTGCGCGGCTCCCAGTCGTGGATCTCGTTGAAGGGCGTGACGATCTGGTCGTTGAAGTCGTAGATCACGTCGCCGCAGATGGTCGCGATGCCGTCGGCGGTCTCGACGATGACGTTCATTGATCCCTCCGTATGCGCATTGGCGGCGTCGCAATAGACGCCGGGCATCAGCTCGATCGGACCGGTGATCTCGAGATCAAGGAAACGCAGCGCGCTCTTGGTATGCAGGCGGTCGATCAGGTGCTTGATGTCGGGCGCCGGGTATTGCGGATGCATCAGGCCGGAGACGGAATATTCCAGCTCCTTGCGGTTGAGCACCACGGTCGTGTTCATCGGAAACAGGTCGTCCTTGCCGGCATGGTCGATGTGCAGATGGGTGTGGCAGACGAAGCGGACGTCGCCCATGCGCACGCCGTGGCGCGCCAGCTGATTCTCGATCATGTTCTCGTGGTATTGAAGGCCACGCATGCCCAGCGTTTCCATGATCTGGTTGGAGCGGTAGCCGGTGTCGACCACGACCGGATATTTCCCGCCGAGGATCAGGAAGCCGAGGGTGAGGACGCGGCGGGTGCGGCCGCAATCGCGGCCGAGAACCAGAAAGCTCGATTCCAGTTCGATATCGCCATAGTCCAGGATCTTGATCTCCAGCGCCATTCGTTGCTCTCCCTATCCTGTCCCTTGCCTGTCAAAGCCGGTAGACGCGCATTGCCGTCGTCTTGAAGATCGCGTCCTGCTGCTCGGCGCTCAGCGGCGCAGCGGCTGCGCGAAACGCATCGACGAGCTCGCGATAGCTGGTCCACAATTTCTCGATCGGAAAATTGGAGCCGAACAGGCAGCGTTCGGCGCCGAAGATCGCGACCGTGTCAGTGACGACGGCGGCGATATGCGCGGGGTCGTTGCGATGGATGAAGGTGCCGAGCCCCGACAGCTTTGAGACCACGTTCGGACAGGCTGCCAGCCGCGCGACGCCGGCGCGCCAGGCTGCGCGGCCGGCGGGCGAGAGGTCCTCGAGCATGCCGGCATGCTGGAGGATGAAGGTCACGTTGGGGCAGGCTTCTGCGAGCGCAGCGGCCTGCGGCATTTGCGGCGTGAACACCTGCAAATCGAAGCTCCACCCATGGTCGGCAAGGTGCGCAATGTTGCGCTGGATCATCGGATCGGCGCAGAGATCGGCGCGGGCCGCAAAGCGGTAGAGCGGGTTCTCGTGCCAGTGCAGCTGCATCCGGACGCCGCGCACGAGGGGATAGCGCTTCAGGCGGTCGAGTTGCGGGCGCACGTCGTCCACGGCGAAATTGGCGTAGGCGACAATGGCATGGGGCCAGCCATGCGCGTCGGCGGTTTGCTGGACCCAGGCGGCTTCGTCCTCGAAGCGGTCGTTGGCCCAGTTGGTCTGGACGTAGACCGAGCGGGTGACGCCGGTACCTTTGAGGTCGTCGAGATATTCCTGGATCGGATAATCGCGCCGGATTGGCTCGTAGGGTCCGAAGATGCGGGGCTGCATCGGGCCGACCAGCCAGGGCAGGTCGGTCTGCCGCCAGATGTGGTGATGCCCGTCGATCATATCGGTCACGCAGCTCTCCTTCGTCCCAGCGCCAGAATGTGCGCGACGATCGACGCGCTCGAGCCGCCGTCGACGAGGTCGTCGACGAAGCGCTCGATGGCCATGAGGGCCTCGGTTTGGGGGCGGAAGCCGGGGCTTGTCGCCAGTGGGGTCAGCCAGCTCACCCGCCAGGCCCGCCGTGACAGCTTTGCGACCGCATCGCGCAGCGCATCGGGCTCGCCGCGCTCCAATCCGTCCGAGATCACGACCACCGCGGCGCCGCGAGCATAGCCGCCGAAGCGGGGCACGGCGAGGAAGGCCTGGAGTGCATCGCCGATGCGGGTGCCGCCGTCCCAGTCGCTGACCAGATGGGCGGCCGCGTTCAGTGCCTGCTCGCGGCGCTTCAGCCGCAACGGACGGGTGACGCGGGTGAGCCGCGTGCCGAAGGTGAACACCTCGACATTGGGCGCAGCCTGCACCAGCGCATGCGCGAGCTTCATGTTCTCCTCGGTGCGGCTCTTCATCGAGCCGGAGACGTCGATCAGCAGCAGCATCTTGCGCGGGCGCTGACGCCGCTTCATGTGGCCGAGCCGCAGGATCTCGCCGTCGCTGCGAACGCTGTCACGCAAGGTGCGGCGGAGATCGGCAAACGGACCGCGGCGGGTCCGCATGCGACGGTGACCGCGCCGTCGCGGCAGGCGTCGTGGAGCCTCGCGCGCCAGGCGGCGCAGTGCGTCGGTCGTGGAGAGTTGCGCGAAGCGGCGCTCGACGAGCGCCTCGGTACGTGTGGCAGTCAGGCCGGATTCATTGGCGTCATCGGACAGCAATGGCTCCTCGTCGCCGCGGCCTTCCTCCTGAAGCCGGACGGTTTCGTCCTCTTCGCCGTTGTCGGCGCGCTCGATAGCCTCGCTGCCGCGGAAGTGCAGATCGAACAGCCGGTCGAAAGTGGTGCGGCGCTCGGGCGGCGGGGCGAGGGTGGCGAGCGCCGCCTGCCTGATATCCTTGAGGTCACGCGGGCCGAGCAGCTCGATCGCGGCGAGGAACGCGGTGGTCTGCTCCGGCGCGACGGCAAAATTGTTGGCACGCAGCAGCGCAACGAAGGAGACGAAGACGCGGGCGGCGCGCGGAAGCCGGGGCTCGGTACTCATGCGGTTGCCTCCGCGAGCATGGCGTCGAGCCGGGGCGAGATGAAGTGCAAATCCTCCTCATCCTTCAATGCCACGCCGATCGACCGCTTGAAGGCGTCGGGCCAGCGCGCGCCGCCCTTGTTGAGGAGCGTCGCGGCTTCGGCCCAGTCGACGGCCTCGGCGATGCCGGGCGCCTTGCTCAGGGGCTCGCGCCGCAATCTTTCCACGGCGGCGACGACGGCGCGGGCCGTGGCCTCGGCGACGCTGGAGGCGCGCATCATGATGATCCGTGCCTCGCGCTCCGCGGTCGGATAGTCGATCCAGTGATAGACACAGCGCCGCCGCAGGGCTTCGTGAAGATCGCGCGTCCGGTTCGAGGTCAGCACGACGACAGGCCGCTCGGCGGCGCGCACGGTGCCACGCTCGGGAATCGAGATCTGGAAGTCCGAGAGGAATTCCAGCAGGAACGCCTCGAACTCCTGGTCGGCGCGGTCGATTTCGTCGATCAGGAGCACAGTCGAATCGGGTGCGCGAAGCACGGCCAGCATGGGACGTTCGATCAGGAAGGCCTCGCCATAGATATCGATGCTCTCGTCCCCAGCCTGGCGGATCGCCAGCATCTGGCGCGGATAGTTCCACTCATAGAGCGCGGCAGAGGCGTCGATGCCCTCGTAGCATTGCAGGCGGATCAGGCGGCGGCCGAGCACGGCAGCGATCGCTTTTGCGGCTTCCGTCTTGCCGACGCCGGGCGCGCCTTCCAGCAGCAGCGGCTTGCCGAGTGCGAGGCCGAGATAGGCGGCGGTCGCAAGTCCCTCGTCGGCGAGGTAATAGGCCGCACGCAGCGCTTTCTCCAGCGCCTCCGGGCTGTCGATACCGACGATGTTGCTGCGGACCGCCACGGCCTAACGTCGCGCCTGCGGCCGCGCGCCACCCTGGGCCTTGATCGCGCGCAGCACCTTTTCGGGCGTGATCGGCAGGTCGTCGATGCGGACGCCGACGGCGTTGAAGATCGCATTCGCAACGGCCGGCAGCACCGGATTGGCGCACATCTCACCAGGTCCCTTGGCCCCGAAGGGGCCATCGGGCGCCGGACGCTCCAGCACCGCGATATCGTGCGGGCAGATGTCGCCGGGGCCGGGCATCAAATATTCGACGAAGTCGCGGGGCCCATGAACGGGATCGGGATAATAGGGCTCCGGGGTCTCGTAGAGCGCATGGCTGACGCCCATCCAGGCGCCGCCGACCAGTTGCTGTTCGACCAGGCGGGGGTTGAGCGCGCGGCCGAGCTCATAGGCGGAATCCATCCGGACCATCGCGACCTCGCCGGTCTCGTCATCGACCTCGACTTCTGCGACGAGACAGGCATGGGCGTAACAGGTCGCCGGCGACATCTCGCCGGTCTCCGGATCGACATCGGAAAGCGGGACCAGAAAGATGCCGCGGCCCGAGATGGTCTTGCCCTGCCTGAACTGCGCGGCAATCGCGACGTCCTTGGTTGAAATCGAACGGTGCGGCGCGCCCTTGACGTGGATGTTGCCGCGCCCGTCGGTCTCGAGGTCGGCGGCGTTGACCTCCAGCTCCTCGGCGGCCGCCTCCATCATCACCCCGCGCGCTTCGCGGGCGGCGGCCATCACCGCATTGCCGACGCGGTGGGTGCCGCGCGAGGCGAACGAGCCCATGCAGTGCGGGCCGGTGTCGGAATCGGCGGTGTCGACATAGACGTCCTCGACGGGAACGCCGAGCGTTTCGGCGCAGATCTGCCGCGTCACCGACTTCATGCCCTGGCCGAGGTCGATCGACGACAACGCGACCGTGAACTTGCCGCTGGGATTGGAGTGAACCAGGGCCTGGCTCGGATCGCCGCCGAGGTTCATGCCGATGGGATAGTTGATCGACGCCATGCCGCGTCCGCGATGCCGGGTCATGTCAGCGTCTCCTGGTCCCGAACACGGATGAGAACCGCGTCGCGCCGTGCGACGGCGCGGCCGGGCGCGGCGGGGGAGGCGGCGGCGCCGGCGGCGCCGGCGGCGGTGGATCGCGCGGCGGCTCCCGTGTCGCGGTCACCGGCGCGCGCTCATAGCTCGTGCGCTGCTGGACCGGCGTCGGCCTTGCGCGCGAAGAATCCGTCGGCGTCGGCGGAATCGCGGCGCGGCTGCCGCCGCCGTCCTTGCGCGAGGAGGCGCGCTTGAACTCGTCGCGGATCGGCCATTTGGCCTTTTCGGCCGCGACCTGGACGCATTCGATGAGAGCCGTGTTCTTCGCCTCGCGTCGATGTGCCTTCATGTCGCCGTCGCGATAGGCGTTGAGGATGCGGAACTCCATCGGATCCATGCCGACGAGATTTGCGAGCTTGTCCATCTGGCACTCGATGGCAAAATCCATCGCGGTGACGCCGAAGCCGCGCATCGCGGTCGCCGGCGTGCGGTTGGTGAAGACGCAATAGACGTCGCCGTAGACGTTGGGGATGGTGTAGGGGCCCGGCAGATGCGCGGCGCATTTCACCGCGGCGTAACTGGACAGCCTTGTATAGGCGCCGCTGTCGAAATAGGCCCGGATCTTGCGCGCGACGATGCGGCCGTCGCGCATGACGCCGTCCTTGATGTAGATGCGCTCGGCGCCGCGCGGCGGGCCGTACTGCATCTCCTCCTCGCGCCCGAACACGTAGCGCACCGGTCGCCCGGTCAGGATGGCGCCGAGAATGGCGAGCGGCTCGGTCAAGGTATCGACCTTGCCGCCAAAGCCACCGCCGACGGTGCCGCCGATGAAGTGGAAGGTGTTGGAGGGCACATCCAGGATCTTGGCGCAGGTGTCGACCGAGAAGAACAGCGCCTGGGTCGAGGTGTAGACGACGTAGCGTCCGTTGGTGTCCGGCGCGGCAATGGCGCCGTTGGTCTCGGTCGGCGCGTGCTCGATCGGCGACATCTGGTAGCGCTGTTCAAGCACGTGATCGGCGGTCGCAAGCGCTGCGTCCGCATCACCGAAGCGCAGGCGCTGATGGTCGTAGACGTCGTGATAAATGAAGGCGTTCTTCGGATAGGTCTCGTTGACCACGGGGGCGCCGGGTTTCAGCGCGTCCTCGACGTCGAACACCGTCGGCAGAGGCTCATAGTCGATCCTGACCTTTGCGATAGCCTCGAACGCTTCCCGCTCGCTGTCGGCGACGATGGCGAGGATCGGCTCGCCCTTGTAGCGCACCTTGTCCACCGCGAGCGAAGGCTCGTCGTCCTTGCCGAAATTGATCAGGCTGAGAAGCGTGTTGAGATTGACCGGAACGTCGGCGCCGCGAATGATCCGGCGGACGCCGGCCGAGCGTTCTGCGTCCGTGGTATCGATGCGGCGCAGCCGTGCATGGGCCTGTGCCGAGCGCACGACCTTCAGGTGCAACATGCCTTGCAGTTGATGGTCGTTAAAATAGCTCGATGTGCCCGTGATGTGCCCGAGCATGTCCTGGCGTTGGGTGCCCTTGCCGATTTCCTTGAGGTTATCGTCGCGCTCGTCGGCGAAGATGTCCTTGCGCAGTTCCAGCATGGCGCGGCGTCCTTCAGGCGCTGACCCGGCCGCCTGCGGCGGCGAGAATGGCATTGATGATCGGCTCATAGCCGGTGCAGCGGCAGATGTTGCCGGAGATGGCCTCCACGACCTCGTCGCGGCTCGGCGAGGGATTGCGGTTGAGCAGGGCCTTTGCGGCCATCAGCATGCCCGGCGTGCAATACCCGCACTGGGCGGCAAAATGGTCGGCAAAGGCACGCTGGAGCGGATGCAGGTTCGGGCCCTGCTTCATGCCGTCGAGCGTTTCGATCGAGCGGCCGGCGACCGTCTCGGCGAGCGTCAGGCAGGACAGGTGCAGCTCGCCGTCGACCAGCACGCTGCAGGTGCCGCAGCCGCCCTGGCCGCAGCCGAATTTCGGCGTCATGTCGCCGATCAGCTCGCGCAGCGCGACCAGCAGATTGGTGCCGCCCTCGACGAAGATCGCGACGTCGCGGCCGTTGTGACGAAATTGAAGCGGAATTTTCGACATGGGCTTTAGTCCTGTCCCGACAGCAGGCGCCGCAGATGGACGCCGACGATCTCGCGGCGATACCAGGCGCTGCCGAGCGCGTTGTCAGATGGCGATGTTCCTTCGGTCGCTGCGGATGCGGCCGCCGCGATGGTGGCGGCATCGAGCGAGCGGCCCTCCAGCGCCCGCTCGGCGGCACGGGCGCGGATCTGCGTCGGTGCCATCGATCCCAGCGCGATGCGAGCGCCCGCGATCCGGCCGCCGCTGATCGGCAGATACGCGGCCAGCGTGATGACCGAGCCGCCCTTCGGTTTGATGCGGGCGATCTTGCGATAGCGGAACGTCTCGGCGCTGCCTGGCCGGGTGCAGGACACCGACAGCACGAGTGTCCCGGCCTGCCGGTCGCGCGCCTGCAGGAACTCCTCGATCGGAATGTCGCGCGCACCAAAGCCGCCTTGCACGGCCACGGTGGCATCGAGCGCCAGCAGCGCGACGGTGAAATCGCCATAGGGAGTTGGCGCAAAGAGGTTGCCGCCGACGGTACCCATGTTGCGCACGGCTGGACCGCCGATCGAGCGGGCAGGAGCATGCAGGAAGGCGAGGTCGCGTTCGGCGAGGATGCGGGCGAAGGTGACGCCGGCACCCAACGTGATGCGCGGACCCGATGCGTCGATCCGGGTGAGGGCCTGATCCTGCGCGCGGACGACGGTCGAGATCGACACGTCGCCCTCGTTCAACGCGCGCATCACCAGCGTGCCGCCGCCGAGATAGCGCGCGCTGCGATCCGAAGACAGCGCGCCGGCCGCTTCGCTGGCGCTTGTAAAGGTCTTGACCGTCACGGCCATGATTATGCGGCCTCCCTTAGGTGTCGGCGGATCGCATCGAATCCGGCTTGATAGATGTCTTCGGCGACCATATGGGTGATGCGGTCCTTGTCCTCGGGCTTCGTGGTGAAGCGGGACTCCCAATGCCAGAAGGTGCGGTCACCGTCGGTGACGGGCAGCAAGCGGACATGGGCGACGTAATTGAACATCGGGATCGGGGTATCGAGCAGGCAATAGCTGAAGGTTTGCTCGAGGTCGGACAGCGCCAGCAGCTGCTCGCGCAGCTCGGAGCCGTCCTTGAGCTTGAAACGCCTGACGCAGCCGACCTTGTCGGAGGACTGCGCGCGCTCGATGGAGGAGGTCGCGACCGCCGGATGCCAGCGATCATGCCCGTTGAAATCGCGCAGCATGGCCCACGCCGCATCGGTCGGCGCGTCCAGAATCGTGCTTTTGACGATATGCGGCACGGCTAGCCCTCTGTTGTTCTCTTCACCTCTCCCCGCGAGCGGGGCGAGGGGGCGCAGTGAGCCTCGATCGAAACAGGTCTGGTCACGTCAGCCTCCGAATACGCGCTTTAGCGCGTCGAACCCACCCTGGAACACGCCGCCGCCGATATTGCCGACGAGCTCGGTCTCGCGCTCCGGCGCGCAGTCGAACTCGGCGGTCCATTCCACGAAGGTCTGGTCGCCGTCGGTGACGGGGGTCAGCCGCAGCGTCGCGACGTAGTTCTCGACGCCCATCGGGGATTCCAGGATCGAATAGGTGCAGAACATGTCGTAGTCGGAGAGGCCCAGGAGCTTCTCGCGGATGCGGTCGCCGTTGCGCAGGCGGAAATCTCTGACGCAACCGATTTTGTCCGAGGGCTCCCCGCCTTCGATGCGGCTTTCGGCGATGGCCGGATGCCAGTTCGGCAGACCGTTGAAATCGCGCACCCGCGCCCAGACGCGGTCGTTGCGGGCGTTGACGACGGTGGAGACATAGACGCGGGCCATGGTGCGACCTCAGCTCTTCTTCCGTTGCCCACGCTCGGTCGGCGGTTCGCCACCCTCGGCCGCAGGCGGGGAGGCGGCCGGCTTGTCGCCGCCGCCGCCGCCGCCGCCCTTGCGTGCGGAATCCTTGATGCCCTGCATGTCGCGCGCCTCGCGGATCAGGCCCGGCATTTTCGAAAGACTGCCGCCCTCGACGCCGATGTCGGCCAGGATCGAGTCGATCAAGGGCGCCTGAACCCGATAGCGCAGCGCGGAATCGATGACCTCGTCGGTGGCGCTGCGGCCGCCATTGCCGTTTCCGTGGCCGTTGAGGCCGTCGACCTGGAGGATGCGGATGCCCTCGATCTTCTCCATCGGCTTGACGCTTTCGCGTACGATGCCCTCGATCCGGTCGAGCAGTTTTCTGCGGAACAGAGAGTAGCGCGCCTGGTCGGTGAGCACGTTCTCGGCCTCGTTGAGCATCCGCTGCGCCTCGGCTTCGACGGCCGCGCGCACGCGCTCGGCCTCCGCGGCGATGCGGGTCTCCTCGGCCTGCTTCTCGGCGAGCAGCACCTCGACGGTCTTGCGGCGTTTTGCGATTTCGCTCTCGCGGGCGGTAATGACGCGCTCGGTCGCTTCCGTCGCCCGCATCCGCGCCTCCTCGGCCATGGCCTTGGCTGCGGATTCTTCCAGCGACTTCTGGTGGATGGCGATCGCCTTCTCCATCAGGACCGTCTCGACCTCCTTTTCGCGGTTGACCTCGAGCTTGCGCAGCTCGCGCTCGCGACCGACGCGAGCCTCGTCGAGGCCGCGGTCGGACGCGATGCGGGCGCGCTCGACCTCTTCGCGGGAGGCGATCTCGGCCTCCTGCAGCGACTGGACGCGGGCGACCTCGAGCTGCTCGATGGCGCGGCGGCGCTCGAGGCGAGCGGCTTCCAGCGCCTGCTCGCGCGAGACGTCCGTGGTCTCGACCTCCTTGCGGGCAACGATCTCGGCCTGCCGGACCTGGCGGTCGGCATCGATCCGCTCCGACTTCTTCGCGGAGAGCGCGATGACGCGGTCTTCGTCGGCAATCTCGATCGCCTTCTTCTGCTCGATGTTGAGCACCTCGCGCTTCTTGGACGAGTTGATGCGCTCGGCTTCGAGCGCGAGATCGACCGTAATGCGTTGGCGCTCGATGGCATCGCGCCGCTTCAGCTCGGCGGCCTCCAGCACGCCGGTGCGCTCGATTTCCAGCGAGCGCGTGTCGCGCTCGGCCTGGATGCGCTCGGCCGCGACGGCCTTCTCCTGGGCGATGCGCGCCGCCTCGATCGCCTCGCGAGAGGCGATGTCGGCTTCCTCGACGGCCCGGTTGCGGGCGATCTCCAGCGAGCGCACGCGCTCCTCCTGGGCGATGCGCGAGGCCTCGGTGGTCTCGCGCGCGGCGATGCCGGCGACTTCGAGGGCCTGGTTGCGCTCGATCTCCAGCTGCCGGGTATTCTGCTCGGCGGCGATGCGCTCGGCGGCGAGCGTCCGTTCGCGGGCGATGCGGGCGGCTTCGACGGCGCGCTGCGCCTCGATTTCGGCCTCCTGGATGGTCCGCACCTGGTGGATCTCCAGCGCGCGGGTACGCTCGTCGGAGGAGATGCGCTCGACGTTGACGATCAAGGTCTGGGCGATGCGTGCCTTTTCGGTGGCCTCGCGGGCGGCGATCTCGGCCTCGTCGACGGCACGGGTGCGTTCGATCTCGCGGCGCCTGGTCTCCTCCTCGTTGGCGATGCGGGCATCGGTGACGACGCGGTCCTGCTGGATGCGGGCTTTCTCGATCGCCTCGCGGGCCGCGATCTCGGCTTCCTCCACGGTGCGCATCCGCTCGATCTCGCGCTGGCGGACTTCGCGTTCCGACGCAATCCGCGTCGTATCGATCGCGCGCTGGTTGGCGATCCGGGTCTTCTCGATCTCCTCGCGCGCCAGCAGCTCCTTCTCCTCGATGGTGCGGGTGCGCTCGATCTCCTTCTGGCGAGTCTCGCGCTCGGAGGCGATTCGGGCCTCCGCGATCGCCTGCTCATTGGCGATCCGCGCACGTTCGATCGCCTCGCGCGCCGAGATGTGGGCCTGCTCGGCCTCGGTCTCGCGCAGCGCGCGCTCGCGGGCGACTTCCGTGCGCTGGAGTGCGCGGCGCATTTCGATGTCGCGTTCCTGCTCCAGCCGCGCGGTCTCGCTCTCGCGCTCGATGTCGAGCGCCTGACGTTCGGCCTCCAGATTGCGAGTGCGGATCTTGATCATCGAGTCCTGCTCGATGTCGTTGCGCAGCTTGCGCCGGGCCTCGATGTCCTCCATCAAGCGGGTCAAGCCTTCGGCGTCGAACCGGTTCGAGGGGTTGAAGAATTCGAGGTCGGTCTGGTCGAGATCGGTGATGGCGACCGATTCCAGTTCGAGACCGTTCTGGGCGAGGGCTTCTGCCGCATTGGTCTTGACCCGCTCGACATAGTCGCCGCGCCGCTCATGCATCTCCTCCAGGGTCATTTCCGAAGCGACCGAGCGGATCGCAGAGATGAACTTGCCGGCCAGCAGCGCGTGCAACTGCTCCGGTTCCATGGTGCGGCGGCCGAGCGTCGCGGCCGCGATCGAGACGGCTTCACGGGTCGCCCGGACGCGGACGTAGAAGTCGGCCTCGATGTCGACCCGCATGCGATCGCGGGTAATGACCGCATCCTGCTTGGAACGCACGATGCCCATCGGCAGCACGTTCATGTTGACGGAGGTGTAGTCGTGGATGAAGGGCAGCACGAAGGCGCCACCGTTGATCACCACGCGCTCGCCGAGGAAGCCGGTCCGGACGAACGACACCTCCTTGGATGAGCGGTGGTAGAGCCAGTTGACGATGTAGACGCCGACTACGATGACGACGACTGCGACGATCAGCCAGAGGATGAGCTCGCCGACCAGGATCCCTGACATGTTTCTCTCCCTCGATCGTTCCGGCGTTATCGCGCGCCGATCGCCTTGAATTTGCGTACCTGGTCCGTCAAGGCTCGCTCGACCGGCAGCCGCTCCATCGAAGAGGCGCCGTAGAAGCCGTGGCAGTAGCGGGTGTTCTTCATGATGAAATCGGCATCCGCGGGATCCGCGATCGGACCGCCATGAGCGAGCACCAGGATATCGGGATTGACGCTGAGCGCGGCGGAGGCCCAGATGTCGATGCGCTCCGGGCAGTCCTTCAGCTTTGCTGCGGTCTGCGCCCCGATCGTGCCGCCGGTCGTGAGGCCGAGATGGCAGACGATGATATCGGCGCCGGCGATCGCCATCGCGGCGGCTTCCTTCTCGCTGAAGACGTAAGGCGTCGTCAGGAGGTCCTTCTCGCGCGCCTTGGCGATCATGTCGATCTCCAGCGCGTAGGACATGCCGGTCTCTTCGAGGTTGGCGCGGAAGACGCCGTCGATTAGACCGACTGTCGGAAAATTCTGCACGCCGGCAAAGCCGAGCATCTTTAACTGGTCTAGAAAGACGTCCATGTCGCGGAACGGGTCGGTGCCGTTGACGCCGGCGAGCACGGGCGTCTTGCTGACCACGGGCAGTACTTCGCCGGCCATCTCCAGCACGATGGCGTTGGCGTCGCCGTAAGCCATCAGCCCCGCCAGCGAGCCGCGACCGGCCATGCGATAGCGGCCGGAATTGTAGATGACGATGAGGTCGACGCCGCCGGCCTCCTCGCACTTGGCCGACAGGCCGGTGCCGGCGCCGCCGCCGACGATCGGCTCGCCGCGCCTCGCCATCTCGTGGAATCGTTTCAGGAGTGCAGCGCGTTCAAACCGGGCCATCGGTCACCTCGCTAGTCTCCGCCGCGCCCCGGTGCGGCCGAACAGGGTTCGGAATGCACTGACGATGGCGGCGGCGAAATCGGGATCGTTGATGTTCTTGGGGATGCGGATGAGCCGGCGGCTGCTGGTCTGCCGCACATCGCGCTCCAGCGCGCGGAACAGGGCGGCGTCGGCGTCCGGATCCCAGAATGGCTGGCCCCGCGCGTCGAGTGCGGAGACGCCGCCCTCGGGCAGGAAGAAGCGCACCGGCCCATCCATCTGGTTGAGCCGCTCGGCGATCCAGCGGCCCATGCGCTCATTCTCTTCGACAGTCGTCCGCATCAGCGTTACCTGCGGGTTATGGACGTGGAATTTGCGGCCGCGATACCGCTCCGGGATGGTGTCGGGCGCGCCGAAATTGACCATGTCGAGCGCGCCGACCGAGCCGACATAGGGCAGGCGGGTGCGGACGATCGCGCCGAAGCGATCCTCGGTGGCGGGAAACACGCCGCCCATCAGCAAGTCGCAGATTTCGGTTGTCGTAATATCGATGACACCCGCGAGCTGGCCGGATTCGACGAGCTTCTCCATCGAGCGGCCGCCGACGCCCGTGGCGTGGAAGACGAGACATTCGAAGTCCTCGCCCAGATCTGCGGCGATCTTCTGGACCGCCGGGGTCGTCACGCCGAACATGGTGATGCCGACCGCAGGCAGTCCTTCGCTGGTGGCGCGCTGCCTGGCCTCGCGCTGATCGAGGCGTGCCTTAACCATGCCTGCGATCGCATTGGCGCCGTTCGACAGCACTGCACGCGAGATCGAGTTCAGTCCCTGAATGTCGGTGACCGAGTGCATCATGGTGATGTCGGCGGGGCCGACATAGGGCCCGACATCGCCAGAGGCGACGGATGATATGATCAGTTTGGGCACGCCGACCGGCAGGGTGCGCATGCCCGGGGCAACCAGCGAGGCCGCGCCCGAGCCGCCGGCGGAGATCACGCCGGCGACATTGCCCTGGCGCCGCAGCCAGCTGGCGAACGCGTCCGCCATCGCCGTCACGGCCGCGCCGCGGTCGGCGCCGAACACCGCAGCCCCGCCGCGGCCGTGGTTCAGCGCGATCTCCTGCGCCGAGACATCGCAGCTGGAGTGCTTGCCGCTGGTGGAGACGTCGACCAGCCGGGTGCGCAGGCCGCTTTCGGCGATGATATCGCGGATGAAGCGGAGTTCCGTCCCCTTGGTGTCGAGCGTGCCGACGACCAGCACGACCGGCGGCCCTGACGACTGGGACGTCACCGGCTCGCGCTTGCGCCGTGCCGTCTCGTCGAGGCGCGATATTTGCGTCGAAAGCGTGCGTGCCGCCGCTTCGATCCGTGCGATCGGCGCGGGTTGGGACCAGCGTGTCGGCGGTGTCGGGTTGGAGATGTAGATCCGGATCGGGCCGCTCGGTCGGGTGGCCTGCGGCGCCGACTTCGCCTCGGAGCCCGGAGCCGGCACGTCGAGATCCGGCGTAAGCTCGGCATGCAAGCCGACGCCGAGCAGCCGCTGCTGCAACTCGCGGTCGGCGGCGAGCCGCGCCGAGTCGATGATGCGGTTGATGCGGCCGTTGACCATGATCGCGACATTGCGCGAGATCGCGGTCGCCACGCCGATGTTCTGCTCGATCAGGAGCACGGACATGTCGCCGTCCTCACCCAACCGCAGCAGCATCTCCTCGACCTGTGCGACGATGACGGGCGCGAGTCCTTCGGTCGGTTCGTCCATGACCAGCAGTTGCGGGTTGGTCAGCAGCGCGCGCGCGATCGCCAGCATCTGCTGCTCGCCGCCGGAGAGCTGGCCGCCGCCATGGTCCTTGCGCTCGGCGAGGCGCGGAAAGGTGTCGTAGATGCGCTCGACGGTCCAGGCACCGGACCGCATCCCGCCGGCAAGTCGGAGATGCTCGTCCACGCTGAGCGAGCGCCAGAGCCGGCGGCCCTGCGGCACATAGCCGACGCCGAGGCGCGCGATGTGAGCCGGCGGCCGCCGCGTGATGTCCTCGCCGCGGACCCGGATCGAGCCGCCGCTGACCGGTACGAGGCCCATGATGGCCTTGCACAGCGTGGTCTTGCCCATGCCGTTGCGGCCGACGACGGAGAACACGCCGCTCTCCAGCGTGAGATCGACGCCCTGGAGCGCATGCGAATGGCCGTAATAGACGTCGAGGCCGCGGACCTCGAGCGCAACGGTAGCGCGGCGGGCCTCATTCATGGCCGCCTCCGAGATATAGCTCCTGCACTTCAGGATCGGACTGTATCTCTTCCGGCAGGCCTTCCTTGAAGATGCGGCCGTTGTGCATCATCGTCACGCTCTCGACGACGCGCAGCGCCACGTCCATGTCGTGCTCGATGATGATGTAGCCGATATGGGCCGGCAGCGAGGTCAGGATCTCGATCAGCTCGGCGCGCTCGGTCGGCGAGAGGCCTGCGGCCGGCTCGTCGAACAGCACGAAGCGCGGGGCGCCGGCGAGCGCCAGTGCGATCTCGAGCTGGCGCTGCTGCCCGTGCGCGAGCTCGGCGACGCGCTGGTCCTTGACCGCAGTCAGATGCACGGCCTGCACCAGATTGTCGGCGGCGTGCATCAGCGCGTCGTTCGGGCCGGGGCGCAGGAACGAGAACCGTCCGCGCGAGACGCCGCGGCAGGCGAGGTAGACGTTGTCCTGCACGGTGAGGCCGGGAAACAGCGCTGAAATCTGATAGGTGCGCCGCAGCCCCCGGCGGATGCGCTCGTAGGGCGGGAAATGCGTGACGTCTTCGCCGAAGAAGCGGATCGTGCCTGATGTCGGCGGGAAGTCGCCGGTGATGCAGTTGAACAGCGTGGTCTTGCCGGCACCGTTGGAGCCGAGCACCGCGCGGCGTTCGCCGGGACGCACGGTGATGGTGACGTCGGTCAAGGCCGCCAGCGCCCCGAATAGCCGCGTCACGCCGCGCAGTTCCAGCGCTGCGCCGGCGCCGACAGCGGAGAGGCGCTGGGCGACGCTATCCATGGCCGCGCCCTCCGCCTTGGCGGTTCGCCTCGCCAAGCTGGCTCTGGCGCCAGCGCTGCCAGAGGCCGATCACGCCGTCCGACGACCAGAACACGATGGCGAGGAAGCCGAGGCCGATCAACAGGCGGAAACGGTTGCCGTCGAGCCCGATCTTGACGAGGAAGTCGAGCGCGAAGGTGCGCAGCAGCACGAAGACCAGCGCGCCGATATAGGGACCGACCGGGCGGGTGATGCCGCCGACGACGGCGATGATGAGGATGTCGATGCAGGCGCCGACGCTGACCGAGCCGGGCGAGATCTGGCGGTAGTTCCAGACCTGGAGCACACCTGCAAGGCCCGCGATGAAGGACGCCACCGCATAGGCCGCGACGCGGTGGGCATTGACGTTGAAGCCCAGCGCGGACATGCGGCGCGGATTGTCGCGCACGCCCTGGAGGGCGAGACCGAATGGCGCACGGGAAATGTAGTCGACGGCAAAATAGCAGAGCCCGGCTGTCGCAAGCACGACATAGTAGAAGGGAATGTCCGCCCGCCAGTCGACACCCCAGAAACGCGGCGTCGAGACGTTGTTGATGCCGGTGTGGCCGTTGAAGATCGCCCAGTTCTGGTTGGTGAAGTAGTAGAACGCGGCGCCGATCGCCAGCGTGATCATGATGGTGTAGATGCCCTCGGTGCGCACCGCCAGCGCGCCGCCGAGCGTGCCGAACATGACTGCGAGCGTCAGCGCCATCGGCACCGCCAGCCACCACGGCCAGCCGAGGCTGATATTGGCGTTGCCGCTGACACCGAACACCGCGACCATGTAAGCGCAAAAGCCCGCGATGCTGAGCTGCATCAGGCTGACCATGCCGCCATATCCGGCCAGGAACATCAGGCTGAGCGCGACGGTGCCGAGGATCAAGGTGGTCGCAAAGATCTCGATCAGGAAGAAGCCGTTGGCGATCAGCGGCATGATCAGCAGGATGGCCGCCACGATCCAGGCCGCGGGATTGTTGATATCGGGCCAGCCGCGCGCAGCCGGTCGTTCCACCGTTGACGCGGGCCTGTGAACCTGAACGCTGACGTCGTGAGTGACGGACATCTCAGCGCCTCGCCAGCAGGCCCTGCGGCCGAAGCGCCAGCACCAGCACCATGATCAGGAAGGTCACGACGATGGCGTAGGTGGGGATGTAGACCGAGCCGAGCTGCTCGGCGAGGCCGATGATCAGCGCGCCGAGCGCGGCGCCGGGAATCGAGCCCATGCCACCAACGATCACGACGACGAGCGAGGCGAGCAGGAAGCGGATGTCCTCGCCGGGCGAGAGCGACTGGAAAGTGCCGCCGACCACGCCGGCGATGCCGGCAAGCCCGGCGCCGAGTGCAAAGACGAGCACGAAGACGACCTGGATGCGGACGCCGGTCGCGGCGAGGATGTCGCGGTCGTCGACGCCGGCGCGGATGATCATGCCGATCCGGGTGCGGTTGAGCGCGAGCCACATCGCGATGCCGATGGCGACGGAGGCCAGGAAGATCACGAGCCGGACCAGCGGATAGCGCAGGTAGACCGGCTCCCCCGAGGATTTCACCGCGGTGAGCAGCGGCAGCTCGATCGGGCCGATCAGCCAGTTCGGGGTCTGGATCTGGTAGAAGTCGCCGCCGCAGGCCCACAGCATCAGATCAGCGAACACGATCGAGAGCCCGATCGTCACCATGGTCTGGCGCAGATCCTGGCCCTCCATGCGGCGGAACACGAGAACCTGGAGTAGCACGCCGACCAGCGCGGTCAGGACGAAGGCGACGATGAACGACAGGACCCAGGAGCCGGTGGAGGCGCTGATAGCGTAGCCGACATAGCCGCCGAACAAATAGAGCGAGCCGTGCGCGAGGTTGACGTTGCGCATCAGGCCGAAGATCAGCGTGAAGCCGCTGGCGACGAGGAAATACAGACCTCCCAGCGTGATGCCGTTGAAGACCGCGTTGAGGAACACCCGCTTGCGGCCGACGGCCTCTTCGAGGCCCGGCGGCCACACGGCGAAGATCAGCCACAGTGCCACCGCGACCGCGATGATGACGATCAATGCCCAGGCGGGATGGCGCTCGATGAAGCGGGTCATGATCGCCGCTCCGTCTCCACGTCAATCCGACCCTCTCCCTGCAAGCGAGGTGAGGGGGCGCGCAGACCGTCACCGGCTGCAAGCCCTGCCATGTACGTGTGCTCCCTGTCGACCGCGATCCTCTTGTCGGGACCGCGTTCCGCACATCCTAATGGGGCTGACGGGGGCGCATTTGATCGTGAGTATCTTTTCGCGCGCCCGTCAGGCGCGCAAAACCTTGGCGGCGCGGCGATAATCGGTCGGGGCCATCCCGACATTGGCGGCGAAAAAACGCGTGAAACCGCTTTGCGAGGAGAAGCCGAGATCGAAGCCGATATCGGCGATCGGCGCCTCGCTCGCCACCAGTGCCTCCAGCGCCTGCTCCATCATCAGCGTGTTGAGATAGAGGTGCGGCGTGACGCCGGTCTGGGTGCGGAACAGCCGGTAGAAATGCGGTCGCGACAGGCCGGATTCGCGCGCGATGGTGTCGAGCTCGATCTCGGCGCCCGGACTTTCCGACATCATCTTGATGCACTTGCGCACGCGAAAATCGGTGACGGAGCCGTTCGCGCGCGGATCGCGCGCGGTCTCCGCCTGTTGCCAGCTCTCGTCGTAGCAGATGTCGATCAGCCTTCTCAGCTCGCCATCGAGGCTATTGAGCGAGGGTGCGCCGCACACGAGGGCGGCTGCGTGCCTGATATGCTTGTCCAGCGCGACCGACCTCGTGAACTGGGTGCGGCCGAAGCGCAACCGGTCTGTGCCGGGCGCGTCGGGGGCAAACCACTCGGCATTGACGTAGAGCACGAAGAAAACGGCGCCGCCTTCGAGGTCGGACGGCAGAAAATTATGCGGTTCCCATGGATTGACCGCGACGACGGAACCTTCGGTGAGATCGTAACGTCCGTCGCTGACATCGATGCATGCGGGACGCCCCCCGACATGGAAGATCAAATGACCTTCACGATGCGCGTGGATGTTGAAAGGGCGGTTCAACTGATAGACCGTCGCCCGGCCGAAGCGGCCGTGGAAGACGGCGAGCGCCCGGCTCATGCCTTCCCTCCCAGAAGCTCTTCTTTTTTTCGATAGCGTTCAACAACCGGGGAGAGAATGCAAGTGCGCACGCGTCGCGCCCCTTACAAATCTCTCCCCGGTCAGTCATCGCCCGCAACGGGACTACGTCAGTACTTCTTACATTCCGGTACTGTACGGCTTGGCAAACCGATCTTTGCGAACACTGCAGGGTCATAGCCCAGCGTCTGGTTGACGTTGGGAATCACCTTCACGACCTTCGAGAACAGCGCGCCCTTGCCGTCGTCGACGACTTCGGTGACGAAGTTTGTGCCGATCGCCTGTCGGTTGGAGTCGAGCTTGATCTTGCCGTTAGGCGCGTCGATCTCGATCTTGGCGAGGGCTTCCTTGTACTTGGCCTGGTTGTTGGAGAGATCGCCATTGACCTGACGCAGCGCCAGGATCAGCGCCATGGTCGAGTCGTAATAGTTGGTGGCGAGCAGCGACGGGCTCGGGAAGCGCTTGTTGGGCGGGAAGGCGTCCTGATAGGCCTTCACGAATTTCTGCCAGCCCGGATCCTCCCAGGTGTCGGCCTGGCCGCTCGCCGCGATGGTGCCGATCAGAGCGTTCTTGGCGTTGCCCTTGGACGACAGGATGGTCTGGTCGATCATGATGGAACCGCCCATCAGATGCGCCTTGCCGCCGGCCTGCTGGTACTGGTTGAGGAAGTTGACGGCGTCGGCGCCGCCGAGGCCCAGATAGATCGCATCGACATCATCGGGCAGCGCCGCGATGACCGAGGCAAAGTCCTTGGTGCCGAGCGGCACCCATTGCCGGTTGGTGACCTGTCCGCCGGCGCCGCAGAATTCGAGCACGAGGCCGAACACCTGTGTGTAGATGAAGGAATAGTCCTCGCCGACGGTCGCGATCTTGCGATACTTCTTCTCGTCATAGGCGTATTTGCCGAGGCCCACCTGCCACTGCGCACCGTCCATGTTGTAACGGAAGAAGTTCGGGGCGGGATCGACATAGGTCGTTTCCTGGGCGCCCGAAGCGGCGTTGATGAAGGTCAGCTCCGGATGAGTCTTTGCGAAATTCTTGACGGCGATGCCTTCGTCACCAGACAGCGGAGACAGCAGGATCTGCACCTTGTCCTGCTCGATCAGCTTTCGCACGGCACGGACCGCTGAGTCGGGCGTCGCGTCCGTGGAGGCGATGATGAATTCGAGCTCCTTGTCGCCGACCTTCTTGCCCAGCACGTTGAGCGCGGTCTGGTGGCCGCGGATGCCGTCCTCGCCGAGCACGGTGTAGGTGCCTTCGAGGGTCGCGGTGACGCCGACCTTGATCTTCTCCTGGGCGATTGCTGCGCCCGAAAGAAACAAGCTGCTCAGCGCGAGCAGTCCCACACTGCATTTCAACATTATGCTCCTCCCTGTGTCGCCGCTTTATTGCCGCGCGACGCCCGTGGCTCTCGAACGGCCCGCGGCTTTGGAGGGAAGCTAGCCGAAGTCGGATGCGGGTGCCTGCGTGAGCGCCTCGTCCGGTTTGACGGGCAGTCTCATTTTTGAATGCTGCGGCGCAAGTTGTTTTGCAGTGCAAGCGACGACCGGGCTGTGCCTCGATGCACCCGCGGTCCTCGGCATCTCACACCCAGCCGCCATCCACGATGTAGTGCTGGGCGGTGCAGGCGGAGGCCTCGTCGGACGCAAGAAAGACGGTGAATTTGGCAACCTCGTCCGGCATGAGCCTGCGCTTCAGGCATTGTCGCTGCTGCAGCTCGATCTCGCCGGCCGGCGTCATCCATTTCTCGAGCTGCCGCTCGGTCATGATCCAGCCCGGCGCGATCGCGTTGACGCGGATGTTGTAAGGGCCGTAGTCGCGCGCCAAGGAGCGCGTGAGACCGATGACGCCCGATTTGCTGGCCGTGTACGCAGCCATGCCGCCCTGTCCGGCGATCCACGACACTGATCCGAAATTGATGATGGCGCCGGCATTCGCCGCCTTCATGTCCGGCAACACGGCCTGTGACGCAAAGAACTGGTGCTTCAGATTCACTGCGATGCGGTCGTCCCAATAGTCCGGGGTCATCTCCTCGGTGTTGTGCCGTTCGTCATGCGCGGCATTGTTGATCAGGATATTGATAGGCCCATGAGCCTTGCGTGCCTCGACGACGCCGACACGGAGCGCGGGGATGTCGGTGAGGTCGATGTGCTGGAAATGCGCGGCCATGCCCTGGTCGGACAGCTCACGCGCCAGTCGCTGTCCCTCGTCGACCTTGATGTCGAAGAACACCACCTTGGATTTCTGCTCCGCGAAGCGCCGCACGATCGCAGCGCCGATTCCCGCTGCACCTCCGGTGACGAGCACGACCTTGCCGGCGAGGTCGGAATAGATGGCAGCCATGGGCACCTCGGTTTGTTGCGGCCGGCGCGGCGGGCCGCCACCGAACCTTTTTCTAAACCTTAGCCATTTCATCGGTGAGGTGCATAGATCAGAATTTTAGTTGCGTACCTCAAAAATCGAAGGCAGGATTGCGATCAAAGAATAAGAGCCGGTTGGGAGGAATGTGATGAGACTGCTCGGGAAGCTGGTACTCGCCGCCGCCGCCTGTCTGCTTTGGGCCAATTCCGCGGCAGCCGACACCACGATCAAATGGCTGCACATCGAGGTCAACCCGGCCCAGGTGAAGATCTGGGAGGAGGTCGCACGCAGCTATGAGGCGTCGCACCCCGGCGTGAAGGTCGAGATGCAGTTCCTCGAGAACGAGGCTTACAAGGCCAAGCTGCCGACCATCCTGCAATCGAAGGACCGGCCGCACATCATCTATAGTTGGGCCGGCGGAGTGCTGAAGGCGCAAGTCGAGGCGGGCGTGCTGGAAGACATCACCGACTCTGTGAGGAGCGGCGGCTACAGCGACACGATCGCACCGGCGGCGCTCGCCGCCTTCACCCAGAACGGCCGCGTCTTTGGACTTCCGATCGCGCTATCGCAGGTCGGCTTCCTCTACAACAAGGATTTGATGGCCAAGGGTAACGTCGATGCAAGTAGGATCAAGACATGGGACGATCTGCTCGGCGCGGTGAAAACGCTGAAGGCCGCGGGTGTTACGCCGATTGTGGTTGGCGGTGCCGATAAATGGCCGCTGCATTTCTACTGGACGCATCTCGCAGTGCGCGTCGGCGGCAAGCCGGCCTTCGATGCAGCGCTGAAGGGTGAGAATGGTGGCTTCGCCGGGGAGACCTTCCAGAGATCCGGCGAGCTGTTCAAGCAGCTGGTCGATCTACAGCCGTTCCAGAATGGCTTCCTCGGCTTCAAGAACCCGCAGGCCGTCGGCTATTTCGGTGACGGAAAGGCCACGATGATCCTGGCCATCTCGTCCTTCTATCACACCCAGCGCGCACTCGCCGCCGACAAAGTCGGTCTCGGCGACGACAAGCTTGGCTGGTTCGATTTTCCGGTCGTACCCGGCGGCAAGGGTGAGCCGTCAGACACGCTCGGCGGCATCACCGGCTGGTTGATCACCAAGGGGGCGCCCAAGGAAGCCACCGACTTCTTGAAATTCTTTATCTCCAAGGACGTGCAGGCGCGGCTTGCCGCCGGCAACTTCATCGTTCCCGTCGTCAAGGGCGGCGAGGCCGGCCTCAACAGCGCCTTCATGAAGCAGATCGCGGCCAATCTGGCGAAGTCCAACTATCACCAGAACTTCTATGACCAGAGCCTCGGGCCTTCCGTCGGCCGCGTCGTCAATGATGTCACGGCGGAAATCGCCGGGGGCAGCATGAACCCGCAGGACGCTGCGAAAGCGATCGAGGCGGCGTGGAAGCAGGGCAATTGAGGTGGCGCGACGGATCGCGATCGCCTCGCCGGTCGGCGCTGCCGGTGAGGCGGCCCCCCAGGTCGCGGTGCGCGGCCCGAGCTGGGATGGACGCTTCACGGTCCTGATCCTGTTCCTGCCGCCCGCGCTGCTGCTGTTCACGCTGTTCGTGGTGCTGCCGATCGGCGAAGCCGCCTGGTACTCGGGTTTCAACTGGAACGGGTTCGGCAGGCCGACCAACTGGATCGGATTCGACAATTACCGTTTCGTGCTGGAGACGCGCGCCTTCTGGCTCGCGCTGCGCAACAACGGGCTGATCATCGCGGTCTCGCTCGCGATCCAGCTGCCGCTTGCGCTGACGCTGGCCCTGATCCTCGCCGAGCGCTTTCGGGGGGCCGTGGCGCTGCGCATGCTGTTCTTCATGCCCTACATCCTGGCCGAGATCGCGACCGGGCTGATCTTCTCGTTCGTCTATGACGGCGACTATGGCCTGGTCGCCTCGATCTGGCGCACCTTCGGCGCCGAGCCGCCGCATCTTCTGGCCTCCACCGACACGGCGATGCTGGCGGTGCTGATCGTGATCGTCTGGAAGTACTTCGGCTTCCACATGATGCTGTTCATCGCGGCGCTCCAGGGCCTCGACAAGAGCCTGGTCGAGGCGGCGAGAATCGACGGTGCAACGCGCTCGCAAGCCCTGCGTCACGTCGTGATCCCCTTGCTCTACCCGACGATCCGGCTCTCGGTGTTCTTCGCCATCGTCGGCTCGCTGCAGCTGTTCGACCTGGTCATGCCGCTGACGCGCGGTGGCCCTGCGGATTCCTCCAACACGATGGTGAGCTTCCTCTACAACAACGGCATCTCGCGCATGCGGGTCGGCTATGGCAGCGCCATCGGCGTGATCCTGTTCGTGATCTGCGTGACCTTTGCCTTCACCTACAAGCGATGGTTCATGCGCGATGAGTAGTGCCGAAACCGCCCGGGCGCCATTCGATCCCGCCGTGCCGCTCAAGACGGTGTTCCTCGCCGTCGTCGCCGTCTTCGTGCTGGTGCCGCTGCTCGCGACCCTGCTCGGCGGCTTCAAGTCGCTCGGCGAATTGCGCGTCAATCCGTTCGGCTGGCCCGCGCACTGGGAATGGCAGAACTATGCCGATATCCTGTTCTCAGCGCTACTGGCAGCTCCTGCGCAACTCGCTGATCATCTCGACGCTCACAGTGACGTTGACCCTGATCGTCGCATCGATGGCGGCTTTCGCCTTCGCCCATGTCAAGTTCTACGGCAGCTCAATGCTGCTGAGCTACCTCACTCTCGGTCTGCTGTTTCCTGCGGCGACCGCCGTGCTGCCCTTGTTCATCAAGGTGCGCGATCTCGGACTGCTCGATACCTATTTCGGCGTCGCCCTGCCGCAGGTGGCCTTCGGCCTCGCCATGAGCGTGCTGCTCCTGCGACGCTTCTTCAAGGACATTCCCCACGAGCTGCTCGAAGCGGCGCTGGTCGATGGCTGCAGCTATGTCAAATTCTTCCGCTACGTGACACTGCCGCTGTCTCGGCCGATCCTGGCGACCGTCGGCACCATCACCTTCGTCAACAGCTGGAACGCCTATCTGCTGCCGCTCGTGATGCTCAACACCGATGCGCTCTATCCCTGGCCGCTCGGCATCATGGTGTATCAGGGGGAGTATTCGTCCGAATGGCACCTGATCCTGGCCTTCATCACGCTGACCATCCTGCCGACGATCATTCTCTTCCTTATCGCGCAAAAGCACATCGTCGCCGGCCTCACCGCAGGCGCGGTCAAGGGATGAGCGGTACCTCACGGAGATCATAATGAGAAAAGTCGGCATCGGAATCATCGGCTGCGGCAATATCAGCACGGCCTATCTGAAGGCTGCCCAGCGTTTCCCCGTCATGGAGATCAAGGCGCTTGCCGACATGCGCAGCGACGCAGCCGAGCGTCAGGGCGCGGCCTTTGGGCTGCCGGCGATGCGGGTCGATCAACTGCTCAAACGTGACGACGTCGAAATCGTCATCAATCTCACCGTGCCGCTCGCCCACACCGACGTCAGTCTGGCGGTGCTGAATGCCGGCAAGCACGTGCACTCCGAGAAGCCGCTCGGCATCAACGTCGCGGAGGCCCGCAAGGTGATGGATCTCGCAGCGCAGAAGAGCCTTCGCGTCGGCTGCGCGCCCGACACGTTCCTCGGCGGCGGACACCAGACCGCGCGCAAGCTGATCGACGACGGCGCGATCGGCACGCCCGTGGCGGGCAGTGCTTTCTTCGGTTGCCCGGGCCATGAGCGCTGGCATCCGGCGCCGGGGTTCTACTACCTGCGCGGTGGCGGCCCGATGCTCGACATGGGCTCGTACTACATCACCGACCTCGTGCAGCTGCTCGGTCCGGTCGCAGCCGTGATGGGCTCGACCGCGCGCCCGAAATCCGAGCGTCTGGTCACCAGCCAGCCGATGAACGGCAGCTTGATCCCGGTCGAGGTTTCGACCCATGTCGCAGGCACGCTCGAATTCGAGAGTGGGGCAGTCGTCTCGATCGCGATGAGCTTCGACGTGCCGAAGCACCGGCATGCGCCGATCGAGATCTATGGCGACAGCGGCAGCATGCTGGTGCCGGACCCGAACCGCTTCGGCGGCGAGGTGCAGGTCGCCAAGACCGGCGGCGAATGGGAGGCGGTGCCGTTGACACACGGTCATGTCGAGGGCGAGTTCCGTTCCATCGGTGTCGCCGATATGGCCTCCGCGATCCTCGACAACCGGCCGCATCGCGCCAGCGGCGCGCTCGCCTTCCACGTGCTGGAGGTGGTGGAGGCGTTCCAGACTTCCGCCGACGAGGGACGCCGCGTCAAGATCGAGAGCCGCGTCGAGCGGCCGGCGATGCTGCCGGCCGGACGTGAAACCGGACAGATCGACTGAGGACGGAAACATGCGCAAGGCAATGATTGTTTGGGGCGGTTGGCCGGGACACGATCCGGATCTGTGTGCCTCGATGATCCGCGGCTGGCTCAGAGCGGAAGGTTTTGAGGTCCGGATCGAAACGACGACGGAAGCGTTCGGCGATCCGGCGATCCATGATCTCTCGTTGATCATCCCGATCTACACCATGTCGAAGATCGAGAAGGCGGACGCACTGAATCTCTGCGCTGCGGTGCGCGGAGGTGTCGGCCTCGCCGGCCATCATGGCGGCATGTGCGATGCATTCCGCGAGTCCGTCGACTACCAGTTCCTGTGCGGTGGGCAGTGGGTTGCTCATCCCGGCAACATCATCGACTACAAAGTCGACTTGACGAAGCCGGACGACCCAATCATGAAGGGCTTGAAAAGTTTCGAGCATCGTTCCGAGCAGTACTACATGCATGTTGACCCCGCCAACGAGGTGCTGGCGACGACGACTTTTACCGGCGAGCACGCATCCTGGATCGAGGGCGTGGTGATGCCCGTGGTCTGGAAGAAGCGCTACGGCGCGGGCAGGGTGTTCTATTCCTCGCTCGGCCACCGCGCCTACGAGCTCGACGTGCCGGAGATCCGAACGTTGATGACCCGCGGCATGCTGTGGGCGGCGCGCGAATGAGCGCTGGCGCGACGCAGCCGCCGGTTCGCGCTACCCTGGAAGACGTCGCGCGTGCGGCGGGCGTTTCGCTCGCGACCGTCGACCGCGTCGTCAACCGGCGCGACGGCGTGCGCGCCAAGACCGTCGCGCGTGTCGAAGCCGCCGTCGCCAAGCTCGGCTACCGCGCCGACGTGGCGGCGGCGCGGCTCGCACGCGGGCAGAGTTTTCGCTTCGCCTTCGTGCTGCCGTCCGGCAGCAACAGCTTTATGACCAACCTGGCCGAGCAGGTCCAGCGCACCGCAGACTGGCTTGCCGGCCAGCGCGGCTTCATCGATATCCACCATGTCGATGTGTTCGATCCCGATGTGTTGGCCGGCACGCTGGAAGACTTGTCGCCGGCCTATCAGGGCGTCGCCGTCATCGCGCTCGACCATCCCAGAGTGCGCGCCGCGATCGACGAACTCACCGCGCGCGGGGTCGCCGTGGTGACCCTCGTATCGGACGCGCCGAGCTCGCGCCGCCTGCATTATGTCGGCATCGACAACCCGGCCGCGGGACGAACGGCCGCAACGCTGCTGGGACGCTTCCTCGCCGGCCGCGAGGGGGCCGTCGCCGTGATCGCCGGGTCGTTGTCGCTGCGCGATCATACCGAGCGGCAGTTCGGCTTCCACCAGATCCTGTCCAGCGAGTATCCGAACCTGCGCGCGCTACCGGTCATCGAGGGCCGCGACGACAGCGCACGCACGCGGGAGCTTACCGCCACGCTGCTCGCGCGCCATGCCGATCTCCGCGGCATATATTGCTGCGGCGCCGGAAATCGCGGCATCGCCGATGCGCTCGAAGCCTCTGGCCGCGCGCGCGAGGTGGTCTGGATCACCCACGAGCTCACCCACTATACACGGCGTTTCCTGGTGCGCGGCACGCTCGATGCCATCATCAACCAGGATCCTGGCCACGAGGCGCGGTCTGCGGCGCGGGTCCTGCTCGCGCATTGTTCGGGGGAGCCGATCAGCCCCGATCAGGAGCGTATCCGCATCGATATTTTTCTGCGGGACAATCTGCCGTAACATTCGCCGCGGTCGCAAGGCTAGCTCAGCGCCTTGTAGGTCATGTAGAGCGCCATCAGCGAAACGAGAGCGATCATGGCCTGGCGCAGCACTGATCGGCTGACGCCGTTGGCCATGCGTGCGCCGAGGTCGGTGCCGACCCAGAGGCCGGCGAGAATGCCTGTGATGGCGGGCCAGCCGACCATGAGCCCATTGCTCCAGTAGATCCAGGCCGCCGGAAGGTTGGTTGGGATCACCGAGAAAACGAGGCTGACGAGCTGCGCCTGATGTTGTGGCACGCGAAATCCGGCGGCGAGACCGACGGTGATCGCGAGGCCGCCGCCGATGCCCATGAAGCCGGAGGAGAAGCCCGCAACCGCGCCGATCAGGAGCAGGGGCAGCCAGTGAAGTTCACCGCGCTCGCCGGCGTCGTGGCTGCCGTCCTTGCGTTCGCGGCGCAGGATCAACAGGGCGATCAGCGCGACGAGATAGACGACGTAAGTCCATTGCAGGACGGAGTCGGAAACCAATGTTGCAGCATGACCGCCGCCGGCGCCACCGATCAGAAATCCGAAGCCGATCCAGATGATCCACGGCAAGGGGCTGCGATTGCCGCCTTGCCAGTAGCGGCGTATGCCGGCAAGACCCGTCGGCGGAATTTGAGTAATCAGCGAGGTGCCCTGGGCAACGTGTTGCTCGGCCCCGAGCAGCAGCACGGAGAAGATCACGAGGCCGCCGCCCGGGCTGGTCCCCGTGAAGCCCGCTGCCAGGCCTGCGGCCAGACCGACACCGCCACCGGCGAGAAGGTCGTGAAGCCAGGACATCGCTTACGTCCGGGTCCGTCGCTTGGTCTCGGACCTGGTCGTGCGCAAGCCGTCGATCATGCCGGCCACGGCCGCCATGCAGGCGTCGACGTCAAATTCGTCGCCCCAGCATTTTTGCAGCACAAACCCCTGGAAGATCGCGATCAGCGTGCGCGCGATCGCGTCCGCACCGAGGTCGCGGCGGATGAGGCCATCATGCTGGCCGCGTTCGACCAGCGCCACGATCAGAGCGCGCGGCATGTCGATGCCTTCGACGACGCCGGTGCGGACGCGGCGGTTGCGCAGGGCTTCGGCCCAGCCGTGGATGCCGACACGGCGGCGGGCTTCGCCGGCGGGATCGGTCAGCCATTGCGCGTAGACGCGGATCAGTGCGTGAAGTCCTTCGATCGGGTCGCCCGATCCTTGCGCGACCGAATTGAGCACGGCTTCGCGGCGGTGCCGGTCGTCGGCGAGCGCCTCGATCAGGTCGTCCTTGCTCTGGAAGTAGAGATAGACCGCGCCATGGCTCAGTCCGGACCGCTTCACGATGTCGGCCATCCCGGTCTGGTGAAAACCGTCTTCGGAGAAGCAGGCGAGGGCCGCTTCGAGAATCTGCTGCCGCCGGCTTTCGCGTTGCTTGTCGCTGATCTTGGGCATCCGGCGGCCTCAAATAACTGACAGATTGATCGTTTTCGGCTGGACGCCGATTTGGCCGAAAGAGGCTGGTTTCAATAAAAAGCGATCAGTCAGTCATTTTTATAATCGAATACGGATCCGGTCAAGTCCGGACCGGCCGAAGAGAAACAGAAGGATTTGCTGCAAGCGCGCCGGCGCAAGCGACGCGGCAGCCTCGGACCGCGCGGCTAGAACAGCCGTCCGCCGTTCGGCACCGGCTGGCTCGGCTGCATCAGCACGACCTTGCCGTCGGCATCGGGGAAGCCGAGCGTCAGCACCTCCGAGATGACAGGTCCGATCTGGCGCGGCGGGAAATTGACCACGGCCGCGACCTGTTGGCCTACCAGCGTCTCGAGCGGATGGTTTTCGGTGATCTGGGCCGAGCTCTTGCGCACGCCGATGGCGGGTCCGAAGTCGATCCAGAGCCGAAACGCCGGCTTGCGCGCCTCGGGAAACGGCTTGGCGTCGACGATGGTGCCGACGCGGATATCGACGGCCAGGAAGCTGTTGAAGTCGATGGTCGGCGTGGCGGCGGCCGCGGGATCGTGAGTGACGTGCATGGGATATCCGTTCGGCGAGATGGCGTCGTTGGCAATATTGTCGCGCGAAGCGGAGTTTCGTACAACGCCGCGTCCACCACGATACGTCATGCGCGAGGAACGCCTTGCCCAACATCATCTACGGCATCAAGAACTGCGACACCATGAAGAAGGCGCGCGCCTGGCTCGATGCCCATGACGTGCCTTACGCGTTTCACGACTACAAGGCGGCGGGCGTGGAGCAGGACAAGCTCAAGCAGTGGAGCGCCAAGGTCGGCTGGGAGACGCTGCTCAATCGCGCCGGGACGACGTTCAAGAAGCTCCCCGAGTCCGACAAGGACGGCCTCTCCGAGAAGAAGGCGCTGGCCTTGATGCTAGCGCAACCATCGATGATCAAGCGGCCGGTGCTGGAAATCGGCGGCAAGCTGCTGGTCGGCTTCAAGCCGGAGATCTATGCCAAGGAAGTCGGCGCCAAATCGCGCTGACGCCAAATCGCGCTGAGAGCATCATCGCGCCTTGGCTTGTCGTTTGAGCATGGTCTCCGCGCAAACGCGTTCCGCGTTCTAGTTCAGCTCGATGATCTCGTTGGCGACGCCCGGAGCCGGCTGGTCCGCGAACTCGACCAATTCGGCCGTCGCGATGCGGCCGGGCGCCCGATGGAAGAGTTCGCGGTCGATCAGGGCGCGCAGTTTCGGACGCGGCAGCGCGTCATTTCCGCGCATCAGATTCTTGATCTCGAAGCCGCCGTCCTCGCAGAAGGTCTTGACCGATGCGATGACGTGACAGACCTTGCCGTCGGTCTGGAATGGCAGCAGCAGCCGTTCATAAGCGACGATGTGCCCGTAGATGTCGTCGACGTCGGCAACGCTGTAGACCGGCAGCCCGCGCGCCACGCATTCGTGATAGATCGGCATCACGAAGGGCGCGAGCCGCGGCCCGAGATACTCCTCGAGCAGAACGCCCTTGCCGGTATGTCCATAGGCGCGCGAGATGCGCGTGTTTGCGCTCTGGATGGTCAGGCGCGGGGCCGGCGTGGAAGTATCCACCGTATAATAGATGAGATCGGACAGCTCTTCCTCGAGCCGCGCAGGCTGATATTCCCAGACCGCCGGCGCGATCTGCTGGCGCGCATAAAGTCGCAGCCACGTGTTCAGGAGATCACGCTGTCTGATCGACTTGACGACGGAAGGAGCGGCGCTGGCGAAATCCAAGACAATATTCCAGACCATCAAAAACCCGCGCACGATGCCATGTGCGGGAAAATTTTTGATGAAGGCTGGCGCACGGAACGAAAGACCGTTAACGACGGCTTGACGACCGGTGTCTTGCGAACCGGGAGGCCGGGCAGGCGCGACATCACACACCTCCGACTAAGGGAGCATTTGTATCCCAGCCGGAGACCTGATCTGCTCAGCTTTCCGCCTTGCCTAACCCCCGTCACCTCCGGCATATTCCGCGCCCGGAGGCGGCGTTCCGGAGAGGCTTCAAGGATAGGCTCCAAGGCCTCCGGAAAGCCGAAGCAACAAGGATAGCCACGCGCGACGCGGGCAGGGGGAAATCTGTTTGGCCGATGAGTTCATTCTCGAAACGGAAGGCTTGACCAAGGAGTTCGCGGGCTTCTTCGCCGTCCGCGACGTTGCGCTCAAGGTTCGCCGTGGGAGCATTCACGCGTTGATCGGCCCGAACGGGGCCGGCAAGACGACCTGCTTCAATCTTCTGACCAAGTTCCTCAAACCGTCTGCCGGAAAAATCCTGTACAAGGGGCAGGACATCACCGCGATGGCGCCGGCCGACGTGGCCCGCCTGGGGCTTGTCCGTTCGTTCCAGATTTCGGCGGTGTTTCCGCATCTCACCGCGCAGGAGAACGTCCGTGTCGCGCTTCAGCGCCAGCACGGCTCTTCGTTCGATTTCTGGCGCTCCAAGTCGGTCCTCAACCGTTTCAACGATCGCGCCCGCGAGCTCCTCAACGATGTCGGTCTCAGCGAGTTTGCCAACACGCCCGCGGTCGAGATGCCCTATGGACGCAAGCGCGCACTCGAAATTGCAACCACGCTTGCGCTCGACCCGGAGATGATGCTGCTGGACGAGCCGATGGCCGGCATGGGTCACGAGGACATCGACAAGATCGCGGCGCTGATCAAGCGCATCTCCGCGAAATATACCATCCTGATGGTCGAGCATAACTTGAGCGTCGTGGCCAACCTCTCCGACATCATCACCGTGCTGACGCGCGGGCAGGTGCTCGCGCAAGGTCATTACAGCGAGCTCACCAAGGACGAGCGCGTCAAGGAAGCTTACTTGGGAGCCGGGCATGCCTGACACTGCGATTGCCGAGGCTCCGGCCAAGGTTGCGACCGGCGGAAACCTCCTTCAAGTCCGCAACCTCGAAGCCTGGTACGGCGAGTCCCACATCCTGCACGGGATCAACTTCGACGTGAACGCGGGCGAGGTCGTCACCCTGCTCGGGCGTAACGGCGCCGGCAAGACGACCACGCTGAAGTCGATCATGGGCATCATCGGCAAGCGTACCGGCTCGGTGAAGTTCAACAACGAGGAGATCATTCGCGCGACCTCCGACAAGATCGCGCGCATGGGCATCGCATTCTGCCCGGAGGAGCGGGGCATATTCGCCAGTCTCGACGTGCGCGAGAACTTGATGCTGCCGCCGGTGGTCCGCGAAGGCGGATTGCCGCTCGATCAGATCTTCGAGCTGTTCCCGAATCTGAAGGAGCGGCTCAACAGCCAGGGCACCAAGCTGTCCGGAGGCGAGCAGCAGATGCTCGCGATTGCGCGCATCCTGCGCACCGGCGCGAGCTTCCTGATGCTGGACGAGCCGACCGAGGGTCTCGCGCCCGTCATCATCCAGCAGATCGGCCACACCATTGCGCGGCTCAAGAAGGAGGGCTTCACGATTCTCCTGGTCGAGCAGAATTTCCGCTTCGCGTCCACCGTCGCCGACCGCTACTACGTGGTCGAGCACGGCAAGATCATTGACGGATTTTCCAATGCCGAGCTTGCCGCCAACATGGACAAGCTCCACACCTATCTCGGCGTGTAGCGGTGCTAGGCCGGACCATCGAGAGTAACTGTCAAAGCAATACTGGGGAGCGGATTATGAAGCACGGCATTTCGGCGATGTTGCTCGGCACAGCCCTGGCCTTCGGTGCGGCAGGCGCCGCGGTCGCGCAGGACAAGAACATCAAGATCGGCGTACTGACCGACAATTCGGGACTCTATGCCGACCTCGGCGGCCCTGGCTCGACCGTCGCCGCGCAGATGGCGATCGAGGATTCCGGGCTCGCGGCCAAGGGTTGGAAGCTCGACCTGATCTCTGCGGACCATCAGAACAAGCCCGACATCGGCTCCACGATTGCCCGGCAATGGATCGACGTCGAGAAGGTCGACATCTTCATGGATGTCCTGAACTCCGGCGTTGCGCTGGCGGTCAACAACATCGTCAAGGAGAAGAATTCCATCCTGATCGACACCGGTGCAGCGACGTCGGATCTCACCAACGCGCAATGCTCGCCGAACACGGTCCACTGGGTCTACGACACCTACATGCTGGCCAACAGCACGGGGCAGGCGCTGGTGAAGGCGGGCGGCGACACCTGGTACTTCTTGACCGCGGACTACGCCTTCGGCCATGCCCTCGAGCGCGACACTGCCGCGGTCGTGGTGAAATCGGGCGGCAAGGTGATCGGCAATGTCAAGCATCCCCTGAACACCGCCGACTTCTCGTCGTTCCTGCTTCAGGCGCAGGCCTCCAAGGCCAAGATCATCGGCATGGCGAATGCCGGCGGCGACACCACCAACACGATCAAGCAGGCGGCGGAGTTCGGCGTCGTCTCGGGCGGCCAGAAGCTTGCGGGCCTGCTTCTCTTCATCACCGACGTGCACGCGCTCGGGCTGAAGGTGGCGCAGGGCCTGAACTTCACCGAGACCTTCTATTGGGACCTGAACGACGGTACGCGCGCGTTCTCCAAGCGCTTCTCCGAGCGCATGAAGAACAAGGCGATGCCTTCGATGGTGCAGGCCGGCGTCTATTCGGGCCTGCTGCACTATTTCAAGGCGCTGGAGGCCATGGGCGGCAATCCGCATGACGGCGCCAAGGTCGTCGCCAAGATGAAGGAAATGCCGACGGACGACGCGCTGTTCGGCAAGGGCACGATCCGCGCTGACGGCCGCAAGCTGCATCCGGCCTATCTCTTCGAGGTGAAGAAGCCCGAGGAATCCAAGGGGCCGTGGGACTATTACAAGCTGATCGGCACGACCCCCGGCGAGCAGGCCTTCCGGCCGCTGTCGGAAAGCGCCTGTCCCCTGGTGAAGAAGTGAGTTGGCCGCGCCCGCGGGCGCGGCAGAATGAAATGGCATAACGAGACCGGGTACGAGATTGATCGATGCAGGCTCTATACGCTCAGCTACTGGTGGGACTGATCAACGGCTCGTTCTACGCGCTGCTCAGTCTCGGGCTTGCCGTGATCTTCGGCATGCTCAACATCATCAATTTCGCCCATGGCGCGCTCTACATGATGGGCGCCTTCGTCGCCTATTTCCTGCTGAATATCGGCGGCATCAACTATTGGTGGGCGTTGCTGCTTGCGCCCATCATCGTCGGCATCTTCGGCATGATCCTCGAGCGGACCATGCTGCAATGGCTGACCGGGCTCGATCATCTCTACGGACTGCTGCTGACCTTCGGCATCGCGCTGATCGTGCAGGGCGTGTTCCAGAACTATTTCGGCTCGTCCGGCCTGCCTTACGCCATTCCGGACCAGCTCAGGGGCGGCATGAATCTCGGCTTCATGTTCTTGCCCGTCTATCGCGGCTGGGTGGTGGTGTTCTCGCTGATCGTGTGCCTTGCGACCTGGTTCCTGATCGAGAAGACCCAGCTCGGCGCATACCTGCGCGCCGCCACTGAAAATCCAACGCTGGTGCGCGCCTTCGGCATCAACGTGCCGCGCATGATCACGCTCACTTACGGTCTCGGCGTCGGCCTCGCCGCGCTCGCCGGCGTGCTCTCGGCGCCGATCAACCAGGTGCGGCCGCTGATGGGCGCCGACCTCATCATCGTCGTGTTCGCGGTGGTCGTGATCGGCGGCATGGGATCGATCATGGGCTCCATCATCACCGGCTTCGCGCTCGGGGTGATCGAGGGTCTGACCAAATATTTCTACCCCGAGGCCTCCAACACCGTCGTGTTCGTGCTGATGGTGCTGGTGCTCCTGGTGAAGCCAACGGGATTGACGGGAAGGGCGGCCTGATATGACAACCCTGACGGACAACACGCTGCCGGTGACCCCTCGCGCGATGCGCGACGAGATGATCGTTTTCGTGGTGATGGCGCTGCTGCTCGCGGCGGTGCCGTTCACGGGCGTCTACCCGTTCTTCGTCATGCAGGCGCTGTGCTTTGCGCTGCTCGCCTGTGCCTTCAACCTGCTGGTCGGCTATGGCGGCCTGTTGTCGTTCGGCCACGCGATGTTCCTGGGCACCGCCGGCTATTGCAGCGCTCATGCGTTGAAGGTCTGGGCCTTGCCGCCCGAGCTCGGCATCCTCGTCGGCATCGCCGCGGCTTTCGTGCTCTCGATCGTCACGGGCTACATCTCGATCCGCCGCCAGGGCATCTACTTCTCGATGATCACGCTGGCGCTGTCGCAGCTCTTGTACTTCATCTACCTCCAGGCCCCGTTTACCCATGGTGAGGACGGCATCCAGGGCATCCCGCAGGGACACTTGTTCGGCATCTTCGATCTGTCCAAGCCGACGGTGCTCTATTACGTCGTGCTGGTCGGATTCCTCGCCGGCTTCCTCCTGATCTTCCGCATCATCAACTCGCCGTTCGGCGAGGTGCTGAAGGCCATCCGCGAGAACGAGCCGCGCGCGATCTCGCTCGGCTACCGGACCGACCAGTACAAGTTCCTGGCCTTCGTGCTTTCAGGCACGCTGGCCGGTTTCGCCGGTGCGCTGAAAGTGTTCGTGGCGCAGAACGCCTCGCTCACCGACGTCCATTGGTCGATGTCCGGTGAGGTCGTGCTGATGACGCTGGTCGGCGGCCTCGGCACCATCTTCGGCCCCGTGGTCGGCGCCTTCGTGATCATCGCCATGCAGCAATACCTGGCGGGTTTCGGCCAGTGGGTGACGGTGATCCAGGGCTCGATCTTCGTGATCTGCGTGCTGACCTTCCGCCGCGGCGTCATCGGTGAAATCGCGCATTACTTCCGGAGATCGCTCTAAATAATTGATATCGCACCAGTTTTATTGGTGCGATAATCCGGTGGATGATCCGGCGCCGCAGGCGTGAGATGACACGCGCGCGGCTCGAAAATGGTCTATGACAGTTTCATGACGGCCCCTCGGGCCGGGCCATTTTCCAACCGGTAGCCTATCCCCATGATGCAATGGTTTCGTGCATTCCTGCCCAAGGAAGAGCGGTTCTTCGACCTGTTCGACCGGCATGCCCAGACAGTGATCCAGGGCGCGATCGCGCTCCAGGGCATGCTCAATGGAGGCGAGGAGACGCCGGTCTACTGCCAGCGCGTCAACCAATTCGAAAATGATGCCGACAACATCACCCGCGAGGTGCTGACGGCGGTGCGCCGCACCTTTATCACGCCGTTCGACCGTGGCGACATCAAGAACCTGATCACGTCGCTGGACGATGCCATCGACCAGATGCAGCAGACCGCCAAGGCCGTGATGCTGTTCGAGGTCCGTACCTTCGAGCCGCCGATGCGCGAGATCGGCGGGCTCCTGATCGATTGCGCCAATCTGGTCGGGCGTGCGCTGCCGCTGATGCAGTCGATCGGCCCGAACGTCGCCATGCTGACCGCCATTACCGAAGAGCTGGGCAAGCTGGAGGGGCGGGTCGACGATCTCCACGACATCGGGCTGAAGGAGCTGTTCCTGAAGCATCGCGACGGCAACGCGATGGACTTCATCGTCGGCGTCGAGATCTACGACCACCTCGAGAAGGTGGCTGATCGTTTCGACGACGTCGCGAACGAGATCAACAGCATCGTCATCGAGCAGGTCTAGGGCCGTGGATGCAGCGTTGGGTCTTCCCATCCTGGTCGGCTTGATCGCCGTCGCGCTGCTGTTCGACTTCCTGAACGGCCTGCACGACGCCGCCAATTCGATCGCGACCATCGTCTCGACCCGCGTGTTGCGGCCGCAATATGCGGTGTTGTGGGCCGCGTTCTTCAATTTCATTGCCTTCATGGTGTTCGGGCTGCACGTCGCCCAGACCATCGGCACCGGCATCATCGATCCCGCGATCGTCGACGCCCAGGTGATCTTCGCCGCCCTGGTCGGCGCCATCGTCTGGAACCTGGTGACTTGGGCGCTCGGCATCCCGTCCTCGTCCTCGCACGCGCTGATCGGCGGGCTGGTCGGCGGCGGCATGGCCAAGGCCGGGATCTCGGCCGCGGTATGGAGCGGATTGTCCAAGACAGTGCTGGCAATCGTGCTGTCGCCACTGGTCGGCTTCCTGCTCGCGATGATGCTGGTGGCGATCGTGTCGTGGGCCTCGGTGCGCTCGACGCCATTCGCGGTCGATCGCGCTTTCCGCATCCTGCAATTCGCTTCCGCCTCGCTCTATTCGCTCGGCCATGGCGGCAACGACGCGCAGAAGACCATGGGCATCATCGCGGTGCTGCTGTATTCGCAGGGCCATCTCGGCAGCGACTTCTCGGTGCCGTTCTGGGTGGTGCTGTCATGTCAGGCCGCGATGGCGCTGGGCACCTTGATGGGCGGCTGGCGCATCGTCCGCACCATGGGCCTGCGCATCACGAAATTGACGCCGATGCAGGGCTTCTGCGCCGAGACGGGAGGCGCGGCGACCCTGTTCATGGCGACCTTCCTCGGAGTTCCCGTCTCGACCACGCACACCATCACCGGCGCCATCGTCGGCGTCGGCGCGGCCCGCCGCGTCTCGGCGGTACGCTGGAACGTGGCAAGCTCGATCGTCTATGCCTGGGTGATCACGATCCCGGCCTCGGCCATCGTCGCGGCGCTGACCTGGTGGATGGTCCAGATCTTCGTCAAGTGACGAGCTTCAGCCCGACGATCCCGGCGACGATCAGGCCGATGCTGGCAAGACGCAGGGCCGTGGCCGGCTCGCCGAACAGGACGATGCCCAGCGTCGCGGTGCCGACCGCGCCGATCCCGGTCCACACCGCATAGGCGGTTCCGACGGGCAGCGATTTGAGCGCGAGGCCGAGCAGGATGACGCTGCCGGCCATGGCCGCCAGCGTGACGATTGACGGAACAAGCCTGCTAAAACCCTCGGTGTATTTCAGGCCGATCGCCCAGGTGATCTCGAGAAGCCCGGCGACGAACAGGATGCTCCAGGCCATGGCGACCCTCCATTCAAGGCAGGGTCGTCCCCGCGGGCTGATATGCTGATGAGCGGGAAGGCCGTCCTTCCCCAAGATCGATGATCAAGCCGATATGGGGCTGGCCGAATGGCTCCGCAATCACCAAATGAGGCTTGATCAGGCCCGTTTTCCCTGCCACACGCTCCCGCCATGTCCGACATTGCCATCACCACAGCCGAATCGCCGGCCCGTTCCCCGCTTGCCGCGGAAGTCGCGCGGCGGCGCACCTTTGCGATCATCTCGCATCCTGACGCCGGCAAGACCACGCTGACCGAGAAGCTGCTGCTGTTCGGCGGCGCCATCAACCTGGCTGGTCAGGTCAAGGCCAAGGGCGAGCGGCGCAACACGCGCTCGGACTGGATGAAGATCGAGCGCGAGCGCGGCATCTCGGTCGTGACCTCGGTCATGACCTTCGAGTTCGAGGGCCTCGTCTTCAACCTCCTGGACACGCCGGGCCACGAGGACTTTTCGGAAGACACCTATCGCACGCTCACCGCGGTCGATTCCGCCGTCATGGTGATCGACGCCGCCAAGGGCATCGAGGCGCGCACCCGCAAGCTGTTCGAAGTGTGCCGCCTGCGGGATATTCCGATCATCACCTTCATCAACAAGATGGACCGCGAGAGCCGCGACGTGTTCGAGCTGCTCGACGAGATCGAGAAGACGCTGGCGCTCGACACCACGCCGATGACCTGGCCGGTTGGCCGCGGCCGCGACTTCCTCGGCACCTACGACGTCGTCAATGGCGGCGTGCGCCTGCTCGAAGGCGGCGGCGCCAAGACCGGCGCAGCCCAGCAGATCGAGATCGAGGAACTGGCCAAGCTCAACGCCAATCTCGACGTGTCTGCGGTGAAGGACGAGCTCGAGCTCGTCACCGCGGCCTCGAAGCCGTTCGAGCTCGAGGCGTTCCGCGAAGGCCATCTGACCCCGGTTTATTTCGGCAGTGCGCTGCGCAATTTCGGCGTCGGCGACCTTCTGGAAGGTCTCGGCAAGTTCGCGCCCGAACCGCGCGCGCAGGACAGCGACCAGCGCAGGGTCGAGGCCACCGATCCGCGCATGAGCGCCTTCGTGTTCAAGATCCAGGCCAACATGGATCCGAACCACCGCGACCGCATCGCGTTCGCGCGCCTCTGCTCGGGCAAGCTCAGCCGCGGCATGAAGGCCAAGCTGGTGCGCACCGGCAAAAGCATGCCGCTGTCGAGCCCGCAATTCTTCTTCGCCCAGGACCGCTCGGTCGCGGACGAAGCCTTCGCCGGCGACGTCGTCGGCATTCCCAATCACGGCACGCTGCGCATCGGCGACACCCTGACCGAGGGCGAGGATTTCAACTTCGTCGGCGTGCCGAGCTTCGCGCCGGAAATCGTGCGCCGCGTCCGTCTCACCGACGCGATGAAGGCGAAGAAGCTGAAGGAAGCGCTGCAGCAGATGTCGGAAGAGGGGGTGGTGCAGGTGTTCCGCCCCCGCGACGGCGCGCCCGCGCTGGTCGGCGTCGTCGGCGCGCTGCAGCTCGACGTGCTGAAGGCGCGGCTCGAGGCGGAATATTCATTGCCGGTCGAGTTCGAGGTCAGCGAATTCCAGCTGGCGCGTTGGGTCTCCTCGGAGGACCGCAAGAAGCTCGACACCTTCATCGCCGCCAACACCTCCAGCATCGCCGACGACGTCGACGGCGATCCCGTCTATCTCGCCCGGAACGAGTTCTATCTCGGCTACACCAAGGAGCGCGCCGAGGGCATCGAGTTCACCAACGTCAAGGACGTCAAGAAGAAGGGGTAGGGTGCGGCGGTTCCGTTATGGCGGCTCTGCCGCCATATCCGCCGCTGTCATGCCCCGGCTTGACCGGGGCATCCAGTACGCCGCAGCTCCTCGGCTCGACAATGAACGCCTCTGGAATACTGGGTCGCCCGGTCTGGCCGGGCGACGACAATGTGCATTGAACGCGAGCACGTGAACGGCGATAGGCTTGACGGTGTTGGAGGCAATGGCACCTTCAACTCGTGTGACATCGCGAGTTCACTCTATGTGGCGCGGCATTCCCGTTCTTCTGTTGCTGACGATCTCGACGACCGCCGCCGACGCGCGGCCGCGCCAGATCAATCCGATTCCGTTTGCGCATGAGCCGTGCAGCGTGCTCGACGACCGGCCCTGCACGCCGTCCTATTGCAGCCCGCTCGAGCCGGGCCCCTGCATTCCCGAGATTGACTACCCCTACGGCCAGAACCTCCAGCTCACCATCCAGAGCGTTCCGTCGGAGGCGGACCGCGCCAAGTACCAGAAGCCGGATCACGATCTCGATACGATCGGCGACCTCTTCGCCGCGTTGCGCGGCTGCTGGTCGCCGCCATCGGACAATGCGCGCGTGGGCATGCAGATGTCGGTGCGCTTCAGCTTCAACAAGGCCGGAGGCCTGATCGGCCCGCCGCGCCTCACCTATGCGACCCCCGGCGTGCCCGCAGAGACCCGAACCACCTATCTCAACGCGATCAACTCCTCGCTGAAAGCCTGCCTGCCGCTGAAATTCACCGGCGGTCTCGGCGGCGCGCTGGCAGGCCGGCCGATCGCCATCCGTTATGTCGACAATCGCGAATTTGGAAAATAGCTCTATCTCCTCATCCTGAGGAGCGCGTTCTTCACGCGCGTCTCGAAGGATGAAAGGCCGAGCTGTCGCGAGAGCCGGGGCCTCTATGGTTTGCCCGGCCATGCGCAGCATCGTCCGGCGGCGCTTTCGCGCCTCCTCACCATGAGGCGGAAGAGTTGCGGCCCGCAGCCAATCGATGATACGCCATTGGCGGGGGCTGCTTCGCGGGGGAGGATGTCATGGGTCTGCTGGTCATGATCCTGGGGCTGGTGCTGTTCTTCGCCACCCATGTTTTCACGACGAAACGTGAGGCGCGTGCGCAGGCAATCGCGCGGCTGGGCGAGGGGACCTACAAGATCCTCTACACGCTGGTCTCGCTCGCGGGGCTCGTGCTGATCGTCTGGGGCTTTGGCCATTACCGCAGCTCCGGCTGGATCGACGTCTGGTATCCGCCGAAGGCGATGAAGCACATCGCGGTCGCGCTGATGCTGCCCGCGGTGATCCTGGTGGTCGCCTCTTATCTGCGCGGCCGCATCTACGCGACGCTGAAGCATCCGATGCTGGCCGGTCTCAAGCTGTGGGCTGCGGCGCATCTTTTGGCCAACGGCGATCTCGGCTCCATCATCCTGTTCGGCTCGTTCCTGGGCTGGGCTGTCTATGACCGCATTTCGCTGAAGCATCGCACCGACCCCGGCGGCCCGCCTATACCGGTGGGCGGCGTCACCAACGATCTGATCGCGGTCGGGGTCGGCCTCGTCGCCTATGTGGCTCTGGCGTTCGCGTTCCATCCGGTCGTGATCGGCGTGCCGGTCGTGGGGGTGTAGCGCAGCCGCTCAGCGCAAGACCATTGCGCGCAGCCGTGCGCGGAACGTGACAAAAGCAACAAGCCGAGGGCGTTCCGATGGACTGGTCGCAATCTCAGATCCCGCCGATGCGGCTCGAGGCGCGGTTTGGCGATCGGCTGGTGCCGGCCTTTTGCGATCGGCCGGCGAGCCTGTGGGCGATGATCGCGGATGCCTGCGCCCGTAATGCCAATGGCGAGGCTTTGATCGCAGGCAATGTCCGGCTGAGCTGGCGCCAGGCCGTGGAGCAGGCGACGCGGATCGGGGCGGGTTTTCGCAAGCTGGGCTTGCAGCGCGGCGACCGCGTCGCGATCCTGCTCGGCAACCGCATCGAATTTCCGCTGCTGCTGTTTGCCGCCGCGCATGAGGGGCTGGTGACGGTGCTGCTCAGCACGCGCCAGCAGAAGCCGGAGATCGCCTATGTGCTCGCCGATTGCGGCGCGAAGATCCTGATCCACGAAGCCTCGCTCGCCGAGCGGCTGCCTGACGCGCAGGATGTGCCCGATCTGATCCACCGTATCGCCGTCGACGAGGAGCCGGCCCGATCGCGCTTCGCCTTGCTCGCCGACAACGCGCCGGCACCGGCGCCGGTCGAGGTGAGTGAAGAGGACACCGCGATGATCCTCTACACCTCGGGCACGACCGGTAAGCCGAAGGGCGCGATGCTGGCCCATTGCAACATCGTGCATTCCTCGATGGTGTTCGTGTCCTGCCTGCAATTGACGGAAGCGGACCGCTCGATCGCCGCGGTGCCGCTCGGCCACGTCACCGGCGTCGTCGCCAACATCACCACCATGATCCGCTGCGGCGGCGCGCTGATCATCATGCCCGAGTTCAAGGCCGCCGATTACCTCAAGCTCGCCGCGCGCGAGCGCGTCACCTACACGGTGATGGTGCCGGCGATGTATAATCTCTGCCTGCTGCAGCCCGATTTCGACGGCTACGATCTGTCGAGCTGGCGCATCGGCGGTTTTGGCGGCGCGCCGATGCCGGTCGCGACCATCGAGAAGCTCAAGGCGAAGATTCCGGGCCTGAAGCTGATGAACTGCTACGGCGCGACCGAGACGACGTCACCTTCGACGATCATGCCGGGCGAGCTGACCGAGAGCCATATCGACAGCGTCGGCCTGCCGTGCCCCGGCGCGCGCATCGTGGCGATGGATCCGGATGGGCGCGAACTGCCGCACGGCGAGATCGGCGAGCTCTGGATCCACAGCGCCTCCGTCATCAAGGGCTACTGGAACAATTCGAAGGCGACCGCCGAAAGCTTCACTGGCGGGTTCTGGCATTCCGGCGATCTTGGTTCGGTCGATGCGGAGGGGTTTGTCCGCGTGTTCGACCGGCAGAAGGACATGATCAATCGCGGCGGCCTGAAGATCTATTCGGCCGAGGTCGAATCCGTGCTGGCCGGCCATCCCGCAGTGGTCGAGAGCGCGATCATCGCCAGGGCCTGCCCGGTGTTGGGCGAGCGCGTCCATGCCGTGGTGGTGACGCGGGTGCCGGTGGCCGACAGCGACTTGCGGGCCTGGTGCGCGGAGCGGCTGTCCGACTACAAGGTTCCCGAGACCATGGCGATCACGGCCGACCCGTTGCCGCGCAACGCCAACGGCAAGGTATTGAAGCGGCAGCTGCGGGAGCTGCTCGGAGCTTGAATCGGGCCGAGGCCTCCGGACTGTCCCGGGTGGTTAACGCCTTGATCGGGCTCGCTTTGCCTTGCCACCGCCATATCGTTAGGGTACCTCGCCGCCACACGGGGGACGGGATTCCTGACGCGGACGCTTCGGCGCGCGCACCCGCACGGGCATGGGATTAGCATAAGTGTCTGAATTATTTGACGAAGTCGACGAGGAAGTACGTCGCGAACAGTTCAAGAGACTGTGGGACAAGTATTCGATCTACTTCATCGCCCTGATGGTGCTGGTCGTGGCCGCGGCGGCTGGCTGGCAGGGTTATAGGTACCTGGAGGCCAAGAAGGCCGCTGAGGCCGGTGGCGCCTTCGAGAAGGCCGTCGAGCTGTCCGAGCAGGACAAGCACGCCGAGGCTGAGGCCGCCTTCACCGAGCTCGCCGCCAAGGCGCCGTCGGGCTATCGCACCCTGGCACGGCTGCGCGCCGCCGCCGAGGCTGCCGCGCGCGATCCTAAGGCCGCCGCGAAGATGTATGATGATCTTGCTGCCGATCGCAGCGTCGGCGGTGAGTGGCAGGATCTGGCGAAGATCCGCGCCGCCGGCCTCGTGCTCGACAGCGCCAGCTATGCCGACATGCTGCAGCGGCTGGAGCCCTCCGCCGCGCCCAAGGCGACCTTCCGCCACAGTGCCCGCGAGATGCTGGCGCTGTCGGCTTGGCGCAACAACGACATGACCGCGGCCCGCAAATGGCTCGACGCGATTGCCGAGGACGGTGAAACCCCGCCCGGTCTGCGCTCGCGCGCCGAGGCGCTCCAGGCCCTGTTGCCGCCCGTCGCCAAAAGCTGACCAAGAGCTGACAACTGACGGGCCCTCTGACGTAAACGAGACACAAGATGCGCCGTACGCCACGCTTGATCGCAGCCGCCGTCCTGATCGCCTTCACCGGCGTCCTGGGCGGCTGCTCCAGCTTCGATCCAAGCGACTTGCTCGACTTCCTCGACACCAAGAAGAAGCTGCCCGGCGACCGCAAGCCGGTCTTCCCGGAAGGTGTGCCCGGCCTCGAGCAAGGCGTGCCGAAGGATTTGTACAAGGGCGCGCAGCAGCAGCCCGATCCGAACGCGCCCGCCGTGGCGGCTTTGCCTGCGGAGCCGCCGCCCGAGTCGGCCAAGTCGGCGAAGGGCGCCAAGGCGAAGCGCACCAGGCAACCGGCAGCCGCAGCGGTTGCGCCGGCTGAAGCGCCTGCCGGCGAGGTCGACGGCGAGGCTCAGCCGGAGGCGGCGCCGCCCACGGCCGCTCCGCCGCCCAAGCACAAGATCGTCCGCAAGCGCACCACCGCGCCGCCGCCGGATCAGCCGGTCCAGCAGGCGCAACCGACCCAGACCACGCAGCAGCAATCGCAGGGCGGTTTCCCGGCGCCGCTGCCGAGCGGCAGCTTCTCGCGCTGATCATTCATTTCATTGACACGCGCAGCCCCGGCAGCGCACGAATGACCGATGTCCTTCACGATCGCCATCATCGGCCGGCCCAATGTCGGCAAATCGACGCTGTTCAACCGCCTGGTGGGACAGAAGCTCGCGCTCGTCGATGATCTGCCGGGCGTCACCCGCGACCGCCGCGAGGGCGAGGCCAGGCTTGGCGATCTCCACTTCACCATTATCGACACCGCCGGCCTCGACGAGGGCGCCAAGGGCTCGCTGACCGCGCGCATGCAGGAGCAGACCGAGGCGGCGATCGCGCAAGCCGACGCGCTGTTCTTCGTTGTCGATGCCCGCATCGGCCTCACGCCCACCGATCGCGCCTTCGCCGATTTCGCCCGCAAGGCCAACAAGCCGGTGCTGCTGATCGCCAACAAGAGCGAGGGCAAGCACGGCGATGCCGGCGCCATGGAAGCCTTCGCGCTCGGCCTTGGCGATCCCATCCAGATCTCGGCCGAACACGGCGAGGGCATGGGCGAGCTCTACGGTGCGCTCGCCAAGCTGATGCCGGAGCCCGTGGACGAAGACGAGATCGAGGATGACGCGCCGCTCTCCGAGGAAGAGGCCGCGACCCGCCCGATCCGGGTCGCCATCGTCGGCCGGCCCAATGCCGGCAAGTCGACGCTGATCAACCATCTGCTCGGCGAGGAGCGGCTGCTGACGAGCCCGGAGGCCGGCACCACGCGCGATTCCATCGCGGTCGAGATCAACTGGAAGGGCCGCGATTTCCGCGTATTCGACACCGCCGGCCTGCGCCGGCGTTCGCGCATCGAGGAGAAGCTGGAAAAGCTCTCGGTCGCCGACGCACTGCGCGCGGTGCGCTTCGCCGAAGTCGTCGTGCTGATGATGGATACGCAAAACCGCTTCGAGGAGCAAGATCTGCGCATCGCCGATCTGATCGAGCGCGAGGGCCGCGCCATCGTGCTCGCCGCCAACAAATGGGACCTGATGGAGACCAAGGGCGGCGGCGCGATCTCGGGTCTGCGCCGTGATGCCGATCACTTGCTGCCGCAGGTCAAGGGCGTCCCGATCGTCGCCGTGTCGGGCCTGATGGGAGAAGGCATCGACCGCTTGATGCAGGCCATTCAGGACGCCTATGCGGTCTGGAACAGGCGGGTGCCGACCTCGGCGCTCAATCGCTGGTTCGAGCAGGCGGTCCAGGCCAATCCGCCGCCGGCGGTGTCGGGCCGCAGGCTGAAGCTGAACTACATCACGCAGAACAAGGCGCGCCCGCCGAGCTTCGTGCTGTTCTGCTCGCGCGCCGACGCGGTGCCGCAATCCTATTTGCGCTACCTCACCAATTCCATGCGCGAGACCTTCGATCTGCCGGGCACGCCGGTGCGCATCACCCTGCGCGAGAAGGCCAATCCGTTCGCGCACAAGCGCAAGCGCCCGTCGTGAGCGGCGGTGCCGGAGAGGCGACGGCGCAAGGCGCTGTGCCGGCGAGGGGCGGCGCGGTCGCTTTCATCTTCGTCACCATCCTGCTCGACATGCTCGCGCTCGGCGTGATCATGCCGATCCTGCCGAAGCTGATCGAGAGCTTCGTCGACAACGACACCGCGCACGCGGCCCGCATCTTCGGCCTGTTCGGCACCGCCTGGGCCTTGATGCAATTCGTGTTCTCGCCGCTGCTCGGCGCGCTGTCGGATCGTTTCGGGCGGCGGCCGGTGGTGCTGCTGTCGAATTTCGGCTTGGCCGCCGACTACGTGCTGATGGCGCTGGCGCCGTCGCTGGCCTGGCTGTTCGTGGGCCGCGTGATTTCAGGCATTACTTCGGCCAGTATCTCGACGGCCTTCGCCTATATCGCCGACATCACGCCGCCGGAGCGGCGCGCGGCGGTCTTCGGCAGGATCGGCGCGGCCTTCGGGGCCGGCTTCATCTTGGGGCCGGCGCTGGGCGGCCTGCTCGGCGACATCGATCCGCGCCTGCCGTTCTGGGCCTCGGCGGCCCTGAGCTTCGCCAATGCGCTCTATGGGCTGTTCGTCCTGCCGGAATCGCTGGCGCCCGACAAGCGCGCGCCGTTCCGCTGGAGGAGTGCCAGTCCGGTCGGGGCACTGCATCTGTTGCGATCCAACGCGGTGTTGGCCGCCTTGTCGGTCGTGAATTTCATCGCGCAGGTCGCGCATGTCGTGCTGCCCTCGACCTTCGTGCTCTACGCGACCTATCGCTACGGCTGGGATTCCAAGACCGTGGGATTGACGCTGGCGATGGTCGGCATCTGCGCCATGGTGGTGCAGGGGCTCGCGATCGGCCCGATCGTGCGTGTGCTGGGCGAGCGGAACGCGCTGCTGCTCGGCCTGTGCTGTGGCGCGCTCGGCTTCTTGGTCCTGGGCGCGGCGCCGACCGGGCCGCTGTCCTGGCTTGGTATTCCCATTCTGGCGCTGTGGGGCATCTCGGGTGCCGCCTCGCAATCCCTGATGACGCGGCTGGTGACGCCCGATCAGCAGGGCCAGCTTCAGGGCGCGACCGCGAGCGTGCAGAGCGTCTCGCAGCTCGTCGGCCCGTTCCTGTTCACGCTGACCTTTTCCTATTTCATCGGCACCAGCGCGCCGCTGCATCTGCCCGGCGCGCCGTTCCTGCTTGCGGCGGTGCTGATGGTGCTGTGCGTGGCGATCGCCGTGCGGACGCTGGCGTCCACAAAGACGGTCTCGTAGGGTGGGCAAAGCGAAGCGTGCCCACCGCTGCTTCGTCAATTCGCGGACGGAAGGTGGGCACGGCGCTTGGGCGCCTTTGCCCACCCTACGAAAGCGTTGGCTGGTCTACTTCTTCACCAGCGGACAATCGCTGTCCTTGAGCGGCTTGGCCGCGTCCTCGGGCGCGATGGTGGCAACCAGCTTGTAATAGTCCCACGGTCCCTTCGACTCCTCGGGCTTCTTCACCTCGAACAGATAGGCCGGGATGAGGCGGCGTCCGTCCTGGCGCAGCGGGCCCTTGCCGAACAGCGGATCGTCAGTCGGCAGCTCCTTCATCTTGGCGACGACCTTGGCGCCGTCATGCGGATTGCTGCCGAGCGCTTCCATCGCCTTCAAATAATGCAGGATCTCGGCGTAGAGGCCTGCGACCGTCATCGAGGGCATCGAGCCCTTGGGCGAGACCTTCTGGAAGCGCTTCGACCATTCGCGGGTCTGGTCGTTGAGGTCCCAATAGAAGGATTCGGTGAAGGTCAGGCCCTGCGCGGTCTTCAGGCCGAGCGAGTGCACGTCGTTGATGAACAGCAGCAGCGCGGCGAGCTTCTGACCGCCCTGGACGATGCCGAACTCGGCGGCCTGCTTGATCGCGTTGGTGGTGTCGCCGCCCGCATTGGCGAGGCCGATGATCTTGGCCTTGGAGGACTGCGCCTGAAGCAGGAACGAGGAGAAGTCCGCCGTGTTCAGCGGGTGCTTGACGCCGCCGAGCACCTTGCCGCCGGTGGCCGTGACGACCGCGCCGGTGTCGCGCTCCAGCGCATGGCCGAAGGCATAATCGGCGGTGAGGAAGAACCAGCTGTCGCCGCCCGCCTTGGTCAGCGCCTTGCCGGTGCCGTTGGCGAGCATGTAGGTGTCGTAGGTGAACGAGACGGTGTTGGGCGTGCAGGCCTTGCCGGTGAGATCGGCGGTGGCCGCACCCGAGTTGAGCAGCACCGCGTTCTTTTCCTTGACGAGGTTGCTCACCGCGAGCGCAACGCCCGAGCTCGGCGTGTCGGCGATGGCATCGACCTTGTCGGCATCGATCCACTGCCGGGCGATGTTGACGCCGATGTCGGGCTTGTTCTGGTGATCGCCGGAGAGGACCTCAACGGTCCAGCCCTTGGCCTTCAGGCCGGAATCCTCGACCGCCATCTTCACCGCCGCGACCGAGTTCGGGCCGCCGATGTCGGCATAGAGGCTCGACATGTCGTTGAGCACGCCGATCTTGACGGTCTTGTCCTGCGCGAAAGCGGATGTTGCAAAACCGAAGGCGGCACAGGCCAGAAGGGCCGCGGAGCGGCGGGCGAACGTTGTCGTCATAAAAGGTTTCCTCCATTGTCAAATATGCGGACGGCTCTTTTGAGGAGTCTTGGTCCTTCCGATGGCTCTAGCCTGTCCGAGCGCCGGCGGCAATGCGCCTAAAGCCGGACGATGCTGCGTCGTAGCGTCATCTCTCGGTTAACTTTTGGGCAAAATGCGTCAAGACGCTATTTCAGCGCGTCCGATGTCAGCCTGAATTTCTGGATGCGCTTTCCGGTATCGACCTCGGCGGTATAGACGTTACCCTTGGCGTCGATCGCCATGGCGTGCACCCAGTGGAATTGACCGGCGTTGCGGCCGCTATGCCCGAAGCTGCCGACCACGCTGCCGTCCTCGCGCTTGATCACCCTGATCTCGTTGTTCTCGCCGTCGGCGCTGAGCAGATAGGTCTGCTTCGGATCGGGCCAGAGCGCGATGTCCCACACCGCGCCGTTGCCGAGCGTGTTCTTCTCGAAGAAGAACTCCTTCACGAAGCTGCCGTCCTTTTTGAACACCTGGATGCGGTTGTTGATGCGATCGCAGACATAGACGAGGCCGTCATTGGCGAGCTTCACGCAATGGACCGGATTGCCGAACTGCTGAGCAACCGGAGCCTTGGGGTCGTAGGGACCTTGCTTGGCATCGTCGGGCTTGTTGCCATAGGCGCCCCAATGCCGCTTGTAGGCGAGGCTGGTCGCGTCGAACACGATGACGCGGCGGTTGCCATAGCCGTCGGCGACGTAGATCTCGTTCGCTTCCTTGTCGAGCGCGGTTTCGGCGGGCTTGCCGAGCTGGGTCGTGTCGTTGCTGCCAAGGCTTGGCGCGAACTTGCCGATCTGGGCGACGAACTTGCCGTCGAGCGTGAATTTCAGGATCGCGTTGTCGTTGTCGGCATTGCCGCCGACCCAGACGAAGCCGCGCTCGTCGACCTCGATGCCGTGCTCGCGGCCGACCCATTCGTAGCCCTGGCCCGGGCCGCCCCAGGACCGCAGCAGATTGCCGTCGGCGTCAAATTCGAGCACGGGCGGCGCCGACACGCAGCATTTCGAACGCGGTGGATTGAGGCTTGCGCCCTTCTCGTCGTCGGTGAGCGAGCGCGGGCGGTGGATCACCCAGATATGGCCCTGCCCATCGACGGTGATACCGCCGACCTGGCCGAGGATCCAGTTGTTGGGCAGCTGCTTCGGCCAGGACGCATCGACTGCGAAGGTCGGGACGTCGCCGGCTCGCGCCGTGCCCGGAACCATCAAGGCGATGGCGGCGATCAGGATGGAGATGGCGTGAGAGACATTTGCGAGCGCGCGCGCAAAGCCTGCGCGATCATGCCATGATGCCATGGCGACCTCCCTTGTTGTTGGCTTGGCGGCTTGCTGCCGCCTGAGCGCGGGCAGTCAATCGCGGGGAGGCATTCGAGTCAATCAGGCCGGCGCGCGGAAGCTCATCAGCGTGCGGGTCTTGTAGTCGTAGAACCTGCCGGTCTCGGTCCAGTCGGGCGCGCACATCGGCACGATCAATTCGGCGACTTGCTCTGGCGCGTCGAGCGTCGCCGGATCCTCGCCCGGCATCAGCGTGGCGCGCATGCGGGTGCGGACCGGGCCGGGATTGAACAGGTTGACGCGCAGCTTGGTGTTCGCGGTCTCCTGCGCCCAGGCGCGCGCCAATGTTTCCAGCGCGGCTTTCGAGGCGGCATAGGGGCTGACATAGGCGGTTGCCTTGTTGGCGGCGCCCGAGGTGATGAACACGGCGCGGCCGGCATCGGACTGCCTCAGCAGCGGCTCCATGCAGCGGATCAGCTGGAAATTGGCGGAGACGTTGACGGCCATCACGTCGTTGAAGGTCTTCAGCTCGATATGGCCGATCGGCGAGGAGGGGCCGAGCACGCCGGCATTGCCGACGAGGATGTCGAGCTTGCCGTAGCGCTCGTGCAGGCCTGCGCCGAGGCGCGCGATGCCGTCGGAATCGGTGAGGTTGAGCGGCACCAGGGTGGCGCTGCCGCCGAGTTTGCGGATCTCGTCGTCGAGTTCTTCCAGCCCGCCTTGCGTGCGCGCGGTGGCGACAATATGCGCGCCGGCCTTCGCCAGAGCGAGGGCCGTGGCATAGCCGATGCCGCGCGAGGCGCCGGTGACGAGAGCGATGCGGTTGGCGAGGGGCTGTGTCATCGTCGAATACTTCCGTCATGCCCGGGCTTGTCCCGGCCATCCACGTTCTTTGCGGCGGGTATTACAGACGTGGATGGCCGGGACAAGCCCGGCCATGACGAAAAAGGCAGCCTCTGACGAGCTCCCGGGGACGCCCCTTCGTCAGCTCGCCTCGGCCAGCAGCGACAGCTGCCGCGGCTGCTGCTCGGTCTGGGTCTGGTCGGTGAGGTGGGTCGGATAGGCGCCGGTAAAACAATGATCCGAGAATTTCGGATTGGCGGGGTCGCGGCCGGGCTCGCCCATGGCGCGGTACATGCCGTCGATCGAAAGGAAGGCGAGCGAGTCGGCGCCGATGATCTCGCGCATCTCCTCCAGCGAATGCGTCGCCGCCAGAAGACCGCCGCGGTCGGGCAGGTCGATGCCGTAATAATCGGGATACAGGATCGGGGGCGAGGCGAGGCGGAAGTGCACTTCCTTGGCGCCGGCATCGCGCATCATGCGCACGATCTTCTTCGAGGTGGTACCGCGCACCAGCGAGTCGTCGATCAGGATGATGCGCTTGCCCTCGATCGCGGCGCGGTTGGCCGAATGCTTCATGCGCACGCCGGATTCGCGGATCGCCTGGGTCGGCTGGATGAAGGTGCGGCCGACATAATGGTTGCGGATGATGCCGAGCTCGAACGGCACGCCGGAATGCTGGCTGTAGCCGACCGCGGCGGGCACGCCGGAATCCGGCACCGGCACGACGACGTCGATCGGCACGTGGCTCTCGCGCGCGAGCTGGGCACCGAAGGCCTTGCGGACCTCGTAGACCGAGCGGCCGTGCACGATCGAATCCGGACGGGAGAAGTAGATGTATTCGAAGATGCAGGGACGCGGCGCCATCGGCGGGAACGGCTTGTGGATGTCCTGGCCGTTCTCGTCGAACACGATGACCTCACCCGGCTCGATGTCGCGAATGAAGCGCGCGCCGATGATGTCGAGTGCGCAGGTCTCCGAGGTCAGGATCGGGCAGCCGTCGAGCTCGCCGAGCACCAGCGGGCGGATGCCGCGCGGATCGCGCGCGCCGACCAGCTTCTTGTTGGTGAGCGAGACCAGCGCATAGGCGCCCTCGATCTCGCGTAGCGCGTCGATATAGCGCTCGATGAAGCGGCTGCGCCTGGAGCGCGCGACCAGGTGCAGGATCACCTCGGTGTCGGTGGTCGACTGCATCATGGCGCCGCTTCGGACGAGCTCTCGGCGCAGCGTCAGGCCGTTGGTGAGGTTGCCGTTGTGGGCGACCGCAAGGCCGCCGGCATTGAGCTCGGCGAACAGCGGCTGCACGTTGCGCAGGATGGTGGCGCCGGTGGTGGAATAGCGGACATGGCCGACCGCCATGTTGCCGGGTAGGCGGTCGATCACCTCGCGGCGGGAGAAGGTGTCGCCGACGAGGCCGAGCCGGCGTTCACTGTGAAACCGGCTGCCGTCGTAGGAGACGATGCCGGCGGCCTCCTGACCGCGGTGTTGAAGCGCATGCAGGCCGAGCGCGGTGATGGCGGCGGCGTCGGGGTGGCCGTAGATGCCGAAGACGCCGCATTCCTCGCGCAGCGTATCTCCCTCCAGATCGTCCTGAACCTCTAGCGCGGCCGGACCGGGGCCGGCGTGTGGATCGAGATCGAATTGGGCGTCCTGGTCAGGGTGTCGCATCTCGTCCGCGCCTCTCTTTAAGGGCAATCAACGCGCCGCAGGTTTCTCGATCAGTTTCTTCAAACTGTCACGAGCAGGTTTACTGTATCCGTCGCCACTGCCCGAAGGCGGCTGCTCGGCATCAGCTTGATCATCATCTGGTTTGTTTTTCTTGAATCTCTTCAAGATGGTGTTCTCGGGGTCGTCGGGCAAGAGGGCCATCAGCCAATCCCCGGTTCCCTGCAGCACCACGCGGGATTTCGCCCCAGTGACCCAGTCCGGGCGCTGCTTGTCCGGCACCAGCCAGGTGAAGAACAGGAACGCGACCACGACGATCAAAAGTCCGCGAGCCAGGCCGAACAGGAAGCCGAGGGTGCGGTCCAGCGCGCCGATGCGCGAATCCAGGATCATGTCGGAGATCCGGACCGTGATCACGGAGACCACGACCAGGGTGCCGACGAATACGCCCGCGACCACGACGACGCTCGCCACCGTGTCGTTGTTGAAATAGGTCTTGGCGGTCGGCAGCAGCTTCGAGAACGAGTAGAGCGTCACGATCGCCGCCGCGCCCCAGGCCGCGATCGACAGGATTTCGCGCATGAAGCCGCGGACCATGGCGAGCAGGCCCGAGATCAGCATCACACCGAGCAGGATCAGGTCGAGGATGGTAACTGGCATCGGCTGGTCTGGTCCGCTCGTACTTCAAAGGTGCTCTAGCGAATCGGTGTTTGGCCGCTGCCTTAAAAGAGGGGCAGACGGCGTTCCCGGCAAGGCCGCAACCACGCAATCCCATGCTGCTTTTGTGACGGCTGTATAGCGGCGGGCGCCTCCGGCGTCACCTCCACCTAACCCTCTCCACGGCGGAATCTTGCCGGTGTGGCATTTTTCTCGGCCGGCGCGTTCGATTCGCCCCGGCGAGAGCCGCGGGCGGCGATCTCGGCCACCAATGTCGTCAGGCTGTTGACCGCGTTCAGCGACAATCCGGCATCGCCGCCGCTCTCGCCGCGTGCCGATTCGGGCAGCACGGCGCGCTGGAAGCCGAGTTTTGCCGCCTCCTTCAGCCGGGCCGGGGTCTGCGCCACGGGACGCACCACGCCGGACAGCGAGATCTCGCCGAAATAAACGGCATCGGCGGGCAATTGCGCATTAACCAGGGACGACACCAGCGCCGCGGCGGCGGCGAGGTCGGCCGCGGGCTCGTGGATGCGCAGGCCGCCGGCGACGTTCAGATAGACGTCGTGGCCAGACAGCTTGACCCCGCAATGCGCCTCCAGCACCGCCAGCACCATCGAGAGCCGGCTCGGATCCCAGCCGACCACCGCGCGCCGCGGCGTGCCGAGCGAGGTCGGCGCCACCAGCGCTTGTAATTCGACCAGAACGGGCCGCGTGCCCTCAATACCCGCGAAGACTGCGGTGCCGGGCGTGCCGAGATCGCGCTCGGACAGGAACAGCTCCGAGGGGTTGGTGACCTCGCGCAGGCCGAGGCCCGTCATCTCGAACACCCCGATCTCGTCGGTCGGGCCGAAGCGGTTCTTCACGGCGCGCAGGATGCGGAATTGCTGCGAGCCTTCGCCCTCGAATGACATTACGGCATCGACCATGTGCTCGACCACGCGGGGACCGGCGATCTGGCCGTCCTTGGTGACATGGCCGACCAGGATGATGGCGGCGCCCGTTTTCTTGGCAAAACGGATCAGCGCCTGCGCCGAGGCCCGCACCTGGGTCACGGTGCCGGGCGCCGATTCCACCGTGTCGGTCCACATGGTCTGGATCGAGTCGATCACGATCAGCCGGGGCACCGCGCCCTCCGACAGCGTCGAGACGATGTCCTCGACCGAGGTCTCGGCGGCGAGCTGCACCGGAGCGTCCGACAGCCCGAGCCGTTCGGCGCGCAGGCGCACCTGCGCGACCGCCTCTTCGCCGGAGATGTAGACGACGCGATGGCCGGCGCGTGCCAGCAGGCTGGTCGCCTGCGTCAGCAGCGTCGATTTGCCGATGCCGGGATCGCCGCCGACCAGCAGCACCGAGCCGCGGACGAAGCCGCCGCCGGTGACGCGGTCGAGCTCGGTCATCCCTGAGGACAGGCGCGGCGCGTCCGGGCTCTTGCCGGAAAGGCTCTCCAGCGCGAACGTCCGGCCCTTGCGCCTGGAGCGGATCGAGACCGGCACGCTGCCGCTGGTGTCCTCCTCGGCGAGCGTATTCCATTCGCCGCAGGACTCGCACTTGCCCTGCCAGCGGTTATAGGCCGCGCCGCAGTTCTGGCAGACGAAGGAGAGCGTGTTCTTGGCCATGGGACGGGTGAGTCGAGGTTTCGGCTTGCTGATAGCACGGAATGGCGGGGCAATCGCCGCGCTTCGATGAGAGCTCGTACGCCAGATATACCTTTCATTAGCCCTGTACCGCCGTGGCCGGGTGGATTTTGCGAAGTGTTAGCGGACGCGGGTCCACGCTCGGAACCATCGGGGGGCGGCGACGAGACATGATGAGATTCCTGCGAATATTGCTCGCTGTGGGCATGGCCTGCGGCGTTTTCGCGTCCGCCGGCCCCAGCTTTGCCAAACCCCTCGAGATCGTCTTCGTCAATCCCGGCAAGACCGGCGAGGTCTTCTGGGACATGGTGGCGCAGAGCATGCAGGCCGCCGGTCGTAAGCTCGACGCGCAGGTCGAGGTGCTGACCAGCGAACGCAATTATCGCACCATGCAGGAGCTCGGCCTCGGCGTGCTGGCACGTCAGGACAAGCCCGATTTCCTCATCCTGTCGAACGAGGAATCCGCCGCCGTTCCGATCATGGAGGCGGCCGAGGCTGCGGGCGTCAAGACGCTGCTGCTCTCGAACACGCTGATCGGCGAGGATGCGGCGCGCCTTGGACCGCCGCGGCAGAAGCTCAAGACCTGGCTCGGCGACATCACGACCGATCTTCAGACCGCGGGCGCGCGGATGGCCAACGCCCTGATCGCGGCAGCGCGTGCCGAGAAATGGCAGAGCCCGGACGGCAGGATCCATATTCTCGGCATCGGCGGCGACGAGATCACGCCCGCCTCGATCGCGCGCAACGCCGGTCTCAAGCTGGCGGTGGATGCCGCCCCTGACGTCGTGGTGGACCGGCTGCTGTTCGCCAACTGGACGCAGTCGGAGGCCGAGCGCGTCACCACGAACTATCTGGGCTGGGCGTCGCGCAAGGAGATCCGCCCCGCCGGCATCTGGGCCGGAAACGATCCGATGGCGCTCGGCGCGCTGCGCGCGGTGGTCGCCGCCGGCCTCGTGCCCGGCCGCGACATCCAGCTGGTCGGCCTCAACTGGTCGGAGGATGCGCTGCGCGAGATCAGGGCAGGCCGCCTGCTGCTGACCGACGGCGGGCATTTCCTGCTCGGTGGCTGGTCGATCGTCCTGCTGCGCGATTATGCCGATGGCTGCGATTTCGCGGCGGTCTCGCCCCGGGTCGAGGTCAAGACCTCCGCGATCACCCGGCAGAATCTCGGCTCGGTCGGTGACCTCATCAAGACGCGTGCGTTCGACCGGATCGACTTCGCGCGGTTCCGGGCGAAGGCGGGACGCTGCGGTCATTACGACTTCTCCCTCGATGCGCTGATTTCGTCCCTGCCGCTTCCCGAAGGCGCCGCCGACTGATGCGCAACGATGAGGCGATGACCGGTCCCGACCACAACGACCAGGCCGCGCCGCCGCGCTTGCGGTCGGTCGTTCGCGCCATGATCTGGGCCACTGTGCCCGTTCTGCTGCTGGTGCAATTGCTCGCTTCCGCCGGCGTCGAGGCTTCGAGCTTCTGGTCGCAGATCAGGCAGCTCGACGCCCGCATGGCCCGCGTCGCCGAGAGCCGGGCCGAGCTGATCGCCGAGCCGCTCTGGAAGATGCGCTACGATCAGGTCACTGGCGTGCTCAACGAGATCATGCACGACGAGACCATCGCGGCGGCGGCCGTCTATGACGATACGGGCGCGGCGATTGCCCGCGTGGCGGCGCGCCCCGAAGGCCGGGCGGTCGCGGAGGTCTCGCGTCCGATCCACTACAGCAACGGCAACATGGCCGTTGAGGCCGGTCGCATCGCGATCGCCTATTCCAACGCGGCGCTCTACGCGGACGCAGGCAGCCGCTTGGTGCTGCTGCTGGTCGTCGGCTTGCTCGCGACCTTTGCGACGCTGATCGCCATGCGGATCTCCGCCAACATCTTCATCGGCAGGCCGCTGGCCGCCATGATGTCGGCGATCCAGCGCAGCAAGCAGGATGGCCGGGCCTATCCGGCGGACGTGACATGCTCGAACGAATTCGGCCAGCTCGCGCGCGCCTTCAACGCCATGCAGCATACCACGTCAGGCGCGCTCGACCGGCTTGGACACATGGCTGCGCACGATCCGCTCACCGGGCTGCCCAACCGGCGCTCCCTGACCGAGCGCCTGGCTGTCGCGAGCCGCCATTGCGGCAGAGCGGACGCGCTGGTCGCGTTCTGCTTCATCGATCTCGACGACTTCAAGGGCATCAACGACACCTTCGGCCACGAGGCCGGTGACGAGCTCCTGGTTCAGATTTCCCAGCGTCTTCGGAGCGCGGTCGAAGCGGAGGATTGGGTTGCCCGCCTCGGCGGCGACGAATTCGTCGTCATCCGCCCCGAGGTGAGCAACGAGGCATCGGCGCACGCCTTCGCACAGCAGGTGCTGGCCGCCATTTCCGAGCCGATCCGGCTCCACGACAAGCAGGTGGTGCCGCGCGCCAGCATCGGCCTTGCCGTGCGCCGCGCCGACGATCCGGAGCTGTCGCATCTGCCGACGCTGGCCGACATCGCGCTCTATCATGCCAAGAGCAAGGCGCCGGGCACGGTCGCCGTGCTGGATGAAGCGCTTCAGCGCGACTACCGCCGCCGCAGGGATCTCGAGCTCGCCATTCCCGCCGGCTTTGACGAGGGGCAGTTCGAGGTCTGGTACCAGAGCCAGGTCGACCTCGAAAGCCACGAGGTCGTCGGCCTGGAAGCCCTGATCCGCTGGCGTCATCCCGACCATGGCGTGATCGGTCCGGCCGAATTCCTGCCGCTGATCGAGCGCAGCGGCAATAATGGGCGGCTGACCCGCTACGTGTTGACCGACGCCTGCTGGGCGTTGCAACGCCTGGCCGCCGCCGGCCGGCCGCAGATCCGGATCGCGATCAATCTGCCGCCGTCAGAGCTAGCCGACCATTCGCTCGCCGCCGCGCTGCGCGCGACCTGCGCACGCTTCGATGTTGCCGCCTCGCTGCTGGAGCTCGAGATCACCGAGGGCTCGCTGATCAACAACATCGCCAGCGCCGCCGAGACGCTGCATCGGCTGCGCCGCTTGGGTGCCACGATCGCGCTCGACGATTTCGGCACCGGCTACAGCTCGCTTGCGCATCTCAGGCGCTTCCCACTCGACAAGGTCAAGATCGACAAGGCCTTCATCAGCGAGATTCCCGATAGCGCCGAAGACAAGGCCATCGTCGGCGTGATCGCATCGCTCGCCGGCACCCTGGGACTCACGCTGGTCGCCGAGGGCATCGAGCGCGCCGAACAGGCTGAGGCCATGCGCGAGATGGGGGTGAGGTTCGGGCAGGGCTATCTCTATCAGCGGCCGCAACCGCTCGACGCCGTGCTGCGATGGCTAAAGACGCAGCCGGCGGCCGAGAGCCGCGTCCTCGCCGACAGCCCGTCGATCGCGCCCGAATTCGCCTGAGCGCGGGTCGCTACGTCTGCGTCGCGTTCCACAGCATGGAGAGCCCGGCCGCGATCATGATCGCATCCATCAGCAGGCGGAACATGTCCGGCTTCAGGTGCAGCACGAAGCGCTTGGCGATGAAGGCGCCGGACATCAGCGAGGCGCCCGCGATCAGGCCCTTCATGAAGACCTCGCCGGTCAGCGCGCCGAAACGTTCGAAGGTCACCGACTTCGCGAAATAGAGACCGAGCGAGGAGGCGGCTTCGGTGGCGAGGAAGGCGCCTTTGGACAGGCCGTAGAACAGGAACAGCGGCACGCTGAGCGGGCCGGTCGAGACCACGATGCCGGTGAGATAGCCGATGACCGCGCCGCCGATCGCCAGATGCCAGAGATTGGCCTTCAAATCGTGCCGCGCCAGGAAGTGCCGGACCGGCACCATCGCGATCAGGAAGACGCCGATGGCAAGGTCCACGGCATGCGCGGGCAGCGCCAGCAAGGTTCGCGCGCCGAGCACGGCGGCCGGAACGCCCGTGACCGAATAGGCCGCGCAAGCCCGCCAATCGACCTCGCGCCACCAGGCCAGGATGCGCGAGAAGTTTGCCATCACGGACGCCACCGCCATGATCGGCACCGCCTCCTTCGGCCCATAGGCATAGACCAGCACCGGCATCAGCATGATCGACGAGCCGGTGCCGACGATGCCTGAGATGGTGCCAGCGACGAGCCCGACGGTGAGGACGAAGAGAAAGGCCAAGGGAGAGCGCTCCGATTGGTGTCGATCAGCCCCAGCCGGCGGCTTCCGTCGGCGACGGGCGGCAAGGCGAAGTTCACGACGTCGTAATGAGCGTTGTAGACCAGAAGCATCGTCGCGTCCGAGCGGTGGCGCTTGATCCCGGTCTCCTGGCGGATCCGTCGAGCAGCGTGGTTCCCCGGCACAACCGGCTGCCGATGCCGGAATTGGTCGCAGGCGAATGCCTATGGCGGGGCGGGCCGGCGGACGAACAAGCGCTCCCGCCGGGCGATGGTCCGACTCGGGCGGGCATAAGTTATTGAATCAACTGGGGCCGGCTACTGTGCATGGGGTTGTTTTCGTCTTTCTTGTTCAGGCGTCTCGCTGCTGACAGCATGTTGGCAGCAGGAGCCGGCTACGACCACCTCCTGACAAACGGGAGCGGGTCATGCCGATCGAGGCAAGCTGTCATTGCGGTGAGACGGTGTTCGAGGTGACGGAGGCGCCCGCGAACGTCACGCGCTGCACGTGTTCGCTCTGCGCCAAGCGCGGCGCGTTGTGGGCCTATTACACCCCGGCGCAATTTCGCCTGCTGTCACCGCCGGACAATGTCGCGACCTATCTCTGGGGCAGCCGCACGGTCAAACACCATTTCTGCGCGAATTGCGGCTGCGGCACCTATTCGGAGTCGCCGGACTGGTCGAGCGGCAAGCCCGATTTCGACAATCCCAAGGTCGCCGTGAATGCGCGCCTGTTCGACGATTTCGATCTGGAGGCCGTGCCGGTGAACGTGATCGACGGCAAGAAGCTGTGGTGAATGTCACCGCAGCACCACCCATGCCGGCGCGTGGTCGCTGGCACCTTCCTCGCCGCGGATATTCTTGTCGACACCAGCCTTCGCCAACCGCGGGGCGAGGGTAGGGCTGAGCAGGAGATGATCGAGCCGCAGGCCCGCATCGCGCGGCCAGCGGTTCCGCTTGTAGTCCCAGAACGTGTAGATGCGTCGGTCCGGATGTAATTCGCGGATCGCATCGCACCAGCCCTGCGACACCAGCGAGGCATAGGCCGCGCGGCTCTTGGGCTGGACCAGCGCATCCTTGTCCCATGAGCGCGTCGGATAGATGTCGATCTCGGTTGGCGCGACGTTGTAGTCGCCGGCGAGCACGACGGGCAGATCCTGCTTGATGAATGTGTTGGCGTGACGCTTGAGGCGCGCGAACCAGTCGAGCTTATAGTCGAATTTCGGTCCCGGCTGCGGATTGCCGTTGGGCAGATAGATGCTGGTGACGATGATGCCGCGCACGGCGGCCTCGATGTAGCGGGCTTCGTCATCGCCTGGTCTTCCGGGCAGGCGGTCGCGGGTCAGGATGGGCGCGGCCTTGCGGGCGAGGATGGCGACCCCGTTCCAGGTCTTTTGTCCGCGCCACACCGCGCCGTAACCGGCTTTTTCGATCGCGGCCGCCGGAAATTCGCCATCACTTGCCTTCAATTCCTGAAGCGCGACGACATCGGGCTTTGCCGCGCGCAGCCATGCCAACAGGTTGGGCAGGCGGCGGTTGACGTTGTTGATGTTGAATGTCGCGATCTTCATGTAGAGCTACCGGCTCCTGCCTTCCGTACCCGGAGACACAATGTCCAAGTTGAGCTTTGCCGCCATCGCCTTCGTCGTCGCGTTCTCCGGGGCCGCGGCACAGTCAGCCGAAACGCGCGGCGCGTGCAAGGCGGACTACGACAAATTCTGCGCCGGCATCGCGCCGGGCAGCGGCATCGTCGCCTGTCTCAACGCCAAGCGCGATCAGCTCAGCGCGACCTGCAAAGAGGCGCTGGACAGCAGAAAGAAGAAATAATCCTCGTGTCCCGGACGCGCGGAGCGCGAGCCTGGACCCTGAAGGCGATACGGTACACTGTGGAGAGATGGGCCCCGGCTCTGCAGCGCATCGCTGAAGGAGCGCTGCACTGCGTCCGGGGCACGAAAGCGTCGCCTAGCCCGGCAGCGGCGGCGGAGCCGCGGGCTGCTCGATCGGCGGCGGGGTAGGCGGCTGCCCGGCGTTCGACGCGGGCTCCGGCTTGGCCAGCGGCTCCTCGACATTGCCGCCCTTGTAGATGCGGGCATAGCGGTGGCCGAGGCTGGTCAGCGCCTCATAGCCGATGGTGCCGAAATGATGCGCGAGCTCGTCGACGGTGATGCCATCGCCGAGCAGCGTCACCATATGGCCCCGCCGCGCCGCGTTCGGCGGCAGATCGGTGATGTCGATCGCGATGAGGTCCATGGAGATGCGTCCCGCGACCGGGCAGCGCTTGCCGGCGACGATGACCTCGGCGCCGCGGGTGCCGTCATTGGAGCTGGCGGCTCGGAAATAGCCGTCGGCATAGCCGACTGCGATGATCGCGAGCTTGGTCGGCCGCCGGGCGGTCCAGGTGCCGCCATAGCCGACGCTCTCGCCGCGCTCGATGGTGCGGGTCTGCACGATGCGCGCCTTGAGGTCGACCACCTGCTGCATCGGATTGTCGGCCTCCGGGGTCGGGTTGACGCCGTAGAGCGCAGCCCCCGGCCGCACCAGGTCGAACTGGAAGGGCGCGCCCAGGAAGATGCCGGAGGAATTGGCGAGCGCGGCCGGCACGCCGGCGAATTCGCTGGCGATGCTGCGGAAGGCGGCGAGCTGCCGGGCGTTCACCGGGCTGTTGAGCTGCTCGGCCGAGACCAGATGGCTCATCACCAGCGTGATGCCGTGATCGCCGGCGTTGATGCGGGGGATGATGGCCTGCGCTTCGGACAGCGTCAGGCCGAGGCGGTTCATGCCGGTGTCGATGTGGATTGCAGCCCCTCCGTTCCAGCCGGTGCGGCGGCAGAACACGTCCCATTCGGCGAGCTCGTTGAGATCGCCGATCACCGGGCGGCAATTGATCCTGGCGTAGTGCTCGCCGGTGTTCTGGAAATAGCCGCCGAGCACGTAGATGGTGGGCTCGGGAACGGCCGCGCGCACCTTGCGCGCTTCCTCGATGGTGGCGACGAAGAAGGTCTTGCAGCCGGCCTTGTTCAGCGCACGCGCGACCTGCTCGGCGCCGCAGCCATAGGCGTCGGCCTTGATCACCGCCGAGCACTCGGCCGGCACCGCCGTCTTCTCGAGCTTGCGCCAGTTGGCAATGACGGCGTCGAGATCGACGGTCAAGACGCCGCCATAGGCGGCGAGCGCGGCAGCCTGGTTGGCCTCGGCAGAGAGAAGGCCGGATTGCGGATGGGTTTTCGGGTCGGACGCCATTGTCATGGCGCCGTTTTACGCAAGAGACCCGCGCGGTTCAACCCAAGGAACCTAGTAGTCGCTGCTGCGGTCCGGCAATTGACCGTCATGCGCGAGGTCGCCGAAGCGGGTGACCGAGGCGTCGAAGTGCAGCTCGACCGTGCCGGTCGGACCGTGACGCTGCTTGCCGATGATGACTTCAGCGCGGCCGACCGTGCGCTCCATGTCCGCCTGCCATTTGGCGTGTTCCTCGGTGCCGGGGCGGGGCTCCTTCATGGCGAGGTAATATTCCTCGCGGAACACGAACAGCACGACGTCGGCGTCCTGCTCGATCGAGCCGGATTCACGCAGGTCCGACAGCTGCGGCCGCTTGTCGTCGCGCGATTCGACCTGACGCGAGAGCTGCGACAGCGCGATAACGGGGACGTTGAGCTCCTTGGCCAACGCCTTCAGGCTGGTCGTGATCTCCGTGATTTCCTGCACGCGATTATCGCTTCGCTTGCCCGAACCCGAGAGCAGCTGGATGTAGTCGATCACGAGGAGGTCGAGGCCCTTCTGGCGCTTCAGCCGGCGCGCGCGCGCCATCAGCTGTGCGATCGAGAGGCCGCCGGTGGCGTCGACGTAGAAGGGCAGCGATTGCAACTCGATCGAGACCTGGCGGATCTTCTCGAAATCGGCTTCCGTGATGCCGCCGCGGCGGATGTGGGAAGAGGGGATGCCGGTGCGCTCGGCCACGATACGCGTGGCAAGCTGGTCGGCCGACATTTCGCACGAGAAGAAGCCGATCACGCCGCCGTTGGCGGCCTTCATGGTGCCGTCGGCCTGAAGCTCCGGCACATAGGCCTTGGCGACGTTGTAGGCGATGTTGGTGGCCAGCGACGTCTTGCCCATGCCGGGACGCCCCGCCACGATGATGAGGTCGGAGTGCTGCAGGCCGCCCATCTTGGTGTCGAGGTCGCGCAGGCCCGTGGAGATGCCCGACAGCTTGCCGTCGCGCTGGAATGCCTTGGCCGCGAGATCGACCGCGACCGTCAGCGCCTGCGAGAATTTCTGGAAGCCGCCGTCATAGCGGCCGGATTCGGCGAGCTCGTAAAGCTTGCGCTCGGCGTCCTCGATCTGCGCCCGCGGCTGGAAGTCGACCGGCGCGTCATAGGCGACGTTGACCATGTCTTCGCCGATGCCGATCAGGTCGCGCCGGAGCGACAGGTCGTAGACGGTGCGGCCGTAATCCTGGGCGTTGATGATGGTGGTCGCTTCGGCGGCAAGCCGCGCAAGATATTGCCCGATGGTCATGCCGCCGACATCGGTGTCGGCGGGCAGAAACGTCTTCAGCGTGACGGGCGTCGCGATCTTGCCCATCCGGATCAGGCTGCCGGCTGTCTCGAAGATGGTCTGGTGCAGCGGCTCGAAGAAATGCTTCGCCTCCAGGAAGTCGGAGACGCGGTAGAAGGCATCGTTGTTGACCAGGATCGCGCCCAGAAGGCTCTGTTCCGCCTCGATATTATGCGGCGCGCTCCGATACGCGGGAGTTCCGGAATCGGGCGCGAGTTTGAGAACGTTCGAATCAGTCAGGGCCATGGTCGGACGTGCTTAGCAATTTTCTTGGGCGGATGCGGGGCCGGGATAAAGCGCCGCCGCGGTGCAAAGCGGAAGCGAAAGCTGGCCGCTATCAACCGCTCAGTGAAAGTGGTGGATGATTAGCAGCCGCAGCACGCGCCGCGCTTGACGGATTTTTGCGGAACCGGCTCCGCCTGAAGCGGCCGCGACCGCGCCACGGAAAAATCCTGAAACCATGAACTTTATGGATTGGCGCGCAGACGTAACCAAGAGGTGCGCGGAACGGCGCATGCCGACGCGCTGTCGGCTCAGCTTCAGACCAGCAGGAGGTAGACCAGCGCAACCAGAGCCGCCCCGACGCCGGTCGCGATCAGGGCGTAATCGGTGCGGAGGTCGTCCTGCACGTCAAGCGAGGTTTGGGTCTCTTTGCTCATGGCGACGGTCTAGGCCAGGCCCGACCAGACTTATGTGAAGTGGATCACATCTCCCCGGATTCTTTCGGGGGTAGGACCGGAACAGGCGGACGGGACGGGAATTGTCTCCCGCGGTCCGTCAACAGGGAACGAGGCAAGCGATGCGGCCAGAACGGCAGCCCAAGACTCGGCAGCGCAAGACTTGGCAGTCCCGGACTTGGCAGTCCCAGACTTGGCGGAGCGAGGCGGGCAGCCGGCTTTGGCTGTCGGGGCTGATTGCGGCCATGGACCACGCTGAGCGGCCCGACGTGCGTCGCCAGCCGGTCGCCCCCGAAATCCTGCTGGACCTGCGGGCGCAACTGGCGTTAACGGCCCTGGCCCGGTTCGCCCCAATTTCGACCCTGCGTCACTAACCACTAAAACGCGATGCGATTAGGATGAATCGTCATCGCGCTTTAGGTTGTTGTTTAAGCATGATCTTTTCGGAAAACCGCTGCGCACTTTTCCGGATCATGCTTTAGGATCTATTCGCCAGCCAATTTGAGCCTCGGCCCGGCCACGCCTTCGCGCGCCCGCAGCCGGGCTTCTTCGCGCGGCAAGTAGTCGCGGGTCATCGGCACCACGCCCTGGCGGCGCGTGAGCTGGATCTGGAAATTCATCATGGCTTGCTTGCGGAACGTCATCTCGCAGGCCGCCAGATAGAATTCCCACATCAGCGCGAAGCGCTCGTCGTAGAGCTGCACAGCCTCCTCCCGCCGCGCCATGAAACGTTCCCGCCAGGCTTTCAGCGTTTCCGCGTAGTGCAGACGCAGGATCTCGATATCGCAGACCAGGAGGCCGGCGCGCTCGATCGCCGGCAGCACTTCCGACAAGGCCGGGATGTAGCCGCCGGGGAAGATGTACTTGGCGATCCAGGGGTTGGTCGAGTCCGGGCCCTGCGAGCGGCCGATCGAATGCAGCAGCATGATGCCGTTCTCGCTGAGCAGCTCGGCGCAGCGCTGGAAATAGGTGTCGTAGAAGCCGGCGCCGACATGCTCGAACATGCCGACCGAGACGATGCGGTCGAACGGGCCTTCGGCGTCGCGATAGTCCTGGAGCAGAAATCTGGCCGAGCCGGACAGGCCCTTTTCGGCCGCGCGCGCATTGGCGATCTGCAATTGCTCGGTCGACAGCGTCACGCCGGTGACATCGGCGCCGGTGGTCTCGGCGAGATAAAGCCCGAGCCCGCCCCAGCCGGAGCCGATGTCGAGCACACGCTGGCCGGGCCTGACGAGCAGCTTGGCGGCAATGTGCCGCTTCTTGGCGAGCTGCGCGTCGTCGAGCGTCGCCTCCGGCGTCTCGAAGTAGGCACAGCTGTATTGCTTGTCGCCGTCCAGGAAGAGCGAATACAGCCGGGAGTCGAGATCGTAGTGATGCGCGACGTTCCGGCGGGCGCGCGAGGGCGGATTGAACTGCTTCAGGTGCCGCGTCAGGTAGCGTAGATGCCACCAGGGTCTTGCCCAGCGCGGCAATAGGTCGGGTTGATCGAGCAGGATCGCCAGCGCATCAGCTATGGTGCCGCGTTCGACGACGAACTCGCCGTCCATATAGGCCTCGCCAAGCCCGAGCTCGGGATTGATGAGGATCTTCCGCTCCGCCTCGGCAGTGACGAAGCGCACCGCCACCGGCTCGCCGGTGCCGTCGCCGACGGTGAATTTCGATCCACTGGAGCCGGTCACCGTCATCGACCCGCGGCGGATGAATTGAGACAGGAATCTACGCAACAATCGGTCCATCGCCACCTTCCTCTCGAGCGAACCCCAAGAGACGCGACTAACCCGGCCTTCATATCGGACGCTCAGGTCCCGCTCTGGTTCCTATGCGTTTGCATCCAAATCTAGGGAGGGCGGGCCGGCTGCGCTATTGCGCTGTATTCACAGCCGATATTCCAAAAGGGCTTAATCACATCCTTGCGCGCCGAGGCTGCTTCCATTCGCGGCTCAATCGGATAAAAGGTGACCCCGCCGCCGCGCCGGAGGCCGGCTGCACCTCTCGGAAATTCAATGGAGATGATGGGAATGTCGAGCCGAGCGCTCAGCCTCGCGACGGTACTGCTTCTGATCGGCTTCGGCGCGACCGATGCCGTCTTTGCGCAGGCGACGAACCTCGAGGCCGGCAAAACCCCGTCCCAGCTTTTCGCCCAGACCTGCAATGCCTGCCACAAGAGCCCACGCGGGCTTCTGAAGTCCGTCGCGCCGGGTTCGCTGCCGGGCTTCCTGCGCCAGCACTACACCACGAGCTCGGACATGGCGGCCATTCTCGCCTCCTATCTCGTCTCCAACGGCGCCACCGACACCCGCTACCAAGCCAAGGACGGCAAGAAGGACGGCGCCAAGGAGAAGGACGCGAGCACCAATCCGGAGCATCAGGGGCGTCGCCCGCGCGCCCAGGACGCCGCCAGGCCGGACGGCGAGGCTGCCGCGCCCGCGGCCGAGGGCGCCCGCCAGAAGCGTGCGGCGCGGCCGGCCGAGGACGGCTCGAAGCCCGAGGAACAGGCTGCGCCCGAGGGACGCAAGGGCAAGCGCCGCGGCAAGCCCGGTACCGAGGCGACGCCGAAGGTCGATGCCGCCGCGCCAGCCACTGAAGAGAAGAAGAGCGAGCCGGAGACCAAGCCGGAGCCAAAGCCGGAGACCAAGCCCGACGCGGCCAAGCCTGACAGCGCCAAGGTCGAACCCCGCGGTAGCGAGGCCCCGGCGCTGCGGCCCGATCCGGTCCCGCCGGTAACGCCCGCAGCACCGGCGGCCGCGAAGCCCGCCGAGCCGGCTGCGTCCAAGCCGGCGGAAGAGGCAGCTCCCAAGCCTGCCGCGCCGGCTGCGAGCTCTGAACCGGCGGCTAAGCCGCAGGAGCCGGCCCCGCCCGCGACCGCCGCAGCTCCGCCTGCCGCGCCAGCCGAGTCGTCCGGCCCACCAGCGCCACCGATCTCGCGGTAAGCCCAGCCCGCTTTCGCTCCACATGCCGAGGCCGCGTTCGTCGCGGCCTTTGCCTCGTATTGACCCGATTAGAGCGATACTCTAGAGTAGTACTCCAGGAGGCGTCGATGACGGCGAGCGTGCGAGACGACCTGTTGGCAGCCGGGCTGGCCGTGTTCGACCGCGTCGGCTTCGAAGCTGCGACCGTGGCCGCGATCCGCGCCCGGGCGCGCGCCTCCAACGGCAGCTTCTTTCACGCCTTCGGCTCGAAGAAGGAGCTTGCCGGTGCGCTGTTCCTCGAGGTCTTGCGGCACTATCACGCCGCGGTGCTGGCCGCGCTCGATCCTGTGCCCGATGCGGAGCAGGGCATCGATCGGCTGATCCGGGCACATCTTGACTGGGTCGTGACCAGCCGGCGCGAGGCGCGCTACCTGTTTGAGATTTCGCGCAGCGAGTGGGGCGAGGACGTCCGCGACGCCCAGCGCGCGCAGAATGCGCGCCTTGGCGACGGCATCGAGCGCTGGCGCGCGCCGCTGGTTGCCAACGGCGAGCTCTTGCCGATGACGCCGGCGATGTTCGTCAGCCAGCTCATCGGTCCGGCGCAGATTTTCTGCCGCGCCTTCCTGTCGGGACGCGACCGCGCCGATCCGCGCGTCGAGGCCGACACGCTGATCGCCTGCGCCATCCGTGCGCTACGGCCGCTCGATCGCATCACCAAGCAATAAGGAGAGACTGCATGCGCGCCGAAGCAGATCCGGAGTTCGCTCCAATTGCCGAGCACATCCATGCCAATGTCGGCCGGCAGGGCTTCATGAACCTGGTCGGCGCCGAGCTGTCGGAATTGACGCGCGGCACCTGCACGATTGCCGTGGATCGCCGGCCGGAGCTGCTGCAGCAGCACGGCTTCTTCCATGGCGGCGTCACCGCCTTCCTGGTCGACAACGCCACGACGATCGCAGCCGCCACCTCGCGCGGCCAGCCGGCGCTGACCGCGGAATACAAGCTCAACCTGTTGTCGCCCGCGGTCGGCGAGAAGCTGATCTGCCGTGCCCGGGTGATCAAGCCGGGCCGTCAGGTGTCGGTGGTTGCCGCCGACGTGTTCTGCGTCAGCGACGGCGTCGAGAAGCACACGGCAACGGCGCTGGCCTCGATCGCGATGTTGAGCGAGGACGTTGCTGCCAAAACGAAAAGCCCGGCCGCCTGAGGCAGCCGGGCTTCGCGGTCTCGCGCGAATGCGAGGCTTACTTCTCTTCCGCGGCCGTCGCCGGCTCGACCTCGTCGTGCTCGGCTTCCGGATCGAAGAACTCGCCGGCGGCGGCGATCGCCTCGGCGGCCGCGTCGCGGTCCTCGTTGCGGGTCGAGATGTCCTCGCCGCGGTTGATGCGCTCGGCCTCGTCCTGGCTGCGCGCAACCGTGACGGTGATGTCGACCTCGACCTCGGGGTGAACGGCAACGATGACCGTGTGCTTGCCGATGGTCTTGATCGGCGCGTCGAGCTGCACCTGCGGACGGTCGAGGTGGACGCCGTCGGCCTCGAACGCCATGACGATGTCGCGCACCGTGACCGAGCCGAACAGCTGGCCGGCTTCAGAAGCCTGGCGGATCACGATGATGTTCTTGTCCTTGATCTTCTCGGCGACCTTGGAGGCTTCGCCCTTGGCCTGGAGGTTGCGGGCCTCGAGCTCGGCCTTCATGCCGTCATACTTGGCACGGTTGTCGGCGGTGGCACGCAGCGCCTTGCCGCGCTTGAGCAGGAAATTGCGGGCGTAGCCGTCGCGAACCTTCACGACTTCGCCCATCTGGCCGAGCTTGTTGACGCGTTCCAGCAAAATGACTTCCATATTCGTTCTCCTTTTGAAGTGCTCTCTTGGGTTTCGGTTTTCGGGGTTGAACTCAAGGGGTCGGCAGCGGCGGCGGCTGCCGGTTGCGCAGGAAGCGTTCGCGGAAGCCGAACACGGCATCCGCAAGGCCGAGGATCACCATTGCGATCACGGGCCATCCGAACACGACCACGACGGCGTAGGTCGAGCCGAGCCAGAACGTGCGGCTCTTCAGCGCCAGCGTGAGGGTGTGCAGCACGGCGAAGCCGGTCAGCGCATAGCCCATCATCAGCGCCGCCGCGGTGATCTGGGCGACGATCGCGAGCAGTCCGCCGGTGAAGCAGAAGGCGAGCGCGACGCAGAGCGCCACCAGCGTCATCGGCGGCAGCTCCGCCGTCTTGATGTCCGGCCACGGGCGTCGCAGCCGGCCCGACGTCGCGGTGATCTTGGCGCTGAGCCAGAGGTTGAGGGTCAGCGTCATCATCGCGATGATGGTGGCCCCGGCCGGTGCGATGCGCACCAGCGCGTCGACGAACTGACCGGCTTCGCCGGAGCTTTGCGGGTCGGTGGCGCGGAGGAGGCGCATCAGGCCGCGCCGCAGCGTGCCGAGGATGGTGTCGGCATCGGTCCCGAGCGTGAGCAGGGCAGCCATCGTGGTCAGCGTGGCGAAACCGGCGAGCCACAGCAGGATGCGGCCGACCGGATACCATTCGAGCTCAGGCCCGGCGGCTGGTTCGGCGGCAGCGTTCGGCGCGACAGGTCCCACGGGACGGCTGAGCAGGACGAGATGGCCGAGCCACCAGGCCGGCAGCGCGACGGTGACGGCGAATGCGATGCAATAGGGCAGGCCGAACAGGGCACCGAGGCCGATCGCAGCAGCGATACCGCCGAGGCTGGCGCAAAGCGGTCCCCAGCCGATCGCGGCGACCATCAAAGGCAGCGGTGCGAGATAGAACAGGACGAGCGAGATCAGCGCGCCCGAAATGATCGAGGCGAACATCAGGGCCGACGCAGCGCCGGCGATCAGGGCTATCAGCACAAATGCCATCATCAGCTGTCCCGCTCCCTTCGAGCGGTTAGAGGCAGTTCGCCCCAACCATCGGCGACCGGACGACCCGGAAGCCTTATGAGATCGAAAAAGTTGCGACCGGCGGCTCAGGGCCGCCGGCCGAATTGGTCGTCTTAGCGAATGACGTAGGGCAGTAGGCCCAGGAACCGCGCGCGCTTGATGGCGCGGGCGAGCTCACGCTGCTTCTTCGCGGACACCGCCGTGATGCGGCTCGGCACGATCTTGCCGCGCTCGGAGACGTAACGCATCAGGAGCTTGGAGTCCTTGTAGTCGATCTTCGGAGCATTGGCGCCCGTGAACGGGCAGCTCTTGCGACGACGGAAAAACGGACGGCGTGCACCAGCTTCAGCCATTGTTCTTACTCCCCATCCGTCGTGGTTTCAGCTTCTTCGCGCGGCCGGCGCGGGCCGCGGTCGCCGCGGAAGCCACCACCGTCGCGATCGCCACCACGGAAACCGCCCTCGCGGTCGCCACGGAAGCCGCCTTCACGCTCGCCGCGGAAGCCGCCGCCACGGTCGTCACGCTCGCGGTCGCGATCGGCCTTGCGCATCATCGCGGACGGGCCTTCCTCGAGTTCCTCGACGCGGACGCTGAGATAGCGGATCACGTCTTCGCTGATGCGCTCCTGGCGCTCGATCTCGGCGATCGCCGCGGACGGCGCGTCGATGTTGAGCAGCACGAAGTGCGCCTTGCGGTTCTTGTTCATGCGGTAGGTGAGGGAGCGCACGCCCCAATTCTCGGTCTTGGTGACCTTGCCGCCGAGACCCTCGACGATGCCGGTCATCTGCGCAGTCAGCTCTTCGACCTGCTGCGTGCTCGCGTCCTGACGCGCGAGAAAAACATGCTCATAAAGAGCCATGGTGGTCCTTTCCTCATGTTGGCGCATCGCCCGGCGTCAAGCCCTTAAGAGGCCTTCGGAAAGGACTCTGGGATTAAGCTCAGAAGGCGGAAACACGGGACGACGGGCCGACTGGCCCTGCCACACCAAAATCACGAATGATTTGCTGAGACCGTCCGTTCAGCTCCCGGCCGGGGTCTGCGGATGCGCGCCTTATACGGATTTTGGCCGACTTGGCAAGGTTTGAGCGTCTCGCTTTCGGCCGAAGCGACGGTGGGCAGGGCGGCCAACCCACCCTCCCATACCGGCTTGACGTATTTGTTTGTATATCATACAAATAATGGGTCGGGAGGAATTGATGGGGGGTGAATCGATTCAGGCTCCGTTCGAGGCGTCGGCGGGCGATCCGAAGCACACCGCGCGCGCCACACGGTCGGCCGGCCGCAAGATGCGCTCGCTGCTGCTGGACGCGGCCAGTCCGCTGTTCCGGGAGCGCGGGCTGTCGGGCACGGCGATCACCGACATCGCGGCCGCAGCGGACGCATTCCCGAGCCAGATCACCTATTACTTCCGCACCAAGGAGGCGCTGTTCGTCGAATGCGCCTGCCGCGAGCTGCTGTATCTGGCGCGTGCGACCGAGCAAGCGGCGCTGAAGGCGCGGACGCCGCGGGACTACACGCATGCGCTGGCGCAGACCGTGACGGCGAGCGATTCAGTCGCTTTCTTCGCCGAGGCGCTGACATTGACGCGGCGCCGCCAGGATCTTGCGCCGCTCGTGGAGCGCACCATCGAGCGCCTGCACGGCGAAGGCGCGCGCGCCTATGCGAGCCAGGTGGCACGGCACGGCTGGCGCTCGCTGCGGGCGCCCGACGAAAGCTCGCGGCGTTTCTGGGCCGTCGCCATCGGCGTCATTCTCGAAGGCTATGCGATGGGCCGCTCGCCCGAGGAGCTCTGCGCCGAGATGCTGCGGGTGCTCGGCGAGCAGGCGAAATCCACCGACACGGCGCGCCTGCGCCTTGTCGAGGCGCGTGACGCAACGACCACGCCGGACGAGGAGGGTTAGGCCATGACCGCGCTTCGCATGCGTGCCCGCGATTTCCTGACCGACGACCAACTTGCCGACGTGCGCCGGCGTGTGACCTGGAAAGGCGTTGCGCTGATCGCGCACGCCTGGGCGCTGATCGTTGGCGCGATTGCCTTGGTCGCATGGTGGCCCAATCCGGTCACCTATGTCCTCGCCGTCGCGATCATCGGCTCGCGCCAGCTGGGCCTCGCGATTCTGATGCACGACGGCGCGCATGGCTGCCTGTCCGCCGACGAGAAGACCAATCTGACCCTGAGCCAGTGGTTGTGTGCTTATCCGCTGTTTGCGGAGACGCGCAGCTACCGGCGTTACCACCTCCAGCACCATGCGCGCACGCAGCAGGAGGACGATCCCGATCTCGTGCTGTCGGCGCCGTTTCCGATCACGAAGCTGAGCTATCGCCGCAAGTTCATGCGCGACATCACCGGACAGACCGGCTACCAGCAGCGCAAGGCGCAACTGCTCAACGCGCTCGGTGCGAAGGACTGGCCGTGGCGTCAGCGCCTGGCGCATTTCTGGGACAAGCTCGGTCCGCAATGCATCGTCAATGCAGTGATGTTTGCCGCGTGCGCGGCGGCCGGCGTGTGGTGGGCCTATCCACTGTTATGGCTGGTGCCGCTGCTGACCTGGATGATGGTCATCACCCGCATCCGCAACATCGCCGAGCACGCCGTCGTCCCCGACAGCAGCGATCCGTTGCGCAACACCCGCACCACGCATGCCAATTTTCTCGAGCGGCTGTTCATCGCGCCGTACTACGTGAACTATCACCTCGAGCATCATCTGCTGTTCTACGTGCCCTGCTACAATCTGCCGAAGGTGCATCGGCTGCTGAGCGCGAGCCGCTATGCCGGCCGCATGGAGGTGCAGCCGGGCTATGCCGCGGTGCTGCGGCTCGCGACGGCGAAGCCCGATCGGGATGACCGCCGGGGCGAACTGGTGAACAGCGCGCGCCGTGCGCGGGCGGGCGCGAAGGTCGATGCCAACCAGACCGCCGGCGGGTTTTGAGCCTGCGTATCCCCAGTTGAATGCCCGCCCGGGTTCCCATCGCGGCTTGACAGTCCGGCCCCGGACAGTGTCTACGGCCCCCTTTGGAGCGTGATCCGGAACCATGGCCCAAGGAACCACCACCCAAGGCCGCGCGTAATCGGCTGCCGGTTCTCAAGCGGGATCGTGTCCGACAAGCAGGGAGCGCCGATGACGGCAGCATTCACATTTCCGGGGCAGGGGTCCCAGGCGGTCGGCATGGGCAAGGCCCTGGCCGACGCGTTTCCGGCGGCGCGCGCCGTGTTCGACGAGGTCGATGCCGCGCTTTCCGAGAAGCTGACGGCCATCATCTGGGATGGTCCGGCCGAGACCCTCCAGCTCACCGAAAACGCCCAGCCGGCGCTGATGGCGGTGTCCATCGCCACCCTGCGCGTGCTGGAGGCCGAGGCCGGATTTTCCGTGGGACGAGACGCGGCCTTCGTCGCCGGCCATTCGCTCGGTGAATATTCGGCGCTCGCTGCGGCCGGCAGCCTGACGGTGTCGGATACCGCCCGCCTGCTGCGCACCCGCGGTCTCGCAATGCAAAAGGCCGTCCCGGTCGGTGCCGGCGCAATGGCCGCGCTACTCGGGCTCGACTACGAGGCCGCGATGGAGGTGGCCAACGAAGCGGCGCAGGGGCAGGTCTGCCAGGCCGCCAACGACAATGGCGGCGGGCAGGTGGTCGTCTCAGGCGACAAGGCCGCGGTCGATCGCGCCGTCGAGATCGCCAAGACCAAGGGTGCCAAGCGCGCGATGCTGCTGCCGGTGTCCGCCCCGTTCCATTGCAAGCTGATGCAGCCCGCCGCCGATGCCATGGCGGAGGCGCTGTCGAAAGTCACGATCAAGGCGCCGGCCGCGCCGCTGGTGGCGAACGTGCTGGCAAGCGCCATCACCGACCCCGACGAGATCCGCCGCCGCCTGGTCGAGCAGGTCACCGGAACGGTGCGCTGGCGCGAGTCGGTCGCCTATATGGCAGGGCAGGGCGTCACCCGATTCTTCGAGATCGGCGCCGGCAAGGTGCTGACCGGTCTCGTCAAGCGCATCGCGGACGGTGCCGTCGGCGTTGCGGTCGGCGGTCCCAATGACATTGCCGCCGCCAAGGATGCCTTAAAGGATGCCTTGGCCGCCGCCAAGCAGGGTTGAGGAGTTATCGATGTTCGATCTGACTGGCAAAAAGGCGCTCGTCACCGGCGCCACCGGCGGCATCGGCGGCGCGATCGCGCAGGCGCTGCATGCTCAGGGCGCGACCGTCGCGATCTCAGGGACGCGCAAGGAAGTGCTGGATGAGCTTGCCGGCAAGCTCGGCGAGCGCGTCTTTGTATTGCCTTGCAATCTCTCCAAGGCCGACGAGGTCGAGGCGCTGGTGCCCGCTGCGGAAGCCGCGATGGGCCAGGTCGACATCCTCATCGCCAATGCCGGCATCACCCGAGACAATCTCTTCGTGCAACTGCGTGACGAGGATTGGGAGGAGGTCATCAACGTCAATCTGACCGCGACCTTCCGCCTCGCGCGTGCCGCGACCAAGCTGATGATGCGCAAGCGCTTCGGCCGCATCATCGCCATCACCTCGGTGGTCGGCGTCACTGGCAATCCCGGACAGGGCAACTACACCGCCTCGAAGGCGGGCCTGATCGGCATGATCAAGACGCTGGGCGCTGAATACGCCAAGCGCGGCGTGACCGCGAACTGCATCGCGCCGGGCTTCATCAAGACGCCGATGACCGATGCGCTCAACGACAAGCAGCGCGAAACGATTCTGACCAAGGTTCCGGCTGCCCGTCTGGGGACGCCCGAGGACATCGCGGCGGCCGCCGTGTACCTGAGCTCGAACGAAGCAGCCTACGTCACCGGCCAGACCATCCACGTCAACGGCGGCATGGCCATGATCTGAGGCCGTCGTTCCGCACTGCCCATATCGGCGGCGCGGGATGCGGCATACGGCCGTTTCCGGAGCGAAATGAGGCTTGTAGTCAAGGCAATTGAAGTGTGATAACCGGACCTTCAACGGATGGGCAAAGAACGCCATTGCAGGTTTTTGAAACCCTGTATATTGGCGATGCGGAGCCTTGGCCGTCGTTCGCCGGGCCCTGTATCGGTTAGGATGGGGCCAAATCAAAGTTCGTAAGCGAAGGCAAGTAACACGACCACGACGGCTCGTATCGTCCCGGGGGGTCGGGTCTACAGGGAACAACACGAGGTTAAGCAATGAGTGACATTGGCGAGCGGGTTAAGAAGATCGTGGTCGAACACCTTGGTGTTGAACCCGAGAAGGTTGTCGACAACGCGAGCTTCATCGACGACCTCGGCGCCGACAGTCTGGACACCGTCGAGCTGGTGATGGCGTTCGAAGAGGAATTCGGTTGCGAGATTCCGGACGACGCCGCGGAAACGATTCTCACCGTCGGCGATGCCACGAAGTTTCTCGAGAAGAACGCGAAGAGCTAACGCTCTTCATTTTCGCGGGGACAACATTGAAACCGGACGGGCCGCTTCGCAGCGGTCAGCCGGTTTCTTGTTATTGGCCGTGAATCTTTCGATGCGGAGTTTTCGGACATGAGGCGGGTTGTCGTCACTGGTCTCGGCATGGTGTCGCCGCTCGGCTGCGGCGTCGAACCGACCTGGAAACGCATCCTCAACGGCGAAAGCGGCGCGCGCCTGATCGAGAGCTTCGACGTCTCCGATCTCCAGACAAAATACGCCTGCACCGTCGTACGCGGCGACGGCACCAACGGCACCTTCAACCCCGACAAGTGGATGGAGCCGAAGGACCAGCGCAAGGTCGACGACTTCATCATCTTCGGCATGGCCGCAGCCGGCCAGGCGCTCGACGACGCCAACTGGCACCCCGAGTCGGAAGAGGACAAGTGCGCGACCGGAACCATGATCGGATCCGGCATCGGCGGCCTCAACGGCATCGCCGAAACTGCGATTCTCCTGAAGGAGCGCGGACCGCGTCGGGTGTCGCCGTTCTTCATTCCGGGCCGCCTGATCAATCTCGCCTCCGGCTACGTCTCGATCGCACACGGGCTGAAGGGGCCGAACCATTCGGTGGTCACGGCCTGCTCGACCGGCGCGCACGCGGTCGGCGATGCCGCCCGCCTGATCGCGCTGGGCGATGCCGACGTGATGGTCGCAGGCGGCGCCGAGTCGCCGATCAGCCGCATCGGTATCGCCGGCTTCAACGCCGCGCGCGCGCTTTCGACCGGCTTCAATGAGACACCCGAGAAGGCCTCGCGTCCCTACGACAAGGACCGCGACGGCTTCGTGATGGGCGAGGGCGCCGGCGTCCTGGTGCTGGAAGAGCTCGAGCACGCGAGGCGCCGCGGCGCGAAGATCTATGCCGAGGTGATCGGCTACGGTCTGTCGGGGGATGCCTATCACATTACCTCGCCGTCGCCCGACGGCGATGGCGGTTTCCGCAGCATGGCGGCGGCGCTCAAGCGCGCCGGCCTGACCGCATCCGATCTCGACTACATCAACGCGCACGGCACCTCGACGCCGCTCGGCGACGAGATCGAGCTCGGTGCCGTCGAGCGTCTGCTCGGCAATGCCGCCTCCAAGGTCGCGATGTCCTCGACCAAATCGTCGACCGGTCATCTGCTCGGCGCGGCCGGCGCGATCGAAGCGATCTTCGCCATTCTCGCGATTCGCGATAATGTCGTGCCGCCGACGATCAACCTCGACAATCCGTCGGTGGAGACCGCGATCGACCTCGTGCCGCACATTGCGAAGAAGCGGGAGGTCAATGTCGCCTTGTCGAACTCGTTTGGTTTTGGCGGTACCAATGCGTCGGTGATCGTCCGACGTTTGGCCGATTAGTTTGCGTTTGAGACGAATCCACCGTTTTGCCGTAATCGGCGATAGTCATGGAAGTGGGCGTGCATTTGGCCCGGCAAGCGATTGTCGGGCCGCTATTGAACCGGCAGGATTCAGGTTGCTTCTATGAGTGAAAGGCCGCCCATTTCGCCCCGGAGTCCGCGGGCCGCACTCGAGCCCGAGCAGCTCCCGCCGCCGCCGAAGCGATCGGAACGCGCCCGCAATCCCTTCGTGGTGGTCGGCAACGCCATCATCACCCTTCTGCTGATCGCCATGCTCGGCGCCGGCGGCGTCTATTATTACGGCCGGCAGGTGCTCGAGGCGCCCGGGCCGCTGAAGGACGACAAGATCGTCAACATCCCGCAGCGCGCCGGCAAGCGCGACATCGCCGAGACGCTGAACCGCGAAGGCGTGACCGACGTCAATCCCTGGGTGTTCATCGCCAGCGTTGCCGCGTTGAAGGCGAGCTCGGACCTCAAGCCGGGTGAATATTCGTTCCAGAAGAACGCTTCGCTCCGCGATGTCATCGCCACCATCGTCGAGGGTAAGGTGGTGCAGCATGCCGTCACGATTCCGGAGGGGCTGACCTCCGAGCAGATCGTGGCGCGCCTGTCCGACAACGACATCTTTACCGGCAGCGTGCGCGAGCTGCCGCGCGAAGGCACGCTGCTGCCGGAGACCTACAAGTTCCCGCGCGGCACGCCGCGCGAGCAGGTGGTCCAGCGCATGCAGCAGGCGCACAAGCGCGTGCTCGCCGAGATCTGGGAGCGTCGCAATCAGGACATTCCGGTCAAGACGCCGGAGCAGCTGGTGACGCTGGCTTCGATCGTGGAGAAGGAGACCGGCAAGCCCGACGAGCGCAGCCGCGTCGCCGCGGTGTTCGTCAACCGCCTGAAGCAGCGGATCAAGCTGCAGTCCGATCCGACCATCATCTATGGCCTGGTCGGCGGCAAGGGCACGCTGGGCCGCCCGATCAAGCGCAGCGAGATCACGCAGCCCTCGCCCTACAACACCTATGTGATCGAGGGCCTGCCGCCGGGCCCGATCTCCAACCCCGGCCGCGCCTCGCTGGAGGCCGCCGCCAATCCGGCCCGCACCCGCGACCTCTATTTCGTCGCCGACGGCACCGGCGGGCACGCCTTTACCGAGACCTACGACGCGCACCAGAAGAACGTGGCCAAGCTGCGTGCGATGGAAAAGCAGATCCAGAACGACACGGTCGAGCCGGCCGAGGATGCATCGCCGCCCGCCGCCGCTGCGCCCGGGGCCGGCGATACGCCGACGGCGACCACGCCGGCGCGGCCCAATCAGCAGAAGAAGCCGCCGGCGGCACGCCCGGCAGCTCCGGCACCGGCGCGGCAGGGCGCGGTGCAGCCGTCGCCGCCGGTGGTCCAGCGCTAGGTCCGTCGCACAGCTGCTGCGGACTTTGCGGATTCCACATTCCTGCGAAATAGTCTTAAGATTCGCGTGGCCTGATGCCTTGCGAATCCCATGTTTCTGGAGAATTTGACCTGATGGCGCTGTCGTCCATGACCGGCTTTGCGAGATGCCACGGCGCAAGCGGGCCGTACACGTTCGAGTGGGAATTGAGGTCCGTCAACGCCAAGGGCTTTGACCTCAGGGTGCGGCTGCCGCAGGGCTTTGACGAGCTCGAGGCCCACGCCAAGAAGCGCGCCGGCGAGCTTTTGTCGCGCGGCACCGTCTACGCCAATCTCAACGTCAAGCGCGCCAACGCCGCCGCCTCGGTCCGCGTCAACGAGGACGTGCTCAACGCCGTCCTGAAGGCGGCCGCCATGATCGCCGGCAAGGTCGACGCGGTGGCGCCGAGCATCGACGGCCTGCTCGCCATCAAGGGCGTCGTCGAGGTTGCCGAGCCCGAGGGCGACGAGGAGGAGGACAAGGCCGCGCGTGCCGCTGCCGCCGAGGCCTTCGACAAGGCACTCGACGAGCTCGTCGCGATGCGCAAGCGCGAGGGCACGTCGCTCGGGCAGATCCTGGCGCAGCGCGTGGACGAGATCGAGCAATTGTCGAAGAAGGCGGAAGCTTCGCCCGGTCGCAAGCCGGAGGCGATCAAGGCGAGGCTCGCCGAACAGATCGCTGCGCTGCTCGACACCTCCGACCGGTTCGATTCCGACCGCCTGATGCAGGAGGCGATCCTGATCGCCACCAAGGCCGACATTCGCGAGGAGCTCGACCGCATCGCATCCCACATCGCGCAGGCGCGCGAGCTGATCGGCAAGGGTGGCCCGATCGGCCGCAAGCTCGACTTCCTGGCGCAGGAGTTTCACCGCGAGGTCAACACCTGCTGCTCGAAGTCGAACGACATCGAGCTGACCAATACGGGACTGGCCATGAAGAACGTGGTCGAGCAGTTCCGCGAGCAGGTCCAGAATCTGGAGTGATCGATGACGACGGGCGATCACGGAACTGACGGTGTCGAGCGGCGCGGCTTGATGTTCGTGCTGTCCTCGCCCTCGGGCGCGGGCAAGACCACGCTGTCGCGCCTTTTGATCGAGCGCATGCCCGGTCTGAAAATGTCGGTCTCGGCGACCACACGGCCGAAGCGGCCGGGCGAGGTCGACGGCAAGGACTATCTGTTCGTCGACAAGCCCCGCTTCGAAGCCATGGTGAAGGGCGACGAGCTGCTGGAATGGGCCACCGTGTTCGACAACAGCTACGGCACGCCGCGTGCGCCGGTCGAAGCCGCGCTGTCGTCCGGGCAGGACGTGCTGTTCGACATCGACTGGCAGGGCACGCAGCAATTGCGCGAGAAGGCCCGCGCCGACGTCGTCAGCGTCTTCATCCTGCCGCCCTCGGCGGCCGATCTCGAAAAGCGCCTGCATTCGCGCGCGCAGGATTCCGACGAGGTGATCCGCAAGCGCATGAGCCGCGCCAGCCACGAGATGAGCCACTGGGCCGAGTACGACTACATCGTCATCAACCACGATGTCGATGAGGCCTTCGCCGAGGTGCAGTCGATCCTGAAGGCCGAGCGCCTCAAGCGCGAGCGGCGGATTGGCCTCGTTGGTTTCGTGCGAGGTTTGCAAGGGCAGCTTCAGGGCTAGGCTCCCGCAACCGCGGCCCTTGCTTCGCCAGCCGTTCCAGCATCGCGGTGATCACGTCGACGTCGACGGCATCCTCGGTCTGCACGTCTTCTTTGCGATCGATCTCGTCGCGGCCAGCGGGCTTCTTGTCGTCGGTCTCCTTGGCCGCGAGCCGCGGGGGCGATGACTCGATCGCGAACGTTCCGTTGAAGATGTCGGCCTTGTCGAGCTCTGCGGCCTTGCTGCGGACGGAGGCGGATTGGGCGGCGATCACGGAGATCTCCCTGGTGAATGCTGCGAGCTGCGCGGTCTGCGGTCGTGCTTCGTCGAAGTCGACCGGGCTCGGCTGCGTGCGCGGCGCGACGGCCGGCGTCGCACCGAGCCATGGCGCGCGGCTTCCGTCATGGTTCTGCGGCGTCCAATCGTCCCAACGCCCGCGGCGGTCGGCGGCCTGGACGCGTCTGCGTCCGCCGGCGAAGCGGTAAACGAGGCTGGCGAGGATCCCTGCGAGCGTCAGCGCGCCGCCGATCACGAGCAGCAGCGTCTGCACCGAGCCGGCCGGCTTGTCGGTCGTGCCGTCCGTTGCGGCGGTCGGGAGCGGAGCCGGGGATTTTGACGGCTTTGCGCTCGGCTGCGCGGCTGCCGCGACCGCGGTCGGCGCGGGCTGCGGCGCTAGAGCGGTGGACGCCGCTGGGACATCGGGCCACGCCGTGGCGGCGGGAGCTTGCTGTGCGCTGCCATCAACCTGGTCCGCAGGTTGTTGTGCCGCCGTGATTGCGGCCGGTGCCTTGGCGGCCGCACCACTCCGCGGACCTACATACTCGGCACGCGCGTTCTGCATGGTCTGTTGCGGCGCTGTTGAATCCGGTGGCGTGTCCGCGGTGGCCTGCGCGGTCTGCACGGTCTTCGCGCTGTCCTTGTCGCCGGCGGCGCGCAAATACCAGCATTGCCGCTTGGTCGTGCGGTCGAGGCGATAGTACCAGTGCTGTCCCTGCGGCGCGGTGCCCTTCGGCGAGGCGAGGCAGTCGGCGGCCGCATTGGCGGTGCTCGATGCGTTCGGCGCGTTCTGCGACACGGCGGCCAGTGGCAGGCCGGCAATAATGCTGCCGACCAGCGCGGATACGAATTTTGCGGTGCGGTTGCCCATCCTGGTCTCCCGGTTACGCATGACGCAACTCTTAACCAGCCCTTTGTCATCAAAGACTTGGGTGGCAATGAGCCGCAAATCCGGAGAGGATGTGGCTTGAATCGGGCCTGCGGGGCGTTTGTTCCGCCGGAAAATCGAGCGTTACTGCTTCGCCGAACTCCAGGTTCCGCCGCAGCCGTCGGAGCGGCGCCAGCTTCCGGAACCGCTGCGCGCGCCGAGGCGTCCGGAGCTGGTGAAGGTCACGCCGTCGCCTTGACCGACCGTGCTCACCGCGCCGCTCGGGCTGACGGTGCCCGTAACGCCCTGGCCGATGATCTTGCCCGAGGAGACCACGACCGCGCCGGACGTGGTGCCGCCGCAGCCGATGCTGGTCACCACCCAGGCGCCGTCAAAGCCGCCGCCACCTCCGCCGCCGCTGCGCCGCGACGACGAGCGCGGCTCCTCGGCCGCCGGCTTGCTTCGCCGCGCCGAGGGCGCGGGCTCCGCCGAGCGCTCCGAACGCGAGCCGGACAGCGACTTCTCGTCATTGCCGATCGATCCCCCGGCGCTGCCGGATTGCGCGAAGGCGGCAGGCGAGGCGAGGGCCGCGGTGACGAGGACGACAAGGGCGGTCGGATGAGAGATGGCATCGAGCATGAGCAAAAAATCCAAAATGAAAAAGGGATCAGCGGCCGGAGCCGTCCGCACAGACGGATCCGATAATGCGGCAAGCTCTGCCAGCCTTGCCGCATTCGTCAAGCGCGGCGTCCCGAGCTCGCTGCACGCCCTCGCGCTGGACCAGCGACCAGGACTTGTCGGAGATCGCAAACGCGCCGCAGCTTCTGCCGTAGAACGAAAGCTCGATCGGGCATTTGGCACCGGCGCAATTGCCGCGGGCGTCCGCTACCGCCGCGCGCCGCGAGGCGTGGTTCCACGAGATGCCCCATTTGCTGCTGTCGGGCCCGTAGACGATCGAGCCCCAGGGCTTGAGATCCTCGATCTTGCGCAGTCGCAGCAGCAGGCCCTCGGTGGCTTCGCCTGTCGGCGCCATGGCGATGCGCTGTTGCAGCTTCGTGATGGCGCGCGTCAGGCCGTCGGGCGTGTCAGGATCGAAATTGAGCTCGTAGAGCCGCTCGCTGAGCTCACTGAGCAGCGCCGCATCGCGCAAGGGGACGCGGTCGGGATCGGCGCGCAAACGTCCGGCAGGCGAGGGATCGGGTTGTATCGCCGCGACCGGCGGCGGCGCAGCTTGCGTGGGCGGCACGAAGTAGAATGTGCCGTCGATCGGCGAGGACGACACCCAGGGCTGCTGCGCGCCCGCGGTGGCGCGCTTCACTGCGAGGCCGACCTGGTTGAAGGTCTGGAATACGTCGAGGCCCGCGACGCGGATCGTGGTCGCCAGCGCCTTCGTATAGGGGCTGTGACCGTCGCTGCCGTCCTGCGCGACGTTGCCGGGCTGGGTCGCATAGGAGATCAGCGTGCCCTCGGGCGCACGCATCTGCGCAAGTCCGCCATCCGATGATCGCAAGCCGCGTGAGCCGAACGGATTGTTGCGGCAGGCGTCCAGGATCACGAGGTTGAGGCGGGTGCCGGAGCCCTGCATCTGGCGCAGCACGAGATTGACGTCGGTCATCTGGAAATCGACGTCGGCCTCGCGCGTCGGATTGGCGCCGACCGGCACGAGATAGTTGGAGCCGGCCACCTGCACGCCATGGCCGGCATAATAGAACAGCGCGACGTCGGCGCCCTGGACCTGCCGGCCAAAATTCTGCACCGCGATGTCCATCGCGCCCTTGTCGAGATCGAGCTGGGCGCTTCCGCCGACCAGCGTGAAGCCGAGCGCACCAAGCGTCTCCGCCATCAGGCTCGCATCCTTGGACGGGTTGTCGAGCGGCGTGATATTCCTGTAGGCGGAGTTGCCGACCACCAGCGCGATGCGCTTCTCGGCCGATGCCGGCTCCGCCGCGACAGCGAGCAGCGCCAGCGCGGCCAGACCCAGAACGCGATTGAAAATCCTCGCGCGCATCAAAATTCCCCAAAATAATGGTGACAGTCTAGCAGCTGGGTGCACCGGCGAAAAGCGGTGCGAACGGAGGAGGGCGCAGCTCATCCTCGTGTCCCGGACGCGCTGCAGCATTCTGACGCTGCTGCGCAGAGCCGGGACGCAGCGCTCTGGACTCCGGTGCGGCATGGGCCCCGGCTCTGCAGCGCACCGCCAAGAGGCGTTGCGCTGCGTCCGGGGCAAGCGAGGAGGCTTCGGCGGACACGTCGCTGCGCTCGCAATGACGGAGCAAGATGCATCGTCGGCATCCGCCAATTCTCGGCTCGATAGCAGACAGGCCCTCGCATTCCCGCGGCGCGTTTCGCCCGAGGCTTGCTGTCGCTCGGCGCCCCAGGAAGACCAAAGGGCGCAGGGAAGGCCGGGCGCCGACGGCACCCGCAAGTCCGTGCGCTGTGAAAATGCACACGGGGTGGACCACAGGTGATGCCGGTCGCCCGGCCTTCCCTGCGCGGCTGGTTTTAACGGTGTCCTTCGTGCTCTCCCCGGGGAGCGATGCACTATTGCCCCCGTCGCCTTGCGGATGATCGATGCGCGCACCCGGTCGGCCGCCGCATCACCGCATGACTTGACGCACAGACCCCGGGCGTCAGGACCACACGACTTCTCCGTCCGCGGACGGCCCCGCCGAATACCTGAAGGCTCGCGTGTGCTCGCCCGCAGGCATCAACGAGACCGCTGTGACCGCGCCGGGTCGTATCGCGCCGCCTGAGGACTCACGGTTGCCCGCCCTGCCATCAGGCATGTCGCGCCGGCGCTACCGCGTCCACCGCCACCCGGCCCGCATCTCGTGACGATCGCGAAGCGCCCCTTTGGCAAGGGCCGGGATGAGCGGGTGTATGCCATAAATCCGAAATTCGGGATAGTGGAATATTTTTGAACCCGGGGCTTGACCAGGGTGTTTTGCCCGACGCCTCGCCAGGGGAAATCCTGCCTTGGCAATCCGTGCGGATCGGGCCCGATTGCGCTAGCCCAATGCCGGGAACGGCTTTATCGGAGAGACTTGTTTGATGGGCTTGGTCGCTACAACTAAAGTTCTACACCGAGACGGAGGATGACCTTCATGAGCAGACCTGTGAAGACTGAAAGCGAACTCATCGCCATGGCGAAGGCCGAGTTGAAGGTCCACGCCGACTGTCCCGATGGAATGACAATTTCCATCCTCCGCGACGGCAATTCCTGGGAGTTTCGAGCCAGCGCGGATCGGGCTACCTCGGATCGGCCGGGCTACCCCGAGTGCGTTGCCATGCTTGTCCAGATCGGCGATCACCTCTGCAAGCAGTACGACGTCGAGGGATAGGCCTTCGAGCGCGCACGCAGGTCTCAGAACAGGTGCTCGATCACCACGGTCAGACCGGCTGCGAACGACATGATGATCACCAGTGGAATTCCCGTCTCAAAGAACGGCAGCGCCATCCACCGATGCGGTTGCCCGTTGCGAGGCAGGAACAGCCAGAAAAGGGCAATTGACAAAACGACCAGGAGCGCGCCGATCACGAAATCCCCCTCTGCAGCAGCGATATCCCTGTTAACGGCGGCCCGTTCGAGCGCGCTGCCGACAACACCCTTCAGGTCAACGCGTTAAGCACAGCGACCTGGTTTTAGACGTTCGTGCGGCAGATTGTCTATTTTGTTGTTGACCAGGAATTTGCTGGCGGTAAATGTGCCTTGCTTCACGCGGCGGGTGGGACCGGAACAGGTCTTGCCGAAAACCGACAACAAGAACGGGCGGAAGCATCAGGAGGGTGGATTAGCTCCCGCGCAGAAGTGGACGGCTGCCGATGTGCCGCCACGGTCATGCTCGCTTGGAGATAGCACTCAGCGAGCGGGGAAAAGACATCGATGCGCCCATTGTTGGCGGTAAGCACAGCTATCGACTGGCTGAACGAAAAGGTCGGGAACGTCTGCAACGTTCTGGTGCTCGCGGCCTGCCTGGTCAGCGCTGCAAATGCCATGATCCGGTATGCCTTCAGCTACAGCTCCAACAGCTGGCTCGAGACGCAGTGGTATATGTTCGCCGTCATCGTGATGTTCGGCTCGTCCTACACGTTCAAGCGCAACGAGCATGTGCGGGTCGAAATCATGTACCTCATGCTTTCCGAACGCGGCCAGCTATGGCTCGACCTGATCGGCACATTGGTCTTTCTCGTCCCGGCGTGCCTTCTGCTCAGCTACCTGTCCTGGGCGATGTTCTACAACTCGATCATCATCGGCGAGATGTCCAACAATGCCGGCGGTCTGCTCCGGTGGCCGATCAAGTTCGTGCTGACGTCGGGATTTTTCATGGTGGCTCTGCAAGGCGTCTCGGAAGCCATCAAACGCATTGCGGCCTTGCGTGGTGAAGTCACCATCGAGGCGAAATACGAGCGGCCGACCCAATGATTACACTTGAGATGATGCCGCCGCTGATGTTCGGCGGGCTGGTCCTGGCCATGCTGATCGGATATCCGGTCGCCTTCACGCTGGCCGCGCTCGGGCTTTCGTTTGGATTTCTCGCGATCCACGAAGGGTTTTTCGGGTTCAGCTTCCTCCAGGCGATTCCGGAACGCATCTACGGCAGCGTTCTGGCGAACGAGCTGCTGCTCGCAATTCCATTCTTCACGTTCATGGGCTCGATCCTCGAACGATGCGGCCTCGCGGAGGACATGCTGGATTCGATGGGGCAGTTGTTCGGGCCCATTCGCGGCGGTCTCGGCTATTCCGTGATCATCGTCGGCTTCATCCTCGGCGCCATCACGGGCACCGTGGCGGCGCAGGTGATCGCGATGGCGCTGATCTCGATGCCGGTGATGATCCGATACGGCTACAACATGCGCTACATCACCGGCGTGCTTGCGGCCTCCGGCACCATTACCCAGCTGGTGCCGCCCTCGCTGGTCCTGATCGTGCTCGCGGATCAGCTTGGGAAGTCGGTTGGCGATATGTATCTGGGCGCCTGGGGCCCATCGATCCTCCAGATCGCCCTGTTCGCCGGTTACACTTTTGTTCTGAGCCTGGTCAAGCCGGGCCACGTTCCGGCAGTGCCGAAGGAGGCAAGGACGCTCACGGGTTGGGCGCTCTGGCGCAAATGCCTGTTGGGCATCATTCCGTCCGCCGTCCTGATCTTCGTGGTGCTCGGCACGATGATGCTCGGTCTCGCCACCCCGACCGAAGCAGGCGCGATGGGCGCGGTCGGCGCGATCGTTCTCGCCGTCATCCATCACAAGGATTTCAGCTCGGCCGGACACAAGATATTGCTCATCGGCGTTGCGGCGGCGGGCGTCGGCACCATCATCGGCATCTACTTCACGCAGAATCTGGCGTTCAAGATCGCCTTCGCGATCGCCTATCTCGCGGTCGCCTGGGTCTGCATCGAGGCGGTCAGGATTCCGGACCTGCGCAGCCTGGTCAAGCAGGGCTACGAGACCACCATGCGCATCACCTGCATGGTGACGTTCATCCTGATCGGATCGACCTGCTTCTCGATCGTCTTTCTCGGTTGCAACGGTGGTGTCTGGCTGGAGCACATGCTGACGTCGCTGCCGGGAGGCGTGTGGGGCTTCCTGATCTTCATGAACCTGTTCATCTTCTTCATCGCGTTCTTCCTCGACTTCTTCGAGATCGCCTTCATCATCATTCCGATGATCGCGCCGATCGCGCAGAAGCTGCTGACGCCGGTCGTCGGCGCGGATGCCGCCTTGATCTGGTTCGGTGTCATGCTCTGCGTCAACATGCAGACCTCCTTCCTGCATCCTCCCTTCGGCTTTGCCTTGTTCTACCTGCGGGGCGTGGCGCCGAAGGAGGTCAAGAGCTCGGACATCTATTGGGGCGCGATGCCCTGGATCGGCCTGCAGGCGATCATGGTTGCGGTCGTCATTGCATTCCCGATCACGGTCACCGGGCTGCTGGATGCTCCCAGGAAGGTGGACCTGGACAAGATCAAGATCGAAATTCCGGACATCGAGATGCCCCCTGCGCTCGATTTCGGCCAGCCGAAGAATTGAGGAGATAACTCCGCGGGGCGTGACAGGCGCGCCCAGGTCGCTGTCCGGTGACGGCGTGAAGGCGGCATTTGAAGTGCTGGTGAAGTCGGCGCCAGTGGTGACCGAGATCGGCATCCACGTCCGGACAAGCGACGCCACGCTTACGTGATCCTTGCGCCGCACTTGCGTAGGAAGGCCGGCGCCGACCGCGCCATACACCCAATCGGCATTCCAAATCCCGGACGAGGTAAACCATTCGGTAGGGATTGGTCCGGCCTGATTTTTGCGGCTCTGATTTGTTCTTTGAGAACGAAGTGGAGTCAGATGCAGAACGAAAGCTGACGGATCTGACCCGCAAGTTCTATCCTACGCCGTCCGCTCCATCCGTCGCGCGCGATAGGCCTGCGGTGACATCAGGGTCAGCTTGCGGAACGCCTTGCGAAAGCTGCTTTCGTCCTCATAGCCGGCGGTGCGTGCGATGGCCTTGACCGGCTGCGTCGTCGTCTCCAGCAGCGTGCGCGCATGCTCGACGCGACGACGCATGATGAAGGCCTGCGGCGGCTCGTGCGTGAGCTCCTGAAACTTCCGGTTCAGCGTGCGCTCGCTGAGACCGAGCGCGCCAGCAAGGCGCTTGACCGTCATCGGAGCCTTGCCGGTGCGGCGAACCAGAAGGTCGGCCCTGGTCAGCAGCGGATCCTGCGAGAGCAGATAGCCGACCGGCATGAAGATCGATTGGGTGCGCTGCGCCGTGTCGATGACGACGTAGTCCGCGCATAGTTTTGCGATCGCCTTGCCTTCGACCATCTCGATCAGCCTGAGCAGGAGATCCACCCACGACATTGGGCCTGCCGCGCAGACGATACGGTCCGCCACGGTGATGACGGCGTCGGCGGCGAGGTCGATCGTGGGATGACGCTGCCGCAACTCGCCTTGCAGCCACCAGGTGATGGTGGCACGGCGGTTGTCGAGCAGGCCGGCGCCGGCCAGCAGGAACACGCCGCTGCAGAATGCGCCGATCAGCCGGCCATTCGCATGCTGCTGCCGGAGCCAGGCCCCGGCCCGGGCATATTGCGGCCGCAGTCGCTCCGCCGTGACGTGATCGACGAGATTGCCGGGGACGAGGATCGCGTCGAAGCGCGTGCGTTGCCCGATCGCGCCATCGACCGCAATCAACTGGCCGCCGCCGGCACGCACGGGCTTGCCGTCGAGCGAGAGCGTCTGCCAGCTGAAGCGGGGTTTTGCGCCGCTCTGCCGCATGACGTGATCGGCCAGCGACAGGATGTCGGCGACGCCGGCGATGGCCGAGTGCATGCAGCCTTCCACGGCCAGAATTGCAAGCTTCATGACACCTCCAGGCGGGACGCGGCGATCCTATCCGATCGGGTGCGCGTGCGCATGGCGGAAATTGCCCGATCTCTGTCTTATCCGCCACTGCCGCGCCGGTCACGTTCGGGTCAATCTGCCGCCGTCGTCACATGACATGATTGGAGAGAGACATGCCTTACGTCACCATTTCCACCGTCCGCGGCATCCTGGACGCCGCGCAGAAGAAGCTGTTGCTTGAACGCGTCACCGATGTGCTGGTCGAGGTCGAAGGGCAGGGCAATGCGGATTTCCGCCGCAACGTTTGGGTCAGGATCGAGGAGCAGGACCCCTCGCACTGGTCGCTCGGCGGCATGCAGCCGACGGCTGAGATCATCGCCGGCACGTTCGGCGCGATCGGGGCGGACGGGCTGCGGCTCGCGCGGCCGAAGCCGTAACGGTGGGGCGGGTAGGGCGATGCGGGGCGCATCCCGATACGGCCGGCGAGATGATGTCTTGCCAGGACTCTACCCGCCCTGCGTGTGCCGCCCATCTTCGGCCCCATTGCGCGGCTTCGAATTGTCTGCCCGGGACAGCAGGAGACATTCGATGACCAGCGGCGCCCTCACATCAGCACTTCACCGGCCAGGCCGACGATCGGCCCTTGCCATTCCTCTGATGGCTTTCATGCTCTGGTCTGGCTGCATCGGCGCGGCGGCGCAGGCTGCGGAGCCGGGCAAGGATGCCTCGGCTGGCGGCCTGCCGCGCATACTCGTTCTTGCGACGGGCGGCACCATCGCGGGCCAGGCCGACGCGCGTGCGACGGGCGCGTACAAATCGGGCCAGATCACGGGCGAGCAGCTGATGCAGTCCGTCCCGGGCCTGGACAAGCTGGCCAAGCTGAATGCCGAGCAGATCTCGTCGATCGGGTCCCAGGACATGAACGACAAGGTCTGGTTTGCGCTGGCCCGTCGCATCCAGGACGTTTTCGACAAGAACGAAGCGGACGGCGTCGTCATCACCCATGGCACCGACACGCTGGAGGAGACCGCGTTCTTTCTCGACAATGTGGTGCGCGGCGACAAGCCGGTGGTGATCGTCGGCTCGATGCGGCCGGCCACGGCGGTGAGCGCCGACGGCCCCGGCAATCTCTATGAAGCCGTGCAGGTCGCCGCCGATCCGCGCTCGCGCGGGCGCGGCGTTTTGGCCGTGTTGAACGACAAGATTCAGGGCGCGCGCTCGGTCACCAAGACCAACACCACCAGCGTCGAGACGTTCGGCTCGCCCAATGACGGACCGGTCGGCTATGTCGACACCGCCGGCGGCATTCGGTTCATGACCCAGACCGCGAGCTTCAGGCGCGCGACCTATCCGCTGCCGACGGGCGAGCAATTGCCGCGCGTCGAGATCGTCTACTCGCACGCCAACATGGACGCCCTCCCGATCGAGGACGCCATCAAGCGTGGCGCCAAGGGCATCGTGCTGGCCGGGGTGGGCGACGGCAACACCTCGAAGCCGGCGCTCGATGCGCTCGAAGCCGCGGCCAGGAAGGGCATCATGGTCGTGCGCTCCACGCGCGTCCGCTCCGGCTTCGTCACGAGGAACGTCGAGGTCGACGACGACAAGAACGGCTTTGTCGTTTCCGAGGACCTCAATCCGCAGAAGGCGCGCGTTCTCGCCCAGCTGCTGATCGCGAGCGCCGTGACGGTGCCGGCCGAACTGCAGAAGGCGTTCACGGCGACGTGGTGATGTCCATCCTACGAGTCCCCAAACGAAAAGGCGCCCCTTTCGGGGCGCCTTTTGCCGGTCGCAGACAGTTCAGGCCGCTTAGCCCGAATAGTACATCTCGAACTCGACCGGGTGCGGGGTCATCTCGAAGCGGGCGACCTCGGTCATCTTCAGCTCGATGTAGGCGTCGATGAAGTCGTCGTCGAACACGCCGCCGGCCTTGAGGAAGCCGCGGTCCTTGTCGAGGTTCTCGAGCGCCTCGCGCAGGCTGCCGCACACCGTCGGGATCTGCTTCAGCTCTTCCTTCGGCAGGTCGTAGAGGTCCTTGTCCATCGCCGGACCCGGATCGATCTTGTTCTTGATGCCGTCGAGGCCGGCCATCAGCATCGCGGCGAAGCCGAGATAGGGATTGGCCATCGGATCGGGGAAGCGCACCTCGACGCGCTTGGCCTTGGGCGAAGCGGTGTAGGGGATGCGGCAGGAGGCCGAGCGGTTGCGCGCGGAATAGGCGAGCAGCACGGGAGCCTCATAGCCCGGGACCAGACGCTTGTAGGAGTTGGTCGAGGGGTTAGTGAAGGCGTTGATCGCCTTGGCGTGCTTGATGATGCCGCCGATGTAGTGCAGGCAGGTCTCCGACAGGTCGGCGTACTTGTTGCCGGCGAACACCGGCTTGCCGTCCTTCCAGATCGACTGGTGCACGTGCATGCCCGAGCCGTTGTCGCCGAAGATCGGCTTCGGCATGAAGGTGGCGGTCTTGCCGTAGATGTGCGCGACCTGATGGATGCAGTACTTGTAGATCTGCATGTGGTCGGCCATCAGCGTCAGCGTGTCGAACTTCATGCCGAGCTCGTGCTGGGCGGAGGCGACCTCGTGGTGATGCTTCTCGACCTTGACGCCCATCTTGGCCATGGCCCCGAGCATCTCGGAGCGCATGTCCTGCACCGAATCCTGCGGGGGAACGGGGAAGTAGCCGCCCTTGGTGCGGATGCGGTGGCCGAGATTGCCGCCTTCATATTCGGTGTCGGAATTGGTCGGAAGCTCCGAGGAGTCGAGCCGGAAACCGGTCTTGTAGGGCTCGGCCGAATAGCGCACGTCGTCGAACACGAAGAACTCGGCTTCGGGACCGACGAACACGCTGTCGCCGACGCCCATCGACTTCACCATGGCCTCGGCCTTCTTGGCGATGCCGCGGGGGTCGCGGTTGTAGGGCTCGCCGGTGGTCGGCTCGAGCACGTCGCAGGTGATGACCATGGTGGTCTCGGCGAAGAACGGGTCGATCGTCGCGGTGACCGGATCGGGCATCAGGCACATGTCGGACTCGTTGATCGCCTTCCAGCCTGCGATCGAGGAGCCGTCGAACATCGTCCCTTCGGCGAAGATGTCTTCATCGATCATGCTGACGTCGAACGTCACATGCTGCCACTTGCCGCGCGGATCGGTGAAGCGCAGGTCGACGTACTTGACGTCGTTGTCCTTGATCGATTTCAGGACGTCTTTGGCGGTCTTCATGCATACCCCTTTTGGCTCTGCGGGTCGGTTTCCAGATGAGCAAAATTATTCTCGCTCAGGCGAGTTTTGCGCGACCGCACAAACGAAATCAGGCCGCCGAGGCAGCCTTCATTCTAGTCGGAGTGTCGCAAAATGCGGGATAGCACCCGGCTCAGATAGCGTCCAGCCCGGATTCGCCGGTTCGGATGCGGATCGCCTCTTCGATGTTGGAGACGAAGATCTTACCGTCGCCGATGCGCCCGGTTTGCGCGGCGCGGCGGATCGCGTCGATGGCGCGCTCGACCAGATCGTCGCCGATCACGATCTCGATCTTCACCTTGGGCAGGAAGTCGACGATGTATTCTGCGCCGCGGTAGAGCTCGGCGTGCCCCTTCTGCCGGCCAAAGCCCTTGGCCTCGGTCACGGTGATGCCCTGAAGGCCGACTTCCTGAAGCGCTTCCTTCACCTCGTCGAGCTTGAATGGCTTGATGATGGCTTCGATTTTCTTCACTGCGCGCCTCCCGGCCTTTCGATCAAATAGCAACGTCTTCGTCAGGATGCGCTTCTCTAACGCACGATCTTGTCTTCGCTATGCCGGAAGCCCTGACCTGTCCGGCACCAACGGCCGGCGACACCCTGAGAAATGCCAGTGAGCACGACGAACCGAAGCGGCTTCCTCGAAAGCAGGGTCTATGCCAAGTTGCAAATGCCCTGATTATTGGAGCGTTATCAGCCTTTTAACGAGCATCTCTGAGTGGTGGCGCCAACCTGCACAAAATACCGAAGACTACGGAATAGGCAAACGGTTCAATATGTGTGCAGTTCGTTGTTCCCCGCGTCGGATCGGCGCCGAAGATGCCTGTTGAAAAGGCGATTGTACTAGGGAAGTGGCATGGAAGTTCTGACCAACGCCGAAATGCAGCGCGCCGACCAGCTCACCATCGCGGCCGGCACGCCCGGCTTCAAGCTGATGCTGAGCGCGGGCCAGGCGGTCGCCGAGGCCGCCCAGGCGCTGGTCGAGGAGGGGCCGATCCTGATCGTGGCCGGGCCCGGCAACAATGGCGGTGACGGCTTTGTCGCAGCCGCCGAGCTCGCCGCCCAGGGGCGGGAGGTCTCGGTGATCCCGATGTGCGAGCGCGACCAGCTCCAGGGCGATGCGGCCTCCGCCGCGCGCGGCTGGAAGCACCCGGTGCTCCCGTTCAATCCGCAGGCGATCGGAAGACCTGCGCTGATCATCGATGCGCTGTTCGGTGCGGGTCTCAGCCGCCCCGTCGATGGCGAGGCGCGTGCGATGATCGAGGCGATCAACGCCAACGGTGCCCCGGTGCTCGCGGTCGATCTGCCGAGCGGCATCAACGGCACCAGCGCGGCATTGATGGGCGCTGCGGTGAACGCCACCGAGACCGTCACCTTCTTCCGCAAGAAGCCGGCGCATTTGCTGCTGCCGGGCCGGATGCATTGCGGCCGGGTGCGCGTCGCCGACATCGGCATCGATGCGCAGGTGCTGGACGAGATCGCGCCGCAGACCTTCGAGAACGATCCGGATCTTTGGGGCGCCGCCTTTCCGGTGCCGCGCATCGACGGCCACAAATACGCGCGCGGGCATGTGCTGGCGGTCTCCGGCGATGCGGCAGCGACCGGGGCCGCGCGGCTCGCCGCGCGCGGCGCGCTGCGGGCAGGGGCGGGCCTGGTGACGCTGGCGAGCCCGCGCGATGCGCTCGCGATCAACGCGGCTGCGCTGACGGCGGTGATGGTGCGCCCCGTCGACACCGTCGTCGAGTTCGGCGAGCTGCTCGGCGACAAGCGCTACACGACCTGCATCATCGGTCCCGGCGCGGGCATCGGTGAGCGCACCTGCGATCTCGTCCACACCGCGCTGAGCGCGCAGCGTCGTCTGGTGCTCGATGCCGATGCGCTGACCAGCTTTGCCGCAACCCCCGAGCGCCTGTTCGAATCGATCAAGTCCTCACAGGACAATGCGGTGGTGCTGACGCCGCACGAAGGCGAGTTTCCGCGCCTGTTCTCGGATCTCAGCAACAAGTTCCCGGGCCGTTCCAAGCTGGAGCGCGTGCGCGCCGCCGCCGAGCGCTCCGGCGCCGTCGTGCTGCTGAAGGGGCCGGACACCACGATCGCCGCCCCCGACGGCCGCGCCACCATTGCCGCCAACGCGCCGCCCTGGCTCGCCACCGCCGGCGCCGGTGACGTGCTGTCCGGCATCATCGCAGGCCTCCTGGCGCAGGGCGTGCCGGCGTTCGAAGCCGCCAGCATCGGCGTCTGGATGCATGGCGAGGCGGCAAGCGAAGCCGGGCCGGGACTGATCGCGGAGGATCTCACCGAGACGCTGCCGGCGGTGCACCGGCGGATCTATTCCGCGCTGGGGGTGGAGTACTAGTGCTCAGACAAGGCGGCGAAGCGCCTTGCCGAGATGTGGAGCGATTGAGATGGGCGAGAAGCTGACGACTTACGATCCGGCCGAGGACCTTCAATCCGACGAGGCTATTGCCGCCTTTATGGAAGAGGCGTTTAAGACGGAGGACGTCGCCTATATCGCCCACGCGCTCGGGGTCGTCGCCCGAGCCAAAGGCATGACGCAGATTGCCAAGGAGACGGGTCTTTCTCGCGAGCAGCTCTATCGCTCGTTTAGCGCTAACGGCAATCCGACGTTGAAAACCACTATCGCGGTGATGAAGGCGCTTGGAATCGAACTCGCCGCCAAGCCGCACGCCTAGTCGCACCCTCACTCCACCGCGTACCAGCGCACCAGCCGCGGCGCGGCCCAGTCGGTGGCGACGGATTCGAGCAGCCAGCGGCCGGGCGCGGTCGCCGCGAAGGCGACGCGCTGGGTCTGGCCCGGCTCGATTGCGAGCGTGTCGAGCCAGTAGGGCTTCCAGCCGTCGTCGAGCTTGTCGAGCAGGCGGAAGGGGTGGCCGTGCAGGTGGAGTACGGTGGTGACCGAGCCAGGGTTCGTCAGGGCTAGCACGACGGTGCGGCCGGTCCTGGCCCGGAAGGCGGGTGCGGAGGCCGTGGAGAAGTTCACCGGCCGGGCCCAGCCGGCGTCGGGAGCGCCGAGCGCGACATCGAACCGCAGGGCGCCTCTCAGATCGAGCTTCTCGGGAAGGTCGTTCGGAGGGAGCGGCTGCGGCGGCGCCAGCGCAACGCGCCGCGCCAGCTGGTCTGAGACCTTGAGGCTGCCGACCTGGTGCGCCGCCGTGCCGTCATGCAGCAGGAACTGGGCGGATACGGCCGCATCCACGAAGGCGTCGGCCCGTGCGCCGGGCGCCAGCACCAGGGCGCCGTTGCGCGCCGAGAACGGCTCCGAGGGCTGTCCGTCCAAGGCCAGCACGCGGACGTCGTGGCTTTCCAGTTTGATAGCCAGCACAGTACGTTGCGAGCCGTTGATAAAGCGCAGCCGCAGCCGTTGATGGCCCAGGGCTGAGAGTTCGAATGAAGTCTGACCGTTGATCGTATAGACCGCCGTCGCGTCCTTTGGATCCTGGCCCGGCGGGACAGCGGTGCCATCGGGGCGCAGGCGCCATTCCTCAATCAACAGCACCTCGTCACGGTCAACGACGGGCGGGCTGGTCTCGGCCGCCAGGATCGGAAGCGGGCGCGCGGGCTGCTTCAGGCTGCCCTCGAACAGGCGGAAGTCGGCCAGCAAGGTTCCGGCATGAGGTATTGAAATAATTGATGTTTCGACCGCATTCGATGGCGCGGGCGCGCGCCCCCGCAGCGGGTCGGCCGTAGCGGGGCCATTGAGGCCGTACCAGACTGGGGCAAGCGGCACAGGCAGGTCGTTTCGAAACACCACCTCGCAACGGTCGCCGCGCTTGAGCCGGACGTCCTGGAGATGGCTGACGGCGGCCAGCTCCCAGATTGGTGTCGCCGGCTGCCCCGGTCTGAAAGCCAGGGTCGACGCCCTTGCCTGAAGGGCAAGCTGGGCGGTCACAGGCGGGGTTGCTCCGCCCGCCATGACCCCGGCCGCGGCAGCGCCAAGCCCGGCCAGAACCTCGCGCCGATTGGGGTCAAAGATCCGCGGTTTCATGGGGCAATCCGGACCACGCCGCGCTGGATAAGTCCAGCCATCGTGCCTACTTGAAGCCTGCCGCCATCAGACCATTTTTTTGCTGCGAACAGTCAGGCACATGCTATAAGCCCGGCCGCCCGCGGCATCGCGGCCGGTCTTGATGCAACTTCACGCGGGCGTGGCGGAACTGGTAGACGCGCTGGATTTAGGTTCCAGTGACGAAAGTTGTGGGGGTTCGAGTCCCTCCGCCCGCACCAAGCGCTTATCGCGTTTGCACGGATTACGAGGACCTGCTTTCGCGCGGATGTCTGTCCGCTGGGAGCCGGTCCGATGCAGCACCGGCGTTGAGGCGTTTGCCTTGCGCCGGATCGATTAATGACAGCGTCCCGACGCATGCGCGCCGGGACCGAACGAGAAGAAGATTGGACGCCATGCAGGTCACAGAGACCCTCTCGGAAGGTTTGAAGCACGAGTTCAAGATCAGCGTTCCCGCGTCTGATCTCGACGCCAAGGCCGGCGCCAAGCTCGTTGACCTCAAGGACAAGGTCCGCATCAACGGCTTCCGTCCCGGCAAGGTGCCGGTCTCGCACCTGAAGAAGGTCTACGGCCGCTCGGTGATGGCCGAGACCATCGACCAGACCATCCGCGACACCAACACACAGCTGTTCTCCGAGCGCGGCTTCCGCCTTGCGACCGAGCCGAAGATCACCATGCCGAGCGAGCAGGCCGAGGTCGAGGAGCTCCTGAGCGGCAAGACCGACCTGACCTACACGGTCGCGATCGAGGTGGTGCCGGCGATCGCGCTCGCCGACTTCAAGACCTTCCAGGTCGAGAAGCCCGTCGCCGAAGTCACCGACGCCGACGTCGACGAAGCGATCAAGCGCATCGCCGACAGCAACCGAACCTATGCCGCGAAGGCCGAGGGCGCCAAGGCCGAATCCGGCGACCGCGTCACCATCAACTTCAAGGGCTCCATCAACGGCGAAGTCTTCGAGGGCGGCACCGGCGAGGGCATCCAGGTCGCGATCGGCTCCAACACCTTCATTCCGGGCTTCGAGGAGCAGCTGATCGGCATCGGCGCCGGCGAGACCCGCACGCTGAAGGTGTCGTTCCCGAAGAACTACATGAACGACAAGCTCGCCGGCCAGCCGGCCGAGTTCGAGACCACCGCGATCTCGATCGAGGCGCCGCAGGACGTTGCGATCGACGACGAGTTCGCCAAGACGCTTGGCCTGGAATCGCTGGACAAGCTGAAGGAAGCCGCGCGCGAGCGTCTGGTTGCCGAGTTCGCGACCGCGACGCGCCAGCGCGTCAAGCGCGCCTTGCTCGACCGCCTCGACGAAGCGCATCGCTTCGAGGCGCCGCCCTCGCTGGTCGATGAAGAGTTCAATCTGATGTGGAACTCGGTCAAGGCCGAGATGACTTCCGCCGGCAAGACCTTTGCCGACGAGGACACCACCGAGGACAAGGCTAAGGAAGAGTACCGCAAGATCGCCGACCGCCGCGTGCGGCTTGGCCTCGTGCTCTCCGAGATCGGCGAGAAGAACAAGATCACCGTGACGGACGACGAGGTCGGCCGCGCCGTGATCGAGCGTGCGCGCTCGATGCCGGGCCGCGAGAAAGAGGTCTGGGACTATTACCGCAGCAACGCCCAGGCGTTGGCCCAGCTTCGTGCACCGATCTATGAGGACAAGGTCGTCGACTTCATCCTCGAGCTCGCCAACGTGACCGAGAAGAAGGTCTCGCGCGAGGACCTCTACAAGGACGACGAGGCGGAAAAGACCGCCGCCTGAGGGCTTTCAGAGAGCCATCTGTTAAGGATGATCAGCGAAGAGGCCCAGCTAGCCAGATGGCCGGCTGGGCCTCTTTGTGCGAATCAGCTTCAACTGCCCGACGGATTAAGCCTTAATGCGCGCCGCACTTGTCAGGAGCGAATTGGGCTATATCTGTCGATACGCCTTCTACCTCTTACCCAAGTTCCTGCATCACAGGACGTCCATTCGCCCGTCCGGCAGTTCCAGCCAAGCTGGCAAGCCTCGCCCGGCGATGGCCGTCTCCGAAAACCCTAGGTGACTCATGCGCGATCCGGTTGAAACCTACATGAACCTCGTGCCCATGGTGGTCGAGCAGACCAACCGTGGCGAGCGCGCCTACGACATCTTCTCGCGCCTCCTGAAGGAGCGCATCATCTTCGTGACCGGCCCGGTCGAGGACGGCATGTCGACGCTGATCGTCGCACAGCTCTTGTTCCTTGAAGCGGAAAATCCGAAGAAGGAAATCTCGATGTACATCAACTCGCCGGGTGGCGTGGTGACGTCGGGCCTTGCGATCTACGACACCATGCAGTTCATCCGTCCGCCGGTCTCGACGCTCTGCACCGGCCAGGCTGCGTCGATGGGCTCGCTGCTGCTCTGCGCCGGCGAGAAGGACATGCGCTTCTCGCTGCCGAATTCACGCATCATGGTGCACCAGCCCTCCGGCGGCTTCCAGGGCCAGGCCACCGACATCATGCTGCACGCCCAGGAAATCCTGAACCTGAAAAAGCGGCTCAACGAAATCTACGTGAAGCACACCGGCCAGACCTACAAGACGATCGAGGACGCGCTGGAACGCGACAAGTTCCTCACCGCCAACGACGCGAGGGACTTCGGCCTGGTCGACAAGGTCATCGAAAAGCGCGCCGAGGAGCCGGCGCCGGCGAAGACCCAGTAACACTACTGTGGTGGACGGCGATCCCTCGGCAACCCCTTGGGAAGATCGCCTGTCACCATCAGGTGACGTTCACGCTATGGTCGCGTGTGCGCGTTGCAAAACGCAGTTTTCCGACCTGCGACAGGCAGAAAGTTCCGCTTTCGTGCTTGTTTTTCGTGGCAATCCAGCAACGGCGCGGTGATTTCGGTCACTTCGCCCGTGCCAAGACCGGAAATCACGGTATTGTCACGGGTAGCCAGCGACCCCCGATTAGCGAATTCTTGATAGTCGGGTGACAGCATGGTTGGCTACGATCGATCGGCTATGATCGCGGAGAATCGAGCGACCGTGATTCGCACGGGATGTAATGCGTAGGGTCTTTTTTGGTACGGAATTTGCTCTACTTAAGCTACAGGCCGACCGTCGTGTCGGAATGGAGCGATCGAGCGGAACGGGATCGAACCGCGGACGGAGACATGAATGAGTAAGGTCGGCACGAGCGACTCCAAGAACACGCTATATTGCTCGTTCTGCGGCAAGAGCCAGCACGAAGTCCGCAAACTGATCGCGGGTCCCACGGTCTTCATCTGCGACGAGTGCGTCGAGCTCTGCATGGACATCATCCGTGAGGAGAACAAGTCCTCGCTGGTCAAGTCGCGCGACGGGATTCCGACGCCGAAGGAAATCTGCAAGGTCCTGGACGACTACGTGATCGGCCAGAGCCATGCCAAGAAGGTCCTGTCGGTCGCGGTGCACAATCACTACAAGCGCCTCAACCACCAGACCAAGCACAACGACGTCGAGCTCGCGAAGTCGAACATCCTGCTGATCGGTCCGACCGGTTCGGGCAAGACGCTGCTTGCGCAGACGCTCGCCCGCATTCTGGACGTGCCGTTCACCATGGCGGATGCGACGACGCTGACCGAGGCCGGCTATGTCGGTGAGGACGTCGAGAACATCATCCTGAAGCTGCTCCAGGCCGCCGACTACAATGTCGAGCGGGCTCAGCGCGGCATCGTCTACATCGACGAAATCGACAAGATCAGCCGCAAGTCCGACAATCCCTCGATCACGCGCGACGTGTCGGGTGAGGGCGTGCAGCAGGCCCTGCTCAAGATCATGGAAGGCACGGTGGCGTCGGTTCCGCCGCAGGGCGGCCGCAAGCATCCGCAGCAGGAGTTCCTGCAGGTGGATACCACCAACATCCTGTTCATCTGCGGCGGCGCGTTCGCCGGCCTCGAGAAGATCATCTCCGCGCGCGGACGGTCGACCTCGATCGGTTTCGCCGCCCAGGTGATGGCGCCGGAAGACCGCCGGACCGGCGAGATCTTCCGTCACGTCGAGCCTGAGGACCTCCTGAAGTACGGCCTCATCCCCGAGTTCGTCGGCCGTCTGCCGGTCGTGGCGACGCTCGAGGACCTCGACGAGACCTCGCTGAAGAAGATCCTCACCGAGCCGAAGAACGCGCTGGTGAAACAGTACCAGCGGCTGTTCGAGATGGAGAACATCGAGCTGACCTTCGCCGACGAGGCGCTTGGCGCGGTCGCCCGCAAGGCGATCGAGCGCAAGACCGGCGCGCGGGGCCTGCGTTCGATCCTCGAAGCGATCCTGCTCGAGACCATGTTCGACCTGCCGGGCCTGGAAGGTGTGGAAGAAGTTGTGATTTCCCGTGAAGTCGTGGAAGGCACGGCGCGTCCGCTCTACATCTACGCCGATCGGTCCGATCGCGCCGTCGAGAACGCCAGCGCCTGATCTGGCGGCGCTGGAACGCTCCAATCATACCTTCGAGTCGGGCTGCGGAAGAATATCTCCGCAGCCGATGTTGCGTCGCTTACCGCGTTGCGTAAGCGCCTGATGGCGCGCGTTTTTCAATGACTTGACACCCCCCGGGTCGATAGCCACCTAATGTCGGCGGCGAGCGAGAATTCTCTTCCAGATTCGCCTCAGTTCCGATCCGGCGAGCCGGTCCAACTCGTAGAGGACCGACCGGCCTTGCGGATCACCTCGGCACCTTGTGGCGGTTGCGCATGAGCATGGCGGGCTGCGTGCAAGGGGGCAAAGCAAAAGGAAAAGGCCATGACTAATCCAAAAACCCGGCCAACCATCGTCCATGGCGAAACGCACGCCTATCCTGTGCTGCCGCTGCGCGACATCGTCGTCTTCCCGCACATGATCGTTCCGCTCTTCGTCGGTCGCGAGAAGTCGATCCGCGCGCTCGAGGAGGTGATGAAGAACGATGCGCTGATCATGCTCGCGACGCAGAAGAACGCGTCCGACGATGATCCGGCGCCCGATGCCATTTACGAGACCGGGACGCTCGCCAGCGTGCTGCAGCTCTTGAAGCTTCCCGACGGCACCGTGAAGGTGCTGGTCGAAGGGCTCGAGCGCGCGCGCGTGTCGAAATACACCGATCGCGCCGATTATTACGAGGCGACGGCCGTCGCGCTCGCCGACACCGATGCCAAGTCGGTCGAGGCGGAGGCGCTGGCACGCTCGGTCGTGTCCGACTTCGAGAGCTATGTGAAGCTTAACAAAAAGATCTCGGCCGAGGTCGTCGGCGTCGTGCAGGCGATCACCGATTTCGCCAAGCTCGCCGACACCGTTGCCTCGCATCTCGCGGTCAAGATCGCGGATCGCCAAGGTATCCTGGAGACGCTGTCGGTCACCACGCGCCTGGAGAAGGTGCTGGGCCTGATGGAGAGCGAGATCTCGGTGCTGCAGGTCGAGAAGCGGATTCGTTCTCGTGTCAAACGACAAATGGAGAAGACCCAGCGCGAGTACTATCTCAACGAGCAGATGAAGGCGATCCAGAAGGAACTCGGCGACGACGACGGTCGCGACGAGCTCGCCGACCTCGAAGAGAAGATCTCCAAGACCAAGCTCTCCAAGGAAGCGCGCGAGAAGGCGCAGCATGAATTGAAGAAGCTGCGCCAGATGTCGCCGATGTCCGCGGAAGCGACCGTCGTGCGCAACTATCTGGATTGGCTGCTGTCGATTCCGTGGAACAAGAAGTCCAAGGTGAAGAAGGATCTGGAGGCTGCGCAGGCCATCCTGGATTCGGATCACTATGGGCTCGAGAAGGTCAAGGAACGCATCGTCGAGTATCTCGCGGTGCAGTCGCGCGCCAACAAGCTGACGGGCCCGATCCTGTGCCTCGTCGGACCTCCCGGCGTCGGCAAGACCTCGCTTGGCAAGTCGATCGCGAAGGCGACGGGGCGCGAATTCGTGCGCGTCTCGCTCGGCGGCGTGCGCGACGAGGCCGAGATCCGCGGTCACCGCCGCACCTATATCGGCTCGATGCCCGGCAAGATCATCCAGTCGATGCGGAAGGCGAAGTCGTCCAACCCGCTGTTCCTGCTGGATGAGATCGACAAGATGGGCGCCGATTTCCGCGGCGATCCGTCCTCCGCCTTGCTCGAGGTGCTCGACCCCGAGCAGAACGGGACGTTCAACGACCACTATCTCGAGGTCGACTACGATCTGTCCAACGTGATGTTCATCACCACCGCGAATACGCTCAATATTCCGGGGCCGCTGATGGACCGCATGGAGATCATCCGCATCGCGGGCTACACCGAGAACGAGAAGGTCGAGATCGCGCGCAAGCATCTGATCCCGAACGCGGTGTCCAAGCATGGCCTGGACTCCAAGGAGTTCTCGATCGACGACGACGCGCTGCTGCTGTTGATCCGCCGCTACACCCGCGAAGCGGGCGTGCGTAATCTGGAGCGTGAGCTCTCCACACTCGCCCGCAAGGCGGTGAAGGAGCTGATGATCTCCAAGAAGAAGTCGGTCAAGGTCACCGAGAAGACTCTGGAAGAGCTGCTCGGCGTGCCGAAGTACCGCTTCGGCGAGATCGAGAGCGAGGCGCAGGTCGGCATCGTCACCGGCCTTGCCTGGACCGACGTCGGCGGCGAGCTCTTGACGATCGAAGGCGTCATGATGCCCGGCAAGGGCAAGATGACGGTCACCGGCAATCTGCGTGATGTGATGAAGGAGTCGATCTCGGCGGCGGCGTCCTATGTCCGCTCGCGCGCGATCAACTACGGCATCGAGCCGCCGCTGTTCGACCGGCGCGACATCCACGTGCACGTGCCGGAGGGCGCGACGCCGAAGGACGGTCCGTCCGCAGGTGTCGCCATGGCCACCGCGATCATCTCGGTCATGACCGGCATCCCGGTCCGCCACGATGTCGCGATGACCGGCGAGATCACGCTGCGCGGCCGCGTGCTGCCGATCGGCGGCCTGAAGGAGAAGCTGCTGGCTGCGGCCCGCGGCGGTATCAAGACGGTGCTGATCCCCGAGGACAACGCCAAGGATCTCACGGAGATTTCCGATGCGATCAAGGGCGGCATGGAGATCATCCCGGTCTCCCGCCTCGACGACGTCGTCGCCAAGGCCTTGGTGAAGAAGCCGACGCCGATCGTCTGGGAAGAGGACACCAAGGTGCCGGTGAAGCCCGACGGCGACGAGGCCGCCGGCGGCCTGACCGCTCACTAGGCCGAAGCGAAAGATGATAAAACGGCGCCTTCGGGCGCCGTTTTTGTTTGGGGCGGAGGGGAGAGGGCGATGCAGATCGACGGCCAATGCCATTGCGGCGAGATCACCTATCAAGCCGAGATCGACCTCGAGGCCGTGTCGGTTTGCCACTGCACCGATTGCCAGACCCTGACCGGCTCGCCGTTCCGCGTGACGGCCATCTGTTCGGGGGCCGACATCCGCCTGACCGCCGGCACGCCAAAAATCTACGGCAAGCGCGGCGACAACGGCCGGATGCGCTTCCAGCACTTCTGCGCCGATTGCGGGTCCCCGCTGTTCACCAGCGGCGAGGGCGACCAGGCCGACGATTGGGGCATCCGCTGGGGCTCTATCCGCCAGCGCGACAAGCTGCGCCCCGTCCGGCAGATCTGGTGCCGGTCGGCCGCGGTGTGGATCGACGCGGTGCCGCTGCTGCCGGGGCGGCCGCAGGATTGAGGCCGGGACTGAAGTTCCGCGCTTGCCCGTCCGGGGCCTGTGAGGCTAAAGAGGCGGCGAGGGCGGTTAGCTCAGCTGGTTAGAGCATCTCGTTTACACCGAGAGGGTCCGCGGTTCGAATCCGTGACCGCCCACCAATCTGCCGGTCGGTGCATTTGCGATTCAGCGCGGATCGGATCTACCCGACCGGCTCCTCGCGCGCGACGTCTGCGCTGGCCGTGGCGGCGGCTTGATACCGGGTTTCCGCCGCTGACGGCTGCCATTGCCGAACCCAAGTGAGCGGGTTGGCCAGCAATGCTGTCAGCGGCTTGATCGCGGGTTTCTCGACAAGTGCAAAGATCAGCCAAGCCATGGCAGCGAGGAAACCCGGCAGCACGACGGCTCGAACGAGCAGGGCCGAATTATGGTCGCGGCCAATGTGAGCCCAGTGCAGGATCATATTCCCGATGTCCTGATGAAGCAGGTAGAGCGGATAGCTGATGACGCCGATGAAGGCCAAGGGGACGGCCACGGCGCGAAGCGATCGAAGCAGGACATGGTCATACCGCGCGGCAAGATAGACGGCCGCTGTGCCGGACCATAGCAGTAGCGACCGGTACATCTCGATTGCGACCGACGGCTGCTTGACGTTGAAATTCAGATGATAGAGTTCGACCGAGAACGCCACGGCGATTCCAATGATCGCCTCCCTGCTGCGCCCCCTGACGAGAGCTGCGACGCTCATGCCGGCAATGAAGAACGGAAAGAAATCATTTGAGGTGTAGAAGTCCGCGCTGGTGGTCAGGGTCCGGAATATGGTCACCACGCAGAGCAACGCCAAGAGCCGTTGCTTGAGGCCCAGCGCCATCATCACGAAGCAGAAGAGGTAGAACTGAAATTCAATCTGCAATGACCAATAGGCGCCGTCGGGCAAATGATGATCGACGTGGAGGACGTTGAGAGTCGGAAGAGATATCAGCGTATAGACGTAGTCGAACCAAGTCACTCCACGGCCTTGCTCGACCAGATCGGGCATCACATTCTTGAACAGCGTCGTCAGGAAGCCGCAGACGATCAGCGCGGGAAGCAGGCGGCCGAGCCGCTTGGCATAGAAGTGCCAGGCTGTTTGCGACGTCTCGGCACTGAATGCGATGCAATAGCCGCTGATGATGAAAAACAGCAGGACGCCAAACGTACCGCGATTGAAGACCTGAAGCGGCACAAAATGATAGAGCAGCACCCAGATGATCGCGATGGCGCGCAGGCAATCGATGCCGACTGATCGTTCGGATTTCAAAGGGTTTCCCCATGTTTCCCGAGTTAGAACAGTGGGTCTCGATTGTGTCAACTCTGGACCGGTCGCACACGTCGCTCCCGTACCTTTCCGCTCGCGACTGTAGCTGCCGTCAGATAGCTCGCCGGAATCGGTCTTGCGTCCGGGAACTGCATGCGGATAAGCCTCTTTCGGCGGGGCGGGCGGCCCAGCCCGAAGGAGAATGCGATGCAACAGCCTGGCCACGAGCAGAATGCCGACCAGATCGCCTATTGGAACGGCCCGAGCGGGCAGCGCTGGGCCGATCGCCACGCGGCCCAGGAGAACCTGCTCGGACCCATTGCCGACGCGCTGATCGACCGCGCCCGGCCGAAGCCGGGTGAGCGCGTCCTCGACGTCGGCTGCGGCTCCGGCGCGACGACGTTCGCGTTCGCCAAGGCTGTCGCGCCTGACGGGTTTGCACTCGGCCTCGATGTCTCCGAGCCGATGCTGGCGCAGGCGCGCGCGTTTGCGCCGAAGGGCCTGCCGCTCGATTTCGTGCTGGCGGATGCGACCGTCCATCCGTTCGAGCCGGCGAGCTTCGATCTGCTGGCCTCCCGCTTCGGCGTGATGTTCTTCGCCGACCCAATCGTATCCTTCACCAACCTCCGCCGCGCGCTGAAGCCGTCCGGCCGGCTCGCCTTCGCCTGCTGGCGCGAGCCGAAGGAGAATCCGTGGATGATGGCGCCGCTGATGGCGGTCTACAAACATGTGCCCAAGATGCCGCCGGTCGGGCCGGAGGAGCCTGGCCCGTTCGCCTTCGCTTCGGAGGAGCGCGTGATGCGAATCCTCAAAGGGGCGGGCTTCGCGGACGTGGCAATGGAGCGGCAAGATCTGCCGATGGATGTCGCGATCGGCGGCGGCCTCGATGCGGCGGTCGACGGCGCGCTCCAGATCGGCCCCGCCAGCCGCGCCCTGCAGGGCCATCCGCCGGAAACCTATGCGGCCGCGAAGGCGTCGATCCGTGAGATGCTCGCGCCATTCCTGAAGGGGCAGAGCGTTCAGTTGCAAGGTGCGATCTGGATCGTGACGGCGAAGGCCGGGTGAGGCGCGCGCTGCTTCGCGATGTTGTGGCGTACGCCGTTGCCACACACTCGGCGTCGTCCCCGCGCACGCGGGGACCCATAACCACAGGGAGAACTTTGGCGTGAAGCTGGTAACTCCCAATCTTCGTCAAACGACTCCCTGGGTTATGGGTCCCGGATCTGCGCTTCGCTTGTCCGGGACGACGGCGGGGATTGGAGCGGCTGCGCAACCCCTCACACCACATCATCCGGCGCCAGCGCGCAGCCGTTATCGGGATGGGTCTCGACCTGGAGCGTGGTGTGGCCGATGCGGAAGGATGTCTTCAAGAGCTGCGCCGTCTGCATCAGGAATGCGTCGTCCGTGCCCGCGGGCATGACGAGGTGGCAGGTCAGCGCCGTCTCGGTGGTCGAGATCGGCCAGACATGGAGATCGTGGATCCCTGAGACGCCGGGACGCGCCAGAAGGAACGCCCGGATCGCAGCAAGGTCGGTGCCCTTGGGCACTGCGGCCATCGACATGTCGACGGAGCCGCGCAACAGGCTGGTGGTGCTCCAGAGAATCGTGGCGCAGATGACGAGGCTGGTGACGGGATCGAGCCAGAGCCAGCCGGTCCAGATGATCAGCGCCGCCGAGATCACGACGCCGAGTGAGACCGCGGCGTCCGCCGCCATGTGCAGGTACGCGCCCTCGATGTTGATGTCGTCGCTGCGTCCGCGCGCGAACAGCAGCGCGGTGAAGCCGTTGATGAGGATGCCGATGCCGGCGACCACCATCACGGTGACGCCCGCGACCGGCTCCGGCGCGCGCAGGCGCAGGATCGCCTCCCAGCCGATCGCGCCGGTCGCGACCAGCAGAAACACCGCATTGGCCAGCGCCGCCAGGATGGTGGAGGCACGAAAGCCGTAGGTGAAGCGGCCGCTCGGCGCGCGGCGCGCCGCGATCGAGGCGCCCCAGGCGATGACGAGGCCGAGCACGTCCGACAGGTTATGGCCGGCGTCGGCGAGCAGGGCGGTGGAGTTGCCGATATAGCCGTAGATCGCCTCGGCCACGACCAGCGCGGTGTTGAGCGAAATGCCGAGCGCGAACGCCTTGCCGAAATTCGCGGGGGCATGGACATGGCCGTGCCCATGACCATGATCATGATCATGATCATGATCATGCGAATGGCCGGCATGATCATGGTGGTGATGAGCGTGGTGATCGTGGCCCAATTCTAGCGCTCCCCGGAAGCCGCCAAATCAGCCGTCATTGTAGGCGTTTCGCGCGCCCCGTCACGGCGGAACAGCACGTAGAGCGCCGGCAGCACCAGCAGGGTCAGGGCGGTCGACGAGATGATGCCGCCGATCACCACGGTCGCGAGCGGCCGCTGCACCTCGGCGCCGGCGCCGGTGGCGAGCGCCATCGGCACGAAGCCGAGCGAGGCGACGAGCGCCGTCATCAGCACCGGCCGCAGCCGCGTCAGCGCGCCCTCGCGCACGGCCTCCGCGATGGGGCGCCCCTCGCCGCGCAGCCGCTCGATGAAGGCGATGATCACGAGGCCGTTGAGCACGGCGACGCCCGACAGCGCGATGAAGCCGACACCGGCGCTGATGGAGAGGGGAATGTCGCGCAGCAACAGCGCGGCAACGCCGCCGGTCAGCGCCAGCGGCACGCCGGAGAACACCAGCGCCGCGTCGGCCGCCGATCCCATGCTCATGAACAGCAGCAGGAACACCAGCAGCAACGCCACCGGCACCACAATGGTCAGCCGCTTGGTCGCCGAGACCAGCTGCTCGAACTGGCCGCCCCAGCCGATGAAGTAGCCCGGCGGCAGCTTGACCTTCTCGGCCACCGCTGTCTCGGCCTCGGCCACGAAGGAGCCGAGGTCGCGCGCGCGGACGTTGGCGGTGACGACGATCCGTCTCTTGCCGTTCTCGCGGCTGATCTGGTTGGGCCCGGGCGTCGCATCGACGGTGGCGACCGACGACAGCGGCACGTAGCGCATCTGGGCGAGGGGAGAGGCGACGAGCGCGGTTCGAATGGCCGAGCCGGAGCCGGCCTCCTCGCCAGGCGGCAACGGGATGGGGATCGCCCGGATCGCCTCGAGATTGCCGCGCAAATGCTCGGGCAAGCGGACCACGATGTCGAAACGGCGGTCGCCCTCGAACAGCTTGCCGGCGGACTTGCCGCCGACTGCGATCTCGACGATGCCCTGCACCTCGGCGACGCTGAGGCCGTAGCGGGCGAGCGCCTGGCGGTCGAGGCGGACGGTGAGGATCGGCAGGCCCGCGACCTGCTCGATCTTGACGTCGCTGGCGCCTCGGATGCCGCGGATCGCGGCCTCGACCTGCCTTGCGGCACCTTGCAGGATGTCGAGGTCATCGCCGAAAATCTTGACGCCGACATCGCTGCGCACGCCGGAGATCAGCTCGTTGACCCGGAACTGGATCGGCTGGGAAAGTTCATAGGCGCTGCCGGGAATGTCGTCCGCGGCATGGTCGATGGCCTCGATCACCTCCGATTTCGGCTTGTCCGGGTCGGGCCATTCGCTGCGCGGCTTGAGCATGATGTAGCCGTCGGTCTGCGCCGGCGACATCGGGTCGGTCGCGATCTCGGCGGTGCCGATGCGGGTGAAGAACTCCTTCACCTCAGGAATCTGCGTAATGCGCTTTTCCAGCGCCTTCTGCAGATCCAGCGATTGCGTCAGGCTGGTGCCGGGAATCCGGATCGAGGCAAGCGCGACGTCGCCTTCGTCCAGGCTCGGAATGAACTCGCCGCCCATGCGCGAAGCAGCGATCCCGCTGGCGATCACGATGAGCGCGGCCATGATGGCGACGGCCGCGCGGTTGTCGATGGCCCAGCGGAGCAGTGGCACATAGCCACGCTTCGCCATCCGCATGAACAGGTTTTCGTGCTCGGATACCTTGCCGGTGACGAAGATGGCCACCGCCGCCGGCACGAACGTGATGGAGAACAGCACGGCGGCGCCCAGCGCCATCAGCACGGTCAGCGCCATCGGCGTGAACATCTTGCCTTCGACGCCGGTCAGCGTCAGCACGGGCAGGTAGACCACGGCGATGATCAGCGTTCCGAACAGGCTCGGCTTGATGACTTCGCTCGATCCGCGCTGGATCGCCCGCAGCCGCTCCGGGAGCGTGAGCAGGCGACCTTTCTCGCGCTGGGCCGCAGCCAGCATGCGCAGGCAATTCTCGACGATGATGACGGCGCCGTCGACGATGATGCCGAAATCGATCGCGCCCAGGCTCATCAGGTTGGCGCTGACCTTGGTCTCGACCATGCCGGTGATCGTCATCGCCATCGATAGCGGAATGACGCAGGCCACCACGAGCGCCGCGCGGATGTTGCCGAGGATCAGGAACAGCACCGCCACCACCAGCGCCGCGCCCTCCAGCAGATTGTTCCTGACGGTGCGGATGGTGGCTTCGACGAGGTCGGTGCGATCGTAGACGGTCCGCGTCACGACGCCTTCGGGCAGCGATTTGGCGATGTCCTCGAGCCGGGCCGCGACGCGGCGCGCCACCGTGCGGCTGTTCTCGCCGATCAGCAGCATGGCGGTGCCGAGTACGGTTTCCTCGCCGTCGCGTGTCGCAGCTCCCGTGCGCAAATCGCGCCCCTCGGTGACCGTCGCGACGTCCCTGATCCTGACGGGATTGCCGCCGCGCGAGCCGATCACGATGTCCTGGATCTCGCTGATGTTGCCGACCTGGCCCGGCGAGCGAACCAGATATTGCTCGCCATTGCGCTCGATATAGCCGGCGCCGACATTGGCGTTGTTGGCGGCGAGCGCCGTCATCACGTCGCGGAAGCCGAGCCGGTAGGCCATCAGCTTGCCGGGGTCCGGCAGCACGTGGAATTGCCGTTCGAAGCCGCCGATGGTGTTGATCTCGATCACGCCGGGCACGTTGCGAAGCTGCGGCTTGATGATCCAGTCCTGCACGGTGCGCAATTCGGTCAGCGAATAATCGTGGCCGCCTTGCGTCTTCGCGCCCGCCTTGGCCTCGACTGTGTACATGAAGATTTCGCCGAGCCCGGTCGAGACCGGGCCCATCGCGACCTCGACGCCAACAGGCAGCTGGTCCTTCACCTGCTGGATGCGTTCGCCGACGAGCTGGCGGGCGAAGAAGATGTCGGTGCCGTCCTTGAACACGACCGTCACCTGGCTGAGGCCGTAGCGCGACAGCGAGCGGGTGTAGTCGAGTTTCGGCAGGCCTCCCATCGCAGTCTCGACCGGGAAGGTGATGCGCTGCTCGGTCTCGAGCGGCGAATAGCCCGGCGCGCGGGTGTTGATCTGGACCTGGACGTTGGTGACGTCGGGGACGGCGTCGATCGGCAGGCGCTGGAAATTCCAGGCCCCGAAAGCGACGGCGCCGAGCGCGAGCAGGAGGACCAGCCAGCGCTGGGCAAGCGAGACGGCGATGAGGCGCTCAATCATGCTCGGCCTCGCCCTTGCCCATCTCCGCCTTCACGACAAAACTGTTCTCGGCGACGTAATGCTCGCCGGCAGAAAGCCCGGCCTTGATCTCGACGTGGCGGGGATCGGAATCTCCAAGTTCGACCGGGCGCGCCTCGATCTTGTCGCCGTCCTCGCGGACGAACACGATGGTCCGGCTCTCCAGCGTCTGAATCGCGCTCCGGCGCACGGCGACCGCGACGTTGCGTGCGGCGAGGATCAGCCGCGCCGTGACGAACAGGCCGGGACGCAGGCGCCCGTCCGGGTTTTGCAGCACCACGCGCGCCAATGCGGTCTGGGTCTCGCTCGAGCCGATCGGCGCCATATAGGAGATCGTGCCCTTGATCTCGCCGCGGCCGTCGTCGGGATCGATCAGCACCTCGTCGTTGAGGTGGACACGCCGGAGATCCTGCCGATAGATCGAAAGATCGACCCAGATGGTGGAGAGGTCGGCGACGACGAAGGCCGGCTTCTGCTCGGAGACGTATTCGCCGAGCGAGATCTGCCGCTCGATGATGGTTCCGGCAATCGGCGCCTTCAGCTCGTAGACGGTGAGGCTCTGGTTGCTCTCGATCGCGGCCAGCAGGTCGTCCTTGCTCACCTTGTCGCCGATGCGTTTCAGAATCGATTTGGCGAGGCCCGGAAAGCGCGGCGTCACCTGCACCACGGCTTCCTGGTTCGCGCGCAGGATGCCGTTGAAGGCGAGCGTGTCGGTCAGCGTCGCGCTCGCGGCCTCCGCCAGCGTGACGCCAGCGGCCGCCAGCTTGACGTCGGAGATGCGGATGCGGTCGGCGCCGTGCTCGTCCTGCTCGACATGGTCGTTCGGCTTCCTCGGTTCGGAATGCTCGGCGGGCCCGACCTTGGCCGGCGCGAGCAGGGAGTAACTGTAAGCGCCGAGCGCGGCGGCGACGATTGCGACGAGAACGGTGGAGGACATCTTCATCGTGCGCTCTCCCGCGCCAGCGTAAAGGGATTGCCGACGAGGCCTTCGATGGTCGCGACGCCTGCATGGAAATTCTGCAGCGCCTCCTGCTCGCGCAGCCGCGCCTGGGTGACGCTGGCCTGGGCATCGAGCACCTCGAGCAGGGTGAAGCGGCCCTGGCCGTAGCCTTGCGAGATCGCCTCGGACGCCTCAACGGCCTTGGGAATGGCGGTCTCGCGCAGCACCGCGAGTTCGCGCAGCGAGCCCTGCAGCGAGTCGTAGGCGCGCCCCGCAATCACGATCAGCGTGTTGCGGTTGGCCTCGCGCTCGGCTTTGGTCTTGGCAAGGCTTTCCTGCGCCGACAGGATGTTGCCCTGGTTCTGGTCGAACACGGGGATCGGAACCGAGAGGGACAGCCGAACCGCGTCGTCATTGGTCTCGCTATAGTGACGCCAGCCGGCGGCAATCCGTACATCAGGATAGGGCTTGAGCCGCGCCAGCAGCAGCTCGGCGTTGCGCTGGGCAAACACCGCGGTCCAGCGCACCAGCTGCGGATTGGCGTCGATGGCGGCGACGACGGACTGGAAGGTCGGCGGCTTGCCCATGGTGTCGAGCCGACCGGAGACCTCGCCGAATTTCGCGGCGGGATCGCCCATCAGCACCGCAAGCTCGCGCCGGGCGCTCGCCAGGCTCGCCTTGAAGCGTTCGCGGTCGGCCCTCACGAGGGCGGAGGCGACCTCGGCGCGGCCGGTCTCGGCCGGCGAGGAGGCGCCGGCCTCGACGCGGCGGCGCAGCAGCGGGGTCAGGCGGTCGATGGCGGCGATCTGCTCGTCGAGGATTTGGATGCGGCGCTGCGCGCCGAGCACGCTGAGGAAGGCGATCGCGGTCTCCGACAGCACTTCGAGCCTGACGGCCTTGCGCTGGATTGCCGCGACTTCGACACCGGCCGCTCCGGCCGCGATCCGCGCGTCGCGCTTGCCGAACAGCTCGAAGGCCTGGCTGATCTGGAGCGTGGTCTCGGCCGATCGCGTCCCGCGATATTTGCCGGAGCCGAACGAATCGTCCTGCTCGTAGGACAGTTCCGGATTGAGCAGCGCGCCGGCCTGGATGCGCTGGCCCGTGGCGATGCCGACGTCGCGCTCCGCCGCCGTCAGCCGCGGGCTCGCGGCCAGCGCACGCGACAGTGCACTGCGCATCGTCAAAGTCTGGGCCTGCGACGGCAGTGCAAGAGCCACTCCGGCAATCAGACACGCTGCCGCGCACGCCAGGCGCGCGGCCATTCCCCTGCGAAACATGAAACCGACCTGTGAAGGATGAACCTAATGGGCGCAGACGCCCGACCAATCCGTTCAGGCAATGCGTTTGGGAGGCGGAGAGTCGGTTTCGGGGACAATGCCGGCGAGCCGGGAGGCATGTTGCGGGCGTGTTGCCGGCACGGGCGCGACCGACGCGGCCGATGGCGCCGGCTGGGTGACCGCCAGCGAGAAGCAGCCATGACAATGATGGCCGCCGACGGCCTTGTGGTCGCTATGGCCCGAGGGTTCACCCAGGACCGCGGCAGCCTCCGAGCCACCGCCGGGCGTGGTCACGTCGATATCGTGCGAGGCGTGCAGCGCGCCCGCAAGCAGATAGACCACCGCGATCAGCACGGACAGCAGCCCGCGCCAATGGCACGGACGGCAGGTTGCTGAGGGCTGGCGGGTGGCGAGCACGACGTCACTCTGGTTGCGGTCGGTGCCCGGCCTAGCATGGCGGCCGGAACAGTGTCGACCCGCAACATTGTTACGTCCCTGGAACAATCGCCGCAGCGGTGCACGCGAGCCGATCGCGTTTCATCGGCGGGCGATATGGCGCCGGCGTGAAGCGAATGTCTCGATCGTGGCCGTGCGAACCGGCGCCGGTGCGGCGGTCGCAGACACGGAAAGGCCCCAGCCGGAACTAGCCGACTGAGGCCTTGTGCTCACAATCTTCATCCTCGGGACTCCAGCACTTAATTCACATCTCGCCCATTCGTTCCCGCCGATCTCTGCAATTTGGAACGTTCCTCATACGTCGCGATTAGGCGTCAGAAGAAACTGAGGAGGACGGACAATGGACGGACTGATTTATCTGATCGGCTTGATCGTCGTCATCATGGCGATCCTGTCGTTCTTCGGCCTGCGTTGAGAGGACGACAATGGAAACGCTCGTACGGGAAGAAATCATGGAAGGCGGCCTGGAGGGCGAAGCCTCCCGCCCCATCCAATGGAGCTCGGTGTTCGCAGGCGCTCTCGCCGCCAGCGCAATGTCGTTCATCCTGATCGGATTTGGTGTCGCGGTCGGCTTGGGGGTCAGTTCGGCCTCGCCGACCTGGCGCGATGCATCGGCAGCGCTGGCGCTGCTCTCCGGGCTCTATCTGATCATCCAGGCGATCATCAGCTTCGGCTTCGGCGGCTACATCGCCGGCCGGACGGCCCGACCGGCGCCAGCGCTTGCAACCATCGAGGATGATGGCGAGCGGCGGGACGGCCTGCACGGGCTCACCTCCTGGGCCCTGGCCGTGCTGGCCGGCGCGGCTCTGCTCGCGCTGCTCGGCGCTGCTGCGCTCGACCGTTCGCCGATGCGGAGTTCAGCCAGCAATACGTCCGCGGCCGAGCCTCTGTTGAGCTATGAGCTCGACAAGCTGTTCCGCGCACCCCGCCGCGCGCCGAACATCGATCTGAGGGAGGCGCGTGCTGAAGCGGGACGCATTCTGATGACGTCGTCCAGCCACAGCGGCGTCAGCACCGATGACCGGGCCTACCTGGTGCAACAGGTTGCTGGTCTCACAGGGCTGGCGGCCCCCGACGCCGAACGGCGCGTCGATGCGCTGATCGCGGATTCGAAGACGGCGATCAACCGTGCGCGGCGCAACTCGATCATCGTGGCATTCTCGGTCGCGGCCGCGACCCTGATCGGCGCCGCGGTGGCCTGGGCTGCAGCCGTCGCCGGCGGACGGCATCGCGATGGAGAGCCGTTGCCGAATTGGATGGCGAGCTCAAATCGTTTCCATCGCAATCCGCGCGTGATGCCGGTGTCGTAGCTTTCGAGGCGTGCCTCTACCTGCCTGTGCCCGCGTGCCGGCGGACGAACTCGGTAACGAGACTTGTGACGTCCGCCGGGCGCTCCAGGCTGGGGGAGATGGGCTACGTCGGGCATTTCATGGCCCTGCGCGCCCGGGACTGCCGCGACGACGTGGCGACAGCGATCCTGAACATAGGGGAAGTCGAGCTCACCCCAGACGACGAGGGTGGGCACCGCGATCTCATGAAGCCGGTGGTAGAAGGGTTGAATATCGACGTCCGATCCGAACGGTGCGGAGCGGAGTGCGATGCCGTTCATGTCGAGAAACAGATCGCGGGCGGGACCGGTGACGCGGCCCTCGGGGGCCCGCGGGCCATCCAGCAACAGGCGCGCCTTCATCGCGTTCAACCGTTCGAGGTCGCCTGAGGCCTCGGCCTGCTTCGATTGCTTCATCAACGCCTCGATGTCGGGGGCATAGTCCGGATCGGGTGCGCCTGCGACATTCGGAGCGATCAGAACGAGGGCGCGAACGCGGGAGGGATGCCGGACCGCGGCATCGAGCGCGATGCGCCCGCCGAGCGAGCAGCCGATGAGGATTGCGGGCTGGCCGCCTGCGGTCGCCTCCAGCACCGCGACGAGGTCGGCGAGGGCGGAAAAGTCTTCAGGCTCGGCGCGGGTTTCGCCGAACCCGCGTCGGTCATAGGCAACTGCTCTGTGGGTCGCGCTCATCCAATCGAATTGGGCGCGCCACATGCGCCGGTCGCACACATTGGCATGAAGAAAGACGACGGTCTCGGCGTCGCCTGCGACTTCCGTTGCGAGGCTGGCACGGCCGGATGCGATGTATTGCATCGAATTGCGAAGTTGATTCTCGTCGCGCGTCAGGCCTTCTCCTCCCAGATCATCGCGAGATGGACGATGGTCTGCACCGCCTTTTCCATGTCCTGCCGGCTGACCCATTCGAGCCGGGAGTGAAAGGCGTGCTCGCCGGCAAAGATGTTGGGGCAGGGCAGGCCCATGAAGGACAGGCGCGAGCCGTCGGTGCCGCCGCGGATCGCGGTGCGCATCGGGCGCAGCCCGGCGCGGCGGATCGCCTCGATGGCGTATTCGAGCACGTGCGGGTGACGGTCGATCACCTGCTTCATGTTGCGGTATTGCTCCTTCACCTCGAATTTGTAGGTCGAGCGCGGATAGTCCTTCATCACGTCCTTGACGATGCTCTCGAGCAGGTCCTCCTTCTCCTTCAGCCCTTCCTCGCTGAAGTCGCGGACGATGAAGGACAGCGTCGCCTGCTCCAGCGCGCCCTCGATGCCGATCGGATGCAGAAAACCCTGCTTGCCCGAGGTCGTCTCCGGCGAGCAGCCTTCGCGAGGCAGCCGCTCGACGATGGCAGCCGCGATCTTGATGGCGTGCTCCATCTTGCCCTTGGCGTAGCCGGGATGAGCGCTGACGCCGTTGATGGTGATGGTGGCGCCATCGGCCGAGAAGGTCTCGTCCTCGACGCAGCCGGCGCTTTCGCCGTCCATGGTGTAGCCGAAATCGGCGCCGAGCTTCTTCAGGTCGACATTGTCGACGCCGCGGCCGATCTCCTCGTCCGGCGTGAACAGGATCTTGATGGTGCCGTGCTTCACGTCGGGATTGTTGATGAAGAAATGCGCGGCATCCATGATCTCGGCGACGCCGGCCTTGTTGTCGGCACCCAATAGCGTCGTGCCGTCGGTGGTGATGATGTCGTTGCCGATCTGGTTCTTCAGCGCCGGATGCTCATTGAAGCGGATCACCTGGCTGGGGTCGCCCGGCAGGGCGAGGTCGCCGCCGCGATAGTTCTTCCAGATCTGCGGCTTGACGTCCTTGCCGGTGACGTCGGGCGAGGTGTCCATGTGCGAGCAAAAGCAGATCACCGGCACCTTCTTGTCGGTGTTGGCCGGGATCGTGCCGTAGACGTAGCCATAATCGTCAAGATGCGCGTCCGCGACGCCCATGGCTTTCAGCTCGGCGGCGAGCACGCGGCCGAGATCCTTCTGCTTCTCGGTCGAGGGCGAGCGGGGGGATTCCGGATCGGACTGGGTGTCGATGGTGACGTAGCGCAGGAAGCGCTCGGTCACGGTGTGCGAAAAGGTGAGAGAGGACATTTCTGGTCAACCGCCGGGTCAGGGGATGAGAGGCGGTATACCAGAAAGCGGGCCGCGTTGCGGCTGGATCGAGTTGAGATCAGGCCTAACGAAACCTTGCCTCAGATCGCCTCTTTCAGTTCCTTGACCGGACGGAAGGTGACCTTCTTGCTCGCCTTGATGTGAATCGCCTCGCCGGTGGCGGGATTGCGGCCGGTGCGGGCGGCGCGCTTGCGGACCTGGAGGATGCCGAGACCGACAATGCGGACGCGGTCGCCCTTCCGCAGGTGCTTGGCGATCAGGTCGACCATGTCGGTCAGAACCGCCTCGGCGTGCTTTTTCGAGAGCTCCTGGCTCTCGGCGATATCGGCGGCGAGATGCTTGAGCGTGATGGTGGCGGGATTGGCTGCCTTCTTCGCCGAATCTTTCTTCGCCGAATCTTTCTTCGCCGAATCCTTCTTAGCCATGACTGGCCTCCTCGATTCCAATGACAGGGAGGCCCCGGAAAAGCCGGTCCTGCGTGGGGAATCCCTCTAAGCCTTGGAAGGCGTAGACGATTCGGGCGCGGGCTGACCATGCCGAGAGTTCCCGCCGTGCGCAATCAAACGCCGGCGCAGATGCCGCGGGCGTTGAGAAATTCAGGCTAAGGCTATGAAGGAATTGCCAAAATGGCGCGAGAGACGGGGCTCGAACCCGCGACCTCCGGCGTGACAGGCCGGCGCTCTAACCAACTGAGCTACTCCCGCGTGGTTCGCTCGATGCGCGCGGAACGAGGGGGGAATTAAAGGCGGGGCTGGGTGAAGTCAAGGACGTTGCGCTTCCCCGGTGCATCTCGGCTAAGCATTACTCCGGAAAACGAAAAAGGCCGCCCGAAGGCGGCCATTGGTCAGCCCGGAAGAGGAATTATCAGCGAATCTCCGAGGTCCCGGCGCTCGTCACCACCACCGGCTTGCCGGCCTTGATCACGTGGGTGGATTGGGCGGTCTGGCTGTAATCGGCATTGGTACGGGCTGCGATCCCGAAGCCGGCCACCATGATGCCGGCTACCAGCGCCACCACCACGATCTTCAGGTGGGTCGCACGATCAGCAGAGTGAATTGAGTGGTTCATCTGAGCCTCCCGACGGGCTTTGCCGCCGTCTATGGCTGTTGTCTTAAGGACCATCTGTTTCCGGATGGTTTCGCGGGTTCCGCAAAATGGTTTCATCTCGCCGCCGGGCTGCGTCCGCCGGCACCTGAGGGCGGGAGCCGGTCGGTCGCGTCCGGCTCCGCCGAAGCCTGGCGACCTGCCCCGGGGTTTCCGCAAGCGGATTGGAAAATCGGTTAATCCGAAGAGTGGCCCGCACTGACTCGCAGCAATCCTTGGACATGTTGGATCGCTTCTAAGAGCTGTTCTAAGAAGCTTTCAATTAGGGAATTTTCGCGCCCTCCCATAAGCGTGACGTCCGAGCGCATGCCGTCCGGGGACAGCGGCATGACGTATCGAACATGCAGCTTTGGGGTGGCGCGTTGAACAGTCTTGGAATGCTGCGGTCGGCCGTGTTGGCGACCGCGTCCGCTTTGGTCTTGATGCCGCAGGCATCACTTGCACAATCTTCCTCGCAGAGTGGGGCGCAGAACCTGCCGTCGGTGACCGTCACCGCGCCGGAAGCGCGCCGCCGCGCGGCCACAACTCCTCAGCGCCGTCTGCCGCGGGCGTCGGAACAGGTCGCCACTCGAAACAGACCGCAGCAGCCGCAGCGCAATGTCGGCTTCGTCGAGACGCCGCGCGGCCCGGTGAACGGCTACGTCGCCGGCCGCAGTTCGTCCGGCACCAAGACCAACACGCCGATCATCGAGACGCCGCAATCGGTGTCGGTGATCAGTGCCGAGCAGATCCGCGACCAGAAGCCGATGAAGCTCGATGAAACCCTGCGCTACACCGCCGGCGTGCGCGCCGGGACGTTCGGCGCGGACACCCGCAACGACTGGTGGCTGATCCGCGGCTTCAAGTCCGACGACATCGGACTGTTCCTGGACGGCATGCAGCTGTTCTACACCGCCTATGCGAGCTGGCGGCTGCCGCCGTCCAACATGGAACGCGTCGAGGTGCTGCGCGGTCCGTCGGCGGTGCTCTACGGCGGATCAAGCCCGAGCGGCATCGTCAACGTCATCAGCAAGATGCCGCCGGCCGAGCCGATCCGCTACATCGAGACCGGAGTGAACAATTTCGGCAATGCTTATGTCGGCTTCGATGTCGGCGGGCCGGTTGCGACGCAGCCTCAGGATGGCAAGCTGTTCTACCGCGTCGTCGGCGAGGTCAGGAACGGCGGCACGCAGGTCGACTTCACGCCTGATAACAACTATTTCATCGCGCCGTCATTCACCTGGAAGCCTGATGCCGATACGACCTTCACGGTTCTCGCATCAGCCTCGAAGACGGACACGAGGGGCATCAACTTCCTGCCGTACCAGGGCACGGTGACCAACGCACCGTTCGGCAAGATCCCGACCAGCTTCTTCGTCGGCGATCCCAGTGTCGACAAGTTCACGCGCGAGCAGGAGATGCTGGGCTATCAGTTCGAGCGCAATCTCACCGATGACCTCACGTTCCGGCAGAATGCGCGGTTCGCGCACGTCGATGTGACCTATCGCGGCTACGTCGGCAACGGCTATACCAATGCGACGGCCGGCGACATCTTCCGTTATAATTGGTATGCGAAGGACACGGCCAACCAGGCCAATCTCGACAACCAGTTGGAGTATCGTTTCGATACCGGCCCGGTGAAGCACACGATGCTGTTCGGCGTCGATCTGAGGGGCTACCAGATCGACGATTATCAAGCTTTCAATTTCTTCGGAGTGCCGTCAATCAATGCTCTGAATCCGGCGTACGGCGTGGGTGACATTCCGATCACCGGCGATCCGTTCAGTAACGTCAGGATTACGCAGAAGCAGGCCGGCACCTATCTTCAGGATCAGATGAAGCTCGGCAACTTCACGCTGGTGCTGAGCGGGCGCAATGACTGGGTCGAGACGACTCAGGCCGCTCGTGATACCGGCGCCACCGTCGCCAGCCGCGATGACAGCAGGTTCAGCGGGCGCGCCGGATTGATCTATAATTTCGACAACGGCATCGCGCCCTACGTCTCTTACGCGACCAGCTACAATCCGATCATTGGCATCAATAGTGCAACGAAGCGCCTGTTCCTGCCGGAGACCGGCCAACAGGCCGAAGTCGGCGTGAAGGTCGCTCCCAAGGGCTTCGACGGCTACTTCACCGCCTCGGTCTTCAACCTGAAACGTCAGAACGTGGCCACCACCGATCCGGTGATCCCCACGTTGCAGAACCAGACCGGCGAGGTGACCTCGCGCGGCATCGAGCTCGAAGTAGTGGCCAACGCCACGAAGGAGCTGAAGTTCATCGGCGCCTTCACGGCCTATCATCTCTTCACCAGCAAGGATCTCAATCCGGCGCTGGTCGGGAAGACGCCGACCAACACGCCTGAGCTCCTGGTGTCGGGCTGGGCCGACTACACCTTCAAGGACGGACCGCTCGAAGGGTTCGGCTTCGGCGGCGGGGTCCGCTACGTCGGCTCGTCCTGGGCCGACCAGGCCAACACTCTGGAGGTCCCCGCGGTCGTGCTCGGCGATCTCGCGCTCCATTACGAATGGCAGAACTGGCGTACCGCGCTGAACGTGATCAACCTGACCGACAAGATCTACGTCGCGAGCTGCGCGTCGGCCACGTCATGCTTCTACGGCGACCGCCGGCGCGTGACCGCCAGCGTCTCCTACAAATGGTGAGGATGGGCGAGGGGCGACATCGGCCGGGCCGGCCCGATCTCGACCGTCCCTCTGTCCCTGTTTGGACTGCCGCCGGTCTTTGATCACGCATTTGATGAGCTGCCGGGCTATGCCCCCCTAGCCGGAAGCTCATCCGAGCGCGGCACGCGCGACGGCCCTCCACGTCGCCGTCGCCGCGCTCGCGGCGGGGCCCGAACGGGCTGCACTATAGCGCAAGACGATGCCGATCCCGCAGGAGGCAGGCCCAGTCCTCACCGCGATGCATGGCTCGTCTGATGGCCTGCGCCTGTGGATAGGTGTCCTTGCTCTAACTTGTCTTGACCTTGTCTTGGCTCGCGGCTGACAATCACCGGCCCCTCGGGCGCTGCAGCTTCGGATTTGGCCAGCCAAGCTGTCGCCGGGGACAGTCGAAGGTTCCTGAGGTGGGTCTTATGCCTCGCTGCGTGCGCTGCCGCAGCCGAAAACCCGGCGTTTTTCTCGGGCGATCGACGGCAAGACGCTGCCGTGGCCCGCGCGCCGCAATCTCCCAGCTGCTCCCCCTGCAAAACGGCTGACCGCCCTTGCTGGGCTCTGCGATCTGCTCCATACCAACGCGGGGTGATTCCGGGATTTTTGCCGTTCTGGGAGCGGCAAAGGGCCTGAAAAGACCGTGTCTTGCGCCCATTGGTGCACTGCGCTAAGGCTCAGAATAATTCCAAACCGGACGAATCCGTGGCTGTCCCGAGGCTGCGGGAAAAAGGGCTCGCCATGAGCGGCATTCTGCAGAACTATCTTCCACTCGTCGTCTTTATAGGGGTAGCGGGCCTGATCGGCCTCGTGCTGCTGATCGCGCCGTTTATCGTGGCGTTCCAGCAGCCGGATCCGGAAAAGCTGTCGGCGTATGAATGCGGCTTCAACGCCTTCGACGACGCGCGCATGAAGTTCGATGTCCGCTTCTACCTGGTCGCCATCCTCTTCATCATCTTCGACCTCGAGGTGGCGTTCCTGTTTCCCTGGGCGGTGGCGTTCGGCAAGCTTGGCGCGACCGGCTTCTGGTCCATGGTGGTGTTTCTCGCCGTGCTGACGGTCGGGTTCGCCTATGAATGGAAGAAGGGAGCACTGGAATGGGATTGACCCCTGCAGCGTCCACGGGCCCGGTCGTCGCACCGGCCCCCAAGGGCATCCTGGACCCGTCGACCGGCAAGCCGGTCGGGGCCAACGATCCGTTCTTCCTCGAGGTCAATTCCGAGCTGTCCGACAAGGGCTTCTTCGTGGCCGCGACCGACGACCTCATCACCTGGGCGCGTACCGGCTCCCTGATGTGGATGACCTTCGGTCTCGCCTGCTGCGCGGTCGAGATGATGCAGGTGTCGATGCCGCGCTACGACGTCGAGCGCTTCGGCTTCGCGCCGCGGGCCTCGCCGCGCCAGTCCGACGTGATGATCGTCGCGGGCACGCTCACCAACAAGATGGCGCCCGCGCTGCGCAAGGTCTACGACCAGATGCCGGAGCCGCGCTACGTCATCTCGATGGGCTCCTGCGCCAATGGCGGCGGCTATTATCACTATTCCTACTCGGTCGTGCGCGGCTGCGACCGTATCGTGCCGATCGACATCTACGTGCCGGGCTGCCCGCCCACGGCGGAAGCGCTGCTCTACGGCGTGCTGCTGCTGCAGAAGAAGATCCGGCGCACCGGCACCATCGAACGCTAAGGTTTTACGTCATGGACGACGCCAAGCTCGACGCCCTTGGGCAGACGATCGTTAGCGCGCTTCCGGGCGCCGCCACCGGTCATTCGGTGGCCTTCAACCAGCTCACGGTTGAGGTCGAGGTCAGCAAGATCGTCGAGGTGGTCAAGTACCTCCGCGATGACCCGAGCTGCCGCTTCGTCAGCTTCACCGACATCACGGCCGCCGACTATCCGTCGCGCGAAAAGCGCTTCGACGTGATCTATCACTTCCTGTCGCCGACCCTGAACGCGCGGATCCGGCTCAAGGCGCAGGCCGACGAGACTACCCAGGTGCCGTCGCTGATCGACGTCTTCCCCGGCGCCGACTGGTTCGAGCGCGAGGCCTACGACCTCTATGGCGTGTTCTTCGTCGGCCATCCCGACATGCGCCGCATCCTCACCGATTACGGCTTCGAGGGTCATCCGCTGCGCAAGGACTTCCCGACCACCGGTTTCGTCGAGGTCCGCTACGACGACCAGGAGAAGCGGGTGGTGTACGAGCCGGTCAGGCTCAACCAGGAATTCCGCAAGTTCGATTTCCTCTCGCCGTGGGAAGGGGCGGATTATCCGGTGCTTCCGGGGGATGAAAAAGCGGGGCCGAAGGTCTGATCATGAACGAGCAACCTGAACAGCTTCGCAACTTTACGATCAACTTTGGACCGCAACATCCGGCGGCGCACGGCGTTCTGCGTCTTGTGCTCGAATTGGATGGTGAGGTGGTCGCGCGCGTCGACCCGCACATAGGTCTCTTGCATCGCGGCACCGAAAAGCTGATCGAGCAGAAGACCTATCTCCAGGCGATCCCGTACTTCGACCGGCTCGACTACGTCGCGCCGATGAACCAGGAGCACGCCTTCTGCCTCGCCGCCGAAAAGCTGCTCGGTATCGAGGTGCCGCGTCGCGGCCAGCTGATCCGCGTGCTCTATTGCGAGATCGGCCGCATTCTCTCTCACCTTCTCAACGTGACCACACAGGCGATGGACGTCGGCGCGCTGACCCCGCCGCTGTGGGGCTTCGAGGAGCGCGAGAAGCTGATGGTGTTCTACGAGCGCGCCTCGGGCAGCCGTATGCACGCAGCTTACTTCCGCGTCGGCGGCGTGCATCAGGATCTGCCGCAGAAGCTCGTCGACGACATCGAGGCCTGGTGCGATCCGTTCCTGAAGGTCGTCGACGACCTCGACCGCCTGCTCACCGCCAACCGCATCTTCAAGCAGCGCAACGTCGACATCGGCGTGGTGCCGCTGAAGGAGGCCTGGGAGTGGGGCTTCTCGGGCGTGATGGTGCGCGGCTCGGGCGCGGCCTGGGACCTGCGCAAGTCGCAGCCCTATGAATGCTACGCCGAGATGGATTTCGACATTCCGATCGGCAAGAACGGCGACTGCTACGACCGCTATCTGATCCGCATGGAAGAGATGCGCCAGTCCGTGCGCATCATGAAGCAGTGCATCCAGAAGCTGAATGCGCCTGACGGCAAGGGCCCCGTCGTCGTCGAGGACAACAAGGTCGCGCCGCCGCGGCGCGGCGAGATGAAGCGCTCGATGGAAGCGCTGATCCACCACTTCAAGCTCTACACCGAGGGCGTGCACGTGCCGGCCGGCGAGGTCTACGCCGCGGTCGAGGCGCCCAAGGGCGAGTTCGGCGTCTATCTGATCTCCGACGGCACCAACAAGCCCTACAAGTGCAAGATCCGCGCGCCGGGCTTTGCCCATCTGCAGGCCATGGACCACATCTGCCGCGGCCATCTGCTCGCCGACGTCTCGGCGATCCTCGGCTCGCTCGACATCGTGTTCGGAGAGGTCGATCGGTGATGGCGCAGGCGCCAATCCAGTTTGACCGCGCCTCGGGGGCCCTGGAAGGGGCCAACCTGTGGGAGCGGACGGCTGCCTTGGCGCTGGTGACGGGATCGAAGATCTCCTCGCACTTCTCGCACATGGGCTACATCGCCTGCGCCAATCTGCTGCGGAAGACGCTGCCCGAGCGCAACATCGCGATCAAGCTCAACCCCGACGCCGTGTTCGAATTCCCCTACGGCGACGGCTATTGGAGCAAGCTGCTCAACCGCTCCTACAATTACGAGGACGAGCTCGAGCTCTTGTTCGCCGACTCCATCGACGTCGACTACACGCTGCTCGATTGCGGCGCCAATTACGGCTACTGGTCGGTGCTGGTGTCGAGCAAGCCTTTCGGCGCGCACAAGGCGATCGCGATCGAGCCGTCGGGGCAGAACTATCCGAAGCTCGCCAACAACGCCCGTGTCAACGGCGATCGTTTCGAGACGATGAAATGCGCGATCGGCGCGGCCCGCGGCACCGCGCGGCTGTCCGGCACCAAGCACGAAGCCTTCAGCATCGCCGGCGATCCCTCGGCGGGCGGTGAGGAGGTGCCGGTCATCTCGCTCGATGATCTGATCGAGGACGGCAAGGTCGCTGCCGCCGGCAAGTATTTGATCAAGCTCGACGTCGAGGGCGTCGAGATCGAGGCGATCAAGGGCGGCGCGCGGCTGCTCCAGGCCGACAGCGTCATCATGTGCGAGGAGCACGGCAGCGACCGCTCCCATGCGGTGTCGCGCTACATCCTCGAGCAGACCCCGCTGAAGCTGATCGTGTTCGATCCGCGCAGCAAACGGATGGAGACCGTGACCGAGCTGTCGATCCTCGACCGCATCAAGGTCTCGACTCACGTCGGCTACAACGTTTTCGGCACCGCAAGCGCATTCTGGCAGGACAGGATCGAAGCCCTGAATGCGAAGACCGCGCGCCGCATGCAGTGAGAGATTGAAGAGATGTCCGTTCGTCGACTAGCACCGAAGGAAGTCCAGCCCGCGAGCTTTGCGTTCACGGAGGAGAACCTCGCGTTCGCCAGGCAGCAGATCGCGAAATATCCGGCCGGACGTCAGGCCTCGGCCGTCATCGCCATTCTCTGGCGCGCGCAGGAGCAGAACGAGGGCTGGGTCTCGGAAGCCGCGATCCGCGTCATCGCCGACATGCTCGACATGCCCTATATCCGCGTGCTGGAAGTCGCGACCTTCTACACCATGTTCCAGCTCGCTCCCGTCGGCAAGAAGGCCCATGTCCAGGTCTGCGGCACCACGCCGTGCCGGTTGCGCGGCGCCGAGGATCTGATCCACGTCTGCGAGCACCGCATCCATCACGAGCCGTTCCATCTGTCCAAGGACGGCAATTTCAGCTGGGAAGAGGTGGAGTGCCTGGGTGCCTGCGTGAACGCGCCGATGGTGCTGATCGGCAAGGACACCTATGAGGACCTGACCAAGGAGAGTTTTGGCAAGGTGCTCGACGGCTTCGCCTCGGGCAACCCGCCCAAGCCCGGTCCGCAGAATGGCCGCCAGTTCTCGGCGCCGATCGCCGGGCCGACCACATTGAAGGAGATCACCTGATGCGTGATCTTTCGTCGCCGGCAGGGCAGGAGAGCGGTGCCATGAAGAAGTGGGGCTTCGTCGCGATGCACGCCGTCGTGGCGGCCGCTTTCATCTTCCTGCTGCAGCGTTTCGGCCTGAACGCGTCGCTGGAATCCAGCCTGCTCTGGGCGCTGACCTTCGGCGTCTGCGCCGCTGGACTTGCCTACAAGCAGTCCAATCGTTGATCGGAAAGCACTGATATGCTCGAGGACAAGGACCGCATCTTCAAGAACCTCTACGGCCTCCACGATTGGGGGCTCGAGGGTGCGCGGCGCCGTGGCGCCTGGGATGGCACCAAGGCCATCATCGACAAGGGCCGCGACTGGATCATCAACGAGATGAAGGCCTCGGGGCTCCGCGGCCGCGGCGGCGCCGGCTTTCCGACCGGCTTGAAATGGTCCTTCATGCCGAAGGAATCGACCGACGGCCGGCCGAGCTATCTCGTCGTCAACGCCGACGAATCCGAGCCCGGCACCTGCAAGGATCGCGAGATCATGCGGCACGATCCGCATCTGCTGGTCGAGGGCTGCCTGATCGCCAGCTTCGCGATGAACGCGCATGCCTGCTACATCTACGTCCGCGGCGAGTTCATCCGCGAGCGCGAGCGCCTGCAGGCCGCGATCGACCAGGCCTATGAGGCCAAGCTGGTCGGCAAGGACAACGTCAACGGCTGGCCGTTCGACATCTACGTCGCGCACGGCGCCGGCGCCTATATCTGCGGTGAGGAAACCGCGCTGCTCGAAAGCCTCGAAGGCAAGAAGGGCCAGCCGCGCCTGAAGCCGCCGTTCCCGGCGAATGTCGGCCTGTTCGGCTGCCCGACCACCGTCAACAACGTCGAGTCCATCGCGGTTGCGCCGGACATCCTGCGCCGCGGCGCGGCCTGGTTCGCCGGCATCGGCCGTCCGAACAATGTCGGCACCAAGCTGTTCTGCATCTCCGGCCATGTCGAGCGGCCCTGCAACGTCGAAGAGGCCATGGGCATTCCGTTCCGTGAGCTGATCGAGAAGCATTGCGGCGGCATCCGCGGCGGCTGGGACAACCTCAAGGCCGTGATCCCCGGCGGCTCGTCGGTGCGCATGGTGCCGGCCGAGCAGATCGTCGACACGCCGATGGATTTCGACAGTCTGAGCAAGCTGCGCTCGGGCCTCGGCACCGCGGCCGTGATCGTGATGGACAAGTCGACCGATCTGATCCGCGCCATCGCCCGCATCTCCTACTTCTACAAGCATGAGAGCTGCGGCCAGTGCACGCCGTGCCGCGAGGGCACGGGCTGGATGTGGCGCGTGCTGACCCGCATGGCCGAGGGCCGCGCCCACAAGCGCGAGATCGACATGCTGCTCGAGGTGACCAAGCAGGTCGAAGGCCACACCATCTGCGCGCTGGGCGACGCGGCGGCGTGGCCGATCCAGGGTCTGATCGCGCATTTCCGTCACGAGATCGAAGCGCGCATCGACCAGTATTCGCACAGGGCCGACATTGACGATATCGGCGTCCGCGATCCCGTGAACATGGTCGCGGCGGAGTAGAGAGAATGACCAAGCTCATCATCGACGGCAAAGAGATCGATGTCCCGCCGGAGTACACGCTGCTTCAGGCGTGCGAGGCGGCCGGCGCCGAGATTCCGCGCTTCTGCTACCACGAGCGGCTGTCGATCGCCGGCAATTGCCGGATGTGCCTCGTTGAAGTGAAAGGCGGCCCGAAGCCGGTCGCGAGCTGCGCCTGGGGCGTGCGCGACTGCCGTCCGGGCCCCAAGGGCGAGCCGCCGGAAATCTCCACGCGTTCGCCGATGGTGAAGAAGGCGCGCGAAGGCGTGATGGAGTTCCTGCTCATCAACCATCCGCTGGACTGCCCGATCTGCGACCAGGGCGGCGAGTGCGACCTCCAGGACCAGGCGATGGGCTATGGTGTCGACACCAGCCGCTTCGCCGAGAACAAGCGCGCCGTCGAGGACAAATATCTCGGCGCGCTGGTCAAGACCTCGATGAACCGCTGCATCCAGTGCACGCGCTGCGTCCGCTTCTCGGCGGAAGTCGCCGGCGCCCCCGAGATGGGCGCCACCGGCCGCGGCGAGGACATGGAGATCACGACCTATCTCGAGCACGCCCTGACCTCGGAATTGCAGGGCAACCTCGTCGACATCTGCCCGGTCGGCGCGCTGACCTCGAAGCCCTATGCCTTCGCGGCGCGCCCATGGGAGCTCGGCAAGACCCAGTCGATCGACGTGATGGACGGTCTCGGCTCTGCGATCCGCGTCGACACCCGCGGCCGCGAGGTGATGCGCATCCTGCCGCGGATCAACGAGGCCGTGAACGAGGAGTGGATCTCCGACAAGACCCGTCACGTGGTCGACGGCCTGCGCACCCAGCGCCTTGACCGTCCCTATATCCGCGAAGCCGGCAAGCTGCGCGCGGCGAGCTGGCAGGAGGCCTTTGCCGCGATCGCCGCCAAGGCGGCGCGCACCGACGGCAAGCGCATCGGCGCGATCGCCGGCGACCTCGCCGGTGTCGAGGAAATGTTCGCGCTGAAGGACCTGCTCGCCAGGTTCGGCTCCGGCAATCTGGCGGTGCAGGGGGGCGATGCCTTCGATCCCTCGCTCGGCCGCGGCTCCTACATCTTCAACCCGACGCTGGCGGGCGTGGAGCAGGCGGATGCGCTGCTCATCATCGGCGCCAACCCGCGGAAAGAGGCGGCCGTGTTCAACGCCCGCATCCGCAAGCGCTGGCGCGCCGGCGGCTTCAAGGTCGGCGTGATCGGCTCTAAGGCCGATCTCACTTACGACTACGATCATCTTGGCGCGGGCACCGAGACGCTCGGTGAGCTCGCCGCCGGCAAGCACTCCTTCATGGACGTGCTGAAGAACGCCAAGAACCCGATCATCCTGGTCGGCGGAGGCGCCACCTCGCGCCACGACGGCGCCGCCATCCTCGCGGCCGCTGCCAAGCTTGCCCTCGACGTCGGCGCGCTCAAGGACGGCTGGAACGGTTTCGGCGTGCTGCACGAGACCGCCTCGCGCGTCGGCGCGCTCGACATCGGCTTCTCCGCAACCGGCGGCGGCCTGAACGCCGCGCAGATGACGACCTTCGGCACGCTCGACCTCCTGTTCCTGCTCGGGGCCGACGAGATCAACGCGGCGGACGGCACCTTCGTCGTCTATATCGGCACCCATGGCGACCGCGGCGCGCACCGCGCCGACGTCATCCTGCCGGCGGCCGCCTACACCGAGAAGTCCGCGATCTATGTCAACACCGAAGGCCGCGTGCAGATGACGGGCCGCGCCGCTTTCCCGCCGGGCGAAGCCCGCGAGGACTGGGCGATCGTCCGCGCGCTGTCGGAAGCGCTCGGCAAGAAGCTCGGCTACGACTCGCTCGCGCAGCTGCGCCAGGCGATCTTCAAGGCCGTGCCGCATCTGATCCGTCTCGACCAGATCGAGGCCGGTTCCGCCGACCAGATCAGGAAGCTGGCGGGGAAGGGCGGCTCGCCCGAGAAGGCGCCGTTCAAGCCGCTGGTCGAGGACTTCTATTTGACCAACCCAATCGCGCGTGCGTCCGCCGTGATGGCGGAATGCTCGCGCCTCGCCTCCGGGCACATGCTGACCGCAGCGGAGTGAGCGTGATCTGATGGAATTCTTCGAAAGCGCATTCTGGACCGGTTTCCTCTGGCCGCTGATCATCATGGTCGCGCAGAGCGTGCTGGTGCTCGTCGTCCTGCTGGTGGCGATCGCCTACATCCTGCTCGCCGACCGCAAGATCTGGGCGGCGGTGCAGATCCGGCGCGGCCCGAACGTGGTCGGCCCCTGGGGCCTGCTGCAATCCTTCGCCGACCTCTTGAAGTTCGTGCTCAAGGAGCCGATCATTCCAGCCGGCGCCAACAAGGGCGTGTTCCTGCTGGCGCCGCTGGTGTCGTGCGTGCTCGCGCTGGCAGCCTGGGCGGTGATCCCGACCAATCTCGGCTGGGTGATCGCCGACATCAATGTCGGCGTCCTCTTCATCTTCGCGATCTCGTCGCTGTCGATCTACGGCATCATCATGGCCGGCTGGTCGTCGAACTCGAAGTATCCGTTCCTGGCCGCGCTGCGCTCGGCGGCGCAGATGGTGTCGTACGAAGTCTCGATCGGCTTCGTCATCATCACGGTGCTGCTCTGCGCCGGCACGCTGAACCTGACGGCCGTGGTCGAGGCCCAGCACGCGCGCGGCCTCGCCAGCCTGATCGGGCTGCCGCAGCTCACCATCCTGAACTGGTACGTCTGGCCGCTGTTCCCGATGTTCGTGGTGTTCTACGTCTCGGCGCTGGCGGAAACCAACCGTCCGCCCTTCGACCTCGTCGAAGCCGAATCCGAGCTCGTCGCCGGTTTCATGGTCGAATACGGCTCGACTCCGTACCTGCTGTTCATGCTCGGCGAGTATGTCGCGATCGTCACGATGTGCGCGCTGGCGACGATCCTGTTCCTCGGAGGCTGGCTGCCGCCGGTGGATCTGCCGCCCTTCAACTGGGTGCCGGGCATCATCTGGTTCTCGCTGAAGCTGTTCTTCATGTTCTTCCTGTTCGCGATGGCAAAGGCGATCGTGCCGCGCTACCGCTACGACCAATTGATGCGTCTCGGCTGGAAGGTGTTCCTGCCGCTGTCGCTGGCGATGGTGATCGTGGTGGCCGGCGTGCTGCATTTCGCCGGCATCGCGCCGAAGTGAGGGCTGTCATGGGTATCAACGTCAACGCCACTGCACGCTCGCTTCTGCTGTCGGAATTCGTCTCGGCGTTCTTCCTCGCCATGCGCTATTTCTTCCAGCCGAAGCCGACGCTGAACTATCCGTTCGAGAAGGGCCCGATCTCGCCGCGCTTCCGCGGCGAACACGCGCTGCGCCGTTATCCGAACGGCGAAGAGCGCTGCATCGCCTGCAAGCTGTGCGAAGCGGTCTGCCCGGCGCAGGCCATCACCATCGAAGCCGGACCGCGCCGCAACGACGGCACCCGCCGTACCGTGCGCTACGACATCGACATGGTGAAGTGCATCTATTGCGGCCTCTGCCAGGAGGCCTGTCCTGTGGACGCCATCGTCGAAGGCCCGAACTTCGAGTTCGCGACCGAGACCCGCGAGGAACTGTTCTATGACAAGGCCAAGCTGCTCGCCAACGGCGACCGCTGGGAACGCGAGATCGCGAAAGCGATCGAGCTCGACGCGCCGTACCGGTGAGGTGAGGGCATGATCCTTCCCGCGCTGTTCTTCTATCTGTTCGCCGGCGTCTGCGTCGCCTCGGCCGTGATGGTGATTGTCTCGCGCAATCCCGTGCACTCCGTGCTGTACCTGATCCTGGCCTTCGTCAACGCTTCGGGCCTGTTCGTGCTGATGGGCGCCGAGTTCCTCGGCATGATGCTGATCGTCGTCTATGTCGGCGCGGTCGCGGTGCTGTTCCTGTTCGTGATCATGATGCTCGACGTCGACTTCCTCGAACTGCGCGAGGGCTTCATCGAGTACCTGCCGGTCGGCCTCGTGATCGGCGGCATCTTCCTGTTCGAGCTGCTGCTCACCGTCGGCTTCTGGGTCATCAATCCCGGCGTGTCCAAGACGATCACGGCGGCGATCCCGGCCAACGTTTCCAACACCGAGGCGCTCGGGCTCGTGCTCTATACGAAGTACATCCACTACTTCCAGCTCTCGGGCATGGTGCTCCTGGTCGCCATGATCGGCGCCATCGTGCTGACGCTGCGCCACAAGGCCAGCGTGAAGCGGCAGGACATCAACGTTCAGAACGCGCGCACGCCCGAGATGGCGATGGCGATGCGCAAGGTGGCGCCGGGGCAGGGGCTCTCGGATGCCGATGCGGCGGAGTGGGTGAAATGACGGTCGGGCTCGGACATTATCTGGCGGTCGGCGCGATCCTGTTCACGCTCGGCATCCTCGGCATCTTCCTGAACCGCAAGAACATCATCATCATCCTGATGTCGATCGAGCTGATCCTGCTCTCGGTCAACATCAACCTCGTGGCATTCTCGACCTTCCTCGGCGATATCGTCGGCCAGGTCTTCGCGCTGCTGGTGCTCACCGTCGCGGCGGCCGAAGCCGCGATCGGTCTCGCCATCCTGGTGGTCTATTTCCGCAACCGCGGCTCGATCGCGGTTGAGGACGTCAATCTGATGAAGGGCTGAGCTCTCAAATGGTTCAGGCAATCGTTTTCCTGCCTCTGCTGGGCGCCATTTTGGCCGGCCTGATCGCGCTTGTGGGCGCGCATGCCCGCAACCCCTCGGGCGATGAGGTCGAGCATCACGGCGACCACGGTCACGGCGCCCATGCCTCGACGGCCCATGACGTCCATGGCCACGGCGAACACGGCCACGACGAACATGGTCACGATGATCACGGCCATGGTCCGGCCGAGCCGCCCGCGGCTGGCTCGCGCGCTGCCGAGCTGATCACGACCGGGCTGCTGTTCGTCTCGGCGGCGTTGTCCTGGATGACGCTGGTCGATGTCGGCTTCATGCACCATGACGCCCGCATTCAGCTAATGCCCTGGATCTTCTCCGGCGACCTCCAGGTCTGGTGGACGCTGCGGGTCGACACGCTCACCGCCGTGATGCTGGTGGTGGTGACCACCGTGTCCTCGCTCGTGCACCTCTATTCCATCGGCTACATGGACGAGGACCCGAACCGGCCGCGCTTCTTCGGCTATCTCAGCCTGTTCACCTTCGCCATGCTGATGCTGGTGACCGCGGACAACCTCGTGCAGCTGTTCTTCGGCTGGGAAGGCGTCGGTCTCGCCAGCTACCTGCTGATCGGCTTCTGGTACCAGAAGCCATCGGCGAACGCCGCCGCCATCAAGGCTTTCGTGGTCAACCGCGTCGGCGACTTCGGCTTTGCGCTCGGCATCTTCGCCGTCTTCATGCTGGTCGGCTCGACCGATTTCGAGACGATCTTCCATGCCGCGCCCGGCCTCACCGGCAAGACCATCAACTTCCTCGGCTGGCACGCCGACGCGCTGACCCTGACCTGCCTGCTGCTTTTCATGGGCGCGATGGGCAAGTCGGCGCAGTTCCTGCTGCACACCTGGTTGCCGGACGCGATGGAAGGCCCGACGCCGGTCTCGGCGCTGATCCATGCCGCGACCATGGTCACCGCGGGCGTGTTCATGGTGGCGCGCCTGTCGCCGCTGTTCGAGCTCGCCCCGACAGCGCAGGCCGTCGTGATGTTCTTCGGTGCCACCACGGCGTTCTTCGCGGCCACGATCGGCCTCGTCCAGAACGACATCAAGCGCATCGTCGCCTACTCGACCTGTTCGCAGCTCGGCTACATGTTCGTGGCGATGGGAGCGGGGGCCTATTCGGTCGGCATGTTCCATCTGTTCACGCACGCCTTCTTCAAGGCGCTGCTGTTCTTAGGCAGCGGCTCGGTGATCTACGCGATGCATCACGAGCAGGACATCCGCAACATGGGCGGCCTCTGGAAGAAGATCCCCTACACCTATGCGGTGATGGTGGTCGGCACGCTGGCGCTGACCGGCTTCCCGCTCACGGCCGGATATTTCTCCAAGGACGCCATCATCGAAGCGGCCTACGCCTCGCATAATCCGTTCGGGGTGTACGGCTTCCTGATGACGATCGTCGCCGCCGGCCTGACCTCGTTCTACTCCTGGCGCCTGATCTTCAAGACCTTCCACGGCGAGCCGCATGACGAGCATCATTACGAGGCCGCGCACGAGGCTCCGCTCTGGATCCTGGTCCCGATCGGCGTGCTCGCGGTCGGCTCGTTCGTCGCAGGGTTCCCGTTCAAGGAGCTGTTCGCCGGTCACGGCGTCGAGGAGTTCTTCCGCGAGTCCGTGAAGATGAACCCGCACATCATCGAGGAGATGCACCACATCCCCCAGACCATCGCGTTCCTGCCGACGGTGATGATGGTGCTGGGCTTCCTGGTGTCGTACCTGTTCTACATCCGCCGGCCCTATCTGCCGGTCGAGCTCGCGAAGACGCAGCCGATGCTGTACCAGTTCCTGCTCAACAAATGGTACTTCGACGAGCTCTACGACATCATCTTCGTCCGTCCGGCGAAGTGGATCGGCTACCAGCTCTGGAAGAAGGGCGACGGCTTCATCATCGACGGCTTCGGCCCCGACGGCGTTTCGGCCCGCGTGCTGGACGTCACCCGCAACGTCGTGAAGATCCAGACCGGCTATCTCTATCACTACGCGTTCGCCATGCTGATCGGTGCCGCCGGCCTGATCACCTGGTTCATGTTCGGCTTTGGAGGCCAGTAAATGACAACCTGGCCCATCCTTTCGGTCACGACGTTCCTGCCGCTGGTCGGCGCGCTGATCGTTTACTTGAGCCGCGGCGACGACGAGGCGGCCAGGCGCAACTCGCGCTGGATCGCGCTCTGGACCACGCTGATCACCTTCGCGGTCTCGGTGATCCTGGTGATGCGCTTCGACCCCGCCAACCCCGACTTCCAGTTCGTCGAGAAGGCGAACTGGCTCGCCACCGGCATCACCTACCACATGGGCGTCGACGGCATCTCGCTGCCGCTGGTGATCCTCACCACCGCCGTGATGCCGTTCTGCATCATCGCGAGCTGGAAGGCGATCACGAACCGCGTCCGCGAATACATGATGGCGTTCCTGATCCTGGAAACGCTGATGATCGGCACCTTCTCGGCGCTCGATCTCGTGCTGTTCTACCTGTTCTTCGAGGGCGGCCTGATCCCGATGTTCCTGATCATCGGCGTTTGGGGCGGTCCGCGCCGGGTCTACGCGTCGTTCAAATTCTTCCTCTACACGCTGCTCGGCTCGGTCCTGATGCTGCTCGCCATCATGGCGCTGTACTGGAACGGCGGCACCACCGACATCCCGACCCTGATGCACACCGCCGTGCCGCGCTCGTTGCAGACCTGGGCCTGGCTCGCCTTCTTCGCCTCCTTCGCGGTGAAGATGCCGATGTGGCCGGTGCACACCTGGCTGCCCGATGCGCACGTCGAGGCGCCGACGGCGGGCTCGGTGGTGCTTGCCGCGATCCTGCTGAAGATGGGCGGCTACGGCTTCCTGCGCTTCTCGCTGCCGATGTTCCCGCTGGCTTCGCACGACTTCGCGCCGCTGATCTTCACGCTCTCGGCCATCGCCATCATCTACACCTCGCTGGTGGCCCTGATGCAGGAGGACATGAAGAAGCTGATCGCGTACTCCTCGGTCGCGCATATGGGCTTCGTCACCATGGGCATCTTCGCCGGCACCATGCAGGGCGTTGCCGGCGGCATGTTCCAGATGATCTCGCACGGCATCGTCTCCGGCGCGCTGTTCCTCTGTGTCGGCGTCGTCTACGACCGTCTGCACACCCGCGAGATCGCGGCCTATGGCGGCCTCGTCAACCGGATGCCGCTCTACGCGATGACGTTCATGGTCTTCACCATGGCCAATGTCGGTCTGCCCGGCACGAGCGGTTTCGTCGGCGAGTTCATGACGCTGCTCGGCACCTTCAAGGTCTCGATCCCGACGGCGTTCTTCGCCAGCTTCGGCGTGATCCTGTCGGCGGCCTATGCGCTGTGGCTCTACCGCAAGGTCGTGTTCGGGGCGCTGGCCAAGCCGTCGCTGGCGACCATGAAGGATCTCACCTTGCGCGAGTGCGTGATTCTGTTCCCGATGATCGCGCTGACGATCCTGTTCGGCGTCTATCCGAAGCCGGTGCTCGACATGTCGGCCGCCTCGGTCCAGCAACTCGTCAACAACTACAACACCGCTGTGACGGCCGTGAAGGCCGCCGCACTGCTCCATTGATCGGGCAGGTCAGGATATCGCCATGAGCTTTGAGACTGCAGGTTATCAACTGGCGCCGGTGCTGCCCGAGATCGTGCTCGCGGTCGGCGCCATGGCTCTGCTGATGCTGGGCGCCTATCGCGGTCAGGGGACGACCGGTGCGATCACCTCGCTGGCGGTCGTGCTCCTGGTCGTGGTCGGCGTGCTCGAATACATGCTGCCCGCCGGCAAGCATGTGACCTTCGGCGGCAGCTTCATCGTCGACGATTTCGCCCGCTTCATGAAGATCCTGGCCCTGATCGGCTCGGCGGTGACGCTGATCCTGTCGACCGAGTTCCTGTCCGACCCGTCGCGCCGCATCTTTGAGTACGCCATCCTGGTGCTGCTCTCGACCCTCGGCATGATGGTGCTGATCTCGGCCGGCGACCTGATCTCGCTCTATCTCGGCCTCGAGCTGATGTCGCTGGCGCTCTATGTCGTCGCGGCCTCGAACCGCGACAACGCCAAGTCGACCGAAGCCGGCCTGAAGTACTTCGTGCTCGGCGCGCTGTCCTCGGGCATGCTGCTCTACGGCGCCTCGCTGATCTACGGCTTCACCGGCACGGTCAGCTTCACCGGCATCGCCGCGGTCGCGACGGTCTCGAATGTCGGCCTGCTGTTCGGTCTCGTCTTCCTGCTCGTCGGTCTCTGCTTCAAGGTTTCGGCGGTGCCGTTCCACATGTGGACGCCCGACGTCTATGAGGGCGCGCCGACCCCGGTCACCGCCTTCTTCGCCTCGGCGCCGAAGGTCGCCGCGCTCGCCGTGTTCACCCGCGTCACGCTGACCGCGTTCCCGGGCATCGTCTCGCAGTGGCAGCAGATCCTGGTGTTCGTGTCGATCGCCTCGATGGCGCTCGGCTCCTTCGCCGCCATCGGCCAGACCAACATCAAGCGCCTGATGGCCTATTCCTCGATCGGCCACATGGGCTTCGCCCTGGTCGGCCTTGCCTCCGGCACGGTCGAAGGCGCGCAGGGCGTCCTGATGTACATCGTGATCTATGTCGCGATGACGCTGGGCTCGTTCTCGATCATCCTCGCCATGCGCCGCAACGGCCAGGCCGTCGAGCAGATCAGCGATTTCGCCGGCCTCTCGCGCACCAATCCGCTGCTCGCCTTCATGTTCGCGATGCTGCTGTTCTCGCTCGCCGGCATTCCGCCGCTCGCCGGCTTCTTCGCCAAATGGTACGTCTTCGTCGCCGCCATCAAGGCGAATTTGTTCACGCTCGCCGTCATCGGCGTGCTGACCAGCGTGGTCGGCGCCTACTATTATCTCGCCATCGTCAAGACGATGTATTTCGACGAGCCGGCCGGACAGGTCGATCCGGTGCGGGGCGAGGTGAAGACGGTGCTGGCGGTTGCGGGCCTGTTCAACATCCTGTTCGCGCTGTTCGCAGGTCCCGTGGTGAGCGTCGCCTCCGCCGCGGCAAAGTCGCTGTTTTAGGATGGCTTTCGCGCTCGGTCCTCGCGCATCATCCGCGGGCTACAAGCTCGCGGCGTTCGAGCGGACCGGCTCGACCAATTCCGAGGCGATCGAGCGCGCCAGGGCTGGCGAACGCGGCCCGATGTGGTTCGTCACATCCGAGCAGACCGCCGGCCGCGGCCGCCGTCAGCGCCCCTGGATCGCGCCGCGCGGCAATCTCGCCGCCAGCGTCCTCGAAGTTCTGGACGTCGCGCCGGCGGTTGCCGCCACCATCGGGTTTGCCGCCGGGCTGGCCGAGGAGGCCGCCCTGGAGAAGGTCAGCCTCGAGGCCGCGCTCCGCCTCGGCGAGGGCCGTCCCCGCTACGCCTTGAAATGGCCCAATGACGTGCTGGCCAACGGCAAGAAGCTCGTCGGCATCGGTCTGGAGGCCGAGGCCGTCGGCGACCGCCTTGCCATCGTGGTCGGCATCGGCACCAATGTCGTCGCGGCGCCCGAGGGCACCCCGACGCCCGCGGTGTCGCTGGCCGCGCTCGGCGTCCATATCAGTGCCGAGGAGCTGTTCTCGGCCCTCTCCGACGCCTGGGTCGAGTTCCGCGGCATCTGGGACAATGGAAGCGGCTTTGCCGAGATCCGGAAGCTTTGGCTGGAGCGCGCCGCCGGCCTCGGCGAGAAGGTCGCGATCCAGACGGGGACGATGACGCTGGAAGGCATTTTCGACACCATCGACGACACCGGCTGCCTGATCGTCCGAACCGCGGAGGGCCGCCGCGTGCCGGTGGCGGCAGGCGAGGTGTTCTTCGGTCCGGTCCGCTCGGTGGGAGCTGCATGATGGCGAAGCCCGAGGAACTGGTATTTGCGCCGCTCGGCGGCGTCGGCGAGATCGGCATGAACCTGTCGATCTACGGCCTCGGCAACCGCCAGCAGCGCGCCTGGCTCGCGGTCGATCTCGGCGTCTCCTTCGGCGACGAGGAGCATCTGCCGGGCATCGACCTGATCATGCCGGACATCTCCTTCCTGGAGAAGGAACGCAAGAACCTGATGGGCCTGGTGCTGACCCACGCCCATGAGGACCATTTCGGCGCCATCATCGACCTCTGGCCGAAGCTGAAATGCCCGATCTATGCGACGCAGTTCAGCGCCGCGCTGTTCGAGGCCAAATGCGCCGCCGAGCGCAACGCGCCGAAGATCCCGGTGACGGTGGTGCCGTCGGGCGGGCGCATCGACGTCGGCCCGTTCAACGTCGAATTCATCCCCGTCGCGCATTCCATTCCCGAAGCGCACGCGCTGGCGATCCACACCTCGGCCGGCACGGTGCTGCACACCGGCGACTGGAAGATCGACCCGACCCCGACCCTGGGGAGCCCGACCGACGAGAAGCGGCTGCGCGAGCTCGGCGAGGCGGGCCTGCTCGCCTTGATCGGCGATTCCACCAACGCGGTGCGCGACGGCCGCTCGCCCTCGGAAGCCGAGGTCGCCCGGACCATCATCGATCTCGTGAAATCGGCAAAGGGCCGCGTCGCCGTGACGACCTTCGCCTCCAACGTCGCGCGCATCAAGGCCGTGGCCGCCGCCGCGAAAGCCGCCGACCGCGAGGTCGTCGTGGTCGGCCGCGCCATGGAGCGCGTGGTGCAGGTCGCGCGCGAGACCGGCTATCTCGACGGCGTGCAGAATTTTCGCTCGCCCGACATCTACGGCCATCTGCCGCAGGACAAGGTGCTGGCGCTGTGCACCGGCAGCCAGGGCGAGCCGCGCGCCGCGCTGGCGCGCATCGCCAATGACGATCATCCCGAGATCACGCTCAACCGCGGCGACAGCGTGATCTTCTCCTCGCGCACCATTCCCGGCAACGAGAAGGCCGTCGGCTCGATCATCAACAATCTGGTGCTGCAGGGCGTGGAGATCATCACCGACCGCGACGCCCTGGTTCACGTCTCCGGCCATCCCCGCCGCGACGAATTGCGCGACCTGATCGCCTGGACCAGGCCGCAGCTCTTGATCCCCGTCCATGGCGAGGCCCTGCATCTGTACGAACACGCCAAGCTGGCGCGCGCTGCCGGCGTGCCGCGCGTGCTGGTCTGCCGCAACGGCGACCTGGTCAAGCTCGGCCCCGGCGATCCCGGCATTATCGGCGAGGTGCCGTCGGGCCGTCTCTACAAGGACGGCACGATATTGGAGGATTCCAAGTCCCGCGCCGTGGTCGAGCGGCGGCGCATGGCGTTCTCCGGCTGCGCCTTTGTCGCCATTGCCATGACCGAGCAGGGGGAGCTCGCCGACGATCCCGAGGTCGACCTGGTCGGCGTCCCCGAGAAGAACCGGGCGGGCGAGCCATTCGACGACATCGTCTTCGACGCGGTGATGTCGACGATCGAGGGCCTGCCGAAGGCGCGCCGCCGCGATGCGGATGCGCTGGCCGAGTCGGTGCGACGCGCTGTCCGGGCCGTCATCAACGAACATTGGGGCAAGAAGCCTCCCTGTCTGGTACACGTACTGACAGTCTAACGGGAGAGAACCATGCTGGGCCGGCTCAACCATGTCGCGATCGCGACCAAGGATGCGGTCAAGGCTGCGAAGATCTACGGAGCGGCGTTCGGCGCGCAGATTTCGGACGCCGTGCCGCTGCCCGAGCACGGCGTCATCACCGTGTTCGCGACGCTGCCCAACACCAAGATCGAGTTCATCGAGCCGCTCGGCGAGGCCTCGCCGATCGCAAAATTCGTCGAGCGCAACCCCGACGGCGGCATCCACCACGTCTGCTACGAGGTCGTGGACATCATCGCCTCGCGCGACACGCTGGTGAAGGAGGGGGCAAGGGTGCTCGGTGACGGCGTGCCGAAGATCGGCGCCCACGGCAAGCCGGTGCTGTTCCTGCATCCGAAGGACTTTTCCGGCGCGCTGGTCGAAATCGAGCAGGCGTAAGGCCGTCCCATGGCCATCCAGATATCGACCGCGATCGCGATCTACTTCGTCATCTGGTGGGTCGCGTTGTTCGTGACGCTGCCGTTCGGCGTGCGCAGCCAGCACGAGGACGGCGTCGGCGCGCCCGGCACCGACCCCGGCGCCCCGATCCTGACCCGGATGGGCCGCAAGCTGATCTGGACCACGATCATCTCGGCCATCGTCTACGGCCTCGGCATGGTCGCCTATAGCGCCGGCTATCTCTCGGTCGAGCGCCTGTCGAAGATGATGGGCATGCCGTTTTAGGTTTATCTTCGTGCGGCCCATCCTTCGAGACGCCCGCCTTTGGCGGGCTCCTCAGGATGAGGACAGGGTGCGCGGCGGCAGTTTCAAAGGGACACCGCTGTCAGTTAGCCTCATCCTGAGGAGACCGCCACCGGGTCCGCGCAAGAGCGCGGCCCGATGACAGGCTCAGCGGTCGTCTCGAAGGACGAGGCGCTTGCTTCATCTCGCCGCGTGCTTAGAATTTTTCGCCTGGCTCATTGTTTCGGGGGGACACAAATGACTTTTCAACGCATCGTCGTCGCGCTGCTGGTGCTGATCGTCGCCGGGCTCGGTGCCATCGGCTATGTCGAGTGGAAGATGGCGATGCAGCTGCGAACGCTGAAGGCGTTCGTCGAGGGCTACGTCTTCAACGAAGCGGTGATGGCCTGCGAGCAGGCCAAGAGCTCGACACCGTTCAAATGGAACGGCGGCAAGAGCACCTCGGTGATCGGCCTGAACTCGGTCAAGCTGGACAAATACAACGTCAGCGCCAGCTACACGCTGGTGGCGGATCTCGTTTATTGCGATTACGATCCGATCAAAAGAAAGGCCGAGATCGGCTCGAGCTTCCTGGAGCGGGAGTAATTGTTCGGTGTCCCGCGTGAACTCGGCGCAGTATTGCGCATCTCTTGACGCGAGTGCGTAGCCTCGACGCACTTTTCACGCAAGACTATCAAATCGTTCGGCGTTGGCGGCCCGCGATCATTCCGTAGACGAGCAGCACGATGATCGCGCCAACGACCGCGCCGATCAATCCTGCCCCTTCTCCGGGACGATACCAGCCGAGGGCCTGGCCGAGGTAGGTCGCAACGAATGCGCCCACGATCCCGAGGATGGTCGTCAGGATGAAGCCGGACGGCTCATTGTCCCCGGGCATGATGAATTTGGCTATGACGCCGGCGACGAAGCCGATGATGATCGTCCAGAGAATGCTCATTTCAAACCTCTTCAAGTTAAGCAGCGGCAGTTAAGCCTGCGGCAGGCGCCCGTCCGGTGTGTACTTGTCGATTGCCGACGGCAATTCCCGGGACAGCCTTGCGAGGATCTCGTCTTGAGAGAGCCCCGTCTGCTGTTCGAGCTTCTCGAGCACGTCGGCGCCAACGGCAGTTTTCAGCTCAGGCGGCGTAATCTCCTTGTTGGGGCCGGGCTTTACCCAGGAGTCGGCTATCTCGCCCCGGCCATTCTGGTTAAACCTTTCCAGGAGCTCGCCAATTCCTCCATTGAGCAGCCCCCCGATGCCGCCCGCGCCGAGCATGCCGCCCAGGTTGCCCAACATTCCCCCGAGCGGCTCCTGAGCACTCCCGCCGGCGGGCCCTCCGCCCGCAGACCCTGCGCCTGAACCCTTCAGCAGTTCGGCCAGCTTGTCGCGGTTTTGATAGCCAGCTATGGCCAGCATCGCCAGAAGGGCAGTCATGGAAGGCATTCCGCGTGCCATTGGCGTCTCCTTGAGATCCGAGATCCGAGAAGAGCGAAACTGTCTCAACACGCATGAGTTCCCGAGATCGCGCATGATCACTCGCGGCGAAGCGTCTCTCTGGCGCGAGGGAGAGAAGCAACGACGGGGTGGGACGGGCTGGCCGGGGACGACGGCAGGAGGTAGTAAATCCCATCTCAGCTCGACCTCGGCGGAGCCGGACGATCTCAGGACCAAGCGCCACGCGAGAACGCAAATGTCATGATCGGAAGCCGCCGCCCGGATCATCGATCTCCATCAGCGCCAGGCGTCGGACTGAATCGAGAAGCGCGCTCAAAGCGGCCTGTTTGATCGAGCCTGGCTCGATCGCTTTCCAGCGTTGCTGCCAGCGAATATCGGTCGCTGCTGGGCCGGAACGGCTTCCGCGTCGTGTCGCATGTCGCCGACGATCGCGATTGCGGCGGCCACACGATCTGGCTTGCACAGCGCATCGATACGCTCGGTTCAGTCGAACGATTGTGGCGATAGGCGCCAGCGCGCTTTTTGGCTATGATGATCCGAAAAGAAGGCCGGCTCAAATCCTGACATGGGAGTGAACAGCTGCTCCCGCCGGCATAGTGGGGGAGACCGGCATGAGTTCAGCGCCTCGACCGTTGGCCGATCCGCGGCGGCAGGGTTATCGAATTCTCCATGAAGCCGATTTGCGGGATTACATTGCAGAGATCTTCGATGTCGCGGCCCGGCTGGGCGGCGAGCCGGCGTCCTGGACGATCACCGAGGTCGGCGACGGCAATCTCAACCTCGTCTTCATCGTCAAGGGCGCGCGCGGCGGCGTCGCCGTCAAGCAGGCGCTGCCCTATGTCCGCCTCGTCGGCGAAAGCTGGCCGCTGCCGCTGTCGCGGGCCCATTACGAATATCTGGCGCTGTCGAAGCAGGCCCAGCTCGCACCCGGTCTCGTGCCGGCTTTGCTGCATCACAACGAGAATCTGGCGCTGACGGTGATGGAGCTGCTTGAGCCCCATATCATCATGCGCAAGGGGCTGGTTGCGGGCACGCAATATCCGCGCTTTGTGGACGACATCACCACCTTCATGGCGCGCAACCTGTTCTTCACCTCCGACCTCGCGCTGTCCGCCGCCGAGAAGAAGGAGGGCATCGCCGCTTTCGCCGGCAATCACGCGCTGTGCAAGATCACCGAGGATCTGATCTTCACCGATCCCTACCGTATCGCCGAGCAGAACCGCTGGACCGCGCCGTATCTCGATGCCCTCGCCGCGGAACTGCGCGATGACATGGAGCTGCACGTCGCGATCTCCCGGCTGAAGCTGAAGTTCATGGCAAGCCCGGAGGCGCTGCTGCACGGCGACCTCCACACCGGATCGATCATGGTCACGGAGAGCCAGACGCGGGTGATCGACCCCGAATTCGCGTTCTATGGCCCGATGGGGTTCGACGTCGGCGCCGTGCTCGCCAACCTCCTGATGGCCTATTTCGCCTCAGCCGGTCACGAGCGTTCACCGGGCGAGCGGGCCGCCTTCGAAGGCTGGGTCCTGGAGACGGTCGAGCAGGTCTGGAGCGAATTCGCCCGCAAATTCCTCGAGCTCTGGCGCGCCGGCGCGGCAGGCGACGCCTATCCCGCCTCGCTCTTTGCCGGAGAGAAGGGCGCCGCGCGGCTGGAGGCCGAGCGGCAGGCCTACCTGCAGCGCCTGTTCACTGAGACGGTCGGCTTCGCCGCCGCAAAGACCATCCGCCGCATCTTCGGCCTCGCCCACAACATCGACTTCGAGCTGATCGCGGACCCGAAGACGCGCGCCATCAGCGAAGCGCGCGCGGTGCGGCTGGCACGTGCCATGATGGTGGAGACGGGGACGTTCCGGACGATCGCCGACGTTACGGGGGCTGCGCGAAAACTGCGGGACTGGATGCCGGAATTGTCAGGTTGGAGATAGACGCCCTCAATACAGCCGTATCGGCAGCGGGACACCCTCGGGGCCGACCAGAAGGCCCCAGGCCTCGTTGGCCGCGACCTCGAACTCCCGGCTCGCGGCCGCGCTGCCGTCGAGCTTGAGGGTGACCTTGTATGTGCCGGGCGACAGATCGATCTTCTGGCTATCAGGCAATTTGTCCGCGGCGACGTCGGAGTCGATCAGTCTCTCTCCGGCGTGAGCCGCCAGTTTGATGGTTCGCCCATTGACGGTGACGTCGGCCGCTTCGTCCGTCTTGTTGCCGAGCAACAACATCACGCGGCCCGGCGCCGGCTGGATGGCGGACGTGGCGGCCAACAGCTTACGCAGCGAGAGGTCGGCAATCGTCATGTTGTCCTGACGGACCAGCCGCAGCAGCCCCGGCCCATCTGACGTCGTGAAGGCGACGACGGCCCGATCGGGCGCGACGACCGCACCGTCATCTTCGGTCCAGCCGCGCTTTGCGAGTGCAGCGCGATAGAAGCCGAGCACGGCCTCGACACCAAGCGGCGTCTCGACGTGAGCCGACCTGATGAACGGTGAATTCTTCGCGGTCATCAGGCCCCAACCTTCCGCGAGCGGCAGGCCCATGTCGTCGGACATCTTGGCCTCGAACGTCCGGCTTGTCGCCCGTGCCAGAAGCCCGATGGCGTCGCACAGCAGGCGCCCGCCGAGATAGTCCGGGGCGCAACGGTCCCTGAGTGCCCACCATGTATCGTCGACGTACCCGTTGGACCGTGTGGTGTGGGACCAGCTGACCTGGATGGTGTTCGTCGGGCTGTCACGGAGAGCGTCCGGCGCAACGGGAATCGCCATCGCGGCCGTCGCGGCCACCAGGCTGCCGGCGAGCAAGGCGCCTAACGTTCGGCGTTTCATTTTTTAGGCAATCCTCAGGGCTCAGATGACGATCCAGAGCTTGGTCGCGTTGACCGGGAAAAATGTTCACCGGCCCGGGTCGCCCGATGACGGCACCGCGTCAGTGCGGCTTGCACCGCTCGGGGGATGCAACCTGGCCTCCGAGCTCCTCGCCGAAGCGCCGCCATCTCGGAACTGACATTGCTCTCCAGCAAAAACGAAGCTTGCATTCGATGGGCTGCGAATGATCAAATCTCTGATCGGCATCGAATTGCGTTGTTGGGGGACACATGATGTTCAGGATGATCGCTATCATCGCGGGAATGGGGCTGGCGCTCGCCGCAACGGCGGAGGCCCAGACGCCGCGCAAGGGCGGAACCATCCGCATGACGGCGCCCTACGGCTCGAGCTTCACGAGCCTCGACATTCACACCACGCAACGCGCCCAGGACGAGATCTACGCCAAGGCGCTGCATCGCTCGCTCTACGTCTGGAATTCCGCGGAAGGCAAGCCGGTTCTGGAACTCGCCAAGGAGGAAGTGGTCTCCGGCGGCGGCCTGGTTCACACTTTCAAGCTGCGCGACGACGCCTATTTCCACAATGGCCGCAAGATGACGGCCGACGATATCATCTGGTCCTATAACCGCATCATGGACGGTACCAAGGCCTATCCCGGGGCGCGGTTCGTCCGCGTCATCGAGGGCGCCGCCGCGGTCGAGAAGGGCCAGGCCAAGGAAATCTCCGGCCTGAAGAGGATCGACGATTTCACCATTGAGATGAAGCTGACCGAGAAAGTCGATCCGGGCTTCTACTTCTTCACCGCGCTGACTTCGATCTATCCCGCCGACGAGGGCGCCAAGGAGAGCTTCATCCAGAAGCCGATCGGCCTTGGACCGTTCAAATTCGTCGAGCATGTGCCGGGGTCGCGCATCGTGCTGGAGCGGTGGGACCGGTTCTACAAGCCCGGCAAGCCCTATGCCGACAAGGTCGTCGTGTCGATCATGGCCGAAGCCGCGGCGCGCGACGTCGCCTTCCGCAACAAGGAGATCGACACCTCGGTGCTGGGACCTGCGCAATACGTCGCCTATCAGTCCGATGCCGCCCTCAAGGGCACCATCGTCGAGGTCGCCGAGGTCTTCACGCGCTACATGGGCATGAATCCCACGTTCAAGCCGTTCTCCGACAAGCGCGTGCGGCAGGCGATCAATTACGCGATCGATACCGATCTGATCATCAACAAGCTGGTCAAGGGCAAGGCCTATCGCGCCACCAGCTGGCTGCCGCTGACCTCGCCCGCCTACGACAAGGCCATGAAGCCTTACCCCTACGACCCCGCCAAGGCCAAGCAATTGCTCGCCGAGGCCGGCTATCCCAACGGCTTCGAGTTCGAATGGACCACCAGCCCGAATGAAAGCTGGGGCCTGCCGATCGTGTCGGCCGTGATCCCGATGCTGGACAAGGTCGGCATCAAGGCCAAGGTCAAGCAGGTCGAGACCGCGGTGCTGGCGGAGGTGGTTCGCACCGGCGACTACCAGGCCTTCATCTATTCCCAGGCCAGCGGTCCGGATCCGCTGGCTGCGCTCAAATGCTTCCACTCGTCGACACCGCAACCGGCCTGCAACTACATGGCCTACAAGAATGCCGATTTCGACAAGATCGTCGAGCAGGCAGGGCAGGCCGACGACGTCGCAAAGCGCGGCGAATTGCTGCAACAGGCCAATGCACTGCTCTATGAGGAGGCTCCGGTCTGGTTCTTCAACTACAACAAGGCGGTGATGGCGGTGCAGCCTTGGCTCAAGGGGGTTCAGCTGAACGCGACGGAGCTGACCCATCAGAACGTCGAAGATCTCTGGGTCGACGAGACCTCGCCCGCGAAGTGACCTACGCTCGCGCGCTCCCTCCATCGCCGCAAGCCATGGAGGGAGAGAGGAACAGTGCCGATGCTCTCCTTCCTGATCCGTCGATTGCTGCAAACCGTTCCGACCGTGCTCGCCGTCGTGCTGCTGATCTTCGTGCTGTTCAGCGTCGTTCCGGGCAGCATCGTCTCCTCCATGAGCGACGACAGCGACCCGCAGGTCGAGCTGCGCATGAAGAAGCAGCTCGGTCTCGACGATCCCGTCTATGTGCGTTTCGGCGCCTACATTGCCAAGCTCGCGACCGGTGATTTCGGCACCTCGTTCCGCACGCGCGAGCCGGTCACGACCATGATCGCGAAGCGGGCATGGCCGACGCTGCAGCTGATCTTCGCGGCCATGGCCTTTGCGATTCTGATCGGCGTTCCCCTGGGCTTCATCGCCGCGCTGAAACCGGGCGGCATCGTCGACACGCTCGCGATGGTCGTGGCGGTGTCGGGCCTCTCCATCGCCAAATTCTGGCTCGGCCTCGTCCTGATGTACCTGTTCGCGTTGAAGCTCGGCTGGTTGCCGAGTTTCGGCTATGGCGACGGCGGATTGAAATATCTGCTGCTGCCGGCCGTCACGCTCGGCGTCTCGCCGATGGCGCTGTTTGCCCGGACGACGCGCGCCGCGGTCCTGGAGATCATGACGGCTGATTTCGTCCGCACTGCGCGCTCCAAGGGCATGAGCGAAATCAGGGTCGTGAAGTGGCATGTGATGCGCAATGCGCTCGTCATCATCCTCACCACCGTCGGCCTGCAATTCGGCGGGTTGATGGGGCAGGCGGTCGTCGTCGAGAAATTGTTCTCTTGGCCGGGCATCGGCTCGCTCCTGGTCGACAGCGTCCTGCAACGGGACATTCCGGCCGTCCAGGGCTCCATCCTCGTGGTGGTGATGGCCTTTCTCGCGATCAATCTGCTGATCGACGTGCTCTACGGCGTGATCGATCCCAGGATCAGATACGCATGAAGCTCCGCCCCAATCTTATCATCGGTGGCGTGTTGTTCGCGCTGGCGATCCTGGTCGGCCTGCTCGCGCCCTGGCTGGCGCACACCGATCCCGTCATGGACGCCAACCTGATGAACGCAGAGGAGCCGCCGAGCTGGACCTGGTGGTTCGGCACCGACGATCAGGGCCGCGACATCTATTCCCGCGTCGTCTACGGCGCGCGGGTCTCGCTGACCGTCGGCATCATCTCGCAGCTGATCAACAGCGTCATCGGCGTGGCCTTAGGGCTTAGCGCCGGCTATTTTGGCGGCTGGTGGGACGATTTCGTCAACGCCCTCACCAATCTCATGCTCGCGATCCCTTCGCTGATCTTCGCGCTGGCCATCATGGCGGTGCTCGGCCCCGGCCTCACCAGCCTGTTGATCGCGCTCGGGCTGACCAACTGGTCCTTCACGTGCCGGATCGCGCGGGCCTCGGCGCTGTCGCTGCGGAGCCAGGGCTATGTGCAGGCGGCGACCGTGCTCGGCTACGGCGATCTGCGCATCATGATCACGCAGCTCCTGCCGAACATGCTCGGGCCGATCATCGTCATCGGCACGCTCGGCATGGGCAGCGCGGTGTTGTCCGAGGCCGCATTGTCGTTCCTCGGCCTCGGCGTCCGTCCGCCCTTTCCAAGCTGGGGCAGCATGTTGTCGGAGGCCCGCGAGCAGATCACGACGGCGCCGTGGCTCTCGGTGTTTCCGGGCCTCGCCATCTTCCTGACGGTGCTCGGCCTCAATCTGCTCGGGGACGGTTTGCGCGACATTCTCGATCCCCAATCGCGGAGCCGGCGCACATGACGGGAACGCCGCTGATCGAAGTCGAAAATCTCCGGCTCGATCTCGATGTCGGATCGGGCCGTGTCGCGGCGGCCGAGGACGTTTCATTCCGCATCGACCGTGGCGAGACGTTCGGCCTCGTCGGCGAATCCGGCTGCGGCAAGAGCATCACGGCGCTCGCCTTGATCGGCCTGTTGCGGCCGCCCTTGGCGATCGGCGGCGGCGTCATCCGGTTCGAGGGCAAAGAGATCCAGCATCTTTCGGCCGGCAGGCAGCGGGAGCTGCGCGGCAACCGGATCGCCATGATCTTCCAGGAGCCGATGACGGCGCTGAATCCGGTCTCGCCCGTGGGAAGGCAGATCGCCGAGATGTTCGTGCTGCACAAGGGCAAGAGCTGGCAGGAAGCCAACCGGCTGGCGGTCGAGGCGCTGGCAAGCGTCCGCGTGCCCGCGCCCGAGCGGCGGGTGAAGGACTATCCGCACCAGCTGTCCGGCGGCATGCGCCAGCGCGTGATGATCGCCATTGCGCTGGCCTGCGGGCCGGATCTCCTGATCGCCGACGAGCCGACCACCGCGCTCGACGTCACCGTGCAGGCCGAAATCATCGAGCTGATGCGGAATCTCTGCGCCGAGCGGGGAACGGCGATCCTGATGATCAGCCACGATCTCGGCCTCGTCGCCAATGTCTGCCGCCGCGTCGCCGTGATGTATGCCGGCCGCATCGTCGAGGAGCGCGGCTCGGCCGATATTTTTCGGGCGCCCTCGCACCCCTACACGCAAGGCCTGGTCGACTCGCTGCCGCGGCTCGGCAGCCGCGCGGCGCTCGGCCGCGGCAGGCTCCAGGAAATCGCGGGCGTCGTTCCCGCCATCACGAACTTCCCCGATGGCTGCCGGTTCAATCCGCGCTGCACGCAGGCGACCGAGATCTGCCGGACGGTCGTGCCGGCGACGGACTTGCTGGCGGCGGGCGGTCTGGTGAGGTGTCATCACCATGCATGAGCCGCGCAACATGCCGGGTGAGCGGCGGCCGGACGACGATCTCATTCTCAGCATCGAGGATCTCGCGGTCCATTTTCCGCTGGGCGGCGGCCTGCTGGGCCGCGGCCGGCGGCTGCTTCGTGCCGTGGACGGTGTCGACCTCGAGCTGAAACGCGGCGAATGCCTCGGCCTCGTCGGCGAGTCCGGCTCGGGCAAGTCGACGGTCGCCTTGTCGATCCTTGGCCTGCTGACGCCGACGCGCGGCCGCATCGTGCTGGACGGGGAGGTCGTCACGACCAGGCAATCCGGCGACCGCAAGGCGTTGGCGCGCACCGTGCAGATGGTGTTTCAGGATCCCTACGCCTCGCTCAATCCGCGCCAGACCGTGCGCCGCACGCTGGAAGATCCGCTGCGGGTGCACGGCGTGACCGCGAAAAGCGAGATCGAGGACCGCGTCGCCACCATGCTGCGGCATGTCGGCCTGCGGCCCGAGCAGGCCGGCCGCTACCCGCACGAGTTCTCGGGCGGCCAGCGCCAGCGCATCGGCATTGCCCGCGCCCTGATCCTCAATCCCAAGATCGTCATCTGCGACGAGCCGGTGTCGGCGCTCGACGTCTCGATCCGCGCCCAGATCATCAATCTGCTGCTGGAGCTGAAGGAGACGCTCGGTCTGTCCTACATCATGATCAGCCACGATCTCGGCGTCGTCGAGCACATGAGCGACCGCGTCGCAGTGATGTATCTCGGCCGCATCGTCGAGAACGGCCACTGGCGTGAGATCTTCGAGCGGCCGGCGCACCCCTACACGCAGGCCCTGATCGCCGCCATCCCCGATCCCTTGCGCCACGCCCCGCTGGCGACGACGGGCGGGGACCTTCCCAACCCGCTCAATCCACCCAACGGCTGTGCCTTCAGCCCGCGCTGTCGTCATGCGGAGGCGGTGTGCCGGAGCGAGCCGGGCCCGGCGCTGGAGACGCGCGCCGATGGACATGCGGTGCGGTGCTGGCGCAGCGAGGAGATTGCGGCAGCGGGCCTCGCTCTATCTCCGTCACCCTGAGGTGGCCGCTTCTTGAGCGGCCCTCGAAGGGCGACGGCCCGGCTGGCATCTTGGCCGCTCATCCTTCGAGGCTCCGCCTGCGATGCTTTCGCATCGCAGGCTTCGCACCTCAGGATGACGGGGCGCAACGTGAAGTCCGGAGCGCTCGCAACGACGGGCTGGCACGGCGAGCGTCGCTCTATCTCCGTCACCCTGAGGCGGCCGCTTCTTCAGCGGCCCTCGAAGGGCGACGGCCCGGCTTGCGGCTCGGCCGCTCATCCTTCGAGGCTCCGCCTGCGATGCTTTTTCGGCAAACGCGCCAGGCGAGGGCTTGTTCGCAGAGGGTGAGGCGCAGGCGGAGCGAGGTGACTGCGGTCGGAACCGCGAGCCTCGGCTAGGGGTCCTGCTGCTCCCTGTCGCCCTCAACTTCCGACGCCGCCAACCAGGCGCGGGCGTCGGTTTGCATGCGGCATCTCGGTCGGCAGGGCCCGCAGCCATGCACGAAAACTGACGATCTCGGGGCAATCCGCGGTGCCCTCGGGCGCAATCAGCCAGTCGCCGAGGCCCGCGCCCTCGCTGACCCGGTCGCAGCGATAGCCCGGATGATGGCCGAGGCCGCGGGCGATCAACAGGTCGACCTTGCCCTCGACCAACTCGTGCAGGCCGGCCGGCTGCAGCACCCGCAAGCCGATCTCCGCATGGGTGCTGCGAAACGCAGCCAGATCGAGCCGGCGCAGGTCGAAGCTGCCATGGACTCCCAATTGAAGCTGCATCGCGCCTGCCGGTTTCAATTGCGAGGTCGCCTCCGCAATGTGGCGAAAACCTTCGGAGATGCCGGGCAGGTAGGCCTGTCCGGCCGCGGTGAGGATGAGCTGCTTATGCAGCCGCTCGAACAGCTGCACGCCAAGGCGCGCCTCCAGCGCTTTCACTTGCTGCCCTACGGCAGCAGGCGTCACGTGCAGCTCGTGCGCGGCCAGCTTGAAGCTGAGATGCCGTGCGGCGGCTTCGAAGGCGCGGAGCGCGTTGAGTGGTGGAAGAGCGTAGGTCATCGCGCCGCACTTTGACACTGCCGGGCCGGGGCGTTGCAATAGATTTTCTTGCGCTGAACCGCAGGAATGATGCTTTGCGCGGCCGCGATGCCGGCGGGTAGGGTCGGCTCGCAATCCGGAGAAATGCCATGTCCCCAGCTCACATCGTCAGCCACAATCCTGCAACGGTCAACGCGCCGTTGGGCGGCTACAGCATGGGACTTGAGCTGAGGCAGCATCGCCGCCTGCTGTTTATCAGCGGCCAGGTCCCTGAAAGCTCCGACGGCACCGTGCCAGAGGGTTTCGAGGCGCAATGCGAGCAGGCCTGGCGCAACGTCAAGGAAGTGCTCGCCGCGGCCGGCCTTGGCGTCGAGCATCTGGTCAAGATCACGACGTTCCTGACCGACCGCAACCAGGTCGTGCCCAACCGTATCATTCGGCGCGCAATGCTCGGGGAGCACCAGCCCGCCTTGACAGTCGTGATCGTCGAGACTGTCGACAGCAAATGGCTGCTGGAGATCGAGGCGATCGCCGCGGAATGAAGCCGGGCTTTGCCGGCCTCGCAATGAAACGAACCGAACTGGGTGACCAATGACTGAGATCGTCCATCCCTTCTACGAGGCGCATCGAAGCGCCATGGTGGCCGCCATGCGCGATCGCATCGACCTTGCCGGAACAATGTTGCGCGAGCGCGCGCACTTGGCCGATACCGACGGAAGCAGCCGGGAGGTGATGGACGAATTCGAGATCGTGCTCGCCCAGATGCCCTATGTCGGCGGCGCGGCAAGCCGCATGAGCGATTTCTTCATGCGCCTGACGGGCTTCATGGCCATCAGCCGGGTGCTGCAACGGCACGGCGTGCCGGTGGCCGTGATCGGCGAGATCGAGCGGGAAACCTACAAGGCGCAATTGCTCGGGGTGCCCGAAGCCGAGCGCCTCGCCTCGGGCCGCCAGTTCATGTCGCCGGAGAACCAGGCGTTGTTGCGCGAGCAGGCGGCAAGAAGCGTCACCGAGAGCCATCAGGAGCAGTTTCCGGAAGACTTCGTCTACGATTTCGTCGAGCCGGGTCCGCACGACAAGTTCGAATTCGGTATCAACTACAAGGCCTGCGGCTTCTGCAAGCTCGCGGCGCGCCACGGCGACAACGATATCCTGCCGAACATCTGCGGGCTCGATTTCGACGCCTATGCAACGCGAGGCATCCGCCTGGAACGGACACAAACGTTGGCGGGCGGTGCGAGCCACTGCGATTTTCGATTTTCGCGCGTTGCGGATATCGAGCCGTCACCCTGAGGTGCCGATGACATCGTGGCCCTGTTTTGCTCGACGCGTCAAACGGACTTCGTGAAATCCGCAGGCGCGGAGCGTCACTGGCAAGTCATTGATTCTGCTGGCCCCGGCTACTGTGCATGGGGTTGTTTTCGCGCTTTTTGTCTTGAAGAGCGTCTAGTCCGCCGCCTTCTCCCTCAAGCGCTGCGCGTAGACGTTGATGACCAGCGCCGCCAGCAGGATCAGGCCGCGGATCAGGATCTTCAGGAAGCTGTCGATGTTGACGTGGTCGAGGCCGTTGTTGAGAACGCCGAGTACGAACAGCCCGACGATGGTGTTGCCGATGCCGCCGCGGCCGCCGAACAGGCTGGTGCCGCCGACGACGACCGCGGCAATGGAGTCGAGAAGGTAAGTATCGAACTCGTTCTGCTGCGCGCTGCCGAAATGGGCGACACCCAGCATGCCGCCGATGCCGGAGCAGACCGCCGAGATCACCATCACGCTGCCTAGGATGAGCTTGACGTTGAGGCCGGAATATTCGGCCGCCTCGCGGTTGCCCCCGACCATGTAGACGTAGCGGCCGAAGCGCGTGTAGGTCAGCACGAGGTGACCGGCGAGCAGCATGATGGCGGCGACGATGACGATCCAGGGAATGCCGCCGATCGATCCCGAGCCGAGCGTGGTGACGAGGCTCGGGACCTTGTAGGCGATCTGGCCGCGCACCAGCAGCGCCGAGATGCCGGCGGCGATCTGCATCATCGCCAAGGTCATGATGAAGGAGGGGATGCCGATCACGGTCAGCCCCAGCGCATTGACGAGGCCAAGCAGGGCGCAGAGCAGGATCGACAGCAGGATCGCGACCGCGCCGGGCAGCGGGATGTTGGCGATGTTGACGTAGGATTCCTGCAGCGTGAAGTAGGCGACGGCGATGCCGGTGACGTTGGCGATGCTGGCGATCGAGAGGTCGATCTCGGCGCAGAGGATCACAAAGGTGAGTCCGACCGCGATGATGCCGGTGACCGATACCTGCGTCAGGATGTTGCCGAGATTGTCCAGCGTCGCAAAGGAGGGGCTGGCGAAGGCGAAGAAGGCGGACAGGAAGATCAGGGTGAGGAACGGGGCGATGTTGCGCATCTGCGAGCGCAGGAAGGGGGCAAGGCCCCGCGTCCGCTGCCCCGCCGCTAAAGCCGTCTCGCTGCTCATGTGCTTCTCCGTCACGCCGCTTCCAGCAGGCGGTCCTTGCTGACCGGCTCGTTCCTGAATTCCCGCACCAATGCGCCGCGCTTGAGCACGAGGATGCGGTCTGCCAGCGACAGCACCGTTTCCGGCTCGGTCGACAGCACGATGATCGCGAGCCCTTTGGTGCGGAGGTCGCGGACGATGTTGATGACGTCGTTCTTGGCGCCGACATCCATGCCGCGGGTCGGCTCGCACAGCACCAGGAGCTTGGGCGGATAGGTCAGCCATTTCGCCAGCGCGACCTTCTGCTGATTGCCGCCGGAGAGCATGCCGAGGTCGAGACCGACCACCGGCGGCCGGATCTGCAACTGCTCGACCTGACGCTTCGCGATGTCGCGCTCCTGCGCCGGCTTGAGCAGCAGCGCGGAGATGCGGTCGAGAATGCTGATCGAGATGTTCTTGTAGACCGGCTCCTGATGAAACAGCATGTCGCGCCGGCTCTCCGGCACCAGCGCCACGCCGGCACGCCGTGCCGCCGCCGTGCTGGCGAAGGTCTTCGGCGTTCCGTCGACGAAAAGCGTGCCGGTGTCCGGCTTCAGCTTGCCGAACAGGATGCGCGACAGCTCCTGCTGGCCGCAGCCCATGAAGCCGTAGATGCCGAGCACCTCGCCGGCGCGCGCCTCGAACGAGACGTCCTTCAGGCTGCGGGACAGCGAGAGCTGATCGACCTTGAGAACGACCTGGCTGTCGCTTGGCCGCGGCAGCATCAAATCGTCGGTATAGCTGTGCTCGAGCGCCTCGCCGCCGCGGCCGATCATGGCCTCGATCAGCGCGCCCTTGCTGGTCGCCGCGCTCGCGGTCTCCGCGACCTTCCGCCCGTTGCGGAACACGGTCACCGTGTCGGAGACAAGCAGGATGTCCTCGATGAAATGCGAGATGAAGACGATTGCAGTGCCGTCCTCGCGCAGCCGACGAAGGGTCGCGAACAAGCGCTCGACCTCGGGCGGGGAGAGCGCGGAGGTCGGCTCGTCCAGGATGATGATGCGGGCGCCGGAGAATAGGACGCGCGCGATCTCGATCAGCTGCTGCAACCCGATGGGGAGGTCGCCCAGCCGCGACATCGGATCGACGTCGATGCCGAAGCGGGCGAGCTGCTCGCCGGCCTCGCGCGCCATCCGCCGCCATTGTACGAAGCCGAGGGCGTTGGTCGGCTGGTTGCCGAGGAAGACGTTCTCGGCGACCGTGAGGTCGGGCGCGACGGAAAGCTCCTGGTGCACCATGGCGATGCCGGCCGTATGCGCATCGCGGGCCGAGCGGAAATGCGTCTCCACCCCCCCGATCAGGAAGCGGCCGGAGAATTCGGTGTGCACGCCGGCGATGATCTTCATCAGCGTGCTTTTTCCGGCGCCGTTCTCGCCGACGAGACCATGGATCTCGCCGGGATGGAGCGCGAAGTCGACACCACGAAGTGCCTCGACGCCGCCGAAGCTCTTCGTGATGCCCTGCAGTTCAAGGATGGGCGGACGACCCTCGGACATGAAAGTTCAGATCAGGAAGTGATCCTGCATCCACTGCATCCCGGCGGCGTTGGCCTTGGTCACGACCGGGCCGTCGGTGACGACGTTCTTGGGAATGCCTTGTCCGCTCTTCTCGCCGCCGACCACGGCCGAGACGCCGGCGATGATGGCGCCGCCGTGGATGCGGCAGGAGGGATTGCGGACGGTCGCGAACATGCGGCCTTCGCTCACCGCCTGGATCGCCGGCGGCATGGCGTCGACGCCGCCGATCAGGATGTTGGTGCGGCCGCGCGCCTTCATGATGTTGGCGGCGGCGAGCGCCATGTCGTCGTTGTGGAAGAATGCCGCGTCGATCTGGGGATACTTGGTCAGATAGGTTTCCCACAGCCGCGCCGTCTTGGAGACGTCCCAATCAGCGGGCTGGGTGTCGAGCACCTCGATGCCGGGGAATTGCTTGACCACCGAATTGAAGCCCTTGGCGCGCCCTTGCGCACCGGTGTGCCCGAGCGCGCCCTGCGTCATGATGATTTTGCCCTTGCCGCCCATGGCGTTGCAGAGGGCCTGCGTCACCGAGGCGCCCATGAACTCGTTGTCGGGAGCGAGGAAGGAATGCACGTTGATCTGGTCGAGCGGGGCGATCAGCGTGTCCATGTCGATCACCGGCGTGCCGGCGTCGATCATCTTCTGCACGGGCTGGGTGAGGGTGCCGATGCCGAAGGCCTGGATCGCGACGAAGTCCCATTTCTGCGAAGCCATGTTGTCGATCGCCGCGCGTTGCTTCACGGCGTCGAGCTGGCCGTCGAACCAGGTGACCTCGACATTGAACAGCTTGCCCCAGAATTCGGCGGCCTGCTTGCCCTGCGCGCACCAGGTGGCCTGGAGGCCGGCATTGGAGAACGCCGCCTTCAGCGGCTTCTCGCTTCGCCCGACCTCGGCGGCCAATGCGGGGTTTATGCCCATGCTGCCGAGGAGGGCAGCTCCGGCGCCGGCGGTCGCGGCCGCCTGAAGAAGATCGCGCCTCGTCGTCGAGAAATCTTTCGTCCCGGACATCGCTCGCTCCCATGAAGTTATATCGTCGGCGCGTCATTGATTGCGCGACCGATGTCCGAAAGTGTCTCACAAGAGTTGCCGCCACTCAATCTGCAATCACTCGCCAACATTGCAGCAGCCGCGTTGGTGCAGCGCAAAGTGTCAGGCCGTCGCGCCGGCGAGCGTGTCGATGTCGGCGCGCAATGCGTCCCAGGCTCGCGCAATCTCGGTTGTCCATTGATCGCCGAGCAGGTCGCGCAGCGTATCCCTGATGATGGTGAAGAACGCGATGAACAGCTCACGCGGCGTGCCATAGCCATCGTGCGAGGCGGCCTCGCAGGCGATCAGCCGGAAATGCCCGCGACGCTGACCGGCGAAATCGAGGATCGCCTCGATCGCCAGCGCGAGCATCGATCCTTTCACGAGGTCGCGGCCGTCGAAACGGAACATCGCCCGCGTCTCGGGATGCTCGTCGAACAGGCGTCGGTAGACGCAGGGCGTGAGATCTTCGCAGCGCGCGGCCGCCAGCACGAAGCTGATTTCGATTGGATTGCGCAAAGCACGCATCCGCGCGTCAGCCTCGCGGACAAAAAAAGAGCGGGGCCCTGGCCCCGCTCAAAAATTGTGTCGACCCTATTATCCCCGATTCTAAGATTTGCTCTTGATTGACGGGGCGACGCTGCATTTTGCGCGTCAGGGGCTCCTCCCGAGACTTGGACCACCAGACTTTGACCTCACGGCCAGCCTGAGCGAGAGGGATGCTAGATCAACTTTTCTCACTTGTCATCATTTTCGGCAACGAATGTTCAAAATTCGGTCAGTAGACGAAATGATCGGGCGCCATGGCCCGCAAGTATATGACAAATAAAAGAAATCTGTTGAGCGCGGGTCCGTTTGACCTGCCTCAAATGGCCGCTGTCCATCCTATGCTGGGTTATCCAGGTCACGATTTTGGACAAATTTGCGCTGGGGCAAGAAGGGAGGCGGTGCTGGCCTCGACTTGGAGCTGGGTGCGGTGTTTAGTTAGCAGACGAACGAACGGTTCGGCGAATGCGCGCACGGCTACAAAAATTCCTGCCCCTGGTCCTGCTCGCCCTGGCGATGCAGGTGCTGGCGCCGATTGCCGCCTGCTGGGCGACGGGCCTTGCCGCCGCCGATCCGCTGTCTGCCGGCGTCATCTGCCATAGTGCGAGCGAGCCGGGCGGCCTAAGCGATCAGACCGGATCGCCGACCGCTCATGCCGGCGCGTGCGCCCTGTGTTGTCTGGCCCAGGCCAGCGCGTCGCTCGATTCGCCGACCTACGCTGCGCTCGCGATTCCCGTTCGCCATGCCGAGCGGGTGGTGTGGCGTCCGGCGGACGCGTCCGCCATCACCGTTCACAAGGGCTCGAGCGCCCAGGCGCGCGCCCCGCCTCAATTTTCCTGATCTAGCCACGAATCTGCCCCGTCAGCGGCTGCTGCACGGGGATTCGCAATGCACCGGCGCTCGCGCCGGTATCGGGAATTTTCACATGTCTCGCCTTGGTTTGTTCCAAAGCGCTTCCGCGCGCGGAATTTTGCTTGCTTCTCTGTCTGCTCTCTCCCTGCCACAGCTCGCCGACGCGCAGGAAAATCGGCTCGAACTTCCTCCGGTGACAGTCGAGTCGCCACGCGAAAGGCGCGCTGCGCCGGCCCGCTCGCAGCGGACTCCCGTGCGATCAACGCTCGCGCGCACCGCGGCTCCGCAACAAGCGGCGCGTCCGCAGGGTGAGGGCGCCAGCGGTCCAGGCGCGTTGACCGTTCTGACGGCGCAGCAGGCCCTGGCGGAAATCAACCAGACGCCGGGCGGCGTGGCGCTGGTGACAGCCGAGGCCTACCGGAATTCTACGCCCGCGAGCACAATCAAGGACGTTCTCGACTACGTCCCTGGCATCTTCGCCCAGCCTAAATGGGGCGACGACACCCGGCTCTCGATCCGAGGCTCCGGGCTGTCGCGTAATTTCCATCTGCGCGGCGTGCAGCTCTATATGGACGGCATCCCGATCAACACCGCGGACGGTTACGGCGATTTCCAGGAGATCGACCCTACCGCCTACAAGTACGTTGAGGTCTACAAGGGCGGCAACGCGCTCCAGTTCGGAGCGAACTCGCTTGGCGGAGCGATCAACTTCGTGACGCCGACCGGCCGCGATCCGTTTCCGAACGGGGTTTCCGTCGATATGGGAGGCTTCGGATACAAGCGCTTCCAGGCCAACGCTGGCGGAGCAAACGGTGCTTGGGACGGCTTCGTCACGGCCTCGACGCAGGCCGCGGACGGTTTTCGAGACCACAGCTTTGGCTCAAGCAACCGGCTCAGCGCCAATGTCGGCTATCAGTTTTCGCCGGATTTCGAGACGCGCTTCTATCTCAACGCCAACGAGGTGCGGCAACGCATTCCCGGCACCGTTACCAAGGCGTCTGCGCTGACCAATCCCGAGGCTGCAGCTCCGGCAAATGTTGCCATGGATCAGCAGCGCAACATCGACACGGTCAGGCTGGCAAACAAGACCACGATCCGTTTCGACCAGACCAAGGTTGAATTCGGAGCCTTCGGCGTCGATCGCCATCTGATGCATCCGATTTTCCAGTGGCTCGACTATCGTTACAAGGACTACGGAGGCTTCGCGAAAGTTACCGACGAGCGCTTCATCGGCGGCTTTCGCAACAGGCTGGTTGCGGGTGTCAACGTGCTGAATGGCAGCATCGACAATCAGCAATTCGCCAACATCGCTGGACAAAAGGGAGCTCTGCTCTCGTCGTCGATCGATCGCTCGAAGAACACATCCGTCTACGTTGAAGACAGCTTCTATTTCCTCCCCAGCGTTGCGGCGATAGCCGGAACGCAGTTTCTCCATGCGACTCGCAACCGGCAGGACCGTTTTCTCAGCAACGGCGATCAATCGGGGGCGACCCGTTTCAATCTGTGGTCGCCGAAAACGGGCTTGCTGTGGCAGATCGATCCGACATGGCAGGCTTTCGCCAACGTGTCGCGGAGCGCCGAAGTGCCGAGCTTCGGCGAGAGTTCAAATGGGCCGGGCATTCCGACGATTCCGTTTACCAGCATCCGCGCCCAGATCGCGACGACCTACGAGATCGGGACGCGCATGCGGAGGCCGGACTACTCGTGGGAGCTGACCGCTTATCGCGCCAACATCCGCGACGAACTGCTATGCCTCTACAGCGCCTTCGGCAATTGCAACGTGACCAATGCGGATCGGACCATCCACCAGGGCATCGAAGCCGGCGCGGGGGCTGCGATCTTCCAGGACCTCTTCGTAGTGGGAAGCGCGCCGGACAAGGTGTGGCTCAATCTGGCCTACACCTATAACGACTTTCGCTTCGACAACGATGCTACCTTCGGCAACAATCAGCTACCTGGAGCGCCTCGTCACTATTTGCGCGCCGAATTGCTCTACAAGCATCCGACGGGCCTCTATATCGGACCTAACGTCGAATGGGTGCCGAAGGCCTATTTCGTTGACAGCATGAATACGGTGACGACGGAGCCTTATGCATTGTTGGGACTGAAGGCCGGCTTTGACAATGGCGGTCCATTCTCCGCCTACGTCGAGGGCCGTAACCTCACCAACCGGATCTATATCGCAAGCGCCAGCATCATCGACCGCGCGACTGCGGCGTCGACTTTGTTCGAGCCGGGAACGGGACGGGCGGTTTATGCCGGAATGCGGTATCGATGGTAAGTGCTGCGGGCTCGCTGAAACAACCTTACGCGATCGCCAGATCAATTACGAGGGAACCAAAATGAACAGGACCAGACAAACACTTTTCGCCATCGCCATTCTGCTAAGCGGCAGCGCGGCCGCATTGGCCGAAGACGTCAAGGCCGGCGATCTCGTCATCTCGCAGGCGTGGAGCCGTGCGACCCCGGGCGGCGCAAAGGTTGCAGGCGGCTATCTCGTCATCGAGAACAAGGGGACGGCGCCGGACAGGCTGGTCGGCGTGTCGGCCGACATCGCCGGCAAGGCCGAGATCCACGAGATGGCGATGGATAACGGCGTGATGAAGATGCGCGCACTCGACAAGGGGCTGGTGGTCGATCCCGGCAAGATGGTGAAGCTCGCGCCCGGCGGCAATCATTTGATGCTCCAGGAGCTGAAGGGCCCGTTCAAGCAGGGCGACAAGGTGCCGGTGACGCTGCAATTCGAGAAGGCCGGCAAGGTCGCCGTCTCTCTCGACGTCCAGGGCGTCGGCGCGCAGGCCCCCGGCGATGCCGGGCATTCGGGTCACATGGACATGAAGAAGATGCCGGATCATTCGGGAATGAAAATGAAATGAGACCGATCTCAACTCCCGGGAGACCGAACATGAAGAGAGCCTGCCTGATCCTGGTTGCCGCGCTCGCTGTCTCGCCGGCGGCGGCGCACGTGTCGCTCGAGACCAAGCAAGCGACGGTCGGTGCTTCCTACAAGGCTGTGTTCACCGTGCCGCACGGTTGCGCGGGCTCGCCGACGGTGAAGATCCGCGTGCAGATCCCGGAAGGCGTGATCGCGGTGAAGCCGATGCCGAAGGCGGGCTGGAATGTCGATGTCGTCGAGGGCAAATATGCCGTCGAATACGACTATCACGGCAACAAGCTCTCCTCCGGTGTCAAGGAGGTGGCGTGGTCCGGCGGCAAGCTGCCGGACAAGCACTATGACGAGTTCGTCATGCATACGGTCCTGACCGACAAGCTCAAGCCGAACACGATTCTATACTTCCCCGTCGTTCAGGAATGCGAGACCGGCGTCAGCCGCTGGATCGAAATCCCAACCGAGGGAGCAGGGCATTCGCATGAGGGCAAGTCCGAGGGCAAGTCGCCGGCGCCGGGCGTGAAGCTGCTGCCGAAATCCTGATGCGCTTCTTCGCCGCGCTCGCGACCCTGCTGTTCGCCGCCGGATTCGCGGGCGCGGCGTGGGCGCACGCGGCGCTGATCTCGGTCGAGCCGCCGAGCGGGAGCATGCTCGCGGCCGCGCCCAAGGCGGTGGAGCTGCGCTTCAGCGAGGCTGTGACGCCCGGTGCGATCCGGCTGATCGACGGTGCCGGCAGAGCGCGGGACGATGTACGCATCAGCGCATCCGGCGAGACGATTTCGGTGGCGATACCTGTGGATCTGCCTGAGGGCACCGCGGTCGTCAGCTATCGCGTGATCTCGCAGGACGGCCATCCCATCGCCGGTTCGGTGATCTTCTCGATCGGCATGCCGACGGCGACGAAGCTCCCCGCCGCCGTGGACGGCGGGGTGAATGCACTGATCTGGCTGGCGCGCGTCGGCCTCTATCTCGGGCTGTTCGTCGGCGTCGGCGGCGTGTTCTTCGCGCGCTGGATCGCATGGTCGATGATCGGCATGGCCGTGCCGCGCATGGCGATCGCCATCGGTATCCCCGGTGCTGCAGCGTCTCTCGGCGCGTTGGGCCTCGACCTTCTCGGCCTGCCGCTAACAGCTCTCACGACCGCCGCACCCTGGAAAGTCGCGCTCGGGGCGAGTGCCGGTCCCGCCCTGCTGGTCGCCATCGCGGCGATGCTGCTGGCGCTGATGGCGCTGCGAAGCGCGTGGTACGCGCGCGCTCTTGCGATCGTGGCGTTGGTCGGCGTCGGGCTGTCGCTCGCCATGACTGGGCACGCCGCAACCGCCCCGCCGGAGGTGCTGATGCGTCCGGCGATCTTTCTTCACGGCCTCGGTGTCGCCATCTGGATCGGTGCGCTTGCGCCGCTCGTCGCCCTGGTCTCGCGTTCGACGACGGCGCCGCTCCCAATCGTGAACCGCTTTTCCCGCATCGCTGCGCTGGCGGTCGGTGTGCTGGCCGTGACCGGCCTCGCTCTCGCAATCGTGCAGCTCGAAAAGCCGGGAGCGTTGGTGGAGACCCGTTACGGGATGATCCTCGCGAGCAAGCTCGTTCTGGTCACGGGATTGCTGGCGCTGGCGGCACTCAACCGGTTCCGGCTCACACCGGCGCTGGCCCGGGACGGGACAGGGACGCCCGCGCTCATGCGCTCGATCTTGGCCGAATGCGCCATCGCGCTGGCCATCCTGGCCGTCGTCGCCGGCTGGCGCTTCACGCCGCCGCCGCGGACCATCGTTCCCGACACGCCGCTGGCGATCCACATCCACAGCGACAAGGCGATGTTCCAAGTCCTGGTCTCGCCCGGCAAGCCGGGGATCAATGATGTCGTGCTCCAGCTCATGAACGGCGAGGGGAGTCCGCTGGCGGCAAGGGAGACGACGTTGACGCTGAGCCTGCCCGAGCGCGGCATCGAGCCGATGGAGCGGAAGGCCTCGCTGGGGCCGGACGGCCACTGGCATGTGCGCAAGGTCGAGCTTCCCTTTGCCGGCCGCTGGCACGCGCGGATCGACGTACTGGTGAGCGACTTCGAGCAAATCACGCTCGAGGATGAACTCGACGTCACATCGCGTTAAGGCGCGGTTCGCGCTGAACCTGAAGTCCGACGGAAAAATGACAGCAATTCCGCTGCTTAGCGGCTTTTCCTCATTCTCGGTCTTGTATTTTCGCTCTCAATCCGGTTTCACTGCAACCGATCACTGATTCCCAGAGTATTGCCATGCGGTTGTCGCGGTTCTTTCTGCCCATCCTGAAGGAAAATCCGAAAGAGGCGGAGATCGTCTCGCATCGGCTGATGCTGCGCGCCGGCATGATCCGGCAGGAGGCGGCCGGCATTTACGCCTGGCTACCGCTCGGCTTCCGCGTGCTCAAGAAGATCGAGCAGATCGTGCGCGAGGAGCAGGATCGCTCCGGCGCGATCGAGGTTTTGATGCCGACGCTCCAGCTGGCTGATCTCTGGCGCGAGAGCGGCCGCTACGACGCCTATGGCCCGGAGATGCTGCGCATTGCCGATCGCCACAAGCGCGAGCTCCTGTACGGGCCGACCAACGAGGAAATGATCACCGAGATCTTTCGCGCCTATGTGAAGTCCTACAAGAGCCTCCCGCTCAATCTCTATCATATCCAATGGAAATTCCGCGATGAGCAGCGTCCGCGTTTCGGCGTGATGCGCGGCCGCGAGTTCCTGATGAAGGACGCCTATTCATTCGACCTCAACGAGGCCGCGGCGCGCGTCGCCTACAATAAGATGTTCGTCGCCTATTTGCGCACCTTTGCGCGGATGGGGCTGAAGGCGATCCCGATGCGCGCCGAGACCGGCCCGATCGGCGGCGATCTCAGCCACGAGTTCATCGTGCTGGCGGAGACCGGCGAATCCGGCGTCTTCATCAATCGCGACGTGCTGGACCTGCCGGTTCCGGGCGAGGATGTCGATTATGACGGCGACCTGACGCCGATTATCAAGCAATGGACCTCGGTCTATGCGGCGACGGAGGACGTTCACGACGCCGCGCGCTTCGAGCAGGAGGTGCCCGCGGACAAGCGGGTGAACACCCGCGGCATCGAGGTCGGGCAGATCTTCTACTTCGGCACCAAATATTCCGAGCCGATGAAGGCGCTGGTGGCAGGGCCCGACGGCGTCGACGTGCCGATCCATGGCGGGTCCTACGGCGTCGGCGTTTCGCGCCTGTTGGGTGCCATCATCGAGGCCTGTCATGATGATGCCGGCATCAAATGGCCGGAGGCGGTGGCGCCGTTCCGCGTCTCGATCCTCAACCTCAAGCAGGGCGATGCCGCCGTCGATGCGGCCTGCGAGAAGCTTTATGCCGAGCTCACCGCCAAGGGCGTCGATGTGCTCTATGACGACACCGACCAGCGCGCCGGCGCCAAGTTCGCCGCCGCCGACCTGATCGGCATTCCCTGGCAGATCATGATCGGGCCGAAGGGGCTCGCCGACGGCAAGGTCGAGATCAAGCGGCGAAGTGACGGCTCCCGCGAGACCATGTCGCCTGCGGATGCGGTCGCAAGACTTGTGGGCTGATAAGGCTGGTCGGCTGAATATTGTTCATCGCGATATCGCGGCCGCCAATCCGGCCACAATTGACCCCGAATCATGGGATTATCGAGCGATGGATGAGACCATGACCGAAACCGTGCAGACCGCGCCTTTTGCGCCATTCGAGTGGATGCTGTCGGCGCGCTATTTGCGGGCGCGCCGCAAGGAGGGATTCATCTCGGTCATCGCCGGGTTCTCCTTTCTCGGCATCATGCTGGGCGTGGCGACGCTGATCATCGTCATGGCCGTGATGAACGGTTTCCGCAAAGAGCTGCTCGACAAGATCCTCGGGCTCAACGGCCACATCCTGGTGCAGCCGCTGGAATCGCCGCTGACCGACTGGAAGGATGTCGCCGACCGCCTCAGCCAGGTCGGGGGCATCCGGCTCGCCGCGCCCGTGGTGGACGGCCAGGCGCTGGCGTCGTCGCCATGGAACGCCTCGGGCGTCCTGGTGCGCGGCATCCGCTCCGACGACCTCAACAACCTCACCTCGATCGCCAAGAACATCAAGCAGGGCTCGCTCGAAGGCTTCGACGAAGGGCAGGGCGTGGCGATCGGCCGGCGCCTCGCCGACCAGCTCTCGCTGCATGCCGGCGACAGCATCACGCTGGTGGCGCCGAAGGGCGCGGTCACTCCGATGGGCACGACGCCGCGCATCAAGCCGTACAAGATCGTCGCGGTGTTCGAGATCGGCATGTCCGAATACGATCTCGGCTTCGTGTTCATGCCGCTTGCCGAAGCGCAGGCCTATTTCAACCGCAGCAACGACGTCACCTCGATCGAGGTGTTCACCACAAACCCCGACAGGATCGACGCCTTCCGCAAGGCGGTGACGGAGGCCGCGGGACGTCCGGTGTTCCTGGTCGATTGGCGGCAGCGCAACTCGACCTTCTTCAACGCGCTCCAGGTCGAGCGCAACGTGATGTTCCTGATCCTGACCATGATCGTGCTGGTCGCGGCGCTGAACATCGTGTCCGGCCTGATCATGCTGGTGAAGGACAAGGGCAGCGACATCGCGATCCTGCGCACGATGGGCGCCTCGCAGGGATCGATCATGCGGATCTTCCTGATCACGGGCGCCTCGATCGGCGTGGTCGGCACGCTGGTCGGCTTCTTCGTCGGGCTCGTGATCTGCCTCAACATCGAATCGATCCGGCAATTCCTGTCCTGGCTGACCTCTACCGAGCTGTTCTCGCCGGAGCTCTATTTCCTGTCGAAGCTGCCTGCCGAAATCGACATCGGCGAGACCACGGCCGTCGTCATCATGGCGCTGACGCTGTCGTTCCTGGCGACGCTGTATCCGTCGTGGCGCGCCGCGCGCCTCGATCCCGTCGAAGCGCTGCGGTACGAGTGAGGGGCTGATGGAGCAGCAGGGGGCTGACGATGTACCGGTCATTTATCTCCACGAGATAAAGCGGCAGTACTTGCAGGGCGAGGTGCCGCTGACGATTTTGGACGGCGCCAAGCTGGCGCTGTGGGCCGGTCAATCGGTCGCGCTGGTGGCTCCGTCGGGATCCGGCAAGTCGACGCTGCTGCACATCGCAGGGCTGCTCGAGGCGCCGGATTCCGGTGAGGTCTATGTCAACGGCGCGCCGACCTCGCAGCTGCCCGACATCGAACGCACCCAGCTGCGCCGCACCGATATCGGCTTCGTCTACCAGTCGCACCGGCTGTTGCCGGAGTTCTCCGCGCTCGAGAACGTCATGCTGCCGCAGATGATCCGTGGCCTGAAGAAGTCCGAGAGCGTCACGCGCGCCAAGGAGATCCTCGGCTATCTCGGCCTCGGCGAGCGCATCACCCATCGCCCCGCCGAGCTGTCGGGCGGCGAGCAGCAGCGCGTGGCGATCGCCCGCGCGGTGGCCAATGCGCCGCGGGTGCTGTTCGCGGACGAGCCGACCGGCAACCTCGATCCGCACACGGCCGATCACGTGTTCCAGGCCCTGATGCAGCTGGTCAAGGCGACCAGAGTGTCGATGCTGATCGCGACCCACAACATGGAGCTCGCCGGCCGCATGGACCGGCGCGTGTCGCTGTCGAACGGCCAGGTGGTCGAGCTCGACTGACAAAACTGCGAAAACAACCCCATGCACAGTAGCCAAGTGTTTGGCGGGACTTGCGAAAAAAATCGGCGATCGCGCTCCGCCGCGCCGCAAGCGGTCAAGGCCGGATCACCGTCATCTTGAACGGCCCGCCATTGGCAGCGGCGTGCGCCACGGCCTCGTTGGTATGGTCGAGGTCGAACGCCGTCGTCTCGTACTCGTCCAGCCTGAGCAGTCCCGCGCGCACCAGCGCGATCAGGCGGCTCGCGGCATCCGGCGGGTACATCCAGACGCCGTGGATGCTGATGCAGTTGCGCATGATCCAGGGGTAGGGCAGCTCGAGCCCGGCGCCGCCGGCCATGCCGACGCCGCCCATCAGTGCGACGCGTCCATAGGGGCGCACGGTCATGATCGCCGCGCGCACGACGGTCGGGCTGACCGAGGGCGGCATGATGTCGAGCACGCAGTCGATCGGGCCGGACGCCGCGCGCTTCATCGCCTCGCGGTCGTCGTCCTCATCGCCAGTGAGCTTGACCGGCTTCACCCGCGGGCCGAAGCGGCGGACGAGATCGGCGAGGATCGTCTCGTTGCGGCCCGGTGCGACCACGCAGGCGGCGCCCATCGCCAGCGCGACGGAGACGGCTGCGCTGCCGAAATTGCCGGTGGCCCCGCTCACCAGCACGGTCTCGCCCGGTCGCAGGTTCGTAGCGAGGAAGCCGCCGTAAGGCACCAGCAGCGTGCCCAGCGCGCACCATTGCGCCGCTTCCTCCGACGTGATCGTGCCGATCCGTTTGACGTTCTCGGTCGGCAGGCGCATCTGCTCGGCAAACGAGCCGTGGCGAAAATGCTGTTGCAGGCGCATGCCGCCGGGACCGGCGGCGGTGAGCCCTTGCAGCGCGATGTCGGGCGCCGCCGCGTCGTCGCGCGAGCGCACCGTCGGATCGCAGAACACCCAGTCGCCGACGCTGAGCCTGGTCGCGTCCGGGCCGATCGCGCGCACCCGGCCGATGCCGCCAGGACCCGGGATGATCGGCAGGTCGAGTGCGTAATTGCGCGTCCCGTCGAAGACTTCGTTCATGTACGACAACACACGCGTGGCGACGACGTCGACGATGACCTCGCCGGTGCCGAGCACCGGCTCGGGGACATTCTCGATCGCCAGCGGCGAACCGAAGGAATTGAGCACGGCAGCTTTCATGATGATCACCTCGACGTCGGGTGATGCCGATATGCGCTGCCTTGGAGGGAACAAAAAGGCCTGGTATTATCCTAGTATTCCAGGGGCCCTCCATGCAGGAGCGACAGCGATGGCCGACCCGCGCCGCGTCGAATTCGGCGATTTTCTCAGGTCCCGCCGCGAAAAGCTGTCGCCGAAGACCGTCGGGCTTCCGGCTGGCCGCCGCCGGCGCACCGCGGGGCTGCGCCGCGAGGAGGTCGCGCAGCTCGCCGGCATCGGCGTCGATTGGTACATCCGGCTCGAGCAGGGCCGCACCGTCAGCCCGTCCGTCACCACCATCGACGCGCTCGCCCGTGCGCTCCGTCTCAGCAAGGCCGAGCACGCGCACCTGAAGGCATTGGCGCGTGACGGTGCCAGAGGCGCGTTCACGCGCGAGATCGTGCCACCGCCGATCCGGCGGATGATCGCGAGCCTGCACCAGCCGGCCTATGTCACCGGGCGGCGCTGGGACGTGCTGGCCTGGAACGAGGCCGCCGAGGACATCTTCGCCTTCGGGCAATTGCCGGAGCAGGATCGCAACACGCTGCTGCTGGTGATGACCAACAAGCAGATGCGAAAATTCTACGGTGCGACCTGGACCGAGGTTGCGAAAAGCATGGTCGCGATGTTCCGCGCCACCCATGACGTCTGGGCCGGCGATCCCGCCTTTACGGAGCTGCTGACGCGGCTGCGCCAGGGCAGTCCGGAATTTGTCAAATGGTGGGAAGCCCACGACATCCGCAGCACGATGTCCGGCCTCAAGACCATGAACCATCCGACCAGGGGCCTGCTCCGGTTCGAGCACACCAGCTTCCAGGCCAACGACGACCCCGCGCTGAAGCTGGTGATTTACACGCCTGTGTGAGGTGTGGAGACGTGAAGGCCAGCGCACATGCCGTCGGGAGGCGCTGTTGCGGGCAGTCCGTACTGCACCGCTTGAGCTGCATTGGACATTTCGAGGGCACCGAGCAGCGGATCAAGGATTTGACCGTAACCACTCCGAGAAGGCGCGGATGGTCCGCGCGCGAGGATGGTTCGGCTTGCTGACCACATGGAAGCTGTAGCCAGGCAAACTCAACTTGAACACTTTCACGAGCGTTCCAGCTGCGAGGTCGTTGGCTACGAGCACATCACTGAAAACCCCCACTCCCTGTCCAGCGATCACCGCCTCGATAGCGTGCAGTTCCTCCCGGAAACTCAAGTGTTGCATGTCCTTGAAGTGGGGCACTTCGCGCCACCTGCGCTGAGCCGTGGCGAGCCATCTCTGCCATGTGGGTGGCTCGCGATCGGCAGGAGACCAATAGGAGTGGATCAGAACGTGGCTTGCAAGGTCGAGTGGTCTTTTCAGCCGCCCCGTTGCAAGTAGACGCGGACTGCAGACGGGCCAGAATGTATCGCTGAAGAGATCATCGACGATTCCGTCTGTCGGCCGGACCCGGCTGGTCGCATAGCGAATGGCGACGTCGCCATCTCCGGCTTGCAGATCGAGCACACTGTCCGTGCCGATGACGTCGAGCCGGACGTCGGGATGCAACGTCCGCCAGAGGGGCAGGCGAGGCACGAGCCAGCGGCTGGCGAAAGCGTTGGTCGTCGTCACCCGAAGAGGCTGTTGGTCGCCTTCCTGCCTGACGGCCATAATTGCAGTCGCAAACACCTCGAGTCCGTCGCGGATGGCGGGAAAAAGCCGCGCGCCGGCATCGGTCAGAGAAAGAGGCCGTGGCCTGCGGCGGAATAGAGCGCGACCACAATATTGCTCAAGCAGTCCGATTTGGTGGCTGATCGCCGTTGGCGTAACGCCGAGTTCGGCCGCGGCCTTCTTGAAGCTCAGGTGGCGAGCGGCAGCTTCAAAGGCGCGAAGCTCGATCAGGGGCGGCAACTTGTGCATGAGGTCAGTGTAGGTGAAATCAATTCACCGTCACCTGAATTCTTCGGATTTGCTCCGAGACAGCCCGCGATCGAGGATATCGCCAGTCAGGCTGAGGAGACCATGTCATGTCGTCGATCGCATCTGTCGCCAGCGCTGCCGCCGATCTTGGCGCTTCCTTCGGAGGACAACTCCTCAAGCCAGCCGACGAGGGTTATGAGGAGGCGCGAAGGGTCCACAATGGGCTGGTCGACAAACGGCCGGCATTGATCGCCAGGTGCCGTAGCGTGGCCGATGTCGTTGATGCCGTCGCGCTTGCGACCAAGCTCGGCCTCGAGGTCGCGGTTCGCGGCGGCGGCCATAATGTGGCAGGGCGCGCAACCATCGACGGCGGGATCATGATCGACCTCTCGCCCATGAAGGGCGTTCGGGTCGACCCCGTCGGCAAGACCGTGTGGGCGCAGGGCGGCGTCACCTGGGGCGAGGTTAATCGCGAAACGCAACTTCACGGGCTTGCGGTCACCGGGGGTGTGGTCTCGACCACCGGGATCGCCGGCCTGACCCTCGGCGGAGGCCTGGGCTGGCTGATGGGCAAGTACGGCCTTGCACTGGATAACTTGCGGGCGGTCGAACTCGTCACCGCAGAGGGCAGGGTTCTACGGGCCAGCAAGCAAGAGGAGCCCGATCTGTTCTGGGCCGTCCGCGGAGGCGGCGGAAACTTCGGGATCGCCACCGGCCTCGAATACGATCTTCATACGGTCGGGCCAATCATCGCCGGCGGCCCGATCATCCACCCGATCGAGCGCTCCCGTGACGTGCTCGAATTCTTCAGGGCCAGCACGCGATCGCTCGCGGACGAGCACATGCTGTTTGCATCCCTGACCCACGCGCCCGACGGGTCCGGCACGGAGGTCGCCGCCCTGGTCACCAGCCATTGCGGTCCGGTCGCGGATGCCGAGGACGCGATGCGGCCGCTCAAACAGTTCGGGGCTCCGATCCTGGATGCGGTCGGACCGATGCCCTATTGCGAACTCAACCGCATGCTAGACGCCAACTATCCGAAAGGCGCCTTCAATTATTGGAAATCGAACTTCCTGACGGAGCTGAGCGATGGTGCGATTGCGACCATGGTCGATTGTTTCGCGCGCTGCCCGACCCCGATGGGTCAGTTCCTCCTCGAACACATCCATGGTGCGGCGGCCCGCGTCGATACAGCGGATACGGCATTTCCGCACCGGCAGGAGGGCTATAATTTTCTGATCCTTGCGCAATGGATGCAACCCAGCGACACGAGCCGCAGCATCTCCTGGGCACGCGAGACCTACGAAAGGATGCGGCCCTTCTTTGCCTCAGGCCGCTATGTCAATTATCTCGACGATGACGAGACCGGCGATCCTGTCGCTGCCGCCTATGGACCGAACTACCGGCGCCTACAGCGGATCAAAGCGAAATACGACCCGACAAACTTCTTCCGCATGAACCAGAACATCCGGCCGCTGGCCTGATTTCCAGACAAGGATTTCGTCGCTCTCATTCTGTTAAGACGTCAGTCAAAGATGACGATGCTGCGACCCGCTTCGTTAGTTGGCCGGGCGTGGCGATTCCGGGGAGGACTCGAATGGCTATCGTGTGCCGGCCCGCTCGCATGGAGGACTTGAAGCAAGCCGACGAAATGGTGGTCGCCAGCATCAATGAACTCACCGAACGGCGGGGCTTCGGAAGGATGGCGTCCTCCCGTCCGCAGGATTTCCAAGCTTTCTCGCTAGCGGACGATCCCGAAGGTCTTTGGGTAGCAGATGACGACGGAGAAGTTGTCGGTTTCGCGTGGAGCTGGGTTTGTGGGGAGCTTTGGTTTCTGGCGCAGCTGTTCGTGGCCCCTGATCGCCAGAGCGATGGCATCGGCAATCAACTCATCAGTAAAACGTTCGCCCAGGCAGATATGCGCGGAGCATCGATCAAGGCGCTAATCACCTTTACATTCAACAACGTTTCTCAAGGATTATACATCCGTCACGGACTGTTCCCGCGCTTTCCGATCTACATGGTCAGCGTGCCTCGTGACCGCTTGGCGTCGCGGTTGGCTGAGCCGCGGCTCCGTCTTGAATCTCTCGCGGACGGGACCGCCGGGTTCGATGAGCTGGGACTCATTGACGTCGGTGCTCTCGGTGTTTCCAGAGCGAAGCATCATCGCTATCTCCTGAGCGATGGCACGACAGGCGGGTACACCATTCACTCGGACAGCGAGTGCGTAGGGTATGTCTATATTTCGGACGGACACATTGGCCCGCTTGCAGTCCGCCGACCGGATCTCGCGGGCTCTGCGCTTGCTGCTGCGTTGTCGTGCGCGGCAAAGAGTGGTTTTCCAACCATTTCGGCCTTCCTACCGGGTGCGAGCGAGCCGGCGCTAAAGGCAGCGATCGACCACGGGATGCGTTTGACATTCCCGATGCTGCTGATGTCGAATCGAACGTTCGGCGATTGGGCCAGCTACCTCCCGCGCAACCCGGGTTTCATGTAGTTCAATTCAGGCTCGTATGGGCGACTCGCCGACGTCCGGGCCGCGAGCATGCGCCCCGCGGAATTGGCGGCGCGGCGGCGGCAAGATTCTCCGGCAGTGCGCTCCGGTTTGCAAGCCGCCCACGCAAACGCTATGCCCCGCTTTTCGTAGAGAGCCCCGACATGACGATCTCCGATGACGACGACCTGACGCGCCTGAAAGAGATCGGGCGCATCGTCGCCAATACGCTGGAGGCGATGGGGAAGGCGATCGAGCCGGGCATGACCACCTCCGAGCTCGACCAGATCGGCCGAAAGCTGCTGGAGGCCGCCGGGGCGCGTTCGGCGCCGGAGCTGGCTTACGATTTTCCCGGTGCGACCTGCATCAGCGTGAACGAGGAGATCGCTCACGGCATCCCCGGCGAGCGGCGGATCGCGAGCGGCGACCTCGTGAACATCGACGTGTCAGCCGAGAAGAACGGGTTCTTTGCCGATACCGGTGCCTCCTTCGCCGTTCCGCCCGTCGCCCGTGCGATTCAGCGTCTTTGCCGGAACGGCCGGCGGGCGATGTGGACAGGCCTGCAGCAGGTTGGCGCCGGCAGGCCGATTGCCGGGATCGGCCAGGCGATCGGGACCTTTGCGCGGAAGAACGGCTACAGCCTGGTCAGGAATCTTGCCAGTCACGGTGTCGGCCTGTCGCTCCATGAGGAGCCGACGGAGATCGCAACGTGGCCCGATCGCTCCGAACGCCGCATCATGACCGATGGCCTGGTGTTCACCGTCGAGCCGTTCCTCTCCATGGGCGCCGAGTGGGCGGAGAATGGCGATGACCCATGGACGCTCTACAGCAGCCCCGAGGCGCCGACCGTGCAGTACGAACACACCGTGGTCGCCACCCGCAACGGACCTTTGATCCTGACGCTGGCCGGTTGAGGCCGCGCGACTTCGCGTCATTCCTGGCTGCATCGCCATCGCCTGTCGCGGTTGCCGCACGATCGCCGCCGACGCACCTTGCTTGCATCCGCATTCGCTCTTGCACTCGACGCGCGCCCAAATGTGGCGAGCGCGAGCGAGAAATGTGGCGACAATGGGCGGAGCTGTTCATCTACGCATTTTCAATTCGGCATCACGCGAATGTGCGCGCGACGTCGTTACGCGCGTACGCAGCTTGCGCCCTCCAGCGAATATGGGAACTACGGAAAACACTTGTTTCAAAGGGTTTCGGACGCGCGCTGATAAATCTTCATTAATGAAGCGCGGGCCTTTGGCGCGAACTGTGGCGTCGAGGTTACAGCAATTCTGTCGATCGCTGATATGACGACGGCACGGCCCGGGGGCCTCTGAAGAAACTGGAACGGGAATCAAATGAAGAAGAATTTGTTGCTTGCTGCTGTGAGCTTGGTCGCGCTGAGCGCGGCGGCGCCGGCGCTGGCTGCTGACCTCGCGGCGCGGCCCTACACCAAGGCGCCTGCGATGGTTGCCGCGATCTACGACTGGAGCGGCTTCTACATCGGTATCAACGGCGGCGGTGGTTCGTCGCACTCCACCTGGGATCTCGTCGGCGGCGGCCGTGAGGGTTCGCACGACGCGACCGGTGGCACTGTCGGTGGCCAGATCGGCTATCGCTGGCAGTCCGGCCAGTGGGTGTTCGGCGTGGAAGGTCAGGGCAACTGGGCCGACTTCTCGGGCGACAATGTCAGCGCGCTGTTCGCCACTCGCAACCGCTCGAAGATCGATTCGTTCGGTCTGATCACCGGTCAGGTCGGCTACGCCTGGAACAACGTCCTGGTCTACGTCAAGGGCGGTGCGGCTGTGGTCGGCGTCAAGTACGACGTGTTCAGCACGGCTTCGGGCGCGCTGCTGTCGTCGAACGACCAGACCCGTTGGGGCGGTACGGTCGGTGCCGGCCTCGAGTACGGTTTTGCGCCGAACTGGTCGGTTGGCGTCGAGTACAACCACATCTTCCTGTCGGACAAGGACGTCACTTTCGCAGGCTTGGCGGGTACCGACCGCATCAAGCAGGACGTCGACATGGGTCTCGTCCGCCTGAACTACAAGTTCGGCGGCCCGGTGCTCGGCCGTTACTGATCCTGATCGCTCTCCTTGGAGCGGTCGTAGAGAAGCCCCGGCCTTGGCCGGGGCTTTTTTATTGCGTGAATTCAGCGAGTTAACCATTGCCCTTGGAGGCCGTCCGCCGCGCTTGACTCTTCAGAACAAAATGAGAACAATGTTCTTCATACGTTCTGGAAAGGGAGCGAGACATGTTCAGGGTTTTCGTCGAAGAAGCCGCCGCACTGGCGTCGATCACGCTGTTCGTCGGGATGATCGCGATCTGGGCTCAAGTCATACCGCAGCTCTGATTGCGGCGCTCCAGGGCGGGAGCCCCGTTGGCCCTTGGGGAAAAGCAGGACGGCGCGGCCAATTGGCCGCTCGGGCGTGGACTCTGAAGCTGCGGCACCTCACCATTGCGAGGCGAGTCGGCAGAAGAGGGCAGATGCGGGTGCATGATGCCTTGAGGCGCCGGCGACCGCTCCATTCCATCTGCAAGAGGCCGTCACGCGACCATGCCGAGCGCCGGATTTGTCCACCTTCACGTTCACTCGGCCTATTCGCTGCTCAAGGGCTCGATCAAGATCGGCAAGCTCGCCGAGCTTGCCAAGAAAGACCACCAGCCGGCCCTGGCGCTGACCGACACCGACAACATGTTCGGCGCGCTGGAGTTCTCCGACAAGATGGCGAGTTCCGGCATCCAACCGATCGTCGGCTGCGAGCTGGCGATCGATTTCGGCGATCAGGATCCGAATGCGCGCAACGCGATGGGGCCGTCGCGCGTGGTGCTGCTGGCGGCGCAGGAGCGCGGTTATCGCAGCCTGATGCGGCTGAACTCGCGCGCGTTCCTGGAGACGCCCGACACCCATGCCTCCCACATCAAGTTCGACTGGCTCGAGGGCGAGACCGAGGGCCTGATTGCGCTGACGGGTGGACCGGACGGGCCGATCTCGCTGGCGCTTGCCGGCGGTCATGCCGAGCTCGCGGCCTTGCGCTGCGAGCGTCTGGCCGCCCTGTTCGGCGATCGCCTCTACATCGAATTGCAGCGCCACAACACCGAGAAGGAGCGGCGCGTCGAAAGCGGCTTGATCGACATCGCCTACGCCAGGGGCCTGCCCCTGGTCGCGACCAACGAGCCTTATTTCGCGACGACCGACGATTACGAGGCGCATGACGCGCTGCTCTGCATCGCCGGCGGGCGGCTGATCGCCGAGACCGAGCGCGAGCAGCTCACGCCCGATCATCGCTTCAAGACGCGCGCCGAGATGGCGGTGCTGTTCGCCGACATTCCGGAGGCGCTGGCCTCAACGGTGGAGATCGCCGAGCGCTGCTCCTTCCGCCCGATGACGCGCAAGCCGATCCTGCCGCTCTTCACCGTCGGCGCCGCGCAGAGCTCGGACGCTGCGGCAGTCGAGGCGGCGGAATTGAAGCGCCAGGCGGAGGAGGGGCTCGCCAAGCGCCTCAGCGTCCACGGCCTGTCGCAAGGCACCAGCGAAGAGGATTACAACAAGCGCCTGGCGTTCGAGCTCGACGTCATCATGCGCATGAAATACGCGGGCTACTTCCTGATCGTGTCCGACTTCATCAAATGGGCGAAGAGCCAAGGCATTCCGGTCGGGCCGGGCCGCGGCTCGGGCGCGGGCTCGCTGGTTGCCTGGGCGCTGACCATCACCGACCTCGATCCGATCAAGTTCGGCCTGCTGTTCGAGCGCTTCCTCAATCCCGAACGCGTCTCGATGCCGGACTTCGACATCGACTTCTGCCAGGACCGCCGCGGCGAGGTGATCAAGTACGTCCAGGAGCGCTACGGCCGCGACCAGGTCGCGCAGATCATCACCTTCGGAACGCTGCAGGCGCGCGGCGTGCTGCGCGACGTCGGCCGCGTGCTGCAAATGCCCTATGGCCAGGTCGACAAGCTGACCAAGCTGGTGCCGCAGAATCCGGCCGCACCGGTGACCCTTGCGGCCGCGATCGAGAGCGAGCCGAAGCTCCAGGCGTTCCGCGACGAAGATCCGATCGTGGCGCGCGCCTTCGACATCGCGCAGCGCCTCGAAGGCCTGACGCGGCACGCCTCGACCCACGCCGCCGGCATCGTGATCGGCGATCGCCCCTTGAGCGAGCTGGTGCCGCTCTACCGCGATCCCAAATCCGACATGCCGGTGACCCAGTTCAACATGAAATGGGTCGAGCCGGCCGGCCTCGTCAAATTCGACTTCCTTGGCCTGAAGACGCTCACCGTCCTCGACGTCGCGGTGAAGCTGCTCAAGCCGCGCGGCATCCATGTCGATCTCGCCACGCTGCCGATCGACGATGCCGAGAGCTACCAGATGCTGGCTCGCGGCGAGGTGGTCGGGGTGTTCCAGGTTGAAAGCCAGGGCATGCGGCGCGCGCTGGTCGACATGCGCCCGGACCGTTTCGAGGACATCATCGCGCTGGTGGCGCTGTATCGGCCGGGCCCGATGGCGAACATCCCGACCTATTGCGCGCGCAAGCACGGCGACGAGGAGCCGGAATATCTGCATCCCGTGCTGGAGCCGATCCTGAAGGAGACCTTCGGCGTCATCATCTACCAGGAACAGGTGATGCAGATCGCGCAGGTGATGTCGGGCTATTCGCTCGGCGACGCCGACCTGCTGCGCCGTGCCATGGGCAAGAAGATCCGCGCCGAGATGGACAAGCAGCGCGACATCTTCGTCGCCGGCGCGGTGAAGAACGGCGTGCCGAAGGGGCAGGCCGAGACCATCTTCGAGCTGCTCGCCAAGTTCGCCGATTACGGCTTCAACAAGAGCCATGCGGCAGCCTACGCGCTGGTGTCCTACCACACCGCCTTCATGAAGGCGCATTACCCGGTGGAGTTCATCGCGGCGTCGATGACGCTCGATCTCAACAACACCGACAAGCTCTCCGAATTCCGCTCCGAGGCGCAGCGCCTCGGCATCAAGGTCGAGCCGCCGAACATCAACCGCTCGGGCGCGACCTTCGAGGTCGGCGAGAAGACGATCTACTACGCGCTCGCAGCGCTCAAGGGCGTCGGCATCCAGGCGATCGAGCAGATCATCGAGGAGCGCACCAAGCGGGGATTATTCACCTCGCTCGCCGACTTCGCCGCGCGGGTCAATCCGCGCGCGATCAACAAGCGCATCATCGAAAGTCTCGCCGCCGCCGGCGCCTTCGACACGCTGGAGCCGAACCGCGCCCGGGTCTTCGCCGGCGCGGACTCGATCCTGGCCGCCTGCCAGCGCGCACATCAGGCCGAGACCATCGGCCAGAACGACATGTTCGGGATGTCGGCGGATGCGCCGACCATCATGCTGCCGCAGATCGAACCCTGGCTGCCGGCGGAGAAGCTCCGCCGCGAATACGACGCCGTCGGCTTCTTCCTGTCGGGCCATCCGCTCGACGATTACGCCACCGTGCTGAAGCGGCTGCGGGTGCAGAGCTGGGCGGAATTCTCGCGCGCGGTGAAGACCGGCGCCACCGCCGGCAAGGTCGCCGCCACCGTGGTCTCGCGCATGGAGCGGCGCACCAAGACCGGCAACAAGATGGGCATCATGGGGCTCTCCGATCCCACGGGCCATTTCGAGGCGGTGCTGTTCTCCGAAGGCCTCGCGCAATATCGCGACGTGCTGGAGCCGGGCGCCGCCGTGCTGCTGCAACTGGGCGCCGAGCTGCAGGGCGAGGACGTCCGCGCCCGCGTGCTGCATGCCGAGCCGCTCGACGATGCCGCCGCCAAGACGCAGAAGGGCCTGCGCATCTTCGTGCGCGATACCAAGCCGCTGGATTCGATCGCCAAGCGTTTGGCCGGCCCCGATATGGCGGCTGCAAACGGCGCTGCGGCGAAGGTCGGCAGTCCGGGCATTGCGCCGCGCGGAAATGGCGACGGCGAGGTCTCGCTGGTGATGATGCTCGACCTCGAGACCGAGGTCGAGATGAAGCTGCCCGGCCGCTTCAAGGTCTCGCCGCAGATCGCCGGCGCGATCAAGGCGGTCGCGGGCGTGGTGGACGTCCAGCAGATCTGATGATGCCTGCACCGTCGCAAACCAAGACTTAACTATCAGATCCACGCATGGTTTCGAACTCTGCCGGGTACAGCTATCAGTTGTTTCCCGGCGCGAAACCAAGGAAGAACAACCATGTGTGACAAATGCTCTGAAAATCCGCATCAATCGCTCGCTCCCTCCCGCCGCTCGATGATGCTTTTGGCCGCCTCCGCGCTCGGGGCCGCGGCGTTTGGTGGGGCCGCGTCGGCCAAGGAGGCGAAGGCACCGCCGAAACCCCAGAACGTGCTGTCGCCCGATGCGGCGCTGAAGCGGCTGATGGAGGGCAATTCGCGCTATGTGTCGGGCGTGTCGCGCCGCCACGATTTCAAGCATGAGCGCGAGGCTCTGGTCGGCGGTCAAAATCCCTACGCAGCCGTTCTGAGCTGCGCCGATTCGCGGATCGCGCCCGAATACGCCTTCGACAGCGGACGCGGCGATCTGTTCGTGTGCCGCATCGCCGGAAATTTTGCCGGCGACGAGACCGTTGCGAGCATGGAATACACCGTGGCCGTGCTCGGCACGCCGCTGATCCTGGTGCTCGGCCACGACAATTGCGGCGCCGTCGACGCCACGATCAAGTCGCTGAAGGACGACAAGCCGCCGCCCGGACACATCCCCACGCTGATCTCCGCGATCGCGCCGGCGGTGAAGACCGCGGCCCAGCAGAGCGGCAACGCGCTCGACAACGCCATCCGCCAGAACGTCATCGACAATGTCGCCAAGCTGAAATCGGCCGCCCCGATCCTCAATGCAGCGGTCGAGCAGGGCAAGCTCAAGGTGGTCGGCGGTATCTATCGGCTGAGCACGGGCACTGTCGAGTTGCTTGCCCAGGGCTAAAGCCCGGCGTTTGGAGCATCGGGCGTCGTGTGCAGCAGCACCGACGTCCGGTCTGCGCGATCTCCGCGATGGTTGTCGGACGTTGTTGCAACCTGTCGCTGATTCCAGCTAGCATGCATCCCGGGGAATGGACTGGGGTGTGCGATGTTGCGACGGGGCGCGTTGTTGTTGGCCGTCGGTGCGATGCTGGTGGGCTGTGTCAGCGATCAGGTCGGGACCGACTTTGCCTCTGTATCAAAGAAAGTCGGACCTCCGCGCGCCGGACATTCGCGCGTCGTCCTGCTCCAGGACAAGCGGAATGGTCTCAGCATGGCCATCTGCGCCTGCGAGGTGAAGCTCGACGGTGCGCCGCTTGGCAAGGTGGTGGCTGGGAAATATGCCTATGCCGATCGGCCGGCAGGTCGCCACGAATTGCTGGTGACGGAGCTGATGTTTCCGGGCGACACCAAGCGCGAGATCGTGATGGAAGCCGGCCGGACGCATTTCTATCTCATCAAGAGCAGCCCCAGGCATGATGCCACGACGGGCGGAGCGGTCCTCGGCGGTCTGATCGGGCTTGCTGCGGTTTCCGTCGCGACGGCGGGCGAGGCCAATCCCGGTCCGGCCGAACTCGTTGCGCTGGACGAGGCGACGGCGCGAACGAAGCTCGCCGAGCTGCAAGCGGTGGAGTGAGGCGCGCTGCGCAGGGACCTGAAGGAGCCTTGCGCCGTTTCGACGCTGACTTGAGGTCGCCGTGAGGCTGCTGCGGAGCTGACGCGAGCGGCGGCGCGGCCACGCCACCGCCTCAATCCGAGCTTTTCGTTCAAGCGCCGTTCAGCTGGCCGCGCGCCTGATGCGTGGTGGCACCGCAACAAGAATAACGGGCAAGCAAGCCATGCGTGGGACGTTCAGAGTCTTCATTTGCCTTCTCCTGCCTATCATGGTCCTTGCCGCCGGCGCGCCGGACGCGGCCCGCGCGCAGCAGCCGGAAAAGCGCGTCGCGCTCGTGGTCGGCAACGGCGCCTATGCCAAGTCGCCGCTGGCAACCCCCGCGAACGATGCCGGCTTGATCGCGCAGACGCTGCAGGCGGCCGGCTTCGACGTCGTCGGAGCGCGCGATCTCGACGGCGACACGCTGCGCAAGAGTCTTCGCGACTTCATCCAGAAGGCCCAGGCCTCGGGGCCGGGAACCGTCGCGATGATCTATCTTGCGGGCTATGGCGTGCAGCTTGCCGGCGAGAACTATTTCATCCCGGTCGATTCCAACATCGCGCGCGATACCGACATTCCGACCGAGGCCCTGCGCATCAGCGACTATGTGCGTCAGCTCGCTGCGATTCCGCTCAAGGCCAACATCGTTGTGCTGGACGCGGCCCGCGCGCAGCCGTTCATCGAGGGCGGGATCGCGGGCGGTCTGGCGCTGGTCGAGCCCGACGCGAACATGCTGATCGCGTTCAACGCGGCGCCCGGCACCGTCGCGCCGGAGGAGCCGGGGCCGTACGGTATCTATGCGCAGTCGCTGGCCGAGATGATCCGCACCGGCGGCCTGCCGCTGGCGGAGGTGTTCGACCGTGTCCGCCTGCGCGTCAACGAGGCCAGCAAGGGCGCGCAGGTGCCCTGGAACGAGCAGAAGATCTCGGCGCCGTTCTCGTTCTTCGAGCGCGGGCCCGACGCGCCGCCGCCGGAGACCGCACCCGACCAGGTCGCCGCGATCCGCAGCAAGCCGATCCGCGATCTCGGCGTGCAGGACGCCTATGCCGCCGCGCTCGCGCGCGACACGCTGCCGGCCTATGAGGAATTCCTCGCGGCCTATCCGGGCGATCCGCTCGCAAAGCGCGTGATGGCGATCGTCGCTGCGCGCCGCGAGGCGATCACCTGGAGGCGGACCTATCGCGCCGATACGCCGGACGCATATTGGTCGTATCTGCGCCGCTATCCGCGCGGGCCGCATGCGGGCGATGCCCGGCGCAGGCTCGCGATCCTGACCGCGCCGCTCGAGCCGCCGCCGACTTTCACGATGCTGGACTACGACGTGCCGCCACCGCCGCCGGAGGAGGTGGTCTATTTCGACCGTCCGGTGCTGTATTTCAGCGACCCCGATTTCGGCTTCGCGCCGCCACCGCCGCCGCCGGTCTATTATCTGCCGCCGCCGCCGCCGGATTTCGTCGTGCTGGCGCCGCCGCTGCCGGTGGTCGGCCTGTTCGTGCTGCCACAGCCGGTGTTCGTGCCGATTCCGGTGTTCGTCCGGCCGCCGGTCTATGTCGCGCCGCCGCCGAACAACATCATCTACCAGAACATCCATAATACGACGGTGATCGACACTGTGATCAATCGCCCGCCGGCACCTGCGCCGGCCGCGGGGCCGGGACCTAGTCCGGCCAATCTGGCGCCGGCGGTTGCCGGCCGTGCCAATCCGGCAGGGCCGGCCGTGCCGCAGGCGGTCGCGCAGCGCGCCGCGCTGATCCAGCAGGGCAAGGCACCGATGCCGCCGAGCGCGACGATCCAGCCGACGGCGAGGCCGGGTATCCCGGCACCAGCTCCGGCCAATGTCGCTCCCGCTACAACAGTGCAGCCTCCGGCCGGGGCCAAGCTGCCGCAGGCCAATACCTTGCCGGCGCCGGGGACGCCGGGCGCTCCGCCGACGGGGGCGGGGGTTGCGCCCGGTGCTGCCGCGCCGAACGCCGCGCCAAGTCCGACCGCGACGGCGCCGACCGGCAATGCTGCGGCGACGCCGCACCCACCAGCGCCCGCCAAGCTGCCGCAGGCGAACACATTGCCGATCCCCGGGACCCCTGGCGGACCGCCGCCGCCGGCTGGTGCAGGGCGCGCGCCCGGCGCTGCCTCACCCCCCGGCAAACCCGTTGCGACCACCACCTCGCCCGCCGGCAACATCCCGCCCGCGCAGCCGAACGCGGCGACCGCGCCGGCGCCCAACCAGCCGCCGTCCGCGACTGACCGGCGTGGCAGGCCGGCCGGTCCCCAGCCTGGCGCATTGCCGCCTCCGAGCGCGGCCACCGGCCGGCCGGGGGTCCCGAGCGCGGTCAGGCCGGCGGCGCCTCCACCGCCGCCGCCGGTGGCAGCGCGGGAGCCGTCCAGGGTTCCGGATCATCGGCCCGGCCCGCCGCCGCCGGCTGCCAAGCCCGTCGCGCCGCCAGCGCATCCGCAGGCTCTGGCGCGACCGACGCCGCCGCCACCGCCTCGGGTCGCACCGCCTCCGCCGCCCCGGGCTGCGCCTCCGCCCGCGGCCGTGGCCCGGCCGGCCCCACCGCCGCCCGTGGCCCGGCCCGCACCGCCTCCAATGGCGCGGCCGGCGCCACCTCCGCCTCCGGTTGCACGGCCCGCGCCGCCGCCACCGCCTGTTGCGCGGCCGGCGCCGCCGCCGATGGCTGCCGCGCCGCCGCGTGCGGCGCCGCCTCCGCCTCCGCCGAGGCCCGCCGGACCTCCCCCGAAGTCTTGCCCGCCCGGCCAGCCGAAGTGCTAGCCGGTCGAGGAGGGCGCCGGGAATCGGCGCCAGCGTAGCGACCGCAGCTTTCGGGCGCGCGCGAGCGCCGCCTTATTTCCTTGCTTCTGACCGAAATGGCGCTATATAGCGCGCCATCTCACACGGAAACATGGCTCACAAGGCCGTCCGGTGGCAGCCGGGGCGAGAACGCTCCGTTTTGCTCACACGTTTCCGGAGGAACCAACCGGAGAAATAGAACGATGGCACTACCCGATTTCACTATGCGTCAGCTGCTCGAGGCTGGCGTGCACTTTGGTCACCAGTCGCACCGCTGGAATCCGAAAATGGCTCCGTTCATTTTCGGTACCCGTAACAACATCCACATCGTCGACCTCGCCCAGACCGTGCCGATGCTGCACCAGGCCCTTCAGGCCGTCAGCGACACGGTGGCCAAGGGCGGCCGCATCCTGTTCGTCGGCACCAAGCGCCAGGCGCAGGACGGCGTCGCCGACGCGGCCAAGCGCTGCGCGCAGTATTTCGTCAATTCGCGCTGGCTCGGCGGCACGCTGACCAACTGGAAGACGATCTCGGCCTCGATCAAGCGCCTGCGTCACCTCGACGACGTGCTGGCGGGCGGCGATGCCAGCTCCTACACCAAGAAGGAGCGCCTGACGCTTCAGCGCGAGCGCGACAAGCTCGACCGCTCGCTCGGCGGCATCAAGGACATGGGCGGTCTGCCCGACCTGATCTTCGTGATCGACACCAACAAGGAAGACATCGCGATCCAGGAGGCCCAGCGCCTCAACATTCCGGTCGCCGCGATCGTCGACACCAATTCCGACCCGAAGGGCATCACCTATGTGGTGCCGGGCAATGACGATGCCGGCCGCGCCATCTCGCTGTATTGCGACCTCATCGCGCGTGCGGCGATCGACGGCATCTCGCGGGCCCAAGGCGATTCGGGCGTCGACGTCGGTGCCTCGACCCAGCCGGTCGTCGAGGAGCTGCCGGCGGCGTCGACGAGCGGCTTCCAGGGCCTTGCAGGTCCGCGCGGCACCGCCGACGACCTCAAGAAGCTCCCGGGCGTGTCGGGTGCGATTGAGAAGAAGTTCAACGACCTCGGCATCTTCCACTACTGGCAGCTCGCCGAGCTCGACCACGACACCGCGCACACGATCGGCGAAGAAGTCGGTCTGCCGAGCCGCGCGGATGCCTGGGTGGCCAAGGCCAAGGCGCTGACCGCAGAAGCGGAATAGTCGAGAGAGCGATGGGCTGGCCGGATGAGATCCGGCCACCATTTCAGTTGACGCGAATTCCTGAGATGGACCGCGGCGGGGCGCTTCGAAGCCACGCCGCGGCGAACCGGCAGGCACAAAGGATTTTCAACGATGGCAACGATCACAGCTGCGATGGTCAAGGACCTGCGCGAGTCGACCGGCGCGGGCATGATGGACTGCAAGGCCGCGCTGACCGAAAACGACGGCAACATGGAAGCGGCGCAGGATTGGCTGCGCAAGAAGGGCCTGTCCAAGGCCGCCAAGAAGTCGGGCCGCGTCGCCGCAGAAGGTCTGATCGGCGCGCTCACCAAGGGCACCAAGGGCGTCGTGGTCGAGGTCAATTCCGAGACCGACTTCGTCGCGCGCAACGGTCAGTTCCAGGGCCTGGTCAAGATGATCGCCCAGGTCGCATTCGACGTCGGCGCCGACGTCGAGAAGATCAAGGCCGCCAAGGTCGGTGACGTCACGGTCGAAGCCGCGATCAACGACGCGATCGCCACCATCGGCGAGAACATGACGCTGCGCCGCGCCGCTGCGCTCGAGGTGAGCCAGGGCGTCGTGGCGCACTACGTCCACGGTGCCGTCGTCGACGGCGCCGGCAAGATGGGCGTGATCGTGGCGCTGGAATCGCCGGGCAAGGCCGACGAGCTCGCAGCGCTCGGCCGCCAGATCGCGATGCATGTCGCCGCCGCCAACCCGCTCGCGCTCGATCCGTCCGGCCTCGATCCGGCGGTCGTCAAGCGCGAGAAGGACGTGCTCGCCGACAAATATCGCCAGCAGGGCAAGCCCGAGAACGTGATCGAGAAGATCGTCGAGTCCGGCCTGAAGACCTATTACAAGGAAGTCTGCCTGCTCGAGCAGGCCTTCATCCACGACACCGGCAAGTCGGTGGCGCAGGCGGTGAAGGAAGCCGAGGGCAAGGTCGGCGGCGCGGTGAAGATCGCGGGCTTTGTGCGCTATGCTCTCGGTGAGGGAATCGAGAAGCAGGAAAGCGACTTCGCCGCCGAGGTCGCCGCGGCCAGCGGCAAGAAGTAAGCGCCGGAACGTTCCTTCCGGCGTGCCGCCGGAAGCGGCGCCCGGACAAGGAAGGTGCTCATGACTGATCCGGTCTATCGTCGCGTCGTGATCAAGCTGTCCGGCGAATATCTCGCGGGACAGCAAGGCTTTGGCATCGACCAGCCGACCGTCGACCGGGTTGCGGATGATCTGATCGCCGCCCGCAAGCTCGGCACCGAGGTTGCGGTCGTGATCGGCGGCGGCAATATCGTGCGCGGCGTCGAGGTCTCCGCCCGCGGCGTCTCGCGCCCGACCGGCGACACCATGGGCATGCTCGCCACCATGATGAACTGCCTCGCGCTGGAAGCCGCGATCGAGCGCAAGGGCACGCCGGCGCGCACGCTGTCGGCCTTCGTCATGCCCGAGATTTCCGAGCTGTTCACCCGCACTGCGGCGCACAAATATCTCGCCGAAGGACGTATCGTGCTGCTCGGCGGCGGAACCGGTAATCCGTACTTCACCACCGATACGACCGCGGTGCTGCGCGCCGCCGAGATCGGCGCTCAGGCGGTGCTGAAGGCGACCAATGTCGACGGCGTCTACTCGGCCGATCCGAAGAAGGATCCCGCCGCCACGCGGTTTGACCGGCTGACCCATTCGCAGGCGATCGAGGGCGGCTACAAGGTGATGGATGCGACCGCCTTCGCGCTTGCCCGCGAGACGTCGCTGCCTATCATCGTATTCTCGATCGCGGAGCCGGGGTCGATCGGCGCGATTCTGCGCGGCGTCGGCCACGGAACCATCGTCGCCGGCTGACGGCTCATCTGGCGCGCCCGAAAGGGAAGGCGCGGGAGCGGTCGCCGGGATTTTGAAGGAGAAACGTGATGCCCACGGGTAATTTCGACCTCAACGAAGTGAAGCGCCGCATGCAGGGCGCCGTCCAGTCGCTCAAGCACGAGCTCGGCGGCTTGCGGACGGGGCGCGCCTCCGCCTCGATGCTCGATCCGGTGCAGGTCGATGCCTATGGCGGTCACATGCCGCTCAACCAGCTCGCCACCGTCAGCGTGCCGGAGCCGCGCCTGATCTCGGTGCAGGTCTGGGACAAGTCTATGGTCAAGGCGGTGGAGAAGGCGATCGTCGATTCCAATCTCGGCCTGTCGCCCGCAACTGAAGGCCAGGTGCTGCGGCTGCGCATCCCCGAGCTGAACGAGGAGCGGCGCAAGGAGCTGGTGAAGGTCGCGCACAAATATGCGGAAGCCGCCAAGGTCGCCGCGCGCCACGTCCGCCGCGACGGCCTCGACGTCCTCAAGAAGCTCGAGAAGAATCACGAGATGTCGGAGGACGACCAGAAGCGTCACGCCGACGAGGTGCAGAAGGCGACCGACGGCACGATCGCCGAGATCGACCAGCTGCTGGCCGCCAAGGAAAAAGAAATCCTCACCGTTTAAGGCATCGCCTTCATGTCCAACGCCGCCGCGCCCGCAACGGAAGGACCCGATCGGTCCGAGGCGCCTGCGCATGTCGCCATCATCATGGATGGCAACGGGCGTTGGGCGGCCGCGCGCGGTCTGCCGCGTGCGGAGGGCCATCGCCGCGGCGTCGAGGCCCTGCGCCGCGTCGTGCGCGCCTCGCACGAGCTCGGCATCCGCTATCTCACCATCTTCTCGTTCTCGTCGGAGAACTGGTCGCGCCCGGCGAGCGAGATCGGCGATCTGTTCGGCCTGCTGCGCCGCTTCATCCGCAACGACCTGGCGAGCCTGCATCGCGACGGCGTCAAGGTCCGCATCATCGGCGAGCGCGAGGGCCTCGAGAGCGACATCTGCGCGCTGCTCAACGAGGCCGAGGAGCTGACACGCGACAATTCACGCCTCACGCTCGTCGTCGCCTTCAACTACGGCTCGCGGCAGGAGATCGCCAAAGCGGCGCAAAAGCTTGCCCGCGAGGTCGCGGAAGGAAAGCGCGACCCTGCTACGATCGATGCCGAGACGCTCGGGGCGCATCTCGATGCGCCCGACATTCCAGATCCCGATCTCATCATTCGCACCAGCGGCGAGCAGCGCCTGTCGAATTTCCTGATGTGGCAGGCCGCCTATAGCGAGCTCGTGTTCGTGCCGATCCACTGGCCCGACTTCGACAAGGCGGCGCTCGAAGGCGCGATCGCCGAATTCGCCAGGCGCGAGCGCCGTTTCGGCGGCCTGGTCGCGAAAACCGCCTCGTGAGCGAACACGATTCCGCACCGGTGGGCGCCAAGCCTGCCCCGAGCAATCTGGTGATGCGGGTCCTCGCAGCGCTGGTGCTGGCGCCGCTCGCCATTGCTATCGCTTATGCCGGCGGCTGGCTCTGGGCGCTGCTCGTGACCCTGGTTTCGATCGGGCTGTTCGCGGAATGGCTGACGGTGGTCGGCGCAGGCTCGGCCGCGCTGACCGGGGCAGGGACGGTCGTCATCGCCATGATGGGCGCCGCCGTGACCTTTGGCGGGCTCAAGACCTCCATCGTCGTTGGCCTCGTCGGCGGCGCGATCGTGACGCTGATCGCGCGCGGCAAGTTCGTCTGGGCAGCGACGGGTTTTGCCTACGCAGCGGCGGCGTTGCTGGCCTCGATCCTGTTGCGCAAGGACCTCGTCAACGGCTTCTCCGCGCTGATGTTCGTGCTGCTCGTGGTGTGGGCGACCGATATCGGCGGCTATTTCGCCGGCCGCAGCATCGGCGGGCCGAAGCTCTGGCCGCGCGTGAGCCCGAAGAAGACCTGGTCCGGCGCGCTCGGCGGCTTCGTGGCGAGCCTTGCGGTGGCCGGAGGTTTTGCCGCTTGCGGCATCGGCAAGGCGGTTCCGCTGCTCTTGGTCGGCGCCGTCCTCTCAGTGGTGTCGCAACTCGGCGATCTCTTCGAATCCGCCGTGAAGCGGCGCTTCGGTGTCAAGGATTCCAGTCACTTAATTCCCGGCCATGGCGGGCTTATGGACCGCCTGGACGGTTTTGTCGCCGCCATCCTGGCGGCCTGGATTATCGGCTTTCTCCGCCATGGTGTGCATAGCGCCGGAAGCGGTCTTATGGTTTGGTGAGGATATGAGCGCGGTCCCATTGCGAAACAACAAGGCTGCGGCGGCGTCCGTCCGCAGCGTCACGGTTCTCGGCGCCACCGGCTCGATCGGCGACAGCACGATGGATCTGCTGCGCGCCTCGCCCGAGCGCTACCGCGTCGAAGCGCTGACGGCGAACGGCAACGTCGAGGCGCTGGCAAAGCTCGCGAAGGAATTTTCCGCGCGTTATGTCGCGATCGCCGACACCTCCAAATTCGCCGAGCTCAAGGCCGCCCTGGCGGGAACGAGCACGGAATGCGGCGCCGGCGAAAGCGCGGTGATCGAAGCCGGCGCGCGTCCGGCCGATTGGGTGATGGCGGCCGTGAGCGGCGCCGCCGGATTGAAGCCGGCACTGGCGGCGGTCGATCGCGGCGCGCACGTGGCGCTGGCCAACAAGGAATGTCTGGTTTGCGCCGGCGATTTCTTCATGCAGCGTGCCGCCAAGGCGGGCGCATGCATCCTGCCGGCCGATTCCGAACACAATGCGCTGTTCCAGGCGCTGAGCTCCGGCAACCGCGACGAACTGGTCCGCGTCATCATCACGGCCTCGGGCGGCCCGTTCCGCACCTGGAAGCCGGCGGACATTGAGCAGGCGACCCTCGAACAGGCGCTGAAGCATCCGAACTGGAGCATGGGCCAGAAGATCACGATCGATTCCGCCTCGATGATGAACAAGGGCCTCGAGGTGATCGAAGCGTCCTATCTGTTCGCGCTTGCGCCCGAGGAAATCGACGTTCTCGTTCATCCGCAGTCGATCATTCACGGCATGGTCGAATTTTCCGACTGCTCGGTGGTGGCCCAGCTCGGCGCGCCTGACATGCGCACTCCGATCGCGCATTGCCTCGGCTGGCCCGACCGGATCAAGGGGCCGGCGGCCAAGCTGGATCTCGCCAAGATCGGCCAGCTGACCTTCGAGGCGCCCGATTTCGAGCGCTTCCCCGGGCTGCGCCTGGCTTTCGATTCGCTCAGGACGGGGAAGGGCGCGACCACGGTCTACAACGCGGCCAACGAGGTCGCGGTCGCCGCGTTCATCGCCGGCAAGATCCGGTTCGGCGCGATCGCACGGCTGGTGGAGGCGACGCTGGACGACTGGATCCGGAGCGGGAACCAGGCACCGCTGACGTCGGCGGACGATGCAATCTCTGTTGACCATGTTGCGCGAAATAGAGCTGCCGCCCTATTGCCTCAAATTGCCTTAAAGGCATCCTAGTTGGTTCGGACCAGGGCCTTGCGGCGCTGGATGAGGGAACTCGATGATCGATTTTTTTACCCATAGTTTCAATACGTTGAGCCATGGGCTCCTCGGCTACGCGGTTCCCTTCCTGTTCGTCCTGACGATCGTCGTGTTCTTCCACGAGCTCGGCCATTTTCTGGTCGCGCGCTGGGCAGGCGTGCGGGTGCTGACCTTTTCGCTCGGCTTCGGACCTGAGCTGATCGGCTTCAACGACCGCCGTGGCACTCGCTGGAAGATTTCGGCCATCCCGCTCGGCGGCTACGTCAAGTTCTTCGGCGACGAGAGCGAGGCCTCGACCCCGTCCGCGCAGACCCTTGCGGCCATGACGGCCGAGGAGCGCGCCGGCAGCTTTCACCACAAGAAGGTCGGTCCGCGTGCCGCCATCGTCGCGGCCGGTCCGATCGCCAATTTCATCCTGGGTGCGCTGATCTTCGCCGGCATGGCCCTGTATTACGGCAAGCCGAGCACGATCGCGCGCGTCGACGGCGTCGTCGCCGATGGCGCGGCGGCTGCGGCCGGCTTCAAGGTTGGGGACGTGGTCGTCCAGATCGACGGTAAGCCGATCGAGAGCTTTGCCGACATGCAGCGAATCGTTGCGATGAATGCGGGTTCGGCGCTTGCCTTCCAGGTGAAGCGGGACGGTACCATCGTCTCGCTGACGGCAACCCCGGCGCTGCTCGAGCGTAAGGATCCGTTCGGCAACAGCCACCGTCTCGGCGTGCTCGGCATCGAGCACAAGGCACAGGCCGGCGAGGCCTCCACCGCGCCGGTGGGCATCGGCGAGGCGCTCAAGATCGGGGTCGAGCAGGTCTGGTTCATCATCACCAGCACCTTCAAGTTCCTTGGCTCGCTGTTCGTCGGGCATGGCAATCCCAACGAGGTCAGCGGCGTCCTGGGAATCGCGAAGATGTCGGGGCAGGCGGCCAGCGCCGGGTTCCAATTCGTGATCAACCTGTGCGCGGTGCTGTCGGTGTCGATCGGCCTGCTGAACCTGTTCCCGATCCCGCTGCTCGATGGCGGCCACCTTATGTTCTATGCGGCGGAAGTGGTCCGCGGCCGGCCGCTGTCCGAGCGGACTCAGGAGATGGGGTTCCGAATCGGGCTCGGCTTGGTGCTGATGCTGATGGTGTTTGCGACCTACAACGACATCCTGCGGATGGCGGCATCTTGATGGAGGCTTTTTTGTGGCGTTGCTGTTGAGCAACGTCTTGGAATGAAATTGAAATCACGACGCTTTCGGCCGTTTGCGGCGTCGGCGAAATTGGCTACAAGTGGCCTCGACTTGGGGAATCTCCGGACCGGCGTTGGGGTTGGGTCTGGCACGGAATGATAAGGGCGCGTTGCGCGATGAAGTTTGGACTGCGACTCCGGGGGGGCTTGCTCGCAACCCTGATCATGTTCGGCGCGCCGGTGGTTGCCCCGGTCGGGGCTGTTTTTGTGTCTTCGTCTGCGCTCGCTCAGACCGTTCAGTCGATTTCCGTCCAGGGAAATCGCCGCGTCGAGGTGGAGACGATCCGCTCCTATTTCAAGCCGGGTCCGGGCGGCCGCCTGGATCAAGGCGCCATCGACGACGGCCTCAAGGCGTTGATCGAGACCGGCCTGTTCCAGGACGTCAGGATCAACCGCGGTCCCGGCGGCCAGATCGTCGTTTCGGTGGTCGAAAACCCGGTGATCGGCCGGATCGCCTTCGAGGGCAACAAGAAGATCAAGGACGAGCAGCTCACCCTTGAAGTCCAGTCCAAGGCGCGCGGCACCTTCTCCCGCGCCATGGTGCAGTCCGACACGCTGCGAATCGCCGAAATCTATCGCCGGTCCGGCCGCTACGACGTGCGCGTCACGCCCGAGGTCATCGAGCAGCCGAACAACCGCGTCGATCTCGTCTTCACGATCGAGGAGGGCGTCAAGACCGGCGTCAAGTCGATCGAGTTCGTCGGCAACAGCGCGTTCTCGTCCTACCGCCTCAGGGACGTCATCAAGACGCGCGAAACGAACCTGCTGAGCTTCCTGGGCAGCGGTGACGTCTACGATCCCGACCGCGTCGAAGCCGACCGCGACCTGATTCGCCGGTTCTATCTCAAGAACGGTTACGCCGACGTCCAGGTGGTGGCCGCGCTCACCGAATACGATCCGGAGAAGAAGGGCTTCAACGTCACCTTCAAGATCGAGGAAGGCGCTCAATATCGCGTCGGCGCGGTCGACTTCCGCTCCAGCATCCCGAACTTCGATCCATCGTCGATGCGCGGTTATTCGCGCGTCCATGCCGGCTCGCTCTACAACGTCGAGTCGGTCGAAAAATCGGTCGAGGAGATGCAGATCGAGGCCTCGCGCCGCGGCTACGCCTTCGCCGTGGTCCGCCCGGGCGGCGACCGCAACTTCGAGGCGCACACCGTCTCCGTCGTTTTCAACATCGACGAGGGCCCGCGCACCTATATCGAGCGCATCAACCTGCGCGGCAATACGCGCACGCGCGACTACGTCATCCGTCGCGAGTTCGACATCTCGGAGGGCGACGCCTACAACCGCGCCCTGGTCGATCGTGCCGAGCGGCGCCTGAAGAACCTCGATTACTTCAAGAGCGTGAAGATCACGACCGAGCCGGGCTCGTCGAGCGATCGCGTGATCCTGATCGTCGACATGGAAGAGAAATCGACCGGCGACTTCTCGGTCTCGGGCGGTTACTCCACCACCGATGGCGCTTTGGCCGAAGTCTCGATTTCCGAGCGCAATCTGCTCGGCCGCGGCCTGTTCGCCAAGGCGTCGGTGACCTATGGCCAATATGCACGCGGCTACTCGCTGTCGTTCGTCGAACCCTATCTGCTCGACTACCGCGTCGCGCTCGGCCTCGACCTCTATCAGCGCCAGCAACTCGCCAACAACTACATCTCCTACGGCACCAAGACGCTCGGTTTCTCGCCGCGCCTCGGCTTCTCGTTGCGTGAAGATCTGTCGCTGCAGCTGCGCTATTCGATCTACCAGCAGGAAATCACGCTGCCGGGCTACTTGGCGAACTGTAACAACAATCCGGGCAGCGCGGCGTTCAATCCGAGCCCGGCTTACGCGGCCGCCAACGGCATCGACCTGAGCTCGAGCGGCGGCCTCGGTTGCTACAGCGATGGCGAGGCCTCGCTACCGGTGCGCAGGGAGCTTGCCAACGGCAAGACGCTGACCTCGGCGCTGGGCTACACGCTCACCTACAACACGCTGGACAACAACAAGAACCCGTCCGACGGTCTGCTCATCGACTTCCGGCAGGATTTCGCCGGCGTCGGCGGCGACGTGTCCTATCTGAAGACCGTGGCGGACGGAAAGTACTATGCCCCGCTGGTGTCCGACATCGTTGGTCTCGTCCGCCTCCAGGGCGGCATTCTGACCAAGATGAACGACGACCTGCGGATGCTCGACCATTTCCAGATGGGTCCGAACCTGGTCCGCGGCTTTGCTCCCAACGGCATTGGCCCGCGTGACTTGAACCCCTTCGGTTCGCGAGACGCGCTCGGCGGCACCAAGTATTGGGGCGCTTCGCTCGAACTGCAGATGCCGTTCTGGTTCCTGCCGAAGGAAGTGGGTCTGAAGGGTGCGGTCTATGCCGATGCCGGCGGCCTCTACGACTATAAGGGACCGACGGGCTGGACCACGACCAACGAAGTCAATGTGCCGGGCTGCATCCCGTCGACCTTCAATCCGTCAACGACGGGAACATGTACCGGCCTCGTCTATGACGACAGCAAGGTCATCCGCTCGTCGGTTGGTGTCGGCCTGATCTGGCAGTCGCCGTTCGGTCCGCTGCGCTTCGACTACGCCGTGCCGCTCAGCAAGGGCAAGTACGACCGTACGCAGGAATTCCGGTTCGGCGGCGGCACCACGTTCTAGTTCGATCAGCACGGCACGATCCGGATCAATGGAGCCGGTTTCCGAAGGGGATCGTGCCATTCCAACAGATGGGGCATGATGCGGCCTGACCGCTTCATGCCGAAGCCGGACCGCGACGGGGTGGAATGGCGCAACCGATCTTCTTCACAAAGCCGCCTGCCTCAGCGCTGGCTGACATTGCCACGCTGGCCAAGGCCGAGCTGGTCGATCCCGGCAGGGGCGGCCACGTCATCACGGGCCTTGCTTCGCTCGACGAAGCCGGCCCGATGCATCTGGCGTTCTTCGACAACCTCAAATATGCCGACGACCTCAAGGCGACCAAGGCCGGCGCTTGCCTGGTCAGCCCGCGCTTCGAGGCCCAGGTGCCCGCCCATGTGGCGGTGCTGCGGGTGGCGCAGCCGTTCCGGGCCTTCGTCAGGATCGCGCGGGAATGGCATGGGGACGCGCTGAGACCGCAATCCTGGGTCGGTAATGACGGTATCGCACCGTCGGCGATCATCGATCCCTCGGCCCGGCTCGAGGACGGCGTGATCGTCGACCCCCTGGCGGTGATCGGCCCGGATGTGGAGATCGGCAGCGGCACGGTGGTCGGCGTCGGGGCGGTGATCGGTCCCGGGGTCAAGATCGGCCGGGACTGCAACGTCGGCGCCCGAACCGCGATCCAGTGCGCCCTGATCGGCAACAACGTGCTGATCCATCCCGGCTGCTCGATCGGCCAGGACGGCTACGGCTTCATCTTCTTCGGCCCCGAGGGCCATCTGAAGGTGCCGCAGACCGGCCGGGTCCTGATCCAGAACGATGTCGAGGTCGGCGCGGGGACCACGATCGACCGTGGCAGCTTGCGTGACACGGTGATCGGCGAGGGGACCAAAATCGACAATCAGGTCCAGATCGGCCACAATGTGACCATTGGCCGGCACTGCCTGCTGGCGGCCCAGATCGGCCTCGCCGGCAGCCTGACCATCGGCGACAACGTGGCACTCGGAGCAAAGGTTGGCATCAACAACCACCTCAAGATCGGCGATGGAGCCCAGGTCACCGCGATGAGCGGCGTCAAGGACGACATCCCGCCGGGCGGACGCTGGGGTGGCCTCTTTGCCAAGCCGACCAAGCAATGGTTCAAGGAGATCATCGCGGTGGAGCGCCTGGTGCGCGACAGCAAGGCCGATGCGAAGGACGAGGGACGGGAATGACGGCGGAATCACCTGTGAAGTTCGAGCTGGTGGATATCAATGCCATCCTCCAGACCCTGCCGCACCGCTTTCCGATGCTGCTGATCGATCGCGTGATCAACATCCGCGCCGATTACAGCGGCATCGGCATCAAGAACGTCACCTTCAACGAGCCGGCCTTCCAGGGGCATTTCCCGGAACGCCCGGTCTATCCCGGCGTCATGATGATCGAGGCGATGGCGCAGACGGCAGGCGTGATCGGCATCAAGTCGGTCGAAGGCACCGAGAAGCCGCGCGCGGTCTATTTTCTCACCATCGACAAGTGCAAGTTCCGCAAGCCGGTGCTGCCCGGCGACACCATCGAGTATCACATGCGCTCGCTCGGCCGCCGCAAGGCCATGTGGTGGTTTCACGGCGACGCCAAGGTCAACGGCCAGGTGGTTGCGGAAGCCGATGTCGGCGCCATGCTGACGGACTGAGCGTTTCCGGCCGAGGCTTACGCGCTGCAATCGTAGCGGCCGCCGGCGGCCTCGCGGCGGATATGCCGATTGAAGAATTGGCCCATGGACGGCGCGCCCAGAAGGCGGTCGACCGTCTCGGCGGCGACGCCGCAATAACGCGCATAGAAGCCGCCAGTCGCGACGACGAGATCGTGCCGCGCGGGGTCGTAACAGACGCGCTGAAGCACGGTGCTGCGATTGATGTCGCGGCATTCGAATGAAGCGAGGTCGACCGGTCGGCGATCACCGGTTTCGACCGTCTCGGACACGATCGGCGCGGCCGCGAGCTGTGCGAGCAGAAGTGCCAAGGTCCTGACCACGAGTGTTGAAGCTCCGCATGAACTTTGGGGCGGACCGGGACGGCCGCCTCATCCGATACTTGAAACAGGCCGAGATGATACGTCACTGGACAGATCGGGCATAGACGCGCTAACCACCGGAAAACTGAATGACTTCAACACATAATCAGAGCTTCCTGACGAGTAAGATTGCTTGATGAGCAAGATTGATCCCACCGCACGGGTCGCGGACGGCGCCGTGATCGGCGAGGGCACCGAGATCGGGCCCTATTGCATCATCGGCCCGAATGTCGTGATCGGCGCGAACTGCAAGCTGATCGGGCACGTGCATGTCACGGCGCAGACGACCATCGGCGACGATTGCACCATCTATCCCTTTGCCTCGCTCGGCACGCCACCGCAGTCGCTCAGCTACCGGGGCGAGCTGACGAAGCTCAAAATCGGATCGGGCTGCACCATCCGGGAATCCGTGACGATGAATGCCGGTACCGTCGCCGGCGGCGGCGTCACCAGCGTCGGCGATCGCGGCTACTTCATGAATTGCAGCCACGTCGGCCATGACTGCCATGTCGGCAATGATGTGATCTTCGCAACCTCCGCCACGCTCGGCGGTCATTGCGAGATCGGCGACTTCGTCTTCATCGGCGGCCTGTCCGCCGTGCATCAGTTCACCCGCATCGGGCCCCAGGTGATGGTCGGCGGCGTCTGTGGCGTGCGCGACGACATCATCCCGTTTGGCCTCGTCAACGGCCAATATGCGGTGCTGGAAGGCCTCAACCTGATCGGCATGAAGCGGCGCAAGTTCACCAAGCAGCGGCTGGCGACGGTGCGGGGGTTTTACCAGAAACTCTTCCACGGCCCCGGTACCTTCGCCGAGCGGTTGGAAGCATCCAGGCCGCTCGCGGGCGAGGATCCGGCGATCGCCGAGATCCTCGACTTCATCGGCAAGGGCAAACGCCCGCTGTGCCTTCCCGCCATCGCGAAGTGACCTTGGGATGGCCCCGGGCATGACATCGGCGGCTTCGCAGGGTTCATCGCCGGTCGGCATCGTCGCCGGCGGTGGCGCCATGCCGTTCGCGGTCGCCGACTCGCTGGCCGCCCGCGGCATCACGCCGGTGCTGTTTCCGCTTCGGGGCGCCTGCGATCCGGCGCGGGTGGAGAAATTCCGTCACCGCTGGATATCGGTCGGCCAGCTCGGCCGTGCGATGCGGCTGTTTCGCGAGGAAGGTTGCCGCGACCTGATCTTCATCGGCACCCTGGTGCGCCCCTCGCTCACGGAGATCCGGTTCGACGTCAAGACGCTGCGCCTGCTCGGGAACGTCATCCGCGCTTTTCGCGGCGGCGACGATCATCTCCTGTCCGGCGTCGGCCGCCTCCTCGAGCAGGACGGCTTTCGCATGGTCGGCATCAAGGACGTCGCCCCCGATCTCCTGATGCCCGAGGGCTGCATCAGCCGTGCCTGGCCGAACGACAACAGCAAGGCCGACATCGAGCGGGGCCGTGCGGTGCTGGCCGCGCTCGGTCCGTTCGACATCGGCCAGGCGGCGGTGGTGATCGACGGCCATGTGGTGGCGGTCGAGGACATCGAGGGCACCGACGCGCTGCTCGCGCGCGTGGCGCGGCTGCGCGAGGAGGGACGCATTCGCGCGGCCGCCGGCCGCGGCGTGCTGGTGAAGGCGCCGAAGAGCGGCCAGGACCTGCGCTTCGACCTGCCGACGATCGGCCCGCGCACGCTCGAAGGTGTGGCCGTCGCAGGGCTCGCCGGCATCGCCGTCATCGCGGGCAATACCATCGCGGCCGAGCCGCAGGCGATGATCGCGCTGGCCGACGCCAAATATCTCTTCGTCATCGGCCTGCCGGCGTGATGCAGTCGCGCGAACCCAAACGCAGGATCTGCCTGATCGCCACCGAGGAATCCGGCGACCGGCTCGGCAGCGCCTTGATGAAGGTGCTGCGCCAGCGCCTCCGCGACGGCGTCGAATTCGTCGGCGTCGGCGGCCGCACCATGGCGCGCGAGGGGCTCGAATCGCTGTTTCCGATCGAGGAGCTGTCGATCGTCGGCTTCGCCGCGGTGGTGCAGCAATTGCCGAAGATCCTGCGGTTGATCCGCAACACCGCGGATGCCGTGCTTGAAGCCGCGCCGGACGCGCTCGTCATCATCGACAGCCCCGATTTCACCCATCGCGTCGCCCGCCGCGTGCGCGCGAAGAATTCCGCGATTCCGATCGTCGACTACGTCTCGCCGCAGCTCTGGGCGTGGCGGCCGGGACGGGCGCGGACCATGCTCGGCTATGTCGACCATGTGCTCGGCCTGTTGCCGTTCGAGCCGGAGGAATACCGCAAGCTCGGCGGCCCGCCATGCAGCTATGTCGGCCATCCCCTGGTCGAGCAATTGTCCTCGCTGCGGCCGAACGCGGAGGAGCAGGCCCGCCGCAACACTGAGCCGCCGGTGCTGCTGGTGCTGCCCGGCAGCCGCCGCAGCGAGGTCAGGCACCATCTCGGCGTGTTCGGCGCAACGATCGGCCGCTTGCAGGCGGAAGGCCGCGCCTTCGAGCTGATGCTGCCGACCATGCCGCATCTGGAAGCCACCATCCGCGAGGGCATCGCGAGCTGGCCGGTCAAGCCGAACATCGTGTTCGGCGAGAACGAGAAGCGCGCCGCGTTCCGCATCGCGCATGCGGCGCTGGCCAAGTCCGGCACGGTGACGCTGGAGCTCGCGCTATCGGGCATTCCGATGGTGACGGCCTATCGTGTCGGCGCGATCGAGGCCTTCATCCTGCGCCGCGCGATCCGCGTCCCCTCGGTGATCCTTGCCAATCTCGTGATCGGCAGGGAAGTGATTCCGGAATATTTGCAGGAGGAGTGCACGCCGGAGAAGCTGGCGCCCGCGCTTCACGACGTGCTGACGGATTCCCCGCTGCGGCGGCAGCAGGTCGAGGCCTTTGCCCAGCTCGACCGGATCATGTCGACCGGCAACAAGTCACCGAGCGTGCTCGCAGCTGATATCGTGCTGGCGACGATACGCAAGGGCAGGGGAACGGGCTCGGGTGTTTCCTCATAAGCGTCGGCTTGCAGCGGCCCAGCGGAAGTCACTTGGCTTTGGCGCAATTGGCGGCTTATGACCCATTGCGGACTGCGAACTGAGGACCAGCGTCGCAAGCTCGCGGATGGACACTTGGCTCAAGGTTGTGCCATGTTTGTTGAGCAACCACAGAAATCAGGTCGCTCAATGAATCGCTTGCCGTACATTCTAACCACTGCTCTGCAAGTTCTGCTTGGTGTCAGTCTAGCTGGGTTCTTGATGGGGAAAGGCGCCGAAGGCGCCGTGAATCGCTTGCCGTATATTCTAACCACTGCTCTGCAAGTTCTGCTTGGCGTCAGTCTAGCTGGGTACCTAATGGGGAAAGGCGCTGGGGACATTCTCTATACAGGTCTACTTGCTTTGTTTTTTTCGTTACTTTTTTCGACCGTGCTGTTGCGTCGGAGAGGGCTGTCACTCAGCGCAACCTCGGACGAGTATCGTCGTCGGGTGAGGTCGCTTCGCGACGAGGTCACACGAGTTTGATCCTGGCAGATCTTGTAGGTGGGCAAAGCGAAGCATGCCCACCAAATGTCTCAGTCGAGGAGAGAGACGGTGGGCACGCTTCGCTTTGCCCACCCTACGACACTTGCTCGGTTGCAGAGAGATGGTGGGCACGGCACTTTGTGCCTTTGCCCACCCTACAAGATTACGCAAGGCCGGCATCGACCCGAAAACATTGGCCGGTGATGCGCTGGCTTTCATCGGAGGCGAGGAACAGCGCCATGTTGGCGATGTCTTCGGGCGTGACCGCATCCGGAACGGCCTGGCGCGAGCGCATCGCGGCGATGACCTGCTCGTCCGGATACCACAGCCGGCGCTGCCGCTCGGTGACGACCATGCCGGGCGCGATCGCGTTGACGCGGATGCGGTCGGGGCCGACCGACCGGGCCAGCGAGTTGGTGAAGCCGACGATCGCGGCCTTGGCCCCGGCATAGACCGGGAGCGCAGGCGCACCGCGCATCCAGGCGATCGACGACATGTTGATGATCGAGCCGCCGCCGCGTTCCTGCATTTGCGGCACCACCGCTTGCGCGGCAAAGAAGACGTGCTTGAAGTTGACGCCGATCATCCAGTCGAACTCGGCGGGCGTCACCTCGGCCAGCACCTGGCGCTGGTCGTTGGCGGCGTTGTTGACGAGCACCGCTGCGTCGCCGAGCGATCGCCGAACCTCCGCCATGGCGGCGCGCAAGGCGTCGACGTCCAGGAGATCGCAGGGCAGGAACAGCGGCGCGGTGCCGCATGCGGCCGCGACCTCGGCGGCCAGCGCCGCGCCGGCTGCCGCATCGATATCGAGGAACGCGACGCGGGCGCGCTGAGCGGCGAAGGCGCGCACGAAGGCGGCGCCGATGCCGCTGGCGCCGCCGGTGATCAGCACCACGCGGTCCGCGAGACCGGCATAGCTCGTCTTGGTCATACGATCAGTCGCTCCGTCTTGGGGTCGAACAGGCAAATGCGGCGCGTGTCGAGCGCGAAAGAGGCGGACGCGCCGGGCACAGGCCGGATATCGGGCGAGATGCGCGCCATCGCCGGCTCGCCCCCGAGCCGCAGCGACACCATCGTCTCGGCGCCGGTCGGCTCGACCATGTCCACCGGCGCGTCGACGAGGACGGGCGCATCGTTCGAAAACGCGCGGCTGCCCTCGGCGATGCATTCCGGCCTGATGCCGAACACCACGTCGCGTCCGACAAAGGACGCTGCGCCGTCATAGCCTCTCAGGCGCAGGCGGATCTCGTCCGGCCGGCCCGCGCCGATCACGACCACCAGCCCGTCATTTTCGCTCTCGAGCCGTGCCGGCAGCGTGTTCATCGGAGGCGAGCCCATGAAGCGCGCGACGAACAGATTGGCGGGATAGCGGTACACCGTATCGGGGTCGGCGAATTGCTGCACGCAGCCCTGATGCATCACGGCGATCCGCGTCGCCATCGTCATGGCCTCGATCTGGTCGTGGGTGACATAGACGATGGTGGCGCCGATGCGCTGGTGCAGGCGCTTGATCTCCATCCGCATCTCGACGCGCAGCTTTGCGTCGAGATTGGAGAGCGGCTCGTCGAACAGGAAGAGCAGGGGATCCCGGACCAGCGCACGCCCCATCGCGACGCGCTGACGCTGGCCGCCGGAGAGTTGCGACGGCTTGCGGCCGAGCAGCGTCTCGATCTGAAGCAGCTTTGCGACATTCGCGACCGCGGCGTCCTGCTCGGCCCTGGGCACGTGACGGCATTCCATGCCGAAGGTGATGTTCTGCCGCACCGTCATCGACGGGTAGAGCGCGTAGGACTGGAACACCATGGCGATGTCGCGGTCCTTGGGCGGGACGTCGTTGACGACGCGTCCGCCGATCTCGATCGTCCCCGCGCTCGGGCGGTCGAGCCCGGCGACGATGTTGAGCAGCGTGGACTTGCCGCAGCCGGACGGTCCGACCAGCACGGTGAATTCGCCGCTCTCGATATCGAGCGCGATGTCCTTCAGCACCTCCAGATTGGCGTAGCGCTTGGACAGGGCGCGAATGCTCAGTGCTGCCATGACAACTCCATCATTTCACGGCCCCGGCAGTCAGGCCGCGGACGAAGTACTTGCCGCCCAGAAGGTAGATCAACAGCGTCGGCAGCGCGGCGATGATCACCGCCGCGCTCTGCACGCCATGCTGCGGGATATCGGCGACCGCGGCGGAGAGCGCGATCAGAGCCGCCGTGACGGGCTGCTGCTGGCCGGTCGTGAAGGTCACGCCATAGAGGAACTCGTTCCAGATATGCGTGAACTGCCAGATCACCGTGACGATCAGGATCGGCCCGGAGAGCGGCAGGATGATGCGCCAGAAGATGCGGAAGAAACCGGCGCCGTCGATCCGCGCCGCCCTGATCAATTCATGGGGAATGGCGACATAGTAGTTGCGGCAGAACAGCGTGGTGAAAGAGAGCCCCTGGATGGTGTGGATCAGCACGAGGCCGGCCAGCGTGTTGATCAGACCGAGGTCCCGCAGCACGATGGTCCAGGGAAGAAGGCGCATCTGCTGGGGCAGGAAAAGGCCGAGGGTCACGATGCCGTAGATCCAGTTGTCGCCGCGAAAGCGCCAGAGCGACACTGCGTAGCCGGCGATGGCGCCGAGCAAGGTCGAGAAGATCGTCGCGGGAATCGTCACCAGCGCGGAGTTCAGCATATACGGCCGGATGCCGGCGCAGGTCTCGGCCACGCAGAAGCCGCTCCAGGCGGCGGCGTAGTTGCTCCAGGCCAGATGTTGCGGCCAGCCGATCATCGACCCCTGCGCGATCTCCTCGTTGGTCCGCAGCGAGTTCAGAACGACGACCGCCAGCGGCGCCAGCCAGGCCGCGGCGATCAGTGCAACGACGAGATAGATCCAGATCCGGCTCGGGGCGAAGCTGCGATCACGCATGGAGGGCTCGCCGTCGCTGGACGTACCGCCACGCCGCATAGGGCACGAGCACCGCGAGAAGGATGAGCAGCATCAGCACGGCCGCCGCCGCGCCGCGACCGAGCAGGCTGCGCTGGAACATCAGGTCGTAAACGACGAGAGCGGGCAGCTGGGTCGCAATTCCCGGCCCACCATTGGTCAGGGCGCGGACGAGGTCGAACGTCGAAATCGCGAACTGCAGCTGGATCACGACGACGGTGATGGTGATCGGCCAAAGCGAGGGCAGAATGATGCGCCGGTAGATCCGGACCGGTCCGGCGCCGTCGATCTGCGCGGCCTTGATGATGTCGGCATCGACGGAGCGCAGGCCGGCAAGAAACAGAGCCATGGCAAAGCCCGAGGACTGCCAGATCGCAGCGATGACGATGGTCCAGATCGCCATGTCGCGGTCGATCAGCCAGTCGAACTTGAAGGAGGTCCAGCCAAGATCGTGGACCAGCTTCTGAATGCCGAGGCCAGGATTGAGCAGCCAGCTCCAGACCGTGCCGGTGACCACGAACGACACTGCGAGGGGATAGAGGAAGATCGATCGCAGCACGTTCTCGCCGCGAATACGCTGATCGAGCAGGATCGCAAGAACGAGGCCGGTCGCCGCGCTCAACACGACGAATGCGCTGCCGAACAGCAGCAGATTGTCGAAGGCGATTTGCCAGTTCCGCGATGCCAGGACGGCCGTGTAGTTGCGCAAGCCCACCCAGCCCGAGACTGGCACCAGCGTGGACGGCGTAAACGAGATCCAGATCGTCCACAGCGAGAATGACACGAGGTGCGCTGCGGACAGCAGCAGCGGCACCCAGATCATCAGATATTCGGGCAGCCGGCGCACCCATTCAGGAAGCGCCGGCCGGCCCGGTCTTATCGCGGCGGCATTGCTCAACGTGCGCCCTCGACGGCCTCGGCGAGGCGGGTGGCCGCCTGCTCCGGCTTGATCGTCTTGTTCTTCACGTATTCCGTGATCACGTCGATCATGGCTGCGGTCATGCCGTTTTCCTGCGCCATGTTGTGCGCCATGCTGAGCACCGCCTGGTTGCTGCCGATCGCCTCCTTCAGAGCCTTTGCGGTCGTTCGTTGACCCTCCGACCAGCCTTCGCCGGACAGGTCGACATCGGTGCGTACGGGGATCGATCCCGTGATCTGCGAATACATCGTCTGGATCGCCGGATCCATCACGAGCTGGGCCATCAGCGTCTGGCCGGCCTGCAGGTCAGCCTCCTTGCGCTGCCAGAAGATGAAGGCGTCGGCATTCAGCAGGAAGACCGGCTTGCCGTTGTCGCTGGGACCTGGCGCAATCATGAAGTCCTCGAGCTTGAAACCGGCATTGCGCAACACGCCCTGGGCCCAGCCGCCCATGATCATCATGCCCATGTCGCCGTCGATGAAGCGCTTCAGATTGGTCGAGAAGTGCTGGGCGCCGACGTTGGGGTCCATCCAATCGGCGATCTTGCGCACCTGCGCGAACGCAGCCTTGATCTCGGGACCCTCCAGAGCCTTCTTCTCGAGATTCATGATGGCGGCGCGGTATGCGAGGGGACTGATGCCGGCGAGAGCGGCCTCGAATTTCTGCCCGTCATCCGGGCGGGTCCCGCCGTTGGCGATGGGAGAGGCGACGCCGCCGGCTTTCATCTTTTCAGCAAGGTCGTTGAAGTCCGCCCAGGTGACCGGGACCTTGTCGGCCTTGGCCTTGTCCATGGCACGCTTGGACAGGAACAGCATGTTGGTGCTGTAGATCTGAAGCGGCAGTGCGATCCATTTGCCGCCCGGCTTGTGCAATTTCGCAAGGTCCGGCGCGACGACCTTCTCGTAACCGGCGGCAGCGACGACGGCGTCGAGATCGACGGTCGGGGCTATCTTCGACCAGGCCGCAATCTCGGGCCCCTTGAGCTGCGAGCAGGCGGGCGGATCGCCGGCCATGATCTGAGCGCGCAACTTGTTCATCATTTCCGTGGTGAAGCCGGGGACCGGCGAATGCTGCCAAACGCCTCCCTTCTCCTCGAACTTCTTGCCGAGCGCCGTGATGGCCGCGCCATCGCTGCCCGCGGACCATTGCGAGATCGCGGTCAGGCGCGGCTTGACCGCCCCTTGCGCGCGGGCAAAGGCCGGTAGTGCGAGCGTAGCGACGGAGCCAGCGAGCAGACGACGCCTTGTTGTGGTGATCGGCATGGCAGTTCCTCCCGGTGTGAAAGTTTCGGCGCGTGTGGGGCGTGCAGGTTCAGCGCATGTCAGGCCGCCTCCGTCGAGCTGGCGGGCATGCCGCCACGGCTGGCGAGACAAAAGGCGGCGAAGGCGAGCGCGGCCTGCGGATCGTTGCCGGTCGACGGCGGCACGAAGGCGATCGACACCTGCGCCAGTTTACGTCCGCCGAGCAGGCAGGCATCGATCCCTTCGACCACGGCATTGCGGTCGTCTGCGGCGAGAAGCGACGGCCAGCCGCTGATCGCAACGCCGCCGCACGGTTTCACGTTCAGCGTGTTGCCGATGGCAAGGCCGAGCCGGAACAGCCGCCGGCGCAGCTCCTGTCGCACGCGCGATGAGATCGGAATCGTGTTCACCCATTCGTTACCGAGCTGAAGCAGCTCGGCTTCGGCAACGCCGAGAAGCTCGGCCAGGGCCGGAATCGACGCATAGGCCTCGACGCAGCCATGATGTCCGCAGCGGCAGCGCGGGCCCTCAGGCTCGAACACCATGTGGCCGAGCTCGATCGCTTGCAGCGCATCGGCCTTCGCCGGATCATCCATCCAGGCGCCGGCAACGCCGTGGCTGACGAGCACGAACAGATGCGTGTCGCTGAACGGATAATTCTCCGTGCGGCAGCGGTGAAAGGTGGCGTGGGCGACCACCGAATTGGTGATCTCGAGCGGCACGCCGGGAAACATCTCGTCGAACATCCCGCCGACGCGCCCGACATCGCAGGGAATGATCGGGTTGGCCGATATGCTGAGACGGCCGAGGCCTGGAATGGAGACGCCGATCTGGGAGAGGGTGATCCGGCGCCGCCGCGTCCAGTCGCGCAGCAATGTCATGGCTTCGCGAAACGCCTGGCCGACGGTCTCGGCGGTCGGCATCTTCGGCAGCTCCACCCGCTCGGTGTAGTGCAGTTCGCCCGACAGGCCGCCGACGCCGACGCTGAGATGCTGAGCGGTCAGCTCGAAGGCTGCGAGGGCGACCGAGCCATCGAGCGACACGAGGCCGGTCGGGCCGCCGACGTAGGGAGCAGGGCGCCGCACTTCCTCGATCAGGCCTTCGGCCTTCAGGTCGAACAGGATGCGCGACAGGCTCGCTTCGGACAGGCGCACGGCCTTGGCCAGAGGCGGACGGAACGAGCCGCCCGACTGAAGCAGATGGGTCAAAATGGCAGCGCGCGTCTGCCGCCGACTTCTCGGCTGCTCCGGCATTTCCATCCCTGTCGTCATTCTTACTTAGTGTAAGAATGCGCGCCGAGCAGTTCGACTGTCAAGGCGCTTGCCGCCATGGACATGGACTTGTTGTTGTGCGCGGCAGCAAGATGGGAGCGGCACGTTCGTAGGGTGGGCAAAGCGCAGCGTGCCCACGATTTCGTACCCGTCGCGGACCAATGGTGGGCACGCTTCCGCCTTCGCTCTTCGAGCTACGGCGGACAAGTCGCGTTGCCCACCCTACGGCACCTGCACAAACAAAAACGGCGCCATCTTGCGATGGCGCCGTTTCGGTAGCCGTATTGGCTCAGGACTTACTTGCGATCCTTCATCGCGACGTAGTCGCGCTTGGTGACGCCGGTGTAGAGCTGGCGGGGACGACCGATCTTCTGCTGCGGGTCCTCGATCATCTCGCTCCACTGGCTGATCCAGCCGACGGTGCGGGCGACCGCGAACAGCACGGTGAACATCGAGACCGGGAAGCCCATCGCCTTCAGCGTGATGCCCGAATAGAAGTCGACGTTCGGGTAGAGCTTGCGGTCGATGAAGTACTGGTCGCTGAGCGCGATCTTCTCGAGCTCCATCGCCACCTTCAGCATCGGATCGTCGCCATGGCCGGTCTCCTTGAGCACGGCGTGACACATCTTCTGCATGAGCTTGGCGCGCGGATCGTAGTTCTTGTAGACGCGGTGACCGAATCCCATCAGGCGGACTTCGGAGTTCTTGTCCTTCACCTTGGCGATGAATTCGGGAATCTTGTCCACGGTGCCGATCTCGGCGAGCATCGCGAGCGCGGCTTCGTTGGCGCCGCCATGCGCCGGGCCCCAGAGGCAGGCGATGCCGGCGGCGATGCAGGCGAACGGATTGGCGCCCGACGAGCCGGCGATGCGTACCGTCGAGGTCGAGGCGTTCTGCTCGTGGTCGGCGTGCAGGATGAAGATCTTGTCCAGCGCGTCGGCGAGCACCGGGTTGATCTTGTACTCCTCGCACGGCACGGCGAAGCACATGTGCAGGAAGTTCTCGGCGAACTTCAGCGAGTTCTTCGGGTACACGAAGGGCTGGCCGATCGTGTACTTGTAGGCCATCGCCGCCAGGGTCGGGATCTTCGCAATCATGCGCATGGATGCGATCATGCGCTGCTTCGGATCGTTGATGTCGGTGCTGTCGTGATAGAACGCGGCGAGCGCCCCGACTGCGGCGACCATGATCGCCATCGGATGAGCATCGCGGCGGAAGCCCTGGAAGAAGCGGGCCATCTGCTCGTGCACCATCGTGTGATGGATCACGCGGTCGTCGAAATCCTTCTTCTGCGCGGCGGTCGGCAGGTTCCCGTAGAGCAGGAGATAGCAGGTCTCGAGGAAGTCGCCGTTCTCGGCGAGCTGCTCGATCGGGTAGCCGCGGTATTCCAGCACGCCCGCGTCGCCGTCGATATAGGTGATCTTGGACTGGCAGCTCGCGGTGGAGGTGAAGCCCGGATCGTAGGTGAACAGGCCGGACTGGCCGTAAAGCTTGCCGATATCGATGACGTCAGGCCCGACGCTGCCGCTGTGGATCGGGAGATCGTAATTCTTGTTTCCGACCGTCAGCGTAGCGGTCTTTGGGCTTGGTTTTGCGTCCATCAGAGGTCCCCGATGTATGGTGAAACGGGCCGGAGCCGGAGGCCCCGAGGCAGATCCTGGGGGCAGGCCGGATGTTCCAGAAGGTACGGGGCAGATGGGTATATTATTGCTATGTGCGCTGCAAGATCGCCGCACGCATGGTCGACTTACGTCGTAGCCTGATCCTTGAGCCGGCCAAGGCTTTCCTGGCGTCCCAGGACGTCCAAAACCTCAAATATACCAGGCGAGGTGGTCCGTCCGGTCAGCGCCGCCCGCAGGGGCTGGGCGACCGCGCCGAGCTTGAGACTATTTTCCTCGGCAAAGGCGCGCAGCGCGGCTTCGGTGGCGGCGCCGCTCCACGTCTCGACTTTCTCCAGCGCGGAATGAAGCTGGCCGATCAGCCTGCGGTTTTCCGGTGTGAGCAGGGCCTGCGCCTTCGGATCGAGCTCCAGCGGCCGGTCGGCGAAGAGGAAATAGGCGCCGTCGATCAGCTCGATCAATGTCTTGGCGCGCTCCTTCAGGGCCGGCATCGCCTTGGCGAGTTGCGCGCGCGTGGTGTCGTTCAACTTGGCCTTGAGCTCGCCCCGTCCCGGCACGTGGTCGAGCACGTCCTCGAACATCTTCACGAGTGATTGATCGTCGGCGTGGCGGATGTAGTGGCCGTTGAGGTTTTCCAGCTTGGCGAAATCGAAGCGTGCGGCGGCGCGGCCGACACTGGCGAGGTCGAAGGCCGCGATCATCTCCTCGGTCGAGAAGATCTCCTGGTCGCCATGGCTCCAGCCAAGCCGGACGAGGTAATTGCGCAGCGCCGCCGGCAGGTATCCCATGGCGCGGTAGGCATCGACCCCGAGCGCGCCGTGGCGCTTGGACAGCTTCGAGCCGTCCGGGCCGTGGATCAGGGGAATGTGGGACATGCTCGGCAGCGTCCAGCCCATCGCATCGTAGATCTGCTTCTGGCGGGCGGCGTTGATCAGATGGTCGTCGCCGCGGATCACGTGGGTGACGCCCATGTCGTGGTCGTCGACCACCACGGCGAGCATGTAGGTCGGGTTGCCATCGCCGCGCAGCAGGACGAGGTCGTCGAGGTTCTCGTTCTGCCAGACCACACGGCCCTGAACCTGATCCTCGATCACGGTCTCGCCGGTCTGCGGCGCGCGCAGGCGGATGGTCGGCTTGACGTCGCCAGGGGCGGTCGCGGGATCGCGGTCGCGCCACATGCCGTCATAGAGGCGGGTGCGCCCTTCGGCGCGCGCCTTCTCGCGCATGGCGGCGAGCTCCTCGGCACTGGCGTAACAGCGATAGGCCTTGCCGTCGGCGAGCAGCTGCTCGGCGACCTCGCGGTGACGCGCGGCGCGGGCGAACTGGTAGATGACCTCGCCGTCCCAGCCGAGCTCGAGCCATTTGAGACCGTCGAGGATGGCGCCGATCGCGGCCTCGGTGGAGCGCTCGCGGTCGGTGTCCTCGATCCGCAGCAGCATCTTGCCGCCGTGCTTCTTCGCATAGAGCCAATTGAACAGCGCCGTGCGGGCGCCCCCGATATGGAGGAAGCCGGTCGGAGAGGGGGCGAAGCGGGTGACGACGGAATCGGTCATTCTTGGCAGGGCCTATGCATTGGAAGCGGTGGTGTATAGCAGGACCGGCGCATAACTAAAGCCCGACGGCGGACCTGCCGGGCCTGCTTAAGCTCTTGGCTCAGCCTCCCGAATTTGGCAGAAGGACCGCTGATTTCCCGACAGGATTTTCGTAATGACAGAACCGGTGGCAGCTGAGGTTGGGCGCGATTTCATTCGTGACATCATCCAGGCCGACCTCGACCAGGGCAAGTACAGGGAGATCGTGACCCGGTTCCCGCCGGAGCCGAACGGCTACCTGCATATCGGCCACGCCAAGTCGATCGCACTCAATTTTGGCATCGCCCAGGAGTTTCCGGGCCGCTGCCATTTGCGCTTCGACGACACCAATCCGGTCAAGGAAGAGCAGGAATACATCGATTCCATCCAGGCCGACGTGCGGTGGCTCGGCTTCGACTGGGGCAAGAACCTGTTCTTCGCCTCGGACTATTTCGACCGCCTGTACGAATGGGCCGAGCAGCTGATCCGCGACGGGCTCGCCTATGTCGACGACCAGACCCAGGACGAGATCCGCGCCTCCCGCGGCACGCTGACCGAGCCGGGCAAGAACTCCCCGTTTCGCGACCGCAGCGTGGAGGAGAACCTCGACCTGTTCCGTCGCATGAAGGCCGGCGAATTCCCGAACGGCGCGCGCGTGCTGCGGGCCAGGATCGACATGGCCGCAGGCAACATCAACCTGCGCGATCCCGTGCTGTACCGCATCCTGCACGCGCACCATCCGCGCACCGGCACGAAGTGGAGCATCTATCCGAGCTACGATTATGCGCACGGCCAGTCGGACGCGATCGAAGGCATCACGCACTCGATCTGCACGCTGGAGTTCGAAGACCACCGGCCGCTCTACGACTGGTTCATCGAGAAGCTGCCGGTGCCGTCCAAGCCGCATCAGTACGAGTTTGCGCGCCTGAACCTCACCTACACGCTGCTGTCCAAGCGCGTGCTGACCCAGCTCGTCCGCGACGGCCATGTCGCGGGTTGGGACGATCCGCGCATGCCGACCATGGCGGGGATGCGCCGCCGCGGCGTGCCGCCGGCCGCCTTGCGCGAATTTGTCAAGCGCATCGGCGTTGCCAAGGCCAACAGCGTCGTCGATGTCGGCATGCTGGAGTTCTGCATTCGCGAGGAGCTGAACCGCACCGCGCAGCGCCGCATGGCGGTCTTGAAGCCGCTCAAGGTCGTGATCGAGAACTATCCGGAAGGGCAGACCGAGGAGCTCGAGGCGATCAATCACCCGGATGATCCCTCGGCAGGCACGCGGAAAATCACATTCGGCCGCGAGCTCTATATCGAGCAGGACGACTTCATGGAGAACCCGCCGAAGAAGTTCTTCCGCCTGTCGCCGGGCAACGAGGTGCGGCTGCGCTACGCCTATTTCGTCAAATGCACCGGCGTGATCAAGAACGACAAGGGCGAGGTCGTGGAGCTGCGCTGCACCTATGACCCCGCGACCAGAGGCGGCAACGCGCCCGACGGCCGCAAGGTCAAGGCGACCATGCACTGGCTGCCGGCCGCGACGTCGAAGCCTGCGGAAATCCGCATCTACAACCAGCTGTTCGCCAATCCGAGCCCGGACGCCTCGAACTTCGCGCCCGATCTCAATCCGAACTCGCTCGAGATCCTGTCCGATGCACGGATCGAGGCAGCGGTGGCCGAGAGCAATTCGACCGAGCCGATGCAGTTCGAGCGCCAGGGCTATTTCGTGCGCGACAAGGACTCGACGCCGGGCAAGCCGGTGTTCTCGCGCACCATCGGCCTGCGCGATACCTTCGCGAAGGAAGTCGCGAAGGGTTGAGGCACGCATGAGCACGGAGGCCGACGACATCGTTTCCGCCATCATCGCGAAATGGTGCGCCGGCTTCGCGACGCTCGACGCGGCCGCGCTCTCGTCGCTCTATTCGAAGAACGCGTTCTTCTTCGGCTCCAACCCGAAGCTCTACCGGGGTCGGGATGGCGTTACCGACTATTTCAACGGCCTGCCGCGCTGGCGCCAGCCGAGCGCCGTGTTCTCCGACGTGACCACAACGCAGGCCGGCCCGGACCTGATCAACATGGCCGCGACCATCTCGTTCGATCTCGCCGGCGAGCGCGACGATCTCATCGTCAAGATGAGCTGGGTCATCATCCGCGAGGACGGCGAGTGGAAGATCGTCAACCACCACGCCTCGTCGCAGGCGCCGCTGATCTGATTGGCGCAATCTTCGTAGTTTTGTCATTCCGGGATGGCCCGACGGGCCAGGCCCGGAATCCATAACCCCAGCTCGTGGTTATGGATTCCGGGCTCGCGCCAAGTGGCGCCCCCCGGAATGACAGCAGGATAAGAACCCGAGTTCTCTCGCTGCGTTGGCGTGGGTCCAACAAGGAACCCGCCATCGGCGCCGACGGCGTCCATGTCGGCACGGTCGACAAGGTCGAAGGCAACCGCATCAAGCTGACCAAGAAGGACAGCGGTGAGGGCAGCCACAAGGGCCATCATCATTTCATCGACAAGGGCCTCGTTGCCGACGTCGAGGGCAACAAGGTGCGGCTGTCCGCCAAGGCGTCGGTGGCCGTGACGATGGAAGAGGAAAAGTAGGGGCGCCTTCTCGCGTTCCTGATCTGTACCGCTATTCGCCCGCCTGCACGTTCCGGTAGCCTTGGCGCCTATCGCGTCGCGTAAGGTGCAGGGGAATGGCGGAGCCGGGCCGGCCAGTACGGTCCCAGGGTATTGCCGGGACGTGGCCGGTCGGCCGCGCCGCGCCCGCTGGCGGCTTTGCGCCGGCGGGTTTTGGCATCTGGCCGGCGATCGTCGAAACGCTCCGCGGATGGGCCCGCGCCGAGGCCGGTCCCGGGCGCCTGCTGCCGTGGGTGCCGGTCGCCTTTGGCGGCGGCATCGCACTCTATTTCGCCGCCGATCATGAACCGGTGCTGTGGGTTGTCGCGACGACGGCGGCCGCGCTGCTGCTCGGCGCGATCCTGCTGCGGCGGAGCCGGCTGTTCGCGCCGGCGATCATGATTGCGGCGGTCGCTTCCGGCTTTGCCGGGGCGACCTGGAAGACGGCACGCATCGCCCATACCGTGCTGGCCAAGCCGCTCTATTCGGTGTCGCTGTCGGGCTTCGTCGAGACGCGCGATATCCGGGAGCGCACCGACCGCTTCGTGCTGCGCGTCACCGCGATGGAGGCGCAGCGCAGCGACGTCAGGCTCGATCGCGTCCGCCTGTCGGTGCGCAAGGGCACTGCGCCCGAGGTCGGCAGCTTCGTTCAATTGAAAGCGCGGCTGATGCCGCCGCTCTCGCCGGTGCGCCCGGGAAGCTACGACTTCTCGCGCGACATGTTCTTTCAGGGCATCGGCGCCTCCGGCTTCGTGATGGGCGCGATCACGACGTCAGTGCCGCCGGACGCCGGCGGCCTGCGGCTGCGCTACGCCGCCTTCATGCAAGGTCTGCGTGACGCGATCGACGCCCGCATCCGTGCAACGCTCGAGGGCGACAACCGTGCGATCGCGACCGCGCTGCTCACCGGGCGGCGCGATGCGATCTCCGCGCCCGTCAACGACGCGATGTTCATCTCGGGGCTCGGACACGTTCTCTCGATCTCCGGCTATCAGATAGCGTCAGCAGTCAGAAGCATTCACTAGGCTTCAAAATCCACAGTTTTCAATGGCTTACGGCCAGAAGCACGTGGCGGCTTGGTTCACCTAACGTCACTATTGGTCATCGGTTTGCGTCCCCCGTGCTTCCCAAAAAAGGATGGACTGCTTCCCATGCTCAAGATTTCCGACGATCGCATCCGCTTCACCGATGCCTATGTGCGGCGGCTCAGTCTGCCGGCGGGAAAGGCCGACCATATCGCCTGGGATCCGGACCTGCCGGGCTTTGGCGTTCGGCTGCGGCCCGGGAAGGCATCCTACGTGGTCCAGTACCGCGTGGGGATCGACCAGCGGCGCAAGAGCCTCGGCGATATCCGGAAAGTCACTCTTGAGGATGCACGCGGCATCGCTCGGAAAAAGTTCGCCCAGGTCGAGCTCGGCATTGATCCAGACGCTGAGGAGGCCAGCCGCCGTGCAGAGCAGGCCGCGGACGCGCTCACCTTTGAAAAGGCTGCGGAACAGTACCTCGCTGCACAGGAAGCACGGCTGGCGGCTGGGTCACTGCGGCGGAACACGTTTATTGCCGAGGAGCGATATCTGCGCCGGCACTGCGGGCCTCTCCAGAAGAAGCCCGTTGCCAAGGTGACCTTCGAGGACGTCGCCAAATTGATCCGCGACCTAATCCGTGACCACGGACCGACCTCGGCAGCTCGAGCCCGAGGCGCCATATCGACGTTCTATGCGTGGTGCATGCGCCAGGGCCTCGGCGTAAAGGCCAACCCGACAATCGGAACTGACAATCCGGTTTATGGGCAGGCCCCGCGCGATCGTGTGCTGACCGACGACGAAATTCGCAGCATCTGGAGGCACTGCCTCGACGACGATTTCGGACGGATCGTTCGGCTATTGCTGCTGACGGCGTGTCGCCGTGATGAAATCGGTTCGCTGCGGTGGTCTGAAATCGACCGGAGCACCGGTAAGCTGCTGCTGCCGAAGGAGCGGACAAAAAGCAAGCGGCCGCACGAGCTGAAGGTGCCGGCAACTGCGATGGCGATCATCGACAAGATTCACCGGCGCAACAGTTGCGACATGCTATTTGGCGGTGGCGCTTCAGGCTTTTGCGCTTGGTCGTATTGCATGATGGCTCTCAATACGCGCATCGCCGTTGCTGAGGCGAAAGCGTTGGCGCCATGGCGATTGCACGATCTTCGCCGGACCGTTCGCACTCGAATGGGAAAGCTTGGTGTTCTGCCGCACATCGCCGAGCTAGTGCTGAATCATTCGGGCCACAAGTCCGGCATCGGTGGGGTTTACGATCACCACGATTACGGCCCCGAGATCGCGGACGCCCTGCAGAAATGGGAGGCGCACCTGCTGGCGATTTTGGACGGCGAGAACGTCATCTAGCTCCGCCAAGTCGAGTGAATGAGATGGGCAGGCCTCCTTCCAAGTTCGTATCTGATCCGCGGCACGCGGGGGAAAAGAGCCGCAAACGGGAAGACTACTTCACGCGCGCCGAGCTCGTTGCTTTGGAGCAGTCGTGGCTCCTCGGCAACCCGCAGGCGGGGAAGGAGGCCTTCTACCGCTGGTACGCCGAGACCTACTTCGGGATCGCACCGGAGAAGATCGGACGAGCCGAGATGGAACGTGTCCGTCAGTTGTTTCGCGACGCCAAGGTTCGCGCGCGCGATGAAGGGTGGTTGAAAGATTGAGGGCGGAGTTATTTTACGGTTACAGCCTTGCCCGCGCTGAATACTCCTTTGGCATCTTAGATGCTCAGGGAGCGTTTCGTGACCGACGACCTCGCATTATCCGACATTCGGATGCTCTCCTTCGATGAGTGGTGCCGCCTCAATGGTTTCAGTCGCAGCACAGGGCAACGCCTGTTGCGTGATGGCAAGGGCCCCCAATTTGTAAGGATCTCGACTCGCCGCATTGGCGTGACGATCGGCGAAAATCGTCGCTGGCTTGCATCTCGCATGACTGAGACGGCGGCCTGACCATGGGAGCACGCAAGACGGAGCTCGCCGAGCGGGTCGTCGTCGACCAGTTTTGGGCCAACCGCCGCCACGACGCGATCATCACCGAGCTGTCGACCTACCAGGGCCACAACCTGATCAATGTGCGCAAGCACGCGATGAGCAGGGAAGGGAAGCTCGTCCCCACGGCAAAGGGCGTCGCAATCAAGGTGACGCGGCTGCCGGACCTCGTGAAGGCCATCAACAAGGCGCTGGCAAAGGCCCAGGAGCTTGGCCTGCTCGACGGGGGCGATGAAGAATGAGCATTGTCGCCGCATTCGAAGAGTTCTGCCACGACTATGTTGGCTGGTGGCTCGATGGCATCTTGGAGAAAATCGACGCGGTCGACTGCGTTCAACGGCATGCAGGGCTGTGGGGTGTCGTCGACGAGATCGGCCAGGACGAGGTGCAGCGCCTGATGAGTGAGTACTTCGCGCCGCCGCCGGAAGTGCCTTCGGATTATGCGGCGCGACTGATTCGCGATTGGGAGATGGCCGACGAACGGGACCGCCATCGCTGGACTGGCGAGCTGCCTCCCGTGCAGCAGGTCGTCGTGGCTCAGAAGCTGCCTCACCGACCGGCGCAATCCACTGTCGACGCATTCCGCTATGTCATGAGAGTGGGCGATCCCGAGCGGCTGACGGCTTGGCTTCGCAATCATCCGGACGACGCCCCCGCGCTGCTCGAGATGTTGGAGGCCGCCTGATGTTGAGCCCTCCAAATCGGGCAATGGCCCTCCAGGTATTCAAAGACTTGGGTTACGAGCGCGAAATGTCACCGGCCGACGAGCCGCCTCCCGTCGATTCCTTTGACGCTTACAATGACGTCGCACCGGCAGCGCCAGCGCACGTGGGTGCAGCAGAGAATCTGCCTTGGCTTGATATGACGGGCTGGGATGGCAGGGCCATTCCCGAGCGCAAGTGGGCGATCAAGGATCGCGTGCCACTGCGGCAGGCCGGCCTGTTCAGTGGGGAGGGCGGCACCGGCAAGAGCATAATCGAGCTGATGAAGAACGTCGCCCACGTCACCGCGAAGGACTGGCTGGGGACGCTCCCGGAGCCCGGGCCCGCGTTCTATCTCGGCGCCGAGGACGACCAAGACGAAATCCACATCCGCCTCGCAGCGATCGCCCAGCATTACGGCGTGACCTTCAGGGATCTGACCGATGGCGGACTGCACGTGCTCCCGCTGCTCGGGCAAGACGCTACGTTGGTCGCGCCGACCAAAAGCGGAAAGGTGGAGCTGACCGCCCTTTACCGCCGTCTCTACGAGGCAGCTGGCGACATCAAGCCGAGAAACATCTCGATCGACACGCTCTCTCGAGCCTTCTCGGGCAACGAGATTGACCGGGTGCAGGTCTATGCCTTCGCGATGCACATGCAGGCCCTTGCCAAGGTCGCCGACGGGTCGGTGACCGTTCTCAGCCATCCGAGCCTTCAGGGTATCAATTCAGGATCTGGCCTGTCCGGCTCGACCGCCTGGCATGGCGCCTTCCGCTTCCGGCAGTACCTCAAGGGCGTCAAGGGCGAGGATGGAGAGCAGGCGGACAACGACCTCCGTGAGCTCGAATTCAAGAAGAACCAGTATGGGCCCCGCGGTGAGACGCTCGTGCTGCGCTACCAGCGCGGCCTGTTCCTGCCCGAGGGCGGCGCCTCCAGCCTCGACAAGCTCGCGCGGGAGGCCAAGACCGAAGAGACATTCCTCGACCTGCTCAGGCGCTTCGCCGGACAAGGTCGCAACGTGAGCGCGACACCAACGGCGCCGAACTATGCCCCGACAGCCTTCGCCGACGATCCCGACGCCAAAAGGCTCGGCTTCCGGAAGGCCGATTTCAAAGATGCTATGGCGCGTCTGTTCAGCGCCGGCAAGGTCCACATCGAGAACTATGGCCGCCCCTCTCGCCCTGCCTCCCGACTGGCGGTGAAGCAATGACAGGTATCGTGCAGCTAGCGTGTTGCTCGGGTGCAGCTACGTGCAGCTACCCGTGTAGCCCACTCCTCTGCCTAGCCATAGGCAAGCTGCACGCCTGCACGCGTGCTGCACGCTTGCCTCACGGCATAGGCAATTGCTCAAGGCGAAAAACACCTCGTTATCCGCAAGCATGCCGTAACGCGAAGAAGCATGCCGCGGACGCCGTCGATTGGAGGCCCGGGCTGCTGTATTACCCGCGGATCTGTTTCGTCGGGCGGAGGCAGCCTGGCCGAAGAAGTAACTGTTACCTCGGTTACGGTCGAGGCCGGCATGCGTTTCCCATGCGCTTCCCACGGCCGCGTGACACACCCCGATCAAGCGGTAAGGCACTGATCGTGCTGCCCAACAGCGATCGTGATCCGATCTGTCCCAATCATGTGGCGCCGTTCGGAAAGGGGTTTTCGCGCGCGCTCTCTCATGAACTTCAACACTCTTGGAAGCCGACGCGCGTGCACGCGAGCCAACCGATCGGCTGCCAGATAGCCAGGCGTTGGCTTGATGAAATCCAGGATCGAGGGGGTGGGGGGAAAATCCCACGCGCTATCCGATTTGTACCTGCCCGTTCTCTTTCGCGGCGGCCTCCAAAAATTTCGGCCGCCATCTTTCGCAAACATTGTTGAGCATCGTCTGACATGAGACCGCGCATCATCGCATCGCGCGAGCAGTTGCTACAGGTCGTCCGCGACCGGCGTGATGAGCTCGACCTGAGCCACGAGACGCTCGACGGCATCACGGGCCTGCAAGGGGGCTATGTGAGTAAGCTGCTCGCCGACCCACCGATGAGGGGCTTCGGTGAAATGTCGCTCCAAGCCCTTCTGGACGCTCTAGGCATGCGCATCGCCTTCGCGGTGATTGTGGAGGACCCCGAGCGGGCGGAACGCGTGCGGTCGCGCTGGCGACCTCGGAAGCGGCGCCCGGCGAAGAAGGCATCCGCGGCCAACCCGCCACCGGAAAATTTGTGGTGCGTTGCTAGCAATCCGCAAATCACGATGGTGTCGAACACAGTTCATCAGAGGCAAGTGATGGCAAACACGAAGATGATCGGCGCGCGGGTCAAGCCTGATCTTGAGGAGCAAGTGAAAGAAATCGCCGCGCGCGATCGGCGCACGGTCTCGGACTGGATCCGGTGCCGGCTGGAGGACGCTGTCGCCGCGGCGCGTCGGCAGGATCAGCACCAGAGCGAGGCAGCGTGAGGATTGTGAGCATGTTCCGCAAGAAATCCAGCGAAGCCGCCGTAGAGCATTCGCCGCCGCAAGTCGACGCATCGGTGCCGCGCGCGCCGGCGGTTCGGGAGAAGCTTGATTGCGCCCTTGGAGCGCTGGCCGAGCTCGAGGCGCAGGGGGCGGAATACGCGCTCCAGGCGGCCGAGCGAGAGCCTGGGGCAGCGGATAAGCTGGCTGGCCACCGCAGCAGGATCGAGGCCGCCAGAACGGCTGTTGCCGAGCTACGCGCGGCCTTGCAGCTGGCGCAACGCCAGGACAACGAGGCGGAGCTTGCTTACCAGGCGGCTGCCCGCGACCAGCAACTGCGCGATTTCGCGGCGACAGCCGAGGAGTGGACGCGGGTTGGCGTCGAGCTGGCCGAACATCTGGAAAAAGCGGCTGGCTTGCGCATCAGGCTCGGGACACTTTCGGAGGAGTTGCAGCGGCAACTTCCCATCGGCATCGTCCCGCATCCGGTCGACTTCAAGACCGTAGACATCCTGGTGGGCGGTGTCGCGAACCCGACCGCGATCGATGCTCTGCTCGCCGGCGAGATGTTCAAGCACGGCCAGCCGAATGCATTCCTGCCCGGCGCGCGGCCGCCGCACGCGCTACTGGCGCACGATAGGCCTTCCATCGAACCCGCGGCCACCGCGCTCCGCCGTGCCGGCGCGTACTTCGTCGGCCTCCTGCGTGACCGTTTTGACGCGCTCAAATCTCACACTTCGGAGGCCGCATGACCGATCAGACCCAGACGCCGGCGACCCCAGCCGAGGCGCGTGCGCAGATCGACGTTCTCTCGAGTAACGTTGAATTCGGCTCCAAGCTCTTGTCGGGCGACGTGGCAGCGACGCAGCAGTGGAACGACTTGCATGGCGTGCTGGGAAAAGGCGGGGATGAAATCGAGAACGCCATGAATGGCGTGATCCTCGGAGCCGACACGATCCCCGACGGCGACTCCAAGCGCCTCGCCGAGGGCGCGTCCTGGATGCGCAGTCTTGGCTTGTCCGATGGCGTGGTCCGCGAAGCGTTGGAGGGCGCCGGCGTCACCAAGGAAGAATACCGCATGGTTTCGGACTGGCGGACTCGACACATGAATGATCCGGCGTTCTCAAAGCGCTTTCTCGCTGGCGACGCGGAGGCGGTCCGGCTGATGACCACAGCAAACGTCGTGCTCTCAAACGGCATCAAGGGCGAACGGAAAGGCTTCTGAACATGTTCGAATATCAAATCGACGTCGTCGACCCGAAGAGCAACGAAGAGCGGCAAGTCACCGTATCGGTCACGCCTCTCGAGCGCGCGCGGGCGAAGCGCAGCAGCGACTGGATGCGCGCAATTCAGGATCTCGCGCGACCGCTGATCCCGGCCGGCTTCTTGCCGATCGGTAATCGCGTCCGCCTGCTTTAGGACACCGACCATGGCCGATCATTTCATCGCTGTTGCCCGCGGGCTCCAAGGCACCAAGCAGACCGACTTCACCACCGGCACATCGTCGAGCGCGGCATCAGGGATCGAGTTGCGAATTCTCGACGGCGCTGGCTGGACAAAGAAAGATGCTGTGCTCGCACTGAAGGCATTCGAGCGCTTCCTGGAGACCGCACCTTGGGTCGCGGCCGCCGGGGTCGACGTGAAATTGTGAGGCTCCAGGGGCTTGCGTGAGCCCTTTCATCAAGGCTTGGCGGTTCGCCTTGGGAGACTGAACCGCCACTTCGTTGCGTAACGCGTACAGCCCCGCAAGGACAAGGCTGCATCAGTGAACCGCCCCGAGCCTCGCGCTCGATACGGCACCAGAAAGGAGACGACCGGGCCGCGAAGACGACACCCCGGAACTGACGAACGCCTTCACCGGCGCTCGTTCAATTCAGGCTATCGTTTCGATGCTCGCTCATTCCTTCAAGAGGCTTGCGCCCGCTGCAGCGCTTGTCGCGTCGCTAGTGCTGCCAGTCATCGCCGCGGCCCAGACCTTCCCAACCGTGCCGTCAGGGACCGTCATCGGCCGGACCCAGTCAGGGACCGGGCCCGCGCAGGCGATCCCGTTCTCGCAGCTCATCGCGTCGATGCTGTCGAGTTCGCTAGATCTCAACACGATCAACGTCAACTCGGTTGTCTACAAGGGCTCGACCAGCGGGCAGGCGACCATCAGCGCCCAGGCCGCAGCCGGAACTCCGACCATCAAATGGCCGACGCAATCCGGTACGGTGGCGACCGGGGCAACCTCTCCGATTGTCCTCGATGCCGTCACTGGCGTTATTAGTTGCCCGACCTGCGCGACAAGCTTCGTTGCGGCATCTCCGATTGTCGCCTCCCGCGCCCTCGCGCAGACGCTGAACCTATCGGACTTCGACGGAGTGGTGACAGCAGGTCACGCCTCTGCCGGCGATGGCGGCGGGGCTACGTTCAAAAAGATCGCCGGCACGTTCCTTGATACCCGCGCGCTGACCGGTTCGATCACGACGAACGGCACCTCCGGCTGCACCAATGGCACCTATTACGGTGTGGACCTCGACGGTGGCTCCGGACGAGGTCTGACGGGATCGGTCAGCGTGGCAGGCGGCGTTATCACTGCCATAACCCCGGCGTTCACCTCGTCGGCCGGGTATGCCGCTGGCGATGTGCTCTCGATCGGTAGCACCATTCCGGGCTGCTCCGGATCCAAGACTTACACCATCGCAACTGTTACCACCCCGACGGGCTCTTTCACCGACGCAGTCGGCAATAAGTTTCAGATCGTCTTCCCGGCGGAAGGCCTCGACGCGCGCGCGATGGGCGTCAAGTTCGATTGGGACGGCACCGATGGCACAGCCACCGACAACTTCACCACGCTGCAAAATGCGCTGAGCTTCGCTTATTACAAGACGAACACTCGCTCCGATCTCGGCGGCGCGCTCGGCGGACTGGTGCTGCTTGCCAAGGGCACCGCGATGGTGGGCTGCAGCGGAACCGCGGCGCTGGTCTCGCCCTATGGCGTGAAGGTAAAGGGGCAAGGTAACTACACTACCGTCATCAAGTTCTGCGACACGTTCTCCGCTGGTGCAAATCAGTGGGAGCTTTGCGACAAGACGAGCCATCTCGCGTGTTTCGGAACGCTGCTGGAAGACTTCCAGATCTTCAATGTCGTCGGCACCAACGGCAATTCTTCGCGCTCGGTGGTCTACACCAACAACGCGCAGCATGAGGCCGGGATGCGCCGCATGGCGATCTATCCAGGCGGCTGCGGGCGCGGCGTCACATATGAGACAGGCTACGGCGGCGCGACCTACATTCTGTTGGACAGCGTCGAGTTCAAGGGCGGTAAGTCGGATGCGAACTGCGGAGGCGCTGGCGGCGCGCAGGTCTACATCAACTATGGTTCGACACAGGTCCTGGTCCACAATCTAAACGTATCCGGCTTTTCTTCCGGTTCTGGAGGTCCCAGGGCCAACGGCCTCGCAATCGACGGCGGGTTCGTCGACATCGTCGGCTTCCACACCGAGCAGGTCATCAATCCTGTTACCCTCAATATCCCCACGGATATTTCCAAGGGCATGGTGAGAGCGCGCTCAGTTGTTGGTGGCGTCGACTGCGTGGGTCTGTTCTCCCTGTCCGGCGTGAACATTGCCGGAAATTTCATGTTAAGCCCGCCGATGGCCCTCAACGGCTGCACGCGGCTGGTCACGAACGGACAATCCGGAGCGACCACGAATCTGACGTCCGTGTCTGCAACTGATGTTGTGTTCACCCCTAATCCACGCGCTTGGTAATGCAGGATCGTATGCTGTCGGGGAAGTCGCATGTTTCGGCACGCAGTGATGTGGACCTGGGGCGCGTTACGGATCATCGCTAAAACGCGATAACCGGTCTCGCAGTGAAACAATCTCGGCACGAACTCGCTCAATTGGATTCTCAATTTTCAGTACAGGCGCGGCGGCGCGGTATCGGGCCTGCTCTCTTACACGCGAGAGTTCATTGAACAGCTCGACAAAGCGTCGGTCAACGTTGCCAAGCTTTGACCACCAGTTGATCTTGGCTCCGACCGTGCGATGAGTTCTGACCTCGTCTTCGTGGGCCGCTGTGATCAGCCTTGCCCTGGCCAGCAATTCCGACGAATTGTATAAGTTATCGATGAAGGGACCTTGAAGACCCTGCGACAATGCAAACTCTGCAGTGGCCGCGAATTGCTCTGCCGATGCGACCAAGTCTGCGGCACTTCGTTTATTCTGTTGGAAATCGAAGAAGATCTGCCACTTTCCATCGTCGTGCTTATAAACGGTCAGATGGCCGGCGTCGGCGTCGGCAAGGTCTAGTTCGTACCGCTGAAATTTGGCGATGTCGGATGAGTAAACGGGATCACCAGCCTTGACCGCCCTTGTGGTCTCTATCTCAAACGCCCCGCTGATCTCGCCGTTGAACCGTACCTCCGGGGGTTGCCTCGATCTAAAAAGCACCTGAGCGCACCGCAAGTGAAATGGAATTTTGAGCGTGCCTGCCGTTACTCTGCGGTGTACCTCCGGATTGAACCAAAGGTTGAAAGCCTGCAAAAGCGTTCGCTCTGGTCCGAACACATGGTCGGGAATGTCGAATTGTAGCGGCCCTTCGTCGGTGTCTATCATACCCGCTCTCCAATCAAGTCCGGTTCCATCCACGACGACTATTAATGAACGCGAGCGCGGCCTTCGCTACAGCTGGAGTGTTGTTATCCTGGTACGGTTTTGTCCCTTACGCCGCAATGCAGCGGCAGCGGTTCGAAACGCCCCAACGGCCGATGCGAGACGTAAATTATTTCCTCTCTATGACGGCTCCAGTGGCTGGATCTATCTCTTGACCATGCTTGTTTACACGTATCGCGGTTATCGTTGGCAGGACGACGTTTTCGATTTTCGGGTCGTTCGGATCGCCATGAGTTCCCATCATCATGTGAGCTTTCATGGTCACTTGGTGCCGGACCACAGTATCGGGCGAACCGAGCACCAATTGATCGACCTGACTTTGCTTGAGCTGGAGCGCATTAAAAATCGCGGCAAAAGCTGTTTGCCAAATGAAGTCGACTGCATATGCGATCTCAAACCCCGCGACGCGCTCCTTAATTTCGTCCTCGATTTCGGATCGAGTTCGGCCGTGCATTATACCATTTCTGATAAAAAATAGGTCGCGCTGCATGTCAGGCGACACGTTGAGACGATCGAGCAATGCTTGGATTGCTTGCTTCTGAAACGGCCTGTGCTCCGGCACGCAATTGCAGGTCGGACAGAATAAGTCTGATCGGCAATGTGGACATTTGTCGGTCACGCGGGCGGTGCTCTTTGTTAGCTCCGCGATCAACTCGAGAACGAACCAGAAGTATTGGAATTGATCTTCCGGAAATGTTGCCCTGACGCCGGCCGAGAACCAACGCATGGGCGTTCTTAGCCGTGCGATTCCATGACAGCTCTCTAATTGAGCGGTAGTAGTTAGGTTATCGAGCGCAAGATCCGCCCACCTTTCGGTGCCGCCGTCCTGTCCTCCATACACATAGGCCTGTCTAACCTCTAAGCCCGGCGTCCAATCCATAAGGAAACGCAATCGCGAGGCCCGAAACGAACAACTTGTTGCGAAACTTAGCGTGTCCAAAATTTCCCTGATCCGCGCGTCAGCAAGCGCCTCAGCTTCTTTGATATCTATGGCGTGAACGATCAACTGAGCCGCCAGTGCTTCGCTCGGGAGGTCGCTTTTGCCGGCGTTCTGAATGGACAATTCGCAATCCCGTAAACGGATCTTTAGCTCGGGGAGATCCGGCGAAAGGATGAGTGAAGACTCTATCCTGAAGTCGGCGATCCAACGCTTTAACGTGGCATCTGGAGCTGAGACCATATGCAGACCCATTGATTCGGCTTTGCCGCAGCATGACACGCCGAACGAGTGTGCGCCGCACATCTCGCGCTTGTCCCACCTATTCACAGCCGGTGGATTGTCTGAATTGAGCCTTTGACGTGCCGCGACTCAGGCGCCGCCTTCGCGGGCGCGATTCTGCGCTTGGTGGAGGCGAAAATGGCAAATGCTCAGCAGCCAGCTTGGATCGAGGCCCATCGTGCTGGCTGTCTCAAATGGCGTGGTGCCCCTCCGGGTATGCCGGCCGAGCTCGCCGACGAATTCATGACGAATCTTAAGGCGGGCAGCACCATCCGCAAATTAACCTCGGGCATGAAGGAATTTGGCCCGTCGCTGGTGAGCTATTCGCGTTTCAAGAAGCATTGCGAATTGCATCCTGAGTGGGCCGCAGAAGCGTGGCGAATTTCGAAGATCAATGGAGATTTCGGGAAAGGGCACAACAGGATCAAAACTCACTGTAAATTTGGACATCCTTTCGCTACCTATCAACGCCTGAACTTCGACAAGGGCAGCGTAATTCGGAAGTGCAACATGTGTCACTTCCTGAGATATAAGGAGGGTGGGCGGGTTAAGCCCGAGATTATGGTGAAGGTGAAAGCAGAGCTCGAACGTGGCGCCACCATCAGTTCCTTGACCGCTTCCGGCAAGCCGACCCGACTGCTTGCCCATCACGCCTTCAAGCGCGCTAGGCGCGAAAATCCTGAGATAGATATACTTGCCGCGAAAGTTATCGAGGGCTCGCGATCGCGCGCCCTTCGCACACGGTGGACCCGCGTCCACAACGAGATCAGGCGGGAGCAAAACAACGACTACTACATGATCCGTGCGCTGCTGCCGGTGAGCTTCCCGGACAAGGACGACGTGGTCGGCGCGATCTTTGAGGACCTGCTGACGGGTGCCCTAAAGCGCGAGAACGTGCGAGCTCGTGTGAAATCCTACGTTGCTGCGCACAATAAGCTCTTCCCCACTAAGTACGCCAAGTTCGGCGAAAGCCCGCTGCTTTCATTAGACGAGGCCATCTTCGAGGACGGCACCAGCACCAGGGGCGACAACGTGAGCCGCGGCCTTTGGGACTGAGCCCTTGTAGGCCGCACGATGCGGTGCCGGCGGCCTACGCCGGCTACCGTTCCGCACGATCGGCGCCGACAATGGATTGAAGCTCAACCGCCCCAGCAGGGCAAGCAAGGGCATGGATTGGCTATTTGGGACCGAAGGCGCTCAGGAGCCCGATTAGCACGGGTATCAGGGCGACGCAGGCCCATAAAGCTGGCGCGCCGGAGTTTAGACCGGCAATGAAGATCCCAATGCCAAAGCCGACGATAAACGCCGAGATCGCATAGGCAACTATTGTGTCCATCGCTCGACCCTCAAACAACAGGATCGATGCCTTAAGGACGCGCCGCGTCAACAAACGTTCCAGCGCGCCGAAGCGCCCCGAAAGGGGATAGACAAAATTCACCAAATCATGGTGGACTGGCAGTTGGGTTTGATCACCCGGACCGAGAATAGAGCCGCATTCCCTGGCAGGAATTTGCCCTGACGCCTGGCAGCGTTGGGCGGCGGCTGACGAGCCTTTTAGGCTCTCAACGGACGCGCTTGGCGGCGCGGCTCCGAACCCGTCCATATTGGCCGGGGGCGAGCGTGCTGTCCAGAGGGGCAACCCTTAAAAGCGTCTCGACCAGTCTTCTCGGCTGGTGATCAACCCCCGGCTGCCGGTCTGTCACCGGCGACGGCTTTGATCGGCCGAAACCGAGAGACCACCATGTCCAACCTTATCCGTTTCCCCGGCGGCTCTAATGCCGCACGCGCATCATCGAATGCTGCGGCCGACGATGGCCCGACGCAGGCTTCCCGCGATCGGCAGTGGGTGCTGCAGGATATCCAGCGGCACGTCGCGGCCCGCGACGCCTATACCCAGGCAGCCCTACGGGCAGCGTTGATGGCGGAGCAAAACATGCCCGTCGCCCAGATCGGCCAGGCCAACCTGGAGGCGGTCCAGGCTTATGAAGAAATGCGAGAGGCGGCGAGGAATCTGCTCTTAGTTATGCCCACCGAACTGACAGCGCTTATCGACCTCTTGCTCTACCTAGAGCGAAATTTCAGCATTCTTCCGATGGAGATCACCCACGCTTCCGGGTGCGGTCAATCGCTTGCATTCGACGTGCTCCGGACTGTGAGGTTGTCGCTCCGCAAGATCGCGCAATACGGGAAGAGCAGATGAAGCGCCGGCGTCGAGATCACAGAAAGTGCGACCGGCGGCGGCTGATGACGCACCGCCGACGGCTGCGACGTTAGTTTTCCACAACTTCGGCGGCGCTGGCGTCTTGTTTCAGTGCCGCCGGTCTGGCGGCATCAAGGCCAAATGGAATCGAACAATCTTCCTGGTCTTACACCTATTGCAGTCTTGGTGCTGTTCACTGCCCTGACCTTATTGCTGACAGCCGGGATCCCCATCCTCTTGGCTCCAGAGCCGGTGAAAGTATCCGATTGGCTTGGCTTTTCTGGTGCGGTTGTTGGTGCACTCGTCACCTTGAGCGCCGCGATTATCGCCTGGCGGGCAGTTCAAAAACAGATCGAAGCTCAGCGCATCATAGCGGAAAGACAGGCTGCAATTCAGAGCTATGATGTTCTTCATAGGCTTGCGACCACCCTCGAAGACGAACTGCGTCTCGCCCTTGCGCTAGGTGAGGTCGCTCACACATCGTCCATGATAGATGAGTTCAGGCAGAAATGGCCAGTCGACATCATTGCGGCCGGTCTTCTACACGCCCGATACCAGGACGCGAAGGATAGGCTTAGGGCCCTTCGAAATGAATGGGCCGTTGCTGACACCAAGAGGTGGCAATTTAGAAATGCGCTTGAAGCGCGCATGAACTTCGAAGAGGCTATCGTCGAGCTTGAACAGAGACTGAACACAGATACAGCGCTTCTCTTGATGATTAAAGACACCGATCTCACCGATACGAAAAAGGTGATCGAAAGACAGAAGATCGTGGACAAAATTTCCTTCTTAGATGTAGCTGCGAAGGTGCATGTGGCACGCACGAACTATACGACAGCGATTAACAAGGAAATTGCGAGCTTACTGCCCAAACTGGAAGAAATTCGGTCTTTAGCGAAGCTATGAACGAGGCCCCCGGCTGGGGCCGCCCACTATCGCAAGCCTTGGGTTGCCTCGATCGAAATTCGGGCGGACGTCAGCGCCGCGGCTTCCGCAGCCCTGACAGATGAACTGCGGCTCGATGTCGGACAGCCGCACCTCATCGCCCCAACGGTCAGCGTCGAGAGCAATGTGACGGCCGCAATGGCAATAGACCAGGACGCCGCGCACGCCCATGCCGCGCATCTCGCCGAAGGTGATCTTGAGCGGTCGACCGTCGGCGTGCGTGGGTGTGTGGCGGCGGGCAGGGCGGGGCATGGCGCCATCCAAGCGCCGCGCTGGCGGGAGTCAAATTATCAATCCCTAGGGGCCCGGAACGCGCGAGAGCTACTGCGCGTCGTGGTGGGCGGTGCCGCGGTTCACGCTGGCGGCCTGCCATGTTGAAGAAATCCCGGCTGACGAGCCATAAGGCCGCAATCCTAATCGACTGCGCGCGCCGGCTCTTTCCAGGGCCGGCGGCCTTTCCTACGGCGTCGTCGCTAATCGAGTTAAGTTCGAAAGCGCGGGAACATCCAAGGACTCGAATTGCCATCTCGGCAGGTAATGCGCCCCATCCTTCAAAAGGTCATTCACAACGGCTTCCAGCTGGCTCTTATCGGTGATCCCCAGCACGACGCAGAACTGATTGAAGTAGGCCTTCGATTGCGATCGCGCGAAGGGTTCAAATGGTGGTCGAAAGTGGAACGTCGTGTACAGCAGAGTCTCAGGCCACCATCGCCCGCCTTCAACGCCGGCCCGCAGGAAGAGCACGAAATCAGCAAGCATCACATCGGTGAACTTGATCGTGCTTACGATATGGCTTCGCTGCTCCAGAAGATCAGCACGCAGCGACACTCGACGGAGTTCCTGTTGCTTGCGCTCGAGGCTGCGCATGAAACGCCGAATGATCTGGAAACTTTTCATCGGCTCGTCTCGGCGATCATCAGGAACGTAGAAGCGCTGCCCAATGAAATTCGAGGCGTCGGTGAACCGCTCATACTTCAGCAACGCTGCAAGCGTATACAAAAACAGCTCGTGCACGATGAACAGGTAGTTGTCGAAATCCCATTCCCGCCAGGAATGCACGTCTTCCGGCTTGTCCATGAGAGGGATGATGCGCTCGAAGAAACGTTGTAACGTCCTGATCAGATCCGGATCTGACTTGGGTGCGGCTGACGCAATGAATTCGATGTATTCGTTACGATACGGCAGGAAGCGCTCAATGTTGTCGAGAACCGCCTGCGGAAAAACATCCGGTGCACTTGGCGCCAATTTGAATTCGGTTTTCAACACGTCGACCAGCGTGTCCAAGTAGAGATTCATGGAGGCAGCGGGATTGCCTACCGATTTGCGGATGATCTCGATCGACTGACGTGCCTTAGACCGCGTCGGGCTCGGCGAGCTGTCCTCCAATAGAAAGGCTGGCATCGCCCCCAGCGCCGGCTTCACGTACAGCGGTTTGTCGTAGATCCAACGGAGCAGTTGCTCAAAGTTTGTGCCGTAAAGGGACGGTGTCATGTCGATGTAGATGCGCGACCCCAGAAACTTCGGTAGGTAGGGCTCGCCATTCTCATCAACTTCAGAGACGATCGCTGAAAACTTGCTTTGATCAGCCTTTTTGTAGATTTCGGGGGACATGATTTGTGATTCTGCCCCGACACCGCCCTTCCGGCTGTCCGCCTTCTCAGCGTACTTCTTGTCACAGACAATGATGACCTTTTTGACCGCGGGGTCAGTGACCATCGATTCCATGAATTTGTATGCGTCGTTCCCTTCTCTGAGGTGCCACTTGTCGAGAATGACGTCGACGCCGCTCTCCACGAGCTGAGAGGCGAGATCGATAACCCATTCCTGGTGCTCCGGTGAGGACCAACTGTAGGAAATGAAAACGCGGGGTGCGGAAGGCTTGTCGCTGGTCAAGGGGCGCTCCGAAAACTCTGCCGATTCGGGATCACCAATGGTGACACGTAGCTTGGTAACCTACCGGTGATTGTGGAGGTTCGCCCCGCTATTCACAGATCAAGCCGGCCCGGTCTAGCATCGATATTCTAAGGCGCCGTTCGCTCTTGACGTTCCGCGAGCCAGAGAGCCTCCAGGCCGATACGGCACGGCAAGGCATCAGCATGACATCGACGCGCTCGTGCGCATGAGCGCATCTGCCGGAAATGAGCCGCAAAGTGACGATGCCGGAGGAGCGCGCCGGCCTGCTTGAGCTGGCGGGCAATTACCGGGACGAGGTGGACCGCTTGCGTTGGCAAATACAATGTGCTTCCCACGCCCAAATCTTTGGAAGCAAAAGCATCCTAAGGCGCTGTTTTTCCTACAGCAAATCTCTACTTGACCGATCTCCGGCTATCACATGGCGGTGGTCGCGGGCGTGGTCTTCTTCGCGGTGCGCGCGCTGCTGGCGTTGATCCCGGGCCTGGCCGTCGGCTTCGCCATCAAGAAATGGTCGGCGGCCGCAGCATTGGTGGCGGCCGCGTTCTATCTGTTGCTCTCGGGCGCCGAGGTCGCAACGCAACGGTCGTTCTTCATGACGGCGGTGGTGCTCATCGCGGTGATGGTCGATCGCCGCGCCATCACCTTCCGTACGCTGGCGGTGGCGGCGCTGATCGTGCTTGCGGTTGCGCCGGAGGCGCTGGTGCATCCGAGCTTCCAGATGTCGTTTGCGGCAACGCTCGGGCTGGTGGCGCTGGTACAGAGCGGCATGCCGAACCTGCTGGCCTCGCCCGATCATTCGGCGACTGCACGCGTCGCGCTGTGGGGCGGCCGCGAGATCGCGATGCTGTTCCTGGCCTCGCTGATCGCGGGGCTTGCGACCACGCCCTATGCCGCCTTCCATTTCCATCGCGTCACGCCCTATGGCGTGCTCGCCAATCTCGGTGCGATGCCGGTGGTCTCGGCGTTGGTGATGCCGGCGGGGCTGTTGGGATTGCTGGCCGCGCCCTTCGGGCTCGATAGCGTGTTCTGGTGGCTGATGGGACTGGGCATCGACTGGATGGTCGCGGTCTCGCGCTGGGTGGCGGCACTGCCGGGCGCGGTCGGCCGCATCCCGGCGTTCGGTATCGCGCCGCTGATCGCCGCGAGCCTCGGCATCATCGTGATGGGATTGTTGCGCACGCCCTTGCGGTGGTGCGGTGCCGTGGTGCTGCTGGCTTCCATCGCCTGGGGCCTGTCGGTACGGCAGCCTGATGTCCTGATTGCCGGCGACGGCGCGAGCGTTGCGGTGCGGGGCGGGGACGGGCGTCTGCACCTGATCAGGGCGGGCAAGGACGGTTTCCTGCTGAAGGAGTGGCTGGCGGCCGACGCCGATCCGCGCGAGGCCGGCAGCAGTGCGCTGGCCGAGGGCGTGTCGTGCGACGAGGCCGGTTGCCTGACGCCGCTCGCTGATGGACGCCTGGTCGCGCTGGCCTTGCGCATCGACGCGCTGGCGGACGATTGCAGCCGCGCCGCGCTGGTGGTGACGTCACGGCCCGCGCCGCCCGATTGCGCGGCGATGGTGGTGGATCGGCAGCGGCTCGCTCGCCAGGGCGCGCTGGCGCTGACACGGCATGGCGACGGATTTGCGGTTCAGGCGGTGAAGGCGAGAGGTGCAAGCCGCCCCTGGTCGCCGGCGGCAGCCGGCGAGGGAGATTCTGACATGACCCTCATGCCACGGTCGGCAGCTCCACGCGTCCGCGACGCAACGCCGTCGGAGGCCGATCTTCAGGCCGAGGACTGAGCTTCTATCAGCCGATCGGCAGGCGCGTGACCGGCGGCCGACTGTCTGCGATGATCTGCGGCTTGTTCTCGCGCTCGCCGACCGGCTGCGTCACCGGCAGCTGCAGCACGGTTGCGCGCTGGCCTTCGACCAGTTGAGTCACCAGCACGTATTTGCCGTCCGGAAATTCGATCGCGTCGTGATGGCGATCGGGAATGTGCGGATCGATCTTGCCGAACTTGCCGACGCGGGAGTTGACGGTGCGCGTCCAGATCCAGCGGTTGTCGTAACGGACGTTGTCGGCGAAGGCGAGCTCCGTCCCCGGCAGCAGGCAGACCGCAACGGAGAGATCGGCTTCGGAGGCGAAGCCGCGTGTCGAGGTGCCGCGGAAGGTTGTCGTGACGATCGTCTCGCCGACCTCAGCGGGGCGCGTCGCGATAGCATGCAGGCTGTAGTCACACATCGGGTGCTCCTCATGCGAAGATAGCGACCCGCGCCTCACTTGGAGGCGCAGGCCTCGAAGTAGAGCATGCAACGCTCTGCTCGGTTATAGGCGAATCTGCGGCTGCGATTCGCGAGGGGCGATCACATTAACTTTCCCGAAGTCGATAGGAACAAAGCCGGGTCCCGTGCATTTGGCCGGCGCGCATCTACGACTGCCAAGGTGTCGCCAGCTCGATTGCGATGCCTGCACGCTTGTATTGCGGGGTTGCGGACTTGCCCGTGCACTGCCGTGTTGTTGCAGAGATTCTGATGCGATTGCGTGGCAAGCGTGCCGATGCCGCGATCAGCGTCGCGACGGCTGCACCAACCGATCTGGCGCTCGGCTGTCCTCTCGAACCCGAACGGCCGTGAAGCGATGTTGCTTCGCGCGGGGTCCGACCGAGAATGTCGCCGGGGAGGAGGGGCCGGATCATCTGTGCAGAACCAGAAAGACGATCCAGCCGGAGCGGACATTCATCCGCTCCAATCTCTGATCGGCGCTGCCGACCGAAGGGCGCACGCAGACGCCAAAATATATTCCGGACCGAGTCCTTCCGGAATCAGTACTTCCGGTAAAGCCCGATCAGCTTGCCCTGAATCTTCACCCGGTTCGGCGGCAGGATGCGCACCTCATAAGCGGCATTGGCGGGCTCGAGTGCGATCGAGGCGCCGCGGCGGCGGAAGCGCTTGAGCGTGGCCTCCTCGTCGTCGATCAGCGCCACCACGATGTCGCCGGTATCGGCGCTCTCGTTGCGCTGGATCAGCGCCATGTCGCCGTCGAGGATACCGGCTTCGACCATGGAATCGCCGCGGACCTCGAGTGCGTAGTGCTCGCCCGCGCCGAGCATGTCGGGCGGCACGCTGATGGTGTGGCTGCGGGTCTGCAACGCCTCGATCGGCGTGCCGGCCGCGATACGGCCCATCACGGGGACTGCAACGGGCCGCTCGCCCTCGTCCATGGACGGGCTGGAGCTCGTGCGGACCTTGCCGAGATTGCCCTCGATAACGCTCGGCGTGAAGCCGCGCCGGGCGCCGGCGGCAGCCTGGAGCTCCGGCAGCTTGATCACTTCGATGGCGCGTGCGCGGTTAGGCAGGCGACGGATGAAGCCACGCTCCTCGAGCGCGGTGATGAGGCGGTGGATGCCCGACTTCGAGCGCAGGTCGAGCGCATCCTTCATCTCGTCGAAGGAGGGCGGCACGCCGCTTTCCTTCAAACGTTCGCTGATGAACCTCAGAAGCTCGTATTGTTTGCGCGTTAACATCTCGACCAAAGTCCCCCGGTTGACGTCGTTCGATTCCGAGACGATGAGTTCGGCGATAAGCCGCTGCATGCTCGAAACAAATCATGAACGGACACTATATGTTCGATACATGTTCCGCAACTGCTTAATTTACCGTGAACGGCGGCAAACTCGCGGAATGCGTGTGGCCGTGGACTCAGACGGGGAGCCGCAGCACCTCGCAGGGGCTGCCGGCCTCGGCCTTCGGCGCGAACGGTGCGCGCACGAGAAGTACCTGTGCCGCAGCAAGATTTGCAAGCAGGGAGGAATCCTGATGGCTGACGGGAATGGCGACTTGCGTACCATCGTCGCGCAGCTCCAGGCGCGCGCGCAGATAATCCTCGCGCTGGTCGTTGGCACCGAGGTCGCGACCCAGCACGGCGCGCTCGCGGCGATGATGAATCGCTGATCGGCCCGACAAGGCGCGAATCAACGGCACCATGAACAGGAACGCGCACACATAAGACGACACGGGATTGCCGGGCAGGCCGATCACGCGCATCGCGCCGAGCCGTCCGTGCATCATCGGCTTGCCGGGTCGTATCGCGATCTTCCAGAACGCCATCGAGATGCCTTCGCCCAGCAGCGCCTGCTGGACCAGGTCATGGTCGCCGACCGACGCGCCGCCGGTCGTGACCAGGATGTCAGCACCGCTCTCGCGGGCGCGGCGGATCCCGGCGGAGGTGGCCTCCAGCGTGTCGGCGGCGACCCCGAGGTCGATGGTCTCGGCACCCTCGCTGCGGGCGAGCGCGTGCAGGGCGTAGCCGTTGGAATAGACGATCTGGCCGTGCCCGGGGGCGGTGCCCGGCCTCACCAGTTCGTCGCCGGTGGCGAGGATCGCAACCTTGGGACGGCGGCAGACGGCGAGGTGCGGGTGATTCATCGCCGCGGCGAGCGCGAGATCGCGCTCCGTCAGGCGGGTTCCCTTGCGCAGGAGCACGTCACCCTCGCGGAAATCGACGCCGGCGGGACGGATGTGCCGTCCGGTGATCGCGGCTTCCTTGATGGTGACGCTGTTGCCTTCTGTGACGGTGTCCTCCTGGATCACGACCGCGTCCGCACCATCAGGGACGACGCCGCCGGTGAAGATCCGCACCGCTTCCCCGGCGCCGACCGTTCGGGCGAAGGGACGGCCGGCTGCGACCTCGCCGATCACCGTCAGCCGGGAATCGATCGTTGCCGCATCGGCCGCGCGCACCGCGTAGCCGTCCATCGCCGACATCGCTTGCGGCGGCTGCGTGCGCCGTGCCGCGAGGTCATGCGCCAGCACGCGGTGATAGGCTTCGTCGAGCGAAACCATCTGTTCAGGCAGCGGCTCTGCACCTGCCAGCACCGCAGCAAGGGCGTCGGAAACCGGCATCAGGGCCACGGGCGAAACTCCTGCTCGGCACATCGGTCAATGGGCGGCGAGAGTTCTAGCTGACTGCAGGCGCAAGGCAAAGCAGCACGCAGACTGATCTATCCTGCGTGATCTCCGTGGCGGGGGAGCAAGTGCAAGTCCGCCAAGCGCATGATCCGGAATGCGAGACAGACCGGGATGGAAGATGGCCATGGCAAGCACGAGCGCCACGCCGGAATCGGTCAACTCCCGGTCGGCCCGTCCGGGCTGACGTTCCAAGCGACGTCGGGCGGCTTGGGGCCTTGGTCCTTGTCGGGGAGCGGATCGGCCTGCGATTTCAAGTCCGCAGCCTTGCTGATCAGCTTGGCGGAAAGCTCGGAATCCGAGGTGTTTCTTGCGAATTCAAGCAGGAGAGAGGCTTGCTTGGTGAGGTAGGTTTTGCCCAGCACGTCGATCAGTCCGATGTAGAAGTCCCAACGGACTGATGAGTCCGAAGAGGGGTATTCCGTTCCGGGAACTCTGTATAAAAATGCACAAAGTGATCAGGTTCCAAACTTCCTGCAAACTTAGCTCCGGACGCGGGCCGGCTGCCGACCGCCGGGGAGGCAGCGCAACCTTAGATGCCCAATGCCTTCAAGGCGTTGCCGACGTCGCGGGGCGACGTCACATGCACGGCCGTCAAGCCACGCGCCCGTGCGCCCTCGATATTCTCTTCGAGATCGTCGAAGAACACGATGCGCCCGGCGGGCACGCCGATCGCCGCGACGACATGGTCGAAGGCGTCGGCATCCGGTTTGCGCAGGCCGATGCTGGACGACAGGTACAGCTCACGGAAATGGCCGAGCAGATCGGCATATTCCTTCGAGAAATAGTCGACATGCGGCCGATTGGTGTTGGAGAAGGCGTAGAGCGGCATCTGCTTAGCCGCACGCGGTAACAGCTCGGCGATATCTGGCATTTCGCCGGCGAAGATCGCATTCCAGCCCTCCAGGAACTGGGCGTCCGAAATGCCGATTCCCAGCGAAGCGCGCAACGAGGCGAAATAATCCGCGTCGCTGATCTTGCCGACCTCGTGCAGCCGGTAGGCCTCGTCGCGCACATAGCGCGCGAGGAGGCTTTCGGGCTGGCAGCCGGCATGTCCCGCCCAACAGGCGATCGCCTTGGAGAAGTCGATGTCGAGCACCACGCGCCCGAGATCGAACAGAAGCGCATCCGCGCTGCCGGGAGAGAGCGATGTCATTGCGTCCTTTTCACTTCAGTGTCGCAGGAATCCGTAAGGTTAGTACCGATAAGGCTCGTGGTCGAACAGCGGGAACGCGCTGACCACGCTCGGCGCGTTGGTGGCGGCCGCCGGATGCAGGCAGGATTTGTCGATCTCGGCAAATGACGTGGCCCCCAACAGGCCGAGGCAGCGCAGCACCTCGTCTTCCAGCAGCTCCAGCATCCGCGTGATGCCGGCCTCGCCGGCGGCGGCCAGCGCCCAGCATTGCAGCCGGCCGATGCCGACGAGATCTGCGCCTGCCGCAATCGCCTTGACGATGTCGGTGCCGCGACAGATGCCGCCGTCGACCATGATCTTGGCGCGGCCCTTCACGGCCTCGACGATCTCGGGCAACACATGCATGGCACCGCGGCCATGGTCGAGCTGGCGGCCGCCATGATTGGAGACGTAGATCCATTCGACGCCGTGATCGACCGCGATCAGGGCGTCCTCGGCGGTGGCGATGCCCTTCAGGATCAGCGGGATCTTGAACCTGTCCTTGATCATCTTCACGGTCCGCCACTCCAGGCCCTTCTGGAAATCGCCGCCGGTGGCGCGCAGGCGGCTCTCGCGAACGTAGCGCTTGGCGATGTCACGTTCGCGACGGCTGTAATGGGCGGTGTCGACGGTCAGGCAGAAGGCGGCATAGCCGTTCTTCTCGCTTCGGCTGACGACATCCGCGACGAAGGCGTCGTCGCCGCGGACATAGAGCTGATAGAGCCGGAGCGCATCGGGCGCGGCCTCGGCAGTGCCCTCCAGGCCCGGTTCGGACACCGAGCTCAGCATGTGCGCCGCACCGAAGCTGCCGGCACCGCGTGCGACGCTCGCCGCGCCATCCGGATCGAAGATTTCGAGCGCACCGACGGGCGCGAGCACCACCGGAAGGCGCATCTTGCGGCCGAAATGCTGAACCGAGCCGTCCACCTTGCGGACATCGCGCAAAACGCGCGGGCGAAAGGCGATCTCGTCCAGGGCCATGCGGTTGCGGCGCATCGTGGTCTCGGTTTCGGCGGCGCCGACGATGTAGTCCCAGGCGTTCTGGTTGAGGTTGGCCCGCGCTTTCCGGATGAATTCGTGCAGGTTCTGGAACGGCTCGTTGCTGGCGCCGAGTTCGACGTTCCGTTCCGCCCCGATGCCGGGTGCTTCGTTCATTGTTATCCTCCCGAGAATTTGAACTCTTATGTCATCGCCTAACCCGTCCGGCCCTGCAAAACTATCCTAAAATTGCATGGCTGCGAGGCGCGGGCCGGCCGATGATTCCGCTTGTGGACAGGGCAAGTCCTGCAACGTTGCCAAAAGTTTAGGTCCGGGCGAAACGATTTCTGCGGCGTGCCCGTCGGCGTGGCATCCCGGCCTTGAAGAAACCAGAATGGTATTGTGAGAAATGAGCTGGATCGCCAATTGCATGGCGCCTCCCAGGTCTCGACAGACAAGCCTAAAGCGAACCGCCAAAGCAAAAAGGCCAGCCCATCCATGCGGAAATCCCTGCTGTTCCCTCTGGGCACGCTCACCGGAGCGTGTCTCACCCTTCTGGTAGCCAGTCCCCAAGGCGGCGTATGGGCGGCGCGGGCGACAGCGAACGCGAATGATGCCTATTCCCAGCTCAACCTGTTCGGCGAAGTGTTCGAGCGCGTGAAGGCGAGCTATGTCGAGAAGCCCGACAATGCCAAGCTGGTCGAGGGCGCGATCACGGGCATGGTGACCTCGCTCGATCCGCATTCGCGCTACATGAACGCGAAGGCTTGGACCGAGATGCAGGAGACCACTTCCGGCGAGTTCGGCGGCCTCGGCATCGAGGTCACGATGGAAGAGGGCCTCGTCAAGGTGGTCTCGCCGATCGACGATACGCCCGCCTCGAAGGCCGGCCTGATGTCCGGTGACCTCATCAGCAAGATCGACGGCGAGGCCGTGCAGGGCATGACGCTCGAGCAGGCCGTCAACAAGATGAAGGGCCCGGTCGACACCAAGACCAAGCTCACCATCCTGCGCAAGGGCGCGGACGCGCCGCTCGACGTCGCGATCACGCGCGAGATCATCCATGTGCGCCCGGTGCGCTTCCATGTCGAGAGCGGCGACATCGGCTATATCCGCATCACCTCGTTCAATGAGCAGACCACCGACGGCCTGAAGAAGGCGATCGCGTCGATCTCCAAACAGGTCCAGCCGGAGAAGCTCACCGGCTACGTCGTCGACCTGCGCAACAATCCGGGCGGATTGCTCGATCAGGCCGTGTCGGTGTCGAGCGCGTTCCTGCAACGCGGCGAGGTCGTTTCGACCCGTGGCCGCTCTCCCGAAGAGACCCAACGCTTCACCGCCCATGGCGGCGACCTCACCAAGGGCAAGCCGCTGGTGGTGCTGGTCAATGGCGGCTCGGCCTCGGCCTCGGAGATCGTGGCCGGCGCGCTGCATGACCACAAGCGTGCCACGATCATCGGCACGCGCTCGTTCGGAAAGGGCTCGGTGCAGACGATCATTCCGCTCGGGTCCGGCAATGGCGCGCTGGCGCTGACCACGGCGCGCTATTACACGCCGTCGGGCCGCTCGATCCAGGCCCAGGGCATCGCCCCCGACATCGAGATCCTGCAGGACGTGCCGCCCGAGCTGAAGGGCCGCATGGACACCATGGCGGAGTCCCAGATGCGCGGACATCTGTCGGCCGGCGAGGGTGGCGAGCAGACCGGATCGCAGTCTTACGTCCCGCCGGAAGAGAAGGACGACAAGGCTCTGCATGCGGCCTACGACTTCCTGCACGGCGTCACCGCGAACGCGGTTGCGGCGAAGCCCGGGCCGAAGGGTACGGTGCCGAACTAAACTCTCTACGCCTCTTCATCTACGAAATCGCCCGGGAGTGGATGGCCATTCCCGGGCGAATTCTTTTGTGACGCTGTTTCGGTTCGGCGTCATGGCCACGGCAAGACGCGAGATTGCCGCGCGATGGTCATTGCTGCTTCTTCGGACCCACGTGGTGCGGGACCTCGGTCTTCGGTCCGCCGCCGTAATGGTGGCTGCCGCCGGATCCGCCGGCCGATGTGCCGTCGGTGTCCTTCTTGCCCATGTGGTGCGGAGTCTCGGTCTTCGGTCCGCCCAAATAGTGATGGCCGTTCTTGTCGTCGGTCTTGCTCGTCTGCGCCGTGGCAGGCAGCGCGACGAACGACATGATCGCGGCGGCGGCGATCAGCTTGCGGTGACTCATTCTGGTTTCTCCTGTTGATATCGTCGAGTCGGTGTCAATCAAGTCCCGGTGGCTCGATCGAGCTGCAACCAAACCCGCCGCGTGATTGTGTAAGTTGAGCAAGATCAAATGTCGACGCGCGCACTCGCGTGCGCCGTTGCGTGGATCGTCGCGTTGCTGCAGGCGACGAGAAACGTCGATCTTCTTACAGAAAAAAATTCGGCGCGCAGCGCGGGATTGCGGGCCGCAGGCAAAGTCGTCGGTCATGCCGCGAGCCGGATGAGAGATGTCGTGGCCGATGACTCTTCCGGGCGGTGACGACAGCCGCGGCGATTCATTACGCGATCGAGCTACAAAAAGATTTGGCTGGTGCGGCGAGCGAGTTTGATGTCCGTCAAACCCGCATCAATGACGCAACCTAGCGTGCCGGCGCGAATGAGCGGCGACATGATCGCGATCCGAAAGAGGTCGGCCGCGGAGATGGAGAACGAGCCTTTGACTGACGAGACTATCCACGCGCCTGGTCGGCCGTCACGAGCAGCGTTTCTCCTGCGTCGGCTGTTGTGGGAGACGATCACGATCAGATCGGTGCTGGTCAAGCCGCGGCGCGATGTACGCCTGGACCTGTTCCGCGGTCTGGCGAACTGGCTGATCTTCCTCGGACACATTCCGGACACGGCGCTCGCCTGGTTCACGACGCGAAACTACGGCTTCAGCGATGGCGCCGATCTGTTCGTGCTGATCTCCGGATACACCGCGACCTTGGTGTTCGGCTCGATGATGATGGAACGCGGCTTCGTGATCGGCGCAACCCGGCTGCTGCGGCGGGTGTGGCAGCTCTATGTCGCTCACCTGCTGCTGTTCCTGGTCTATCTCACGGCCGTGCACTACATCGCGCACAGCTTCGACGATCTTCATCTGATGGATCAGTTCAACGTCGCGCCGTTGATGAACTTTCCCGTCGAGACGCTCTCCCAGGGTCTGATCCTCAAGTTCAAGCCGCTCAATCTCGACGTTCTGCCGCTCTACATCGTGCTGATGGCCGCGTTTCCCGTCGTGCTCTGGTTCATGCTGCGCTGGCCCAACGCGGTGATGATCGGCTCGCTCGGACTCTATCTTGCGGCCCGTCATTGCGAGTGGAATCTGCCGGCCTATCCGGCTGGGGTCTGGTATTTCAATCCGTTCACCTGGCAGCTGCTCTTCGTGTTCGGGGCCTGGCTGGCCCTGGGAGGAGCGGCGGCCTGCCGCTGGCTGCTGTCGTCCCGCATGCTGCTTGCCCTGAGCGCCAGCTTCCTGGCCTTTGCGCTCGCGATGACGCTGGCCGAGCACATTCCGGAATTGCGGGACCGCGTCCCTGAAGCGCTCGCCGCCGTCTTCATTCCGAACGACAAGACTAATCTGGGACCTTATCGCGTCATACATCTGGCGAGCCTGGTATTCATCGTCGTTTCGCTCATTCCGATCGACTGGCCAGGCCTCAGGTCGCCGTTGCTCCAGCCTCTGATCCGATGTGGTCAGCAGTCGTTGTCGGTGTTCTGCGTCGGCCTCTTTCTGTCGTTCGTCGCCCATTTCGTGCTCGAATCCGGATCCGAAGGACTTTTGGCCCAGCTGCTGGTCGGTGCCGCCGGCCTCTGGATCATGACGATCGTGGCCTACTACCGAACCTGGTCGAAAGACGTCGACAGGACTCGCTTCACCGGCGAGGAGGCGAGCGGATGAAGAGGTCCGGGCTGATCTTAACGGAAGAGACCGTCAAGCTGCGTGGCGTTTGCGCGCGTAAGAGCCGCGGCCGCTTCGCGTCTATGACGCCTGACCCGCGCAGCACTGCACCGCTCGATCGTCGACCTCGACGATCGGATCACCATCCAAATCAAACCAGGAGAATGACCATGAACCGTCCGAGACATGTCTTCGTAAAAGCAGCCGCCTTCGCCGTGCTCCTGCTGGCCCCGGTTGGGCTGTCGCCTGCAATCGCCGCCGGCTTTGGCCAGATCGCGATGATGGATGACGACAAGATGTCGAAGATGCCTGCTTCCTCGGATTCGAGCGGCAAGATGAACACCGGCGAACCTGCGGGGCAGCCGAACATGAGTGGCGGCCGAATGAACGACGACAAGATGAAGATGCCGCCGCAAGGCCAGATGCGGGACTGCCAGGGCGCCGGCTGTCGGGAAAATTCCGGCATGATGCCCATGATGCAGATGATGGAGAAGATGATGCGTGGCCAGATGAGTCCGCCCGCCGGAGGCGGTGCGACGAGCGGCCCGGCGGACGTGACAGAGCGGCTCGAAGGGCGCATTGCCTTTCTGAAAGCGGAGCTGCAGATCAGTGACAAGCAGGCCGCCGATTGGAGCAATGTCGCAGACGCCCTGCGGTCGAGCCGGCAGCATCTGCTCGAAGCGCGCAAGATGCTCGCCATGGACGACAGGTTGGGAGGCTCCGATCGCCTGGAGCACTACGAGCGGCACTTGTCGGAGCGTCTGGAGGCGATCAAATCGGCTCGCTTGGCCTTCACGCGGCTCTACGTGTCGCTGAACGAGAGCCAGAGGCAGACCGCGGATACGATCCTGTTGCCGCTGATCGCATCGTTCTGACCCTGACGTGAACGCAACATCATGTTCGGTTCGTCCTTTCGATGTCGCTCCGGCCTGTTTGCGCTTGCCATCCTGGCGAGCCAGCCCTTCGCGATTGCTGCGCCTGCCTCGGACGTCGGCCGCGGCTTGCCGCACGCCGCCGGTCGGTTCGCCCAGCGCTGGCAGGTCGCGGAGGCAGAGGGCGATCACGCCGCCCACCATCCCGCCGGAACCGGCGGAGAAGCGAGGCCGAAGCCGGATGGATCAGCCGGTTCAAGCGAGGGTCATGCGGCGGGCGCGCCGCCTGGCGCTGCCGCGGCGGGCATGATGGATGGAATGGACGGCATGATGGGCCGGCCGCGGAAGGCGTTCTATCCGGCATTGATGGACATGCCGGCGCTGTCCGCCGAGCAGAGGAGCAGTCTTGAGGGCCAGGCGCGCGCGCGGATCAGCGCTGAGGCCGATCGCCTGGCGAGTGCTGAAATGGACCTGCGGCACGCGGTCGCCGGGGGCGACATCGTTGCCGCGGATCAGGCCTCGCGTCGGCTTCGCGAATCCCTGAACGAGGTCCAGAGCGGTGTGATCGCCCTGCGTTCGCTTCACGAAGGCAAACCGCCGCAGCAGATCGCGCAGGCCTGGTTCAAGTCGCAAATGAACCTGCTGCCTGCTCGAAGCGCCATGGATGCCGATGACGGCGCGACGGCAATCTCCTGGTTTCACGTCACCACCATGGCGCTGCTGGTGCTGTTCTCCGTGGGAATGCTTGCGATCTATCTCGCGCGCATGCGCCGGGCGAACGCGCTCGTCGACCGACTGGCGCGCGCGGCGGTCGCTCCGGTCGCTGCCACGCGACTCGTGGCCACGCCGACCGCCGGCCCGCCGAACGACAGGGACGGAACGACACTCTCCCGGGATCCGGACCGCCGACCGCAGCGCGGGGCGGCGAGCGGCCCCTGGAAAGGCAAGCTGAGAATCTGTGCGATCTATCAGGAGACGCCTGATGTGAAGACCTTCCGTCTGCAGGCAGCGGAGGGTGGTGCGATCCCGTTTACGTTCCTGCCCGGGCAGTTCCTGACCTACGCCATCGAGATTGGCGGACAGACAGTCAGGCGCTCCTACACGATCGCCTCGTCCGCCGCCCAGACCGCCTATGTCGAGACCACGATCAAGCGCCAAGAAGGCGGGCTGCTGTCCGACTACATGCATGGCCGCTTGAAGGAGAGGGACCTCGTCGAGGTCGCAGGCCCGTCCGGCGCCTTTACGTTCACGGGGACGGAGGCCGACAGCGTCGTCCTGATTGGCGGCGGCGTCGGTATCACGCCGCTGATGGCGGCGATCCGGTATCTCTCGGACATCGCATGGCCCGGCCAGATCTACCTCGTCTATGGCGCGCAGACGACGGAGCAATTCATCTTCCGCGACGAGCTGGAATATCTCCAGCGCAGGATGAACAATCTGCACGTCGCGGCCACGATGATGCGGGCGGCGGGCACGTCCTGGATGGGACGCGAGGGGCAGATCACAGCCGAATTCCTGACGCAGGCCGTGCCGGACCTTGCGAAGCGGCGCGTTCATCTGTGCGGTCCGCCCGGAATGATGGAGGCGCTCCGCAAAACCCTGATCGGCCTCGGCGTGCCGGGCGAGCGGATCAAGACGGAAGCCTTCGGGCCGGCCCGCGGCGCCGTTCCACCGCCCGGCAAGGTCGCCGCCGAGGCGGGGGTGCCGGAAGATGAAGCCGGCAACCAAGGGGCCGCGGCAATCGGCCCGGCAACGGCAACCATCCGCTTCACGAGATCCGGCAAGATTGCGGCGTTACCGCCGGACAAGAGCGTCCTGGAGGTCGCTGAGAGCGCCGGAGTTGCGATCGACTATTCCTGCAGGGCCGGGGTCTGCGGGCTCTGCAAGACCCATCTGTTGCAAGGGAACGTCGCGATGGAGGTTCAGGACGCCCTGACCGCGGACGACAAGGCGAACGGTCTCATCCTAGCCTGCCAGGCGAGATCCATCGGCGATCTGGTTGTCGAGGCCTGACGGATGAACGGGAGAGAGCGCCTGATCGCGGATGCCGTTCTGGCTGCCCTGTTGCTGCTGGTGCCGGCTTTCCTGCTTCATTCCAACAGCCGGTTTGCCGGAAGCCTGGCCGGCTTTGTCCTCGGGGTGAGTGCGGCCGCGTTGATGATCCTTCTTCTCGCCTATCCCCTGATCAACCACAGCACGAGGCTCAAGGCGCTCGTCACGCGATGCGTATCGATGTCGACGCTCCTGGCGTTTCATGCCTATGCCGGGCTCGTCGCGGCCTTCCTCGCGCTGCTGCACACCGGGCACAAACTCCAGAGTCCGCTTGGGATCGCCCTTCTGACCAGCATGCTGATCGTCGTCATCACCGGATTCGTCGGCCGCTACTACCTGCCGCAAACCGCAATGGAGCTTCGCCAGCAGCAGTCGCATCTGGCGACCTTGAGATCGGCCTATGAGCACACCGCAGCGGCGATGTCGTCGCCCGATCGGGATCAGCGAGACGGGCCCGGCATGCATGCACGAGTGTTGCAGGATGTGCCGCTGCTGCAACTCGTCGATGGCATTTCCGACGTCGAAGCGGCGATCGGCTCGCGCGAGGCGGTCAAGAAGGTCTTCATGCAGTGGATCGGACTGCATGTCGTGGCCGCGATTGTCATGTACGCGCTGCTCGTGGTCCACGTGGCGAGCGAGGTCTATTACGGGCTGCGGTGGCTCGCGTGACGATCCGAGGGGCGCTCTACGTCGTGGTCGCGACACTGGCGGTCGCAAGTGCGGCGGCCGCGTCGATCGCCCTGTTTCGGGGCAGTCCAGGGATCGTACCGGGATGGGCGCGGATCGTAAGTCCCGGTCCGCTGTCTGCGAAGCATGCATTTCTGTCCAACAGCTGTGAGAGCTGCCATACGCCGGTCAAAGGCGTCGAGGCGGCCGCCTGTATCGCCTGCCACGCGCCTTCAGCTGCCGATCTTGCCAAACAATCGACGGCGTTCCACGCCGTGGCGGGTGGTCAATGCTCCGGCTGTCATCGCGAACATGCCGGCGGCATGCGGCCGACAGGGATGAACCATGCGTCGCTGCTGCAAGTCGCGATGTCTGCCTCCGACAAGACGGTGTTCGGCCGGACCGCGGCCGATCAAATGACAGCGGACCTGAGGGAGTTTCTCGGCCTGCCAAAGTCGGAGCAGCCGGAGAAGGCGGCGCTCAATTGTGCAAGCTGTCACAGCAACCGCGATCCGCACCGCGAATTATTTGGGCGGGAATGCGCGAATTGTCATGCGCTCGCGTCCTGGAAAATTGTGGGTTTCCTGCATCCTTCGCCAACCTCGAAGGACTGCGCGCAATGCCATCCGGCGCCGCCGAGCCACAACATGGGCCACTTCATGATGGACCGGATGATCGCGGGACAGGAGCATGCATCGGTCGATCAATGCTTTCTGTGCCACAGGACGGACTCGTTCAACGACATCAAGGGCGTCGGCTGGCTGAAGCACCATTGACCGGTGCGGGCGACGCTTGTGGGTCTCCAACATTACAGCATCGCCCGAAAATATTTCGTGATGCGTCTTGCAATGGGTCGCCGACGGGCGATGCCTTGCCGAAGCCCAAAATTCCACCGGACGAACGTGGTGAAAGGTCCGTCCTGCATGGCCGCTCCTCGTTTTCTGTTGGCCGACGCCACAACCAGAGTTATATCTTCCAGGGCAAGTAGCGGTGCAGGAATGATTGGCTCGACAAGGCCAAGGCGAAGGTGGTGGGGATGGCTTGTCGCCATCGCCTATCTGCTTGCGTCGATGACGCCGTCTCTTGCGATCCCGATCTCCCCCGTCACGGCGATACCGTGCGAACAGCCTGCGCATGCACACGATCAGATCTATGCCGGATCTGCGTTGCATTCGCATGACGTTGCGATGGAGGGGGATTGTGACGACGACCACGGGCACGGCGACCGACATGCGGCCTGCTGCGGCTCGGTGCTGTGCTTCAGCGCCGTGTCGCCTCAAGCTCCTGGAATCGCGAAATTCGGGTCCCAGCGCTCGCGCTGCGAAGCGCAGCCCGACGTGATCGCCCACGAAGGCGCGTTCCGCCGCCACTACCGTCCCCCCATCGCCTGAGCTAGCTCCCGAAGACCGTACTGCGCCGCTCCAGGTCAGAGCGCCGATCGACACGTCCGCGACGGGGTGCATCCCTGCGGATGATGGTGGTCGCGCCAGGGACTCGCGTGGCGCTACGCGTTGAGCGGAAGGACGTCGACAGGGCGATCATTGGCTGGCGGCAAGGCGAAGCCGCCGCGCGAGCAACCCGAGCGGCGATCTCTCACGACTTCTGTTCGGGAGCGGCGGTATCCGCCGATCGCGCTGGCGGGCGATCTGGCGAACCTGGCTCCAACGAAGCGATCTGCCGAATGGCACGCAAGGACGATAAGTCATGAAATCGCCGAACGAGGGGCCGCCGGTGCGGGCGGCAGGTTCTCTGGACGTGCAGGACACGGTCGTTCGTGCCGCGCTCGTCGGCAGCTACGATCGCCTGCGCGATTATCTGCAGCGACGCGTTGGCGGTCGGGCCGAAGCGGAAGAGGTGCTGCAGGCATTCATGTTGCGCGCGCTGGAGCGGTCTGGCGACATTCGCGACGCGGATTCGGTTCGAGGCTGGCTCAGCAGGGTTCTGGCGACGACCATCGCCGACTTCCATCGCCAGGTATCAAGAAGCAGGACGCGGGAGATGCCGTTCCCGCATGAACTCAACGATCGTCTGGCGGCTGACCAGGGTGCCGCGGCGAATAGCGTGGTTTGCGAGTGTCTCCATGTCCATCTGTCCCTGCTGAAGCCGGAGCATGCCGAGGTCATTAGAAGGGTCGATCTTGGCGGCGAACCGCGGGAACTGGTTGCCGCCGATCTGGGCGTGACGGTGAACAACCTGACCGTTCGTCTTCATCGCGCAAGGCAGGCGCTGAAAGAGCGGCTCGAGCAGACCTGTGTTGTATGCCTCGAGGAAAGTTTCTGGGAATGCCGCTGTGGCGATAACCGAGGTCCGACCTAACCCGCCTCGCGGCGGCGGCTGCCGCTGCCTTCGCGCTGGGCCAGCCGGCTGCGATGCAGCGCGAACAGCTCCAGCACCTTGTCGGCGGGCTTGGCGGCGCTGAACAGATAGCCCTGCATCTCGGAGCAGCCGAGCGCACGCAGCAGGCGCTGCTGCTCCTCGGTCTCGACGCCCTCGGCCGTGGTGGTCATGCGGCGCGCGGCCGCCAGATTGACGACGGCCTGGACGATGCTGGCGGAGCCGTCGGGACCGGCGATGTCGTCGACGAAACAGCGGTCGATCTTGATCTTGTCGAACGGGAAGCGGTGCAGGTAGCTCAGCGACGAGTAGCCGGTGCCGAAATCGTCAAGCGCGATGCGCACGCCGATGGCGCGGAGCTGGTGCAGGATCGTGAGCGCGGCATCGTCGTCGCGGATCAGCACCGCCTCGGTGATCTCGAGCTCGAGCCGGCTCGCCGGCAGGTTCGAAGCAGCGAGCGCCGCCATGATCTTCAGTGCCAGGGTGCCGCTCTTGAATTGCACCGGCGAGACGTTGACCGCGAGGCGGATGTCGTCGGGCCAGTTCACGGCGTCCCGGCAGGCGGTCGCCAGCACCCATTCGCCGACCTCGCTGATCAGGCCGGTGTCTTCGGCGATCGGGATGAACTCCGCCGGCGAGACCATGCCGCGCTCGGGATGGCGCCAGCGCACCAGGGCCTCGCAGCCGGTGACGCGATCGTCCTTCAGGCTGAGGCAGGGCTGGTAATAGACCTCGAGGCCGCCATGAGCGATGGCGTGGCGCAGGTCGCTCTCGAGCTGCCGGCGCTCGCGCACCTTGGCATCCATCTCCGGCTCGAAGAAGCGATAGGTGCGGCGTCCGGCGGACTTGGCGGCGTACATCGCCATGTCCGCGTTCTTGAGGATCTGGTCGAGCACCGTGCCGTGTTCCGGCGCGAGCGCGATGCCGATGCTGGCGTCGGTGGTGAGATGATGGCCCATGCAGTCGAACGGCGCGCGGATGGTCGCGTACATCCGCGCGACGAGCTCGTCGACCTGGTCTCGCGACGTCACCGCGCTCTGGACGACGGCGAATTCGTCGCCGCCGAGCCGCGCCACGAAATCCGCCGGGCCCGCACAGCGGCGCAGGCTTGCCGCAACCGATTTCAACAATTCGTCGCCGACGAGATGGCCGAGCGCGTCGTTGACGCCCTTGAACTCGTCGATGTCGATGTAATGCACCGCGATCTCTTCGCCGTTGCCGACCGTGGCCAGCTCGTTGCGCAGATGCTCGTGGAACATGGCACGGTTGGGCAGATCGGTCAGCGCGTCGTAATGGGCAAGGTGCGTGATGCGCTCCTCGATGCGGCGGCGCTCGGTGATGTCCTCATGGGTCGCCACCCAGCCGCCGTCCGTCAGCGGCTCGTTGAGGATGTGAATCGAGCGGCCATCGGAGGTATCGACCACCATGGAATTGCGCGTATGGACGCCCTTCAGCACGCGCGCGACGTAAGCGCCGACGTCGCCTGCGAAGGAGCCGGTTGCCTTGCGATGGGCGATGATGTCGTGAAAACTGCAGCCGGGCTTCACGATCTCGGCCGACAATCCGTACATTTCGATGTAGCGCTGGTTGCAGACCACCAGCCGCCGCTCGGCGTCGAACAGCAGAAGACCCTGCGTCATGTTGTTGACGGCGCGGTCGAGCCGCTGCTTCTCCAGCGTCAGCCGCTCGCGCGAGGCGCGGTGCTGCTCCAGCAGCTTGCGCACGACCGCGATCAGCAAGCCTGCGATGGCGAGCGCGGAGGCCACGGCGACCGAGACCAGCATGCCGATCTGCTCGCGCCAGTCGGCCAGGGCCGCCGCACGCGTCGTGGTTGCCATCATCAGGATCGGGAAATGGGGCAGGGCGCGCGAGGAGATCAGTCGATCGTCGCCGTCGATCGGGCTCGTGAAACGGCCGGCGAAATGATCGAGCCCGAAAACCCGCTGGTGTTCGAACTGACCGGTCTTGAAGTTTCGTCCCATCAATTCGCTGGAATGGGGATAGCGGGCGAGCAGCGTGCCGTCCCGATGCAGCATCGAGATCGTCGCGCCTTCGCCGAGCGCGACGGTAGCGAAGAACTTTTCGAAGTTGGCGGGCTCGATGCCGCGTCCGACGACACCGAGGAACTCGCCGTTGGGCCCGACGATCCTCCGGGCCACCAAGACGGTCCAGGCACCGGAGATGCGGCTGTGCAATGGCTCGATCAAGACGTCGGGCGCATTGGGATCATACCTAAGGTGCGAAAATAGGCGCGGTCGGCCACGTTGACCTTGGGAGCCGGCCACGTCGTCGATGAATTGATCAGGTTGCCTTCGGCATCGATGATGTTGACGCCGCCGATATGGGGCAGCGCCTCGATCTTCGAACGCAGCATGCGGTGGACCTCCTGACCAGAGAGGCGCGCGCGTAAGTCTGCGACGCTCGAGATGCCGATCGAACGCGCGTGATCGACGAAGTCTTTCTGGATGACCGCGAAATCCTGCAATTGCTGGTCGAAGTGATGGGCAAGCATCAGCACGGTGTTTTCCAGCTCGCGGCTGGAGTTGCGCAGCGCCCGCTCGCGGAAATTCTGCGCCATCAGGACCGAGCCTATCGCGATCGCCGCGATCAGCAGCGTGCCGCCCGCCACCAGCCAACGGATCGGGCCGCTGCGCACGAAGGCCTGGTCAAAAAAGCGAAAGCCGAATCTCGTCGTCATGCTGATCATTGCCGCGCACACCTCAGGATCAACTTATGGCCCTGAGAACACCCGTTGGTTTACGGAGACGATGTGGAGGCGAAGTTAGGAAGCGGGGTTAACGGAGCATGAATTGCCCCGCGCAAAAGCAAGCGATGCGCGTTGCAGGAGCGCCGGGTCGCCGAAACGAGGGGGCTTCAGGCGCGGTAATGCCCGGACTTGCCGCCGAGCTTCTCGACCAGATGGATGCCTTCGATGCGCACCCCGCGCTCGACCGCCTTGATCATGTCGTAGATGGTGAGGCAGGCGACCGACACCGCGGTGAGTGCCTCCATCTCCACGCCGGTCGGTCCCGTCACCTTCACGCTGGCGCGGACGAGGCAGCCCGGCAGCTTTGCGTCGGGCTCGATGTCGATAATGACCTTGGACAGCGCGAGCGGATGGCAGAGCGGGATCAGCTCCGAGGTGCGCTTGGCGGCCATGATGCCCGCGATGCGCGCGGTGCCGAGCACGTCGCCCTTCTTGGCGTTGCCTGACACGATCAGGTCGAGCGTCGCCTTGGTCATGACGACGCGGCCTTCCGCGACCGCGAGCCGCTCGGTGGCCGGCTTGTCCGACACGTCGACCATGCGCGCCTCGCCGGAGGCCCCGATATGGGTGAGGGCGGGGCCGGCCTTGGTCTTCAAGGTCCCGGTCTTCAAGGTCCCGGTCTTTGACGGCCTGGTCGCGGATGCCTTGCGCGCCATGTCAGCGCGTACCGGTCGCGCGCGCGCCCGTCTGCCGCGCCAGCAGCGTGCGCGTCGCCGCGGTGACGTCGGCCTGCCGCATCAGGCTCTCGCCGACCAGGAAGGTCGACATGCCGACGCGCTCGAGCCGGGCGAGATCGGCGGGCGTGAAGATGCCGCTCTCGCCGACCATCAGCCGGTCCGCCGGGATCAGCGGCGCCAAGGCCTCGCTGGTCGCGAGCGTGGTCTCGAAGGTGCGAAGATTGCGGTTGTTGACCCCGATCATCGGCGAACGAAGTTTCAGCGCCCGGTCGAGCTCGGCGCGGTCGTGGATCTCGATCAGCACGTCCATGCCGTAGGCAGTCGCAGCGTCCTCGAGATCCCCGGCGGTGGCATCGTCGAGCGCGGCCATGATGATCAGGATGCAATCGGCGCCGTGCGCGCGGGCTTCGACCACCTGATAGGTGTCGAACATGAAATCCTTGCGCAGCACCGGCAGGGACGTTGCGGCGCGCGCCGCCACCATGAAGTCGAGATGGCCCTGGAACGAGGGCGTGTCGGTCAGCACCGACAGGCAGGCGGCGCCGCCCGCCTCATAGGCCTTGGCGAGCTGCGGCGGATCGAAATCGGCGCGGATCAGGCCCTTCGAGGGCGAGGCCTTCTTCACCTCGGCGATCAGCGCGTAGTCGCCGTTGGCGTGCCTGGCCTTGATCGCGCGCACGAAGCCGCGCGGAGCCCCTTGCGCCTTCGCCTTTGCCTCAATCGCCTCGAGCGGCTGTGCGCGCTTGGCGGCTGCGATCTCTTCGCGCTTGTAGGTCTCGATCTTGGTCAGGATGTCCGACATGTCAGGCTCAGCCGTTCGAGACCGCGACCAGGTGCTTCAGGCGCATGTTCGCCGCACCGCTGTCGAGAGACTTGGTGCCGATCGCAACGCCCTCCTTGAGGTCGTTGGCGCGCCCGGCCACGACCAGTGCGGCGGCGGCGTTCATCAAGGCCACGTCGCGATAGGCGCTCGGCTTGCCATTGAGCACGCTTTGCAGCGCGATCGCATTGGCGTCCGCATCGCCACCCTTCAGCGCGCCGGACTCGCAGCGCAATAGGCCCGCGTCTTCCGGCGTCACCTCGAAATTCCGGATCTCGCCGTTGTGGAGCGCGGAGACGAAGGTCGGGCCGGTGAGGGTGATCTCGTCGAGACCGTCGGAGCCGTGCACCACCCAGGCGGATTCGGAGCCGAGGTTCTTGAGCACCTGCGCCAGCGGCTGCACCCATTGCCTGGAGAAGACGCCGACCATCTGCCGCTTCACGCCGGCCGGATTGGACAGGGGGCCGAGCAGGTTGAAGATCGTGCGCGTCGCGAGCTCGACCCGGGTCGGGCCGACGTTCTTCATCGCAGGATGGTGGGCGGGCGCGAACATGAAGCCGATGCCGCATTCGCGCACGCAGCGCCCGACCTGCTCCGGCCTGAGGTCGATCTTCACGCCGAGCGAGGCCAGCACGTCGGCGGCGCCCGAGCGCGACGACAGGGCGCGGTTGCCGTGCTTGGCCACCGGCACGCCGGCGCCCGCGACGATGAAGGAGGCGCAGGTCGAGACGTTGACCGAGCCGGAGCCGTCGCCGCCGGTGCCGACGATGTCGACGGCGTCCGGCGGTGCCGTCACGGTCAGCATCTTGGAGCGCATCGCCGCGACCGCGCCGGTGATCTCGTCCACGGTTTCGCCGCGCACCCTGAGCGCCATCAACAGGCCGCCCATCTGCGAGGGCGTGGCCTCGCCGCTCATCATGGCGTCGAAGGCGGCAGCGGCTTCGTCACGCGACAGGCTGGCGCCGGTCGCCACTTTTCCAATGATCGATTTCAGGTCGTCCATCGCGTGCTTTCAACTCACTGGTTCGCGCCGGTCACCTGCGCGAAGGCGGCCTGATTAATGGTGGTGCCGATGTCGGTTTCAAGCTTGTTGACGTAGGAGGCGACCTGCTCCTCGGTCTGGGCGCGGTCGAGGCTCTCCTTCAGCTTCTTGACCGCGTCGGAGGCCACGTCGACCGCGGGACCGACGATGTCGGTGACGCGGAAGACGATGACCTCGGTGCCGCCGGTCACCGGCGTCTGTCCGACGCCATCCTTGGCGGTGCGGAAGGCGGCCGCCACGACCGCTGCGGGCACGCCGGCTGGCGTATCGTCGCGCTTGAAGCCGGTCGCGGTCTCGACCTTGGCGCCGATGGCGGAGGCCTCATCGGCGAGCTTGCCGCCCGCTTCGAGCTTCTTCACCATCTCGGTCGCCTTGGCCTTGAGCTTGGTCGCGATCTGGTCCTGGCGCCAGCGCGCCTCGACCTGGTCGCGGACCTCGTCGAGATTGCGGTCGCGCGAGGGCGTGATGGCGAGCACGTCGTACCAGACATAGCCGCCCTTGAACGAGATCGAATCGTTGTCGACGCCGACATCGGTGTTGAAGGCCTGCGACACCACGTCGAGGCCCTGCGGAATGCTGGCGACCAGCTGGCCGTTCGGGGCGCGGCCGGAGCGGTCGACAGCCTCGATGGTCACGGCGGTGAGCCCGAGCTTCTGCGCCGCCTCGATCACGCTGGCGCCGCCGCCGCGCTCGTCTTCCATCTTGTCGCGGAGATCATTGACCTTGACGCGCGCGCGCTCGGTCGCGATCTCGCGCTTGATGTCGCCGGCCGCGCTGGCGTAGTCCGCTTCCTTGCCCGGCTCGATCTTGTCGACCTTGACGATGGACGTGCCGAGCGCGCCCTGGATCGGCTGGCTGATCTCGCCGGCGGGAAGCGCGAACGCGGCTTCCCCGACTACGGCGTCCAGTGAAGATTTGGTGACGAGGCCAAGATCGACATCGGAGGCGCTCAGTCCGCGTTCCTTGCCGAGGTCCTCGAACGACATGCCGCCGACGAGACGCTCCCGGGCGGCCTGCGCTTCCGCGGCGTTGGGGAAGACGATCTGCTGGATCTGGCGCTTCTCCGGCGTGCCGAGCCGGTCCTTGCGCTGCTCGAACACCTTCCTGGCGTCCTCGTCCGACACCTCGCTCCACTTGCCGATCTCTTCCGGCGAGACCACCACGAAGGCGATCTTGCGATATTCGGGCGCGCGGAACTGAACCTTGTGTTCCTCGAAATAGGCCGCGAGCGCCTCGGGCGAGGGCGCGTCGATCTGGCCCGACTGGGCGGCATCGAGTCTGACGAATTCAATGGCGCGCTGCTCGTTCTGGTAGCGCGTCAGCACGTCGATAATGGCCTTCGACGGCTCGAGGCCGGCCCCGATCGTGCCGGTGATCTGCCGGCGCAGCGACACCTTGCGCTGCTCGGCCACGTAGCGCTGCTCGGTATAGCCGAAATTGCGGATCATGGCCTGGAAGCGGTTCGCATCGAAATTGCCGCCGACACCCTTGAAGTTGGGGTCGTTCATGATGAGCTGGCGGATCTGGTCATCGGACTGACCGAGCCCGAGCCGGCGCGCCTCCTCGTCGAGGGCAGCTTCCGCGATGGTCTGCTGCAGCACCTGGCGGTCGAGGCCGAAGGCGCGCGCCTGGTCGGGCGTCAGCGGACGGCCGATCTGACGGCCGATCTGCTGCAGGCGGTCGGTGTAGATCTGGCGGAACTCGTTCAGCGAAATCTCGGTGCGGCCGATCTTGGCGACCGTGGACTGCCCGAAGCCTTTGAAGATGTCGGCGATGCCCCAAATGCCGAAACTGATGATCAACACGCCCATCACCACGGCCATAATGGTCTTGCCGAGCCAGTTTGATGAGGCCTTGCGCATTCCTCGAAGCATTTGGTCCAACTTGTCTGAGCAGGAGGGGAACGGGAGCGCGTCTTAATGCAGATTCCGCAAAAGCGCGTCACCAAATTGATCCATCATCATAAAGTGGCGGCTTTCCCCCCGCAACCTCAGGTCCGGGGACCGCTTACGGCTGCGGTGAAAAGCCTCTGGTCTCTGGAACTGCGGCAGGTCCTCTGCTAGCGCATGCACAAACCTCATTTTGCTGGGAATCGACATGACCGACGCCATCCGCCCCCTGATCGCCGGCAATTGGAAGATGAACGGCCTGAAGGCCCAGTCTGCCGAGTTCGAGGCCATGCTCGACGGTGCGGCCGAGGTGACCGGCAAGGCCGACCTGCTGGTCTGCCCGCCCGCGACCCTGATTGCCGCCTTCGCCGAGAAGGCGCGCGGCAAGAAGGTCGCGGTCGGGGCCCAGGATTGCCATCCCAAGGCCTCCGGCGCGCATACCGGCGATATTGCCGCCGAAATGCTGGTGGATGCGGGGGCGAGCGCCGTCATCGTCGGCCATTCCGAGCGCCGCGCCGATCACGGCGAGGGCGATGCCCTGATCCGCCAGAAGGCTGAAGCGGCCTGGCGCGCCGGGGCGACAGCGATCGTCTGCGTCGGCGAAACCCAGGGCCAGCGCGACGCCGGTCAGACCCTGGAGATTCTGCGCGGGCAGCTCGCCGGCTCGCTGCCGGACGGCTCGACCGCCGCGAATCTCGTCGTGGCCTATGAGCCGGTCTGGGCAATCGGCACCGGCCTGACCCCCACGGCCAAGGATGTCGAGCAGATTCATGGGTTTATCCGGGAACTCCTGACCGTCAGGTTCAACGCCGAAGGTAGCCGGATGCGCATCCTCTACGGCGGCTCGGTCAAGCCCTCGAATGCGGCCGAGCTGATGGCCGTGAAGAACGTCAACGGAGCCCTGGTCGGCGGCGCCAGCCTGAAGGCGGCCGATTTCCTTGCGATCGCCAAGGGCTGCCCCTAGCTAAGTCCAAAGCGCTGACCCGGACCCGATCGGGGGTGGCAATGCCCCTTCCGATCGTGTAACACCGCGCAACTTCAGGAAAACCCGCGAAGCGCGATCGGCCGACGTCAGGCGCCGCCCGCTTGTGACGGAAGGGCACTATGCAGACCGTTGTCATCGTCATCCATCTCATGATCGTCGCCGTGATGATCGGCGCCGTCCTGCTCCAGAAGTCGGAAGGCGGCGGCCTTGGCATGGGCGGCGGCGCGGGCTTCATGTCGAGCCGCGGCACCGCGAACCTGTTGACGCGAACCACCGCGATCCTGGCCGCCGGCTTCTTCCTCACCAGCATGTTCCTGTCCTGGCACGCCGGCTACAGCCGCGCGCCGTCGTCGATCATCGGCACGCCGGCGTCGCAGGGCCAGCCGGCCGGCGGATCGCCGATCGCGCCGCCGACCTCGGGCGGCATCCTGGATTCGCTGAAGAAGGCGGACGAGCAGCAGCAGGCGCCGGCTCCGACCGGCCCACAGGTGCCGCGCTCGCAATAAAGCAGGGGGGCCATGCAGGGCGGCCGCTACCGTCCTGCCTCAACAATCCCCATCAAGGCACTGTCACCACTCTTCGTTTTGGCTCACCCACAGGCCCGCAGAATCTTTGGGGCGGAATACGAATCGCTTTGGCGAATCGAATTCGAGGGATTAGAGGTTAAGTCCCATGGCGCGGTACATATTCATCACCGGCGGCGTGGTTTCTTCGCTCGGCAAGGGTCTGGCTTCAGCGGCACTCGGTGCGCTGTTGCAAGCCCGGGGCTACAAGGTCCGCCTCCGCAAGCTCGACCCCTATCTCAATCTCGATCCCGGAACGATGTCGCCGTATCAGCACGGCGAAGTGTTCGTGACCGATGACGGCGCGGAGACCGATCTCGATCTCGGTCATTACGAGCGTTTCACCGGCCGGCCGGCGACCAAGGCCGACAACATCACGACCGGGCGCATCTACCAGGACATCATCTCCAAGGAGCGCCGCGGCGATTATCTCGGCGCGACCATCCAGGTGGTTCCGCACGTCACCAACGCGATCAAGGAATTCGTCCTCGACGGCAATGACGATTATGATTTCGTCCTGGTCGAGATCGGCGGCACGGTCGGCGACATCGAGGGTCTGCCGTTCTTCGAGGCGATCCGCCAGCTCAAGAACGAGCTGCCGCGCGATCACGCCGTCTACATCCATCTGACGCTGCTGCCCTATATTCCGAGCGCCGGTGAACTGAAGACCAAGCCGACGCAGCACTCGGTGAAGGAGTTGCGGTCGATCGGCATCCAGCCGGACATCCTGCTCTGCCGGACCGACCGCGAGATCCCGAAGGAAGAGCGGCGCAAGTTAGGGCTGTTCTGCAACGTGCGCGAAAGCGCCGTGATCGAGGCGCGCGACGTCGACAACATCTACGCGGTGCCCGAGGCCTATCACAATGCGGGCCTCGACGACGAGGTGCTCGCCGCCTTCGGCATCGGCTCGCGGATTCCGCCGGAGCTGCGCAGCTGGCAAGAGATCAATGAGCGCGTGCGCAATCCCGAAGGCAACGTCACCATCGCCATCGTCGGCAAATATACCGGCATGAAGGATGCGTATAAGTCGCTGATCGAGGCGCTCTCGCATGGCGGCATCGCCAACAAGGTCAAGGTCAATCTCGACTGGATCGAGAGCGAGATCTTCGAGAAGGAAGATCCCGCGCCGTTCCTCGAGCACGTCAACGGCATCCTCGTCCCGGGTGGGTTCGGCCAGCGCGGCGCCGAAGGCAAGATCAAGGCGGCGCAGTTCGCGCGCGAGCGCGACGTGCCGTATTTCGGCATCTGCTTCGGCATGCAGATGGCGGTGATCGAGGCGGCGCGAAACCTCGTCGGCATCGAGGACGCCAATTCCACCGAGTTCGGCCCGACCAAGGAGCCCTTGGTCGGCCTGATGACGGAATGGCTGCGCGGCAACGAGCTCGAGAAGCGCTCGCAGGCCGGCGATCTCGGCGGCACGATGCGGCTTGGCGCATACCCTGCGGCGCTGAGCCGCGGCAGCCGCGTCTCGCAGGTCTATGGCGGCGCCACCGAGATCTCCGAGCGTCACCGCCATCGCTACGAGGTCAACACCGCCTACAAGGACCGCCTCGAGCAGCACGGCCTGAAATTCTCAGGCCTGTCGCCCGACGGCGTGCTGCCTGAAATCGTCGAGTACGAGGACCACCCCTGGTTCATCGGCGTTCAGTTCCACCCCGAGCTGAAGTCGCGCCCGTTCGAGCCGCATCCGCTGTTCGCCTCGTTCATTCAGGCGGCGATGGTGCAGAGCCGGCTGGTGTAGCCGGCTCGGCCCGCCTTTGACGGGTGCGCAATTTGTTGCGACAACTCCCGCCGCAAGAACAAAGGGAGTGAACTGCAATGATCTACGAAATGCGCGTCTATCGCTGCCTGCCCGGCCGGCTGCCGGCGCTCTTGAAGCGGTTTGAGACCGCCACGCTGAAAATCTGGGAGAAGCACGGCATCAGGCAGGCCGGGTTCTTCACGACGCTGATCGGTGACTCCAACCAGGAACTGACCTATTTCCTGGCCTGGGAGTCGCTCGCCGAGCGCGAGAAGAAGTGGGGCGCGTTCATGACCGATCCGGATTGGATGAAAGCCCGTGCCGAGAGCGAAGCCGACGGCCAGATCGTCGGCAACATCGTCAGCCAGATCCTGACGCCGACCGCATTCTCGGCGGTGAAGTAGCGATCCGCACCGCGGCGGGGAGCTCCGGCGCAACCCTGATATTCGAACGGTCCGGGCCGAATAGGGTTGATCCGACCCTCATCGCGGCTATGGTCGCGCCGAAACGAGGGATTTGCCTTGAGCTCTTCGCATTCAGCGGCGCCGGTCGTCACCATTGGAAAGGTCAAATTCGGCAATGACCTGCCGATCTCGATCATTGCCGGACCCTGCCAGCTCGAAAGCCGTCAGCATGCGCTGGAGGTCGCCTCCGCGCTGAAGGAGATCGCTGCGCGGCTGAACATCGGCCTCGTCTACAAGACCTCGTTCGACAAGGCCAACCGCACCAGCGCCTCGGCTGCGCGCGGCCTCGGCCTTTCGCAGTCGCTGCCGATCTTCGGCGAAATCCGCGCCTCGCTCGGCCTGCCGGTCCTGACCGACGTGCACGAGGCCGCGCAATGCGCCGAGGTGGCGCAGGCCGTGGACATTCTGCAGATCCCCGCCTTCCTGTGCCGGCAGACCGATCTGCTGCTGGCCGCGGCTGCGACCGGCAAGGTCGTGAACGTCAAGAAGGGCCAGTTCCTGGCGCCGTGGGACATGGCCAATGTCGTCACCAAGATCACGAGTGCGAACAATCCAAACGTGCTCGTCACCGAGCGCGGGGTGTCGTTCGGCTACAACACGCTGGTCTCCGACATGCGCGCGCTGCCGATCCTGGCGCGCACCACTGGCGCCCCCGTGATCTTCGATGCCACCCATTCGGTGCAGCAGCCGGGCGGGAAGGGGGCCTCTTCGGGCGGCGAGCGCGAATTCGTGCCGGTGCTCGCCCGCGCTGCGGTCGCGGTCGGTGTTGCCGGCGTCTTCATCGAGACCCATCCCGATCCTGATCGCGCGCCCTCCGACGGGCCCAACATGGTGCCGCTGCGCGAGTTCGAGGGGCTGATCGCCAGACTGATGGCGTTCGACGCGCTGGCAAAGAACCCGCGCTGATGCAGCAAGGCGAGGCGCGGGCGCACGATCACGGCCTGCCGACAGCGCTTTACGTCATCTCAGGCGCAAGCTTCGCCGCAGCCTTGTCGGCGCGCGCGCTCGATCCGGTGCTGCCGCACGTCGCCGAGGATTTTAACGTCAGCATCGCCACCGCCGCGGGCTTTGCCGCGGTGTTCGCCTTCACCTTCTCGATCATCCAGCCCATCATCGGCGCTGCCGCCGATCTGTTCGGCAAGACGCGGCTGATGATCGGCTGCCTCGCGCTGCTCGGCCTCGCCAACATCCTGGGCGCATTTTCGACCTCGTTCTCGGTTCTGTTTGCGACCCGCATCCTCGCCGGCATCGGCTCGGGCGGCGTGTTCCCGGTGGCGCTCAGCCTGACCAGCGATCTCGTCGGGCCCGAGAAGCGCCAGGTTGCGATCAGCCGCACGCTGGCCGGCGCCATGACCGGCAATCTGCTCGGCGCCTCGGCTTCGGGTCTGATCGGCGATTTCCTCGGCTGGCGCGGCGTGCTCGCGGTGCTCGGGGGGCTCGTGATCGTGGCGTCGATCGCGGTGGCGGCCGGCTTTCGCGGCGCCAAGGTCAAGCCTCCGCCGAAGACGAGTCTGTCGGCACTGAAGGCCGGCTATCGCACCATCTTCACGAACCCGAATGCCTATGTCTGCTATTCGGCGGTGTTCATCGAAGGCTGCTGCGTGCTCGGCCTGTTTCCCTACATCGCCTCGTTCCTGTTCGAGCTCGGCCAGACCTCGCTGTCGATCGCCGGCATGGTCATCGCGGGCTTTGCGGTCGGCGGCCTGTTCTACACGCTGACGGTGTCGCGCCTGCTGCCGTGGCTGGGCATGAAGGGCATGATGATTGCCGGCATGACGCTGGTGGCCTCGCAGCTCGTCGCCGTCGCGTTCGGTCCGCGCTGGGAAGTGCAGGCGCTGAATCTCATCGTGATGGGATGGGGCTTCTACATCGCCCATGGCTGTCTGCAGGTCTTCGCCAGCGAGCTCTCGGTCGATGCGCGCGCCACCGCGCTGTCGCTGCATTCGTTCTTCTTCTTCATGGGGCAGACCGTGGGCCCGCTCGCCTATGGCTTCGGGCTGCATCACGCCGGCAAGATGCCGACCCTGTTTGTCAGCGCCGCGGTCATGGTGGTGCTGGGCCTCGTCTGTGCCCGGCTGCTCAAGCCGCGGGCACCCTCCGACGCGCGCACCTGACGAAAGTGCACCGGAATCCTGCAACTAAAATCGGACGTCGTGCCATCGGCGTGCTACAGCCGGGGATGACAAAGTTCCTGATCGCCGCGCTGCTCGGCATTGCTCCGGTCGCCGCGCAGACGTCTCAAGTCGAGCCCAAGCCGCCCGTGACGGATCGCGAGCAGGTGCAGGCTGACCGAGCGAAAGCGGCTACCGAGGAAAAGAACGCGCCGACCGCGCGTCCATGGGACCGAGATGCCAACGGCAAACGGCCCTGGGAAAGGTCATCCGTCTCGAAGTAGCGCAAGGCGCGTCGCAACCAGGTTCGCGCGCTTCGCCGTTCGCGTCGTTCTCAGCCCCGCCCGCGATAGGGCGCGACGCCTTGCTCGGGCACCCAAAGGCCCTTCGGCACGCGGCCGGTCTGCCAGAACACGTCGATCGGAATGCCGCCGCGCGGATACCAATAGCCGCCGATGCGCAGCCATTTCGGCTTGATCTCCGAGGCGATGCGCTTGCCGATCATCACGGTGCAGTCCTCGTGAAAGGCGCCGTGGTTGCGGAAGCTCGCGATGTAGAGCTTGAGCGATTTCGACTCCAGCAGCCAGGCACCCGGCGCGTAGTCGATCATCAGATGTGCGAAATCCGGCTGGCCCGTGACCGGACAGAGCGAGGTGAATTCCGGCACGGTGAAGCGCACCAGATAGTCGGTGCCTTTTTGCGGATTGGGCACGCGGTCGAGCTGGCCGTCTTCCGGTGTGTGCGGCCACTCGACCGCACGGCCGAGCTGGAGGGATTTCTTCGCCATCGTCGTCACATCCTGTTTCGATGCCGGGATGGACGCAAATATCGCGGCCGTCAACCGCTCGCGATCGTCTGGATCATGACGATGCGGTCGTTGCCGGACTCGCAGCCCCAGAGCTCACCCGGCCGTCCGTCGAGCTGGCGCACATTGGCATTGGCCTTGTCGCTGGCGAAGAGGTTGAACGTCTCCGTAGCAGGATCGAAGCGGACGATGGCGTTGGCGGAGAAATCGGTCAGCCAGACCTTGTCCTTGTCGTCGACGAAGACGGCATAGGCGCGGGGGCGTTCGCCCGGCAGCTTCCACGTCTTCCACGACCCATCGGCGGGATCGTGCACCGAGACATGGCCGCTATTCCATTCGCTGACCCAGATCCGGCTCCTCGAGTCGGACCACACCCGCCGCGAGCCTTGGCCCGGCGTCGGCGGCTCGACAACGCTGGCATTGCCGGTCGCACGGTCGATCTTCGCGATATGACTGCCGGCGAGCGAGGCGTACCAGACATCGCCCTTGGGGGTGACCGTGATGCCGTAGGGGCCGACGCCCTTGGGCGCCCTGAACACATTCATGTCGCCAGACTTCGGCGCGAGGCGGCCGTAATAGCCGGACTGACCGGTGAACCAGTAAGTGCCCTCCTTGTCGAACACGCCGGTGTTGAGATTGGCGGCAGCGAACTTTTCCGGCAGGCGGAACAGGGTGACCTTGAGATCGGCAGGATCGACCCGTGCGATCGCGTTCTGGCCGCCCTCGGTAATCCAGGGCGCGCCGTCGGGACCGATGGTCACGCCATGCGGAGCGGCGCCCTCGCCGAGGCTGAGCGTCTTGAAACGGCCATCCCGGGGATCGAGCCTGCCGAGCAGGCCCTTGCCCTGCGCCGTGAACCAGACCGAACCGTCGGGGGCGGGGGCTAGATCATGCAGGCCGATGCCGGCACTGATCGGGAAATATTTCGTCCGGAACGGACCTTCCTGGGCAAGAGCTGGGCGGGTCGCGAGCAGCGCGGCGCTCGAGACAAGAAACTGGCGGCGATTCATGGCGTTACCCCGGCTGGTTGAGATTGAGGTTGGACGCGCAGATCAGGCGAATTCGAGCTTAGCCCCGGCCGCTTCACGCGTCAGTCGAAGCCCACCGTCCAAGCGTTCACATTTGCTTGCGGCCCGTGTAAGACCCGCGGCACCGATCAGCCCTAACGAACGGAAGTGCACATCATGACCGCCATTATCGACATCATCGGCCGCGAAATCCTCGATAGCCGGGGCAATCCCACCGTCGAGGTCGATGTCGTGCTGGAGGATGGCGCGCTCGGCCGCGCTGCCGTGCCTTCCGGCGCGTCGACGGGTGCCCATGAGGCGGTGGAACTGCGCGACGGCGACAAGGCCCGCTATCTCGGCAAGGGTGTCAGCAAGGCGGTCGGCGCCGTCAACGGCGAGCTCTTCGAGGCCCTCAGCGGCCTCGATGTCGAGCAGCAGGCCCAGATCGACCAGATCATGATCGACCTCGACGGCACGGCGAACAAGAGCCGGTTGGGGGCCAACGCCATCCTCGGCGTCTCGCTGGCCTGCGCCAAGGCCGCCGCCAACTCGCTCGACATGCCGCTCTACCGTTACGTCGGCGGCACCTCGGCGCGCCTTTTGCCGGTGCCGATGATGAACATCATCAATGGCGGCGTGCATGCCGACAACCCGATCGACTTCCAGGAATTCATGATCCTGCCCGTCGGCGCCTCGTCCTTTGCCGAGGGCCTGCGCTATGGCGCGGAAGTCTTCCACACGCTGAAGTCGGAGCTGAAGAAGGCCGGCCACAACACCAATGTCGGCGACGAGGGCGGCTTTGCCCCGAACCTGCCGTCGGCCGACGCCGCGCTCGACTTCGTCATGAACGCGATCGGCAAGGCCGGCTTCAAGGCCGGAAGCGACATCGTGCTCGGCCTCGACTGCGCCTCGACCGAGTTCTTCAAGGACGGCAAGTACGTTTATGAAGGCGAGGGCAAGACCCGCTCGATCTCCGAGCAGGCCAAGTACCTCGCTGACCTCGTCTCGCGCTATCCGATCGTCACCATCGAGGACGGCATGTCGGAAGACGACATGGACGGCTGGAAGGAGCTCACCGACCTCGTCGGCAAGAAGTGCCAGCTCGTCGGCGACGACCTGTTCGTCACCAACGTCAAGCGCCTCGCCGACGGCATCAAGGCCGGCCGCGCCAACTCGATCCTGATCAAGGTCAACCAGATCGGCACGCTGACCGAGACGCTCGCCGCCGTCGAGATGGCGCACAAGGCCGGCTACACCTCGGTGATGTCGCACCGCTCCGGCGAGACCGAGGATTCCACCATCGCCGACCTCGCGGTCGCAACGAATTGCGGTCAGATCAAGACCGGCTCCCTTGCGCGTTCCGACCGCACCGCCAAATACAATCAGCTCCTGCGCATCGAGCAGCAGCTCGGCAAGCAGGCGCTGTACGGCGGCAAGGCGGCACTGAAGGCGCTGGCATAAGCCGGCGCTTTACCAAACACAGGGGAGGACCGACATGAGCGACGGCAAGTCCGGACTGCAGCTGCGTTCGCTGCTCAAGAAGAGCGGCGAGCTGGAATTGTCCCTCGTGAACGTCCCGACGCCGGAGCCGGCCGACGACGAGGTCGTGGTTCGCGTCGAGGCGACGCCGATCAACCCCTCCGACCTCGGGCTCCTCATCGGGCCGGCCGACATGTCGGCCGCCAAGGCCTCCGGCACGAAGGAGATGCCGGTCATCACCGCGACGATGCCGGAGGCGACGATGCGGATGATGGGAGCCCGGCTCGATCAGTCGCTGCCGGTCGGCAACGAGGGCGCCGGCACGGTGATTGGGGCCGGATCGTCGGACGCTGCGAAGGCCCTGATGGGCAAGACGGTGTCGATGATCGGCGGCGCGATGTACACGCAGTACCGCGTGCTGAAGGTCCGCGACGTCATGGAGCTGCCGGCGGGCACCACGGCCGCCGACGGCGCGTCCTGGTTCGTCAATCCGCTGACCGCGCTCGGCATGACCGAGACGATGCGGCGCGAGAACCACAAGGCGCTCGTGCACACCGCGGCGGCCTCCAATCTCGGCCAGATGCTCAACAAGATCTGCATCAAGGACGGCATCGACCTCGTCAACATCGTCCGGAGCAAGGAGCAGGCCGATATCCTGCGCAAGATCGGCGCCAAGTACATCGTGGATTCCAGCGCGCCTGATTTCACGGACGCTCTCACCAATGCGCTGGTCGAGACCGGCGCCACGATCGCGTTCGACGCCATCGGCGGCGGCAAGCTGGCCAGCCAGATTCTGACTGCGATGGAAGTCGCGGCCAACAAGACCGCGAAGGAATACAGCCGCTACGGCTCCAACGTGTACAAGCAGGTCTACATCTACGGCAGCCTCGACAATCGGCCGACCGAATTGAGCCGGTCGTTCGGTCTGACCTGGGGCGTCGGCGGCTGGCTGCTGACGCCCTTCCTCCAGAAGATCGGCCCGGCCGAGATCGGCCGCCTGCGCCAGCGTGTGGCATCCGAGCTCAAGACCACCTTCGCCAGCCACTACACCAAGGTGGTCTCGCTGGCCGAGGCGCTCGATCCCGCCAACATCGCCGTGTACGGCAAACGCGCCACCGGGGAAAAATTCCTCATCAACCCGAATAAATAATCGTGATCTGCGAAGGCAGGTCACCGAAGGAAGGTCTTGCCTTCTGAGCGCAGCCGGAGATTATTCCGCCGCCATTGCAAGCGGAAAAACCGCAAAGCGCTCAGAAGGGGACCTCTCCATGATCGATCTCAATCGCCGTCAACTGCTCGCAGGCGCCGCCGCCCTCGGTGCGGCTGCCGCGACCGGGCTTGGACCGACCGCCGCCAAGGCCTCAGTCCCGCAAGCGGGAACGCAGGCGCCGGGCTTCTATCGCTACAAGGTCGGCAGCTTCGAGTGCACCTCGATCAACGACGGTGCGCGCACTTTTCCGATGCCGGACAAGTTCGTCGCCAACATTCCGAAGGACGAGGCGCTGGCCGCCGGGGAGGCGGCCTACATGCCGAAGGGCATGGTCACGATCCCGTTCAACCCTCAGCTCATCAATACCGGCTCCAAGCTGGTGCTGATTGATACCGGTAACGGCATAGCCAATTTCGAGGCGAGCAAGGGCGCAGTCGGCCGCACATTGCAGAACATCCAGGCTGCCGGCATCGACCCCAAGAGCGTCGACGTTGTGCTGCTGTCGCATATGCACGGCGACCACATCAACGGCGTTCGCCTGGCCGACGGCGCCTTGGCCTTTCCGAACGCGGAGATCATGGTGCCCGGCAAGGAGTGGGAGTTCTGGACCAGTGAGGACAACGCCGCCAAGGCCGAGTCCAATCAGGCGCTGAAGAGCAACTTCGCCAACGTGAAGAAAATCTTCGCCGGCCTCGAGTCCAAGGTGACGAAGTATGACTGGGGCAAGGAGGTCGCGCCGGGCATCACCTCGATCGCAACGCCGGGCCACACGCCCGGCCACACCTCGTTCGCGGTTGCGTCGGGCGACGCCAAGGTGCTGATCCAGTCCGACGTCACCAACATCCCGGAATTCTTCCTGCGCAATCCGGACTGGCACGTCGCGTTCGACATGGATGCTGCGATGGCGCAGGCGACGCGCCACAAATTCTACGACATGGCGGCAGCGGAGAAGGCCACCGTGGTCGGCTTCCACTTCACGTTCCCGTCGGTCGGCCATGTCGAAAAGGACGGCGTCAAATATCGCCTGATTCCGTCGGCGTGGAATCCGACGCTCTGAGCTGGGTCAGCATCCGCGCGCAAGGATCGGGCCGCCGCTAGGCGGCCCGATTTGTTTGAACCATCTACTTTCGCGAAACGCAGCGTTTCCAAATCGGGCTGATTCATGCACTTGCATCCATCGGTTCGGATCGCTTAAGTGCCATCGGGCACTTCCCTCAAGGTTCAAGGACACCTCATGGCCTACAATATCGTCACGATCGCCGGCAGCCTGCGCAAGGACAGCTTTTCGCTGAAGATCGCCAACGCGCTCGCCAGGCTCGCGCCTGGCTCGCTGAAGCTGGAGGTCATCACGCCGGCCGGCATCTCGTTCTTCAATCAGGATCTCGAGGGTGCGCCGCCCGCGGATTGGCTCGCCTTCCGCGACAAGCTTCAGAAATCGAACGGCGTCCTGTTCGTCACCCCCGAATACAATCGCTCGATCCCGGGCGTCCTCAAGAACGCCATCGACGTCGCCTCGCGTCCCTATGGCAAGAGCTCGTTCCTCGGCAAGCCGGTTGGCATCATCTCCAACTCGCCGGGACCGCTCGGCGGCGTCAGCGCGGCCAAGCATCTGCAGAACATCCTGCCGGGCATCTCCGGTCCGCTGCTGCAGCAGCCGGAAATCTACCTCAACGGCGTCGGCGACGCCTTCGACGCGGACGGCAATTTGACCAAGGATTCCCTGAAGACGGTGCTGCAGCAGTACATCGATGCCTTCGCCGCGCACGTGGCGAAGAACCAGGGCTGAGGCCGAATTGCTGAGGACGAGGCCGATCTCATGATCGGCCTCCCATTGGACCCTTGAAACGCAAGTCTAGCTTGCCATGCGCTGCTTCAGGCTCTGGTAGAACGCCGTCTCGAAGTTCATGTAACCGATGAACGACGCTGGATCACCGAAGGGGAGAATTTGGGTGGCCCAAAACCCGCCGAAGCCGTTCTGGCGGTCGATCCAGTAGAACAGGTTGGCAAGGCCCGCCCAGCCAAGCGCACCGGCGGGACGTCCCGTCGGCGCTTGTTCGTCGTTGATCATAAAGGTCAGTCCCCACGACTTGGACTGGCCGGGGAAGAACTCCGCGTCATTGCACAGCGAGGGAATGACTCCGCTGATCGGCGTCACCTTTTTGTCGCCGAGATGGTTCTTCTCCGCCATGCGCACGGTTTCGGCCTTCAGCACGCGGCCGTACTCGCCCGCTCCGTCATTCAGCCACATGCGGATGAAGCGCATGTAGTCGCCGACGGTGCCGTAGAGTCCGTGACCCCCCATATGAACTTCGGGCTTGGCCGGCAGTTCGAAATCCATCGGCGTCAGCGAGCCGTCGGCGTTTCGCGCGTGGATACCGGCCAGTCGTTGGCGCATCGGCTCGGTCAGTTCGAAGGTCATGTCCTTGATCCCGAGCGGTTCGAAGATGCGCGCCTTGAAGACGTCCCCGAGCCGTCGGTCCGCGATGGCTTCGACGATCTGGCCGCACCAATCGATGTTGGTTCCGTAGTCCCATCGCTCGCCCGGCTCGAACAAGAGCGGGGTCATCAGGCAGGCTTTGGTCGCGGTGATCACGCTTGGCTGACCCTTTTCCTGGGCCAGCCGATTGTAGGTGTGGTTGATGAAATCGTAGCTCAATCCTGCGGAGTGAGTCATCAGCATGCGGGTGGTGATATCGCGCTTTGGCGGACGCAGGATCGGCTCGCCCCTGTCGTCAAAGCCATCGATCACCTGGAGCTTGCCGATCTCGGGCGCATAGCGCTGCGCAGGCGCGTCGAGATCGAGCTTGCCTTGCTCGACAAGTTGCAGGACCGCCGTACCGGTAATCGCCTTCGTCGTGGAGAAGATGGCGAAGATGCTGTCGGTCGTCATGTCGGCGGCAGAATCGAGCCGGCGCTTGCCGGCAGCGCCCTCGTAGACATTGCGGTAGCGATTCGTCACCATCGCGACGACGCCCGGTACGCTCGGCGTGGATGCAACGACATCTTCGAGAACGGTGTCTGCCGTCGCGCCAAAGTTCATGATCATAATTGTCCTCCGGTGTGGATTGAAAATTGTTCGCTCGAGGCGGCGCTTGCGCGGTCAGTTCATGGCAAAGCCCTGGTATGCGCTCGCCGCGGCTTCGTCGCATTTCTGGCGATAGGCGCCGACGCCGCCGCAATAGGAAAGAACGCGGCGCGGCTTGCCTTCGACGTTCGAGCCCAGGTACCAGGAATTGGTCTTTGCGATCAGCGTCGCGTTGGCGATCTCGTCGTGGTGCGTCACCCAGCCGTCTTCCGCGTCCTTGGTCGGCTCGATCACCGTCAGGCCCTTGGCCCGCATGTACCTGATGCAGTTGTCGATCCATTCGACCTGCTGCTGCAAGCACGTGGTCATGTTGCACAGAGCAGCCGCAGGCGCGAGCGGCGCGGCTGTCGTGAACATGTTGGGGTAACCGTGAACCTGCAGGCCCATCGTCGTGCGAATATCCTTGGCCCAATCCTCTTTGAGCGATCGTCCGCCCCGTCCCCTGATATCGATGCGGGTCAGGGCGCCAGTACCGGCGTCGAAGCCGGTTGCGAGAATGATCATATCGAGGTCATGGACCGTGCCGTCGGCGGTCTGGATGCCCACCGGCGTCACCCGTTCGATCGGATTGTTCTTGACGCTGACGATCTCGACATTGGGCCGATGGAAAGCCTCGAGGAAGTTCTGCTCGAGCGGCACCCGGTGCGTCCCGAAGCCATACTCTGTGGGGATCAGGAGGTCGCACAGCTTCGGGTCCTTGAGCCGCTCACGCATCTTCTCGCGGACGAAGTCCGAGATTTCTGCGTTGACCGGCTCTTCGAAGAACAGCTCAGCGAAGGACGAGATCTGAGCTGGCCCCGGTTGTCTGAACAGAATATCCGCGTCGATAAGTGGAGCCTCTGCCGGGGTTAGGCTGCCGTGCGGAGCGGCAGCGGGGTGAAGTAGGCTTGATCCGGTGTGCTGCCGTCAAGGCTCGAATGTGGACGGCGGCAATTGTAGAAGTCCAGATAGCGGCCAATCGAGGCGCGAGCGTCGCTGACGCTGTCGTAGGCCCGCAGATACACCTCCTCGTATTTGACGCTGCGCCACAGCCGCTCAACGAACACGTTGTCCCGCCAGGCGCCCCGGCCGTCCATACTGA
>NZ_SPQS01000071.1 GCF_004570865.1 Bradyrhizobium frederickii
TATGTCGCCGGCCAGAAGCGTGGCGTGACCGCAGCAATCAAACGCGCCTTCCGACGCCGATCCGCGGTCGAACCGGTGATAGGCCATCTCAAGAATGAGCACCGGATGAACCGAAATCATCTCGCCGGCACCCGCGGCGACGCCGCCAACGCGGTCCTTGCCGCCGCGGGCTACAACTTCCGGATTCTGATCCTCTGGCTCACGACTTTGTTTGTCCGGATCTGCTGCGCCTTCCTGTTCGCCGGCGCCTGGTCATCCCGTCAACAGACCTCATGATCAACGTTCTTCACGGTCGACTGTTTACACGGCTTTCTCCTGAAGACCGTCGCTGACACCGGTGAAGCCATGTCGACAGTTGCGAGCGCAATTCGGCGCCTTTGGTGCCGACGCTTTCTTGCTCTTCTGGTGATCATCGCGGTCATTGCTTCTATCGCGGTCCTGACCAGCCCCCAGCTTGGCGCGACAATCGAAGCTCTGGAGCCGCCTGGTCTCCCTGAGCCGGTTCTCGTGAGCGAGCAAGTTTCGCTCGATCAGGGCTGGAACGCCGAAGACGCCGATCGATTCCATCACAAAGCCCAGGGCACGCAGACCTTGCCAATCCCGCTGTCATGGTTTCTCGCGCTGGAAGCGCCGCAGAACTCGCCCTTCGCTATGCCCTTCTTCGAACGCGAACGCTTTGCCGACAACCGCTATTTACTGCGGTTCGGATTCATAAAATCTGCTAAAAGCGAGAACAATGAATACGGTTTGCCGATCGGATTTGCGTATTCGCCGTTTCAGTCGATCCGCGGACTTGCGCGTAAGGACACTGCCGTCGGATTGACCTGTGCCGCGTGCCACACCGGCCAACTGATCTTCAAAGACAAGCGCTATGTCATTGAAGGCGGCCCCGCCGTAACCGATCTCGGTCAGTTGACAAATGCGCTCCGCGCCGCGCTCGCACAGACCGCCTTGTCGGCAAAGTTGCCCTTCTTCGACGGTCGCTTTAGGCGGTTCGCGAAGCGCGTTTTAGAAACCGAGTACAGCGATCTGACACGCGTTCAACTATCCAAGGAACTCGATGGAATACTTGGTGCTCTGGTCGATCAGCCCGCTGGGATCGACGTCACGGAAGGGTTTACCCGCCTCGATGCGCTCAATCGCATCGGCAATCAGGTGTTCGCACTCGACAACAAGCGCTACGGCAACTACGTCAACATCAACGCCCCTGTCAGCTACCCGCACATCTGGACATCATCATGGTTCGATTGGGTGCAGTACGACGCCTCAATCATGCAGCCATTGTACGCAATGCCGGCGAGGCGATGGGTGTTTCCGCGGAGCTCAACCTCACGGCACCGCCCAAGCAGGGACGCTTTGCCAGCAGCATCCCCTTTGATAATCTGCACTGGATTGAACGAAAGCTCGCTGGAAAGGACCAGCCGCTGGTGGCGAAGGCCTTCACCGGGCTGAATGCGCCAACTTGGCCCGACAGCTTTCCTGCGATCGACAAAGCCAAGGCTGCCGTGGGAGCCCAACTCTACGATAAATATTGCAGCGGCTGCCATCTTCCAGCGCTGACCCCCGACATCGTGCACGGCAAGGCCCCGGACTCGGAGTTCTGGAAGAACTTCGGCCCTATCCGCTGGCGCGGCCGGGATGGGCAGGAGAAGCAGACGAAGGAATCCGTACTCAACGTCAAGATCATCAAGCAAAGCCATATCGGCACCGATCCGGCCCAGGGCGACGTGCTGCGCAATCGCACCGTTGACACCGCCGGCAGCGAACTGGCCCGGGCGGTCCATAGCAGCCCAGGACTCGGCCTCGACATCGATGTCTGCCAACGGAAGGCTGACAATACGCTGGATACGATCCAACTCTCGGACCATGCGATGCAACTCTACGCGCTTGCGCTCGGCGCCGTGGTCCAATCCAGCATCGACGAGTGGCTTCGGTCGACCGGGACCGTCCACGCGGAGATCGAAGGCGATCGGCCGAACTGTCTCGCGGCAGGTTTCGGCTATAAGGCGCGTCCGCTGAACGGCGTATGGGCGACTGCGCCGTTCCTGCACAACGGCTCGGTGCCGACGATCTACGACCTTCTCAGCCCGGTTGCAGAGCGCCCGAAAGTGTTGCTGCTCGGTGAGCCCAGCTTCGATCCTGTCCGCGTCGGTATCGTGGCGCGGACCGCCGCTCCCAAAGGCAGGACCTACGACAGCAAGGGCTACTTCATCCTCGATACGTCGAGGCCCGCCAATCGCAATACTGGCCACGAATTCTCGAACGACAAGCATGAGGGTGTCCTTGGCCCTGCGCTGTCTCCCGAGGAGCGCAACGCGATCATCGAGTTCCTGAAGTCGATCTGAAATTGATTGGGTCAGCTCCAACTGGAGCAGCATCGAAGACCATCTCGCTCCCGCAGGGGGAAAGGTGGACGGAAGCCAGGATCGACCGACCAGGCGAAGCTTTTCTCGAGTTAGGGTGCGGCGGCAATGGCGGAACAGAAACAGGGGCTGGCGGCGAAGTTCTTGAAATGGATGATCGCGAAACATCCGGATGCGTTGTTCGCACTAATTCGGCGCGTCAGGCCCAACCTAGCGTTGGGCGCCGCGGGGCCCGTGTTCATCACCCGCTTCCCCGACGTGCAGGAAGCGCTGAGCCGGCCCGACATCTTCAACGTCACCTATGCGCCGATGATGGACCCTTCGGTCGGCCCCTTTATGCTCGGCCGCGACTGCACCGAAATCAACCAGCGCGACAAGGGTATCATGCGCGCCTTCATGCGCATGGAGGATCTGCCGGCAATTCGCCAGAAAGTGCGCAGCCTCGCCAATGCGTCCGTCGAAAAGCAGCTCTATACCCAGAACCAAATCGACGTGGTCAGCACGTTGTCGCGCCTGGTCCCCATTCAGCTGACCGGAGAATATTTCGGCTTTCCCGGCCCCGATCTGGCGTCGATGTTCCGCTGGTCGCGCGCCACGCAGTACGACATGTTCCACAACCTGGACAAAGATCCGAAGGTGCATCAGGACAACATTGACGCCGGGCAGGAGATGCGCACCTACCTGACACAACTGCTCCCGCAACGGCGCGAGCAACTGAAAAATGGCGCGCCGCTCGACGACGTGTTCAGTCGCTTGCTAAAAAGCCATTTTGACGATTCGATCGGCTTCGCCGACGAACGCATTATAACCAATATGATGGGCACGCTGGTCGGCGGAATCGAGACGACCTCAGCGGCCATCGTACAGCTCCTCGAGCAGTTGTTCATAGGTCCGAAGATCCTGAAGAAGGCGATCGACGTCGCCTGCAGCAATAACGATCAATTGATGTATCGCTATTGCTGGGAAGCGCTACGCTTCAACCCGATCAATCCGTTCGTGGTGCGCCAGTGCCGGACCGATTACCGGATTGCAAAGGGCTCGCTGCGCGCGGCAACAATCAAGGCCGGCAGCACGGTGCTGATCTCGACCCGGTCGGCGATGCGCGACGGCTTGCAATTGCCGGCGCCGTCCAGCTTCGCCGTCGACCGCCCGGAGTCGGTCTATATGCATTTGGGCTACGGGATGCACACCTGCCTCGGCGACCAGATCAGCCGCATCCAGGTTCCGGAAATCGTTCGTCGCATCCTGCAAATCCGGGGTGTGCGTCCTGCCGCGGAGATTGACTACGCAGGAGGGCCGTTTCCGGAGCGTTATCCAATCACCTACAATACGGCCGCCTGAAGGGCGGACTTCCCAGCAGCGAGCCGCGACTCGCGACTGGTCTGCAATATCCAGCGGCGAGGCGATTGCCGTTAGCACTTCGCGAATGGTTTGAGCATAGTCTCGCTCCAGTGCCAGACCAACCTAGATCGCTGGCGCGCCGGTTTGAACGAGAAAGTCATTCGACTTCAAGAGGAATGGCGCAGCCACCATGTCTCGTGCCCAAGCGCTTTGCGAGAGCCCCGAAATATGTTCCATTCTCCTAGTCATCTGGAACGCAAATTCGACGCATTAGTTGTTGCTCGAATCTCTAGAGAGGAGAGTGCTAGTGGCGAATGCAGGTGTGCGAGGCCGGCCGATCGCGCCGTTAGTGCTTAGTCCGCAGGAGCGGGCGTACTTGGAGAGGCAAGTTCGTCGTCATCGTGTAGCCCGATCGCTATCTGAGCGGTGCCGCGCGATCCTGCGATGTGCAGATGGTCTGCCAAGCAAGTCTGTGGCTGCCGAACTTGGCATCCATGAACACACCGTTGGCAAGTGGCGCCGCCGATTCTTGAAGGATCGCTGTGATGGCCTGCTTGACGAAGCCCGCCCTGGTCGCCCTCGAACCATCGACGACGATCAGGTTGCTGCGGTGATCGAGCGGACATTGCGTACGACACCGCCCGACGCGACGCACTGGTCGATCCGCTCGATGGCTGCGGAAACGAGCTATGCGGGATTTTGGGTGACGAGGTGATCAGGCGGCGTGGGTTGCCGGCATTTGGATGACCTCGATGCCGTCGTTAAATCTGACACCTGCGATGACCTTCGGCAACTGGTTTGTGCCTTTGAGCCGACGCCAGGTCTTTGATGCGGCGATCACCAGTTTGAATACCATCAGCTTGGCGGTGGTCGGCGACAGCGAGCCCTTGGTGCGCACGGTCCTGTGCCGCACGGTGGCGAACACGCTCTCGATGGGATTGCTCGTGCGCAAGTGATCCCAATGTTCGGCAGGAAAGTCGTAGAAGGCCAGCAGCGCGTCGCGATCCTTGACCAGACATTCGACCGCCCGGCCGTACTTGGCGAGGTATTTCTCGGCGAAGACGTCGATCGCCGCTTCGGCGGACGCCCGGTTTGGCGCCCAATAGACCTCGCGCAAATCTTTCTTCATGGTGGCCTGCACCGAGAGTGGGACCTTGTCCAGGACATTCACGGTCTTGTGCACCCAGCAGCGCTGGTGCCGTGTGCCGGGAAAGACCTCGTCAAGCGCCTTCCAGAAGCCGAGTGCGCCGTCGCCGACGGCAATTTCGGGCGCGATCTGCAATCCGCGCTGCTTGACGTCGATCAGGAGCTCGCGCCAGCTCTGCGCGCTCTCCCGCACGCCGACCTGAAAGCCGATCAGCTCCTTCCTGCCTTCCGGCGTTGCGCCGATCAGCACCAGCATGCACTCGCCGTGATCTTCCATGCGGGCCTGCAGGAAGACGCCATCGGCCCACACGTACACATATCGCCGCGCCGACAGATCGCGCTTCTGCCAGCGCTCGTACTCGCCTTGCCACTCGGCCGTCAGCCGGGAAATCACCGCGGGCGACAGGTTCGGCGCGTCCTTGCCCAGCAAGGCCGTCAGCGCCTCCTGAAAATCGCCGGTCGAGATGCCGCGCAGATAGAGCACCGGCAACAGCGCATCCAGACTTCGGGTCCGCCGTGCCCAGAGCGGCAGGATCGCCGAGCTGAACTGGATCCGCTCGCCATCGTTGGACGCCCCGCGGTCGCGAATCTTCGCCCGCGTGACCTCAACTGGGCCGATGCCGGTCTGGATCGTCCGCGCCGGGCCGTAGCCATGCCGCACGACACGGGCGCGTCCATCGGCAAGCTTCAAGTCCTTCACCGTGGCAAGAAAGGTCTCGACTTCGATCTCGACAGCCTGCGCCAGAAGCTGCCGCGCACTAGCGCGCAGGATATTGGTCAGTGGATCATCGATCGCGTCGGGCTGACGAAGCGGGACAATCTTGCTAGTCTCATTCATGGCGTATCGCTCTCCTTGAGAGGTTCTGGCAGGCTTCGACACCCGCCTCGATACGCCGCCTATCTCAGGCCGTCATCACCCAGCTCCCGCATAGCTCCCGCCATCGAGAACGTCGACTATCGCACCGCTCGAGGCCTTGACCACTCGCTCTTTCAAATCCTCGCTACCTGCCAATGGATCCGTGATGCCAACCATCTGGTCATCGTCGGCCCAACCGGCACGGGCAAGTCCTGGCTTGCCTGTGCGCTCGGCAACAAGGCCTGTTGTGACGGCTTCTCCGTCCTCTACAAGCGAACATCCCGCCTGTTCGCCGATCTCGCGCAGGCGCGCGGCGAAGGCCGTCTGGCGCGCCTGATCACCGCGCTCGAGCGGATCAATCTCCTCATCCTTGACGACTGCGGACCCGAATCGCTTACCGCCGACCAGCGCCGCAATCTGCTTGAGATCGTCTACGATCGCTACGACAAGGGTCCTTGTTGATCACAAGTCAGGTCCCCGTGTCGCAATGGCACGATGTCATTGCCGAGCCGATGACTTCATGATGCCTCCTTCTTCGAACGCTTGGTGCGTCGTACCCGATTGCGAAGCTGACCGATTTGTTCGTCTGAGAGCTCGATCTGCCATGGCTGGCCTTTGGTTAACTGACGACCTGCCAGCATTCCGCGCGCAAGATAATCGAAGATTGTTTGCGGGGTTACTCCAAGCTCAGCCGCTGCGCCCTGAATCGAGAAGCTGCCGTCGGGCCAGCGCATCGGATTCTTGTCCACGCCGTTGATTTTGACGGTGGGAATGCCCCAGCGGGTGCGCAACAGCCAGACGTT
>NZ_SPQS01000072.1 GCF_004570865.1 Bradyrhizobium frederickii
TGTTCAAGGCGAGGCTCGATCAAATCGTCGATCCGGACCATGCGCTGGTCAGACTGTCGGGCTCGATCGACTGGCGGTTCCTCGAAGACCGGTTCGGCGCGGTCTATGACGATGATCCCGGCAGGCCGCCATTGCCGACCCGCTTGATGGTTGGGCTCGCCATCCTCAAGCACATGCACGACCTCTCGGACGAAGGGTTGTGCGAGCGCTGGGTCGAAAATCCCTACTATCAGCTGCTTTGCGGCGAAGAGTTCTTCCAGCACCGGCTGGTGTTCGACCGCTCCTCACTGACGCGCTGGCGGCAACGGATGGGCGAGGATCGCCTTGCGGTATTGGTTCAGGAGAGCCTCTCTGCCGCGGTGCGGCTGGGCGCGGCGAAACCCACCGACTTCACCCAGGTCATCGTCGACACCACGGTGCAGGAGAAGGCGATCGCATTCCCGACCGATGCTCGACTGATGCATCGGGCGCGCGAGAGGTTGGTGCGGTTGGCGAAGGCGACCGGCGTTGAGCTGCGCCAATCCTACGTCCGCGTCGGCAAGATCGCACTGATCCGACATCAGCGCTACGCCCACGCCAAGCACTTCAAGCGGGCGAACCGCGCCTTGCGCACGATTAGGACCATGCTGGGCCGCGTGATCCGCGATATTGGTCGCAAGATCGCGGATCGGCCGCAGCTGGAGGACGTCTTTGCGTTGCCGCTGTCGCTGGCCCGGCAGGTCCGCGAACAGCGGCAACGGCAGCGCGGCAAGAAAATCTATTCGTTGCACGCGCCGGAGGTCGAATGCATCGGTAAGGGAAAAGCTCACAAGCCCTACGAGTTCGGCGTGAAGGTGAGTGTCGCCACGCCCGTTGATCGCTGCAAGGGCGGCCAGTTTGTCGCCCATGTGAAAGCGTTGCCGGGCAATCCGTATGACGGACACACGCTCGCGACTGTCATTCCCGAGATCGAGGCCAGCGTCGGCGCTTGCCTGACCAGGATCGTTGCCGATGCTGGCTATCGCGGTCACAGCGCGCCGAAAGACAAGATCTTCAAGGTCTATGTCGCCGGCCAGAAGCGTGGCGTGACCGCAGCAATCAAACGCGCCTTCCGACGCCGATCCGCGGTCGAACCGGTGATAGGCCATCTCAAGAATGAGCACCGGATGAACCGAAATCATCTCGCCGGCACCCGCGGCGACGCCGCCAACGCGGTCCTTGCCGCCGCGGGCTACAACTTCCGGATTCTGATCCTCTGGCTCACGACTTTGTTTGTCCGGATCTGCTGCGCCTTCCTGTTCGCCGGCGCCTGGTCATCCCGTCAACAGACCTCATGATCAACGTTCTTCACGGTCGACCGGCGATCTTTCGGGCGATGGCGACCTTTGCCTTCTTCATGCCGATCCGCTTGGCGAGCTTCATGCCCCAGGCCTTTAGGGAAGAACTTTTTGGTTCGATAAAGAAGGACAGTGGCGGCCTCGAACAAGTAAGTTCGGAGAAGCCGGTTGCCCCATCGAGATATCTTTCCGTTGGTGTCGGTTTCGCCGGATTGGCTGCGCCTCGGCGTAAGGCCTAGGTAGGCGCCGACCGTCGAAGCCGATCGGAAGCGCGAGGGGTCATCGATCGTGTGGCGGAACGTTAGGGCCGTCACGACACCGACCCCCGGGACCGTCATCAGGCGACGCGTCGTCTCGTCCAGCTTTGCCAACCGGCGGACCTCGTTGTCGAGCTTACCTTGTTGTTGACAAACGTTCTCATGGATCGAGAGCAGCGGCGATATCACGCTGAGAAGCAAATGATCGACGCCCAAGAGTTCGCTGACCTGGTTGCGGAACTGTTGGCCGATCGCGCGAGGGAATAGCAATCCACATTCCTTGATCAAGCTGCGAACCTGGTTCTCGATGTCTCGGCGCATGGACACTAGCCGAGATCTGGCGACAAGGATCGCTCGGATCTTCTGGCTTTCCTCACTTTTGACTTTGACCTCTCGATACCCTCCAACCCGCACCAGTTCGGCAAGGCCTCGCGCATCATTCCGATCGCTCTTGTTCATTCGGACCGACAAAGCTGCGTGCGCATGCCGAGCGTCGATGCAGACCACCGGAAGCTCAACCCTGCGGAGTTCATACCATAGGCCTTGCTCCAAGCATCGAGGAGAGACGACCATGGACCATTATGCCGGAATCGACGTGTCATTGGAATGCTCCAGCGTGTGTGTTGTCGATGCGAACGGCAAGATTGTCGGGAGGTGAAGGTGGCCAACGAACCGGAGGCGCTGATCGACCGGTTCCGTTCGTTCGGGTTCGATCTCGCCAGGATCAGGCTGGAGGCAGGGCCGCTGTCGCAGTGGCTCTACGCGGCGATGAAGCAGGCTGGTCTTGGGGTTGAGCTTCTGGAGACGCGTCACATGCGAGATGCCTACAAGGCGATGCCGGTGAAGTCGGACCACAACGACGCCCGCAACATCGCGCAGTTGATGCGGCTCGGCTGCTTCCGGCCGGTGCATTGCAAGTCGATGAGCGCGCAGGAGACGCGGGCAATGCTGACCGCGCGCAAGCTGATCCAGAGCAAGCTGCAGGACGTCGAGAACAGCTTGCGGGGGATCTTGCGAGGCTTCGGGTTGAAGGTCGGCAAGACGACGAAGCGCGGCTTTGCGGCACGGATCAACGAGCTGGTCATCCGGCTCTGGACGCCATCGCCGCAGCGACGCTTGCGGTTCACACAGTGCTGCTTCGCGAGTTCAACGGCTTCGGCAAGCGGGTGCGGGTGATGTCCCTGCTGGATGCCAAGGCCAAGCTGTTGATGTCGACCCCAGCCGTGGGACCAATCATCTCGCTGACTATGCGAGCCACATCTAACATGGATTATGAGCTTGCCGCTTTTTCCTGGTCTGCTGTAGAATCTTCTTCGTGTGAGGATTTCGAGGGAGTAGCTTCCTTTCAGCTCTACATTTCGCAGATTCATTTGAAGGTTTCTGTGGGGACATTGCGATGGCTAAGTCTTCCGTTTCCCGTGACGCCTTTCGAGGCTTGTTCGCTTTTTATGCGGTCAAGGCCCACCATGATCATAACGCTGTCGCCGAAGGCCGACTCCTCAAACTATTTGGATCGAGCGACCATATTCCCGACCGGCTGTTGGAGTTGTGGTCATCACGAACCGAGCTGATTGGCCCTGAGGCCGTTGGCAACATAGTGTCACTACTCGCTCATCAGATCCTGGAGGGCGGCGCACAAAATAATCACGCCAGCGACTTCCTTCATCCTTCATCGACTGCTGCGAGAGTTGGACCGAGACGTTCATTAACCGCGATTGCGAGAAAGTTGGGGTTGACCGGACATCAGTCGGTCGGCCGCGCAATGAGTGCCCGCGTTAGTTGGCGGCGAGACTGCCCCTCAATTTAGGAGCGGTCACCTGGATTTTCATTCGATGTTACGCCTCGAAAAACGGCGACGAGCCGATCTCCTTCCCAAAGCTCAACGTCGTGCTCCCCGCACATTTGCTCGGCTCGACATCTCGCAGTCTGCTCGTCGATGCAGTCGAGCTTCGCGGCGCAGATCACTCGCCGCCTGCTGTCCACTACAAACACTCTGTACCGCATGATGGCTGTCCCATCCGAAAGGAGGCTGTCATCGTAATCGAGTGTTTGTGTAAGGCAGCGCCAAAGTAAGTGCAGGCGCGCGGAAGGTTTGTACGTGTGGCAATTCGGCTATACCAGCGCCTGTAATTCTTCCATTTTAATGGCGTAGCCTGCTCAACCACACCAGTAATGCGGAGTGGCTGCGGAGAAGCCCGATACGCTCGCTTGGAAGGATAACCATAGACGTAGGTTGGCAGCTCCTTTTTCGATATGCTTGTCCGAAGAAAGTCCAGCCAATCCATGACCTAGCCTACTAATTGCCAGCCCGGTGCACGCCCGACGGCCGTCGTTCGCCGAACGACACAAGTTCATGCCTTGTGGTGATCAGCACTCCTGGAAACTGCTAATCTGCAGTCCGTGCTGCGTTTTCTTCGCTTATGCTAGCCGTACGGCTTATGCGTAAGAAGCCAGACGCCAGTGGACATTAGTACAGCCGTGCCCGCGGAGAATTCCAGCAAACGCTCCTATGAGGACCCGACGTGGCCGACGCATCGATCCAGCTCAACCCGTTGAACCTATCGGTATCCCGCGAGGACCTCGATCATGACGAGATCGCCGAGGGTGCCAGACGCAAAGCCTGGCGCCAGCCATTCTTTGTCGGAATTCGCGCACTAGTTTTCGTTTTTCAAAAATGGAGAAGTTAAGTGGCTATGGGAACAGTAAAGTGGTTCCACCCGACAAAGGGATATGGATTTATTCAACCTGACAACGGCGGCAAGGATGTGTTCGTCCATATCTCGGCAGTCGAGAAAGCTGGCTTCACCTCTCTCGCCGAGGGCGCCAAAGTCAGCTTCGACGTCGTTTCAAATCGCGGTAAAGAATCGGCGGAAAATCTACGAGTCGGGTGATGCGCCCAGCATCCGTGGGTTCGCGGCGTTTTCATCGGCCGAGTCCGAGAACGCAGCGTCGAGTTTGAACCTGTCCCAAATGGCGCGCGCCTCGACCCGATAGGGCGAGGCATGCGGGCGTCCAAGACCATTTTGTCGAACTTGGTGGTCCTAGCCGATGTAGCGGGCGGACTCGCGGCGTCCAATGTCCGGCGTCGCCCGTGCGTCGCTGCATAAAAGCCCTTGCTCGAATGGAGCGTGACCGACCGATTCTGGTGGGTGCCAGACAGGCTTTTCGCCGATACAACTTGGTGGCACCCTGTGGGCTAGGCTCTCCCGCGGTGGGCGACCGCGGTCAGTTTTGCTACCAGATGGAAGGCTGGCCGTGTTGAAGTTAGCGGTGCGTTGCAGGGACAGCGCAGCCCCGTGTATCCGTGGGGCTTTTTGGCGCCGAGCCACGCTGCCGCTAACTTCTCCGGCAGCGCGGGCGCGATAGGGACAGCATCCGATCCATCCCAGCTGACCGGCGCCGAGTTGCCACCGCGCTGTTTACGTTCACTGAGACAAAGATCATCCGGGGCACTCGGCTAGAAGCGGGAGAACATTGTCTGGTTGAACGTCGTCGGCCGTCGTCTTGATGTATTTGTGCCCGTTGTGCGTGGCCCAAACCACACCAACCCTGCGTCCATTTTCTTCGACATAGAACTCCCATTCGCCGCTCTCGATATCTTTGACAACCTGGTCGATGGATCGCTTCCACGGCTTTCCATCGGGGTTTACTCCGCCGACATGTGTTATTCTTTCGTGAGGATTCTTTCTGTCCGTCTTGTTGGCGTAACGAATGCGTGCGCGTTTGGCCATTTGAGTCTCTCCCAAATTGCAAGCCTGAGGCACTAGCTTAGACCGGGGCAGTCAATTCGACCGGCCGCCAATTCAGGTAGGTGCTTCCAGTCCTTCTCAGCGATACTCCTTGATCGCGCCCTTGAGAATCTGAGCCTCTCAGGAGCGAAGGTGGCCAGCCTCAGTCTTCGAGGACGGGCTGGCCACCGAAGTTAGCGGCTCAAATCCATAGGGCAGTACGGGCCAACCGATGCACGTATTCCAGCGGCACATCACGTCCCTGCGGTCGCAAGCGCTCGCGGTGCTTGCAGCCAATCAGGCTCGGGCGGCCGATCCGTCTCTGAATCTATCAGATCGCCAAGTTGCAACATTTAATGCGGAGGAGGCTCAGGCAATGGTAGACATACTTGATTGCATGAAACCCAATCTCGGGCCGAAGGAGGCACGGAAGATCGCTGCACGCATACGCGATCTTCTAGGGGGATCGCGTGAGTGCCAACCGGTTCGGGTGGGATGCCTGTGAGACTTTCGCAAGCGCGGTGCGCCCGCGATGCTTGCGGTGTGAGATTGATCAATCACTGGCTACGACCAGTTCTGGTAGTTGTGCTAGGGCGTTCGCCGAACGATACATCCGCCGGTCAGCTTCTTCTTGAGGCTCACCGTGGTGAAGTTAGCTGTGCGTAGCAAGGACAGCGCTCATCGGTCCACTTTAAAGCGCCGGGCCACGTGCCGCTAACTTCTACTATGGGTCCGAATGAACGGGGATGATCGACGGGACAAACCATCGCCAGTATTTGGACCGGGCTTTTGGTCAGCCGGGGGAGGCCGCATCGAGCGATCCGCTGGGGAGACGGGCGGGCCTCTCAACAGGCTCAGCAACGCGATGACGGAGCAGCAACGCGTGGCATCCGGCGGCGTTAGCTTCGGTTGCGACGCCGCTTCCACCGCGGCTCCCTGCGGTGTCCGCCAATTCGATTGCTTCTTTAATCTTAGACCCCACCGGATCATCCTCAAGGTCGGCCCAGATGTCAGACTCGCGCTTTTCCCAAAAGGAATAATCGCGCTGGCGGGGAGAGCCTACGGCGTTCATCAGCATCCCGGCTGCCTCATGCAAGAGCTGAAACCCCTGAATGACTGGGTGTGTTGGAATAGCCCCGGTAGCTGGCTATGAAGTGGAGTTACGAAACATGCGACGGGTTAGCCGAGATCATTGTCGTGCCGGGAGGATGCGCTCTCCTGTTTGATGGCCAGGTTTTAGGTGAGCACATCTCGCCAGTCATAGCGGCAGAAGAATTAGCGAGCGGGAGATGCCATTGGCCCTGGGCTGGAGATCCCGCGAAGATGGATATCCCGACAGACTTGTCCCAGTGGCAAAGCGTCCCTTAGTTGCCACCTCTTCAAACTGCACGACGACCAAGTCGAAGGCCCTACGCATAGATGCAGAGATGATGCGGAGATAGTTCTTCTGAGGGAGAGGCTCCGCCTGGCACTCGCTCAGAAGCCACCCCCAGCGCGTGTGCCTGCGTGACCCACTAGTTTCGGCAGTTTATCTCACGCGCACGGTCGCATTATCAAACCAACGCGGCTGGCTGCGGAGTCGGGAATGCACTCTAGTTTGCTAACCTAGTACCCACTATCCTTGGATCGTGAGTCGTGATTCAAGATATGGATGATCCCCGAAGCAAGAGAAGTCCACCTTTCGCGGAAAGATCGCAAGGTGCTTGAGGCGTGTTGTCGCTCGCCGGTGACGTTGCAGCGCGATTTGAAGCGGGCTCGGATAGTTCTGTTGGCGGCGGACGGGTGCAGCACGCGGTCGATCGCCAAGGAAGTCGGGGTCCAGCCGCGGATTGTCAGCCTTTGGCGGCATCGCTATGCCGACCATGGCCTGGATGGGCTGCAAGACAAGCCACGGCCGGGCAAG
>NZ_SPQS01000073.1 GCF_004570865.1 Bradyrhizobium frederickii
ATCAGTATGGACGGCCGGGGCGCCTGGCGGGACAACGTGTTCGTTGAGCGGCTGTGGCGCAGCGTCAAATACGAGGAGGTGTATCTGCGGGCCTACGACAGCGTCAGCGACGCTCGCGCCTCGATTGGCCGCTATCTGGACTTCTACAATTGCCGCCGTCCACATTCGAGCCTTGACGGCAGCACACCGGATCAAGCCTACTTCACCCCGCTGCCGCTCCGCACGGCAGCCTAACCCCGGCAGAGGCTCCACTTATCGACGCGGATATTCTGTTCAGACAACCGGGGCCAGCTCAGACATCGTGAAAAATCGCGGAAAAGACTCGGCGGAAAATCTACGAATCGAGTGATGCACCACCCATTGTGTTGCTCAACAGAAAGGCCGCAGTGGTACGCCGCTGCGGGCGGCCGAGGAGATCGATCGGAATTGGCCGATGGAAGGCGCTATTGTTCGCGTGGGCGTTCGGGCTTGCAGCCTTGGTACTGTTCGTGGCGCTATACCTGCCCTGGCAGTGAGTTGGCGACTCGCGACGGCGCTGCCTGCGATCCGAGACTGATTGCCAAGCCACGTGAGGCTACGACCAGTCCTGGTAGTTGTGCCACGCCCATTTCCGATAGATGTATCCCATCGTCAGATTCTTTCGCCGCTGAGGCTGGCCCCGAAGTTGGCGGCACGTGGCAGGGACAGCGCTTCATCGGTATGGCGGTGCCGAGTCACGTTGCCGCTAACTTCGCCGGCGGCGCGGGTGTGGCAGGGATAGCGTCGTTGCGCATTTCCGGCGCCGAGTCGCGCCCGCGCTGCTTACGGTGTGCGGGTTAGTCATAAAAGGCACGGGGTGCGCTCGCGATAGCTGACGAAAGGCTGACGGACTGTCCTGCTTCAATCACGACCGACAGGCTGACCGCGGACTCCAAGATTACTCTCCCATCGTGTCCCCGAGTGAGGTGCCCCAGCGCGGGCAGCATGCCGGGGCGAGACGTTGGGCTAGCCAGAAATCGAGCCACGACTCGATCATTATGACCGTGAAAATGTAGAGCAGCATCACGCACCGCTCAAAATCGCAGCGCGTTGCAAATCTGCCCAACACTCCGTGTAGCGGCGGTAGGATACTCGTTCGCGCTTTGAGGTGCAGTCCAAGCACACGCGAGAAAACGGCAGTTGCCAGTCGCGCATAAGAAAATCTCACGTCCTGAAAAACGACTAAGTTACTATCGCAACCAAGGGCTGTCCACCGGAAAGAAAGCAGCTTCGCTCTCCGTAATTGTCCGGTGGTTAGCTAAAGTGCGCGAGGTATATCGCTATGGTTGAGTGGGGCGGTGCTGCCGGTGTCGCTGCACAACGATCCTGTCATTTTGGACAGGTGCGTCCCGCTCTAATATGAGCGCATGATCGCCGCGGTGGAGGGCCTTCATATGCAGCGCTATTATTTTCCGATGATCCACAACGGTCGCCTTCAGCCGGACGGCGAGGGTGAGATGTTCGGCTCGGCAGATCTCGCGAGTCAGTATGGCGCCAGCGTTGCTCGGGATATCGGCGGCGATCCTGACTACGATCGCGTTAGCGAAACTGTCGTGCTGGTCTTTGATGGCGAAGGCGCGGAGATCGCGCGGCACGTGGTTCAGGGCGACTGACCTGGTGACGCGCAGCCTTACCTACAAATTCTTGTAGTTGACCAGTGCGTGTTCTCCGGGCTCGAATCGCTATCGAGCGGATCCCTCTGTCAGTTGCGAGCCCCAATCACGACTGCAAGAAAGGAGAGCAGGGCAATGTCTCCACTAAAAGCAATCACCAGTTGGTTGGAAACGCTAGACTTGGACATGCAGCTTGAGGTCGCTGGTTTCGCGGCATTTTTAATGTTTGAGCGGGACGATGTTCTCACGCTAGGTGGATCAGAGCAGCTCGAAGCTCTTCATCAGTGGTTGAACGAGCCGGGCTTACCATCATACGTCGCTGCAGACCGTGCCTTATCCTTTCGAATATGCTTCGGTTGCTTTGTCGATGATAGAATGACGGACGCCGGGTGCAAGCGAACTGAAGAGCTGGTTTGCAAAATTCTTAAAGAAGCGAAGCGCGGCGGGAAGTTCGCGGCTTCGCGCAAGGCGCAAAGGATGCTCGCGCTTCTCCCCGCTCGGAAAGAGAGTTGGGAACGTGTTGTAAGATCCTGGAACGAATTGACTGCGACTTGTCTAACAAACGAGGCTGTAAGAAGTTGGAGCGCCGCCAGCAAGCGCATTGGCTTGAAGGTTATTCCAAGTAGCGGCGTTCCGATTGTTCCGCTCAGGTCGCCTCATCGAGGCACCGGTTAGTTCTGCCTTAGATTGTGGCCGGATGGATGGGGTGCAGTAATGGAAAATGAACCGGATGATTTCATCGGACGGATTGCCGAGATCGAACTCGACGAGTCGGCTGCTATCATAATTGAGCAGGTGGACGACGAAATCACGCTCGCCATTGCGAGCATTGTCGGCGTTCATTTCCAAGTGACGGCGGATCAGGCTTGAGTTGTCTCGGGCCCTTGCTGTGGCTGCAGAGAATGCGGCGAACTTTCGCGCGGCGGCCGACACCTAGCCGTCTGCGCGAGCCGCACCCAATCGTGGGGAACAGCGGGCGAAACAAACGAGGCGCCTGAGTAATGGTCATGCGATGTAGGGATAGAAAAAAGATATCCCCCCGCGGAATCCTCAAGGCAGCGCGGGCGGCGAAACCGAAGGTTCCGAAGATGTTGGAATACGCTGGCGTAGCAATGGATTGTTTCGCCTCTCACGGATACGGGTGCCGTACCGTGACGTGAGGCACGAAGAAAGTCGAGTTGACGAGCGATGTTCTGGCTGCGAATGAGGCGAGCAGCATGAGCCGCACGCGCATAGTGCCACACCAGATGGGGGGCGGGACGAAAGCTGGCAGTTAATTCAGACAATCGCGCAACTTTGCTGTCGTCTCAGTCACAGTCAGCCGTTCACGCTCCTCCGGACAAGCTAATGCTGTAACGATTGGATTGCAGGTCGAGGATCGGCGCGTGGCGGCTGTCTGGCGATCATACAGCTCCGCTATCCAAGGCTGGGCGCGGTAGCTGTCGCGCTGGTCTCGATGAAGCGGAAGCTCATGTCCGGGTTCCGGAAAAGATCGCGATCGACTTCCTAAGAAACAGCCGGATCGGAGTCGCCTGGAACTGCCTGTAACTCGAAGCCGCGAGTTTTGGTTCGGCGCTGAAGGGTAGCGAGGACACGGCCGCGATGTTGCTGCTCATAGTGATCCGCACCAGGATCTCTGCAGGGCATGCCGTGCCGGAAGGTCTTAAACTGCGATCTTGCGGGCGGTCGCTCAACGCCTTTAACTTACCCATACGTGAGGACAGTCGGCGATAGAATGCACCGAGCGCCGTATCGCTCCGCCCGACGGTTGTTACTGCCAGCCGCAACAGTGCGACTGCCCGACTGGACGATCTCCGTGTGCGCCACGAGAACACCTTGCAGCTAGAGACTTGGTAGCCTGGTGCAGGCACAGCCAGGAGGCGAAGTGCTTGGGCCTCGGTCGAAGCGGACGCCAAATGCCCACGCTGCTTAGCTTTACATTTCTGCATCTGAAATGCGGGTCAGCATCCTCACGTGCGGTCCCGCCCGTTTGAAGATCGGCTCCCAAAAGGCATAGGCGTTCTCGACGAAACTCTCGGTTACGGTGAACTTCGTGAGCGCGCCCCGATATGCGGCCTGTCGCCGGCAGCCCTGCCCCTCGACAAGATGCCAGATGAATTGAGCGACCTGGCGTGCGTATGTGCTCGGACGACCTCGGTGGTTGGGTACAATCTCAAGCCGCATGGTCGCGGCGTCACGCGTCTCCGGTTCGGTGATATTAGCAAGCCAGATGAAAATTGATGGATCAATGCTCGCGGCATAGCCGTCCCGCTTGAGCTGCTGATTGATGATGGAGAACGCGCTGGCGGCTTCTCTGAAGCATTCGCTCAGGATGAAGTTCGCCTGATTCTCCAGCTTTCCGCAGCGAAGATCGTCCAGTAATCTGACCGCCTCGTCAGTGAGCCGCCGCATATATCGCGGTTGCGGCTGCTTTGCGCCGTCATTTGGTTCCTCCTGCACGAACAATTCGACCGCATCGGCGTGGAACTCTGTTGCGGCTTCTTTGAGAACGGGCAAAAACTTGCTTTCAAGGCAGGAACCGCCGACGTCTTTCGACGCCGCTTCATTCAGGCTGGCTTTGAGGTTTTCAGAAGCCCTGTCTTGAGAGTCCTCGACAACCTTTACCATCATCTCGGTGGTACTGTCGCAATCTATGAGTTCGTCCTTACGCGGCGCCGCCGCATTCCGAGATTCAAGCACCGCAACGTGAATCGGAGGGGTCGCTTGCCTTGCAAGGATTGTTTGATCAGACGTATTCGCGCCTATGTGCTCCGAGCGCGGATTGGAAGGAGCAATCTCGCCGGACAACACAAACAGGCCATCGTCAACGGCTCGGCTCGCCGCCGCGGTAAGATCCACCAGCGAGCGTCGCGCACGCATCTGCCTAGTACGCCGCTTTTTCGCTTGCGTGTGGCTCATGATCTGATGACCTCTCGACAAGCTTTTTCAAGACCCAGCGCCACAGCTCACGAACTTCCTCCGAGGCTCTTCCCTCTTGTGCAAACTCGGTCACGCCTAATCCTGCCCCAAGCGCGTCCTGGTGGTCATTGCGCTGTCCGACATAGGGAAGCGCAAGCACCCCGAGCGAATTGAGCGACGTTGCAGCTTCACTCAGGCGACAGCCCCGCGCTGGCGTCTGATTGAGGACGAAAGCAAATCGGCGGTTGAGCCTACGAATAGCAATCAGCGTCGGTATCGCAGCTTCGATGTCGGCCGGACTCGGACGCACCGGGATCAGGCAAAGATCGGCCCTCGCGATGGCGCGCATGGCCAGTGCATTGTTTGTGGCGGCGGTATCGATGACCGTAAGCGAGATCCCCTCAGCTTCAAGGCTGACGAGCGCCCCTTCTATTTCGGCGGGATCGGCGACCCGAACGACCCGCGGATGAGGATGGCCGCGCCGCTCTATCCATTTTGAAATCGTGCCTTGTAGATCCGCGTCGACAATTGCGACGCGCTCCCCGTTCCCCACCGCTGCGACTGCAATTCCGACCGCCAGCGTGCTCTTGCCGCTTCCGCCTTTTTGGGTGACCAGAGCAAGGACGTACATTGCCTACGCGTCCAGACAACAACGACATGAAACGCACGATTCGTCGAAAACAATTAGCTTACCAATCGGTAACCTACCATTTCCCATCGTGAATCGCATCAACAGCGGCGTGGAACTCACAGCCAAATCAAGCCCACCCACTAACGATATACCGCGTGATACCTCGCCCAAGGCCAGCCGGTCCATACAATGCACAAATCGCGGGCATCCCACCGCCAAGCCCGAGCGTTTGAAGATGGTGCAACGTCCGCTCGAAGTTTGCGGACCGCCGGATAGATACCGCAATAAAATCGATCGGCCTCCGACGCTGTCGAGATATCCTTGTCCTGCGACCAAGTTCGCCCACTTCACAGACCACCGTTTGTGACACAGAAAGAATAGTAATCGCGTCCAACAGCCGGAGTAAGCCTACAAGATCATGTAGTTGTAGTACTGCTGTTTAGTCGGTTGTGAAGAACACGCAAGCCGTTGAGAGAGAATCGATTTTTGGCGAACAGACATGGTTCTGTTCGCAGGATTTCGGCGGGTGAGCCCGCAGTTTCTTGCAAATTGCTCTTGGGCGATCGCTGTGATTCTGTCGCGGCGGGCTAATCAACGACGGGCAATTGCAATGCGGCCGAAGGCGCGGCGGGAGAGCGGACAGAACGATCTGTTCAAGGCGAGGCTCGATCAAATCGTCGATCCGGACCATGCGCTGGTCAGACTGTCGGGCTCGATCGACTGGCGGTTCCTCGAAG
>NZ_SPQS01000074.1 GCF_004570865.1 Bradyrhizobium frederickii
GACCGCGAGCAGCAACGTCGTGTATAGCGGCGCGGCGGGCGGCACCACGGCGGCAACCGGCACCAGCACGCTCGGCGCCACCATCGGCTCGTTCACGGGCACCGCGGCAACGGCCGGCGACGGCACCACCGCCCTGACCGGCGCCATCACCCTGATCGCCACCAACGGCACGACCGCAACCGGCCTTGCCAGCAACGCTCAGCCCGCCGACGGCGACACGCTGACTGTGAACGGCAAGACCATCACCTTCCGCAGCGGCTCGGCTCCGGCCTCGAGCGCGGTTGCGTCCGGTTCGGGCGTCAGCGGCAACCTCGTCACCGACGGCAACGGCAACACCACCGTCTATCTCGGCACGGCGGGCACCCCGGCTGCGACTGTCAGCGATCTGTTGACCGCGGTCGATCTGGCCAGCGGCGTCAAGACGGTATCGATCAGCGCCGGTGCTGCGACGATCGCGACCAGCTTCAACCAGACTGCTTCGAGCGTTGGCGGCGGTGCCGTCACGTTGAAGAGCTCGACGGGTGCGGATCTGAGCGTCACCGGCAAGGCCGACCTGCTCAAGTCGCTCGGCCTGACCACGTCGGTGGGCGGCGGCAACGCCACCGTGAGCGTCAACCGGACCACAAGCGCGGCCTCGCTCGGTGCGACGATTGCGGACGGTTCGACGCTGAACGTCGACGGTCACGTCATCACCTTCAAGAACGCGCCGATCCCGGGCTCGACCGGTGCTCCGAGCGTTCCGACAGGTTTTGGCGCCAGCGGCAACGTCCTCACCGACGGCGCCGGCAACTCGACGGTCTATCTGCAGGGCGGCACGATCAACGACGTGCTGAAGGCGATCGACCTTGCCACCGGCGTGCAGACCGCGACGGTCAACGCCAACGGCACCGCGACGCTTGCGACCGCCACCGGCCAGACCAACTCGTCGATCAACGCCTCGGGCCAGCTGAAGATCTCGACCGGCGTCAATGCCGACCTGTCGGTCACCGGCACGGGCAACGCGCTGAACGCGCTCGGCCTCGCCGGTAACACCGGGACTGCGACCGCCTTCACCGCGGCCCGCAACTCCGGCATTGGCGGCATTGCCGGCAAGACCTTGACCTTCTCCTCCTTCAACGGCGGCACGGCGGTTGACGTCACCTTCGGCGACGGCACCAACGGCACGGTCAAGACGCTCGATCAGCTCAACTCCAAGCTCCAGGCCAACAACCTGTCTGCGACGATCGACGCCAACGGCCTGCTGACGATCTCCACCACCAACGACTACGCGTCCTCGACCATCGGGTCGAGCGCCGCGGGCGGTGCGATCGGCGGCACGCTGACGACGTCGCTGACCTTCTCGACGGCTTCCACCCCCGTCCAGGATACGGTGGCTCAGACCGCACGTGCCAATCTGGTGTCGCAGTTCAACAACATCCTGAACCAGATCGACACGACCTCGCAGGACTCCTCGTTCAACGGCGTCAACCTCTTGAACGGCGACCAGCTCAAGCTGGTGTTCGACGAGACCGGCAAGTCGAACCTCAGCATCACCGGCGTGACCTACAACTCCAAGGGTCTGGGCCTCGCCGCGTTGACCAGCGGTGTCGACTTCATCGACAACGCCGCCACCAACAAGGTGCTGACCAACCTCAACGCCGCGTCGAGCACGCTGCGCTCGGAAGCCTCGGCTCTGGGTTCGAACCTCTCGGTGGTGCAGGTTCGTCAGGACTTCAACAAGAGCCTGATCAACGTGCTGCAGACCGGCTCGTCCAACCTGACGCTGGCCGATACCAACACCGAAGCGGCCAACAGCCAGGCGCTGTCGACCCGCCAGTCCATCGCGGTCTCCGCGCTGTCGCTGGCCAACCAGTCGCAGCAGAGCGTGCTGCAGCTGCTCCGCTAACAAGCGGCAGACATCGCAAGCAGGATCCGGCGGCGGGGCTTCGGCCCCGCCGCCTTCTTTTTGCGCCGGCATCAGAATGCCGCTCGGCAATGTCGCAACAATGCCGTCCGAGTACAGCGAATTGCTCACTCTGAGTTATGGTTGACAAGTCGCAAATGCCTCGTCGCCGCACCAAAAAGCATCATCCTATCATGACGATATAGGTGGGCACGATCAGGCTCCGGACGCGCACATGGTGAATCCGCGGAAGGACTGGAGCGACACGCTTCATGCTTTGTTAGCCGTCTGCCTTCACCGTCCCGGACATCGATTAATCCTAATCGAAGTTTGTTGCGTTGCGTACCAGAAGGGTAACACTCAATGTCCGGTATCGTTCTCTCTTCCTCGGTTCGTCAGAACCTGCTCTCTCTCCAGTCCACCGCCGATCTTCTCGCCACCACCCAAAGCCGTCTGTCGACCGGCAAGAGCGTCAACTCGGCCCTGGACAATCCCACCAACTTCTTCACCGCTCAGTCGCTCGACAACCGCGCCAGCGACATCAACAACCTGCTCGACGGCATCGCCAACGGCGTGCAGGTGCTGCAGGCCGCCAACACCGGCATCACCTCGCTGCAGAAGCTGATCGACAGCGCCAAGTCGATCGCCAACCAGGCGCTGCAGACCACGGTCGGTTACTCCACCAAGTCGAACGTCTCCACCACCATCTCGGGTGCGACGGCGGCCGACCTGCGCGGCACGACCTCCTATGCAAGCGCGACCGCGAGCAGCAACGTCGTGTATAGCGGCGCGGCGGGCGGCACCACGGCGGCAACCGGCACCAGCACGCTCGGCGCCACCATCGGCTCGTTCACGGGCACCGCGGCAACGGCCGGCGACGGCACCACCGCCCTGACCGGCGCCATCACCCTGATCGCCACCAACGGCACGACCGCAACCGGCCTTGCCAGCAACGCTCAGCCCGCCGACGGCGACACGCTGACTGTGAACGGCAAGACCATCACCTTCCGCAGCGGCTCGGCTCCGGCCTCGAGCGCGGTTGCGTCCGGTTCTGGCGTCAGCGGCAACCTCGTCACCGACGGCAACGGCAACACCACCGTCTATCTCGGCACGGCGGGCACTCCGGCTGCGACTGTCAGCGATCTGTTGACCGCGGTCGATCTGGCCAGCGGCGTCAAGACGGTATCGATCAGCGCCGGTGCTGCGACGATCGCGACCAGCTTCAACCAGACTGCTTCGAGCGTCGGCGGCGGCGCCGTCACGCTGAAGAGCTCGACGGGTGCGGATCTGAGCGTCACCGGCAAGGCCGACCTGCTCAAGTCGCTCGGCCTGACCACGTCGGTGGGCGGCGGCAACGCCACCGTGAGCGTCAACCGGACCACGAGCGCGGCCTCGCTCGGTGCGACGATTGCGGACGGTTCGACGCTGAACGTCGACGGTCACGTCATCACCTTCAAGAACGCGCCGATCCCGGGCTCGACCGGTGCTCCGAGCGTTCCGAGCGGCTTCGGTGCCAGCGGTAACGTTCTCACCGACGGCGCCGGCAACTCGACGGTCTATCTGCAGGGCGGCACGGTCAACGACGTGCTGAAGGCGATCGACCTTGCCACCGGCGTGCAGACCGCCACGGTCAATGCCAACGGCACCGCAACGCTTGCGACCGCCACCGGCCAGACCAACTCGTCGATCAACGCCTCCGGCCAGCTCAAGCTCTCGACCGGCGTCAATGCCGACCTGTCGATCACCGGCACCGGCAACGCGCTGAACGCGCTCGGCCTCGCCGGCAACACCGGGACTGCGACCGCGTTCACCGCGGCGCGCACCTCGGGCGTCGGCGGCATCAGCGGCAAGACCTTGACCTTCACCTCCTTCAACGGCGGCACGGCGGTCAATGTCACCTTCGGCGACGGCACCAACGGCACGGTCAAGACGCTCGATCAGCTCAACACCAAGCTTCAGGCCAACAACCTGACGGCGACGATCGACGCCAACGGCCTGCTGACGGTCTCGACCACCAACGACTACGCGTCCTCGACCATCGGATCGACGGCCGCGGGTGGTGCGATCGGCGGCACGCTGACGACGTCGCTGACCTTCTCGACGGCTTCCACCCCCGTCCAGGATACGGTTGCCCAGACCTCGCGTGCCAATCTGGTCAACCAGTACAACAACATCCTGAACCAGATCGACTCGACCGCTCAGGACTCCTCGTTCAACGGCGTCAACCTCTTGAACGGCGACCAGCTCAAGCTGGTGTTCGACGAGACGGCCAAGTCGAGCCTCAGCATCACCGGCGTGACCTACAACTCCAAGGGGCTGGGCCTCGCCGCGCTGACCAGCGGTGTCGACTTCATCGACAACGCTGCCACCAACAAGGTGCTGACCAACCTGAACTCCGCGTCGAGCACGCTGCGCTCGGAAGCTTCGGCTCTGGGCTCGAACCTGACGATCGTGCAGGTTCGTCAGGACTTCAACAAGAACCTGATCAACGTGCTGCAGACCGGTTCGTCCAACCTGACGCTGGCCGACACCAACGTCGAGGCGGCCAACAGCCAGGCGCTGTCGACCCGCCAGTCCATCGCGGTCTCCGCGCTGTCGCTGGCGAACCAGTCGCAGCAGAGCGTGCTGCAGCTGCTCCGCTAACAAGCGGCAGACATCGCAAGCAGGATCCGGCGGCGGGGCTTCGGCCCCGCCGCCTTCTTTTTGCTTAGGGCTCGAGATTTTCGGGAAGGCAGGCAGGCTCGAAAAAGTAACCAGCGGTTATGGTTAATGGAGCGTAAGCGCGAAGAAATACCAATGATTTCAGGCCGATTGCCGATTGCCATCGGTGCCTTGTCCGCGCTTATGGTGAACCGGCGCTTATGCAGGCGATGCTCGTTTCACCCTTTGTTAGCCATGTCGCGGCACGCTGGCCCCGTCACTCGATCCGAAGCGATCGAACGAAGACGCGTAAGCCAGAAGGGTAAGAGTCATGTCCGGTATTGTTCTCTCTGCGTCGGTTCGTCAGAACCTGCTCTCTCTCCAGTCCACCGCCGATCTTCTCGCCACCACACAGAACCGTCTGTCGACCGGCAAGAGCGTCAACTCGGCTCTGGACAATCCCACCAACTTCTTCACCGCTCAGTCGCTCGACAATCGCGCCAGCGACATCAACAACCTGCTCGATAGCATCGCCAACGGCGTGCAGGTGCTGCAGGCCGCCAACACCGGCCTGACCTCGCTGCAGAAGCTGATCGACAGCGCGAAGTCGATCGCCAACCAGGCGCTGCAGACCACGGTCGGTTACTCCACCAAGTCCAACGTCTCGACCACAATTGCCGGTGCGACCGCGGCCGACCTGCGCGGCACCACGAGCTTCGCCAGCGCGACTGCGAGCAGCAACGTGCTGTACAACGGCACCGCCGGCGGCACCACGGCGGCGAACGGCACCACGACGCTTGGCGCCACCATCGGCTCGTTCACGGGCACCGCGGCAACGGCCGGCGACGGCACCACCGCCCTGACCGGCGCCATCACCCTGATCGCCACCAACGGCACGACCGCGACCGGCCTTGCCAGCAACGCTCAGCCCGCCGACGGCGACACCCTGACCGTGAACGGCAAGACCATCACCTTCCGCAGCGGCTCGGCTCCGGCCTCGTCCGCGGTTGCGGCCGGTTCGGGCGTCAGCGGCAACCTCGTCACCGACGGCAACGGCAACACCACCGTCTATCTCGGCACGGCGGGCACCCCGGCTGCGACTGTCAGCGATCTGTTGACCGCGGTCGATCTGGCCAGCGGCGTCAAGACGGTATCGATCAGCGCCGGTGCTGCGACGATCGCGACCAGCTTCAACCAGACTGCTTCGAGCGTTGGCGGCGGTGCCGTCACGTTGAAGAGCTCGACGGGTG
>NZ_SPQS01000075.1 GCF_004570865.1 Bradyrhizobium frederickii
ACCTGATCGTCGTTGCGGCCTAAGAACTCCAGATTGCCGTCCGGCAGGTAGCGTGCCAGGTCGCCGGTCCGGTACAGCCGATCGCCCTCGACAAAGGGACTGGCGATGAACCGCTCGGCAGTCAGTTCAGGGCGGTTCAGGTAGCCACGCGCCACCCCTGCCCCGCCAATGTAAAGCTCGCCCACCGCACCGAACGGCACGGGCGCGCGATCACCATCCAGCAGGTACACCCGCGTGTTGGCAATTGGACGCCCGATCGGGACCACCGACCCATTGAAATCAGCCGGGCAAGTCCAGATCGTTCCACAGACCGTTGCCTCGGTCGGGCCATAAGCGTTGAAAATTGATGCTGGGGTCCGACTTCGGATGAGTTCAGGCTTCGGCAGCTCTCCGGCGAGAATGAGAACTTGTGAGGTCAAACCTTCCAGATCCTCGCTTGTCTGAAGCAATGCTGGGGGTAATGTCGCGTGGGTGATGGCTTCGCTTTGGAGATATTCCAATAGCTTGTTACTCGCTTGACGGATCTCTTCCGAAGGCAAGTGCAAAGAGGCTCCGGAGCCAAACGCCATAAGAAGCTCCCAAGCGCTTGCATCAAAAGCAATGGAGGCGAACTGCACGACTCGGCTGTTGGAAGACGCGCCAAAGAGCCCGACCTGAGCCGACAGCAGATTGACCAATCCCTGATGTTGAACCATGACCCCCTTCGGGGATCCGGTTGATCCTGACGTGTAGATCACGTAGGCAAGATGGCCCGATGTGAGGCCAAGCGTCCGCCGGTCAGGGTTTGAAGCCGGCCGTTCGGCCCAGGGCGGGGTCGCCGTCTCCAGATCAATCACCGTCACATCGGTCAGCACTTCGGCGCCGAGTGCTGCGCGACCGACGACGTCGCAAAGCAGCAGCCTCGGCGCGGCATCGTCGACAACCTGATGCAGCCGCTCGCTGGGATAGGCTGGGTCCAGCGGCAGATAGGCACCGCCCGCCTTGAGGATCGCCAAGACACCAACCACCATCGCCGGACTGCGTTCGAGGCAGATCGCAACCGGCTGGTCCGGCTTGACCCCAAGCTCGATCAGGTGATGTGCCAGGCGGTTGGCCCGCGCATTGAGCTCGCCATAGCTCAGCCGCTCATCATCGCAGACCAGCGCCACCGCCTCCGGCGCCTTTTGCACCTGCGCCTCGAACAGCTCATGGACGCACAGGTCCGATGGATAGGCCCTCGCCGTCCGGTTCAGATCCTCCAGCAGATAGGTACGCTCCTTGGCCGGCAGGATGTCGAGGTCACGTACCGGCGTATCCGGGGCATGCTCGAGCGCCTCTGCCAGTTGCTCGAGCGCGCGCTGCATGTAGCCGCAGATCCGATCCGCCGAGACTGGCTCCGCCACCTGCGCAGTGAGGCCCAGCGCCTCGCCAAAGTCCTCCACCGACAGGGTCAGGGGATAGTTGGTGCGTTCCTCCCCACCCAGCCATTCCATGCCCGACAAGACATTATCCGTCCCGGAGCCCGGCACAGCCGGCGCCGTGTTGTGACGGTAGTTCAACAGCGTGCTGAACAGCGGCGCCGACGCCGCAACAGCGCTGCAGCGCTGTGCCAATGCCAGCGAGGCATGCTCATGTGCCAGCAGGTCGGCCAGCCGGGCGTGCGTCATCCGCACGCTCGCCTCGACGGCGGTCCCATCGAGATCAAGTCGCAGCGGCAGGGTGTTGATGAACAGCCCCATGGCGCGGTCGGCGCCAGCACTGCCCTGCAGCCGGCCTAACAGCACCGTGCCGAACACCACCTGCTCGCGGCCGCTGCTGCGCGCCACCACCTGTCCCCACGCCAGATGGCACAGGCTCGCCAGACTCACCCCCAGCCGACGCGCCTGTTCGCGTAGCTGCGCATGGAGCGCTGGCGGCAGCATCCGATGAGCCTCTCGAACCCCGCCACCGTCGCCGCGCACCTCGCTCAAGCCGAAGGGCGTGGTCGGCTCGTCGATGTCGGCCAGCAGCTCCCGGAAGAACGCTTCATCGGACTTGGCATCACCACGTAGATGCGCCTGTGCCACCAAATTACGGAATGGCTGCGGCGCCGTCAGCTCATGCACACGCTCCTCCAGCTCCGCCCGGACCTCAGCATGCATCACGTCGCGCGTCGTGTGATCCCCGATGAGATGATGCTGCAGCTCCAGCAGCAGCCAGCGCGCGCTACCGGGCTCGCGCGCAATCACAAACCGCAGCAGTGGCGCGCGGCCAAGCTCGATGCGGTGCCGACGTGGATCAAACCGCTCCTTGAGCTGCTCGGCGCCAGTGCCGTGAGCGCCATCCAGCTGAATCTCGATCACCTCCAGTCGCGCCTGCCGCCACACCACCTGGGCTGGCCGCGACAACCCCTCCCAGACAAACGAGGTACGCAGGATGTCGTGGCGATCCACCACCCGCTGGACCGCGGCAAGATAGCGATCGAGCAGCCCACGCTCGGCAAACGCCATCTGCGACACCAGTAGGTATGGATCGCCCTTTGCCGCTAGCAAATGATGGAACAGGATGCCATCCTGCAGCGGCGACAGACCGTAAATGTCCAGGATGTTGCAAACCCCGCCGGGTACCGTGGCGATGATCCGGTCGATGTCACGCTGCGTCAGCTCGATCAGCGGCAACATCTGCGGCGTGATCGCCGCAGTCCGCTCGGTGATCAAGTTGGCCGGGACCGCCGCCTCGTAATGACGACCCAGACTTGCAGCCAGATCCGCCAGCACCGGCTTGACGAACAAGGTGCGCACCTCGATGCGCAGTGACCGCCGCCGTAGACGCTCGATCATCTGCACCGCCAAGAGCGAGTGCCCTCCCAGTTCGAAGAAGTTGTCGTCTCGTCCGACCCGCTCCAGCCCGAGCAGCTCGGCCCAGATCTGGGCCAGAACCGCCTCCATCTCGCCCTGTGGCAGCGCATAGGTCCGGCGCACATAAGCCTCGTCGCGAGGGGCCGGCAGCGCCTTGCGATCGAGCTTGCCGTTCAGCGTCAACGGAAGCGCTGCCAGCCGCACGAACGCACTCGGCACCATGTAGTCCGGCAGCCGCGCACTTAAGTGCGCGCGCAAAGCGCCCGCAAGGGTGCCTGCATCGCCCTCGTCAGAGCCGGCCTCGGGCGCGTAGACCACATAGGCGATCAGATGCTTGTCACTGGGGCCGTTCTGGCGCGCCACCACCACCGCCTCGCGCACCCAGGCGTGCTCGCAAAGCTTTGCTACGATCTCGCCCGGCTCGATGCGGTAGCCGCGGATCTTCACCTGATCGTCGTTGCGGCCCAGGAACTCAAGATTGCCGTCCGGCAGGTAGCGTGCCAGGTCGCCAGTCCGGTACAGCCGATCGCCCTCGACAAAGGGACTGGCGATGAACCGTTCGGCCGTCAGCTCAGGGCGGTTCAGATAGCCCCGTGCCACCCCCGCCCCGCCAATGTAAAGCTCGCCGACCGCACCGAACGGGACCAACCCGCCATGACCATCCAGCAAGTAGACCCGCGTGTTGGCGATTGGACGGCCAATCGGAACGATAGCGTTATCAAACTCAGCGGGGCAGCTCCAGGATGTAACGTCGATCGCGGCCTCAGTCGGACCGTAGAGATTGTGCAGGGCCGTCCAGGGCAATACGTGCCGAACTCTATGCACACTGGCGGCAGGGAGCGCCTCGCCGCTGCATAAAACCCGCCGCAGCGATGTGCAGCGCTCAACACTCTTGGCATCCAAAAAGCTGACCAGCATAGATGGCACGAAGTGAACCGTCGTGATGCGCTGGCTGATGATCAAGTCGACCAATGCATCGGGATCTCTGTGCGCACCAGGCGGCGCCAGCACCAGCGTTGCCCCTTCAAGCAAAGTCCAAAAGAACTCCCAAGCCGAGACATCGAAGCTAAATGGCGTCTTCTGCAAGACGAGGTCTGTTGCCTTCAGACCATAGGCGTTCTGCATCCAGATCAGGCGATTAACGATAGCCCGATGCTCATTCTGGGCCCCTTTGGGCGTGCCCGTGGATCCCGAGGTGTAGATCACATAGGCGAGATTGCGGGAGGTTAGGCTGAGCGCGCGCGGGTCAGGATTTGCATCCGGCAAGCTGGCCCAGGCCGGCGCCGCAGCATCGAGCTCCACCACGCTCACATCGGCCGACACTACCGCGCCCAAGGCTGCACGGCCGGCCACATCGGTCAGCAGTAGGCGGGGCACCGCATCGTTGAGCACCTGGCGCAGCCGTGCCGACGGATATGCCGGGTCCAACGGCACATAGGCCCCACCAGCCTTCATGATCGCCAACAGCCCCACCACCATCATCGAACTGCGCTCAAGGCAGATCGCAACCGGCTGGTCCGGCCTAACCCCGAGGGCGATCAGGTGATGTGCGAGGCGGTTGGCCCTTGCATTGAGTTCAGCATAGCTCAGCCGCTCATCGTCGCAGACCACCGCCACTGCATGCGGCGCCTTTTGGACCTGCGCCTCGAACAGCTCATGGATGCACCGCTCCGCAGGATATCTCGCCGCCGTTCGGTTCAGCTCCTCCAGCAGATAGGTGCGCTCGGCAGTCGACAGCAGCTCAATCCGGCGGACCTCTTGCTGCGCATCGGCAGCCATCGCCCGCAGCAGCGCCAGCAGATAACCACGCTGCCGCTCGATGGTCGCCTGATCAAATAGCGCCGTGGCATAAGCCAGCGTTCCGGCGATCTCCGCGCCATGCTCGCCAAGGCTCAGCTCCAGATCGAACTTAGCCTGATCAATCTCGTCCCCGGCAGCTTCGACACTCAGCCCCGGCAGCTCCAACGCCCCAAGCGCATTGTTCTCCCAGGCCAGCATCACCTGGAACAATGGCGTGTGATCAAGAGCGCGGGGCGGCTGCACGATCTCCACCACCTGCTCGAACGGCAGGTCCTGATGCTCCTGCGCAGCCAGCACCGTGCGCCGCGTCCGCTCCAGAAACTCCGACACGCTTGGCTCGCCCGACAGATCCAGCCGAAGCGCCAGGGTGTTGACGAAGAAGCCGATTAGCTCTTCGATCTCCCGGTGCCCCCGATTGGCGCTCGGCACGCCAATCACAAGATCGTCCTGTCCCGACAGACGCGACAGCACCGCCGCCCAGGCCGCCAGCACGATCGTGAACAACGTCGTGCCATGCTGCAGGCTCAGCCGCCTCAGCTCCCGCGTCAGATCCGCATCGATGACGATCGGGACCGTGGCCGCGGCAAACGACTGCTGGCCAGGCCGCGCACGGTCCGTCGGCAAGACAAGACGGGTCGTGCCTGCCAGGGCGCTGCGCCAATATTGCGCCTGCTTCTGCAGCCGTTCGCCCGACAGCCATTGGCGTTGCCAGGCGGCGTAATCCGGATATTGGATCGCAAGCGGCGGCAGGGGATCGTCCTGCCCAGCCTCGAATGCTCGGTAAAGCTGGCTAAGTTCACGCAGCAGCACGCCCATCGACCAGCCGTCCGAGACGATGTGATGCTGGGTCAGCAGGAAGACGTGTTCCTCGTCCGACATCCGCA
>NZ_SPQS01000076.1 GCF_004570865.1 Bradyrhizobium frederickii
ATCAGTATGGACGGCCGGGGCGCCTGGCGGGACAACGTGTTCGTTGAGCGGCTGTGGCGCAGCGTCAAATACGAGGAGGTGTATCTGCGGGCCTACGACAGCGTCAGCGACGCTCGCGCCTCGATTGGCCGCTATCTGGACTTCTACAATTGCCGCCGTCCACATTCGAGCCTTGACGGCAGCACACCGGATCAAGCCTACTTCACCCCGCTGCCGCTCCGCACGGCAGCCTAACCCCGGCAGAGGCTCCACTTATCGACGCGGATATTCTGTTCAGACAACCGGGGCCAGCTCACTTTAAGCACTTGCTTTAATCGCTCCTGATTCAACTCGCGCAGTAATCCTGCGGACTAGCTATGAAAGCGCAGCATTTAGCTGAAATGCCGGACGAATTGTCTCAATCACGATAGAGAAATCCACTATCTTGAGGAAATTCTCGGCGAAGCATTCTGCGGAAAGTACTGCTTCGCGAGTAGCCGCACATCAGAGTCAAGGCTCTTTGATGGCTGTGAGACCAGGGAGACGGACCGCCGGGCGGCCGCACCGTTGGTGCGTGCGAGGTGCTGCCGTGAGGGGCAGCGGGGCTTCCCAAGTAGATGTTTGACAGGAGGCGAGAAATGCACGTTTGCTTCCGGAATTCCCTCGACGATTCAGCCGCATGCTGCGCGATATGCGGTGGAAAGTTTGGGCTGATCCGCCATTACTGGTGGCGAACGGCCCTTTGCTCCAAGAAATGCGTCAATCGCTTCAAGGCGCGACGGGAGGCCGATCAGAAATGGCTTCGATGGTTGCGAGCGGCTTAGGACTCGGCCGAGCTGTGCCGGTACCGCCCCGGTCAGACTTGTTGCGAATTCGAGTGGCCCTAGAGCGCGTGGAAATCAAGTGACAGAAGCATCGGCACAAATAATCGACTTCAGGGCCTACAGGGCCGGCAGGCTGGCTCGGTCTGAGCGCCTTCGCGACGACGTCTACTCGACCGCGGCTCTCGCTGCGTTCACAGCGGCCTGTCAGCTTTGGACGTTCCTGGCCTGCCATCCGTTCGCTTTGCTCGGCGCGCTAGCGCCGAAGCAGGAGCCTCACGAGTACCCCTAGGGGCAGGCACGGAGGTGGGCCCCCAAGACGGAGTCCCCACTGCGCGCATCTCCAGCTCGGTCCGGTCGAGCCGTCACCGTTTGGAGAGACTGCAATCAGCCCAGAAACGCGTGCAGATGGTGGCTCGTCGCGAGCGCCGCTCCTCGATCGCGGCTCCGGCCGGCATAGTCGCTGAAACTGTAGGGGAAGACGAGCCATCGGGTGGTGAAATCGCGATGAGGAAGGTCTTGGCTCATGGTTGCGCGACCATTGGACTGTTTTTGCGCTGTTCTCCAGTTTTAGAGAACTGGGATCTCCATCCTCAATGCCATTGACAGGCTTCTCCCGCCTTCTCTAGGAAGCGCCGACGGTGTGTGGGGAGCGGATTCAATATGAGCCACAGTTCAGAGCAGCCTCTAGAACGTGTCACGATTCCGGCACTGCAGCAGTGGAAGGATGAAGGACGTCGTGTCGTGATGACCACCGCCTACGATGCGGTTGCGGCGCGCATCGCGGATCCCATTGTCGATATCATCCTGGTCGGCGATAGCGTTGGAAACGTCTGTCTGGGATTCGACAACACGCTGCCCGTCAGCGTGGCCATGATGAATCATCACCTGGAGGCTGTTGCGCGCACGAGGCCTCATGCCCTGCTTGTGGCCGACATGCCCTTTCTGAGCTTTCATGTCGGTTCTGAGGATACCATTCGCAATGCAGGAGGTTTTCTGCAGCGTGGCGCCGATGCTGTGAAACTCGAGGGTGGTGCCAAACGCGTCGAGATGGTACGCGCCTTGGTCGATTGCGAAATTCCTGTGATGGGACATCTCGGTCTGACCCCGCAGAGCGTCAACGTCATGGGTGGATTCAGGGTGCAGGGAAGGACAACGGATACCGCCTTGCGGCTGCTCGATGACGCGCACCGTCTGCAGGAAGCCGGCTGTTTCGCTTTGGTCCTGGAGGGAATCCCTGCCGAGCTCGCGGCGCGAGCGGCCCAATTTCTCACGATACCCACCATCGGGATCGGAGCAGGACCCGATTGCTCGGGCCAAGTGCTCGTGTTCCATGATGTTTTGGGGCTAACCGAAGGCCACCGCCCCAAATTCGTTCGTGCCTATACAAATGGATTCCAGCTGTTCCAGGAGGCGCTATCGCGCTGGGCTGCCGATATTCGCAAAGGTGCATTCCCGGGCTCAGAGGAGTGCTATCGGCTTCCTGATCAGCTTCGCGATGCCATCGCCAATTGGGTGCCCTCCAATTCAACCTGAAGCAAGGTAAGAAATGCAAGTAATTACGAAGCTCGCTGAGCTGCGTCGGGCCCTTGCAGACGTCCGCAACGCCGGTAAGCGCATTGGGTTCGTTCCGACGATGGGATACCTGCACGATGGCCACCTGTCCCTGATCTCGGCTAGCCGTGGACACTGCGACGTCACTGTCGTTAGCATCTTCGTCAACCCCACTCAGTTCGGCCCAAATGAGGATCTCGGCAGGTACCCTCGCGACTTCGCGCGCGATGAAGCCTTGTGCCGTAATGCCGGCGTCTCCATCATCTTCGCGCCAGGTGCAGAGGAGATCTATCCGGCTCAGTTCGAGACCTTAGTCGAGCCGGGCGAACTCGCAAAACCGCTCTGCGGAGGTTTCAGGCCGGGACATTTTCGTGGTGTTGCGACTGTCGTCTGCAAGCTATTGAACATGGTGCAGCCGGACGTCGCGTACTTTGGACAGAAGGATTTTCAGCAATGCGCTGTGATACGCCGCATGACGGTTGATCTGAATCTTCCGGTCGAGATTGTCACCGTGAAAACCGTGCGGGAGCCGGACGGGCTGGCAATGAGCAGTCGCAACCGTTATCTCAGCCCGGAAGAGCGCGGTCGGAGCCTTGCGATCAGCCGTGGCTTGTTCGCCGCAGCGCAAGAGTTTGCCTCAGGGGAGCGCGACGCGGCAACGCTGATTGCGCTTGCAACAAAGCATTTGGAATTGGTCGATCGATTACAGTACCTTGAGCTTGTCGACGCTGGGACCCTCAGGATTGCCGAGAGCCCGCTGCGCTATCCGGCGGTGCTCTGTGTCGCAGCGTACGTCGGCTCGACTCGGTTGATCGACAATGTAGTCCTGAGCTAGCCCGTAGCCAGATCCGCAAGCGACTGCGCTCAGAAGCAGTCGAACCCGATCAGCTGGCCCTGAAATCCTCAACATCCTGAATAGAGCTCTCGAACACGATCCGAAACTGCTCCTTTGCGTCCTGAACGACTGCCCCACGCTCGAGCACCTGATGTCGGTTGATTGGCTCTGCCGCTGACAAGTGGAGCGTGACGGGGCCGCTCACACTGCCGAGAGCAGCCAAGCGCGGGGTCGCTTTTCGTACTATGACTTCGGCGGCTCAACCAGACGTTCGGGGCCATTCTGACCGCTTTGCGCGCTTTCTACGACGTGGCGCAAAGCAATTTCAGAAAGTCGTACAACCAGCTGTTTGAGGCGCGCAATCTCCTGCCTGCAGCGCTCCAGCTCGCACTGTTCGGCCGTCATCACAGATGTTGTGCGACGTTGGCTGCTGCCAAGATGATTCATGTAGCTCCCTTTCCGATTCGACAAACTCAGCAGAAAGTCTGAACAGCCCAGTCGCTTCTCTTCGCTGAACGAGGCGCCTCGCCGTCAGATCGAAGTTTTCACTTGTAGCCCGCGGCGGGCTGGTTTGCTAGCTCACTCCCCTGCAAAGGGCTCGCGCCCAGATCGCTGATGCGACCGCACTTTCGGCGACGCCATCTCGCTGGCTCATGCTCAGTTGCAGTAATGGCTCAAAATGTGGCCGTGGAATGTGCCGCCCTTCGGCTGCGTGCGATCGCTCTGGGCGGAACTGTAACAAAATCGCAATATCAAATAGTGCAAGGAGCCGCGCTCTCGCGATCAAATCCTGCATTACGGCGACGCCCCCGATGAATTGTCACACAACGTTCGCGTGCTCGTGCTGGAGTACTTCGGCTACACCAATGCGACTGCAAACGGGCATTGCCAAGGAGGCTCGCTCAAAATCGTGTGCTGCCACTACGTGCGATTAATCAATAGCCACACGCCCATGACCATGAGATTGCTGCACGATCGCGAACCGACCTCTGAGCTGGTCCCGCAAATCTGAACAGCGCGATAAGTGGAGTTTCTGCCTGACGGCGGGCAAGATTGACCCGCGAATCAGGAGAGACGATGAGCAGACGAGCACGGCGGAACCACACTCCGGCTTTCAAGGCGAAGGTGGCACTTGCCGCCGTCAAGGGTGACCGCACGCTGGCGCAACTGGCGGAGCAGTTCGACGTTCACCCCAATCAGATCACATCGTGGAAGGCCCAGCTCGAAGGCAGCGCTGCCGATGTTTTCGGTCCGGGCGGCGGGAGTCGGATCGCCGAACCCACCG
>NZ_SPQS01000077.1 GCF_004570865.1 Bradyrhizobium frederickii
GCTTTTCGCGATCCTCCAAATCGGCCGCACTCCGCTGAAGCTTGGCCGCAACGACACGCGCAGCCTCTCTTTCCTGGCGGAGCTTTCCGATCAGGTGCGCTCCCACAATCGAGGCAATAAAGAATGCAACAACCACCGGCAGATCTTGGGGGTCATCGATACGCAGGCTGAACGCCGGCGGCGCAAAGTAGTAAGCGAGAGCAGCGATGGCTATGATGCAAAGCGCGGACGACGCGATGAAGCTGCCCATCAACGAAAACAGCAAGACCACCAACAAATAGGCGAACGCCGTCGCGGCGAAATGGGCGTGAAGGTACAAGCAAGCCAGTGTTACCACGGCTAGCGCTATGCTGCCGAAGGTAAACTGAGGGGCTGAACGTTCTAAACTGCTGATCGGGCTACGCATTCTGATACCGTCCGGCCTTTTCTCCGGCGGGGGAGCTATAACATTTTAGGGCGCGTACTCATAAAGCCACGACAATACCGGGCCTCAGGTCAGTTGTCCGCGCAGTTCTGGTTGAGTTGATCAAGCGGGTTTGTGGCGCAACCATCCCTTCATTTTGAGACCGTCCCGCATGTTGAGAGCAAGAAGTGTAATGTTTGTTGCGCCCGCGGCGAGCTCGATCACCTGCACAGCATAGAACGTGGCATCGAATTCTGCCGCCTGAGCCTTGGACGCAAGGAAGAGCGCAGACGGAATAAGAATCAGGATGCCGTTTCCTGCAATGAATGGCATGCGCTTGAATTTGGCTCCGATCAGTCCGGCCCGGCGCGCCTTTGCCAAGATGACACCTGTACCACCGGTCGCAGCGAGCGCCGGAATCAGCAACAAGAAGCCCCACGGTATGGTGCTCTTAACCGCTGCAACTGTGGCATGGGACGCGAACAGCTCGCTGAGTACCGTCGACAGCCAAAATGTGCCGATCGTTGCGATAGCCAAGGCGCCAGCGACAGGATGGATCAACTTGATCATGAGTATCTTCCCTTCCTAAAAACAGCAGGGCTAGGCAACGCAGATGCCGGGCACGGCAACTTTCTGGAACAGATGAGGGGAAGCTATCGCCGAGGCCGGATAGGTGGCGATTTTTGCTAGAAAGTCAGGATGGGTGAAGGCCGCGCGGAAGTGTGCGGTGGATTCCCAGACGGCGTAGTTCAGATAGGTCGAGCTGTCGCCGAGAGCTCTGTGCAGCTGACTGGAAATGAAGCCCGGCTGTCGCTTCATGAACGCTGCGTCGTCCTGCCAGGTTTTGAGAAAAGCCGCCTCATCGGCTTTGTCGAGAGTGAATGGGTTCACCAGGACGACCGAATTTGCCTCGATAGCAATCTGGCGGTCGATCGGGAAAGAAGGGTCGAGTGGGCGTCGCAGCGACATGAGTGCCTCATTGCTATTTGATATGTGATGTCTAATTGGTATTATGATCACGTAACACGTTGACATGATGATGTCAATAGAAAATAATGGTGACAAATGAAAAGAGCCAAGCGAACCCCGGAGGGTGACGCCCTGACCGACCTTGTTCTCGATCTATTCAGGCTCGACAGCCTATTTCTGACGGCCGGCGACCGTCTGGTCGCCCCGCTTGGCCTAACAAGCGCACGCTGGCAGGTGCTTGGCGCCATTGTGTCCGCCGAACGTCCCCAACCGGTCGCTTGGCTCGCACGTGACCTCGGCGGCAATCGTCAAAACGTGCAGCGGATTATCAATGATCTGCACAGAGAGGGCCTCGTATCTTTTGAGGTCAACCCGCATCACCGACGGGCGCAGCTCGTCGTGCTCACTGAGAATGGACAGCGCGCCTTCGAAGCCGCAATGGAGTTGCAGGCTCCCTGGATCAACGATCTTTCAGAAGGGCTGTCGGTCAAGGATATACGGATTGTCCATCGCGTGATCACGGCCTTGCGAGATAAGCTTGAGGGCAGCCGTGAGGACAAGTCGGCCTGACATGGCAAAAGCATTGTGATTGGCCGGGCGCCCGTGATTCAAGCTCCCAAACTGGGGCGAATCAGGCACCATGAACTAACGGACTACGAATGGGCAGCTATCGAGTCTATGCTACCAAACAAGCCGCTTGGAGCCCCTCGGGTAAAACGACCGACGCGTCCTCAATAGTATCTTCTGGATGCGGCGATCTGGTGTATGGTGGAGTTAATGAGTCTCAACCTTAGTACGCGGTTCGCGCGCCGGTTGCCCTCAAGCCGCACGACCTCATCGCGCAGAACCGTCCTCGGGATATCGTGCGGACTTCGAGTGTACAAAGCATCTAACACTGATCTTGTTAAATCATGATTATCGAGAATTAGTGGGAGGTGTTTTGCGGCCGAACTAAGTTGGCAGTTCATCTAGGAGCTGCCGAGTGCATCTTCCAGAATAGCCTGAAGCCGCGCGGCTCCCTTTACCAGCTCGCGATCCAGGTCCGCTTTGATGGCTACGGCATAATAGTTGCCGAACTCTACGGCGTGGCCCGAATCGTTGTGGTCCAGCGTTCCTGGAGCAGGAGCTGATAGGCTCTTATACCCAGGGCGTGCGTATCGTTCGCGCAAGCAGCAACTCGTGCTTCATCATAGGGCGCGGCTTCGACTGTCGGCAGCAGATCGGCATCCAGCGCATCAGTTTAACTCCCCCACGAATACGCCTGGAGATCGACCAGAGAGTCCTCACATATGCTGTGGAATGTCGGCGCGCGCGTAGATGACGTGCCGTCGGATCGCTTTGCGTGCAAGATGACATGCAGTTTGTTACCGCCTTGATCGCCGTTATGTTCGCTTGCGTGCAACGCTGCTCCAGGGTCCCCAGCCAGATGGACAACGAGCTTTAGCGCGCGCAACCTTCTTCCTCAGAGCGCGAATTGTCTTTGAGGATCGCAATCGCCGCCGGAAGACCTTCGAGGATGCAAGTTCCCTGGTCGTGTTCATCCTTGCAATCAAGAGCGTCGTCATATGTCGGCCGATCGATGTCGATGTCGATGAAATGCCAGCGGTAGGTGTCCTTTCCTTTTGGCGTTGAATTTATAGTCGCCCGCCCAGTTTGAGATGGCGGCCAACGAAGTGTGCCGATCGGCTCCTTGAGCTTGGGCCTGCGCTGCCGGACTTAAGTGCCGCTACGCCAGTTCCGCAATGACAGAATGGCGTGGCTGTCCCCACACTAGGGCGGAAGATGTGCTGCCAACAGCAGCGGTGCAGATCGCAAGTTGGATCTGACTGGTTGCCCAATATTGATGAACTGCGTCCAGTCGTTTGCGGACAGAGGCAGGTGCCTGGGTTACGGCACGTCGACCGGGGGCATGGATGCCGTCGGGCGTGGCACCAAGCCATTTTGGTGCCGGTCACGTGCCGCCAACATGATCGTAAAAGCCGCGAGGAGGATTAGGAGAGCGCGCGTACAACAAGGAATACTCGAAACGATATATCGGAATTATGAAACGACTCACACCGCGGGCCTTGGAGGAGGGGCGGCTCTTACGGGGCATCGACGGCCTATTGGCCAGCCAAACCCCACAAATCTTTGATACTCGTTCGTTCTCGCCGGCAGCCGCCGAACAGTGGGAGGATTGCGCTTAAAAAATGCTTTTTTCCCTTGCGGACTGCAGGAATAGTGCAGCAAAATTTGAGTAGGAATCCGGTGATTGGCTATTCACCACGAAAGCAGCCGCCCCCTCGTGCTGCTTCCGGGCGCCATGAAGGACGGTTCATGCGCATCATGACATTGTGTCCGGCAGCCTGTTGGCGCTGACCGCGGCTGGGCTTGCGCTACTTTGCTCTAGCCTGCTCGCATTTGCTTTCATTTTGATCCCGCAGCCGACCTTGGTCGCGCTAGGATCCCTGCGAGACCTCACGCAAGATGGTACGCAGCTGGACAGGGACGCTGGTATGTTTTCCACGTATGGAGGCCCGGCGCTTGCAGATGATCTGCTCAGGCATCCGTAGGGATCCGCTTCCTCGGTTCGCGTCGTTTTCGCATGTAGTGCCCTTCTTTCTGAACGGCCGACCTGATCTCCAGGCTGGCCTTCGTGCAGTTGCCCACTAACAACGCAATTCCCCTCCATCGAACGATATAGTTAGTCTTATGATTGCGCTCGCATCACGCGTTTGTTGCGTGGGTTGCGCAGCATTTTTGTGAGCTGGCCCCGGTTGTCTGAACAGAATATCCGCGTCGATAAGTGGAGCCTCTGCCGGGGTTAGGCTGCCGTGCGGAGCGGCAGCGGGGTGAAGTAGGCTTGATCCGGTGTGCTGCCGTCAAGGCTCGAATGTGGACGGCGGCAATTGTAGAAGTCCAGATAGCGGCCAATCGAGGCGCGAGCGTCGCTGACGCTGTCGTAGGCCCGCAGATACACCTCCTCGTATTTGACGCTGCGCCACAGCCGCTCAACGAACACGTTGTCCCGCCAGGCGCCCCGGCCGTCCATACTGATG
>NZ_SPQS01000078.1 GCF_004570865.1 Bradyrhizobium frederickii
CGTGAGCCTGGGCGATCGCCTTCACCTGCAACGGATTCGCGATAATCACCCGCGCCACGAACGGCGCCAGAACCCGCGACACCGCCATGCTGTTGGCGGTCGCTTCAACCACCACCTCATCATTGGCCAGCAGGGTCTTGCCAAATCCCTCCAGCGCAGTCCGCGTCATATCAATGCGGCCCGCATGTCGGAGCCTGCCGTCTTCCCAAATCACCACCTCCCCGAAAGTACGGTGGACGTCAATGCCAACTACCCGTCGCATTTGCACCTCCTGCCTGACACATGACGGGAGCTGCGGGCGACACGACAACTACGGATTCGCGCTCTCGGCGCAACCGGGCGAGTCGCAGAGGCGGCCAGCTACTAACTCGAGCTCTCGGCTCATCGTGTGTATCGGCCTGCCCGCACCTTCGTGCTCCCGGTGCCTCTGTCCCGATGGTCGCACCATACGCCACGGCGTGGGACGCCGGGGCAGAACGTTGGCACCGAGACATCTCATACCGGTTACCAACCCCATCGAAACCGTGTTCGCGACCGTGCGGCACAGAACCGTGCGGACGAAAGGATCGCTGTCGGCAACGACCGCCAGGCTGATGGTGTTCAAACTGGTTGTCGCCGCATCAAAAACCTGGCGGCGGCTCAAAGGCACAAATCAGTTGCCGAAGATCATCGCAGGTGTCAGATTCAACGATGGCATCGAGGTTATCCAAATGCCGGCAACCCACGCCGCCTGATCACCTCGTCACCCAGAATTCTGCATAGCTCAACATAGGCTGCCGCGGCACACAGACCAAAGGAGATGACCACGAGCGCGAGAATCCAAGACAAGCGCCATGAGTTTTTGTGCAATACGCGCGGTAACTCCGAGGGGCTCGCCTCAATCACTTCTATCATTCTCAGCTGCCATTCCCAGACTTTGATGCTTCTCGTTCACGTAATAATCGGCACCGGTCAAGAGCTGCGGGCGAGGCGCGGTGCGCGCCGGAAGTCCCGCTATCGGTGTAGTAATTGCCTCTGCCTCTAGAGATTAAACTCATGACGGACAGCTAGCCTATGATGGTCTTGGAGTTCGGCCGCTTGGGCGCACCGTCCCACCGATGCAGGGCCGAGGAGCGACGCCGAGTTCCAGCGTGAACTCTTGCATGTGCGCCGCATTCCTTCACCAGACGCGAAAGAAGAGCAGCAAACGTCACCGGAAATTGTATCAGACTGGTGACCCGAATGCCGTTTTCAGGCGAGTTTGGGGGCTTCACTATGAAGAGACTTCTGGCATTTTTGTTGATCGGTCAGTTTTTCTTGGCCGTCGGTCAGGCGGGCGCGCAGGGACTTCCTGCGCCCTCATACTGGAAGAATGAACGGGGGTCGGAACTGTTTGTTTGGTCCACGAATGGCGGGACCATACAAGGTACTTTCACAAACCATGCTCAAGGGTTTGCCTGCCAGGGTATCCCTTATCCCGCATCGGGAGCCGTCCGTCCAACCGGACTGTATTTTGTTGTTACTTTTGGGCAGTGCAATTCTCTCACCCGCTGGGTTGGAAAAATCAACGGTCCTCAAATGCCAACGTCATGGACGCTGTTCTACGTTGATAAGAACGGCAAGCCCAGCAAGCTGAAGGGCGCCGATACATTCACGCGCGTATGGTAGTCTTCAGCTTTCTTGCGGGGTCGACCTTAGTCGAAAACTCTCGCTCGCGAGACCTGACGTGAGACGCACAAGCTCCCTTCGCAAAGCTCCGGGCTGTCCACCATCAGTCAGGTTCGATGCTCGACAGCCTGCACGCCATCCAGGAAAGGCCGAAGATTGCTTCAAAAAGGGTCCCCCCAGACAACAAAGCACAGCCTAAGCTTCATGCAAATTTGCCGGATGGTCCGTGCATCAGCATTTCTTTCAGGCTCTAGTTTTGAAGTCGAGCGCGGGGTCCGGCCGGTGCCGCGCTAAGAGGCGTTTGGTCGGAGAAATTGAGTTTTCAGGTCTCGATACTTAAGATTCTCGCTGGCCAACCGGAGGGCTGTGCGAGTCTCGCTGTCCTGAAGGATTACCTGGCGGTGTACTACACCAGCGGTCCGGAGTGGACGGATCGTATGAAGCGATTGGCGGAGCGGGCGCCGGATCTCAACATTTTCGGACAAGGGCTGGTTGCGCGAGAACCCGGACAGTGGATCATAACGGACAAAGGCCGGGCCTTTCTTGCTTTGCTGGAACAGATGGGCGCACGGACGGCTCCGGATCGAGCGCCCGAAGGCAGGAGTGAGAAACCTCTCACAAGTAACCTTGCCGTGCTTGCTGCGGGGCGACAAGGCCACAGTGCCAATCGCAGGCATGGCCGACGTCAGCGCCTGAGGACGCGCGATGGCCGGTCCACCTAGCCCTGCTGGAAAGTTCACGACCGGCGACTGTGGCTGCATAAGGATGCTCGCGATGTCATAGAGCAGAGTCAGTGCACGAGAGGTCCGTATGCCACAAGTAGTGAATAGTTTGCGGCCCTAGACAACCTTCGAACCCTGAGCCCTCGGAGAAGTTCTTTGGGTCTGTTCAACAGTCCCGATCAAGGCCGTGGAAATGGCTCGAGCCAGAACTCGGCGGTTTTCTGGATTGCTCACCATTGTCTCGTGGTTGCCTGGAACGGGTACCGCATGAACAGCCCCAGCATTCAGGACCCGGTCCCAGCCCTGCCTCGGCAAGTCGCGATCAAGTTGTTTGTCAGCTGATACCCAACGATTGACAAGAGGCTCATTGGCATAAAAGTGGTGTATTTCAATCGGGAGCGACCGAAGGCGATAAGACTGCAGCGCCTGGTGAAATGTCGCGATCCTTAGATACATTGAAGCGCAACTGTGGAGATCGTAATCTGGAGCTAACGCTCCGATTTGCTGCGCCTTTTCAAGCAACTCAGAGATTGAGCATTGTTCGGTGTCGCGTGCCAAAACCTCGCGATGTTCGTCGCGTAAGATTCCACAACGATCCAAAACAAATTCTCGCGCCAAATGGTTAAGTGACGCGTTTGAAGCCGCAGGTGGGCTAACATCGATGAACGCAATGAATGACACGACTTCATCAATGCTCAGTAACTGCTCGGCAATAGCATAAGCCAGGATTGCACCTGATGAGTATCCGGCCAAGCGGTACGGGCCACGTGGCTGGATCTGTTTAATTGCAACAATCACCTCCGCTGCCATCGCCTCAAGTGTCGGTGGACAAACGTCATCGAAAGGGGGCCATGGCAGAGCGTAGACCGGGCAGTCTGCGTCCATTTCCGCCGCCAAACCGAGGACATAGGAATAATCTCCCCAACCTGTGGGGACAAAGAAGAGCGGTGGCTGCGATCCGGTCGGTCGAACGGAAACCACTGCCGAGTTACTGGGTTGCACCTGCAAACGAATCTTTGATGCAAGCTCCTTCAGAACGGGAGCCCGGAAGAGGTCGGTGGCGCTAAAACTCAGCCCAAACTTTAATGCTCGACTGAGCAGGTGCACCGCCAGGAGCGAGTGGCCGCCCAGCTCGAAGAAGTGGTCGTTGCGTCCGATGCGTTCGACACCAAGGAGCTCGGCCCAGATCCGCGCCAGCGCCGTCTCCACCGCACCTTGCGGCGACTCATAGGCCGCCAGCGCATAGGCCTGATCGCGAGGGGCCGGCAGCGCGTTCCGATCGAGCTTGCCATTCACCGTCAACGGAAGCGCCGCCAGGCGCACGAACGCGCTCGGCATCATGTAGTCCGGCACCCGGCCACTCAAGTGCGCGCGCAAGGCGCCCGCCAGCCCGCCTCCATCGCCCTCGTCCGAGCCGGCCTCGGGCGCGCAGACCACATAGGCGACAAGATGCTTGTCGCCGGCGCCGCTCTGGCGCGCCACCACCACCGCCTCGCGCACCCAGGCGTGCTCGCAAAGCCGCGCCACGATCTCGCCCGGCTCGATGCGGTAGCCGCGGATCTTCACCTGATCGTCGTTGCGGCCTAAGAACTCCAGATTGCCGTCCGGCAGGTAGCGTGCCAGGTCGCCGGTCCGGTACAGCCGATCGCCCTCGACAAAGGGACTGGCGATGAACCGCTCGGCAGTCAGTTCAGGGCGGTTCAGGTAGCCACGCGCCACCCCTGCCCCGCCAATGTAAAGCTCGCCCACCGCACCGA
>NZ_SPQS01000079.1 GCF_004570865.1 Bradyrhizobium frederickii
CCTTCGGTGTGTCCCATCGCGCCAGCACCTGATATTCCCCGCTGTCTGCAGTGACTTCTGCGGTCAGGTGCTGCACCGCTGGCGGCGTGACACCATTCACCGTGCCACTCTGTTCGCCGTCAAAGTGCGCCCCGTTATCCACGATGGCCTCTTTTTCCGGCACATGCTGCACGGCGGTGATGGCATACGTGCCGTCGTCGTTCTCACGGATACTCACGCAGCGGAACAGTCGCTGGCGCAGCGTCGGCAGCTTCAGCTCCCATACGCTGTATTCAGCAACACCGTCAGGAACACGGCTCACTTTTACCTTCACGCCGTCGGTGACGGACTGAACCTCCACGCTGACCGGATTGCCACTTCCGTCAACCAGGCTTATCAGCGCGGTACCGGAGGATGGCAGCGTGATTTCACGGTCGAGCGTCAGCGTCCGGGTCTGGCTGTTCACCGCCAGCACACGACCACCGGTGCTGATACCGGCATAGTCATCATCGCAGATTTCAATAACATCGCCCGGTACATGGCGAAGCCCTTCTGCGCCGACGCTGAAATCCACGGTCTGCGTTTCCAGCAGTTCTGTTTTAATCAGCCACAGCCCGGCGCGGTGTGCCTGCCCCCGGCTGGTACAGCCAAAGGCATCCATCTTCGTAACATTACGACCGTAACGGGCAATGGCCTGCGTATCTTCAACAAGCTCTGTCGCCGTCTCCCAGCCGTTGTTCGGGTCAATCCAGTTCACCTCAACGGCATTATGGCGGTCCTTCAGGGCGCTGAAGCTGTAGCGGAACGGCGCGCCATCATCCGGCATCACCACATTACTGCGGTTATAGGTCCACGTCTTATCCGACGGTCGGTCCTGCACGAACGTCAGCGTCTGCCCGTTCCATACCGGCATACAGCGCATCGCCGAGCAGAAATCGCTGAGCACATCCCACGCCTTACGCTGTGTGGTCAGGTACGCATTACAGGTGATGCGCGGCTCCGTGCCGCCAAAGCCGTCCGGCACTGACTGGTCGCAGTACTGGCCGATGACATACAGCGCCCATTTATCCACATCCGCCGCACCAAGACGTTTCCCCATGCCGTAGCGCGGATGGGTCAGCATATCCCACAGACACCAGGCCATGTTGTTGCTGTATGCCGGTTTAAACGTTCCGTCCCAGATACCGCTGTATTGCCGCGTCTGCGGGTTATAGTTCGACGGCACCTGCAGAATACGCCCGCGCAGATGATAATTACGGCTCACCTGCTGGCTGCCGAACTGCTCCGAGTCCACCTGCACGCCGACCAGTGCCGTGTTCGGGTAGCACTGTTTCACATCGATGATTTCAGTGTATGACGACCAGAGCGTTTTGTTCTGCAGCTGGTCTGTGGTGCTGTCCGGCGTCATCCTGCGCATCCGGATATTAAACGGGCGCGGCGGCAGGTTACCCATCACCACCGAGGCCAGATACTGCGAGGTGGTTTTGCCCTTAATGGTGATGTCTTTTTCCGTCACCCAGCCACCGTTACGTTGTATCTGAACCAGCAGGCGGACTTCCGACGGATTCCTGTCACCCTTTGAGGTGGTTTCCACCAGTGCCTGTACACCGAAGGTAAAGCGCAGACGGTCGATGTTTGCAGACGTAATGGTGCGGGTGATCGGCGTGTCATATTTCACTTCCGTACCCAGCACCGTCTCGGAGCCGGAGGATTCAAATCCCTCCGGCGGAGTCTGCTCCTGCTCACCAGCCCGGAACACCACCGTGACACCGGATATGTTGGTATTCCCCTCAGTGTCCAGCACCGGCGTACTGTTCAGCAGCACGCTTTTTAAGCCATCCACCGGACCTTCAATCGGCCCTTCGCTGATGGCATCGATCACACTCAGCAACTGCGTGGACTTCAGGTTGTCCTTCGCTTCGCGCGGGGTATGCCCCTTACTGCTTCCTTTACCCATTCCTCACGCTCCATAAATGACAAAACCGCCCGCAGGCGGTTTCACATAAAACATTTTGCATCAGCGACCAATCACCACAACCTGACCACCGTCCCCTTCGTCTGCCGTGCTGATCTCCTGAGAAACCACGCGTGACCCCACGCGCATTTCCCCGTACAGAACAGGCAGAACATTGCCCTGGGCAACCATGTTATCCAGTGAGGAGAAATAGGTGTTCTGCTTACCGTTATCCGTTGTCTGTATACGGGGAGTTCTGGCTTTCGGTGCCAGCATCTGCGCCACACCACCGAGCACCATACTGGCACCGAGAGAAAACAGGATGCCGGTCATACCACCGGCCCCAATGGCTGCCCCCCATGCTGCAAGGGTGGCTCCGGCGGTAAAGAATGATCCGGCAATGGCGGCAGCCCCCAGGACAATCTGGAATACGCCACCTGACTTGGCCCCGGCGACTCTGGGAACAATATGAATTACAGCGCCATCAGGCAGAGTCTCATGTAACTGCGCCGTTAACCCGGACGTGCTGACGTCCCGCCCGGCAATCCGTACCTGATACCAGCCGTCGCTCAGTTTCTGACGAAACGCCGGGAGCTGTGTGGCCAGTGCCCGGATGGCTTCAGCCCCCGTTTTCACACGAAGGTCGATGCGGCGACCAAATCGTTGTAAATCCCCGTAAAGGCAGATGCGCGCCATGCCCGGTGACGCCAGAGGGAGTGTGTGCGTCGCTGCCATTTGTCGGTGTACCTCTCTCGTTTGCTCAGTTGTTCAGGAATATGGTGCAGCAGCTCGCCGTCGCCGCAGTAAATTGCGGCGTGATTCGGCACTGATGAACCAAAACAGCACAGCAGCACATCGCCCGGCTGTGCCGCTGACAACGGCACCTGATACAGCCCCGTCGCCTCCAGATTATCCAGATAGAGATTCTGGCCGTTACGCCACCAGTCATCCTCACGATGAAAGTCCGGCATCTCAATCCCCGCCAGATGATAAGCATCCCGGAACAGTGTGTAACAGTCCGTCACACCGTGCTCAAAGCGCCGCCCGGTGAGATGCGGCACACAGCGGAACTTATGAATCGTCCCCCGGCAGACCAGCCACCACGGCAAATCACTCTGCACCTGCAGCCGCCGGTCGGCCTCACTCAGCCAGGGCAGACCACCGGGGTGGCTGTGGACCAGCGCCACAATCTCACCCTGCATTTCTGCCTGCAGCCAGTCTTCCGGCGACATACGGAAATACGCCTCCGGCTCACCGGAGATATTCACGCAGGGGAAATATCTTTCCCCCTCCGGCGTGCTTACCACGAAGCCGCACGACTCCGCTGGCGCACATCGCCGGGCGTGCGCCAGAATCGCTGATTCTGTCTGTGTCATGGGATTTACTGCGAAAGTTTGTTAATGGAAAGGAAGCCGCCAAAGTTGCCGACGTTATTGCGGAACTTACAACCGCTCAGGCATTTGCTGCATTTATCCTTCGTGATATCGGACGTTGGCTGGTCATATTCATCCGCGACAGCCGGACCGCTATAACCGCACTCGTCACCGCGATAGGTCCAGGTGCAGGTGTTGGCCAGCATGATACGTCCCGGAAAAACAGCGCCATCCGTTTCCGTCGGCGTGGACAGTACAAAGGAGGCACTCACCGCGCTCAGTTCGCTGCACTGCTCAATGCGCCAGCGGCTGATCACCTCCTGCTCCGGATCGGCGTAACTGTTTCCGTTGACGAAGTTCACCGCATCCAGAAAACGGGCGTAAACCTTACGCCGGACCACCGTTCCGCCGACCAGACTCTGCATATCTTCCGCCATCCCGGTGACCATACCGTACAGGTTAGAAACCGTCAGCGTGGGGCGCGTACTGGTGCCTTTGCCATTCAGTTCAAAACCGCTCCCCTGAATGGGATACGGCTGATACTGTCGCCCCTGCCAGGTGACCGGCTCACCTTTTTCGTTCTGCTCATTACAGAAAAAATAACGTTCTCCACCGACCTCTGTCAGGTCGATTTCCCAGAGCACCACGCTGGCCGACTGCTCCGCACGGGTGCATTCATTCAGTGTTTCCTGCCGGATATCCTGCATCAGTTCACCACCTGTTCAAACTCTGCGCTGAACTCAACACGCAGCATACTGACCCGCGACGACCATTTTGCGC
>NZ_SPQS01000080.1 GCF_004570865.1 Bradyrhizobium frederickii
ATTATATAGTTGGAAAACAAGGATGCATATATGGATGAACGATGCAGAGGCAATGCCGATGGCGATAGTGGGTATCATGTAGCCGCTTATGCTGGAAAGAAGCAATAACCCGCAGAAAAACAAAGCTCCAAGCTCAACAAAACTAAGGGCATAGACAATAACTACCGATGTCATATACCCATACTCTCTAATCTTGGCCAGTCGGCGCGTTCTGCTTCCGATTAGAAACGTCAAGGCAGCAATCAGGATTGCAATCATGGTTCCTGCATATGATGACAATGTCGCCCCAAGACCATCTCTATGAGCTGAAAAAGAAACACCAGGAATGTAGTGGCGGAAAAGGAGATAGCAAATGCTTACGATAACGTAAGGAATTATTACTATGTAAACACCAGGCATGATTCTGTTCCGCATAATTACTCCTGATAATTAATCCTTAACTTTGCCCACCTGCCTTTTAAAACATTCCAGTATATCACTTTTCATTCTTGCGTAGCAATATGCCATCTCTTCAGCTATCTCAGCATTGGTGACCTTGTTCAGAGGCGCTGAGAGATGGCCTTTTTCTGATAGATAATGTTCTGTTAAAATATCTCCGGCCTCATCTTTTGCCCGCAGGCTAATGTCTGAAAATTGAGGTGACGGGTTAAAAATAATATCCTTGGCAACCTTTTTTATATCCCTTTTAAATTTTGGCTTAATGACTATATCCAATGAGTCAAAAAGCTCCCCTTCAATATCTGTTGCCCCTAAGACCTTTAATATATCGCCAAATACAGGTAGCTTGGCTTCTACCTTCACCGTTGTTCGGCCGATGAAATGCATATGCATAACATCGTCTTTGGTGGTTCCCCTCATCAGTGGCTCTATCTGAACGCGCTCTCCACTGCTTAATGACATTCCTTTCCCGATTAAAAAATCTGTCAGATCGGATGTGGTCGGCCCGAAAACAGTTCTGGCAAAACCAATGGTGTCGCCTTCAACAAACAAAAAAGATGGGAATCCCAATGATTCGTCATCTGCGAGGCTGTTCTTAATATCTTCAACTGAAGCTTTAGAGCGATTTATCTTCTGAACCAGACTCTTGTCATTTGTTTTGGTAAAGAGAAAAGTTTTTCCATCGATTTTATGAATATACAAATAATTGGAGCCAACCTGCAGGTGATGATTATCAGCCAGCAGAGAATTAAGGAAAACAGACAGGTTTATTGAGCGCTTATCTTTCCCTTTATTTTTGCTGCGGTAAGTCGCATAAAAACCATTCTTCATAATTCAATCCATTTACTATGTTATGTTCTGAGGGGAGTGAAAATTCCCCTAATTCGATGAAGATTCTTGCTCAATTGTTATCAGCTATGCGCCGACCAGAACACCTTGCCGATCAGCCAAACGTCTCTTCAGGCCACTGACTAGCGATAACTTTCCCCACAACGGAACAACTCTCATTGCATGGGATCATTGGGTACTGTGGGTTTAGTGGTTGTAAAAACACCTGACCGCTATCCCTGATCAGTTTCTTGAAGGTAAACTCATCACCCCCAAGTCTGGCTATGCAGAAATCACCTGGCTCAACAGCCTGCTCAGGGTCAACGAGAATTAACATTCCGTCAGGAAAGCTTGGCTTGGAGCCTGTTGGTGCGGTCATGGAATTACCTTCAACCTCAAGCCAGAATGCAGAATCACTGGCTTTTTTGGTTGTGCTTACCCATCTCTCCGCATCACCTTTGGTAAAGGTTCTAAGCTTAGGTGAGAACATCCCTGCCTGAACATGAGAAAAAACAGGGTACTCATACTCACTTCTAAGTGACGGCTGCATACTAACCGCTTCATACATCTCGTAGATTTCTCTGGCGATTGAAGGGCTAAATTCTTCAACGCTAACTTTGAGAATTTTTGTAAGCAATGCGGCGTTATAAGCATTTAATGCATTGATGCCATTAAATAAAGCACCAACGCCTGACTGCCCCATCCCCATCTTGTCTGCGACAGATTCCTGGGATAAGCCAAGTTCATTTTTCTTTTTTTCATAAATTGCTTTAAGGCGACGTGCGTCCTCAAGCTGCTCTTGTGTTAATGGTTTCTTTTTTGTGCTCATACGTTAAATCTATCACCGCAAGGGATAAATATCTAACACCGTGCGTGTTGACTATTTTACCTCTGGCGGTGATAATGGTTGCATGTACTAAGGAGGTTGTATGGAACAACGCATAACCCTGAAAGATTATGCAATGCGCTTTGGGCAAACCAAGACAGCTAAAGATCTCGGCGTATATCAAAGCGCGATCAACAAGGCCATTCATGCAGGCCGAAAGATTTTTTTAACTATAAACGCTGATGGAAGCGTTTATGCGGAAGAGGTAAAGCCCTTCCCGAGTAACAAAAAAACAACAGCATAAATAACCCCGCTCTTACACATTCCAGCCCTGAAAAAGGGCATCAAATTAAACCACACCTATGGTGTATGCATTTATTTGCATACATTCAATCAATTGTTATCTAAGGAAATACTTACATATGGTTCGTGCAAACAAACGCAACGAGGCTCTACGAATCGAGAGTGCGTTGCTTAACAAAATCGCAATGCTTGGAACTGAGAAGACAGCGGAAGCTGTGGGCGTTGATAAGTCGCAGATCAGCAGGTGGAAGAGGGACTGGATTCCAAAGTTCTCAATGCTGCTTGCTGTTCTTGAATGGGGGGTCGTTGACGACGACATGGCTCGATTGGCGCGACAAGTTGCTGCGATTCTCACCAATAAAAAACGCCCGGCGGCAACCGAGCGTTCTGAACAAATCCAGATGGAGTTCTGAGGTCATTACTGGATCTATCAACAGGAGTCATTATGACAAATACAGCAAAAATACTCAACTTCGGCAGAGGTAACTTTGCCGGACAGGAGCGTAATGTGGCAGATCTCGATGATGGTTACGCCAGACTATCAAATATGCTGCTTGAGGCTTATTCGGGCGCAGATCTGACCAAGCGACAGTTTAAAGTGCTGCTTGCCATTCTGCGTAAAACCTATGGGTGGAATAAACCAATGGACAGAATCACCGATTCTCAACTTAGCGAGATTACAAAGTTACCTGTCAAACGGTGCAATGAAGCCAAGTTAGAACTCGTCAGAATGAATATTATCAAGCAGCAAGGCGGCATGTTTGGACCAAATAAAAACATCTCAGAATGGTGCATCCCTCAAAACGAGGGAAAATCCCCTAAAACGAGGGATAAAACATCCCTCAAATTGGGGGATTGCTATCCCTCAAAACAGGGGGACACAAAAGACACTATTACAAAAGAAAAAAGAAAAGATTATTCGTCAGAGAATTCTGGCGAATCCTCTGACCAGCCAGAAAACGACCTTTCTGTGGTGAAACCGGATGCTGCAATTCAGAGCGGCAGCAAGTGGGGGACAGCAGAAGACCTGACCGCCGCAGAGTGGATGTTTGACATGGTGAAGACTATCGCACCATCAGCCAGAAAACCGAATTTTGCTGGGTGGGCTAACGATATCCGCCTGATGCGTGAACGTGACGGACGTAACCACCGCGACATGTGTGTGCTGTTCCGCTGGGCATGCCAGGACAACTTCTGGTCCGGTAACGTGCTGAGCCCGGCCAAACTCCGCGATAAGTGGACCCAACTCGAAATCAACCGTAACAAGCAACAGGCAGGCGTGACAGCCAGCAAACCAAAACTCGACCTGACAAACACAGACTGGATTTACGGGGTGGATCTATGAAAAACATCGCCGCACAGATGGTTAACTTTGACCGTGAGC
>NZ_SPQS01000009.1 GCF_004570865.1 Bradyrhizobium frederickii
GGCTACCCCTCTCCCCCACCCTCCCCCGCAAGGGGGGAGAGAGCGCAGTTGTGCGCTGGGATGTACTTCAGCTGAACAACAAGCTACGTCGCGACCACCGGCTCTGCCAGCACACATCGTGCCGCCCGCCCCGGACCGACCTCCACATTCGCAGGCAGCTGCTCCAGGCAGCGCGGCTCGGCGAGCTTGCAGCGGGGGGCGAAGGAGCAATTGTGCGGCTTTTCGGCCAGCGAGGGCGGCGTGCCGGGGATGGTTTCGAGGCGCTGGCCGCGCCTGGCGCCGTGGATGGTGGAGGCAAGCAGGCCCTTGGCGTAGGGATGCATGGGGGTGCGGACGATGTCGCGCAAGGTCCCCTGCTCGACGATCTGGCCGGCATACATCACCGCGACGCGGTCGCAGATCTCGATGGCGACGCCGATGTCGTGGGTGACGAAGATCACGGACATGCCGAACTCGCGCTGCAGCTCGCGCAGCAAGAGCAGGATCTGGATCTGCACGGTGGCATCGAGCGCCGTGGTCGGCTCGTCCGCCAGCAAGATCTTGGGCCGGCAGGCCAGCGCCAGCGCGATCATCGCGCGCTGGCGCATGCCGCCCGACATCTCGTGCGGATAGGCATCCAGCCGTCGCTTCGCCGAGGGGATGCGCACGACCTCGAGCATCTCGAGTGCACGAGCCCTGCCCTCCGCATAGGTTTTGCCTTCGTGGCGCACCACGCTTTCGGCGATCTGCGTGCCGATGGTGTAGACCGGATCGAGCGCGAGCGCAGGCTCCTGGAAGATCATCGAGACGGTCTGGCCGCGGAACGACGACAATTGCTCGTCATTCATGGCGAGCACGTCCTGCCCCATGACGTTGACCTTGCCCGAAATCTGCGTGCGCTTCTTCGGCAACAGCCGCATCAGCGCGCGCAGCGTCACGCTCTTGCCCGAGCCGGACTCGCCGAGCAGGCCGAGCACCTCGCCATCACCCAGCGACAGGCTGAGGTCGTTCACGGCATAGACGGTGCGCTCACCGGTGAAGCGGATATTGAGGCCTGAGATCTCGACGAGCTTGGTCATGACGGCAGTTTCGGCAATCGATCGTGATAGTCGGTGGCGCGCTGAAATGCGGCGCCGATGGTGAGCAGGGTCGCTTCATCGAAGGAGCGGCCGATCAGCTGCATGCCGACAGGCAGGCCGCTTCTGGTGAAGCCGGAGGGCACGGTGAGCGAGGGCAGACCGAGGAAGTTCACCGGACGCGTGAACAGCGTCAGCCGTTGCAGCAGCGCCGGCGCGTTCGGGCCGCCGCCGACATCGCTCTCCTCGATCGTTGGTGCCGGCACCGGCGAAGCCGGCGCGATCACCGCATTGACGCCGGCTGTGGCGGCGTCGTGCGCGGCCAGCGCCGGCCCGCGCCAGCGCATGGCCTCCAGATAGGTGATGGCGGGAACGGCGAGGCCGTTCTGAAGCCGCATCAGCACCTGCGGGCCATAATCCTGCGGGCGCTCGATCATCCAGCGCTTGTGGAAGGCGGCAGCTTCCGCGGCAAGCACGAGCTGGCTCGCCGAGGACAATTGCCGCTGATCCGGCAGCTCGACCTTGACGATGTCGGCCCCCTCGCGCTTGAGCACCGCGATGGTCTCGTCCAGCACGCGCGCGACCTCGGCGTCGAGATCGTCGACATAGAACGAGGTGGGCACGCCGATCTTGAGGCCTTTCAACGAGCCCTTGGTGGCGGCGACGTAGTCCGACAGCGGCTCCTGGCTGCAGGTCGAGTCGGCCGGGTCCGCGCCGGCCAACAGCGCGAGCAGCAGCGCGCAGTCCTCGGCGGTGCGAGCCAGCGGGCCGACCGTGTCGAGCGATTGCGACAGCGGCATCGCGCCGGCGCGGCTTACGCGGCCGACCGTGGTCTTCAGCCCCGTCACGCCGCAGAAATGCGCGGGCATGCGGATCGAGCCGCCGGTGTCGGAACCGAGCGCCGCATAGGTCAGCCGCGCCGCGACCGCCGAGCCGGAGCCCGAGGACGAGCCGCCGGTGATATGCGCGACGTTCCAGGGATTGCGGACCGGGCCGTAATGGGCGTTGTGGCCGGTCGGACCATAGGCGAATTCGGCCAGATGCAGGGTGCCGAGGCGGACCTGGCCGGCGTCCTTGAGCCGTTGCAAGGCGGTGGAGGTCACGGTCGGCACGAAGTCGCGGCGGATCAGCGAGCCGCAGGTCGCGACATGGCCGGCATCGTAATACATGTCCTTGTGCGCGAGCGGCACGCCGTGCAGCGGACCGCGAACCTTGCCCGCGGCGAGCTCGGCATCGGCGGCATCGGCCGCCTTCAGCGCGGATTCTGCCTCAATCGACATGAAGGCGTTGAGATGCGGCTGCCATTGCGCGATGCGGTTGAGCAGCGCGCGCGTCGCCTCATGCGAGGACAGCTGCTTCATCGCGATCGCACGCGCGACCTCGGTGAGCGTCATCAAGGCAGGCTCAAGGCTCATTTCGACACCTTCTGCGTCTGCACGATCGGGTAGAGCGCGGGCTCGAGATCGAACGGCAGCGTACCGGCGATGGTCGCAAAGCCTTCGAAGGCAGGTCCGATGGAGTTGGAGATGCGGGTCGCGATCTCGTCATCCACCGGCACGCCGGCGATTTGCGCGATGGGCTTGATCTCTTTCGGTGTCGGTCTCGTCATGCGGTCTTCTCCCTGGGCGCGCGGCTATGGCCAGAACCCGGTATAGCCATGTAACACGCGGCCTCGTGGCCCATTCTATCGAGCGCGGTGAGCTTTGGTGTCGCATTTGCGCAGAGCGGCTCCGCAAACGGGCAGCGGGTGTGGAAGCGGCACCCCGAGGGCGGATCGATCGGATTGGGCGGATCGCCGGTGATCGGCGGCGTCTCGGTGCGCCGATCAGGATCAGAGGATGGCATCGCAGCAAGCAGTGCGCGGGTGTAGGGATGCGCAGGGCTATCCCAGACCTGATCGACCGGGCCGAGCTCGACCACCTCGCCAAGATACATCACCAGGACGCGGTCCGAGATGTAACGGACGACGTTGAGGTCGTGGCTGATGAAGAGATAGGTCAGGCCGAACTCACGCTTGAGGTCGACAAGCAGATTGAGCACCTGCGCCTCGACGGATTTGTCGAGCGCGGAGACGGCTTCGTCCAGGATCACCAGCCGCGGCGACAGCGCCAGGGCACGTGCGATGTTGACCCGCTGGCGCTGGCCGCCGGAGATCTCGTGCGGATAGCGGTTGGCGAAGTTCTCAGGGCGCAGTCCGACCTTGCCGAGCAGCTCGCGCGCGAGGGTGCGCGCCGCGCCATCGGCCATGCCGTGCACCTTGGGGCCGAAGGCGATGGATTCCTCGATGGTCAGGCGCGGATTGAGCGAGGCGTAGGAATCCTGGAACACCATCTGCATGCCGCGGCGCAGCTCGCGCAGGCTCAGCGACTGTCCCACGGTCATGCCGTCATAGATAATGTCGCCGGTATCGCGCGGCATCAGATGCATCAAGAGCCGCGCGGTGGTCGACTTGCCGCAGCCGGATTCGCCGACAATGCCGACGGTCTCGCCCTTGGCGACGGCAAAGGTGACGTTGTCGACGGCACGTACGGTGCGCTTGGCGGCGAACAGCCCGCCCCGCACGGGAAAATGCTTGGTCAGCCCGTTAACCTGCAGCAGCGGCTGCGCGAGGCCGCCGACGTCCTCGACCGGCTCCAGCATGGCGGCGGAGGTGTTAGTTTCGCTCATGGCCCATGCCTCCCACCTTTGCGCATCGAGACAGGGCGACCGCATATGGCTGCTACTAAAGCCTCCATGCCGTCATGGCCGGGCTTGTCCCGGCCATCCACGCCTTGCTTCTGCATCACCATCGTCAGTTCCTGATGTCCATGGCGCTGCGCAGGCCGTCCGAGAGCAGATTGAAGCAGATCGAGACCGCGAAGATCATGGCGCCGGGCAGGGCTGCGACCCAGGGATTGACGTAGATCGCGGTACGCAAGGTGTTGAGCATCAGGCCCCATTCCGGCTCCGGCGGCTTGGTGCCGAGGCCGAGGAAGGACAGACCGGCGGCCAGGATCATCGAGACCGAGATGAGACTGGTGGCATAGACGAAGATCGCGCCCAGCACGTTGCCGAGGATGTGCACGCGCATGATGGTGAAGGGCCCGGCGCCGGAGGCACGCGCCGCCTCGACAAAATCCATGTTGCGCACGCCGGTGGTGACGCTTTCGGCAACACGCGTGATCTGCGGCACGAACACGACGGTGAGCGACACGATGGAATTGAGGATGCCGGCGCCGAGTGCGCCGGAGATCGCGATCGCCAGCAGCACCGACGGAAAGGCATAGAACACGTCGATCGTGCGCATGATGGCGGTGTTGAGCTTGCCGCCGACATAGCCGGCAATGAGGCCGAGCGAGGTGCCGATGCCGAAGGCGAGGATCACGGGCAGGATGCCGATCACCAGCGACAGCCGCCCGCCATAGATGAGGCGCGCTAGCATGTCGCGGCCGAGCTCGTCGGTGCCGAGCGGATAACCAGGCGTGCCGATGTGACGGAGGCGCCGGATCATCGAGCCCTTGTAGGGATCTTCAAGGCCAAGCCAGGGCGCGAGGATCGCCGAGAGGAAGATCAGCAGCAGCACCAGCGCGCAGGCCATGCTGACCTTGTCGCGCCGGATGCGGCGGCCGACGGTCGCCCAATAGCCCCGCGCCTTGGTCGCGGGCGCGGCCTGCAACGCGGCATCGGCGGTGGCGGACAACGGAAGCTCGCTCATCGCTAGCCCCGCTTGATGCGCGGGTCGATCGCGGCTTGGGCGATATCGACCAGGAGATTGAGGAAGACGAAGAACAGCGCCAGGATCAGGATCGTGCCCTGCAGCAGCGGCAGGTCGCGCTGGAAGATCGCCGAGTTGAGCAGGAAGCCCGAACCCGGCCAGGAGAACACGGTCTCGATCAGGATCGAGCCGCCGAGCATGTAGCCGAGCTGAAGCCCCATGACCGCCAGCGCGGTCGGCGCGGCGTTCTTGATGACGTGGCGGAACACGCCGCGCTCGTGCAGCCCCTTGGCGCGCAAGGCCTCGACGAAATCCTGGCTGAGGATGTCGCCGGTGAGCGCGCGCACGGTGCGGGTGACGATGCCCATTGGAATCACCGACGTCGTGATCGCCGGCAGCACCAGATATTTCAGATGCGCCCAGTCCCAGGCCCAGGAATTGGAGCCGCTGGGCCCGGCGCCGACGGCGGGCAACCAGTTCAGCTGCACCGAGAAGACGATGACGAGCAGCATGCCGAGCCAGTAATGCGGCACCGACACGCCGGCGATGGCGAAGGAGGTCGCGACCTTGTCGATCCAGGTCTCGCGGAAATAGCCGGCGATCAGGCCGAGCAGGATGCCCATGGTGAAGCCGATGATGGCGGCGGCGATCGCCAGCGTGACGGTGTTGCCGACCGCGCGCATGACCTCGGCCAGCACGGGACGCCCCGTCGCGATGGAATTGCCGAGGTCGCCATGCAGGGCACGGAGCAACCAAAGCCCGAACTGCACCGGCAACGGGCGGTCAAAGCCATAGGCGGTGCGCAGTTGCGCGGCGAGCTCCTGCGAGGCGTCGGCCGGCAGCACGGCAACGAGCGGATCGCCCGGCGTGATATGCACGAGCAGGAAACACACCAGCGCGACGCTGATGACGATCGGGACGACATAGACGATGCGTCTGGCGATATAGGCGAGCACTGATTTACCTAACGTGATGTCGGGCGACTGATGCGCTGGGGATAGTAAGGGACGCACTATGCGAGGGTTCCCTCCCCCCTTGCGGAGGAGGGTTAGGGAGAGGGGTGGCCACACAGGGACCGCCCGTGTGGACCCCCTTCCCCAACCCCTCCCCGCAAGGGGGAGGGGAGCCCTACCAGTGTGCCCGCCTCACTCCTTCATCGACACCAGCGAGAAGTCGATGAACCAGCTCTTCGGCTGCACGACGCCCGTCACCTTCGGGCTCATGGCGCGGGGGCCGACGTCGTGGGCAACGTAGAGGAAGGCGGCATCGTCGACGGAGGCCGCGTGCAGCTCGGCGAGCGCGGCGTCGCGCGCGGCGGGATCGAAGGTCTGGCGTGCCTTCTTCACCAGCTCGTCGAACTTGGGATTGTTGATGAAGCCCCAATTGTTCGAGACCGGCGGCGCCATGCCCGATTGCAGGAAGCGCACCAGCGCGAAGAACGGGTCCATCGCGGCATAGGTGACGTTGGTGGCGTTCGAGCCGTTGGCGCTGGGATCCTTGGCACCGCGGCGCCAGTTGGTGAACAGCGTATTCCACTCGATGACGTCAAGCTTCACGTCGAAATAGCATTCGGCGAGCGCCTGCTGCAGATATTCGTTCATGGCCAGCGGCTGCATCTGACCGGAGCCGGAGGCCGAGGTCTGCGTCTTCACCGTCAGCTTCTTGTTCGGGCCAAAGCCCGCTTCCTGCATCAGCTTCTGGGCGGCCGCCTTGTCGTATTTGATCTCGAAGCTCGGCTTGCCGCGCCAGGGATGGCCGGGCTCGAAGGTGCCGGTTGCCGGCACCATCAGTCCGGCGAGCAGGCCGTCCTTGAGGCCTTCGCGATCGACGCAGAGGTTCGCCGCCTTCCGCACGCGGATGTCGTTCCAGGGCGAGCCCTCGACGCGCGAGAACTGCCACGGCCAGACATGCGGCTGCTCGTTGGCGTAGAGCTTGAAGCCGCGCTGCTTGAGCTCGGGCAGCGCGTCCGGGGCCGGCGCCTCGACCCAATCGACCTGCCCGGAGAGCAGCGCCGCGGTGCGCGCGTTCGCCTCCGGCATCGGCAGCAGCACCATCTTGTCGACCTTGGGCACGCGATCCTTGTTCCAATAGCTCGCGTTCTTCACCAGCTCGAGCCGCTCGCGCGGCGTGAAGCTCGCCATTTTCCACGGACCGGTGCCCGCGGCGTCCTTGGCAAACGCCGTCCATGCCGCCTGCGACTTGGCCTTGGCATCGGCGCCCTCCGCCTTGTCGTAGAAGTGCTGCCACTTCGCCGGGCTCGCCATGAACAGATTGGTGAGGTTGATCGGCAGGAAGCTGTCGGGCTCCTTGGTGGTGAGCTCGACCGTCATGTCGTCGATCTTCTTCGCCGACGCCAGCGTCGGCATGCGCGAGGCCGTGACGCCGACCTGGCTGGCGTCGAATTGCGGCGCATCCTGCTTCAGCACCTTCTCGACGTTCCACACCACCGCGTCCGCGTTGAACGGCGAGCCGTCGTGGAAGGTCACGCCGGGGCGCAGCTTGAAGGTCCACTTGGTCTTGTCGGCATCGTCGACCTTCCACTCGGTCGCAAGGCCGGGGATCACCACGCTTGCTTTGTCGGCAGAAGACAGGTCCCAGCCGGTGAGCGCGTCGTACATGGTGAGGCCGGTGAAGCGATTGCCTTCAAAACCCTGATCGGGCTGGCCCAGCGTGCGCGGAATATCGGCAGCAGTCATGCCGATGCGCAGCACGGTCTCCGCGCCGGCCACGCGCGGCCAGGCGGCCGCCGTCGTTAGAGCGAGCATCGCGATCAATGCCGCGCGTGTGTTCTTCTTAGTAAGCATCGCCTCAATCCTTTTCCGGCTTCGATGACTATTTTTGATGCAATCGTATGCAATGGCTATGCCAAAGAGAAACTTATTCTGCAATTTGGCCCTGCGACGACAAGTCCTTGTAGGTACTACGCCGGTGTGCGCGTCGCGCTGCCTATTCTGGCATCAAGATTGCAAGTTTGGTCCCGAAATCCCTGGGAGCTCTGGACCATGCGTATTCGTCTGTCGATTTGTCTCGCCGTGCTTGCACTGGCGTCGTCCGCAATCTCGGCGCGCGCCGAAACCGTGCTGCGCTACGGCATCTCGATGGCGGACATCCCGCTGACCACGGGGCAGCCCGATCGCGGCGCCGGCGCCTACCAGTTCACGGCCTACACGATCTACGATCCGCTGGTGGCGTGGGAGATGGACGTCGCCGATCGTCCGGGCAAGCTGGTGCCGGGGCTCGCGACCGAGTGGAAGGTGGATGACGCCGACAAGACCAAATGGCGCTTCACGCTTCGCAAGGGCGTCAAGTTTCACGACGGCAGCGAGTTCAATGCCGATGCGGTGATCTGGAATCTGGACAAGGTGCTCAACGACAAGGCGCCGCAATTCGACAAGCGGCAGAGCGCGCAGGTGAAGACCCGCCTGCCCTCGGTCGCGAGCTACGCCAGGATCGACGACTTCACCGTGGAGATCACCACCAAGACGGTCGATTCCTTCTTCCCCTATCAGATGCTGTGGTTTCTGGTGTCGAGCCCCGCGCAGTACGACAAGCTCGGCAAGGATTGGGACAAGTTCGCCAGCCAGCCCTCCGGCACCGGCCCGTTCAAATTGACGAAACTGGTGCCGCGCGAGCTCGCAGAACTCAGCAAAAATCCGGACTACTGGAACAAGAAGCGCATCCCGAAGGCCGACAAGATCGTGCTGGTGCCGATGCCGGAGGCGCTGACGCGCACCAATGCGCTGCTCGCGGGCCAGGTCGATCTGATCGAGACGCCGGCGCCGGATGCGGTGCCGCAGCTCAAGGCCGCCGGCATGAAGCTCGTCGACAACGTCACGCCGCATGTCTGGAATTATCATCTGTCCGTGCTGCCAGGCTCGCCCTGGACCGATATCCGCCTGCGCAAGGCGCTGAACCTTGCAATCGATCGCGACGCGGTGGTCGGCTTGATGAACGGCCTCGCAAAACCCGCCAAGGGCCAGGTCGATCCGTCCAGCCCGTGGTTCGGCAAGCCGGGCTTTGAGCTGAAATACGATCCGGCCGCCGCCAGGAAGCTGGTCGAGGAAGCCGGCTACTCCAAGGCAAAGCCGCTGAAGGCCACCTTCATCATCGCGCAAGGCGGCACCGGGCAGATGCTGTCGCTGCCGATGAACGAATTCCTGCAGCAGAGCTTCAAGGAGATCGGCATCGAGATCGATTTCAAGGTGGTCGAGCTGGAGACGCTCTACACGCATTGGCGCAAGGGCGCGGCCGACGAGATGAACGCCGGCATCACCGCCAACAACATCGCCTACGTCACCTCCGACCCGCTCTACGCCATCGTCCGCTTCTTCCATTCGGGCCAGATCGCGCCGGTGGGCGTCAACTGGGGCGGCTACAAGAATCCGAAGGTCGACGCGCTGATCGACGAGGCCAAGCAGACGTTCGATTCCGCAAAACAGGACGAGCTGCTGGCGCAGGCGCACGCGCTGATCGTCGACGACGCCACGCTGGTCTGGGTCGTCCACGACACCAACCCGCACGCGCTGTCGCCGAAGGTGAAGCAGTTCGTGCAGGCCCAGCACTGGTTTCAGGATCTGACGACGATCGGGACGGAGTGAGGGCGGCAAAACGAAGCTGCTGTAGGGTGGGCAAAGCGCAGCGTGCCCACCATTTCAACATGCAGAGAAAGATCGTGGGCACGGCGCTTTGCGCCTTTGCCCACCCTACGGCAGCAGTCGCTTCAGGTACACGCCGCGTCAAACGCAGCTGTCGTCCCGGGCAAGCGTCAGCGCAGACCCGGGACCCATAACCACAGGGAGCGGTTTGGCGAAGACTCGCGGTTTCCGATCTCGCACCACAACTCCTCCCTGGGGTTATGGGTCCCGGATCTGCGCGCGCTTTGGGCGCGCTTGTCCGGGACGACGGCGAGTGTGTGACCCCTACTTCGTCAGCAGCGCATATGCCCCGGTCCAGTTCTCCGGCGGCGGATTGAACTGGAAATCCTTGATGCGCGCCTCGTAGAGCCTGAACAGCTTTTCCAGCGTGTCGGCATCCTCGCTCTTGCGGCCGCGCTCGATGGCATCCAGGGCGCCCTGCCAGTCGCGGCCGCGATAGCAGCTGAGCATCTCGATGGTGATGTTGCGCAGGCGCTGGAAAGCGGCCGAATGCATCACGTCCTCGCGGCCGGCGATCGCGTAGATCACCTCCGGCTCGGTCTTGCCCTTGACCATGATGAAGTCGAGCTCGAGGATCGCGAACTTCTCCTTGGCGGCGAGCGCGGTGCGGGAGCCGACGATGATGGGAAAGCCGTATTCCTTTGACTGGCCCTCCAGGCGCGAGGCGAGGTTCACGCTGTCGCCGAGCACCGAATAGTTCTTCTTCAGGTCGGAGCCCATGTTGCCGACCACGCCGATGCCGGTGTTGAGGCCGATGCCGACATTGAGCGGGATGTAGACGTGGCCGCCGTCGGTGGCTTCCTGCTCGCGCTCCTTGTTCACCACGTCGATCTGCTCCAGCATCCGGATCGCGGCTTCGCAGGCGTTGACCTCGTGCTCGGCATCGTCGAGCGGCGCGTTCCAGAACGCCATGATGGCGTCGCCCATGTATTTGTCGATGTAGCCCTTCCGCTCGATGATGACGTCGGTCAGGGGCGTCAGGAAGCGGTTCATCAGCGCGATCAGGCCTTGCGGGTCGTGCTTGTAGCTCTCCGAGATCGTTGTGAAGCCGCGCACGTCCGAGAACATGATCGTCATCACGCGCTCCTCGCCGCCGAGCACGAGCTTTTCCGGCGACTGCGCCAGCTGCTCGACCAGGACGGGCGACATGTATTGCGCGAACTGCCCGCGGATCTGCACGCGCTGGCGCTGCTCGCGCACGAAGCTGGCGAAGATCAGCGTCAGATAAACCGCCGTGGTCGAGAGCAGCGGATAGGTGAAGTCGATGAGGTAGCGGTACTGCACGTAGAAGAACCAGGACGTGCCGACCAGGATCGCCGCGAACGTCGCACCGGCGAGCACGAGGCGCACGGGACCGAGATTGGGCGTGAAGATGATGACGAGCAGGCCGATGATCAGCGCGGCGAGCAATTCAACCCCGAGCGCATAGTTCGGCTGCGAGATCACCGCGCCGCTCAACACGCTCTCCAGCACCTGGGCATGGATCTCGACCCCCGGCATGGTCGCAGAGACCGGCGTGGTCTTGATGTCGTTGAGCCCGGCCGCAGAGGTTCCGACCAGCACCAGCTTGCCGGCGAACCTGCTCGGCGACACGCTGTTGTCGAGCACGTCGGCGGCGGAGACGTAGATCGAGGGGTCCCGGCGCGCGTAGTGCACCCAGAACTGGCCGTTCTTGTCGGTGGGGATCTCGACACCCTTGATGCGGATCGACCTGATACCGGTCTTGTCGGTCCGGACCAACAGCGTCGGCGTGCCCGTGACGACGCGGAGGATCTCGAGGCTGAGCGAGGGCATGATGTTGCCCTGTGCGCGCATGATCATCGGCACGCGGCGGATGAATCCGTCACGTTCCTTCCTGATCGAAAACAGGCCGCGGCCGGCTGCAACCTTCTCGATCACCGGCACGTTGCGCAGCAAGCCTGGAAATTCGAACAGGAAGCGTTCGGCCCCCTCCTCCCCGACCGTCGCCACCCCCGTGAGCGGAAGCGATTTGTCCAGCTCCGACAAGACCTCTGGAAGTCCGGTCTCGCCCAGCACCACACGCGAGCGCTCGATCGCCTCGGCGAGAATCTGGTCGTTGGTCGGCAGCTCACGCAGCTTGGCGCGCGTGGCGTCGTCGAGATAGCGCATCTGGCCCGCAACCAGATCCGGGTTGAGCCGGTCGGGCTCCGAGAACACCACGTCGAAGCCGATCGCGACCGCGCCGCTGTTGGTGAGATTCTGGATCAGGTCGGCGATTCGCGTGCGCGGCCACGGCCACTGGCCCAGCTTGGCGAGGCTCTTGTCGTCGATGTCGACGATGACGACCGGCCGCGCCGCCTTGTGGCGCGGATCGATCAGCTGGAACATGTCGAAGGTGCGCAGCCGCAACTCCTGGATCGGCGGCGGATCCCACAGCCGCGCGCCGGCGAACAGCACCAGCAGCGCAAGGCACATCAGCCGCGCGAAGCCCAGCTTCCGCGCAAACCACCGCCGCAGGATCTTGAGACGTCTCATTTCGATCGGACTTCCCGCAACCGCCTGGGGCCCAATCTTGGATCGCCAGGACGCAAATGGCCATCGCTTCGGCAGCAAAGGATAGGGATTTTTTGCCGCGGTCGAGGCGCAAAGAAGAGCCGCGCCCCGGCAGGGGCGTCGCTCTAGCTCACATGAAGGATGAAATCGCTGGCGTGGAGATTGCCGACAACGACATTCTTCAGGAGAACCTTGTCATTGGCATCGAGCGTGAGCAGGGTATCGGCGCCCTGCTGCTCCGCGAGCGCGGAGACTTGCGTCCACGACGTGATGTTGGTGAACTGCCGCAGGTCGATTTTGTCGAGCCCGGTCTCGAAATCGCTCACAGCGTGCTGGATCGGATCCTGCGACGACGTCGGCGCGAACACGAACTGGTCTTTCGCGCCGCCACCGGTCAAGGTGTCGCTCGACTCGGTCGCGAAAATGACGTCCTTGCCGCTGGTGCCTTCCAGAGTGATGCCCTGGCCGTCGGCGCCCTCGACGAAGATGAAGTTGACGGTGTCGTAATGGCCGGCCGAGTCGGCAACGGTCAGCGTGATCCGGTCGGTCGCGGGCGGCGCCGCGTCGGGATCGGCGCCGATCGGATCGTAGGCGATACCCGCGCCCTCCGCGAGCCCGGCGTTGATCTGCTCGAGCGTGCCGGCCGTCGGATAAACGCTGGCGAGGCTAACGTCCGGATTTGCGGTCGACAGCGTGACCGTGAACGTATCGGTCGCAGCACCGGGGTCGGTGTCGGTGACCACGAGATCGGTGATGATATCGTTGCTGTTCTCGATGATGTGCTCGACCTGGAAGCGCGTGGTGTCGATGACCGGGCCGCCGCCGGCTTTAACGACCACATCCTCGGTTATCGTATAGGTGTCCGTCAGCGGCCCGCCAAGGCCGTTAGCGGAGTCGATGACGGTGACGCCGACGTGCAGGTTGAACTCGCCGTGGTACCCGACCGGGGCAGTCATCGTCAGTCCCGAGGTCGCCAGCGATGCGATTTCTGCCGCCCCGATCAGCCACTGGCCGGCATCAGCGCCGGTTCCAGCATGACCGACCGAGAAGGTCGCGCCAGCCGGATGGCCCGAGAGCTTGATCAGGAGCGCTTCGGACCCGTCGCTATCGACCGCCGCCGCAGTGATCGCCGGCAGCTTGATCGGACTGTTGGAGCCAAATCCGGGCACCGCGAACACGCGCGCTTCGACGTCGTTGCCACCGTCGCCCGGGGAGAACCAGGTCGAAACGATCTTGCCGTCCGAAGTCACGGCCGTCGGGTTGGAGCGATCGGCCAGGAACAGCTGGTCGCCGGTGGTGGTCTCGTTGATGACGAACGACGAGCCGACCGAGTGCAACGATGCATCAAAGCGCTGCCCCAGAAGTCCGAGGCTCCCGGGAGCGTCATGGCCCTGATAGGTAACGAGGAAGCCACCGTCCGGCAGGGCTTGCAAGGTAGCGGTGGTCGCATCCGAGATGCTCACCTCGTTGCCGATTGGCGCACCGGTCGAACTGAAATGCCTCAGCACGAGCGTGTTCGCGTCGGTGTACGATACGACGATCGATCCGTCCTTCAGGACGGCGAGTTCACCGCCATATTGATCGCCCGCGGTGTTGGTGTTGACCTGCACCTCTCCGCCGAGCTTGTTACCTTGCGCATCGAACCGCTGGAAGTAGACGCCCCAGCTGCCCGATACCTCGTCCTGACCATAGGAATGCCAAGACGCCACGAAGCCGCCATCGGCGGTCCCGGCGACGGAATCACCCTGCTGCTGGCTGGCTGTCGTCGTGTTGATCAAGAAAGGTCCGGACGTCGGGACCCCGCTGGAATCGTAGACGATCCCGTAAGTGCCTGACGCGCTGGCGTCGGACGTGACGTAGGTGATGACGAAGCCGCCGTTCGACAGCGCGGCAAGCGTCGCGTTCTCGCCATATCCGGCGAGGGAGACCTCGCCGCCTGCCGGCGAACCCGAAGAATCAAAGCGCTGCAGGTGGATGGTCGCTCCGTTGTCGCTGCCGGTGGTCCAGCTCACAACGAACCCTCCGCCCTCCAGCCCGACGACATACGGGCTCGACTGATTGCCCGCGGTCGCCGTGTTGACACGGAACTCGCCCCCGATCTTTGCACCGGAGCTGGCATAGTGCTGAGCGTAGATGCCGGCGCCGTCGCCGTCCTGCCCCTGCGACACCCAAGCGATAACGTAGCCGCCGTCCGAGAGCGCGCCGATCGCGCTGTAAGTCTGGTCGTTCGCGGTCGTGGTGTTGACCAGGAACTCACCCGCATCCGCGATCGGCGTATGGTCGATGTTGAACGCCGGCGCATCGGCCACGGGGGTCACTTCCGTGCTCAGCGTCGCCGCCGCTGAGACGCTGGAGCCGATCGAGGGCGACGTGATATCGATCAGGACGGGCGTCGTGACATTGCCGCCATAGGTATCATCCAGGGCATGCACGTCGAGGCTACCCGGCGCGCCGCTGAAATCCGCGGCCGGCACGAAGCGGACCAGCGTGTCGGTGGCAAGCACGAGCGCGCTGCTGTCGCTGACACCCGCGATATCTGTCCACTGATTGCTACCGGCAACCTGGTACTGCCAGACGCCTTCCGCGGCGGTTGCATGGGAGGCCGTGACGGCGACGGCCTTGAAGCTCGCGCCCGCATCGGCATCGTGGAATCCGGCGGCAAAGAGCGCCCCGACGCTGGACCCGGCGGGAGCAGTGGCATCTTCGCTGATCGCGCCGAGCGTCGCGCCATTCAGCGTCGGCGCGTCGTTCTTGCCGGTGATCGTCACCGTGACATCGGCCGTGGTATTCTGGCCTCGATGGTCGTCGAGGGTGATGGTCGAGACCACCGTCGCGGTCTGCCCCTCGCCAAGGAAATCCAGCGCGCTGTCGGCGATCGAATAGCTCCAGTCGACCGCGCCGTTGTTCTTGCCGGTCCCGAGGATCGCCAAGGCCTGCTCGAGTGCGGCGGCCTGACCAGACGTCAAGGTCAGTTCCGTGCTGTGATCGGCAGCCAGCCATGTCGTGGCCTGGTGCGTGATCGTCGCCGTCGGACGGTCGGTCAGGTCGATATCGGTAAAGTCGACAGACCCCGTTGCCGTCGGCACCGGGTCCTGGTCGGACGAACCGGTGGTATCCACGCGCTCGGAAAAGTTCGCGGTCAGCGCCGCCGAGGACATATCGAAGGCCGGCGCATCGTCGCTCGCGTTGATCGTGATCAGCGTGTGACCGGTACCGTCGTCGCTGCCGGCGAAATGCGCATTGCTGTAATCGGCGCCGGTCAGGTTCAGGCTGATCTGGTTGCCGTCGCAGTCGGAGACCGTCAACACGCCGCCGGTCGAGGGGTCGGAATTGGCGACATACACCGCGCTGGTGCCGGGCCCGTACTTGATGGTTGACAGGTCGATCGTATCGTTCGCGGACAGCCCTGCGATCGAACCGCCAAAGGTCGCGGTATCGATCTGAAGGCCGGCGCCGTCATCCTCGAGCGTGATCGTCTGCGCCACCGTGCCTTCGAGCTTCAGGAGCGCGCCGGCGTCGACGGTGACCGATCCCGTGCCGGAGAGCGAGCCGAACAGGGTCAACTCACCGTCATGGACCTCGATGTTGCCGGTGTTGGCAATGGTGCCCGAGATCGACGCCGTGCCCCAGCTGTCGATCGTGGCGTAATTGATGAGGCCCGGCCCGATCACGGAAATCGAGGCGCCGTTGAGCAGATCGATATCGCCGTGGTTGATGATCGACGACGCGTTGCCGAAGACGCTGGTCCCGGCGACCGTCCAGGTGCCGCCCGCGTTGTTGTTGAACGTGGCGCGCGCGACCGAGATGTTGCCGTTGATGTCGCCGGTGTTGTTGATCTCGACGGCGCCGCCGGTCTCGACGATGGCGTAGGTCGCCGACGTGACACTGGAAGCGCTGGCCGGACCGATCGTGCCGGAATTGTCGATCGTCGCCGTGCCGGTCGCGTTCTCCTGGATGAAGATCGCGGCGTGGCCGGTCGGAGCTGCGATCGATCCGGTATTGGTGATGTGTGTCGAGCCGGTCGCACCGGCCGCGTTCTGCGTGACGCTGATGCCGGCCAGACTCGTGCTGGTGATGCTGCCATCGTTGACGATGGTGATATCGCCGGCGCCGTTCGCGACTGCGGCGAGGCCGACCGAACCAATGGCGGAGCCCTGGTTGGTGACGCTGACGTCGCCGCCGCCATTGTCGAACGCGCCGATGGCAATGCCCGCGGCCGTGATGGACGACAGCGCGCCAGTCGTGACCGTGACGTCCCCGGCGCCCCAGGTGAACGCCTCGATGCCGTAACCTGCGCCGGCTGTGATCGTCGCATCGCTGGCGACGATGACGTCGCCGTTGACTGCGCTCGAGAAAGTGCCGGTGCCGCCCGGCTTGTAGCCGGCGATGATCCCGCCCGGCGTCGTGCCGTCGCTGTTCAGTGTCGAGCCGGAATGGATCGTGCCGTGCCCCTCGACCGAAATCGTGCTGCCCAGGCCGGCCGCGATCGCGACGGCGTAATTGACCGCGACGATGCCCGAGCTGCCCGAGGTAATATTGTCGCCATCCGCCAGGGTGACTGTGATGTCACCGGCATCGAGGCTGTAGGCCCTTATGCCGTAGCTCGTCGCGCCCGAGATCGTGACATCCTCGCCGAGCGTGACCGTCACGTCACCCGTGCCGCCGCTCAAGGCCGCGGCGTTGATGCCGATGCTCTGGGCGCCCGAGACCGATATCGCTGTCCCGGCGAAGCTGTTCACCGTGACGTCGCCATTTCCGTAATTGAAGGCGTTGATGCCGTGGCCGACCGCGGTGATGTCGGCGTGATTGTTGACGATCACGGTGGCATTGACGTTCGTGTTCGCACTGGTGCCGGTCGTGGCACCGGTGTAGCCAGCCTCGATGCCGGCCGGCGCATTGCCGGCCAGGTTCAGGCTGCTGCCGGAATTGATCGTGCCGTAGGCGTTGACCGTGATCGTGCTCAGGTCGGCCGCGTCGAGCGAGATCGCGCGATTGACGGCGACAACGCCGGAACTGCCCGAGGTGATGAGGCTGTCCGCCTCCGTCGTGACGGTCTGGTTGCCGCTGCCATAGCTGCGCGAGCGGATGCCATAGATCGCGCTGCCCGTGATCGCGGCGCCGGCATCGATGGTGATGTCGCCGTCGCCCCGCGTGAGCGCGTCGATACCGTATGCGCCACCCACGGCGCCGCCGAGCTGGGTGATCGAGATGTCACCATCATTGGCGGCGTTGATATTCTCGACGAGGACGCCGACCGAATTCGCACCGGTGCCGGTCGCCTTGCCGGTGACATTGCTGACCGTGATATTGCCGGAGCCGGTCGCACTATCGCTCAGCCAGATGCCGTGGCCGGCGCTGCCGGTGATGTCGCCGGTCGCGGTCAGCGTGATGTCGCCGACGCCGTTCTGGGTCACGTCGATGCCGTTGATCGCACCCGTGAGCGTGCCGGTTGGCGTCAGCACGACGCCGGCATGCGCCGCCTCCGATACCGTAAAGTCGAGCGCGTCGCCCTCCGACGTTGTGATGTCGGCGTTGCCGGTGATCGTGAATATGCCGTCGGCCGAGATCTCGCCCGAGATGGTGCCGGTGAAGCTCTGGCCGGCGACCTCGTCGAGCTGCAGCGTGCCGGTGCCGCCGGCGAACGTGACATTCTGCGCGTCGGCGCCGCCGAGCTCGAGCTTCGCGCCATTGTCGATGATCAGCGTACCGGCGCCGATGATGCCGCCGGCGAGGTTGAGCGTGCCGGCCTGGACTTCGATGGTGCCGCCGGTGTTGGTGACACCAGCCGTGATCGTGTTGGAGCCCGAGACGCTGTAGAGATTGCCGGCATTGCTCAGGCTGCCGCCGTTGATCGAGACGCCGGTCAGATAGAGCTTTGAGGCGTTATCGACCGAAATCGTCCCGCCGGTATTGGCGATGATGGCGGCCGTCAGCTTCAGCGTGCCGCCGGTCACCGCCTCGATCAGGCCTTGATTGGTGATGGCGTGGATCGTAGCCGGGTCGATCGTCAGCGTGCCGCTGGTGACGGACAGCATGCCGGTGCTGGCGATCGTGATCTCGGCATCATCGATGGCGCTGATGCCGGTCGATTCCAGCGTGCCGAGAATGGCGACGGTGCCGCCGTCGATCGTCGCAGCGTCGACGACCAGCGTCGCGCCGGCATCGGTCTGGATGGTGCCGCCGCTATTGGCGACATCGCTCTTCAGCACCAGCGTTCCCCCGGACAGGTCGATCAGGCCGGAATTGACGATGGCGGTCAGCGTATCGATCGTGCCGCCTGCTTCCAGGGTGAGCGTGCCCGCATTCGTGATCGTGCTGGTGTTGGTCACGATCACGCCGGATGTCCGGGTGATCGTTTCGACCTCGATCGCCCCGCCGACGGTGACGTGGCTTCCAAGCCAGTTGGTGAACTTCGCGTCGGCATTCAGGGTGAGCTTGCCGCCGATGGTCAGCGTGCTCTTGTTGATCACCTCCGGCACCTTGTGGCCCGGCGTGGTGTCGTAGTCGTCGAGCGTCAACGACTTGGCGAAGGCCGCCACGTCGATCGTCACCGGATAGGACGGGGTCAGGCCGTGGAGCTGATCGGTGATGACGATGACGTCGTCGCCGCTGGTCGGAACCGTGCCGGTGGCCCAATTGCCCGCGTCCTTCCAGAACCCGCCGGAGGGAACGCCGGGCTTGTCGGTCGCGATCCACACCACGGCAGGCGCATCGGTGCCCGTGATCGTAACAGTGATGGCTTGCTGCGAGGCCGCGCCTTGCGAGTCCGTGAGCGTCACGGTGTAGACCAGCGTCAGCACCGCGCCTTGGGGGATGAAATCGGCCAAATAGACCGGCAGATCTGCCAGCGACCAGTTGATGGTGCCGGTGCCGTCCCCGGTGCTGTCGGCGCCGGCCGCGATCGCGACGGACATCGCGCTCTGGAACGCCGCAAGCGGACCCGGCGGCACGCTGCCATCAGGCAGAGTCGCACTGGTCAGCGCCACCGACACGGTATGCTTGTCGGTGAGATCGACGTCGTTGAAATTCAGCGTACCCGACGTCGGCACATCGCTGGTGAGCGGGCCACCCGGCACGCTGGTGCCGCCCTCGAAGGTGATGATCGGGACATCGGTGGTGATCGCCGGCTTGTCGTTGGTCCCCGTGATCGTGATCGTGATCGGGATGAACTTCGACTCGGGGTTCACCGTGAAATTGGTGTCGACGCGGACCATGTAGGTCAGGGTCACGGTTTCGCCGGCAGCGAGGAAGTCGAAGACGTGGTCCGGGAGCGTGTAGGTCCAGATCGCCGAGCCGTTGTTGTTGTTGCCGGCGTCGGGGACGACGCTGATCTGGATCTGCGTCGCTGCGATGCCCTGCTTCTGCAGATCGGTCAGCGAACCGGTGACGTCGTGCTGGCCGGCGTCCTTGTAGACATAGTTCGGCGCTTCGGCGAGGCTGATGCTCACCGTCGGCTTGTCGCCGAGGTTTTGATCGACGAATCTGATCAGGCCGGTAATCGTATCGGCATGCGTGTCGCCGGTCGCGCCGGCACGCTCGGTCAACGCGAACGCCGTCTTCACAATGCCGCTGGCGTCGAAGCTCTGCGCGATCGGCTGGCCGGGAATACGCACGACGGGCGGCGTGGGCGTGCTGGGCCCTTCCGATCCCTGCGGAGTGAGGTTGACGAAGGTCGCGACCGCGGTGGGGCCGGAACTCGACTTGAACACCACGTCCAGGCTCATCGGCGTGAGCGTGTCGGTGAAGTTCGTGGTCAGCTTGGTGTTGGTGTTGTTGTCGGTGAACTTCAGCGTGAACACGTCGGTGATCAGCTTCTGCACGTCCGGCGACATCAGCGCATTTGAGATCGAGACGTTGCCGCCGCTGATCTGGATCATCTGGCCGGCCTGGTTGACCGTCGCGATCGGCAGCAGCGTGACCTTGTCGAACAGGATGTAGGAGCCCGTCGTGCCGTTCGGCTCGACCAGCACCTGGAAGCTCGCCTGCGGCTGCGGATCGCCGCCGCCGGCGGGAACGACGAAATTGATCTGGGTGAGCACCGCGGTGCCGCGGATGCCCATGGTGGCGACCGGGGTGTCGATCTTCATGTCGCCGTGCTTGGCGGTCTCGCCGGCGACGAAGGTGATGGTGCCGGCGACGAGGCTCAGCAACGAGGAATTGCTCGACCCGTTGGGGTCGTAGACCATTTCGTTCAGCACCATCCGCGCGTTCGAGGACAGGCCGAACACGGTGCCGTCGATGAAGGTGATGCCGAGGGTCGAGTCGGCGCCGGTCGAAACCACGTCGCCCTTCTCGACGTTGTCGCCGTTGTTCAGGATGACCGAGACGCCGTTGCGGATCGCGGTCGCGCTGCCCACGAGCTTGGTGACGTGGCCGATAACCTGGGCCGCGGCAGTGCCGGGCGCGGCTTGCGCAACCTGGACATGGCCGGTAAGCGCGCTGACGATTTCGCCGGTGAGGTGGGCGCCATCGGGCGAGGCGAGCGCGGCGCGCTTGTCGCCCCGGAAATAATCGTGAACGACGAACTCGTGCCCCTCGTGGGACAAGACGAGATCGAGGCCTGTGCGCTTGAACTCGCCGTTGAAGATCAGGTTGGGGTCGGGAACGACGAACGCGCCCTCGGGCACGTGACCATGCGCCTTCGCCGTAAAGGAATCGACATGGGCATTGCCGGGCGAGCGGGAACCCAGGCCGTCCAAGGAAATCGCGCCGTCAAATTGGCCAGCGTAATTCAACCGGGCACCGTAAAAAGGGTTAAAATTTAAGTAAGTATCACCTGCCTAAGCTTGCATAGCATTAGGAAGTCCTTAGCGATACCATCTATTGCTTGTGTGATTTCGCATCACTTGGCTTCAGAAGCCCCCCACGGGTCGAGCCCCGCGAGAGAAGCCGAAGCAATCCATCAAATATTCCGAAGTCGAGTTCGGCATTTTTACGCTCATTTCAAGTCATCCAAAGTAATCTGCTGTATAGTTTCAGCGCAGATACTTACGTCATCTTTTCTTCGTGAAGCCCCGCCACATCCTGCGGCAAATACGGGGTTAAATCTGTGACCTAACTAACAGAACCCCATGAAATTGGGGGGTGTTAGCCATGACGCGCAGATTCGGCCTTCCTACAACCTGCGCCTGCAATTGCCCTCCGTTTGGCGGCAGCCGGATACCCTCTAGCTAGCGAATCGTAAAATTTTACGCAATCCGGGCAGGTCCATTTCAGCCTGTTGCCCGGTTTTGCCACCCCAGCCGGGCGCGTTAAGCAGAACAAAACGGCCCGTCTCGCACTATCTCCCCGAAAGCAACAAAGCCCGGCACGTCGAGGTCGAGGGGGACCCGGCGAAGCCAGGCAAGGGGATGTCAGATGGAGACCGCTGCTCGCTCGCGCGCCTGGCGCGCAATCCTTGTCCTGTGCGGATTGATCCTGTTCGGATCGACCGCCGAGCTTCGCGCCGGCTCGCTGCTGTCGCCGGGAGCCGGCCTTCTCGTGCGCAAATCCGCCGAGCCGTTCGGCGTGTTCGCCTTCGCCATTTCGTCCGGCAGCCTGCGGCAAAAATGGCTCGCGCTGAAGGACAGGCTGGACGACGACATGGTGCAGCTTGCGCTGTGCGACGGCGACCGGGACAATTGCGCATCGCCTGCGGCCCTGAAGCTGCTCGCCATCGTCGACCAGGCCCGCGCTCGCGACGGCCGCGCACGGCTCGGCGAGACCAACCGCGCCGTCAACCTCGCCATCCGGGCCGCCAATGACGGCATCGACGACGTCTGGAGCTCGCCGCTTGCGACCTTCGCGAACGGCGCCGGCGATTGCGAGGACTACGCCATCGCCAAGCTGGCCGCGCTGCGGCTGGCAGGAATTGCCGCCGAAGACCTTCGCATCGTCGTGGTGCGCGACGTCAGGGCCGGTGAAAATCATGCCGTTGCCGCGGCAAAGCTCGACGGCCACTGGCTGATGCTCGACAACCGCCGCATGGCGATGCTCGAGGACGACGCTGCGCGGAGCTACCAGCCGCTGTTCGCCCTCTACCAGTCGGGCGTGCTGAAATATGTCGACGAACCCGTGCGATTCTCGATGGTCGCTGCCGAGGCACGTTGATCGGGTCGGTGGCCTCATAGCCCGGACATCACCGCGACTTCCCCACAAGGCCATTCCACCGCGCCATGCGGAACGCTAGCATGGCCGGGGCCACGCTGGGGGACGAAGAGAATGCGCATCACCGTGCTGTCTGTGCTTGCGCTACTGGCATTGCCGGCCGTCGCGGCCTTCGCGCAATCCGCGCCATCCGACCGTTCCATCGCCGATCGGCTGCCGCTGTTCGCCAAGAACAATTGCCAGCAGATTCGCGACCCCGGCAACCAATTGTTCTGCGGTGATGCAACGCTTGCGGCCGCCGCCGAGAAGTTGAACACGGCGATCGAGGCGCGGCTCGCCCGCCTGCCCGATCGCCTGCCTGCGATCGAGGAGAATGCGATCTGGGTCCGCCAGCGCAATCTCAGCTGCGGCATCGTCGGGCAGAGCCCCGTCCGCGCCGATGATTTCGATCGGGTGAAGGCGTGCCTGCTCAAGGTGACCGAGGAGCGCGCCGCGATCGTGCGCGATCCGGACTTCGACTGCCTGGCAGCCAACACCGCAGCGGGCGCGCTGATCTGCGCGGACCCAGCGCTGGCGCTGGCGGAGACGGAGCTCAATGCCCAGGTGCTCGGTCTGATCGGCAAGCTGGACCCGACCGCGGCGCGCTTTGCCTTCGCCGAATATGGCAGGTGGAGCCGCGAGCGCGACCGCAAATGCAATCTGGTCGGCAAGGAGAACGTGCCGCTGCAGGAGCTTGAATCCGCGGAGGACTGTCTCGCCGATTATTTGAGGCGCAAGACCGAGGAAATCCGCGCGGCGAAGGCAGACCCCAGGAAGGTGTTCGGCCGGCAGGTCGCGGCCCGCCTCCCCGACACCGACGCGATCGACTTCTGCGCGGCGCGGATCCATGCGGCCAATTCCTGCGGCAACTTCCTGCGCATCAACCGCGTCTACGCGCTCGACAGCCAGGTGACCGAGCAGGAGGCGCAGGTCACGGGCGAGATCGAGATGGCCGTGCTGGCGCCCTTCACCATGTGCAGCAAGGTCGCGACCACCTGCACCGGCACCTGCTGGGACGGAAGGACGGGCCGTCCGCAGGCAGGCGCCGCCAACAACGAGCGCTCGGCGGGATCCTTCAACGTGACGCGCCGCCTGCGCATCCAGCGGACCTTTGCTTTCGTGAAAGCCGTCGACGGCTGGCGCTGCCGGGAGGACGAGCTGGCGCCGGTGAATTCAGGAACGGCGGGCGGGGGATCGTAGCTTGTCTCTTCGCCCTCTCCCCGCTCTTCGCGGGGAGAGGGTTGGGGTGAGGGGCTGTCTCTGCGATTACGGTGAGAGTTGGACTCGCGGAGAGTCCCCCTCATCCGCATCGCATCTTCGATGCGACGCGGCCTCTCCCCGCACGCGGGGAGAAGCAAGAAGCATCAGAACATCAGATTGTCCTTCACCAGCACCCAGCGGCCGCCCTTGACCTGCTGCACCTGGGTGATGGTGGTGGCGAGGTGGTTGGTCTTCGAGAACACCGTCGGCGGCGAATTGAAGATGTCCTGGAACTTGTCGCCGGACTCCAGCGCGTCGAGCATCTTCTGGCCAGTCAGATCCTTGCCGGCCTTGTTGGCATAATGCGCGAACGTCATCACCGCGTTGTAGCCGATGATGGCCTGGGTGTTGGCGTCGGTGCCATACATCTTCTTGTAGTTGACGAGCCAGTCCTTCACCTTTCCTTTCGCGGTGTCCTCATAGGGAATTTCGAAGTTCGAAGCGGCATACAAGCCTTCCACGACTTCCTTGCCGAGCGCCGGCACTTCGAGCACGTTAACGGGCGTGGCACCGAGGAAGGTGACATCCCATCCGAGCTTCTTCGCTTCACTCATCGTGCCGATCGGCTCACGGAGCACCGCGCCGAGCACGACGAGGTCGCAGCCGTCTGACTTCATCTTGGCGACCTGCGCCGAGAAGTCGGAGGCGCCGCGCTTGTAGCTCGTGATCGAGGCCGGCTGCAGCTTCATGGCGGCGAGCTGCTGGTTGAAGCCATCGAGCACGTTCTTTCCGTACTCGTCGTCCTGATGCATGATGCAGGGCTTCTTGAAATTCTTCGCCTCAATCATGTATTTGAGCGCTGCGCGCGTGCTCTCGACATAGGGCAGCAGATTGTTGAACTTCAGCCGCTCCTGCGGCTTGGCCGGATCGAACTTGAAGGTGAACTCGGCCGCCGTGAGCGGGAACAGCTGCAGCACGCCGGCGTCGAGCAGGATATCCTGCGCGGCGAGCACGGTGGGCGATCCCATCGGTCCCACCATCGCGAAGATCTTGTCGCGCTCGATCAGCTTCTGAGAAGCCAGGACGGCCTTTTTCGGATCATAGCCGCTGTCCTCGACGACCAGGCGGATCTTGCGGCCGTTGACTCCGCCGGACGCGTTGATCTCCTCGACCGCCATCTTCATGCCGTTTGCGACCGGAACGCCCCATCCCTTGATCGGGCCCGACAGGTCCTGGTGAGTACCGATGACGATCTCGGTTGCCGAGATGCCCTCGTTGGTGACCTTGGTCTGCGCCGCGGCCGGCAGACAGGTGAGCACCACGGCACTCACAGCAAGGCCGAACGCGCTGAACGATTTCGACATTGACGTCTCCTCTCCTAAAGGCCCGTATTACGCGAAGGGCGGGGGCCGTCGCTCCTTCGCTTTCTCAGATAGTCCGGCGCCTCATGCCACGGCGCGCTCGCGATACATCGCCTCGATCTCTGCGGCGTAGCGCTTGTTCACGAAACCGCGCTTCAGCTTCATGGTCGGCGTCAGCTCCTCGTCCTCCGGAGTGAGCTGCCGCTCGATCAGGTAGAATCTCTTGATGGTCTCGACGCGGGCGAAGTTGACATTGACCGTCTCGATCTCGCGCCAGATCAGGTCCTGGATCTCCGTCGCCCGGCACAGGCTGGCATAATTGGTGAAGGGGATGTCGTGGTCCTGCGCGAACTTCTCGACGTTCTCCTGGTCGATCATCACGAGGCAGGTGAGATACGGCCGCTTGTCGCCAATCACGACCGCATCGGAGATGTAGGGCGAGAATTTGAGCTGGTTCTCGATCTCGGACGGCGTGATGTTCTTGCCGCCGGAGGTGATGATGATGTCCTTCATCCGGTCGGTGATCCGGACAAAGCCTTCATTGTCGATGGTACCGACGTCGCCGGTATGCAGCCAGCCGCGGGCATCGATGGTCTCGGCGGTCTTCTCCGGCTGGTTCAAATAACCCATGAACAGGAAGTCGCCCTTGATCAGGATCTCGCCCTCGGGCGACAGCGCGACCTCGCCCCAGGGCACCGCGGTGCCGACCGAGCCGAGCTTGATCCGCTCCGCCGGCATCATGGTGGCGACGCCGCAATTCTCGGTCTGGCCGTAGACCTCGTGCATGTCGATGCCGAGCGCGAGATACCAGCGGATCAGCTCCGGCGCGATCGGCGCTGCGCCGGTGAAGGCGATGCGGCAGCGGTCGAGCCCGATCATGCGGCGGATGTTGCGGAATGCGACCCGGTAGGCGATGCGGCTTGCGAGCCGCATCGACAGCGGCGGCGGCTTGCCCTCGAGCCTGTACTCGACCATGCGGTAGCCGATGCCGATGGCGCGGCGATAGACCCACTGCTGCAGCGGCGTCGCATCCTTCAGCGCGATGGTGATGGCGGAGTAGAATTTCTCCCAGATGCGCGGCACCGCGAGGAAAACGGTCGGCTGCACCTCGCGCAGATTGTCCGGCACTGTCTCCGGGCTCTCGGCGAAATTCATCACCGAGCCCAGCGCGACCGAGATGTAATAGCCGCCGATGCGCTCGGCGACGTGGCAGAGCGGCAGGAAGATCAGCCTGTCCTCGTCCTCCCGCGCCGGGATGAAGTCGTTGGCGTGGCGCATCTGGTGCGTGACGCTGCGGTTGGCGTGCATCGCGCCCTTGGGCGGGCCGGTCGTGCCGGACGTGTATACGAGGATGGCGAGGTCGCCGGCGCTGCGGCTGTCGATCATCTCCTGCCACAGCGCCTCGCGCCCGACCATATGATTGCGGCCGAGCGCGCGAAATTCGTCGAGCGACATCACCATGTCGTCGGAGAAGCCGCTGAGACCCTCCATGTCGAACACGATGATCTTCTGCAGGGACGGACAGCGGGCGCGGCAGGCGAGAATCTTGTCGAGCTGCTCCTCGTCCTCGGCGAAGATGACTTTCGTCCCGGAATCGTTGACGAGGTATTCGACCTGGGACGATGCGTCGGTCGGGTAGATGCCCGAGGAGACGCCGCCGGCGCACAGGATGCCCATGTCGGCATGGACCCATTCCGGGACCGCGTTGGCGATGATGGAGGCGACGTCGCCGGGCCTGAAGCCGGAGGCGTGAAGTGCATAGGCAATTTCCTTGGATATCTCCAGCCATTCGCGCCAGCTCGTCGGCTGCCAGATTCCGAACTTCTTCTCGCGGATAGCCGGCCGATCGCCCCGCATCTCCGCAGCGCGCAGAAAGCTCCTTGCGATCGTATCAGCGACCGTCAGCACCGCCGGTCGGGCCATGCGCGTCTCCTCCTTGTCGCTCTCCCCTCCGCTGCCTGCCTTGCCGGCGGTCTTTGCTTGCGGATGGGCAATCCCATCTTACTGCCAGCTCTTGCTCACCGCCACGTCTTCTTCTTCTTCCAGCGCCGCTCGCCGCGGGCGCCGGCTTCCTTGGCGCCAAGGTAGAACTCCTGGATGTCCTGGGAATGCATCAAGCGGTCGCAGCTGTCGTTCATCACGATGCGGCCGATCTCCAGCACATAGCCGTAATGCGCCGTCTCCAGCGCCACCTTGGCGTTCTGCTCGACCAGCAGGATCGACATGCCCTGCTCCTCGTTGACGCGCCGGATGATGGTGAAGATCTCCTTCACCAGCAGCGGCGACAGGCCGAGCGAGGGCTCGTCGAGCAACAGCAGCGTCGGCCGGTTCATCAGGGCGCGTCCGATCGCGAGCATCTGCTGCTCGCCGCCGGAGAGCTGGCCGGCAGGCTGGTTGATGCGCTCCTTCAGGCGCGGGAAATAGCCGTAGACGCGCTCCAGGTCCTCCGCCACGCCGTCACGGTCCTTGCGCGGATAGGCGCCCATCATCAGGTTCTCGCGCACCGACAGGAACGGGAACACCTCCCGCCCCTCCGGCACATGGCTGAGGCCGAGCCGCACGATGCGGTCGGCCTCCACGCGCTGGATCGGCTTGCCCAGGAATTCGATCGAGCCCTTTTGCGGGTCGAGAATGCCCGAGATCGTCTTCAGCACGGTGGTCTTGCCGGCGCCGTTCGCCCCCAATAGCGTGACGATGCGGCCGCGCGGCACCTCCAGCGAGATGCCGCGGATCGCCATGATCGGCCCGTAATAGCTCTCGATGTTGGAGAGCTTCAGGATGATATCGGGTGTCACCGCAGCATCCATGCGTCAGGCTCCCAGATACGCGGCGACGACGTCGGGGTGCTGCTGCACTTCGGCGGGCGAGCCCATCGCCAGCACCCTGCCGTAGTTCAGCGCGATGACCCGGTCGGAGACGCGATTGACCAGCGACATGTCGTGCTCGACCATCAGCACGGTGATGCCGAGCTCGCTCTTCATGTCGCGGATCCAGAACGACATGTCGTCGGTCTCCTCGACGTTGAGACCGGAGGACGGCTCGTCGAGCAGGATCAGCTTCGGCTCCGAGCACAGGGCGCGCGCCAGCTCGATCACCTTGCGCACGCCGTAAGGCAGGCCGGAGATCAGCTTGTCGCGATAGGGTTCGAGATCGAGGAATTCGATAACCTGCTCGACCCTGCGGCGGTGCACCTTCTCGTTGGCCCGCACGCTCGGCAGGAACAGCAGCTCCTGCCAGAGCTGCGTTGTCGAGTGCCGATGGCGGCCGACCAGAAGGTTGGAGAGCACGGTCGCATTCTCGAACAGCTCGATGTTCTGGAAGGTGCGGGCGATGCCGAGCTTGGCGATGTCGTAGGGCGCCTCTTCCGTGATGTCCTGGTCCTCGAAGAAGATCCGGCCCGAGGTCGGCCGGTAGATCCGCGAGATCAGGTTGAAGATCGAGCTCTTGCCGGCGCCGTTCGGCCCGATGATCGACAGGATCTCGCCCTTCTCGAGCGCGAAGGATACCGCATCGACGGCCTTGAGGCCCCCGAAATGCAGCGACAGGTTCTCGGCGCGGAAATAGCTCATCGGTTCCGCTCCGACTTCACGTAGATCTTCTGCCGCTTGAAGGTGGCGCGCTTGTAGAGCGGGAACAGCTGGAAGAAGAGCTTGATCTTCAGCCAGCGGCCGTAGAGGCCGAGCGGCTCGAACAGCACGAACAACACGATGATAATGCCGTAGATCGCGCCCTTCAGGCCGTTGAGCGAGGCGAAGGCCGCGACCTTCGACTGGATATCTCCCGCGGTGGCCGGGCCGGCGCCGAATGCCGCCGCGATCCCGGCGATCATGCCGGGCATGTCGTCCTTGAGGTAAGTCAGGAACGGGTCGATCATCACGATGAAGATCGCGCCCAGCACCGCGCCGTGCAGGCTGAAGGCGCCGCCGATCAGGATCACGATGATGAACTCGATCGAGAGCTGCAGCGTGAACATTTCCGGCGAGATGAAGGAGAGCTTGTGGGCGAACAGCACGCCGGCAAAGCCGGTGATCGCCGCCGAGATCGCAAAGGACTTCACCTTGTAGAGCGCGACATTGACGCCCATGCTGCGCGCCGCGGTCTCGCTGTCGCGGATCGCGACGAAGGCGCGTCCGGTCGGCGAGCGCAGCAGGTTGAGCGTGCCGACGATGGTCAGCACCAGCACGGCAAGGCAGAGGTAATAGAAGGTCGGGCTGTCGCGCGGCACCGCGACGCCGAGCAGCGACAGCGTCTTGACCCGCATGCCCTCGTTGCCGTGGGTGACGCTCTCCCAGCGCGCCAGGATCTCCTCGACGATCAGGGCAAAGGAGATGGTGGCGATGACGAGATAGATGCCGGTCAGGCGCAGGGCGGGAAAGCCGACCATCGCGCCGATGATGCCGGTCAGGAGCCCGGCGGCGAGGAAGTAGACCGGGAACGGCACGTTGTATGTCTGCAAATAAGCGGCCGTGTAGGCCCCGATGGCGAGGAACGCGGCGTGGCCGAGCGAGGCCTGGCCGGTGAAGCCGGTCAGGATCAGAAGCGCGACGCCGACGATCGCGTAGATGCAGACGAAGACCAGCTGGCTCATCAGATAGCTGGAGAGCACATAGGGCGCGATCAGCAGCAGCGCGAGCAGGACGCCGTACGAGACCCAATAGCCCGAATGCGGGAACAGCTTGATGTCGTCCTCGTAGTCGGTCTTGAACAGGAAGCGCATGGCGTTCAGACCTTCTTGCGGACGTGGTGGCCGAACAGGCCTTCCGGCTTCAGGAGCAGCACGGCGAGCAGCACGACATAGGGCGCGACGTCCTTCCAGCCTTCGGGCAGGTAGAAGCCGGCCATGCTCTCGATCACGCCGATCAGGACGCCGCCGACCACGGCGCCCGGAATCGAGCCGAAGCCGCCGAGCACCGCGGCCGGGAACGCCTTGAGGCCGAGCACGAGGCCGACATTGGAATGGATGAAGGTGATCGGCGCCAGCAGCACGCCGGCGCAGGTCGCCACCGCCGCGCTGATCGCCCAGACGATCGACACCACGCGCTTGACCGGAATGCCCATGTAGTACGCCGCGAGCATGTTCTCGGAGCTGGCGCGCATCGCGGTGCCCAGCGTGGTCTTGTTGAAGAACAGCCACAGCAGCGTGCACAGGATCATCGTCGCCGCGATCACCGACAGCTTGTCGTAGGCGAGCACCAGCGAGCCGATCCGCAGCACGCCCTGGCTGAACGGGGTCTCGATCTTCAGATCGTCGGTGCCCCAGATCATGCCGGCGATCGAGCGCAGGAAATAGCCGAGCCCGATGGTCGCCATGATGATGGAGAATTGCGGATAGCCGAGGATCGGCCGCACCACCACGCGCTCCGCCAGCATGCCGAACAGCGCCATCGCGGCCACCGCACCGGCAAAGCCGACCCAGTAGTTCAGGCCCATCATGCCGATGAAGGTGAAGGCGAAGAAGCCGCCGAGCATCATCAGATCGCCCTGGGCGAAATTAACGACCTCGGTGGCCTTGTAGACGAGCACGAAGCCGAGCGCGATCAGGCCGTAGACGCAGCCGAGCGCAACACCGCTGACCAGCTGCTGAACGAAATCCAGCATTGACGCGCGTCCTCCCGATGCAACCGGCGGCTCTTCCCGACCGCCTTGCCGCATCTTGTGTCCAGTCGCTAGGCAGTCGTTTCGCTGCGCTAGCGCCATTTGTCCGGAACCAATTCAGCCTGAACCGCCGAGCGCTGTCAACAAACGGTGACTTGTGCGGGTGACTTGCCTTTAGTCCAATCCGGATGACGGAATTTGCTGCGGCGCGATTCACCGTGCCGAAACATCTTCGGATCATGGTCGGAAGCGATGCAAAACCGGATGGTATGGCCGTCATGAAGCCGGACAGCTCGGCGCTCGAAGTCCTGGGGTTAACGAAGCGTTTTGACCGTCTGGCGGTCGACAGCCTCGATCTCACCGTCCACGCCGGCGAATTCTATGCGCTGGTCGGCCCCAACGGCGCCGGCAAGACCACGACTTTGCGCATGGTGGCGGGCCTGCTGCGCCCCGATGCCGGCAGCGTCTCGATCTTCGGCATCGATGCGCTTCAAGACCCCGTGGCCGCCAAGCAGGTGATGGCGTGGGTCTCCGACGAGCCGATGATCTACGACAAGCTGACCCCGCTCGAATATCTCGAATTCGTCGCCGGCCTCTGGGGCATCGCGCCGTCGGTGTCCGAGCCGGTCGCCCAGGACCTGCTCTCCTCGCTCGGCCTCGCGCCGCACCGGCACGAGCGCTGCGAGGGGTTCTCCAAGGGCATGCGTCAGAAGGTGGCGCTGGCTGGTGCGCTGGTGCACGATCCCCGCCTCATCATCCTCGACGAGCCGCTGACAGGGCTCGATGCGGTCTCGGCCCGCCATGTGAAAGGCCTGCTCGGCGAGCGTGTCCGCGCCGGCTGCACCGTCATCATGACCACGCATATTCTCGAGGTGGCCGAGCGCATGGCCGACCGCATCGGCGTGATCGCCTCGGGCCACCTCGTCGCCGAAGGCACGCTGACCGAATTGCGCCAGCAGAACGGCGATGCCGATACCAGCCTGGAGGATCTCTTCATCGCGCTGGTGACGCTGCCGGAAGCCGCATGAGCTCGGCGACCGCGCTCTCCTGGTTCGCCCGCCACGAGCTCCGGCTCGCCTGGCGCGAATGGTTCGCCATGATGACCGGCGGACGGCGCAAGCGGACGCGCGCCGCAATCATCGGCCTCGTCTGCTTCGCCGCGCTGCTGCATCTGCCGGCCTGGGCGGTGATCGGCCGTTTCGCCGAGCTGCAACTGCCGCTCGACAAGTCCTCGCTGATCGTGATCTCGGCGACGATCTTTCTCGCCTGGACCTTGATGCTGTCGCAGGCGATCGAATCGGTGACGCGGGTGTTCTACGCCCGCGCCGATCTCGATCTGATCATGTCCTCGCCGGCGACGCTGGCCAATCTGTTCTCGGTCCGCATCGCCGCGATCGCGCTGACCGTCACGATGATGGCGCTGCTGTTCTCGACGCCGTTCATCGACGTGCTCGTGATCGGCGGGGGTGCGCGCTGGCTCACTGCGTTCGGGGTCGTCGTCGCCCTGGGCCTGTCGGGCGCGGCGATCGCGATCGCCGTCACCATCCTGTTGTTTCGCCTGATCGGTCCGGCGCGGACGCGCCTGATTGCCCAGATCCTCGCCGCGATCATCGGCGCCGGCTTCGTGATCGCGCTCCAGGTCGCCGCGATCATGTCCTACGGCACGCTGTCGCGCTTCACCATTTTGACCTCCGGCACATTGGCCGCCTACGCCCCCGACGTCGACAGCATCTGGTGGTGGCCGGCGCGGGCGGTGATGGGCGACAACGGGGCCCTGCTGCTGCTCCTGGCGCTCGCTTTGGTGCTGCTCGGAAGCGTCATGGCGGTCTTCTCGCATCGCTTTGCCGACACGGCGATCGATGCCGCGGCCTACGGCACGTCGGGCACGAGGCGCGCGAAGCAGCGGCCGTTCCGCACCGGCTCGCGGCAACAGGCGCTGCGGCGCAAGGAATTCTCGCTGCTCTGGCGCGATCCCTGGCTGATCTCGCAGACGCTGATGCAGCTGCTCTATCTGGTGCCGCCGGCGCTGCTGCTCTGGCGCAATTTTGCCGACAGTTCGGCGGCGCTGACACTGATCACGCCTGTCATCGTGATGGCGGCCGGACAGCTCGCCGGCGGACTTGCCTGGCTGACGATCTCGGGCGAGGACGCCCCTGACCTGGTCGCGACTGCGCCATTGACGCCCTCCAACCTCATCCGCGCCAAGATCGAGGTGGTGCTGATCGCGGTCGCCGTCATCTTCTGCCCGCTGGTCGCGGCACTCGCTTTCGCCTCGCCGTATCAGGCCGCGATCAGTGCCGGCGCGGTCATCGTCAGCGCGGCCTCCGCGACGGCGATCCAGCTCTGGTTCCGGGTGCAGGCCCGGCGCAGCCAATTCCGGCGCCGCCAGACCTCGTCGCGGCTGGCGACCATTGCCGAAGCCTTCTCCTCGATCGGCTGGGCCGCGACGGCAGCGCTGCTGCTCGCGCTCCCCGTCGCGGGCCTCATCAGCGGCCTGATCACCGCGAGCCTCGTTGCGGTCACCTGGAAGTTCAGCCCAAGGCGGGAGTGAGGCTGATCGAGCCGCGAACGTCAGGTGTCGAAAGCCGGCTGTGCGCGGCGTACCGTGGCGACCTTCCGCCGATCAACCAGGCGTCTGACCCAGTTGCGCCCGGGCTCTTCGACAAGACGATACGTTGCAACCGACAGCAGGACGGTCAACAGCAGCATCGCAATTTGCAGAAGATCGCCAAGCCACAGCGATCCATTGACGGAGACCACTTTCGTCGGCTCGTGGCCCGAGCTCAACGCGGAGGAGACGAACAGGCTGGTATGCCCCAGCCGCTCGACGACCATGAGGATCGCCCGCACCACGGCCCTGACGAGCGGATGCAGCATGTAGATCGAATAGGTCAGCGTGCCGACCACGAGCATGAACGGCATCGTCAGCCGGCGACTGACCGCCCCAGCTTCGCGGGCGAACACCAGAACGACCAGCGTAAACACCACCGGCGAGGCCACCTGCAAAGCGGCGCTGCGCCCGGCGGCCGAAACATAGCCGATGACGAGCAGAAGGCTCGCCGTCTCCAGCAACGTCTCGCCGAACGGCGTCAGGCCTGCGCGCAACACCGTAAATCGCTCTCGTAGATCGAAGGAGAGAACGCCAAGCGCGAAGCCATAAAGACAGCGCACCAGACCGTAATCGTAAGTCGCGTTCATGCCGTCCGGGCTGATCGTGGCGAGGACGATCGGCCCGGCGATGATCGGGAGCAGCCAGGGCCAGATCGTCGGCCCGATCCTGCTGACGACCGCGGCGAAGATCACATAGGCGGCGAACTCGGCGCTGATGCTCCAGCTCGCGAAATTCAGCCAGTTCTGCGGATTGACGCCGAGTCCCTGCAAGAGGAGCAGGTTGGTGACGATGGCCTGCAGCAGGTTCGGGCCGATGCCGTCCTTCGCAGCGTCGATGGGAATGAACAGCAGCAACGTCACCAGATGCAGCGGATAGATCCGCCCAAGCCGCAGCATGAGAAAGCGGCCGATGCCGAAGCCCTCGGCAAGGCGTGAACGGTAATTCGACGCGATGACGAAGCCGCTCAATACGAAGAAGAAATCGACGAACAGATAGGCATGTCTGGTGAGCGGCAGGAAGGACAGATGGCTGATCACGTCGAAGTGGAACAGCGCAACCATGCAAGCGCAAATGCCGCGCCAACTGTCGAGCGCGCGATATCGGTCGATATTTGCGGCCGCGTCCATCGGGCAATGGGTAGGCAAGACCCGACACCGGAACAAGCGGAGGCTGACTCTATGCTTAATGTGGCACGCGACGGCATGACGCCGCAACAATTCGAAGATACACTGACCGGATCGTCGACTGAATGGCGGACGGACCGGTGATGTCTCGACTATTGCTGACGGCCTTCGGTTTTCTCGGCTGGCTGCTGGCCCCAGCCCTCGCCCAGCAGCCGCAGCGCAGCGAGTGCCTGGCGATGGCGAACGGGGCGCCCCGTGCGATGCCGGTCGCGTTCCGGCAGGCGGCGGCCGCGGCCGAGGTCGAGATCACCTATGCCGGCCATTCCACCTATTACGTCGACACCCCCGGCGGCTTGCGCATCGCGACCGATTACAGCGGCGCCTATCAGGTCGGACGGCTGCCCGACGTCGCCACCATGAACCGCGCCCATAGCACCCACTACACTCTTTTTCCCGACAGGCGCATTCCCCACGTGCTGCATGGCTGGAGCGAGGACGGCAAGCCGGCGATCGTGTCGGAACGCATCGGCGATGCCTTCATCCGAAATGTCACGACCGACATCCGCCGTTATTTCGGCGACGATGCCGGCACCGACATGATCCGCGACGGCAATTCGATCTTCATCTTCGAGGCCGCGGGCCTCTGCATCGGCCATCTCGGCCACCTCCATCACAAGCTCGACGACAGCCATTTTGCCCAGATCGGGCGGCTCGATATCGTGATGGTGCCGATCGACGGCACCTACACCATGTCGCTGGACGGCATCTCCGAAATCACCAGGCGGTTGCGCGCCTCGGTGGTGCTGCCGATGCACCGCTTCGCCACCCCGCTCGACGACTTCATGCGCCGGATCGGCCAGCAGTTCGAGATCGACCAGCGCTCCGGGCGGACCTTCCGGATGTCACGCGATGCGCTGCCGTCGAAGCCGACGGTGATCATCCTCGACGGGGTCTGAGCCGCAATTTTCTCCAAGCCGGCCGCCGGCCGGTCGTGTTGATCTGCCGGCAACAGGAGAGCGACATGACCGACTTTGCCAGACTTTTGCACGCGGACGGACCGAACCCCGAGCATGCGGCGGCGCTTCAACTCTATGGCCGCTTCGTCGGCGACTGGGATGCCGAGATCACCGCCCATGGATCCGATGGCACGAAGCACGTAGCGCCCGGCGAGATTCATTTCGGCTGGGTGCTGGAAGGCCGAGCCGTCCAGGACGTCTGGATGATACCCCGGCCCGCGGGCGCGCCGGCCTTTCCGATCGCCGGCAATTGGTACGGCACGACGCTTCGCGTTTACGATCCGACCATCGATGCGTGGCGGATCTCCTGGTTCGATCCGGGTCGCAGCGTCTTCCGCCAGCAGATCGGCCGTCCCCGCGGAGAGGACATCGTGCAGGAAGGCACGACCGACGCCGGCGAGCTGACGCGGTGGAGCTTCACGGAGATCACCGGGGACTCCTTCCATTGGCTCGGCGAGGCGAGGCCGGCCGCCGCGGCCGATTGGCGGCTGATCGTCGACGTCAGAGCCAGGCGACACAAGGGCTGACAAAGGCGCCGCTGTGCCGGCGAGCCGGTCGCGGTTGCGCAAGGCGCGCTGCTGCTTGAGGAATAGAGATGTTGAGCTCCCGGCACAGAATCGCTGAGCGAGGCCGAGAAGACGGCGCTGTTCTCGCAAACCGCAACCGATATCTACCGGCTCGAGCTGTCGTCATAACGAGAAGACGGGCCGGGATGTCGATTCCCGACCCGTCTTCGTCGTAGCCGCTGGGAAGCGTCCTTGAAAGTTGTTGTGAGCTCTAGCCCGCGCCCATCAGCGAGGCGGGACGGCGCTCGCCGGTCGAGGTGAAGATCTTCTTGAGCTTGTTTACGACCCGGATCAGGAAGCCGATCATCACGGGATTGGTCTTGCGGCAGAAGGCGATCTTCTTGACGTGGCCTTCGACGTGCCATTTGGCATGCGCGCCATCGCGGAAGAAAATGACGTCACCGGGGCCGTAACGCTTCGGCGGCATGCCCTCGCTTTCGAGCACGATCGATCCCTCCATGATCATGATCGTCTCGTCGATGTCGTAGTACCAGTTGAAGCGCCCTTCGGTGCAGTACCAGATGATGGTCTGGGCGGTGCCGTCGGCACTCGTCGACAGGACGCGCGAGCGCGACACCGGGTTGCCTTCGATGATCCAGGACGGCTCGATCGGCCGCAGCTCGAGGTCAACATTGCAACTACCGACTTCAATCAATGCCATTTGCTTCCTCGGGAAATGATATTTGCGGCCGATCCGGCCGGGAGTGTTTCGAAAGATGCTCGAACGCTAGTAGCCCGTTTTTAATTCTTTCTTACATCCATTTCGAGAATCAGCCGGAAGCGACAAGTGCAAACGGTTAACGTCGCAATTCCCTTGCAAATCCGCGCACATGACCCAGCCCTTTCCCGGGGTGCGACAAAATGCGCGAAGGCACCAGAACCCACATACCTTTCCGCACGCATGGCACGAGCGCACGGAAAATCTGTCGCCGCACTAATCCCTCCCGGAAGAGAGGGAGGCAGACTACTTCGCCCACTCGCCCTTGCGGAACACCGGCACCTTGCTGCCATCGGGCAAGATGCCGTCGATATCGGTCTCGGCGGAGCCGATCATCCAGTCGATATGGATCAGGCTCTGGTTGCCGCCTTGCGCCGCGATCTGCTGCGGGGTGAGCTGCGCACCGTTGACGAAGCATTTCGAATAGCACTGGCCGAGCGCGATGTGAGACGCCGCGTTCTCGTCGAACAGCGTGTTGTAGAACAACAGCCCGCTCTGCGAGATCGGCGAGGAATGCGGCACCAGCGCCACTTCGCCGAGGCGGCGGGCGCCCTCGTCGGTGTCGAGCACCTTGTTCAGCACCTCTGCGCCGCGCGAGGCCTTTGCGTCGACGATCTTGCCGTCCTCGAAGCGCACCGCGATGTTATCGATCAGCGTGCCCTGATAGGACAGCGGTTTCGAGCTCACGACATGGCCGTAGACGCGGCGGCAATGCGGCGTGGTGAACACCTCTTCGGTCGGGATATTGGCGTTGCAGCTGATGCCGTTCTTGGAGAGCGAGGCACCGCCCTCCCATTCGTGGCCGTCGGCCAGGCCGATGGTGAGGTCGGTGCCCGGTCCCGAATATTGCAGGGCGCGAAAGCGCTGGCCGTTGAGCCAGTTGGTCCGCTCGCGCAGCACCGCATTGTGGCTGGCCCAATTGCCCATCGCATCCTCGCGATCGACTCGGGACGCGGCGAAAATCGCATCCGCGAGCTTGCCGACTGCGACGTCCTCGGAATCGTTGGGGAAGACCTGCTTGGCCCAGGACGGGCTTGGATAGGCGATGATATTCCAGTTGGTGTCGAAATTGACGATCTTCTCCAGCGCGGGCTGATAGGCCATCGAATTCGCCTTGCTCGCGCGTGCCACCTTGGACGGATCCTCGCCCGACAGCAGCATCGGGTTGTCGCCGACGATGGCGAGCCGCGCGGTGTTCTCCGAGAACGCCTTGGCCATGCCCTCATAGAGCCAGCCGGCGGCGCGATCGAAACTGCTGTCATGGCCATGGCGGTAGCGCGCCAGCGTCATCTCCTCGTCCGACAGGATCGGCGTCACGAGGCCGGCGCCGGCCTTGTAGGCATGCACGGCGATCCGCCTGACCAGCGGCAGCGCGATCGCAGGCGCCGTGAGAAGCAGATCCTGTCCTGGCCGCAAGCCCAGGCCCACCTTCACCGCCACCTCGGCCAACCGGTCGAGCTTCGCGGGATCAATGGGAGCGGTGGAATTGCGGTGATCAGTCATGCCGGGCCCTCTGCCGAAAGTCTCTGGTTCAATCTAAGCCTAGCACCGCAAGGCGCAAGTGCGCGAGCACCTTGCGACACGGAGAAGATACGCAGTTTCACGCATATTGGTTTTCAACGCGTTGCCGATTTCAGCACCCGGTCAACCATGGCGGGCGCGAGTCCGAGGTAATTTTTCGGTGAGGTGAGCGCCTCGATTGTGACACGGTCGATGCGGCTCGAGACGCGGGAGTCGGAGGACAGCGCATCCGCCAGGCTCAAGCCTTTGTCGTTGGCGAGCCGGCAAGCGTCATAAACCACGTCATGGGCCTCCTGCCGGCCGAGCTGCGGCGCGAGCCCCATCATGACCGCTTCGGCCACGATCAGGCCGCGGCTGATCGCGAGATTGTCGTTCATCTTCGACTCGTCCACGATGAGGCCCGCAAGTGCAAACTTCGCCTGATGCAGCGCGCCGGCGGTCAGCACGAAGCTTTCGGGGATGGCCATCCATTCGGCGTGCCAGGGACCCGTGGCACGCTCGAAATCCTGCACCATGGCGTCGAGCATCAGGCCGGCGTGCTGGCGCACCGCCTTGGACGCCGCCAGCATCAGTTCCGACGAGATCGGATTGCGCTTCTGCGGCATGGTCGAGGAGGCGCCGCGCCCCTTGACGAAGGGCTCGTAGACTTCGCCGAACTCGGTTGAGGCCATGATCATGATGTCGAGCGCGATCTTGCCGAGCGAGCCGGTGACGAGCGCAAGGAAGTTCACCGCCTCGGCAAATCCGTCGCGCGCGACGTGCCAGGTCGACACGGGAACGCCGAGCTTCAGCTCGGCGCAGAGTGCCTCCTGCACCTCGAATCCCTTGTCGCCGAGCGAGGCCAGCGTGCCGGCGGCGCCGGCGAACTGGCCGACCAGCACGCGCGGCTTCAGCTGCGCCAGCCGCTCGGCGTGGCGATCGAACATGGCGAGCCAGATCGCGGTCTTGTAGCCGAAGGTCACCGGGAGTGCCTGCTGGAGGTGGGTGCGGCCCGCCATCGGCGTGTCGCGATGGCGTCTCGAGAGGTTCGCCAGGATGCCGCGGAGCTCGTCGATGTCCCGCGCCACGATCTCGAGCGCAGCGCGGAGCTGCAGCACCACGGCGGTATCCATGATGTCCTGGGTGGTCGCGCCCCAATGCACGTAGCGGCCGGCCTCGCCGCACTGCTTCACCATCTGGTGCACCAAGGGGAGGATCGGATAGCCGACGATGTCGGTCTCCTGCCTGAGCAGATCGAAATCGAGCGCGGCGACGTCGGTCCGCGCCGCGATCGCCTCGGCCGCCTGCTGCGGGATCACGCCACAGCTGGCTTCCGCCTTCGCCAGCGCCACCTCGACCTCGGCATAGCGCGCCACCAGCGCGACGTCGGAGAACACCTCGCGCATCTCAGGCGTGCCGAAGGCGTCGCGGAACAGCATCGAATCGAGCACGGTGGTGGAAGCGCTGAAGGCGGGCATGGGCGTTTCTTCGTGGTTGGCGTGTGTGGGAGGTAGCTTACGGAGGCGGCGCAGCTTGCGCAAAGCACATTCGCAGTTTCGCCGGAATCGCTGCGGCAACGCGGCGATTTCGTCAGCGCGCACCGCGCGTTGACGGCCGCCGCCGGGATGTCAGGAGACACGGCGCTCGCGGCGTCCGCCCTGGACGGTCTACGCCGCGCTCATCCCCGGGGTCTCGCTCGCCTGGATCATGCGCGAGCTGCCGATGCTGCGGGACGAGGATCGGGCGCATGACCTGGAAGGATTGCGGCGCGCGGGAATGAAGTGACAGCGGCTCGACAATGACGCCGCACCTTACTTCGCCGGCAGCGGTGATCGCGGGCTAAGCGCTAATCGTCGTCGGGACCGAACAGCCTGATCTGCGGGAAGCCGCCGCGCGGCCGGCCGGCGTAGTCGCGCGCATCGGAATCTTCGCGGATGTTGCGCGCGACGTCGTCCCAATCGGTGCGGTCGCGCATGCCGCGCGGCTCGCGGCCCTCGTAGTAATGGCGGCGCTCGGCCCAGCGTTCGCGCCGCTCGATCCGACGCCGCTCGGATGCAGCGCGCCTCACGTCGGAATCCTTCGCCTTGGCATAGGCGTTGTCGAGCGAAGAGGCCGGATCGACCGATGCTTGCTGCTCGCCGGGTTTTGCGGCCTTCGGCGACGATGCGACGGTTGGCTTGAACTGGTCCTTGGACTGGTCCTTGGGTGGCTCGACCGCGGCCGCCTGTGAAGGCGGCGGTGCCGGCGGTTCGGCAGTCGCCTGGGCAGGCTGGGTGCCAGGCTTTGCGGCCTCAGGCTTGCCGGCTTCGGGCTTGGCTTCGGGCTTGACTTCGGCCTGGGCCGGTGCGGCGATCATTGCGCCAAAGGCTTGCGAGCCGGTGAGGTAATTGACGCGTTCCGAGGGTGCGTTTGTCGCCGCCGGCGCGCCAGCGGATTCGGCGCGTTGCGCCATCTTGCTGGTGTCCGGGCCCTGTTTGGGCGCAACCGGATTCATGATGTTGCCGGCCACGATCCCGCCGCCCAAACCAATGGCAATGGCTGCGACAATGGTTCCGGCACCGACGAAATAGGCTGTCGAGGCGCGCATTGATCCACTCCCTCTTTGGGGCGAGCAACGCGCGTTGATTGCCGGATGTTCCTGGTGTGAAAGCAGTTCCCAAAGGAACTTAAGCGTCAGATCTGCTGCGCGACCTTCTCGAGCCCGATGAGGCGAGCGAGCTTGCGCACTTCCTCTTTCTGATCGTCACGCAGCTGGAACAGCAACGGCATGGCCGCCGACTTCAACTGCTGGACCTCATCGCAATTCGGGTCGATCTGCGCGCTGGGCGGCGCGTTCGGATTGGAGAGCTTGTTCGCCGAGATCTTGCGGACAACGTTGCGCAGCGCGCTCTCGACCGAGGGCCAGTAATATTCCTGCGACGAGGACAGTTTCAGGCGGTCCCTGATCCCCGCAATCTGTGCGTCGGACAGCAGGGTATAATGCTTCTGCGGCTGCGGCTTGGCGACCACCTTCGGCTTGGCGGGGACTTCGACAGCGGGAACCTCCGCCGCGGCGGGCGCTTCGGACACGCCGGGCGCCGCCTTGGGCATCGGGAAATCGGACGGTGTGGCAGCGGCGAAGGCCTGGCGCAGCGGCTCGGTCAGCACGGGCGCCTGCGAAAGCCTGTCGGCGGGCACCAGGACCGGCTCGATCGCGGCCGATGCCAAGGCGAGGGTCGGGACCAGACGGTCGGCCTTGGCGGCGCGGTTGGTTGCGAGCGGCTTGGGCGGAGGCGTCTGCGCGATCATGTCTTCGCTGACGCTGGGGACGCTGTCGCGGCCAAGAATGGCGGTGGTGGCGGCGCCGAGGACGAGGAAACAGGTCAGCACAACGATGGTGATGGCTTTGGACAAACGTCTCTCCGGGAACGGACGCTTCACGAGTTTGTTAGAGATGGCCGGGAAAAGGGCACGAATTATGGCTTGAGTGTGCCTTCGTTGCGACAATCAGCATGTCTGCAGCGACATTCTGCAAACGATATCAGGCAGCTGCGGCCAGATCGTAGGCGTCCTGGATGTCCGCGACGATCTCCGAGGCCTCCCAGACCGCGCGCGGCTCGACCGATTGCAGCGCCACCGTCCAGTTGCCGCCCCGGCGGGTACGGGGGACGCTGACGATGTCGAAGCGGACGTTGCGGCACAGCGGGTGGCGGGCCAGGGCATGAGCGACGCGAACGCGGATTTCGTCCAGCGAAGCCGCCGTCTTGGTGTTGAGATAATCGAAGTCCATCGCCTGTCCCTCTCGGTCCTGATTGGCGGCCGTGAGAGGATTCTTGGCGGGCGATGGTTAATCTGCCGTTAAGTGAGCGGGGCGGAAGAGCGTGGGATTAACCGTGATCGGGACGAGCGGAGCCTGCCTCTTCCGCAATTCTACGGGAGGCAGTGCGCCCTCGCCTCACGATATTCGGCCGCCGTCCGCGCAACGAGATCGTCGACCGCGAGCACGTCGGTGACGCCCGAGGTGGAATGTCCCCCGCTCCAGATGTCGCGCCAGCGTTTCGGACGGCTCTCGCGCGCGGCAACGTCGATATCCCTGGCGATGTCGATCGCCCCGCGCGCCGGCAGATCGTCGGGATCAAGCCCGGCGGCCACGATCGACGGCCTCAGCATGCTGGTCTGCAGGCCTGTGAACGCGGTCGTGAGCAGGATGTCGTCGGCGCTGCTGTCGACCAGCATACGCTTGTGGCGGTCGTCCGCCATGCTCTCGCGCGTCGCGATGAACTTGGTGCCCATATAGGCGAGATCGCAGCCGAGCACTTCGGCCGCATACAGCGCGCGGCCGTCGCTGATGCCGCCCGCGAGCACGATGACGCCGTCATAGAACGCGCGCACCGCGCGGACGAAGGCGAACGGGTTGAGCCAGCCGGTCTGCCCGCCGGCGCCCGCGGTGAGCAGCACCAGTCCGTCGACACCTGCTTCCGCCGCACGTTCGGCATGGCGGATGGAAGCGACGTCCGCCAGCACCAGCGCGCCGGCATCGTGCAGCGGCTTCACCACGGGCGCAGGCGAGCCGACCGACGTGATGACGATCTCCGGCCTGTGCCGCAGCAGCACCGCGAGATCCTGCTCCAGCCGCGCGTTGGAGCGATGCACGATCAGGTTCGGGCAGAGCGGCGCTGCCTTGCGGCCGGTCTGAGCTTCGTGCTGGCACAGCCGCGTCTCGATGGTGGTAAGCCATTCATCGAGCTGGTCCGTGCTGCGGCAATTCGCGCTGGGGAAGCTGCCGATCACGCCGCTCCGGCACGCGGCGACCATGAGCTCGACGCCCGACACCAGGAACATCGGCGCTGCGATCAGCGGCAGAGCGAGTCGATCGCCGAAGCGTTGCAGCCGATCTGACGTCACGCAAATCTCCTTGTCACGCATGCCTCCTCGCGCGGGCTTTGTGGTTTCCTCCCGCAGTCCGTGTGCTAGCGTCATCGGCAACATTGGCACGTCAGAAGCCGGTGACAAGCAACGAGGAAACATATGTCCGATCCGCTCCACGCATCGTCCCCGACTTGTGCGCAGACGCTACGGGCGCTGTCGCGCTATCCCGGCCGCACCGCCTTCGCCTGGCCCGGCGGATCGTTGAGCTATCAGGGCAGCATCGACCTCATCGGACGCATCCAGGGCGTCTTCATGCGTCTCGGCTTGCAGGCGGGCGCGCGCGTCGCCTTCCTCACCGCGAACCGCGCCGACACCTGGTGCGCCGGCGTCGCCGCGCAATTGTCGCGGCTCTGCATCACCTGGCTGCATCCGCTGGGATCGCTGGAGGACCAGCTGTTCCAGCTCGATGATTCCGAAGCCGAGATGCTGGTGGTCGATGCGGCCGCCTTCCGCGACCGCGGTGGCGAGCTTGCGGCGAGAGCGCCGCGGCTGAAGGCGATCTTCACCATGGGGCCGGCCGGTTACGGCGCCGATTTGTTGGCAGCCATCGAGAGCGCGGGACACGCCAGCGCGCGGAACATCGCCAGCCTCGATGATCTCGCCACGCTGAACTACACAGGCGGCACCACCGGCAAATCCAAGGGCGCGCTGCGCTATCACCGCGAGAATGCCGGAGCCGCGGCCGCGATCCTCGCCGATTTCGAAATCCCCGACGCGGCACGCTACCTCACCGTCGCCCCGATCAGCCATGTGGCCGGCACGAAAGTGCTGCCGACTCTGATGCGCGGCGGCACCGTGCACATGCTCAAAGGTTTCGATCCCGAGGCGGTGCTGACGACGATCGCACGCGAGCGCATCAATTTCACGCTGTTCGTGCCGACCATGATCTACGTGCTGCTCGATCATCCCGCGCTGGACAAGACCGATCTGTCCTCGCTGGAGCTGGCGCTCTACGGGGCGTCGGCGATGTCGCCGAGCCGGCTGGTCGAGGGCCTCGAGCGCATCGGACCGGTGTTCTCGCAGCTCTACGGCCAGACCGAATGCTATCCGGTCTCGGTGCTGCGCAAGGCGGATCACGATCCGAAGACGCCGGAGCTGTTCCTGTCCTGCGGCTTTCCGATCGCGGCGTGCGAGGTCAGGATTCTCGACGACAACGACCGGGAGGTGAAGACGGGCGAGGCCGGCGAGATCTGTGTGCGCGCCCCGCATGCGATGGCGGAGTACTGGAGACGGCCCGACATCACCGCCGAGACGCTGAAGAACGGCTGGGTCCACACCGGCGACATCGCGCGCCAGGACGAGCGCGGCTACATGTTCATTCTCGACCGCAAGAAGGACATGATCGTGTCCGGCGGCTTCAACATCTTCCCGCGCGAGGTCGAGGACGTGCTGTCGCAACATGCCGATGTCGCCATGGTCGCGGTCGTCGGCATTCCCGACGAAAAGTGGGGCGAGGCCGTCACCGCCATCGTCGTGCCGCGCGAGGGCGCAAGGCCGGATCCGGACGAGCTGATCAACCTGGTCAAGGCGCGAAAAGGCTCGGCGCATGCGCCCAAGCAGATCCAGTTCGTCAAGCAATTGCCGATGACCGGAGTCGGCAAGGTCGACAAGAAGGTGCTGCGCGCAGGCTTCTGGAGCGGCCGGGACCGGATGGTGGGATAAATACCCCGGGATTCTACGGGGCCACTGTGTCCCGGACACCACAACGCGGAACGGAGTGGATGGCGGCGCGGCCCACGCAATTGCCGCCGAATCGGGGAATCACCTAGACCGATGACGGGGCTGGGAAGCGGAGTAAGAGATGAGAGTCGCTTCCCTGGAAAGTGCAGTCGCCGCGATCACGTTGATCACGGCTATCATTGTGGTGCTGTGGGAGATCAAGATCTTCTACGGAATGTGAACTGGCAGGATGCCCTGGTCGAACACGACCTTGCATCCCTTCCGCGGCGGCGGAAGCCTGCCGTTCAATTGGGCGACCCGAAGAGCGACGCTTGCCGTCACGCCTCAACGCTTCTCGATCACCAGGCTCTGCACCGCGCGGCCGAAATAGCCCTGGCGGTCGGCAAGGCGCGACATTGCAAGCCCGGCGCCGTCGGCGCCGATCCAGGACTCGCCGTCGAGCAGAATCCACTCGCCGACCGGCTGACGCGCGAAGCTCACGGTGAGGTCGGCATTGATGTAGGTCCAGGCGCGGAAGTCGAGCGTCGAGGCGGTGCCGTTGGAGAAATCGGCGGCGACCACGGCGCGCATGGCCTGCGAGATCGCCTCCCCCTCGATCAGCGGATGATCGACGCGAAACCAGATCGCGCCGGCGCCGGCCTGACCGAAGCGGCCGCGCGCGGCACGCATCGAGACCGAACGCACGAACGGGCTGGTGGCGGCGTGACCGTCCTCGGCCAGCGAGTCCTCCGGCGAGGGCAGCGTGACCGGCAGCTCCTCGACATCGTCGGGCAGGTTCAGTGCCTGGCGCCGGATCTTGAGCACGGTCGCGCCGACCACCTGCACGCCGTCGGCAAGCAGCTTGATGTTGCAGAGCTGGATCTTGCGGCCCTCGCGCAGGACCTCGGTCGCGATCGTGAGCGGCGCCACCGGCACCGGGCGCATCAGGTCGATGGTGACGCGCGCGATGTCCATCGGAGCCGGCGTCGGAACGCGCTCGGCCGCCCAGGTCACCAGCGAAGCCGGCGCCGAACCGTGCTGCATGCGCCGATCCCAGGGACCGGCGGCATCCGGGCTGGTGACGACGCTGTCGCCGTCGACGCGGTAGATGGCGGTCATCGTTCAATCAGTCTCGGTTGACGTTCCCCGGATGCTGCGCAGCGCGTAGCGGTGCGCTGCCGATCCGGGGTCCATACGTTGCCGCGGTGGGTCCCGGCTCTGCGCAGCAGCGTTGCGCGCTGCAGCGCGTCCGGGACATGAGATCGTCACAACGGCGGATCGATCGCTTCGTCGTATTCCTTCTTGAAGCGCGCGATCAGCTCCGCTGCAGGCAGCACCTGGTCGATGCTGCCGATGCCCTGGCCGCTCCCCCAGATCTCCTTCCAGGCTTTCGGCTTGGCGCGTTCGCCGGAGGCGTCGGTGCCGAAATTCATCTTGGAGGGATCGGAGGTCGGAAGGTTCTCCGGATCCATGCCGGCGGCGAGGATCGAGGGCTTCAAATAATTGCCGTGCACGCCGGTGAAGAGGTTGGAATAGACGATGTCGTCGGCGCTCGAGCCGGCGATCATCTCCTTGTAGCGCTCGACCGCGTTGGCCTCCTTGGTGGCGATGAAGGCCGAGCCGATATAGGCGAAGTCCGCACCGAGGATGCGCGCGGCGCGGATCGCCTGGCCGTTGCCGATCGCGCCCGACAGCGCGATCGGGCCGTCGAACCACTTGCGGGTCTCGGCAACGAAAGCGAGCGGCGAGATGGTGCCGGCGTGGCCGCCGGCCCCGGCCGCGACCAGGATCAGGCCGTCCGCGCCCTTCTCGATCGCCTTGTGCGCGAACTTCTGGTTGATCACGTCGTGGAAGATGATGCCGCCCCAGCCGTGCACGGCCTGGTTCAGCTCCTCGCGGGCGCCGAGCGAGGAGATGATCATCGGCACCTTGTACTTGGCGCAGAGCTGCATGTCGTGGTCGAGCCGGTTGTTCGACTTGTGCACGATCTGGTTGACCGCAAACGGCGCCGACGGCCGTTCCGGATGCGCGCGGTCATAGGCCGCGAGCTCCTCGGTGATCCGTGCCAGCCATTCGTCGAGCAGCTCCGGCGGCCGCGCGTTCAGCGCCGGAAACGAACCGACCACCCCCGCCTTGCATTGCGCGATCACCAGATCGGGCACCGAGATGATGAAGAGCGGCGAGCCGATCACGGGGATCGACAGGCGCCCTTTGAACAAGGCAGGCATGGACATTGCGAGACGATCCTCTGTTGGCCGGTCAATGGAAGGTTGGGCGCCATACCAACAAGGCAATCTTTCCACTGTCAAGTATTGCGTTTTGACGCCGTAGGCGGGTGGGGGCGCGCGCAATTCCAAGCAGCGGAATTCGCGTCCTTCGTCATTCCGGGGCGACGCGCAGCGTCGCGCCCGGAATCCATCGGGCGTCAGTACGGGCGGCGCAATGGATTCCGGGCCTGCGCCTGTCGGCGCATCCCGGAATGACCGAGGAGAGACCAGCCCCTACCCGAGCAAATCCGGATTGATCAGCCGCTCGAACGAGAACATCTCGTCCCACTTCTCCTGCGTCAGCAGCTTGCGCTCGACCACCACGATCTGGTGCAGCGACTTGCCGCTCTTGTAGCCCTCGCGCGCGATCTCGGCGCATTGCTTGTAGCCGAGCAGCGGCTTCAGCACCGTGACGATGCCGAGCGAGTTCAGCACCATGTTGCGGGTGTGCTCGTCGTTGGCGGTGATGCCGACGACGCAATTCTCGCGCAGGCTGTTGACCGCGCGTTCCATGGTGCGGATCGAGAAGAACAGCGCGAACGAGATCACCGGCTCCATCACGTTGAGCTGGAGCTGGCCCGCCGAGGCCGCGAGCGTCACCGTCGTGTCGAGCCCGATGACGAGGAAGCTGGTCTGGTTGACCACTTCGGGGATCACGGGATTGACCTTGCCGGGCATGATCGAAGAGCCCGGCTGCAGCTGCGGCAGGTTGATCTCGTTGAAGCCGGCGCGCGGGCCGGAGGCAAGCAGGCGGATGTCGTTGCAGATCTTCGTCAGTTTGCTCGCGGTGCGCTTCAGAACGCCCGAGAGCTGCACATAGGCGCCGGTGTCCGAGGTCGCCTCGACGAGATCGCCGGCGAGGATGAAGTCGACGCCGGTGAGCGCGCTCAGATGCCGGACCGCGAGCTTGGGATAGCCGACCGCAGCCGTGACGGAGGTGCCGATCGCGGTGGCGCCGAGATTGATCTCGCGCAGCAGCGCACGCGCTTCCGAGATGCGGTCGACCTCCTCACCGATCGTGGTGCCCCAGCCCCGGAATTCCGCGCCGAGCGACATCGGCACGGCATCCTGCAGATGCGTGCGGCCCATCTTCAGAACACGGTCGAACTCGCGCCCCTTGACGAAGAAAGCTTCCTGGAGCTGGCGCAGCGCGGTCATGTAGCTCTCGAGCCGCAGGATCAGCGCGAGGCGAAAGGCGGTCGGATAGGTGTCGTTGGTCGACTGGCCGTAATTGACGTGGTCGTTGGGACTGACGTGCTGATAGTCGCCCTTGCCGAAGCCGAGCGATTCCAGCGCGAGGTTCGCGATCACCTCGTTGGCGTTCATGTTGGTGGAGGTGCCGGCACCGCCCTGGATGAAGTCGGTGACGAACTGATCCATCATCTCGCCGGCGATGACGCGGTCGCAGCCGAGAATGATCGCGTCCGCGACCCTGGCGTCGATCGCGCCGAGATCGCGATTGGCCATGGCAGCGGCCTTCTTGACGTAACCGAGCGCCTTCACGAAGTAAGGCTCCTGGTTCATCGAAATGCCGGTGATGTGGAAGTTTTCCTTACCCCGGATGGTCTGGACGCCGTAATAGATGTCGTCGGCGATCTCACGCGGTCCGAGGAAGTCCTGCTCCGTACGACTCATGGGCGCTCCTTGTTGCTCGCGCGACGTCCTCTAGTTCTGGCACAGCGCGCTGGTCACGAACGTATCGGTGCGGCAGTCATCCGGTTTGCGTTGCCTGCCCGGAATGAGAACCTTGGCCGAGCATTTTTCCGCGGAATCGGCATTCAGGCTCTTGCCTTCCTTGTAGCCCTTGCCCTGGCAGAGCTGGTCGGCGGCCTGTTTGCAGTCGGGCGCGCCGTTCGACGAGAGCGGGCAGGCCACGCGCCCCGACACCATGGTCGAGGGCTTGGCCAGCCGTGACAGGTCGTTCATGGTTTCACTGGGGCTTTTGATCGGCGGCAGGATCGAGGGCAGCTTGTCGAACAGCTTGCCCATTTCATTGATCAGCCCGGGATTTTCCTCGCGTGCTGGCGCGGCGGAAGAGGCCGGCGTCGCGGGCGACGGCGCGGACTGGACCCCCTGCTGCTGGAGGCCGAGCGATGGCGGTGCAGATTGCGTCCATCCGATGCCGCCGCCACTGAGCAGGAGCAGCAGCGCCGCTGACATCAGCGTCCCGAGCCGCAGAGCCGGATTGCCGGATCGAACCATCATGGCGGCAACCGTAGCCGAAGCCGGCCCTGCGGCAAAGCCGCCAGCGCCTAGATCAACTTGACCGCCACCACGAAGCCGAGCACCAGCACGATGGCACCGAGCGCGACCCACAATCCGAGATGCTTCTCGATCCGAACCCGGATCCAGTCGCCATAGCGGTTGAGCAGGATCGCGACGACGAAGAAGCGTCCGCCACGGGCGACGATCGAGCATAGGATGAACAGGATGAAGTTGTAGCCGGCAAAGCCCGAGGTGATGGTGACAAGCTTGTAGGGGATCGGCGTCAGCCCCTTGAGCAGGATGATGACCGCGCCCCACTCCGCATAGGAGGCACGGAAGGCATCGACCTTGTCGCCGAGGCCGTAGACCTGGATCAGCCAGTGGCCGACGGAGTCGAACAGCAGCGCGCCGATGGCGTAGCCGAGGATGCCGCCGAGCACCGAGGTCGCGGTGCAGATGGTTGCATAGAGCCAGGCGCGCTGCGGGCGCGCCAGCGACATCGGGATCAGCATCACATCCGGCGGGACCGGAAAGAAGGAGCTTTCGGCGAAGGAGACGACACCCATGATCCAGAGCGCGTAGGGCTTGTGGGCGGCGTCGATGCACCAATCGTAGATACGTTTCAGCATGGCGCCGCGATGAAGCACCATGGGACGGATTTGTCCATGCCGAGATTGAGGCGAATTGTGACGTTTCTAGTGGCGCTTGCGCGCAGCACGCCCCTCGAGCGCGACAATTGGCCGCCTGGCCGCCACGCGCGGTGACGCGACCTTGGGCAGTTTCATTGAGGATTTCGGCAGCTTCTCGGCGATGCCGAGCATGTCTTCCCGCCGCGACATCTCGCGCCAGACGTCCTCGGGGCGCACGCCGGCAGAGGCCCAGAGCACGGTGAGATTGTACAAGAGGTCGGCGCTTTCCCGGATCACGGCCTCGGAGTCGCCACTGACGGCATCGATCACGACCTCGATGGCCTCTTCAGCGAGCTTCTTTGCCATTTGCGAGGGCCCACGCTGAAACAGCCGGGCGGTCCGCGATATTGCCGGATCAAGATCCCTGGCCGCGAGCACAGCCAGATATAGCCGCTCAAGCGAATCACTCATGGTACTCGAAACTACTCTAAACAAATGGCCGGCGTGTTAACGCTCGGCAATAAAAGCAGAAAACAGGCCGGCGCGGCAAGTGCGCCGGCCTGTTCGCCGATGACGCATGGCCGATCGGTTAATAGCAGCTGTAGCCGGAATAGCCGTGGGCGCAGGGGTTCTTGTAGCCGCCATAGGTGTAGCGGCTGCCCGAGTCGTAATAATAGGAACCATAGCCGGGGCCGCTGTAATAGGCCGGGCCGCCCTCGTAATAGTAAACCGGACCCGGATCATAGGCGTAGGCATTGCGGCTGGCTGCGATCGCCAGGCCGGTCGCGGCCAGGCCGAACATCGCTGCAGCGGCGGCGCCGCCGCCACCACCACCGTGCCAATGACGGCCGCCCGCGTAGGAGGCGTTGGGTGCAGCGGCAGTCAGAGCCACCACGGCGGCGGTAGCAAGAACGGCCTTGCGGCCCGCAATCTTGGAGAATCGGTCGAACATGTCTTGGGCCCTCCTTTGGGACCTGGAACGGACGCCTGCGGACAGGCTCATGCCTATCAAACCCGCATGACCTAAGTTGGGTTCCCCAACCCCAACACAAGCTGAACGGGGTTGCGTAATCGTGACGCAACCGCCGCTCATCCGCCGTTCATGTTGGCGCGCGCACGGTGTCGTCGGCCGGCGCTGCAAGCGTCACGAAACCATAACAATGCGGGACCGGCGCAACCGATGTCTGAATTCAAGACGATCGCGCTTCGTTGCCTGCTGGCCCTCTCGATCTCGCTTGCGGCACTGAGTCCACGCGGTGTCGGCGCGGCCGAGACGCCTGCGCCGTCCTCCGTTGCCATTCACTTCACCTTCGACCGCCCGCCCGACGCGAGCATGGCGCCGTTCTTCCTTGCCGCGAAGGACGGCAGGTTCGGCGCCGAGCGTCTCAACGTGTCCTTCGGCAGCGCGACCGGATCGCCGGAGGCACTCGCCCGCGTCGCCAAAGGCGACAGCGAGCTTGCGCTCGTCGACATCAACGAGCTGATCCGGTTTCGCGACAAGGAGGATGCGGCGCCGGTCAAGGCGGTGTTCGTGCTGTTCAACCGCGCGCCTTACGCGATCGTTGCGCGCAGGAGTCGCGGCATCCATCTGTTGCCCGATCTCGACGGCAAGACCGTCGGCGTTGCCGAGGGCGATCTGTCGATGCGGCTGTGGCCGGCGCTGGCGCAGCAGAACGGCATCAAGGCATCGCGCGTCAAATTCCACAAGATCGGCGCGGCCGTGCGCGAGCCGATCCTGTCCGCGGGACAGGTCGATGCCGTCGCGGGCTTCAGCCATCTCTCGGCGGTGAACCTGCGCGATCGCGGCGTGCCCGGTGCCGATCTCGTCGTGCTGCGTTATGCCGACTACGGCTGCGAGGCCTATGGCTTCGCCGTGGTGGCCAATGCCGCCTTCGCCGCAGCAAAGCCGGACGCCGTGAAAGGCTTCGTCCGCGCCTTGATCGCCGGCATCGCCGCAACCGTCAAGGAGCCTGCGCGTGCGGCGGACGAGGCCGCGAGCCGCATCGACGGCGGCGACCGCGACCTGGAGTTGGAACGCCTGCGCACCGTCCTTGCCGACGACATCCTGACCGACGAGGTCAAGCGCAACGGGCTCGGCGGTATCGAGCCGCTGCGCTTGCAGCGCTCGATCGAGCAGATCGCGCAGGACTTCAAATTCCGCAAGCGGCCGACCCCCGGCGACATTTTCGACGACCAATTCCTGCCGCCGGTCGCGGGGCGGCTGGTCAATTGAGAAAAACTGGCAGCTTCCGCTATATCTCGCGCGCGATCCCTGCTTAAAATATGAGCTCCTTCATCCGCTCGAGTTTCGTCCCCCACATGTCCATCCTCCGCCTCTATACCCGCGTTCTCGAGTTGCTCGGCAACGAGGCGCGGCTGGGCTGGCTGCTCGCGGTCGCCAATCTCTTGCTGGCGGGCTCGCAATTCGCCGAACCCGTGCTGTTCGGCCGGATCGTCGACGTGCTCTCCGGCAAGACCGTGGCCGGCTCGAACTCGGCCTGGCCGTTCCTGGCCGCCTGGGTCGTGTTCGGGCTCTTCACAATCCTGTGCAGCGCGCTCGTGGCCTTGCAAGCCGACCGGCTCTCGCACCGTCAGCGCCAGGCGGTGCTGACCGACTATTTCGAGCACATCCTGCAACTGCCGCTGACCTTCCACTCCGGCACCCATTCGGGCCGGCTGATGAAAGTGATGCTCAACGGCACCGACGCCTTGTGGCGGCTGTGGCTCGGCTTCTTCCGCGAGCATTTTGCCGCGATCCTCTCGGTGTTGGTGCTGCTGCCGCTGTCGCTCTACCTGAACTGGCGGCTCGCCATCCTGCTGTTCGTGCTCTGCATCGTCTTCACCGCACTGACCACCTTCGTGGTGCGCAAGACCTTCGGCATGCAGATGGAGGTCGAAGAGCAATATAGCGAACTCTCGGCGCGCGCTTCCGACGCGCTCGGCAACGTCGCGCTGGTGCAGAGCTTCGTCCGCGTCGAGTCCGAGGTGAAGGGGCTGCGCTCCGTCGCCGATCAATTGCTCGAAGCCCAGATGCCGGTGCTGTCGTGGTGGGCGCTGGTCACCGTCATCACGCGCGCCTCCACCACCATCACCGTGCTGGCGATCTTCACGTTCGGCATCGCGCTGCACGACCAGGGACTGACCTCGGTCGGCGAGATCGTGATGTTCGTGAGCTTCGCGACGATGCTGATCCAGAAGCTCGAACAGGTCGTGAGCTTCGTCAACAACGTGTTCATGGAAGCCCCGCGCCTGCGCGAGTTCTTCAATGTGCTCGACGCCGTGCCCGCCGTGCGCGACCGGTCCGACGCGATCGACGCCGGCAGGCTGTCCGGCCTCGTCGAGTTCAACGACGTCACCTTCTCCTATGACGGCAAGCGGCCGGCGATCGAGGATCTCACCTTCACCGCGCTGCCCGGCCAGACCATCGCGCTGGTCGGCCCGACCGGCGCCGGCAAATCGACCGCGATCGCGCTCTTGCATCGCGCCTTCGACCCGCAATCCGGCGTCATCAAGATCGACGGCATGGACGTGCGCGGCGTGACGCTGACCTCGCTGCGGCGGAACATCGGCGTCGTGTTCCAAGAGGCGCTGCTGTTCAACCGGTCGATCGCGGAGAATTTGCGCGTCGGCAAGCCGGATGCGACCGAGGCCGAGATGCGCCAGGCGGCGGCGCGCGCGCAGGCGCTCGAATTCATCGAGCGCAGCGGCGGCTTCGAGACCAACGCCGGCGAGCGCGGCCGCATGCTGTCCGGCGGCGAGCGGCAGCGCCTGTCAATTGCCCGCGCGCTGTTGAAGGACCCGCCGATCCTGATCCTAGACGAAGCCACCAGCGCGCTCGACGCCGTCACCGAGGCCAAGTTGAATGCTGCTCTCGACGAAGTGATGAAGGGCCGGACCACCTTCGTGATCGCCCATCGCCTTTCCACCATCCGCAACGCCACGCGGATCCTGGTGTTCGAGAACGGCCGCGTGACCGAAAGCGGAACTTTCGATGAACTCGTGGCCAAAGGCGGTCATTTTGCCGAGCTCGCCAGGGCCCAGTTCATGGTGCAGGAAAACGCACGGGCCAGCGTGACGGCCTCCGAGGCTGCCGCGACGGCAGCCAAATCCCCCTAGCAAGTCCCCACGGCGCCGTCGAAATTCGGCCTATTTCATTGCGGAATACCGCGCCCAGCCCCCTATTCTCGACGCATCAGCCGGTATAGGTTTGCGGCGCCGCAAGCGGCGGCGCTGGATTTCAGAACCGACAATCAGATCACGAGAACCGCCGGGAACCGGCGGATCTCCAAGGACCGGAATCGGATAGTGCACGCCCTACGCCCGCTGCTTCGCAAATCCTTGTTCAACCTGGTCGCTGCGGGTCTCGCATGCGCCGCGCTGCTGGCGCCGCGCGCGGCGAGCGCCGAAGCGCTGCTGCTGATCGAGGCCGACAGCGGCAAGGTGCTGCAGGCGGATAACGCGACCATTCCCTGGTATCCGGCCTCCGTCACCAAGATCATGACCGCCTATGTGACGCTGAAGGCGGTCAAGGACGGCAGACTGACGCTCGACACGCTGCTCACGGTTTCGCCGGTCGCGGCCTCGCAATCGCCCTCGAAGATGGGGTTCCGCCCGGGAACGCAGCTCACCGTCGACAACGCCCTGAAGATGATGATGGTCAAGTCGGCGAACGACATGGCCGTGGTGCTGGCCGAAGGCGTCGGCGGTTCGATCGACGGCTTCTCCGCGATAATGAACAATACCGCGAAGAAGCTCGGCATGACGCAGACCAGCTACGTCAATCCGAACGGCCTGCCCGCCGACGGCCAGATCACGTCGGCGCGCGACCTCGGCATCCTCGCGCGCGCATTCCTGCGCGACCTGCCGGAATACGAATATTTCGTGCACATCCCGGCGATCCGCTTCGGCAAGCGCATCACCGGTAATTTCAACAAGCTGATCGGCCGCTATCCCGGCGCCGACGGTTTCAAGACCGGCTTCATCTGCGCCTCCGGCTACAATCTCGTCGCCTCGGCCACGCGCAATGGCCGCCGGCTGATCGCTGTGGTGCTGGGCGCAGGTTCCGGCACGGCGCGCGCGGTGAAGGCGGCACAGCTGCTGGAGCGCGGTTTTGCCCAGGACAATCTCACCTGGCTGCGTCCCTCGCTCGGCACGGTCGATAACCTCGTGCCGGTCGACGCCTCGCCGCCGAACCTGCGCGACGAGATGTGCGGGCCCCACCGCAAGCGGCCGGCCAGCGACGACGACGATGCGCTGATTGCCGCCAATGGCGGCACATCAGGATCGGCCTCGGCCACCGGCGGCGAAGCCCAGGTGACCTTCTTCACCGCCGGCCTGCAGCCGCCCCTGATGAAGGCCTCCGAGCTTATGGCCTCGGCGGCGGCGCCGACCGAGCCTGTGCTGGTCTACACCGGCCCGACCCGCACCGGTACCGCCCTGATCGCGGCGGTCGCGGCCGATGCCGACCAGCAGGCGGCGTCCTCCAAGCCGCGTGGCAAGAAGTCGCGCGTGGCCAAGAAGCCGGATGCGGCCGACAAGCCGAAAGACGCCGGCAAGGACGCCAGCAAGGACACCAAGACCGCAGCGGTGAAGCCGGATGCCAAGCCGGCTGGGGTCAAGAACAATGGCAAGAGCGACGGCAAGACCGACGCAAAGAGCGACTCCAAGAGCGACCCTAAGATTGCGGCGAAGCCGGCAGCGCCCAAGCATGCTGCCGCCAAGCCTGATGCGGCGGCTAAACCCGCCGAGAAGCCTGCGGCCAGCGGCGATCAGAAGCCCGCCAAACCCAAGGCCGCGACCAAGCCCGCGGCCAAGCCGGCCAACAACAGTTAACGGCGCACCCCGGGCCGATCCGGCCCGGCTTCGCACCTGCGGCAGCCGTTCGCGATGATTCCGGTAGCCACCTTCCGACCTTTGCCCTAAGCGTCGACGGCTTGCCAGCGGTTCAGGCAAGCTCGATACTGGCGGTAATGAGGCAAGCCCGAGACACAACGGGCTCTGGTCAATGAGGGGAGTTTTCCATGGAGCGCATCTGGCTCAAGCAATATCCGCCCGGCGTGCCCGCCGATATCGAGCCGACCCAATACGCATCGCTGGTCGACTTGCTGGAGGAGAGCTTCACCAAGTTCGCCGACCGCAAGGCGTTCATCTGCATGGACAAGTCGATCAGCTACCGCGACCTCGACCAGATGTCGGTCGCGCTCGCGGCCTATCTGCAAGGCCGCGGGCTGCAGCGTGGCGCCCGCGTCGCCATCATGATGCCGAACGTGCTGCAATATCCGGTTGCAACCGCCGCGGTGCTGCGTGCCGGCTTCGCCGTCGTCAACGTCAACCCGCTCTACACCCCGCGCGAGCTCGAGCACCAGCTCAAGGATTCCGGCGCTGAAGCCATCATCGTGCTGGAGAATTTCGCCCACACGGTCGAGCAGGTGATCGCCAGGACGGCGGTGAAGCATGTCATCGTCGCCAGCATGGGCGACCTGCTCGGCTTCAAGGGCGTGATCGTCAATCTGGTCGTTCGCCGCGTCAAGAAGATGGTTCCGGCGTGGTCGCTGCCGGGCTCGGTCTCCTTCAACGACGCGCTGTCCGCCGGCCGCGGCATGACCTTCAACAAGCCCAAGCTCTCGCCGGGCGACGTCGCCTTCCTGCAATATACCGGCGGCACCACCGGCGTCTCCAAGGGCGCCACCCTGCTCCATCGCAACATCGTCGCCAACGTCCTGCAGAACGATGCCTGGCTGCAGCCGGCGCTGGCCGCGCCGCCGCATGTCGATCAGCTCATGATCGTCTGCGCGCTGCCGCTCTATCACATCTTCGCGCTGACGGCCTGCTACCTGCTCGCGGTCCGCGCCGGCGGCTGCAACCTGCTGATCCCGAACCCGCGCGACATCGGCGGTTTCATCAAGGAGCTGCAGAAGTACCAGGTCAACACCTTCCCGGCGGTCAACACGCTCTACAACGGGCTGATGCACCATCCGGACTTCAAGAAGATCGACTTCTCGAAGCTGAAAATCTCGAACGGCGGCGGCATGGCCGTGCAGCGTCCCGTTGCCGAGCAATGGAAGAACATCACGGGCTGCAGCATCGCGGAGGGCTACGGCCTGTCGGAGACATCGCCTGTCCTGACCTGCAATCCGCCGACGACGGCCGAGTTCACCGGCTCGATCGGCATCCCCGTGCCATCGACCTACATCTCGATCCGCGATGACGACGGCAACGAGGTCCCGCTGGGCCAGGCGGGTGAAATCTGCGCCAAGGGTCCGCAAGTGATGTCCGGCTACTGGAACAGGCCGGAGGAGACCGCCAAGGTAATGACCGCGGACGGCTACTTCCGCACCGGCGATATCGGCGTGATGGACGAGAAGGGCTATATCAAGATCGTCGACCGCAAGAAGGACATGATCCTGGTCTCCGGCTTCAACGTCTATCCCAACGAGGTCGAGGAGGTGATCGCGAGCCATCCGGGCGTGCTCGAATGCGCCGTGATCGGCATCCCCGATTCCAAATCGGGTGAGGCGGTGAAGGCCTTCGTGGTCAAGAAGGATCCGAACCTCACGGCCGATGCGATCATCACGTTCTGCCACGAGCAGCTCACCGGCTACAAGGTGCCCAAGCACATCGAATTCCGCACCGACCTGCCCAAGACCAATGTCGGCAAGATCCTGCGCCGGCAGCTGCGCGACGAGAAGAAGGCAGAGGCGGCGTAGGCTGCACCGCCGATGACGGACGTCGGCGACATCGCGCCATCAGGCATTCTCGCCTTCTGGCGCGAAGCCGGCCGCGAGCGCTGGTACAAGCGCGACGACGCTTTCGACGCGGAGATCAGGCGCCGCTTTCTTGCGCTGTGGCAGAAGGCGGCCGTCGGCGAACTGGCATCGTGGGAAGACAGCGACGCAGGCGCGCTCGCGCTCGTCATCGTCCTCGACCAATTTCCCCGCAACATGTTTCGCGGCACGCCCGAGGCCTTTGCCAGCGACGCGCTGGCGCGCGAGGTCGCTCGCCGAGCCATCGATCGGGGTGTCGACACCAGGGTCGATCCGATCCTGCTCGAATTCCTCTATCTGCCCTTCATGCATTCGGAGCACCTGGCCGACCAGCTGCATTGCGTCGCGCTGTTTCAAAACGCCGACAATGCCAACGAGGCTGACAATGCCGAGAACCTGAAATACGCCCGGGAGCATGCCGACATCATCCGCCGCTTCGGCCGCTTCCCTCACCGCAACCGCGTCCTCGGGCGTTCGTCCACGGAGGAAGAGCAGGCCTTCCTCGACAGTGGCCGCTTTTCCGGCTGATGACATCGAGGTGAAGAGCCGCCGCCTCCGCCGCTTTCACCGCCGGCAATATTGTGCAGCCCCGCCGCACGGTCTAAAAAGCGGGACCGATTTTCAGGGAGACTGACCATGGCGATCCAGATTGGCGACAAGCTGCCCGAGGCGAAATTCCGCGTGATGACGGCGGAAGGCCCGCAGGTGAAGACCACCGACGATATTTTCAAGGGCAGGAAGGTGGCGCTGTTCGCGGTGCCCGGCGCCTATACCGGCACCTGCCACAAGATGCATCTGCCGAGCATCTTCCTCAACGCCTATGCCATGAAGGACAAGGGCGTCGACACCATCGCGATCGTCTCGGTCAACGACGCCTTCGTCATGAACGCCTGGAAGCGCGACACCGACCAGCGCGACGAGGCCATCTTCCTCGCCGACGGCAACGCCGACTTCACCAAGGCGATCGGCATGGAGCTCGACGCCTCCGCCAACGGCCTCGGCATCCGCTCCAAGCGCTATTCGATGCTGGTCGAGGACGGCGTGGTCAAGAAGCTGAATCTCGAGGCGATGCCCGGCAAGGTCGAGGTCTCCGGCGGCGATACGCTGCTCGGGCAGCTGTAAGCGCTTCACGACAACAGACGCTGTCATGCCCCGGCTTGACCGGGGCATCCAGTACGCCGCGGCCTCTCAATCACACCCGCCTCTGGAATACTGGATCGCCCGCCTTCGCGGGCGATGACAGTTGAAGGTGGAGCGACGACGTCGTCGCCTACTCCCGCACCCGCTGCTGCAACCGCGCCATCGCGATGCCGTCACGCGCGAGCTGATCGGCGCGTTCGTTCTCGGGATGGCCGGCGTGGCCCTTGACCCAGTGCCAGCGGATCTCGTGCTGCTTCAGCGCGGCGTCGAGGCGCTGCCATAGCTCGACATTCTTCACCGGCTTCTTGTCGGCGGTGCGCCAGCCGTTGCGCTTCCAGCCGAAGATCCAGCCGGTGATGCCCTGCCGGACGTACTGGCTGTCCGTGTAGAGATCGACGATGCACGGCTTCTTCAGCGCTTCGAGCGCCGAGATCGCCGCCATCAGCTCCATCTGGTTGTTGGTGGTGTGGCGCTCGCCGCCGTTCAGCTCTTTTTCCTTGTCGCCGAACTTCAGGATCGCGCCCCAGCCGCCCGGCCCGGGATTTCCCGAGCAGGCGCCGTCGGTATAGATCGTGACATTGGGACGCTCGCTCACGCCACCAGCCCCGACGGCATCAGTCCATAGTCGCGCACGCTGCTGACGCTCTGGTGGAAGCGCAGCTTGCGGACATATTCCAGCGGATCCTTCGGCTTCACCAACGCACCGGGCGGGACGTTGAGCCAGTCGACCAGCCGCGTCAGCAGGAAACGGATCGCCGCCCCGCGCGCCAGCAGCGGCAGCGCGGCCTCTTCCGCCTCGGAGAGCTTCCGCACCCGGCCATAGGCGTTGAGAAAGGCCCGCGCCTTGGTGACGTTGAAGGAATGATCCGGCTCGAAGCACCAGGCGTTGAGGCAGATCGCGACGTCGTAGGCCAGCATGTCGTTGCAGGCGAAGGTGAAGTCGATGATCCCGGAGAGCTTGTCGCCGAGGAAGAAGACGTTGTCGTTGAAGAGGTCGGCGTGGATCACGCCTTCCGGCAGATCGGTCGGCCAGATTCCGCTCGAGAGATGATCGAGCTCGGCCGCGAGGAACGCGCGCAGTCCCGGCTGCACCTCGTCGGCGCGGTTCGACGCCGCATCGAACAGCGGCCGCCAGCCCGAGACCGACAGCGCGTTGGCGCGCTTGATCCCGAAGTTCGCGCCGGCCAGATGCATCTTCGCCAGTCCCTCGCCGACGCCGGCGCAATGCGCCACGGTCGGCTTGCGCGGCCACATGCCTTCGAGAAAGGTGATGATCGCCGCAGGCCGTCCCGACAGCTCGCGCAGCGCCTCGCCGTCGCGTCCCTTCACCGGCAGCGGGCAGTTGACGCCGTGCTCGGCCAGATGGGCCATCAGCGCGAGGAAGAACGGCAAATCGTTCTTCGCCACCCGCTTCTCGTAGAGCGTGAGGATGAACGACCCCTGGCTGGTATGCAGCAGGAAGTTGGTGTTCTCGACGCCCTCGGCGATGCCCTTGTAGGAAAGCAATTCGCCGAGATCATATTGCTTCAGGAAATCCGCAAGCTCGTCGGCGGCGACGTCGGTGTAGACCGCCATCAAGGTCTACTCGGCGGCAGCTTCGGGACGCACCTGACGCGGCAGCGGGAAGAACTCGTTCTCTTCCGCGGCCGAGACCGTCTCCACATGCAGCGTGTAGCGCTCGGCGAAGGCGTCCATGATCTCCTCGACGATCACCTCCGGCGCGGAGGCGCCGGCGGTGATGCCGAGGCTCGTGAGGTTGCCGAACTTGTCCCAGTCGATGTCGGCGGCGCGCTGCGCCAGCACCGCGATCTTGCAGCCCTCGCGCTCGGCAACCTCACGCAGTCGCTGCGAGTTCGACGAATTGGGGGCACCGACGACGATGAGCGCGTCCACCACCGGCGCCACCTTCTTCACCGCGAGCTGGCGGTTGGTGGTGGCGTAGCAGATGTCTTCCTTGTGCGGGCCGTTGATGTTGGGGAAGCGCTCCTTCAAGAGCGCCACGATCTCCGCGGTGTCGTCGATCGACAGCGTGGTCTGGGTCACGAAGGCGAGGTTGTTGGGGTCCTGCGGGGCGATGGTCTTGGCGTCCTCGGCGGTCTCGATCAGGGTCACGGCGCCGGCCGGAAGCTGGCCGAGCGTGCCGACCACCTCGGGGTGATGAGAGTGGCCGATCAGGAAGATCTCGCGGCCACGCTTGAAATGGATCGCGGCCTCGCGATGGACCTTGGTCACCAGCGGGCAGGTCGCATCCAGCGAGAACAGATTGCGGGACTGCGCGTCGGCCGGAACCGATTTCGGCACGCCATGGGCCGAGAAGACCACCGGCGCGGTGGTGTTCTCCGGGATTTCGGCGAGCTCCTCGACGAAGATGGCGCCCTTCTTCTTCAACCCGTCGACGACGTATTTGTTGTGCACAATCTCGTGGCGAACATAGACGGGGGCGCCGTATTTATCGAGCGCCCGTTCCACGGTGTCGATCGCCCGGACCACCCCGGCACAGAAGCCGCGGGGAGAACAAAGCACGATCTTGAGGTCTGGTTTGGCTGACATTGAGCGATCTCGGGACCGAATCACCCGTTTCGCCTTCCGGCGGGGGCGGTCGATGGATGGAATAGGGCTTAAAACGGTCGGGTTGAACTATACCGCGGTTTCCAAGGGAATTGGGCCCCCTTTCGGGCGCTGTCAAGGCACTATCTATAGCAGAACCATTGCGTGGCCAGCCCCTCCGGGCTTATATAGCGCGAATTCCCTGTCATCGCTGATGACCACCGGTTTCGCCTCCAGAGGGGTGGGCGAAGCACAAAGGAGATTTGCCATGAGCAACGCACCTCTGATGCCCAAGGCGACCGCCGTTTGGCTGCTCGACAACACCGCGCTGACCTTCGACCAGGTCGCCGATTTCACCAAGATGCATCCCCTCGAGGTGCGCGCGATCGCTGATGGCGATGCGGCCCAGGGCATCAAGGGCATGGATCCCCTCTCCAACGGCCAGCTCACCCGCGAGGAGATCGAGAAGGGCGAGAAGAACCCGGATTACCGGCTCCGCCTCCAGGAGAGCAAGGTGGTGCTGCCGCCGCAGCCCAAGCGCAAGGGCCCGCGCTACACCCCGGTATCGCGCCGCCACGAGCGTCCGAGCGCCATCCTCTGGCTGCTGCGCAGCCATCCCGAGCTCAAGGACGCCCAGATCATGCGTCTGGTCGGCACCACCAAGAGCACCATTGCCAGCGTGCGTGACCGCACCCACTGGAACACGTCCCAGCTCACCCCGATCGATCCCGTCACCCTCGGCCTTTGCTCGCAGATCGAGCTCGATTTCGAGGTGCAGCGCGCCGCCAAGGAAAAGCCGATCGACGCCGCCTATGGCGGCGCCACGCTGCTGCCGGCCTCCGAGACCACCCGCAAGGACGAATACGAATCCGCGGAGAAGTCCAGCGACGACCTCAACGTCGACGCCGTGTTCGCCAAGCTGAAGACGCTCGGTGGCAAGAAGCAGGACGCCGAGGAGGAGTAGTTCCTCCCTCTTCGCCCGCTTCAAACGCAAAAAGCGCGGCAGGGAAGCCTGCCGCGCTTTTTGCTTTGTGAAGACGGGCTGAGCGAGTGTGACGCGTGTCGCCACACGCACACTGCGTCCCCTCCCCCCTTGCGGGGGAGGGTTAGGGAGAGGGGTACCCCACGGGGACTCCCTCCATCACCTCGAAGCGGTGCGACTCTTGCACACCGCTTGCTGAGCTACCCCTCTCCCCCGCCCTCCCCCGCAAGGGGGGAGGGAGCGCAGGGTCGGCTGTGGTCACAGCTCGTCTCCAAGCAACAATCTCAGAACTTGTACGTCACGCCGGCGCCGACCAGCCACGGATCGATATGCGCGGTGCCGGTGACCGGCAGGCCGGAGACGGTGGCGCTGTAATCCGGGCGCAGCCAGAGCTTCTTGACGTCGACGTTGAGACCCCAGTGCCGGTCGATCATGTAGTCGAAGCCGAACTGCACGGCGCCGCCCCATGCGTTGCTGACATGCAGGTTGGTGGTGGTGGCGACGATCGCGGGCGGACCGACGATCGCGGAAGGCGTATTGCGGGCGGAAGTGTTGAAGAACACGGTGTAGTTCACGCCGGCGCCGACATAGGGCTTGAACGCGCCGAACTGGTCGAAGTGATATTGCAGCGTCAGGGTCGGCGGCAGCAGCGTGGTCTTGCCGATCGGCAGGTTTGCGAGCGAGCCGGTGCCGTTGATCGAGTGCCGGGTCACGCCGAGGATCAGCTCGGCCGCGATGTTCTTGGTGAAGAAATAGCTGATGTCGAGCTCGGGGACGACCTGGTCGCTGATCGAGAGGCCGGAATTCGGCGAGGACAGCGAGGGCACGCCCGCCACATTGACGGTCGAGCTGCCGCCATCCGGCAACACGCCGAGCACGCGCAGGCGCACCATCCACGGATTGAATGCCTCCACCGGCGGCGGCGCCTTCTTGTAGACAGGCAAATCGGCAGCTTGCACCGATGCAAACGTGCCCGCCAGCATCGCGCCAAAAGTCGCAAGCCGCGCCAGGTTTCTTGTCGTTCTCTGCATTTCAATCCCCTTCAGCCATCTCTCGCGCATCGTTGCGCGACATGAGCGTCAGAGCAGAAAGGGGACGCTGGAGGATTTGATCTCGATCAATTCAGGCGGACGCCGCCACGATTTGGCCACGGCGTTGCATATGTGTCACGAAAACCAGGCAGGCGAGACGCGCTGGCGGCAACATAGTGCCCCCCCACACGTCAAGGCCGCTCGGGATGGTTCAGCATGTATTCGCCGAGATCGCGCTGGCGGCGGTCGGCGCGCGCGGTGGCGGCGTTGCGCTGGACGTCGCGGTCCTTGCGGCAGGCCACGTATTCCGGCGAGCCCTGCGCATAGCCGCGGCTCTGGCACACCGCGTCGTCATCGTCACCGCCCACCGCCACCGTATTCTGGTAGCGCGCGGAGCAGGCGGAAACAGCGGTGGCGAGCAGCACAGCTGCAAGCAGGCGCGGCGCGGCGGCAAGTGGCATACAAGGTCCCCTATTGGCCGGCCCTGTTTAGCGCGGAATACGGAGATTGTAAGTCCCTGGACGCTATTCCACGCACGCTGTCATTCCCTGCGAAAGCGGGGAATCCAGCACGCCGCGGCCTATCGGCTCCAGCATCGCCGTCTCTGGAATACTAGATCACCCGCTTTCGCGGGTGATGACGGCGGCGTTGGGGGAGCGGTCCCGCGTCTCACTGGCGTGACCGCCAGAGAGAACCTCACACCCGTCCCTTCAGCGCCTCCCCGATCTCGTCGAGCGCCTTGGGATCCTCGATCGTCGCCGGCATGGTCCAGGACTCGCCGTCGGCGATCTTCTTGATGGTGCCGCGCAGAATCTTGCCGGAGCGCGTCTTGGGCAGGCGGCCGACGGTGATCGCGAGCTTGAAGGCGGCGACCGGGCCGAGCTTGTCGCGCACCAGCGCGATGATCTCCTTCTCGATCTCGGCCGGCGCCCGTTTCACGCCGGCCTTGAGCACCAGGAATCCGCAGGGCACCTCGCCCTTGATCGCGTCCTTGACGCCGAGCACGGCGCATTCGGCGACATCGGGATGCGAGGCCAGGATCTCCTCCATGCCGCCGGTGGAGAGCCGATGGCCGGCGACGTTGATGATGTCGTCGGTGCGGCCCATGACGAAGACATAGCCGTCCTCGTCCTTGTAGCCGGCATCCGAGGTTTTGTAGTAGCCGGGGAATTCGCTCAAATACGCTTCCTTGAAGCGCGTGTCCTGATTCCACAGCGTCGGCAGACAGCCCGGCGGCATCGGCAGCTTGATGACAATCGAGCCCATGGTGTTGGGGCCGACCGGCTTTGCCGCCTCGTCGACCACGTCGACCTGGTAGCCCGGCATCGGCACCGTCGGCGAGCCGTGCTTCACGGGCAGCATGCCGAGCCCGACCGGATTGCCGGCGATGCACCAGCCTGTCTCGGTCTGCCACCAATGGTCGATCACCGGCACCTTCAGCTGCGCTTCCGCCCATTCGACCGTCGGCGGATCGGCGCGCTCACCGGCGAGGAACAGGGTGCGGAATTTCGAGAGGTCGTATTGCCGGATGAACTTTCCTTCCGGATCCTCTTTCCGGATCGCGCGGAACGCGGTCGGCGCGGTGAACAATGCAACCGCCTTGTGCTCCGAGATCACGCGCCAGAACGCGCCGGCGTCGGGTGTGCCGACCGGCTTGCCCTCGTACATTATCGTCGTCGCGCCGTGCAGCAGCGGGCCGTAGACGATGTAGCTGTGGCCGACCACCCAGCCGATATCGGAGCCGCACCACCACACCTCGCCCGGCTTGATGCCATAGAGGTTGAACATCGACCATTTCACCGCGACGAGATGGCCGCCATTGTCGCGCACGACGCCCTTCGGGACGCCCGTGGTGCCCGAGGTGTAGAGGATGTAGAGCGGATCGGTCGCGGCAACAGGCGCGCAAGCTGCCTTCTTGCCGTCATTCAGCGCCTTGCGGCGCAGGCTCGCCCAATCGTAGTCCCGGCCCGGCGTCAGATCGCAGGTGAGCTGCGGACGTTGCAGGACGATGCAGGCTTTCGGCTTGCTGCCGGCAAGCTTGACCGCCTCGTCGAGCAGCGGCTTGTACTGCACGATGCGGCCGGGCTCGATGCCGCAGCTTGCGGAGAGAATGAGTTTCGGCTGCGCGTCGTCGATGCGGGTGGCGAGCTCCTTCGCTGCGAAGCCGCCGAACACCACGGAATGCACCGCCCCGATCCGCGCGCACGCGAGCATCGCGACCACGGCCTCCGGCACCATCGGCATATAGAGGATGACACGATCGCCCTTGGCGACGCCGAAATCCTGCATGATCGCGGAGAGCGCCTGCACCTCGTCCAGCAGTTCGGCATAGGTAAGTTTGGTGACGCTGCCGGTCAGCGGCGAATCGTGGATCAGCGCGACCTGGTCGGCGCGGCCGCCTTCGACATGGCGGTCGAGCGCGTTGTAGCAGGTATTGACGACACCGCCGGTGAACCAGCGGCCGTAGGTTCCTTGGCTTGGATCGAAGATCGACTTGGGCGGCTCGATCCAGTCGATGTCTTTGGCGGCCTCGGCCCAGAAGCCTTCGGGGTCGGCGAGCGAGCGTGCATGGACCTCGTGATAGAGACTCTTGCCCTGGATGTTCATTCCCGCGCTCCCGTTCCCTTTATTCGGCTGGGCCCGAACCTCGTGGCAGGACAGACGCCCCGCCATGACCAGGATCAATGCCGGCCTTGTTTGAGGGCTATTTTCCCGGGAACGGGCCGCGGTTCAAGCTGAAAAGGATGCATCTTCTCCCTCTCCCCGTTCTTGCGGGTCGCAACGAGCTCCGCTCGCGCTGAGAGGGTCGGGGGCTGCATCCGCGGTCACGGTGAGGGTTGGACGCGCGCAGAGTCCCCTCACCCGCAGGCGGAAGGGCTATTGCATATGAATTACACGAGGACTGTCTGCAGGCTTGCTCCGCCTCTCCCGCTTGCGGGGAGAGGCCGACGCGCTCGCAGAGCGCGGCGGGTGAGGGCTCTCGCCGCACGGGGACATCCTCAGTTATTCTCAATAGTCCCTGCGCGGAGACACCCTCTCCCCAACCCTCTCAGCGCGAGCGAAGCTCGTCGCGCCCCGCACGCGGGGGAGGGAGCCCACTGCCGATGCCGCTGCATCAGGCACATCATATGCGATTGCCCCGTCGAAAGCGGGGAGAGGCGAAGGGGCGATCAACTGTCCATCGCATTCAGCCGCAGCAAGCGATCCTGCATGACCTTCTTCAGATCATAGCCGGGGCGACGGAAGCTCGCATCGCGCGTGACGAGGAAATCGCGCTGGGACTTGCGCAGGCCTTCCGCCGCGCGCTTGCTTGCGGATTTCAGCACACGCTCGTAAGCCTCGGCGATCTGGCGGTCAAGCACGCCAAGCTGCGGATCGGCGCAGATCACTTGCTCGACCTCGCGCTTCGCGGTGGCGCAATCGAATGACGGACCGCGATCATCGGCCGAGCGCGCATGAATAGGGCCCGGGGACGCCGCGCCGAATTTCGCGATCTCGGCGATCGTGGCCCGGCGGCCATTCGCGGCGTTCTCGTTGCCGGGGTCGAGCTTCAGCGCCATCTCGTAGTCCGCCAGCGCCTTCTTACGCTCGCCCATCTTCTTGTAGAGCACGGCGCGGTTGTTGTAGGTCTTCGCGAAATTCGGATCGAGCTTCAGCGCCGCCTCGTAGTCGCTCAGCGCGGCCCCGAGCTCGCCCTTGAATTGATAGGAATCGCCGCGGTTGGTCAGGAAGTTGGCGCGCGGCTCCCGCCGGATCGCCAGGTCGTAATCGGCAATGGCCTTGTCGTACTCGCCCATCGCCGCATAGATCAGGCCGCGGTTGTCGTAATACTCCGGCACCTTGGGATCGAGCCTGATCGCCTCGCCGTCATCGGCGAGCGCCTTGTCGAGCTGGCCGAGCTTCTTATAGGCCGCTCCACGATTGGTATAGGTGCGGGGCCGGTCGGGGTCGAGCCGCAAGGCCTCGTCGAAATTCCGGATCGCCTTTTCGTTGTCGCCGCCGAGATAGTGGGCCACGCCGCGGTCGGACCAGGCCTGCGCAAAGTCCGGCTTCAGCTTGATCGCCTGGTCGTAGTCGGCGAGCGCGCGGTCGAGCCGGCGCTGATTGGTGTAGACGATACCGCGCAGCTCGTAGGCCTCTGCGTCTGCGGGATCGAGCTCGATCGCCTTGCTGAGGTCGGCCGCGGCGCGGTTGAGATCGCCGCCGGCCTCGCGCAGGAGGTCACCGCGCAGGCGCCAGGCCTTCGCATTCCTGCCGTCGAGCGCAATGGCGCGGTCGATGTCCCGTAACGCCTGGGTGAGGCCGCCCAACGTCCGGGCATGGGCGTCGGCGCGAACCAGCAGGGCCGCGGCACGATCGGAGGCGGGATTGGCGGTCTGGTCGATGATAGCCGTGCAGGCGGGCATCAGCTCCGCTGGAGCAGCCTTGCTGCCCATCACGCAGTCGGTACCGGCCGAGGCCGGCGCAGCGAGGACAAGGCTCATGGCAGCGCTGAGAAGCAAGGCGCGAAACGAGCTTTTGGCAAGCGAAAGCGCTTGCGCGGAAGGATGCGTGCCGCACATGGCAGATTGCTCCGTGACGTCAGGTTTTCACCATTGTCGCGTCGGGCACGGAATGGGTTCAATTCGGGCTGGCTGGGAGCGCCCCGCTGCATCACTCCCTGCCCCGCTTGCGGGAGGGGCGAACAGGCCTCAATACCCGTCTACCCCGTTGATCTGTTGCAGCCGCTCCTGCATCGCCTTCTTCAGATCATAGCCCGGCCGGCCGTACGCCGCATTGCGGCGGGCGATGAACGCGTCCTGCTCGCGCTGGAGCCTCCTGGCCTCCGCCGGATTGGGCGCTTCCCGAACCGCACGCGCGCTCGACCCGAAAATCTCGCGGTCGAGATCGGCCAGCTCGCGATTTCTGCAGATCGCCTTCTCCACGGCCCGGACCGCATTCCGGCAATTGAAGCTGGGCTTGCCGGCGACGGCCATCTGCGCGCCGATGCGCTCGAGCTCGCGCGCCATCGCCTTGTGATTGGCCTTGGCCTTCTCGTGGTTCGGATCGATCTTCAGGGCCGCGCCGAAATCCTGCACCGCCTTGGGCTTGTCGCCCTTCCTGAGCCAGAGCTCGCCGCGCGCATTGAAGATGTCGGCAAGCGTGGGATCGAGCAGGAGAACGCGGCTGTCGTCAGCGATGGCGCGGTCGACCTGATCGTGCCGCGCATAGAGCGCCGCGCGCGCGACCAGCGCCTTGATCAGATCCCCCTTGGCGGTCTTCTCGTTGTCGATCACGGCGGCGCAGGCCGTGGCGGCCCTGTCCATGTCGTCGGCCGCGGCCGCCGCGAGACATGATTCAACATCGACCTTGATCACCGCAGCCGGCTCGCCGCCGGTCGCAGCCTGGGCGGCGCCGAGCGAGAGCGCGCAAAGCAATACGGCACCTGACGATTGAATGAGTTTTTGAAAACGCATGCTCGTTGCAGTCGGAAGTCTTGCTTTCGGCGTTGCTCTCGGTCTTGCCTTACGCCTTGCCTCGGGACCGTACAATCCATCATACGGCCGGATTGGTGCTAGCTTGTGGTGCCGCTCACATCGGTTTCGGGGATCATCGTGTCGACATTCGAATGGATCATCGTGCTTCTGCTCGGCGCCGTTGCCTTATCGGCGCTGGCGCGGCGGATCAAGGTCCCCTACCCGACCTTTCTCGCCATCGGCGGCGCGCTGATCGCCTTCGTGCCGTCCAGTCCGTCCTGGACGCTGGAGCCCGATCTCGCACTGGCCCTTTTTGTCGCACCGGTCCTGCTCGACGCCGCGTTCGACACCTCGCTGCGCGATCTGCGCAACAATTGGGTTCCGGTCTCGACCCTGGTCGTCGCCGCGGTCGGCCTGACCACGGCCGGCGTCGCCTTCGTGGCGCACCGGCTGATGCCCGACATGCCCTGGGCCGCCGCGGTTGCGCTCGGCGCCATCGTGGCGCCGCCCGATGCCGCCGCCGCGGTCGCGATCCTGAGCCAGGTCAAGCTTCCCCACCGCATGGTGAAGGTCCTGGAGGGCGAAAGCCTGCTCAACGATGCGAGCGCGCTTCTGATCTATCGCATCGCGGTCGGCGCGGTCGCCACCGAACATCTGACGTGGAGCCAGGTTGCGCCGACCATGGCGCTGGCCCTGGTCGGCAGCGTGATCGCCGGCCTGCTCGCGGGCCGCATCATTCCCCCGATCATGGAGCGGGTGACGGAGGCGCCGAGCGCCATCATCGTGCAGTTCGCCACCACCTTCTTGATCTGGATCGGCGCCGAGCATCTCGGCCTCTCCGGCATCCTCACCATCGTGGTCTATGCCATGACGATAGCGCGCTCGGCCGGGCTGCGCATGCCGGCGCGGCTGCGGGTGCCGTCCTACGCGGTCTGGGAGACCACGGTGTTCGTGCTCAACGTGCTCGCCTTCATGCTGATCGGCATGCAGATGCGGCCGATCTGGACCCGCCTCGACGCGGACGTGCGCTGGGAATATTGCGTGGCCGCGGCCTGGATCCTGCTCACCGTGGTGCTGGTCCGGCTGCTCTGGGTGACGTTCTATCGCACGATCTTGCGTGTGCTGGTCGCGCAGGGGATCTATCATCCGAAGGACCCCAAGACCGTGGCCTCGGCCAAGGGCGGGCTCATCATCTCCTGGTGCGGCATGCGCGGCCTCGTGACGCTCGCCACCGCCTTCGCGCTGCCGGAGAATTTTCCCCAGCGCGACTTCATCGTCTTCACCGCCTTTGCCGTGGTGCTGGGATCGCTGGTGATCCAGGGCCTGACGCTGCGGCCGCTGATCCTGGCGTTCGGCCTCAAGGACGACGATCCCGTCGGCACCGAGGTCGCGCAGGCGCGCGCCGTCGCCTATCGCGCCGCGCTCGATGCGATCGAGAGCGATCCGTCCGAGGAGGCGGAGATCCTGCGCCTCGAATATCGCGCCATCCTGATGCAGGCCGGGAACGATCCCAATGGCGGCATCGCCAACGGCGAACTGCCGGCCGATCCGCTGCGCCGCCGCGCCATCGAGGCCGCGCGCAAAGCGATCTTCGACCTCCGCGCCACCGAGGTGATCGGCGACGATGCCTTCCACCGCATCGAAGAGGAGCTCGATCGCGCAGAATTGAGCGCGGGGGGATAAATCGAAGGCGACGGCGGTGTTTGAACCAAACGCCAGCTTCCCAGACTCACTCCAGATGACGACCCTGACCGACGACCGTCGTGTACGCGCGCGTGATGCGTCGCCTGCACGATATTTTTATCTGCACATGGCCCTGGCCTGCGCGGCCACCGCGTTTCTCGGTTTCGCGCCGACCTATTGGGTGCCGCTCGCCCACCGGACGCTGTCCGCCAGCCCCGTGATTCATTTTCACGGGCTCTTGTTCTTCACCTGGTCGCTTTATTACGTGCTGCAGACCTGGCTCGCGGCCTCGGGCCGCGTGGTCAATCACCGTTCGCTCGGCATTGCCGGCGTGTCGCTCGCAACCGCAATGACGATCTTCGGCTTCCTCGCCTCGGTGCACGTGATGCAGCAATCCGCCGCGCTCGGGCAGCGCGAGGCCGGCATCAGCTTCTCGATCGTGCCGATGAGCGGGATCGCGTTCTTCGCGATCGTGTTCGTGCTTGCGATCATGAACACGCGCAGGCCCGAGGTTCACAAGCGGTTGATGCTGCTGGCTGCGGTCTCGATCCTCGACGCCGCCATCGCGCGCTGGTTCCTGACCTTCCTGGCGCCTCCCGGACCGCCCGGCCCGCCGCCGGTGCCGGTGACGATCGCGCCGGCCGTCGTCGCCTCGCTCCTGCTCGTCGTCGCCATGGTGCGCGACTGGCGCGCCGAAGGCCGCGTGCATCCGGTCTACATCTACGGCACGCTGGCGCTGCTGGCGGTGAAGATGCTGAACTGGCCGGTCAGCGAGAGTGCGGCGTGGCATTCGTTCGCCGGCGGGATTCTGGCGCTGGCGCAGTGAGGGCGCCACAACCTCCGCCGTCGTCCCGGACAAGCGAAGCGCGATCCGGGACCCATAACCACAGGCCGTGGTTTGGCGACGACTCGGAGTGACCTTGCAAAATAACTCCGCCCTGTGGTTATGGGTCCCGGATCGGCGCGCGCTTGGGGCGCGCTTGTCCGGGACGACAGCGGAGATTGAAGCTACGCCCCCGCCTTGCAGGTGATCCCGCCGTCGACCACGAGCTCGATCCCGGTCACGTATTTCGATTCGTCCGACGCCAGGAACAGCGCGGCGTTGGCGACGTCGAAGGCGTCGCCCATGTGCCCCATCGGCACCTGCGCATCGCGGGCGCGCCACATCGCCTCGACGTCGCCCTTGGCGTAGCTGGCGGCCAAGCCTGCGGAATGCTCGACCATCGGCGTTTTCATCAGGCCGGGCAGGATCGCATTGACGCGCACATGCTGGCGCGCGAACTCGATCGCGGTGGTGCGCGTCATCTGGTTCATCGCCGCCTTCGAGCTGCCGTAGGTGACGTAGGAGATGCCCATGTGGCGGATCGAGGCGATCGAGGAGATGTTGATGATCGAGCCGCCGCCCTGCTTCACCATCACCGGAATGACGTGCTTCATGGCGAAATAGGCGCTTTTGAGGTTGACGCTGAAGACGCGGTCCCAGCTCTCCTCGGTCACCTCGACCACGCTGCCCATCTCGGCAATGCCGACATTGTTGTCGAGCACGTCGATGCGGCCATAGGCCTTCAGGCACGCCGCCACCATGGCCTCGATCTCGGCGGGACGCGCGACGTCGGCGGTGAACGCCGTCGCCGTGCCGCCCTCGCCGGTGATGATCTTCGCCGTCTCCTCGGCCGCACCGCCGTTGCGGTCGACGCAAAACACCTGGGCGCCCTCGCGCGCAAACGTCACCGCGGTCGCCTTGCCGTTGCCCCAGCCGGGCCCGATCGAGCCTGCCCCCACCACCATCGCAACCTTGCCCTTGAGCCTAGCCATCGTGATCTCCCTTATTTGTCTTGTTGTTCGCAGATGCTCATTGTGGTGACGTTAGCACCGATCGGATGGCCGACAATCTCGGACAGCGTCCGGCACTGTCCGTCATGGCACAGCCGCCATTCGCCGGCCGCGCCGGAATTGCCGAGCACAACCTGTTGCATCGGCGCCCGCTTCGGCTGCCATTGAAACCAGCCGTCGACCAGCCGTGCCTCCGGCGGCGGCTCCATGCCGGGGCCGGTGCCCTTGACGCGGGCCTGCACCAGCTCGAGGCCGGCAGGGGTGACGCGCCAATCCTCCTGCCATTCGACTTTCGCAACCGAATGCGTCCAGGCCAGCGCAAAGGCGGACAGCGCCAGCGCCTTCACGCCTGATGCCGTTGCGAAGCAGAGGCTCACACCGCCTCGACCGGCGCCGGCGGGCGCTGCCGCCATTGCCACAGCGCGAGCGCCGCAGCGAGTACGAAGCCGGCGGTGTCGCTGAACGGGAATTCGCCGAGCAGGCAGAACGCGGCACCGAGCGCGACCAGACGCTCGATCAGCGTCAGCCGCGTGAACAGGAAGCCGATCGCGACCATGCCGAACAGGCCGATCGCCACCAATGCCTTGGTGGCGGCCAACGCCACCGCGCCGTAGAAGCCGAGCTTGGCCGCCATGGGATCGCCGGCCTGCAGCATCAAGGCGGGCGAATAGACGAAGATGAAGGGGATGACGTAGCCGGCGAGCGCGATCCGCATCGCCTCCCAGCCGATCTTGTCCGGGTTCTCCTTGGCGATCGGGGCTGCCGCGAGCGCAGCCAGCGCCACCGGCGGCGAGAGGTCGGCCATGATGCCGTAATAGAACGCGAACATGTGGCTCGCGATCAGCGGCACTCCCAACTTGGCCAGGGCCGGCGCTGCGAGCGCGGCGGTGATGATGTAGGTCGGGATGGTCGGGATGCCGGTGCCGAGCAGGATCGACAGCAGCATGGTCATGATCAGCGCCAGGAACAGGCTCTTCTCGCCGAGCCCGATCACCCAGCCGCCGAAGATGGTGCCGACGCCGGTCTGCGACATCATGCCGATGATGACGCCGACGATGGCGCAGGCCATGCCGACGGTGATGGCGGATTTGGCGCTCTCGGCCAGCGCGTCGCGGCAGGCACGCAGCGCCGCAAAGCCGCCGCGGACGAAGGCGGTGATCACGATCAGGCCGACCACGACGCTTGCGACCGGCACGATCTGCAAGCCGTCGCGCGAGAGCGCGGCGACCACGAGCGCGAGCCCGATCCAGAAGATGTACCGAATGGCCGTTGCGGAGACGCCGGCCGTGATGGCAGTGCCAAGGATCAGCGTCACGGTCAGCGCAAGGCCCATGCTGCCGGCATAGAGCGGCGTGAAGCCCTCGAACAGCATGTAGACCAGGGCAGCGAGCGGCAGCACGAGGTACCAGCGCGTCACCAGCGCCTTCCAGGCGCTCGGAATTTCCGAGCGCTTCATGCCGACGAGCCCGTGCTTGCCGGCTTCCAGATGCACCATCCAGAAGGCCGACGCGAAATACAGGATCGCAGGGATCGCCGCCGCCTTGACGATCTCCGAGTACTGGACGCCGAGCGTCTCGGCCATGATGAAGGCGACCGCGCCCATCACCGGCGGCATGATCTGCCCGCCCATCGAGGCCGTGGCCTCGACGCCGGCGGCGAAGGCACGGCGATAACCGAACCTGATCATCAGCGGAATGGTGAACTGGCCGACGGTCACCACATTGGCGACGCCCGAACCGGAGATCGTGCCCATCATGCCCGAGGCGAACACCGCGACCTTGGCGGGGCCGCCGCGGGTGCGGCCGAACAGGCCGAGCGAGACGTCGGTGAACAGCTGGATCATGCCGGCGCGCTCCAGGAACGAGCCGAACAGGATGAACAGGAAGATGTAGGTGGCCGAGACGTAGATCGGCACGCTGTAGAAGCCTTCGGTGCCGAACGACAGATGCGTGACGATCTGGTCGAAGTCGTAGCCGCGATGGTTGAGCGGCGACGGCAGATAATGGCCGAAGAACCAGTAGACGAGGCACGCGCCGCACATCAGCGGCAGCGCCGCGCCCATCAGGCGCCGCGTGCCTTCGAAGATCAGCACCGCCAGCAGCGTGCCGACCACGAGATCGAGCCGCGTCGGGTCGCCGTCGCGCGCGATCAGGTCGGCATAGAAGATCCATTGGTAGAGCCCGCAGAGGAAGCCGGCGCCGCCGATCACCCAGCCGAGCGCGCGGCCGGCATTGCTCCTCGCCGTGAAGTTGGCGATCAGGCCGAACGTGAGCAGAACGAGGAAGCCGACATGGACGCCGCGCACCACCTGGCTCGGCAGATAGTTGAAGGCGGCGACATAGAGCTGGAACGTGGCGAAGGCGATGCCGATCCAGTACGCAAGCGCGCCCCACACGCCCGGGCCGAAGCCTTCCGGGAAACCGTGCTCGAAATTGTCGAACTCGACCTTGATGGGCGCAGCGTCAGTGCCCTCTGCCTTTTCCAGCATTTCAATCCGTCCCCAACCGTCCAGCGCTTATAACATTGCACAGCGTCTCCAGACCGTCATGCCCGGGCTTGTCCCGGGCATCCACGGGCTTTCTCGCCCAGCCTAAGAACGTGGACGGCCGGGACAAGCCCGGCCATGACGTCCGATACCGAGAGCCGACCTTACTTGATCAGCCCCTTTTCCTTGTAATAGCGGATCGCGCCGGGGTGCAGCGGAACCGGGCTGCCGGTCGCGGCGGTCTCGAGCTTGATCTCCTTGCCGGCCGCGTGCGCGTTCTGCAATTCCGGCAGCGATTCGTAGACCAGCTTGGTCATCTGATAGGCGAGATCGTCCGACACGGCGGAGCTCGAGACGAGATAGTTGATCACGGCCGCCGTCGGCACGTCCTTGTCCTGGCCGGTATAGGTGTTGGCCGGAATGATCGCCGAGACGAAGGGCGGGCCGATCTTGTCGACGGTCTCCTTCGGCACCGACACCACCGTGATCGGGCTCGAGGTCGACAGGTCCTTCAGCGAGGCGACGCCAAGCCCGGCCGATTGCAGCGTCGCGTTGAGCTGCCGGTTCTTCATGAGATCGACGGATTCGGCGAACGGCAGATACTCGACCTTGCCGAGATCTTTGTAGCTCATCCCGGCCGCGGCCAGGATCGCGCGCGAGTTCAGCTCGGTGCCCGACTTCGGCGCACCGACCGAGAGGCTCTTGCCCTTGAGGTCGGCCAGCGTCTTGATGCCGCTCTCGGCGGTCGCGACGATCTGGATGTAGTTCGGATAGATCGCGCCGATGGTGCGGAGCTTGTCGAGCTTGGTCTTGAAGCCGGCTTCCTCCTCGCCGTTCCAGGCGGCTTTCAGCGAGTCGCCCAGCGTGAAGGCCAGCTCGCCACGACCCTGTTGCAGCAGGATCAGATTCTCGACCGACGCTTTGGTGGCCTGAACCTGCGTCTTCACGTTCGGGATCTTGTCGCCGTAGATCTTCCCGATCGCGACCCCGAGCGGGTAGTACACGCCGGAGGTGCCGCCGGTCAGCACGTTGATGAAGGATTGCGCATGCGCGCAAGGTGTCGACGCCGCCAGAGCAAGAGCCGCGGCAACGCCGAAAATGGTCCGTTTCATGGTTGTTGTTCTCCCCAAACCGGGCGCGAAATTGGCTGGATGAGGCATGCGGGTCAACCCATCCAAAAGGCAAAACAGGACTGCGGCGAACGGCCGATCCGACTCGACTTTGGGAACCGGTGGGTGCGGCGAGGTGGCGCAGCGCGAGGCTCAATCGCACGCGCCGCGGGCTCCGTCACCTCTCCCGCTCGCGGGAGAGGTCGCGCCGAAGGCGCGGGTGAGGGCTTTCTCCTCTAGGGGATTGTCCCGATGCCGAGACACCCTCTCCCCGACCCTCCCCCGCAGGCGGGGGAGGGAGTGCACCGCCTATGAGGCGATCGAGCGCGTCCTCACTGGAACGTCATGTCCAGGCACTTGGAGATGTCGGAGCCGAGGCCGGAGGAGATGATGATGCAGCCGCGCACCTTCTGGGTGCCGACGTCGGCGGCCCAGACCGAATAACCGCCGGGACCGAAGAACGAGTTGGTGTTCGGCGGCTCGGTCTCGGTCGCATCGAAATCATACTTCCCGTCGGTCTCGAAGATGCGCGGCTTCTTGGTGCAGCCGCCATCGGTCTGGACGTTGATGACTTCCTTGTTGTCGCGGGTCAGCGCCAGCGAAACCTGGCAGCGGAAATATTCCGAGGTCCTGGTGTTGAAGAGATAGGTGTAGGACTTGCAGGTCGCCGTGTTCAGCTTGCCCGGGGCAAGGCCGCGGCTGCACGAAATGCGCTGGTTGTGGCTGAGCTGGTAATCATCGGCCCGGGCGGCCGGCGCCAGCGCCGTCAACGACAATGCAGCAGCCCAGCAAAGTTTGATCACATGGCGCATCCGAATCATCCCCACCAATAATTTTGTCGAGTTGCGTTCTAGACGGAAAGCGGAACATAGTCGCGAGGGGACGGAGGGAAAATCACAAACTGCTGGACAAGACGTGATGCGCTGCGGCGCTTTCGCAAATTGACCCGGATACGCCGTTCGTGATTTGTTCAAGCCCGATGCCCACGACGGGGAGGATGGGATCATGGCATTTTCAACGAAGACATTTGCGCTGGTTTCGGTCGCATGCGCAACGCTGCTCGGCGGGTTTGCTGCGCCCGCATACGCGCAATCGACGGCAACGCCCTGGGAGCTCAAGTCCGACATGGGCTATGCGTATGACCGGGACGGCAAGACCTATTCCTACAAGATGGGCACCAGCAATGCCGGCGAGCTGCTGAAGGGCGCCAAGAAGGTGCCGAAGGGCACGCTGTTCTTCATCGGCCAGAACGGCCAGCTCTACATGCGCAGCGGCCCCTATCTCGAAGGCGACGGCAAGTTCAAGTTCGGGCCGGATCAGTAGGAGCTGCGGCGGGCGGGACGATGCGCGGCCACACTCTCGGTGTCATCACCCGCGAAGGCGGATGATCCAGTATTCCAGAGGCCGTCGTGATTGAATCGAGAGGCCGCGGCGTACTGGATGCCCCGGTCGAGCCGGGGCATGACAGCGGAGGATGCGGCAGCTCGCCAGCAGCTAAAACGCCGCCGCCAATTCCCTGGCGCCGGGTTTGCCGCTGTTCACGTCCATCCGATCGTCCGTGACCGCCAGCAGCTTGGCCACTGTGTTGTGGCGGATGGCGACCGGATTGCGCTCGTAGCCGCCGCGCTGGAAGAAGTTCGAGGTCGGCACCTGCTCGCGCATGGCCTGCGGCATCGTCACCATGTCGAGCCCGGTGCCGTCGCCGGTGAGGTTCATCATCTCGAGCTCGGCCGCGGTGAGCGGACGGGTGTAGCCCTTGGCGCGGGCGAACAGCACCGAGGTCAGCAGCTTGTGCGTCTGCAGCATCGGCCCGACATCGATGTCGAGCACCATCGCATGCATGGCCCAGCCCTGCGCGGTATTGCCGATCTTCTCGTGCTCCGACCAGGTATCGGGCACCGCCTTGGCATGCGCGACCATCTTCTTCAGCACGACGAGCTTGTGCTCGAGCGCCTGGCGCGCCGGTCCTGACGACCGCGCCACTTTCTCGGAGAGCGCGCGAATAAGTTCGTGTCCCTGCTCCGCCAGCAGCTCGACGCTGTTGGTGGTCAGGAGCTGGTTGTAGCCCATTGCGGTCGAGATCGCGCGCTTGCCGCCATGTTCGATTCCCGCCTGCACGTCGTGGCTGCCGGTGCCGCCGGTCTCGAAGGCGTAAACCCGCACGGCCTGCTCGCGCGTCAGCCCGGAGGCGAGCGCGTAGCGCGCATAGGCGCGCTTGAACTCGACCTCGCTGGACGGGCGCTGCGGCGTGAACTGGTAGAGCTCCTGCGCCGCGCGCAGGAAATCGGCGACGACGGGGATAGGCTTGCGGGGCGGCCGGTCCGGCGTTTCCTCCGGCTCCGGATTCACCGGCTTCTTCGGCCCGTTATAGAGCGGCGGATGCTCCAGCACGTAATCGTCGAGCGTCACCTGCTGCCCGCTGCGCCGCTTGGCATTGCGCCCTTTTCGCTTCTCCGAGATCTGGCTCCAATAGGCGCCGGCCTCGGCGTCGAAGGCCGCGCGCGCCGCCTGATACTCGGCGAGCTTGCGGCGATATTCGAGCACGGCCGGGGACGCCCCCGCGCCTTGCGCGAAAAGCTGCGACAGCAGCTGGGCGTTGGCGCCGCGCACGGACGCCGACAAAGCGTCGGCCTCGCCGCCACGTACGGCGGGTGTGATCAGGACAAGCGCAAGTGGAACCAGCGCCAATGTGTTTCGAATCGATCGATGCATGCCGCCCTCTTAGCAGGCATCCGGTAACCGTCACGTTAACGTGCCGTTTACCATCACTTCCAGGCGAATACCGGCTGTTCCAGCTCGGTGACGCGGGTGTGCCGTCCCGCCAGCACCTCGCGGAACTGGTAGATCAGGGCCGCCGTCGGCGCGTGGATCAGGCTCATCTGGTGATGGAACCGAATCACGCGGCGGGTGCTTTCGGGGATCGCGGCGAAATCGAAGGCCTCGTCGCGTTCGATCGTGTCGAGCGCGATGCGATGGACGGAGGCGACCTCGTCCGGGTTCGGAATGATCGCGGCACTGTCGGCCGCCCAAACCACGACCGGCGTGATCAGATAGCCGGAGCGGGTCGGATAATCGTCGAGCAGGCCGAGCACCGCCTCGGCCGAAAGCTTGAGCGCGAGCTCCTCGTCGAGCTCGCGCAACGCCGCCTCGACCGGCGACTCGCCGGCATCGCAGCGTCCGCCGGGCAACGCCCATTGGCCGCGATGCGCACGCAGGTGTGAGGCACGCCTGGTGAGCAGGAAGGCGGTGTCGTCGCCGTCGCTCGATTCGGTCAGCGCCAGCACCACCGCGGCGCGCTTCAGCGCCGACGGCTCAGCCAGGTCAGGCAGCCGCGCGAAGGAGGCGCAGGCCTCTGCGATATTCCGCCGGGTGGCATCGTCGAAAGGTCTCATGGTGCTTGACTACACCAGGACCGCATCTGATGAAACGAGGCGAGACAGCGTTGCAGGGATGGACGGAGCGATGACGAGCAGGGCCGCGACAAGGCTGAAATCAGAGGGCTGGAGCATCCTCGAGACCACCGGCTTCGTGCACCTGGTCGGCCCGTTGTGGGAGCGCAAGGTCGACGGCCATTACGAATTCGCGCTCGCGACCGAGGACAAGCACCACAACCGCCGCGGCATGGTCCAGGGCGGGGTGATGATGACCTTCGCCGACCGCACCTGCGGCATGACCGCCCGCTACGTCTCCGGCAAGGAGTTCATGGCGACCGTGCAGCTCGACACTCATTTCGTCGAGGCCGGCCAGATCGGCGACATCCTGATCTCGCGCCCGCGCGTGGTGCGCTCGACCCGCAGCCTGATCTTCATGAGCACGGAGGTGACGGTCGACGACCGCTGCATCGTGATGGCGAACGGCGTGTTCAAGATCTTGAAGGGGCCGGGGTAGAGGGGCGGCGGGTCAGGCTGCCACCATCGCAGCCACACACTCCCCTGTCGTCCCCGCGAACGCGGGGATCCATAACCCCAGGGAGTAGTTGTTGCGCGCAGGCCATCCCGAGCCTTCGCCAAACCACTCCCTGTGGTTGGGTCCTGGATCTGCGCTTCGCTTGTCCGGGACGACGAGAGGAGGTTGGGGCTGTCCTCCTCACAACGTCATTGCGAGCGCAGCGACTTGTCCGCCGAAGCCTTGGCGAAGGCGGAAGCAATCCAACATCTTTCCGCAGATGCATCTCTGGATTGCTTCGCGTCGCTCGCAATGACGGGCGTGGCTGGCTATGCTGCGCCCCATCGAACGATTGAGGAAATAGCCCATGCAATACCGCCAGCTCGGCCGCTCCGGCCTGAAAGTGTCGCCGATCTGTCTGGGCACCATGATGTTCGGCGGGCCAACCGATCAAGCCGCGTCGAAGCGGATCATCGACAAGGCGCGCGCGGCCGGCATCAACTTCATCGATACGGCCGACGCCTATTCGAAAGGCGCATCCGAACAGGTCGTCGGCCGCGCCATTGCCGACGACCGGCACGCCTGGGTGCTCGCGACCAAACTCGCCAACCCGATGGGCGATGATCCCAATCGCGTCGGCCTGTCACGGCGCTGGGTGCTGCAGGCCGCGGACGAGAGCCTGAAGCGGCTCGGCACCGATCACATCGACATCTACTATCTGCACAAGGAAGACCAGGCGACGCCGCTGGAGGAGACGGTGCGCGCGATGGGCGATCTGATCCGCGCAGGCAAGGTGCGTTATTTCGGCGTCTCCAACTACCGCGCCTGGCGCGTCGCCGAGATCTGCAACATCTGCGACCGGCTCGGCATCGACCGTCCCGCGGTGAGCCAGCCCTATTACAACGCCATGAACCGCATGCCCGAGGTCGAGCACTTCCCGGCCTGCGCCTATTACGGCCTCGGCATCGTCCCCTACAGTCCGCTGGCGCGCGGCGTGCTCACCGGCAAGTACAAGCCGGACGCCGCCCCCGACAAGGAGACGCGCGCGGGGCGCAACGACACCCGCATGATGCAGACCGAATGGCGGCCGGAATCGCTCCAGCTCGCGCAGGAGATCAAGGCGCACGCGGAGAGGAAGGGCATCACCGCCGGCCAGTTCGCGGTTGCCTGGGTGCTCAACTCCGCCTTCGTCTCCTCGATCATTGCCGGCCCGCGCACCGAAGAGCAATGGGACGGCTACATCAGCGCGCTCGACTATCGTTTCACTGCGGAGGACGAGGCACTGGTCGACCGCCTGGTCGCCCCGGGCCATCCCTCGACGCCGGGCTACAACGATCCCGCCTACCCGATCGAAGGCCGTCGCGCCCGGACGGCGTGACCTCTCGGAGACGACGATGGCGCATCAAGATCGCTACGGCCTGCCGCTCTCAACCGCCTCCGATGCGGCTGCTGACGCCTATCGCGACGGCGTCGACCTCATGCTCTCGGGGTGGACCGGCATGGCCGAGACGCTGGAGCGCGCGATTGCCGCCGATCCCGACTTCGCGCTGCCTCATATCGCCCGTGCCCGCGTGCACGCCTTCTACCAGCAAGGCGATCTGGCACGGAGCAAGTCGGCGCTCGCACGCGAGCTGGTCGCCAGGCGCGGCACGGAGCGCGAACGCTCGCATGTCGAGACGCTGGCGCTGTCGATCGAGGGCCGGCTGAATGAGGCGATTGCATCGACGCTGAAGCACATCGAGAGCTGGCCGCGCGATGCCCTGGTGCTGTCGCTGCCGCTCGGTGCGTTCGGCCTGTTCGCCTTCTCCGGCATGGCCGATCACGATCGCGCGCGGCATGAGCTGTGCGAGCGCGTCGCGCAGCATTACGGCGAGGACTGGTGGTTCCTGACCATGGCCGGCTGGGCCATGACCGAGAATGGCGATGTCGCCCGCGGCCGCAGCGTGACCGAGCGCGGCTTCAGTTTGCGCCGGGCGAACGCCCATGCGGCGCATGCGGTGCTGCACGCGATGTTCGAGGACGGCTCGATCGAGGCGGCCGATCGCCTCGTCGACGACTGGATTCCGACTTACGACCGCGCCGGCATCCTGCACGGCCATATCCGCTGGCACCAGGCGCTCGGCGCGCTCGAGCAGGACGATTCGGCGCGCGCGCTCGCGATCTATGCCGACGTGCTTCAGCCGGCGGTCACGCAGGCGCCGCCGCTCAACGTCGTCACCGACGCCGCCTCGCTGCTCTGGCGCCTGTCGGCGTACGGCCACACCGTGCCGAAGACGCTGTGGCAGGAAGCCGACGCCTGCGCGCAAAAAATGTTTCCGAAGTCGAGCCTGCCCTTCGCCGACGTTCACATGGCGCTGTTCGCGGCGGCGACGCAAGACCACGTGGCGCTCACCGCGCGCCTTGCGACGATCGAGCAGCGGCTCGCCGAGGGCAAGCTGCCGGCCGGCCCCGTCGTGCCGGCGATCGTCCGCGCGCTGGCGGCCTTTGCCGACCAGGACTACGCCTCATGCGTGCAAACGCTCGCGCCTGTTCTCGCCGAGGTCGTGCGGATCGGCGGCAGCCACGCCCAGCGCGAGCTGATCGAGGACACCTACATCGTCGCGCTCATGCGCAGCGACGAGCTGCACCGCGCCCGCGCCCTGCTGGACGCCCGCCTGCACCGCCGGCCATCGCTTCGCGACACGCGCTGGCATGCGGCCACGGGCTAGCTCCGCCACGAAAAAAACACCGGCCTGGCGGCAAGTGCCGGGCGGACAGGTTGGGCGATGTGGGCGAATCGCCGTCGGGGTGGTGCGGTGGTATTCCAGGCGGGTGTTGCAGAACAAACGGGATCGCAACCAATTTGCGGTTCGATGGTTATGGTGCGGAACTTTTCCTCCGCCGCCACGGCCCTCTGGCACACGAGCCCGACGATGCGCCTCTGCCGACCGGTTCTCGCCGCCTTGACCATGGCTTTGGCAAGTCCTTGTTTTGCCGAGACTTCCAGCCCGATCCCGGTCAACAATCCGCCGGCGCAGCAGAATGGGCTCATTGACCTGTTGGCGCTGATGTCCGGCCAATGCAAGACGTTCAAGGTCGCCGGCCGCACCTTTGCCTGCAAGACGGTGGCCTACGCCCATGGCGACAAAGGCCGGGTCAATTTCGCGGTCGCGGTCGACGATCCCGCCGACGACAGCCACGTCGTGTCGTTCTCCGGCGAGAACGGCAAGCGTGCCGACGACAATTCCTACGAGCTGCGGATCGACCGCATGCTGCTCAACTCCAAGCACCGCCCCAAGGTCGACGGCCTGCCGGTGCCGGCCGAGCAGACCTCCACCGGCCTCTGCCGCCAGACCGGCAATTTCGCCGCCAGGAAGGTGAACGACGTCACCTGCTCCGCCACCGACAGTGAGGGCCGGCGCTACGAATTGCTGTTCGTCTCCGACGGCACGCCGGTCAGCGTGCGCCGCATCCGGCAGTCCTCGCCCTCGATCCAGGATCCGTTCAAGTAGCTCTTCTCGCCTCTCCCCGCTTGCGGGGAGAGGCCGGAATTTGCGCCAGCAAATTCCGGGTGAGGGGGAGCCTCCGCGAGTCCATCTGCCACCGCATTTGTGAAGAAAGCCCCTCACCCCACCCCTCTCCCCGTAAGAACGGGGCGAGGGAGAACAGCTTCACGCGAACGCCTTTTCCAGCGTCGCGAAGATCACCGCGAGCGACTTGTCGTGCCGCGTCACCGGCGGCACCGGGCGGTCGATCTTCATCAGCTGATAGACCGCCATCTGCGCCGCCCGCACCGAATATTCGACGGTGAACACGACGTCGTCGGGGATCTCGACGAACTGGCTGACGAAGGCGAGGTTGACCGAGTTCTTCGGCACCGGCAGCGGCCGGTCGGCCAGATGGCGCGGCATGAACATGCTGGTGATGTAGGGCATGCGGCAGGGAATGCAGATCGCGTCGTCGAACACGGCCGCATCGAAATTCAGGTGACCGCACAGCTCCTTCAGGATATCCGCGCCGCCGCAATCGGACATCGGCTTGGCGACGAAATTGCCGACGCGGTCCGGATGCAGCGCATAGCCCCAGAACACCTGCACGTTGTTCGGCTGTCCCACGAAATGCGGCTGGTGATAGAGCACGACCGACATCAGCCAGTTGGAATCCTTGAACGTCACCAGGCCGCCGGTGCCGGCCCGGTTGCCGGAGAACGCCTCCATCCGGTCGAAGAACAGCGGATCGCGGCAGGTGACGGTGAAGGACAGCCAGTAGGATTCCGGGATCGACGTGTTGAAGGCGGCCGGATTGCCGAATTCGGGACGGCCCTGCGCGATCGTCTCCCACAGCGCCCAGCCCTGGCTGTCCTTCTTGGTGAGGCGCGGCGGCGGTTCGGCCATCGTGCCCAGGCTCGAGGCGTCCGTCATCGAGCCGTTCTGGAAGAAGACGATGTCGTCGTCTTCCAGCCGGACGTTGGCCGTGCGGCTGTCGCGGTCGAGCGTGAGCTGGCGCACGCGCAAGCGCGCGCCCTCGGCCTCGAACGCCATGTCGGTGACGCGCGTGCCGCGCACGAACTGCACGCCCTGGCGCTTCAGCCAGTCGGCGAGTGGCCGCACGATCGCGTCATATTGATTGTAGACGGTGCGCTTGACGCCGGCGAGCGTCTCGATACGCGGAAACTCGTTCATGAAGCGATGCAGATAACGCTTCAGCTCGACCGCGCTGTGCCAGGGTTGGAAGGCGAAGGTGGTCTGCCACATGTACCAGAAATTGGAATCGAAGAATCCGGGTGACAGCCAGTCGGTGATGCGGCTGTTGCCGAGCGCCTCTTCCGAGGCCTCGGTGAGCCGCAGCAGCTCCAGCCGGTCGCGCGCGGAGAAGCCCATATGCGAGACGTCGACCTTGAAGCGGTTGCGGTTGACCAGCCGCGCCTGCGAGTGCGCAGGATTCTCCACGTTGAAGGCGATGGTCTCGTCGCGCACGCTGAGGCCCGGATGCTGCAGCGAGGGGATGCTCGAGAGCAGGTCCCAGGTGCATTCGTAGTGGTCGGTGGTGAGCATGCGGCCGCCGCGCAGCGAATAGGCGCCGTTCGCGAGCTGGGCGCCGTCGAGGCTGCCGCCGACCAGCGGCTGCGCCTCGTAGATCACGATGTCACGCCCCGCCTGGTGTGCGTCGCGGATCAGGAACGCCGCGCCCGCGAGCGATCCTATGCCGCCGCCGATGAAATACGCCTTCATGACTTGCCTCGATTGCCGTACGAATTTTCGACGGCGACATTGCATGCGGAGGCCGCGCTGCAAGTTGCGCTGGATCAAGCGCGTCGGACGCAGCGTTCAAGAGGATGTGAGCGCCCTCGGGGGAGGAGGCGAAACATTCGCCTTCCTCGCGTAGATGTGCTCGATCTCGTCCGCGAAGCGGCGTTCGAGCGCCGGCCGCTTGTTCTTCAGCGTCGGCGTGAGCAGGCCCGCCGCAATGGTCCACGGATCCAGCGTCCACCACACCGCGCGCGGTGTCGCGTAGGACGGATAGGCTTTCACGGCCGCGGCGATCCTGGCCAGCAGCGCCGCCCGCTCCGCCGCGCCGCCTTGCTGGCCGCGCGCCGCCAGCCGTTCCTTCTCCTCGGCCCAGGCTTTGGCATTCAGCACGACCAATGCGGCGAGGAACGGCCGCTGTTCGCCGACCACCAGCGCCTGCTCGAACAAGGGATCGGCGAGGATCGCAGTCTCCAGATCCACCGGCGCGATCTTCTCGCCGGTGGAGGTGACCAGAATGTCCTTGATGCGACCGGTAATGGTGATGCGCCCATTCTCGATGCGGGCCTGGTCGCCGGTGTGCAGCCAGCCGTCGGCGTCCTTGGCGCGCCGCGTTTCCTCCGGCTTGCGCCAGTAGCCCGGCATCACGCTGGGGCCGCGCACCAGCAATTCGTCGTTCTCGCCCAGCCTGACCTCGACGCCGTCGAGGACGTGGCCGACCGAATGCGGATCGTTGTCGTCGGGAATATTGACGGAGACCACCGGCGAGGTCTCCGTCATGCCGTAGCCCTGGAGCACGTCGAGCCCGAGCGCGAGAAACAGGCCGATGACGGGCTCCGCGATCGGCGCGCCGCCGCAGACCGCGACGCGCAGGCGGCCGCCGAGCTGCGCCAGCACCTTGTCGGCGACGAGACGCTTCAGCAGCGGCCAGGCCAGCCGGTCCAGCAGCGACGGCACGCCATGCCGCTGCCGCGCGTCGAAGCGCCGCCCGCCGACGGCGATGGCGAGATCGAGCAGCGTGCGCTCGATCCAGCCCGCTGATGCGCGATGCTGCATGATCAGCGCGTAGATCCGTTCGTAGATCCGCGGCACCGAGACCAGCACCGTCGGCCGCACATGCTTCAGATCCTCCGAGAGTTGCGGCACCGAGCGCGCATAGGCGACACAGGCGCCGACCGCGATCGGATAGTAATACCCGCCGGTGCGCTCGAAAGTGTGCGAGAGCGGCAGGAAGGAGAGGAAGACGTCGTGCGGCTCGGCTTTGAGGCGGCGCGCGATCGCCTTCACATTGGCGACCACGTTGCCATGCGACAGCATCACCCCCTTCGGCCGCCCGGTGGTGCCCGAGGTGTAGACGATGGCGGCGAGATCGTCTGGTTCGATCGCGACATCGGGCAGCGGCGCGGTCGCGCCAGGTGCTTGCGCGAGCCAGTGGTCGAGCCCGACGATGCGCGCATCCGGCGTGATGAGCCCGCCTGCATCCGCGCAGACGACACGCTTGAGATGGTCGAGCGGCTGGCCGGTCGCCACGATTGCCTGCCAGCGCTCCAGCGTATCGATGAACAAGAGCAGCGCGCCGGAATCGACCAGGACGTAGGCGATGCTGTCGGGGTTGTCGACGGCGTGCATCGGCACCGGCACCAGGCCGCGCGACAGCGCCGCCTGGTCCATGGCGATATGCGCAACGCCGTTCGGCATCAGGATGGCGATACGTTCGCCCGGCGCGAGGGCCTCCGCGGCGAGCGCCCGCCGCCACAGCTCGAATTCCGCATCGATCTCGCGCCAGGACTGGCTGACCCAGCGCCGCGAGCTCGCGTCGAAATGGCGATAGGCCTCCGCCGCCGGCGTCGCCTTGACGCGCCAGCGCAGCAGCTGCGGCAGCGTCCTGACCCCGGCAAGGCCGTCCGGTTGACTCGTCGGCCCCGGCATGGCGTTCTCTCGCATCGCATCGATTCCCAACCATTTGGTGTCTCGACACTAGGCCGGCCAGTCCTTGCCGCTTTGATCCTCAGCAAGGCGGCCATGCTTTGGAGCGACCCATGACGCGCGACCGCCTGTTTCTGCTGCGCCCGGGTTTCGAGGACCCGGCTTTTCCGGGGCGCCTGTTCTATTGCTGGCATTGCGCGCTGATCGAGGGCGTGCTGGCCTCGTTTCCGCAACTTGCCGCAAAGCTCGATGTCGAGCGCATTCCGTGGCCGCGCCCGCGGCAGCCGGTGATCACACTGGTCGGCGAGCAGAACCAGTCGCTGCCGCTGCTGGTGCTTGCAGACGGAGCGACATCGCCGCATCAGACCGGCAGCCATCAGGGCCGCGCCTTCATCGCCGACAAGGACGCGATCCTCGCCGCACTCTCCGAACGCCACGGCTTTCCCGATCCGCATCCGTGAGCACACGGCTCGCGCAATTTTGGTATTCCGGACGCCATCAACGGCGAGCTCGCCCGCATCGTGAAGACCGGTGAGATGATCGCGTCATTCGTCGCGGCGTAAGATCTGGGGCGATACTAAGGCAAGGCGGCGCGACGATCGATCGCGCGAGTTGAATCATTCACGAACGTTAACGTACGTTCATCGGAACCAGCGTCTGCGTCGTTTCGACGCCGGAACGCAGCCGGCGCCTATTCGTTGTCTCACGACATTCAACTGGAGTGATGACATGAAGTATCTCATTGTCGCGATGGCGGTCGGAGCTGCGGCGCTTGGCGGCGGATCGGCGGCGAACGCGGCCGGCAGTTCAAGCGCGAAGCAGAGCGCGCAGGAAAGCCAGACCACCGACATCAGCGCGCACCGCAGGTACCATCGCTGGCATGGTCACCATCATCATTGGCGGCACGGCTACCGGCCTTATTACCAAAGCTACGGCTATTACCCGCGCCATCACGGCTATTACGGCGGCGGACCGTACGGATATTATGGCGGCGGCCCCGGCGTGACGTTCAGCTTCGGCGGCGGACGCTGGTGAGACACGAGGCCCGCAGCGATTGAGACACGGGGCCCGCAGCGATGCGGGCCTCTCTTTATTCATTCCCGCAGGATCATCCCCGCCGTCTCCAGGCCGCTCGCCAGCGCCGCTTCCACCGTGCCCATGTCGGGTCCGCGATAGAGCGCTTCACCGGAGAACAGCACCCTTCCGTCGGCGCGCGCCAGAATCGCCTGCGCCGCGCGCGTCCGCGGGGTCGCCCAGGAATAGGCGCCGCGGGCAAAACGATCGTGCGCCCAGTTGGTGGCCGCCCCCGCCACCAGTTCGCCCGCGACGTCCTCGCGCGGCAGCCTGAAGATGGCGGCGAGCGAATCGAGCCCGGCCCCGATCAATCCTGGCGGATCGAGGCTGTCCAGCTCCACCGTGCGCGGGCCGCCGAACCAGCCGGTGAGCATCGCATGCCGGCTCGGATATTGCGTCCACCACACCGGGATCCTCTCTTCGGACAACAGGAAAGTCATAGCTGCGAGATCCATTTGCCGCTCGCGCCACCATGGCCGCGCGAAGCGCAGCAGGATCTTGATGACGTTGCCGAAGCCGATGTCGCCGGTGGCGGCAAGCTTCGCACGCGCGCTCGCCGGCAGGGCGATCTCGCGCAGCAGAGGCAGCGGCACGGTGAGGATCACACGGCCGCAGCCATATCCGTCGCCGCCGGCGCAGCGAACGACAGCCCCGCGGCCCTCCTCCTCGATCGCCGACACCACGCAGCCGAGATGGATGGTGACCCCATGCCTGCGGCAGTCAGCCGCCAGGACGTCGATCAGCGCGCCATAGCCGCCGTCGATACGCGCCTGCGGTGCGTGCCCGCCATCCATCCACTCCTCGCGCAGTGCCAGCGTCGAGGCGCGCTCGGGGTCGGCCGCGTCGTATCCCTCGACCATCCGTTCGATCGAACGGCGCATCGGCGCATAATCGTCCCCGGCAAAATGCCGGCGCAGGAATTCGGCAACGGGGAGATCGTCCTGCAAATCCCTCAGCACGGCTTGCAGCTTGGCCTCGTCGGCAGCGCCGCGCCGTTCGCGCGAGAGCCCCGTCCCGTCAAAGCTCCACTGCTCGCCTTCGATCTCCCGAAGCGACAGCCCGGCCTCGCGCAGCAATCCGCGCGTGACCGGCGCCTCGCCATGGACGAATTCGGCGCCGGCCTCGGCGGGATAGCCGAACTCCGAAGCCGGCAGCGGATGGATGCGGCCGCCGCAGCGCGTGCGCGCCTCCAGCACCGTCACCTTCCGGCCGGCACGCGCCAGCTCGCGCGCCGCCATCAGGCCCGCCGCGCCGGCACCGACGATGACGATGTGCTCCGATGTCTCGGACATGGCGGGCTTCACCGGCCTGCGGCTGACGGATCGTTCTTGATCAGATAGCGCAGCAGCAGGACGCCGCCGCCAAGCTGGCGCGTACTCTCCAGCGTCATCGCCGCGATCGGCGCGCGCTTGTCGCTCTCCGCCTCCGTCGAGGAGAACACGAAGGGAGCGCCGCTGGCGCCGTCGATCGCGGGACTGAGGATCAGGTTGAATTCGTCGATCAGGCCGGCCCGCAGGAACGCGCCATTGGCGACGCCGCCGCCCTCGACCAGGAGACGCTTCACGCCGAGCTCGCGATTGAGGATGTCCAGCGTCAGCGCCAGGTCGATTTCCGACTTGCCGGCAAAGATATAGGACACGCCCTCGCCGCGGAGCCCCGCGAGATGCGAATCCGGCACGCTCTCGGTCAGCACGACGACGATGGGATCGCCGCCGATGTCCGAGCGCCCCCAGCCGATCTTGCCTTGCGCATCGAGCACGACGCCATAGGTTTTCGCGTCGCGCCGCGCGAACCAGTTTTCGCGCGGAATCTTCATGTCAGTCGCGGGATAGGGCTGGCCCTTGGCGAACTCCGACCCGGTGACGCGGCCGATGACCCAGGCATCGCCGCCGAGCTCCTCATGGATATTCTCGAACCAGTCGGTGCCCGCTCCCTTCGGACGCCAGCGGCTGGGATGCGTGCGGCCGTCGAGGCCGGAGTGCATCAGGCAGATCACGTAGGGCTTCATGCAACTCTCCGGAATGCGCTTTACACCGTCGGCTCAACGCCGCTCTCATCGCCCTTGGCGCGATCGTTGACGATCATTGCGAGCGGATTGAGCTTTGGCGGCGCGACCAGCTGCAGCGTGTTGGTGTCGCGATGATTGAACGGCGCGCCGCGCACGAACAACTCGGTCTGGATCAGATAGGTCCAGCTGCCGTCGTCGTTGAAGGTGATATCGCAGCGATAGGAATCGGTCCGGAACGCCTGTTCCAGAAAATCGGTCGAGCAGATGCCGTAGGCGGTGTCGCCGCGCTTGGCGGTGACCGAGATGGTCTTGTCGTCAGGCCCCGCCTTGCCCGAGGCCAGCAACACCTGCCCGCGCGGAATCGCCAGCGTCTGCATGATCAGCCCGGTCGCGGGCTCCCACAGCCAGTAACCGACCTGGTCGTGGAAGGTGATGTCTTCCTCCGGCGTGTTGATGTGGATGTGATAGCGCAGCCCGTAGAGCAGCTGCGGGCCGTTGGCCTGCGGATCGATCGGGTCCATGCGGATGCGCTCGATGAAGGTCCGCCGTTCCGGCCCCTCCGCCTTCGGGTTGATGTCGATGCCCTTGTCCGCCTGCCAACGGCCTGCGAGGCGGCGCAGCGGACCGAGATTGGCAAGGCCGTCGGGCGAGACGTCCTCGGGCTCGGTGAAGATGTCGGCGGGAATGGGAAGCATGGAAGTCCTCGCGGGAAAGTTGCGCGAACAGCCATAGCATGGCGGCGCCAACCTGGCGCGTGCTCAGGCCTCACAATCGCGAATGGACATCGGCGATTGTCGGGCTTTTAAGGAAGACCGTGCATTGCCTGCCGCGGTATCGATGCGTCGATCTCGCCAGGCGCGGCATCGCTGCCGCTCCCGATGGCACCGAAGGCTGCTCTCAAGCCGCTTCCGACAGCGATTTCGCGCGCCGCTCGAGCACACCGATCGTGGCGACCAGATTGTCCCGCCGCGCGCGAAGGTTAAGCGCAAGCAGCGGATAGGTCGGCTGCTGAGCGTCGAACACCCCGGCTTTGGCTTCCTCTTCGAGAATATCGGTATTCAAGAGCCGAACGCGCCACCACAGATCGGCGATCAACGCATCGAGCCGGAGTTCGCCGGCAGTACCAGTACGGGACACTTCTTGCATCGCTTGCCTCAACCTGAAACGGGCCTCGCCGCCGAGGCCCGGCTTTGGTCATGACTGAGCAAGCAGAGTGCCAGGAATGGGCGGGCGCGATCCGGCCCCGGAATCAACCCGCAATGCACGGGCGGTGGAGAGCTGACGTCATGGCCCTCTCTGAGCCCTTGCGAAGGCTCGTCAAGCCCGGCCAACAAGCTGTTGGTGCTCAGGGCGATGCGCGGTCGCTGGCAAGAGAAGGCCTCACCCGGGAGCCGGAACGCCTCACGCCACCGCCTGCCGTCGCCGCAGCGGTGCGGGGCCTTGCCATGACAGGTCGGCCAAGGGCACAGGCTTGCCGAAGAGAAAGCCCTGGGCGAGCGGGATACCAAGGGCGCGGAGCCGTTCGGCCTGTTCGGAAGCCTCGACGCCCTCGGCAACGATCGAGAGCTTCAGGGTCTTGGCAAGCTGCACGATGGATTTCAGCACGGCGACGGTTTCGCTGCGATCAATCCGGTCGATGAAGGACTTGTCGATCTTGACCTTGTCGAATGGAAACGCCGTCAGATAGGACAAGGACGAGTAACCGACACCGAAATCGTCGAGCGCAATGGAAACGCCGAGCGCCTTGAGGCGCTGAAGCGTCCTGAGGTTTTCCTGCGTGTCGGCTAGGAACACGCTCTCGGTAATCTCGAGCTCGAGCCGGCTTTGCGCCAGCCCGCTCTGCGCCAGCGCGAACCTCACCGTATCGACGAGATCGGTGCCGGCGAACTGCAGGGCGGAGAGATTGACCGCGACCCTGACATCGGCCGGCATGGTCATCGCATCTCGACAGGCCTTGGCCAGCACCTGATTGCCGAGCTCGACGATCAGCCCGCCAGCCTCCGCGACTGCGATGAACTCGGCCGGTGGAATGAAGCCCCTGGTCGCGTGCTGCCAGCGCGCCAGCGCCTCCACCGACTTCACGCGGCCGGTGCCGAGCTCGATCACGGGCTGATAGAACACCTCGATCTCCTCGCGCCAGATCGCCTCACGCAGCTCGATCTCGAGTACGTTGCGCTGATCGGCCTCGGCCTTGAGCTCCGCCGAGTAGACTTGGAAGCAGTTTCGGCCGGCGTTCTTCGCGCTGTACAGCGCCAGATCGGCATTGCGAAGAATCTCATCGACGCGCGTGCCGTGCTCGGGCACGAGAGCAAGGCCGATGCTGCAGCCGATCACGACGGGATGGCCGTCGATGTGACAAGGCTCGGCGATGGCCTTGACCAGCCGCGCGGCGAGGCTGGCGGCCCCGTCCTGCATCGCGGGCCGGCCCGGTGCGAAGATTACGGCAAACTCGTCGCCGCCAATCCGCGCCGCCGTGTCGGTGTCGCATATCTGCGCCTTGATCCGGTCCGCGACCTGCTTCAGCAACGCATCGCCACATTGGTGACCGAGCGCGTCGTTGACCGACTTGAACTTGTCGAGATCCAGCAGGAGCACGGCGAAGGGAGCTTCCGAGGCGCCGGACTCCGCGAGCGCCTGGTCGATGCGCTCTTTGAACAGATTGCGATTACAAAGTCCGGTCAAGCTGTCGTAATGCGCCAGCCTTTCGATTCGATCCTCGGATGCCTTGCGTTCGGTGATGTCTTCATGGGTGGCGACCCACCCGCCACCCTCGCGCCGTCCGTAGGAAATATAGACAACCCGCCCATCCGGAAACTGCACGGTGTTCGAGGTGTGCTCCGACTGGGTGAGCCGTTGCTTCAGATCGGCCAGGTAAGCCCCGACGTCGAGGACGGCGGTCTGTCTCGCAAACACTTCGCGGAAATCCATGCCGATTCGAATCTCCTCGGGCGCGAGGCCGTAAAGCTCGATCCATTGCCGATTGAATGCGATCAGGCGGTCGCCGCCGTCGAACATGCTCAACCCCTGGGGAAGGTTTCTGAGCGCATCTTCGAACTTGCTGGCAAATTCGCGCAGCTCGCGCTGGGCGCGATCGAGCGCCAACTGGCGCCGCCAGTAGAACAGCATCGCAGTCAGAATGATGAACGTGAGCAGCAGCGCGCCGCCGAGATAGACCTTATGCCTGGCGTCCGCGCGCGAATAGATCTCGCGCTCCGAGATACCTACGGTGAAGATGAGTGGAAAGAGCCGCGATCTGCGTGCGGTCACCAGCCTGTCAGGGCGGTTGGGGCGGTTTTCGTTCCAGTATTGGGCGTAGAAGCCGTCCCCCAGCTCGCCTTCGACGCGGTTCGGCGAACGTTGCCCCAACACGGTATCCGCATCGATGCCGCGCGCGGCGAGCACGACCTGGTTTGCGTTTCTGAGCACCAGCGTTCCGCCGGCGCCGAGCTTTGCGGTGTCGTAGAACCGGCCGACCACCTCGACGCTGATCGAGCCGACGACCACGCCTGCCGGATTCCTTGCGAGGTCGAAGATCCTCCTTGCAACCTGTATGGTCCATTTGTTGGACGCGCGGCCCAGCACCGGCCTGCCCACGTAGAGGCGATCCTCGGACTGCGACATGGTATGAATGAAGTGTTCGCGATCGCCGAGGTAGAGCGGCGGGCCGGAATAGCCCGCCGTCGTCTCGATCATGTACCCGTCCAAGCCGATCAGGGCGAACTGGACGACGTCACCGGTGGCGATGCGGGCCTTGTCGGACCAGAACTTCAGGCTGAAGGTCATCGGATCCTGGGCGTAGAGCGCTCGCACCACCAGCAACGACTGATCCACCCGCTCGAAGATGCGCTCGGTGTTCTCCTCGAACAATTCGGCGACGCTGTTGCCGTGCGACCGCGCCTGCTCGACCGCATCCGTGCGTTCCGATGACGTGATCGCGAAATAGCCGATCCAGATCAGGGGCAGGAAGAACAATGCGATCTGCAGCGGAGCATTCCGCAGAATCGTTCTTCCGGCTCTGCGGACTGACCTTGCCGGAATCACGAAATGCGCCCTCGCCTCGGCCGCCAGGGCAGAACTGCGCTCACCGCCAGTAGTGGCATCGCCCGTCTCTGCCTCGATTGCCCCGGGGACCAGCGCGGCCGAAAGCGGCGCGCGGACCGGTTCATAGCCCAAAGCTAGGCATCACAGCCTTAAGTTTCGGTTCGGGCCGAGGTCAATTCTTTAACTTTCGATCTCCGTATGATCACGGAGGTCCGCTGTTAACCACGCGGTATTGGTAAAATGGGAGACGATATTTCAACTCTGTACCGGTTTCTCACATCGCGCGTGCCAGGACGATCATACCGGACAGGACGAGGATCGCGCCCGCCGCATGACTCAATCGTCGGCCGAACGGCAGCAGCTTCTCAGCGGCGACATAGAGCGCGATGCCGATGATCCAGGTCAGATTCATCACGCCGCCGACGAACAGCAATACCATCAGAAACCAGCAGCAGCCGATGCAGTAGCTGCCGTGGCGAAGTCCCATCCGGAACGCTCCGAGCGTGCCGGGCCGCCAGTGCCGGCTGAGAAACAACAACGGACTCTCACAATAGCGCAGGCAGGAATGCTTGAGCGGCGTGAACTGATAGAGCCCCGCGGCAACCAGGATGCCGCCGCCCAGGATCGCGCTGGTGCTTGCCATCGCCATCGACAACAGCCCGTAGCGTTCGAGCGCCCCTTGCGCCAGGACCGCAGCAAGACTGAACCCGGCCCATGCCACGAGGTAGCCGGCAAGGAAGATCCAGGCATCGATCGCGGCGCGGGACTCGGTCTCCTGCTTGCGCTTGACGGTCGCATACAACAGAACGGTGGGCGCTGCACTCGGCGCCATCATCGCGATCATCATCACCCACCACATCACGAACAGCAGCGCGGCATAGAGCGGCGTCCAAGGCATCGGCGCCATGTCCGGCATGTCCGCCATCATCTCGGTATCCATGCCGGCACCGCTCGCAAGATAGGCCCAGGCGAGCGCCGCCACTGCGGCGGTCCCGATCGCGACGACCTGCCGGTCGCGACGGAGCAGATGTTCCAGCATCAAGCGCCCCTGCATGGACTTGTCCGGGATCGCGATGAGGAGCCGACATCGAGATCTCATCCCGATGTCGGCGCTGCATCATGCCGCAACGCCGTCGGGCGTCTGCACGACATTCGCGAGCGAGCTGTGTGTGCCCTTGGTCTCGAATGGGATCGCGCCGGTCGAGCGGATGTTGGCGGACGCAACCTCGGCGGCCCTGTGCTCGAAGCCCTCCGGCATGACCACCTGGATGCGGTGCGATTGACCCGTCACCGGATTCTTGATCGGCTCGACATCGGTCTCGAGCACGCCCTTGGCCACGAGCTTGGCGACGCGCCCGTCCTTGTCGAAGGAAAACTCGAACGGCGCAAACACCGGATCGTGGATCTTGGTGACGATCATGCTGACGATCTGGAACAGCGTGCCCTCGGCTGAATGCTTGCCGGAAAAGATCTCGAACATCGCCTGACGCTGCTCCGCCGTGGCGCGTTCGTCGATGATGGGCTGGATTGTCCCGTTGCCCTCATGCAGCGCCCCGGGGAAATCGACCGTGATCGCAAAGCAGAGACCGTCGAGCCTGGTCCCCTCGAAATGCCCTTTGGCAATCCGCATGCCGACCATGCCCTTACAATAGCCCTTGGTAGGCGGCGCATTGAAATCGCAGGGGCAGCCGAACGCGCAAGTGCAATTCTTCATCCATTCGCCTTCGAGACGCCAATCCGATGCAGCCATGGCACAACTCCCAGTGTGAGCGGGGACGCGGCAGCTATTTGGCCAACTCGGCGTTATGTCGAAGCAAAGCGAAGGAGCGCGAGCGGGATCGAGATCCGATCAGAAGGCCAGCGTCGCGGAAAGGTTGGATGGCGAGCTGCCGTTTACCGTCTTACGATCATATCAGTCGCAGCCGGACACGTACAGCGACCCAAGGTAGTAGCTCGGGAAGTAGCTACATCTCGGAGATGACCGACGCCAGGAACACGGTGCGCCACTCCGAACAAAACTGCGAACTCGTATGTCATTGAATGTACTTACGATTTATCATGGCGCCGACGACGCAGCGGTCGTAGGGCTTTTCGCCACGACTCCGCGCGCCTTGACCGCTCGGAGTGGTAAGATCAGGTGCCGAGGGCAGATTTCGCGGCGCCGGATCGCGGTCAAGATGACGGCGCTCGAAGTGATGAACTCCAGAAGCAAGCTGATGATCGCGATTGCGATCGGACGCGGCGAGAGATGGAGGACGTTATGGAAGCGTGGCGCGACGACAAGGCCCGGTCGACCCTCATTCGCGATGCAACGGGAAGCCTACAGCTAGGCAACACGCCCCGGACTTTCGCCGAACTCCTGTTCGGCCACACCAACAGCGAGGATCTCGCCAACCACGACGCCGCTTCGCTGGCCTTCCTGGCCGAGCAGGCCTGGGAGCACGTACAGCGGCGCACGGCGGGTCACGCCGATATTCGCATCGTCAATCCGATGATGCCGGATGGCCGCGAGATCTCCGTGCTCGAAATTCTCAACGACAATATGCCGTTCCTGTTCGATTCCACCCTGGCGGAGCTTGCCGAGCAGGGCATCGAGGTCACCCTGGTCGCTCATCCGATCATCGCGGTAGAGCGCGACGAGCAAGGCAAGCTGATGCGCTTCCATGGCGAAGCCCTGGAGGGAGCAAAGGGCGCCCGCGAAAGCCTCATTCATCTGCACATCGCCCGCATGGACGTCGACGCCGACCGCCAAAAGCTGGTTGATGAGCTGACCATGACGTTGAATGACGTGCGCGCCTGCGTCACCGACTGGAAGCCCATGCGTGCCCGCATCGAGCAGGCGATCAAGACCTTCGCGACCGATCCGCCTCCGCTGCCGATCGACGAGATCGCCGAAGCCAGCCAGTTCCTGCAATGGCTGTGCTTAGACAATTTTACCTTTCTGGGCGTGCGCGAATATCGTTTCTCGCCCGACAGCGATGCGTCGGACGACATCACGACCGGTGAGGGCCTCGGCATCCTGCGCGATCCCGAGGTGAAGGTCCTGCGCCGCGGTCACGAAATGGTGGTGATGACGTCGGAAATTCGCGAGTTCATGCGGGAGCCGAGCCTCCTCATCGTCATCAAGGCCAACGTCTCCAGCCGCGTTCATCGCCGCATCCGGATGGATTATGTGGGCATCAAGCTCTACACGCCCGACGGCGGGCTCGAAGGGGAATTGCGCCTCGTCGGTCTGTTCACCTCCGGTGCCTATACCCGCTCGGTCAAGCAAATCCCTTATGCGCGCCACAAAGTGGTGCAGGTGCTGCAGCGTGCCGGCTTCGACCCGAATAGCCATTCGGGCAAGGCGCTGACGCATATTCTCGAAGATTATCCGCGCGACGATCTGTTTCAGATCGACGTCGACACGCTCTACAATTTCGTCGTGGAGATCCTGATCCTCTATGAGCGCCCCCGCGTCCGGGTGCTGGCACGCGTGGACAAGTTCGATCGCTTCGTCTCCATCCTCTGCTTCATTCCGCGCGACAAATACGACACCGACGTGCGCACGCGCGTCGGCGCCTTCCTGTCGCAGGTCTACAAGGGGATCCTGTCGGCCTCCTACGTATCCTTCCCGGAAGGTTCGCTTGCGCGCGTCCACTACATCATCGGCCGATATGAAGGTAAAACTCCGGTGGTCGAACGCCCGACCCTCGAAGCCGGGATCAGCGCCATTGCCGAGACCTGGGCCGACAAGTTGAAGGTCGCGCTGGCTGCGTCTGCAGATGGCATGCGGGCGCGCATGCTCGCAAGCCGTTATGCCCAGGCCTTTTCCGCCGGCTACACCGAGATATTCAGCGCCGAACAGGCGCTCGCCGACATCGCAACCATCGAAAAGCTCTCCTCAGCCAGACCGGTGACGATTTCGGTTTACCGCCTCGAGGGGGACGACGATCCCAGACGATTCGGCCTGAAGGTCTTCTCGGACGCCACGCCGCTGTCGCTATCCTATCGCGTGCCGGTGATTGAAAATCACGGCCTGAACGTGGTCAACGAACGCACCTATCAGATCGTGCCACGCACCTGGCAGTCGCCGGCATGGCTGCACGATATGACAATCGAGACCAGCGACGGAAAGCCGATCGCAATCAACGATGAATTCAACCATCGTCTGGAAGCCTCGATCATGGCAGTGGTCCGCGATCGCGCCGAATCCGACGGATTCAACGCACTGATCCTGCGCACAGCCCTGAGCTGGCGGGAAGTATCGACGATCCGCGCGCTGTCGCGCTACCTCCATCAGATCCGCGCTCCGTTCACCCAGGACTATATGTGGGAGACACTGCGCAAGAATGCCGCGATTACCGCCAACATCGTTGCCCTGTTCCAGGGCCGCCTCGATCCGCGCCTTGGACTCACGATTGCGGAGCGGTCGTCGCGCGAGATGGTCCTCGTCGCCGAGATCGAGGAGCAGCTCAATTCCGTCGCCTCGCTCGATGAAGACCGCATCCTGCGCCGCTTCACCAATCTGGTGCAGGCAACCATCCGCACCAATTTGTGGCAGGTCGGTCAGGACGGGCACCCGCATCCGGTGATCTCCTTCAAGTTCGACGCGCGCAAGATCGAGGCCCTGCCGGCTCCGCGACCACTGTACGAGATTTTCGTCTACTCGCCCCGCGTCGAAGGCATTCATCTGCGCTTCGGCAAGGTCGCGCGGGGCGGTCTGCGCTGGTCCGACCGGCCGCAGGATTTCCGTACCGAGATCCTGGGCCTCGTGAAGGCACAACAGGTGAAGAACGCCGTGATCGTGCCGGTCGGCGCGAAGGGCGGCTTCGTGCCCAAGCGCCTGCCGTCGCCCTCGAGTCGCGACCACTTCATGGCGGAAGGCACCGAAGCCTATCGTATCTTCGTTCGCACGCTGCTCGAACTCACTGACAATCTTGAGCGCGACACCATAGTGCCGCCCGACTCGACCGTGCGGCATGACGGTGACGACCCCTACCTGGTCGTCGCAGCCGACAAGGGCACCGCCACCTTCTCCGACATCGCCAACGCGATCTCGACCGAGAAGCACCATTGGCTCGGCGATGCCTTCGCCTCCGGCGGCAGCCAGGGCTACGACCACAAGAAGATGGGGATCACGGCACGAGGCGCATGGGAGGCGGTCAAGCGTCACTTCCGCGAGTTTGGCACCGACATCCAGACCAAGCCGTTCACGGTTGCCGGCGTCGGCGACATGTCGGGCGATGTCTTCGGTAACGGCATGCTGCTCTCGCCGGCGACGAAGCTCGTCGCGGCGTTCGATCACCGCGACATCTTCATCGATCCATCGCCTGAACCGGCGATCAGCCTCGCCGAACGCAAGCGCCTGTTCGGCCTGCTGCGATCGAGCTGGCAGGACTATGACAAGTCCCTGATCTCGCAAGGCGGTGGCGTGTTCTCGCGCTCGCTCAAGGCGATCCCGCTTGCACCGGAAGTGCGCGCACTGCTTGATCTCGACAAGCCGCAGGCCACGCCGTTCGAGGTGATGACAGCGATCCTCAAGGCCCGCGTGGACCTCCTGTGGTTTGGCGGCATCGGCACCTATATTCGCTCGTCCTCGGAAAGCGATGATCAGGCCGGCGACCGCGCCAACGATCCGATCCGCATCGCGGGCGCCGATGTCCGTGCGCGGGTGATCGGCGAAGGCGCCAATCTCGGCGTCACCCAGCGCGGCCGTATCGAGGCGGCGCAGAAGGGCGTCAAGCTCAACACCGACGCCATCGACAATTCGGCCGGCGTGAACACGTCCGACGTCGAGGTCAACATCAAGATCGCGCTGGCGCGCCCCGAGCGCGAGGGACACCTCAGTCCTGGCGACCGTAACAGCCTGCTCGCCGCGATGACCGAGGAGGTTGGCGCACTTGTGCTGCGCAACAATTATCTTCAGACGCTGGCGCTCTCGCTGGCCGAACGGAAGGGCGTGGCCGAGACCGGCTTCCTCACCCGCCTGATGCAATCGCTCGAGCAGCGCGGCCTACTCAGCCGCGCCGTGGAGTTCTTGCCCGACGACGCGGCGATCACCGAGCGCACCAGGCGCGGCCAGCTCCTGACACGGCCCGAGCTTGCCGTGTTGCTCGCTTACGCCAAGCTGACGCTCTACGACGACCTGCTCGCGACCGGCGTGCCTGACGATCCCTATCTCGCCCGCGAACTATCCCAGTATTTTCCGCGCCAGGTGCAGGAGAAATTCCCCACGGCGGTGCAGTTGCATCGGTTGCGGCGGGAGATCATCGCCACCAGTCTCGCCAATGCCGTGATCAACCGGGGCGGCCCGGCCTGTGTCGTGCGCCTGGCCGACGAGACCGATGCCGATGTCGCCACCATCGTCATGGCCTTCGTCGCGGTCAATGAATCCTACGGCCTTCAGCGGCTCAATGCCGCGATCGATGCACTCGACACCCGCATCGACGGGCAATTGCAACTCGGCCTCTACGCGACGATCCAGGATCTCCTGCTCTCACGCATGGTGTGGTACGTGCGCAATGCTGATTTCAAGGCCGGTCTGGACGCCGTGATCGCGCACTTCAGTCCCGGAATTCGGGAGGTCGCCGCCGGGCTCGACAAGACCCTGCCGCAGGACTTGCAGGCTGGGCGCAGCAAGCGGCGGCAGGATCTGATCGGTGCCGGCGTCCCAGCAGGACTTGCCGCAGAACTCGCCGATCTCGACGTGCTCGTCTCCGCACCGGATATCGTCACCGTCGCGGAGCGCACCAGCCGGGCCATCGGTGAAGCCGCCACGACCTTCTTCGCCGTCGAGGCCGATTTCAGGCTCGATCGGATCATCGCCGCCGCGCGCAGTGTGCCGGCAAACGACAATTATGAACGTCTCGCGATCGATCGCGCCGTCGACCAGATCGCGGCCGCGGAAAGAAGACTGGTCGCCAACATGCTGGCAAACGGCGAGTCCGGCCAAGAGGCCGCCGGCAACTGGCTTGCGGCTCATCCTGAGGCGACGCGCATCCGCCGCTCGGTCGAGGAAATCGCGGCCAGCGGCCTGACGCTCGCCAAGCTGACGGTGGCGGCCAATTTGCTGGGGGACTTGGTCAAGGGCTGATGCACGACGGAAAGGGACCCAATGATCCACGCGACCTGCCATACCGCCGACAACGTCCTCTGTCTCGAGTTCGATGCCACACCATGGTTCAGTGCGGCTGACGCGCCAAGCATTGTCGAGTTGGCCCGACAAGGCTGGTCCAGCGCCGCGATCGCGGAATCCCTCGAGGACTGACCAGGATATGCGCGCTTGCATGACCTCGTTGAGTATGCCGCGCAGCGCCTGCAATCAGAATCGCTGGAGGACCCAACCTGGGAAACCTTCGAGGGTGTCGTCGATGGTTCGGAGGCTATGGCCTGGCTGGAGAAGAACCGGCCTGATGTCGCCGCAAGTATCTCGCGGGCGCCCGGCGATCGTTAGCGTTGGAATGGTGCCCAGGGGCGGATTGGAACCCCATCCAAGAAAGTTCAACAAAATCAGTTGCTTAACTCCACGCTTAGTCTACCGCTTGTACCAATGGGATGTGCTCGTGTCGACCGTATCTTTATCACTAAACGTGAGGCGGGGCTGCGCCTGGAGGAGCGCTTGGGGAGCTTTGGCATGCTCGGCTCCGAAACATGACAATCGCCGGCGTCTACGGCACGGCAGGCCATGCTTGGCCGACACCGGGCTGCGCGAATTCTTCTTTTCCCCCAGACTACGGAAGCGCCGACGCGGCTGAAGATGCGGGTGATCAAGGTTCGTCGAAGGCGAACTCAAGATCTTTACCCATTAGATAGACCTCCTCCGGGTTGAGCTTTTCATGATCGCTTCCTCCGTGTCGACTGGCAGACGGGCCATGCTGGTGCGGAGCTAGGCGGATGATCCCGGGGGATCCTCACGACGGCGCCGGAATTCCAGCGCGGGCAGGCCGCCCCAGCCCCAATTGTCGGTGTCGACCTCTTCAATCAACACGAAAGTGGAATCGAGCGGCTTTCCGAGCACGTCGCGCAAGAGCTCGCTCGAACCCTTGATCAACGCCGCCTTTTCCTCCGCGGTGAGTGACGCCGCTCCGGGGGTCGTTCCTTCGCGGGTCACTTGAATCCAGGCCAAAGCATTCCTCCGGAAGGCTCCGTCTTCGCTATATTCACCGCCCGCCCATTCCAGCCCCAAGCCGATGCCGATCGGCATCGGCAGGGAGTTTGCCCTCGTGAACCAAACGCGCGCCATCTCTTCGTCCCTCGGCAGACTGCTGATCTCCGATCTGAACGCATCTCTCCGAGTTTTGCTTTGTCGCACGATTGGACGTAGGGTCTCGATCAACCGCTTGGTAAACGGGAAAGTAGCGATCTTCGATATCAGGGAGATCAAGAGGTCAGCCATGATGGACAATCCAGCTGCCTGGTCCAGGCGTCGACGATGTCCAATCCACGATCGCTAACGCCGGAGCTGAATTTCCGCCGAGGCACCAGGTATGCCGGCGGCCTGGTCGCGATTGGAGTGACCTATTTCGTCCTGGCAAAAGGCGGCCTGGCTCTCGCCTCTGTTCATCCCAGTGCAACGCCAATTTGGCCGCCGACGGGTCTCGCTCTGGCGGCGGTGCTGTTGTGGGGGTATCGGACCTGGCCCGCAATCTTCATTGCAGCGGTGATCGCAAACGCGACCACCGCCGGCTCCATTGCCACCGCAATTGCGATTGCGACCGGCAACACGCTTGAGGCCGTTGTTGGCGCACATCTGATCAATCGATGGTCGCGCGGACGTCATACGTTCTCGAGACCAAATTCCGTCGCGAAGTTTGCTCTGATCTGCATCGTGATCGCGACCCCGATCAGCGCCAGCATTGGACTGACCAGCCTGGCGACCGCCGGGTACATTGATCGGACCAATTTCGCGGACGCCTGGGTCACATGGTGGCTGGGAGATGTGACCGGCGCGCTGGTCATTGCCCCCGTTATCGTGCTTTGGGCATCAAGCCACGACCGTGCTTTCAACCGCGATGATTGTCTGGAGACGATCGGCGTCCTCGCAACGGCGGCGGCTGTTGGCCTCATTGCTTTCAGCCCCCTGATCAAGCAAACGCCGACCAGAGATCCACTGGGTTTTCTCGCGATCCTGCCAATGTTGTGGGCGGCGCTGCGCCGCGGTCCACGTGACACCGCAACGGTTGCGCTTGTGCTTGCAGGCATCACGGTCTGGGGGACGCTCACGGGCGGCGGCCCCTTCACGACCGCGGACCTCAACGTTTCATTCCTGCTGGTGTTGATGTTTCTGATCAGCATTACGGTTCCGAGCTTGTTACTGAGCGCCGACGTCGAGGTCCGTAAGCGGGGGGAGAAACGTCTGCGCCGCGCGCAGGTCGAACTCGAACGGAAGGTCGCGGAGCGTACGCAGGAGCTCGAGCTCGCCAATGCAGCAAAATCGCGCTTCCTTGCCATGGCAAGCCACGATTTACGGCAGCCATTGCATGCACTGGGCTTGTTCATTGCCCAGCTGCGCATGCCGCTCAGATCGGGGGAACGGACAAGGACGATCGAGCTGGTCGATGCAACGCGCAAGGAAATGGATGAAATGCTCAATTCGCTGCTGGATATGTCCAAGCTGGATGCTGGAATCCTCATCCCCACAATTACCGAATTCCCGATCGCGCGCCTGTTGCAAAAAATTGAGACGACGTTTGATCAGGCAACGCGAGAAACGGGCTTGCGTCTACGCGTCAGGCGAAGCGACGCCTGGGTGCGGAGCGACGCCATGCTGCTCGAACGCATACTGCTCAATTTGGTATCCAACGCTGTGCGCTATACGTTGCGGGGTGGGATCATTGTCGGCTGTCGCCGGCGCGGTCACATGTTGCGCATCGAAGTGTGGGATAGTGGTCCCGGCATTCCCGAGGATCAGAAGCAGAATATCTTTGGCGAGTTCTTTCAACTGGCCGCCCGAGACCGGAACCGGTACGGCAGCATGGGGCTCGGCTTGGCTATCGTCGACAGGCTTCGCCTGCTTCTCAACCATCCAATCGACTTGGCTTCGACCGTGGGCCGAGGTTCGCGATTCGCGATCCTGGTTCCGATGGCCGATGAATGCGGCACATCCGCCGAGCCCGTCGATCTTCCGCACCCCGCAGCCTTTGCCGTCGAAGGCAAGGTCGTCCTTGTCATTGCCGATGCTACAATCGTCCAGGAGGGAACGGGCGGATTGCTTGGCAGATGGGGATACACCGTCCTTACCACCGGATCCGACGAAGCGGCACTGATCCGACTTGCGGAGCGCCAACAGCGCCCCGATCTCATCATCTCGGATTATCATCTTGCGAATGGAAAGACCGGGATCCGAGCCATCGAAGAAATCAATGCGGCGTTTGGTTCGTCCATTCCGGCTATTCTCATCAGCGGCGATACGGCACCTGAACCAGCACGCGAGGTCAGGGACAGAGGATACATTTTGCTGCACAAGCCTGTCGATCCAATGCGGCTCCGCGCTGTCATGCACGAGCTCTTGATGGATCATGACGATGGGAGGGATACCCGGGCCGCTTCATGACTCGGATTTCGGCGGCGATTCCCAGCCCATTTTTCCTACTTTTATGACTGCCTCGGTGCGGCTCGTTACGCTGAGCGCCTTGAGAACGACCGTGATGTGATTTTTCACTGTCGGCACGGCCATGTTGAGCGTCTTGGCAATGATTTTGTTGCTTTTTCCCTTCATCAGAAGCGCAAGCACATCGATCTGCCGATCGGTCAATCCGAGACGCTTGAGAAAGTCGGGCGTCGTTGGTTCATTCGTAAGCCGCGCAGACGGGGTTTCCTCCAGAATTTCAGAGGGAATGTAAATACCGCCAGAGAACACCAACTCGATGGCGTTGAGCATGACCTCGCGTTCGGTCGTCTTAGGGATGAAACCCAGCGCGCCGAGTTTGAAAGCGCGCTTGACCGTGTCTTGATCATTCGAGGACGAAAGAATGATGATGGCAATGGTTGGATAGTTGTCTCGTAGTTCGCGGAGAACGGAGAAGCCATCTCTGTCGGGCAAATTGATATCAAGCAAGATGAGGCTGATGTCCGGATGTTCCTCGACTATGACCACCGCCTGACGGCTGCTCGAAGCTTCAAATATGAAGGCTTCTCGCTTCAGCTGTCTCAGGACGGCGCACAACGCCTCGCGTATCAATGCATGATCGTCAACAATAAGGACTTTCATGAAAAGCTCTCCGTCATCCCATGGCGCGGAGATCCAATTTGAGAAATCATACACCCGCCTTTGGGTCTTTGGCGAGGAATTGGCTGGCGGGAAGATGGGCCCCGAAACCGTCCATTCTTCATCGCTGGTCCAGCCAGCGGCTCACGGTTAGGCACTCAAGATAGAAGTTGAATGCCGTTGTATGCTGTAATTGTAATCAGGTCACGGGACGCCAAAAAACGAGTGCGGACCACAGGAGTCGCGGGATTCAGACTGCGGATATCCGTAGGTACTTTGATCATAGGACCTAGGAACCCCTCCGTGAGGACCTCCGGCTGATTTACGCGCTGTGCCGTTGAACGATAATCGTCAACCGACAGCCTCCCGCGCCAGTCGGGTCCACAAGGCGTCGCCTTAATTCGCGGCCGGGTTCGGCGGCTGAAGTCTTTCGTCAGTTTCGGTCCCTCTCGAAACGTGCGTGGACGCCGGACGGGGAACCAGATGCTTGATCGAACTGCCACCTCGAAGCCATTCGCAGGCGCGCTGCCGGAGCTGAGCGGCTACGGCCGCGATCTGCGCATTGATGCCTGCCGCGGCATCGCGCTCTGGTGGATCTTTCTTGACCATGTCCCGAACAACGTCGGGAGTTGGCTGACGCTGCGCAACTACGGCTTCAGCGATGCCGCGGAAGTATTCATGTTTCTTTCGGGTTTGACCTGCGCGCTGTCCTACGGCAAGGCACGGCAGAGCGGGGGCTGGACCGGCGTGATCGGCCGGACGCTGTGGCGAAGCTGGGATATTTATGTCGCATTTCTATTGCTCACCCTCGCCTGCGCCGTCGTGGTTCACCTCGCAGGCGGCGGTCCTCTTGCCGACAAGAGCAATACGCGCATTCTGTTGGATCAGCCGGGCGTGACGCTCGCGCATGCGGCGATCCTGCAATACCGCCCAGTAAATACCGACATCTTGCCGCTCTTCGTGCTTTATCACCTCTTGTTCGCGCCGCTGCTGTGGCTGCTGCTGCGAGCGCCGAACGCAACGCTGGGCGCGTCGCTGCTGCTTTACGCACTGGTGCACGTCTTCGGCTGGACCATCCCGGCATGGCCGAGCGGCCACTGGTTCTTCAATCCGCTGGCCTGGCAGCTGCTGCTTGTGCTTGGCGCGTGGTGGATCATCGAGGGCAAGCGATTTCGACCGTGGCTGACCTCGCGCACCGTGCTTGTTGCCGCGGTTCTCTATCTGCTGTTCAGCCTCATTATCGCATTGAGCTCAAGCGTCAAGCCGCCGGAAGCGTTGGTCCCGCAGGCACTCCTGACGCTGTTCTACCCGATGGACAAATCGAACCTTGCTCCATTGCGACTACTGCATTTTCTGGCCCTTGCAGTTTTGGCCGCATGGCTCGTGCCTCGCGATTGGCGAGAGCTGACGACGCCGGTGATGCGTGGCGCCATTCTCTGTGGCCAGAATTCGCTGCCGATCTTCTGCCTTGGCGTTCTGCTGACGCTGGTCAGCCACCTGGCGCTGCTCGACATCTCGGAGGGGCTGACGATGCAGATCGCGCTCAGTGTTGCTGGCGTCCTGGTGATGATCGGGGTGGCGACGCTGCTGAATTTGATCGCGGTCAAACCCAGGCAGCAGCCGCACGCGAAGGCCGTCGAGCAGCCAACCAGGTTTGAGCCGGTCATCAATCCCATGACAGCCAGGGCGCTCGGCGTTGACATTCCGCCCGGGTTGCTCGCCTGTGCCGACGAGGTTGATCTACTAACGATGCTGTTTGCCCCGGTGCGCGAGTCCGGCTGCGGCGCTGATCCAGTGCCAGCAATCGCGCACGCCTTCGGGCCACCAGCGAAAAGTGTGGGTCAGGACGTGGACTAGATCGCAAGGACTGACAGGGATTGTGGAGCCTGCCCCGTCATCTCCCGGCCATCGTACAGGAGCCAAGGCCATGATGCCTCAGCCAAGGACCCACAAGAGAGCGATGCTGATCGCGGCGTACGTGATGTTTGCTAGCGTAGCGGCATTTCTGTCGGTTAACCTGACATCACCCACCAGCGCCGGGCTCGGCGCTGACTGGCAGTGCAGCCGGTTTGCGCTCGTAATCACGACCTGCACCCCGATGGTGCGCCGTTTCCACTGGCATGGGCAAGCCGATCTAGTACACCAAAAACGGGACGCCGTGCTGCGAACGTAAGCTGAAATCAGAGGACACCCTGTGCGAGGGCTCCGTTACTAGTTTGAGTCGGGCTGCCGATACGCTCGGCCAACTCCAACGGTCTGGCGCTCGGTTGGAATGTCGCCTCTGTCGCTTCATGGCCCTGAGCTGTAGGCATTCCGCGCTGTGTCTGCTCTTCGGATCAGACCGGAGCGCTGGCTGCTTCAGCCGGTCTTGACCCCAAAGGCATGACCGAACGTCCCCATGTCGCTCGGCATGCCTTGAGCGCCTTTGTAGAATTGTTGTCGCACCTTATATTTGTAAAACCTGTGTTTAAGATCGCGATCGGACCGCGGTCATCGTCATTCTCACGCATTGACTACGGCACGTCGTCGCCATACCGGCTGCGTCCGTCGACGTTTGCCAATACGGCGCGCCGCATTCGGCATCGTTAAGTGGCGAGCAATCTCTCCTGCGCATGTGGCGCGTCAGGGAGCCAAGCGATGGTACGCGCGAGCGGAACAGATCGTTGGTGCGGCAACCCGAATCCTCCCTCCACAGGATGGATTCGATCAGCGAATTTGTGAACTTGCACACTGCTGAGCAGCCTCGCAACATCAGGTGCGGAGGCGAGGGCGCGGAAAGCCGTCGTCATTCGCGCCCCACAAGAGCGGCTCATTCACGGCCCCCGTGCTGCGGCCGACGCCGTGGGACTACAACATCGTCCCGCGCTATCGCCCCGAGGACGACAAGGTCGATCCCTACGGCCCGCCCTTGGTGCCGTCCTACGTGCGCTATGAGGGATGGCGCTGGCCGTATTGGTCGTAGGCGACAATTCGTAGGGTGGCAAAGCGAAGCGTGCCCACGTGTCTGTGGCCGGATCGGAAGATCGTGGGCACGGCGCAAGGGCGCCGTTGCCCACCCTACGGCACCGGTGCACTGACAAGTTGAAGTTTGATGGCCGGTCATCTCTGCGTGCAGAGATTGCAATTGACCAAAAATGGCAAAGTAGAGACTGTCAACAATACATCGGGGTAGAACGGCATTTATCCCCGTAATAAACCCAATGCTGCTTGGGGTTCTGGGCGCGTATTGGGAGAACAGTCATGGCAAGTGTCGAACAATTGCACAGACGGGACGGAGTGAACTTGGTCCAACTCGAAGCCGATATCACTTCGATCCGGTCGGGAAGCTCCATTACTTCAATTAATCTGCCTGATTACGTCGAGCACACCGCGGGCGTGTCGCGCGTCGGTGCGCTCAGTGCCGAAGCGGTCATTCGCGACTATGAGTCCGCTGCGAAAGAGATCGAGGCCATGGGCACCGAGTTGATCGACGCCGCGCAAAAGTGCGAGGCGCTGACGGCCCAGGTTCATGATGCGATCGCCTTTATGCGAGAAACGGCGGCCGGGTACCGTGAAGAGGGACGGAAGATCTTCAAGCGTATCGAAGAATGCGCGCTGTTCACCGAGGACGTTCGCAAGACCTGCGAACAGGTCAAACGCAGAATGACTGACGTTTCGTTCGGCCCATCTTCCGATGAGGAGCTTGCGCCGCAAGAGCCCGAGCTGACGGGGATCGCGGCAAAGGTCACCATGAGCGAGATACGCTGAGGCGCGGGTCGAGTCGGGCCGGCGTCAAACCCGATCGCGCGCGCGAGAAACAGGCCGGCGCCTTTGCGGGCTCACCAATCCGGATCGCCGTAATAGGGGCCGGCCATATAGGGCGGCGGCATCCAGGGGCCTCGCGGCGGCCTGGAGCGCCGTGGCGCGGCCTCTGGTACGTGCGCCCGGGCACGCGCAGCCGCATCGTTGTTCACCACGCTGCGCACGACGGGCTTGGCGGCTGCGGAGGCGGATGACGCCGATGACGCGCTCAGTTGCGTTTGCAGCGCCTGGACCTGCGCGGCAAGGCGCGCATTGTCCGCCGCATCCTTCTCCTGCGCGGCCTTGAGCTGCTCGATGGTGGCGGCCTGGTCGCGCAGGGTCTGCTCGCTGCGGCTCTTCAGCTGCTCGAGCTTGCCGTTGATGTTCGCAAGCTCGCTGGTGATGGCCTTGAGCGATTGCGCGAGCTCGGACGATGACGGCTCGGCCGCTCTGGCGGCAGGCTTCGGAGCGCTTTCCGTGTCCTTGGGCCCCGGCGGCGCAGGCACCGGGCTCGGCTCATCCGCGGCCGCCAGCAGCACCGTCGCCGGCCGCGCCGGGCTTTCCGCCGTGGACGCCTGTGTGGAACTGCTCGCGGCCGGCGGAGCCCATCGCGCCATGATCGACTTGCTGATCGATTTGGCCTCGTCGCTATATTGCGATGCGACGGCGGCACCGAGCAGGCCGATCGCCATTACGAGAATGGCCAAAGCGCGCATCATGGCCCGGTCTCCCCTCAGGCCCTGATCGCGAGGCTTGGTGTTTAGAACGTTGGCTTCCGGCGTCGGCGTCTTGTTTCCGGAAGTGGCGGCTGCCGTCGCGGCGGCGCTTGCGTGCGAGGTCCGCGGGGCTTCGCTGTTGCGTTCCATTCCGGAAACCAGCCGGTCCAGCCGCGCAAGGTCTTCCTCTGCGCTCTTGATCCGGTCGTAGGCCCGAGTCAGCCCGCTATCGGCACGTGTCTCGTCCGGCTTGGCGGTATCAGGCTTGGCGGCATCGGGCTTGGCGTTATCGGCCTTGCCGGTATCAGGCTTGGGGTCGTTCGTGTCAGGCATCGATGCGCTCTCCATCCGGTCGGGCGTCAATGGGAGGCAGTCCGATCTTTGGGAAGGATAGGTCTCGCCACTGTCCGACACAACGCGTGTGCAAAGGAGAAATTATGGCGGGCTCGGCACACGATGCGCGACAGGAGAGGGCGCTGTCGTGCGATCGCTTTGCTGGTCTCACCATGAGCGTTCGCTGAGGGGAACGGGCGCTGGTTCATTCCGTTTCCTTTGAGGGGGCTTGTTCGAGGAGGACAACATGAAAGCAACGATCATCGCGCTTTCGGCTGCCGTTGTCATGGCTACAGCCCCAGCCGTGTTTGCTCAGGGTGTATCGAGCAAGACGCCAGGTCATGAGATGCAGCAAATGGGTTCCAAGAAGGGCGAGCCGGGCGCTTCCAGCTACGCTCCTGGGCATAAGAAGAAGCATCACGCGAAGGCCTCGAAGAGCACCAGCCCCGGCGCGTCGAGCTACGCTCCAGGACAAACCACAGGTCAAACCACCGGCGCGAGCACGAGGCCGACCACCGGCTCCAAGTCAGGGTACTGAACTCCAGGCGGTCCTCGAGCGCGTAGGTGGGTTAGCTCCGCGACGGCGCAAAGCGCAATTCGCGTAGCGTAACCCACCTCTTTCATCTCGGCGCGCGGACCATCAACGAATGATGGGTTTCGCAAGGATATTGCCCATCCCAGAGCGTCCAGCCCCGCGGCGCCGCAATACGCAATTGCCGTTAGTGACGTAGCGCGCGGATTTCGAACGTCGTCTGGGAGAGCCTGGCCACGAACCCCTCAAGATGCATGACCCTTTGTCTGCCAATTGTTCATGCAGCTCGGTGATCTTCTGGGATTCGGCGACAAACGAATCGCACGCCTGTTTCGCGTACGCCATCTGAAGCTCAAAGGCTTCGACGGGTGAACGCGCCGTCGCGAGCTTTCCCAGAAAGCTCCAGGCTTGCTCAAGCGACGTCCTGATGTAGTCGCTATAGGCGTCGGCAATCGCCTGCGTGCTGGCCTCTAAGGGGTCGACCGGTGCGACGGGCGGGCTTGCAGCGATCTCCATCCCGGAAGCCTCATCCGGCAAGGCTGCAGCCGAAGGTATCTCCGCACTGATCTGTCGGCTCTGGCTCGAGATCGAATGCCAACTCTGGAGTTAGTGATTTGTAGGCGACCAAGTTTTCTTCTGCCCGCAGCGGGCAGATGGAAGCGATCACCAAGGCAGTCGCGACCATCAGAGGTCGACAGTTCATGGTTATCCCCGGCAAGGGGACAGGGACCTATTTGACCTCACCATACGTTAGATCATCAAACAGGGTCACGCTATCCGCCTTGGTCCACAGGCCGATCATGCCCGAGTGGGATATCGTGGCGTCCTCCACATCGAACAACTGCCGTCCGTCGTACGTCACCCTGAACCGCGTTCCTGCGAAATCGCAGCGCAGCACGTGCCACTGGCCGGACGCCACGGGCGCTTTCATGCCATATCCGCCCTTGCTACCTACGATGTCCAGAGACGTTCGAACGCCCTTGATCGTCTTGTAGAGCACGACGTTGTCCTCCAAAGCGTTTGCCCGGACGACGTAGTAGTTGGCGGCATCCTTCGCGCGCCAGATGAGTCCCGCAGCGCGATCCTCGGAGCCGGCGACCGCCTTGAATTTTACCTCGACGAAGCCGTCGCGGATGTCGGTATCCATTTTGAGCGCCACTGGGAAAGTCGCCCTGCCGGATTGCTTGAGGACGTTCGGCTTGCTCGGCGCTGTGTGGTCTGGCTCAATGGTCCAGTTCGCCTCTCCCCGGCCAGTCATTGTAAGGATCCAACCTTCAGGCGACGTTCCTGCGGGAGCGTCATCGAAATTCAAGGTCTGAGCCATGGCGGACGCTCCCATCAACAAGATCGACAGGAACGCTAGGGCGAGCAGCGGCTTGGCCCGGTAGGGCAACGGATCGCCCCCTTTGCGATCTTCGCCTCAGTTCTTCGTGCTCGCCGTCTTGTCCAGCGCAGCGCGCAAGCCTTCGGCGAGCCGGATCACGTCGTCATTCGCCCAAAAGTGCATGAAGAACAGCCGCGGCTGCTCGTCGAGCATGTGACTGTGCAGCGCCGTCACCTCTATGCCGTGTGTCCGCAGCGCCAGGATGACGGGGTTGACCTCGTCGCCGGTGAGCACGAAATCGCCCGTGATGGCGGCCTTCCCGCCCCCGGTCGGCTGGAAATTGATGCCGATCGCCACGCCCATCGGGCCGACGGGCGTCAACGGCATGCCGTCTTGCGTGATCGGGTCGCGCCGCTTCACGTTGAACTGGTAAACGCCGCCGTTGGCTTGGCCTTTCACGCCGATTATCTGGTCGAGCTTCGCCGTATCGAGGTCCACGGCGGGCGGCGGGCTCGCCGGGCCCGCGACCGTCAATGGCGTCTTGCTTTCGGCCAGCGCATCATGGATCGCCGAGGCCGGCTTGAGGGGGTCGCCGTGGCCGGCCACGTGCATGTAGAACGTCGCCGGGCTCGCGCGCAGCAGATGATTGTGCACGGCGGTGATTTCGAGACCGCTCGCGATCATCTTCGCCATCACGGGATTGATTTCGGTCTCGAGCAGCACAAGGTCGCCCATGACCATGGCGCCACCGTGCCCAGGTTTGAAGGCGACCCATCCGCCAAGCGCCAGTGAAGGCTTGATCGTCACGCCGTCCAGGGTCACCGAAAGATCGCTACGTGGAAAGCCGTAGCGGCGGACGTCATCGGAGACCATGGCCTTCCGGCCGAGGATCTCGTCGACCTTTTGCCAATCGATCGCTTGCGCGCGTGCCATGTAGACGAAGGGCAAGTAGGCGAGAGCAAGGCCGGTCACGGCCAGGGACCAGATTTTGCGTTTCATCGTGCGCGTCCTCCATCTCAGTTTCGCTCTTTGGTCTGGCCGCTGCTGTCGACGACGAGAGTCACCGGCTTGCCGTTGGCCGTGACGCCCTCGGCCGTCGATTTGACGTCAGTCACCTCGAGTAGCCGGCCGCCTGGATCTTGGCGACAAGCTCGTCTTGGGTCAGGGCGCGGGGGAGGCTGTCAACCGGCCATCGCTCGGGCACGTGAAACCGAACGTCACGAAAATTTCACCGCCGTCCGGAACGGAAGCGACCTCACCGCCGGGTCAACGCGCCGGCCACGGAAAACCGCCGCTTGAAGGATCCACGCGATCTCACGTAGAGTGCCGGGGCGGGATCAAGCAGACTCCCGGCGAGACTTCGGTCCAAGCTCTGCGCAGCACGCAACACGTGGAGCTTGCGCATGGACACCGAAAAACACTCCTCTGCCCGACGCACGGTAGCCATCCTCTCGCGAGGAGACGCCGCCGCGCGTCGAGATGCCACCCCGAAAAGCGGCCGCTTTGTCGACGTCTTCGAAGCGCTCGCCGCCGTCGGCATCGAAGGGAGCCCCGTGATCTACGACGAGAGTTTTGCGGACGCCGCCCGCGAACAACTGCTCGCAGCGGATGGAGTGCTCGTCTGGGTCAACCCCATCCAGGACGGCCGGAACCGGGCCGGTCTCGACGCCCTGCTGCGCGACGTCGCCGCGCAAGGCGTTTGGGTGAGCGCTCATCCGGACGTCATCCTCAAGATGGGCACCAAGGAAGTCCTCTATCGTACCCGCTCCATGGGCTGGGGAAGCGACACGGCGCTGTACCAAACCGCCGCGGCGATGCGCGCCGAGCTGCCGGCGCGGCTCGCCTCCGGCCCGCGCGTGATCAAGCGCAACCGGGGCAACGGTGGCCAGGGCGTCTGGAAGGTCGAGAAGCTGCCGACCTCATCCATGATCAGTGTGCTGGACGCGACCAAAGATACGCCGGAGGAACTGACGCTGGACGATTTTCTCCGCCGCTGTGCGGAGTATTTCGAGAACGGCAGCGTGGTCGACCAAGCGTTCCAGCCCCGCCTCGGCGAGGGCGTCGTGCGTTGTTACATGGCCGGCGATCGCTGCGCCGGCTTCGGTCACCACAAGGTCAAGGCCCTGGTCGATTCGCCAGCCGCACGTGCCGAGGCGGGGCCGCGGCTATACACGTCCAACGCAGACTCGCGCTTCCAGCGGCTGCGTCGGTTGATGGAAGACGAGTGGACCCCGCAGCTAACCTCGCTGCTGGAGATTGCACGAAGTGACCTGCCCGCGATCTGGGACGCCGACTTCATGCTCGGCGCTGTCCAGGCCAACGGGAGCGACAGCTACGTTCTCGGCGAGATCAATGTCAGCTCCGTGCATCCCTACCCGGACGAGGCGCCGGCGGAGATCGCAAGGTGGGTCGCCGACCGGCTGCAGCTCAAGCTTTGACGCATGCTGACGGTCAGCGGGCTCAAGCGCTTGCACATATCGGTGTCATTCGATCTGCAGGACGGCGAATGCGTCGCCCTGCAGGGGCCATCCGGGGTTGGGAAGACCTTGCTGCTTCGCTCGATCGCGGACCTCGATCCCAACGAAGGGGCGGTCAAGCTTGACGGAACCCCGAGGGAGGCGGTGCCCGCGCCCACCTGGCGAAAGCGAGTGACCTATCTGGCCGCCGAGGCCGGCTGGTGGTCCGACATCGTGCAGGAGCACTTCACGGCCTGGGATGATGCACTACCGCTGGTCATGCGTCTTGGCCTTCCGGGCGACTGCGGACCTTGGCCGGTTCAGAGACTTTCGACGGGCGAGAGACAGCGATTGGGACTTGTGCGGGGGCTGATGCTGCGGTCGCGCGTCCTGCTACTGGATGAGCCGACTTCGGCGCTCGACTCGGCATCCGCGGCCGCCGTCGAGGCCTTGATTGCCGAACGTGTCGCGGATGGAACGAGCGTCATCTGGAGCACCCACGATGACGCTCAAGCCGGCCGCGTCGGGTCAAGGATATTCGCGATGAGCCCCGATGGGAACATCAAGGAAAGCCTGCCGTGACCTACATCCAGCTTTCATACGGCGATCTGATCCTACCCGCGCTCCTCGTCGTCATGGACGGCGTCCTGTCGCTTATTCTCCGCCTCAAGCTCGAGAAGCAACTGGCCATCGCGACCGTGCGCATGGTGGTTCAGCTCGTCCTCGTCGGATACGTGCTGTCGTTCCTGTTTGCCGCGGTCTCGCCGATCTGGACCGCACTCGCCGCGTTCATCATGGTGCTCTTCGCGTCGCGGGAAATCGTCGCGCGGCAGAAGCGGCGTCTTACGGGTGTTTGGAAATACGGCCTGGGAGCGACATGCACGCTGCTCGCCGCCGGTACCGTCACGATGTTCGCGCTCCTGACCGAGCTACGCCCCGATCCTTGGTACCATCCGCGCTATGCGCTGCCTTTGCTCGGCATGATGCTGGGCAACACCATGACTGGCATAAGCCTGGGCCTGGACGTGCTCACAAACAGCCTGGTGCGTGAACGAGCCGCCGTGGAAGCCTGTCTTGCGCTAGGCGGCACCCGACACGAAGCCCTTCTGCCGATCATACGCGACGCCTTGCGAAGCGGCTTCATGCCCATCATGAACAGCATGGCTGCCATTGGCCTCGTCTCCTTGCCGGGGATGATGACCGGACAGATTCTCGCGGGAGTCGAGCCGGTCGATGCGGTGAAATATCAACTGCTGATCATGTTCCTGATCGCCGGTGGCACGGGATTTGGAACTCTGGCTGCCGTTCTGGGAGGCGCACGCCTGCTGACCGATCATCGACACCGGCTACGTCTCGACCGGATTGTCGGTGAACCGTCGATTTGACAGATCGGAAGCTTACCGTCTCGAAGCGCCTCGAAATCGCCTGAACGTCACAGCCGAATCGGACAATCAGGTGGTACACAGCGGTGGCCACAAAATTCGACCCGGTCTTTTGGGAATCCTTGTTTTCTGCGGGTTTTCGCGCGTTCGCGGCATAAGGAGAAGAGAATCCCTCTCTCTCCGCCATCGATTTCGGACAGCGCACAAGTCCCTAAAAGGCTGAGAATTTAAAGACTTTCCAGAAATGCAATGGGGCGAGCAGACCTGGCGGCAAGCTCTTTGACATACTGTGCGACTACCGCAAATCCCCTGCCGGCTTCGCCGGCGCGGGCCGCCTCTTGTTGCATTGAGCGCCAGTAGTTTCGCCTGTTCGGCAAGCCTCGATGGAGCTTGGCTTGACCGTCTGTTGTGCGCGCCGAACCGGGCGAGCGCTACGCAAGGACCCGGCTTTCGATTTCGCCGCGCTCGATCGTCAGCGTCACGTCGGCGAAGGTCTCGAGCAGCTTCGGGTTCGACTCCGTGATCAGCAGGGTAATGTCCTGATCCTGCGAACGAAGCCGACGCAGCGCCTCGGCGTACCTCTGCGCCAGCACAGGGGCGAGGCCCTGGAACGGCTCGTCCAGAATGACGAGGCGGGTGCCTAGCATCAGGGCGCGCCCGAGGGCGACCATCTTGCCTTGGCCGCCCGAGACGGAGCCCGCCGGGCGACTCGCCAGTTCCTTGAGCTCCGGCAGGACGGAGTAGGCTCGCTCCAGTCGCCGGCGCGCCTCGTCCGCGCTAAGTTTCGCGACGCGACCGGGCAAAAGAATGTTTTCTTCCACCGTAAAGGCCGAAAAGAGACGACGGTCCTCGGGGGCGTAGCCGATGCCTAAGAAGGGCCGGCGGTGCGGAGGAACATGTCCCAGGTCCTGACCGCCCAGGCGCATGGTGCCGCTCGCCTTCGTGAAGCCCATGATGGTCCGTACCGTCGTGGTCTTGCCGGCGCCGTTTCGCCCGATGAGCGCGGCGGTCGCACCCGGCGGCAGCGAGAAGCTGACGCTGCGCAGCACCGGCGCATCGGCGATCGCGACGTTGACGTTCTCGAAGTCCAGCATCGCCGTCATATGCCGATCACCTGTTCGCGGACCTTGGGATCGGCCAGAACCTCCGCCGGCGTGCCGACCTTTTGGATCTTCCCGACGTTCCACACCGCGACTCGGTGGGCATAGCGCTCCACCATGTCCATGTCGTGCTCGACGAAGACCGAAGTCACATTCTCCTTGGCGAGCGCGGACGTCAGGATGTCCATGATCTCCAGCTTCTCGGCGGAGGCGACGCCCGAGGTCGGCTCGTCCATCAGCAGCAGTCTGGGCTTCAACGCGAGCGCCAGAGCGATGTCGACCAGCTTGCGTTGTCCCTCGGGAAGCTCCCTCGCCTTGCGAGATGCGTACAACTTGACGCCGACGAGATCCAGAAGGCGCTCCATCTCAGGCAGCTCAGGCAGGGCGGAAAGAGCCGTGTAGCCGGAAGGGCTTCCCAGCCGCGAGGCCGCGGCGATCAGCATGTTCTCCATCACAGTGTGATCGAGAAAAAGCTGCGGAATCTGAAAGGCCCGCGCGATGCCAAGCTTGGTGATCGTGCGCGGGAGCTGCGCCGTGATTTCCTGGCCTAGGAAGGTGATGCTTCCGGCCTGCGGCCGCAGATAACCCGTCGAGATGTTGAGGAAGGTGGTCTTTCCGGCGCCGTTCGGTCCGATGATCGCGAGGTTCTCGCCTTGGAGCACGTCCAGATCGATACCGTCGGCAGCGACGACGCCGCCGAACCGGATCTTGATGCCCTTCGCGGAAAGGAGGACTTTGGCCATCAATGTCCTCCCTGCTTCGCCTGGCCGTAGCGCTGCCTGAGAGCTATCAGTCCGTTAGGCGCATAGAGAATGATGACGATCAAGACCACGCCGAGGATCAGCTGCCAGGTGTCGGCCAGGTGGGCCGCCGCATAGAAGCGCACGCACTCGAACATCGCCGCGCCGGCGAACGCTCCGAAGGCGTGGGCGCTGCCGCCGAGGATCGCGATAAAGACGAACTCGCCCGACTTCGTCCAGAACCCGAACTCGGGCGTGGCGATCTGCTGGATGATCGCCACCAGCGTGCCGCCGATGCCGCCGAGAAAAGCCGAGATCACGTAGCCTATCAGAAGCACGCGCCGTGCGGACGTCCCGAGGTACTCGAGCCGGGTCTCGTTCGATTTGATGGCACGTAGCATGTGTCCGAGCGGGCTGTCGAGATAGCGTTGCACGCCGTAGAACGCGACGACCGCGATCAAGAGGCTCACGTAAAGAATGACGTACTGGAAGGTTTCGGGCGTAAACGACAGCCCCAACAGGGCCGGACGAGGGACCCGGATGCCGTCGGCGCCATTGGTGTAATGAAACATCTTCTCCAGCAGCGACCACAGCACCATCGAAAACGCCAGATTCAGCATTCCGAAAAAGATTTCCCGGTAGCGCACGACGAAGAGCCCGACGATGAGGCCGAAGACCGCGGAGGTTATGCCGCCCAGCGCGATGAAGAGCACGATGTCGCCGCCACCGACGTATTTGCCCCAGAACGCCGCGGTATACGCCCCGGTAGCGAAGAACATTGCATGTCCGAACGACACCTGCCCCGCCTGCAGCAGAAGAATGATACCGAGAACGACGATGCCCTTCGCGAGGATCAACGCGAACAAGGTCGCCCAGCTCGATACCAAAAGGGGCCCGACGGCGCTGACCAGAAAGAAGATCAGCGCGATCGTGGTGACCGGCTTGATGCGACCGCTCATCATATTTTCCTTACCTGCACGGCGCCGAACAGGCCGAACGGACGCACCAGAAGCACCAGCACCATCAGCAGATAGGGAACGAGAACTTCGAATTCCGGCTGGAGATAGATCACGAAGGCACGGGTCAGGCCGATCATCAGCGCGGTGAGCGCGGTGCCCTCGATCTGGCCGAGACCCGCGGTCGCAGCGACGGCAAAGGAAAGCACGATCATATCGGCGCCCATACCGGGGACCAGCGAGGTGGTCGGCGAGGCCAGCGCTCCTCCCAACGCGGCCAGACTCGCACCGATGACGAAGGTGACGAAATATACGCGTTTTGCGTCAATCCCGATGGCCGTCGAAGCTTCGCGGTCCTCCGTGACCGCAAGGATCACCGCTCCCAACAGCGTCCTGCGCAGGAAGTAGCGGAGCCCGAACAGCGTCGCCAATGCGACGCCGGGCAGCAGAATGACCTGGTACGACGTGTAGCTGACGCCGAACACGGCAACGTTGGGAAGTAGTCTCAATGGCTCGGCGGCGAAGATGGGCTGCACGCCCCAGATCAGACGCTGCAGGTTGTCCATGATCATGAAGGCGGCGAAAGTGATCAGAAGCTGGAGGACATCCTCCTGTCCGGAGAGCGGTCGCAGCAGAAACCGTTCGATGAAACCGCCGCACACGACGCCGATCACGATGGAGGCGGCCAGCAGCGCGGGATAGGTGAGCCAAGGCGAGATCGGCGCGATTGCAAGGCTGAACGTCGCAGCCAGGTAGGCGCCGAACGCGTACAGCGAACCGTGCGCGACGTTGACCACGCGCAGCACGCCGAAGATCAGGCTGAGCCCGACCGAGACCAAGAACACCAATGCGGCGTAGCTGATCCCATCGAGGATAGCCAAGATAGCGAGTGTCGAGTTCATGATGGCCTTCGGAAAAGGTCCGTCCTCCGGGACGAGGCTCGGAGGACGGGGATCAAAAGTCGAGCGTGCCGTTACTGAGCTTTGAAGGTCGGCACGTCCATCTTGACGAAGTCCGGCTTGAGCGTCTTGAGCCACTCAACCGACCGTACGCCAGCCGGGTTGGTGATCATCTTCGGATCGAAGATCATAATGTTGTCGAGCAGCTTGAAGTCGTACCCCGGAACGGACTTGGTGACGCCGACCAGCTGCGCCTCGAGACCTTGGTTGTCCTCGGGCCGCAGCGTAATCGGACGGCCGAAGCCGGTGGCGAACTCGGTGCCCCCCGTCGCGTCCACGACCTGTTCGCGCGTGGGCCAGTTGCCGCCGTTGGACTTGATCGCCTTGTCGTAGGCCGTCTGCAGGGCCTTGAACGCCTGCGCCATGTGATAGACCGGGTAGATCGGCCATGCACCGGTCTTCGCCTTGAAGGCTTCATTGAACGCCTTGAAGGCCGCGTCGTTCTTCTTCTCGGGATGCAGGAACCAGTGGTCTCCGCGCGCGCCGACGATCAGGCCTTCAGGCAAGTCCTTGCCCAACCGCTGGATCGATGATTCGCCGATCCCGAGCACGAAGGTCGACTGCTGCAACAGGCCGCGCTGACCGGCCTGGCGGACCAGCGTGTCGAGATCTCCGCCCCAAGACGTGGTCAGAACCACATCCGGCCGCAGCGCCAACAGACGGGAAACCTCAGTGGAGTAGTCCGGGGCGCCGAACTTCGGGAAGAGCTCCGCGACGACTTGCACGTCCGGCTTCATCGCCTTGAGCGCGGTCGAAAAGATCTCCCAGCTCTCCCGACCCCATGCATAATCCTGATTGACCACCGCGATCGTCTTAAAGTCGGGCTTGGTCTTGAGCAGGTAAAGGAGCACGGCCAGCATTTCCGGCGTGCCGTTCGCCTGAGTCCGGAAATTGTAGCGGTACTTCTTGGTTTCGAGAATGGAGGCCGCACCGCAGTCCCACATGAAGTTCATGACTTTGAGGTCTTCGGCGACCGGCACCAACTGGGTGCAGCTGCCCGACGAGATCGAAGCAAACGTGGCATCAACCTTTTCGTCCTGCACCACGCGTCGGTAGTTCGAGACGAGCGCTTCGCCTCCCGCGCCTTCGTCGATGAAGGAGAGCTTGACCGGCACGCCGCCGATGCCGCCCTTCTTGTTGAGGTCCTCCGCGATCATCTCGGCCGCGGCCTTCGCCGGCACACCGAAGACTGACGCAGGGCCCGACAGGAACGTCGTGATGCCGATTTTGAGCTCCGACGGCTTGCTCTGCGCAAGCGAGGTGCCCGTAAAGGTCACAACTACAAGCCCAGCCGCAACCGCAGCCTTGAGAAATTGCATCGAAAGTCCTCCCTCTTCTATGTGTCGCGTCCGGCTTCAGCCGCCGTGCGCTTCTTCTTGCAACAACGCTACTATAATTGGCGCGTGTTGCCAGCCCTCTTCGCCGCCATTCGCGAGCCGACGAAACCCGGTTCGACGACGCCGCCCATTTTGTCGGCTGCGCATCGATTGGAACGGACAAGGACCCCGAAATGATCGATGCCTCCAATCCCAGGGTGAGATAAAAGCTCCGGCCAGAGCCCCTACGCGCCATTCGTGCCTGCTCTTCCTCTGCGACGTAGGCTTCCGAATAGCGTCGAAAGGCCATGGCCTGTCCTACGCGTACCAGCCAGCCGTTCACGCTTTCCTTGTCGATGGAGCGTGTCGCGAGGTCGCGGCCTTAGCGATCTTTTCCGGAGGTATCGCAGCGCCACTGGTCCTCAAGCTCGCGTTCCCTGCGCATCATCTCCGCCTGGACCTTCTGCGCTTCGGCAAGCTTCGCATTGTTGGAGGCGAGCATCTGCTGCAGGCCGCAAGCTGGCGGTCGCGCACGCCGAGGTCGTCCGCGAGCGCAAGACGCGCCTCGTGGCCTTGGTTTTCGGCGATGGCGGTGCGCTCGGTCCGCAACTTGGGCGCTGGTCCAAACGAGCACTTGGTTTTGCGCGTGCGAAGTGACGTTCCCTGTGGATTGACTTAGGGATGGGACGCTTCGTTGAAGGCGCGGACAGATCCCAGCTGACGCTCTTACCGGACTGCCTGGAGGATTGGGTATTGGACCATAGCGGGCATTGGAATTACGACACGTGACATTTGGAAATTGAGCGCCCCAGGAGAGCTATACGTCTACTGAAATTCCACATTTGGCCTGCTGCGGTTGAAGACTGGTTTCAGCAGGAATGCCCCTCCCATCCACTCACGCAACGAGCCTCGGCCAATCCTGACCACCGGCGCCGCAGTGCCGTCGGGTGAACCGATACACCGTCCAGAATTATTGACAGGTCTAGTGCGGCGTGTTGAACTTAAGTGCATCCTGCCGGCGCCTCTGCGGCTTTGCACAGAAGCAAAACATAACAAAATTCGCGACGAGGGAGGCAAAGAATGACCTGCAAATATTTGACGGCAATGGTCGCTCTTCTCGGGAGCGTATTGTCGAGTACGGCACTAAGCGCGCAAGACCTTAAGCTCTACGCGTTCAGTTCCGGCGCGTTGACTCTCGGCAAAGGATTTTTGGTGAACGGCGCACCCATGGAGCCGGCGATCCAGGTTCCGGTCGGTTTTTACGTGATCAAACATCCGAAAGGGAATGTTCTCTTCGATACAGGTAACAACGACAAGATTATCACCGACCCAGGCTACTGGGGTGCCGCGTTCACGGGGTTGAAGCCGGTCAACACGCCAGATGTCGCGATCGATACGCAGCTGAAGAAAATCGATCTTACGCCCGACGATATCACCTACGTCGTGGTGAGCCACCTCCACCTCGACCACGGCGGCAACGTGGCCAAGTTCCCGAAGTCGACGCTCGTCGTGCAAAAGAGCGAGCTTCAGAACTTCTTCTGGCCGGAGCCCGGCACCGGCTCCAATTACGTTCTCGGCGACGTTCTGCCGCTGCGCGGAAACATGACACCAAGCGCAAACGCGGTGAAGATGTTGCAGCTCGAAGGCGATCAGGACCTGTTTGGAGATGGCACGCTCGTCGTGAAGCGCTGGGTTGCCCACACGCCGGGCAGCCAGATGATGACGGTGCGGCTGAAGAACACCGGCCTCACCATCCTCACCGGGGACAACGTCTATTTCCGCGAGAACGTCGAGCAGAATATACCGCCGAGCACCCCGTTGGTCTATTCGACATCGGGATTCTACTCGGCCTTCGAGTGGATCAGACGGGAGATGGCGACGCAGAAGGCAAATTTCTTCACTGCCCACGACCCAGACGCGTTCAAGGCGATGAAGAAGGCGCCGGAATTCTACGATTGACCGGCTCGACGCCGACAGTGGACCGGCACCTGACCGATCGACCGCCCCGAGCCCCGGCGGGGCTTGGCATTGCGCCGGCTGAAAGCTCGCGGCACGGCATCGCCGTCGCCTCCGTCGAACGGCTGGGCAAACGTTATGGCCGCCGCCAGGCAGTGGACGGCGTCTCGTTCGAGGTGAAGGAGCGGGAAGTGGTGGGCCTGCTTGGTCCCAACGGCTCGGGTAAGACCACCATCCTGCGCGTCATCACCGGCTATCTGAGGCCGAGCGAAGGAACTGTCCGCATCGACGGCTTCGATGTGGTCCGCGACGGACACCAGGCGCGCGCGCGGATCGGCTACGTGCCGGAGAACGCCCCGCTCTACGGCCATATGCGAGTGGACGAATTTCTCCACTTCATGGGCCGGTTGCGGGGCTTGCGGGGAGGCGCGTTGCGCCGAGGCATCGAGTCCGCCCGCGCGCGGCTCGCGCTCGAGCCGGTCGGCGACGCCGTGATTGGCCGGCTGTCGCGCGGCTATCGGCAGCGCGTCTCAATCGCCCAGGCCGTGCTGAACGAACCCAAGTTGTTGGTGCTCGATGAGCCGACCAACGGCCTTGACCCGCGTCAGGTCATCGAGCTGCGCGGGCTGCTGCGGACCCTGGCCCGCGACAGCGCGGTCCTTATCACCTCGCACGTCCTTGCCGAGATGGAACGCGTCGCCGATCGGGTCGCGATCCTGCTCGACGGGCGGCTGCTCACCGTCCACCAGCTCGCCGGCGCGGGGCGCGGCACTTCGCTTCGCGTCCGCGCCCGAGCCGATCGCGCGGACGAGGTCGCGGTGGCTTTGTCCGGCCTGGCGGGGATCGGCGGCGTGACCCGGGAGGAGCCGGAGGGCGGCCTCGCCGGCTGGCGGGTGGAGGTGTCGGAGGCCGGCGCAGCTCCCCGTGTCGCCGCCGCCCTCTGCCTCGCCGGCATCGCCAGCGTCGAGACGGTCGAGACGGCTTCAGACCTGGAGGAGCTGTTCCTCCGGCTAACGGCGAGCCGAGCGCTCCAGTGACGGCGTTCCTCGCCCTGGTTGCCAAAGAGTTGCGCGCGCTGTTCGTCTCGCCGATCGCTTACGCCGTCATCGCCGTCTTCCTTGTGCTCAACGGCTACGGCTTCGCCGTCACGCTCATCGCCACCAAGCAGGCGACGCTGGTGAACGTCTTCTTCCAGGCGGCAGTGCAGCTCGTCCTGTTCGTGCCGCTCGTTACCATGCGGCAGTTCGCCGAGGAACGCCGGGGCGGCACCCTCGAGCTGCTGCTGACGTCGCCGGTGCGCGAGGGCGACATCGTGCTGGCCAAGTTCGCAGCCTCGATGGGAATGCTGCTCGCGATGGTCGCGCTCACTTTGGTGTATTCAGCGATACTGGCGCGGTTCAGCACTCCCGATTGGGGCCCGATCTACAGCGGCTACCTCGGCCTCACCCTGCTCGCCGGCGCCCTGGTCTCGATCGGTCTTGCCGTTTCCGCGCTCACCGCCAACCAGGTCGTGGCCGCGGTCGTTTCGCTCGGCGTGTTCGGGATGCTATGGGCGATTGACGCCTGGGCCGCGTTGCTGCCGTCGCCGATCGACAATTGGGTGCTCGGGCTATCGCTGCTGGCGCGCTTCCAGCCTTTTGCCCTCGGCGCCATGTACGCTTCGGATTTCGGCTTCTTCCTCGCGGTGACCCTGCTCGGGCTGTTCCTCGCCGTGCGCGGGCTGGCCCGGCGCTGACGCCATGGAGCACCCCGAGCTCGACTGGAACGCGTTGCTCTGGGCTGGTGGCTGGCTTACCGCCGTCCTGGTGCTGTTCGCGACCGGGCTGAGACTGCCGCTGCAGACCGGGCTCGCGGGCTGGCGGGGGCGGGCCTATTCGGCCGGAGTGATCCTGATCGCGCTTGGCGCCGCGGTGCTGGCCAATGTCGCGCTGCATCTGCATGACGTGCATTTCGACCTGACTCGCGAGAAGGTCTATACGCCCTCGGGGGCGGCCATGCGGGCGATTGACGAGGTCTCCCGCGAGGTAACCGTCACCTACTTTTATCGGTCGCAGGATGCCGCGGGGCGGCGCGCGCGCGACCTCCTTGCGATCATGGCCCGGCGCAACCCGCTGCTCAAAGTCGTCGCGGTCGATCCGGACCGGGACCCCAGACTCGCGCGCGAGAAGGCAATCCAGATCTACAATGCCGCGGTCGTGGAGGCGGAGGGACGTCGGGTGCTGGTGCAAGGCACGGACGAGACGGAAATCGCGATAGGCATCCAGCGCGTATTGCGCGGTCGCGCGATTACGGCCTGCTTCCTCGAGGGCCACGGCGAGCTGCCGATGGACAACTTCGAGTACCACACGCACCTGGAAAGCGGCGCTGGCCACAACCACGACGACGCCAGCTCGCAGGTGGTGGAGATGCCGGGCCACGGCGCGGGGCGGCTGCGCCGCGCGCTCGAAGCGCAGGGTTATGAGGCGCGCAAGCTCATCCTCGCTACCGAGGGTGAGGTGCCGACCGGGTGCACCCTCCTCGTTGCGGTCAATCCGCGTACCACGTTCCTGCCGGCTGAAAGCGCGGCCTTGCGCGCCTATCTGCGACGCGGCGGGTCGGCCCTTCTCCTGCTAGACTTGGGTTTCGTGCTCGAACCCGGGCTCGCCCGGCTCGTGGCCGAGCTCGGCGTTCGCCCGGAGCAGGAGGTCGTCGTCGATCCCTTGAGCCACTACTCGACCAACCCCGAGATCGTGGCGGTCACGGGCTACGACCCTCACCCGGTTACGCGCTCGATCTCGCTCACTTTCTACCCCGGCATCCGCCCCATCACGATGCTGTCGACGGCGGGCGACCTCCGCGTCACCCCGCTGTTGCTCAGCAGCCGGGACAGCTACACGCGCCCGGTCAAACCGGTGGGGTCACACGCGGTCGAGCCTGACGCGGCGGGTGACAAGGACGCGGCAGCGCCCCCGGTCCCGGGCCCGCGCGTATTGGGCGTCGCCGTGGAAGGGCGCCTCGACGGCAACTCCGAACCCATGCGCGCCATCGTCGTCGGCGACAGCGACTTCGCCAGCAACTCGTTCTTTCCTTATATGGCAAATAGTGACCTTTTGCTCTCGGCGGCCCGCTGGCTGGCACGTGAAGAGCGCACGGCGGCCGTCGCCGCGCGCGTTCCCGTACCCCCCCTCATCGCGTTGACCGGGCGGCAGTCGAATGCGGTGTTCTTCCTGGTCGTCTTCGCAATGCCACTCCTGGTGGTCGCGCTCGGCTGCGTCGTTTGGTGGCGGCGCCGATGAGGCGGCACGTGCTGCACCCCGTCCTCGCGGCGCTCGCGCTCCTCTACCTCGCGGCGATGGTGGTGAGCGGCGCCATGCCGGTGCAGCGCCAGCTCGTGCGGTTCGAGGCCAAGGGCGTGCTCAAGCGCGCGCCGGAAGAGATCACGCGGGTGGAGTTGAGTCGCGGCACGCGGCGAGTTACCCTGCTCCGCGCGAGCGAGACGGCGTGGGCGACGCCTGACGGCGTCGACATCGGCACCGCCGGGCTCCGGGTCAGCAGGGCCGTCCAAATCATGCACAATTCCGGGCCTGTCCGCGAGATCGAGGCGGCGGAGCTGGCGGGGAGCGACCCGGCGCCGTTCGGTCTCGACCCGCCGCAGCTCTCCGTGAAGCTCTACGGAGGGGACGGCGAGCCGGTTCTCAGCGCCCGCTTCGGCGAGTTCAACCCCGAGGGGTACCTCCAGTACATGCGCATCGATGGCAATCCGCGGCTCTACCTCATGTCCCGCTTCGTCGGCGGCGAATGGGCCGAGGTCATGACTGAAGCGGCCGCGCGATGACGCCTCCTGCCTCTCTCCGCCGCGCGGCGCCGTGGGCTGCTCTCGCGCTGCTGCTACTGTTCGGACCAGCGCAAGGGCACATCGCCGGCTCGATGGGCTATGCCACCGTGAGCCTGCACGACGGAACTGTCCGATACAGCCTCACCCTCGGCCCCGATGCGCTCGCGGCGGCCGGCGGCGAGGCCGCCGGGTTGCGGCTGGCGCCCCGTGGAGACTACGCCACGCTGGCCGATTTGGTCGCGCGCAAAGTCGGCATTTCCGCGAATGGGATGCGATGCGAGCCGGTGCCCGGAACGGTCACGCCGCCCACGCCCGACCGCGCCAATGCCATAGTGATCATCGATTACGCCTGCTCTGGTACGCCGCGCGAACTTGTGCTGCGCGACGACCTGTCCGATGTCCTCGGCAACGACTACCACACGCTTGTCCGCGTCGAAGCCCTCGGGAGCGTGCAGCAATACACCCTCGAACGCGACCGGCGCGAGGCTCGCCTCGCCGTCGCGGCACCAAGCGGGGGCCCGGCCCCCGAGGTTACCGCCGGGAGCGGCGTCTTCGCCTTCTTTCGGCTCGGCATCGAGCACATCCTGACGGGAGTTGATCACCTCCTGTTCGTGCTGGCCCTCGTCCTGGGGGGCGGAGGAATCGGATCCTTGTTCGGCGTCATCACCGCCTTCACGGTGGCGCACAGCATCGCCTTGGCCGTGGCGGTACTGGGCGCGGCGTCGCCGCCTAGTTGGATCGTCGAGCCGGTGATCGCGCTGTCGATCGTCTACGTCGCGGTCGAAAACATTTTCCTCAAACGCACGGCGTCGTGGCGCTGGGCCGTGGGCTTCGCGTTTGGCCTCGTGCATGGCTTCGGCTTTGCCGGCGCGTTGCTCGATCTCGATCTGCCCCCGGCCGCCCTGGCAGGCGGGCTCGTGTCGTTCAACCTCGGCGTTGAAGCCGGCCAGGCAGCGGTGATCGCCGCTTTCCTGCCGGTTCTCATCTGGTTTCGGCGAGCCGCGTGGGAGCGGCGGGCGGTGACGGCGCTCTCCGCGCTCGTGCTGGTCGCTGGGCTCGCCTTCCTCGTCGATCGCGTTCTGGCCGCCGCGAACTGGTGAGATCCCGCCAAGTCGGGCGACCGCCTCGTTATGTTGATCTCCTCAACTGGTTCGGTTGGTCATCTTCAAGTCGGAGGGCTTTCGATCCAGCATCTACTTCTGGGCCTGTTGCAGCTCCGCCCAGACGCCTTTGCTGCAAGCACACACGATGTCGCTGCCTGGCTAAGCCGCGCACCGTTGGACCTAATCGACCTGTTGCGAACACTCCAGGCAGGTGTCGCCGATGCCGTCCAGCACTTCCCCGACCGCGCCAACCGCATCGTGCGCAGACATGCCCTGAGGCGGGTCCCGCCGCGCGGTGTCGAAGGCGCGATCGCGGGCGTGCGGGTCGGCGCGATCCAGCATCCAGCCGTGCGCGTCGCATTCGCGGATAGCGCCGGCTTCCTGCAGCACGGAGATCGCCCAGCCGCGCCGCGTCCGGATCGCCGGTCTTCTCTGTTTCGTCATCAGCATCGAGATGGCTCCAGCCGGGACGAATCCTTGTGCCGCCCGCGTCGTTCCCGGCGGTTAGCACAGGGCAGGGATTCGAAATCGCTGGAGCCGCCGCTTGTCCCCGTGTTCCGCCGCCCTATGCACAGCCGCGAACTCCAATTTGGCAGCAGCTTGCCGCCAAGTTGCCTCGCTCAGGCGGCCAGCGGCGGGTCTTCCTTCTCGCCCGTGGCGACGATCTGCAGCGAACCATCCGGTAGCGGCCGCTGCAACGACTTCGCCTCGTCCCAAGAGGCGCGGAGCCAGATCTCGTATTCCCCCGCCGTCGCCAAGATCACCGGCATCGCCTTAGGGTGCACGCGCTTCACCTCCGCGTTCGGCTCGCAGGTGAGGAAGGCGAAGACGTCGGTGGTGATCTCGCCTTCCTTCACCTTGCGCACACTGGTCCAATTGGTCCACAAGCCCGAGGGAATGGGAATGGGCTTGGCAATCTGCCACTCGATCATTCGTCGGCGTATGGCAGATCGATCGGAAGGACCATTATCGCGCCGGCGGCCCTGGTTGCGCTCAGCAGATCCCTTCTGGCTGTCTCCAGACCTTCATTGAGACCTTTGCCAGGATCAATCACGCACTCGATCGATAGACTTCGCGCCAACGCGATAGCATCCGCATCATTGGTCACCACGCAAATTTGCTGCCTCGAAAAGGCTCTCATCGCGAGATCGAGTGTGCGAACGAACAGGCTCCTGCACAGTTCTTGTCTCGACACCGATTCGAGACACGCCGCCAGGCGCGACTTGCCCAAGTCGAATGCTTAACAGGGAATAACGTACGATCTTTCCTTCATCAGGCGTTTGGCGAAGTTCAGACAATCGTGAGCGAGCGCCACTCGATCATCGAGAGCGCGCGCATAGCCGGCCTCCAAACTCGATATCCCAACTGGTCTGCTGACTCGGATTATCCTTGTACTGCTCTAGCCAACGGTCGTGGGCGACAATGGCGAGTTGATGCGCGTCACGCTCCGTCAGCGGTTTCGGGCCAGCCCGAAGATTGGCCCAGCGAGCTTCGAGCTCCGCGAGCGCCTTCGCGTGCCGCACCTTGGCCTCTGCTGGATCGCGGGTCTGGAGACTTACCTTCTCCTCGCGTTTGCCCACGAGCTTGCGCAGATCGTCCGGGACCGCTTTCCGGAGTTGGTAGATTCCTGTTTTCGGATGCTTCCAAGGACGCGACATGGCTAACGGCATTGTACCACCCTTCTGTACCATCGAGGAGCGGGTAAGCCGTTGAATTTGCTTGAATAGCTTTGGATATCAGGCTCTTAGACGAGCGATGGTGCCCAGGGGCGGAATCGAACCACCGACACTGCGATTTTCAGTCGCATGCTCTACCAACTGAGCTACCTGGGCGTGCTCCAAGAGAGGGGCCAAAGCCCATCGAGCGGGCGGGTTATAGTGGGCCGGAAGCGGCCTGTCCACCCGGCTTCGCCAAGAGGCTTCGCCGGGCGCGGCCCGGCTGTGCACAAGGTGGGGCGGCTGGCGCGCGGCGGGGCGGACGATCAAATAACCAATTGATATTCCTTCTTATTCCACGTCATCGACGTCGTCGTCGCGGCCGGGGATGACGTAGGTGCCCTTGAGCCAGCGGTTCAGGTCGACGTCGCGGCAGCGCGAGGAGCAGAACGGGCGGGTGGCCTCCGATTGCGGCTTGCCGCAGATCGGGCAGGTCTTGAGTGGGCTGGCGGGCTTTTTGACCTGGTCGTCCATGGTGTCGGCAGCTTGCGCGGGGTGAAAGGGTTCAAGAGCCTGTCGGCAAACGGGTTCCTGGGGCGACGGCGCATGCGGCCCGTCGGGTCATTCTACTGTGCATGGGGTTGTTTTCGCGATTCTGTCGGGCCGCGGCTTGCCGGCTCACACGGCGGTGGAATTGAGCCAGCCGAAGCGGATCGGAAAGCCCTCGCCGCCGAGCAGCGTGGTGGTCTCGTAGAGCGGCAGGCCGACGACGTTGGTGTAGGACCCGACCATCTTCACCACGAAGGAGCCGGCGATGCCCTGCACGGCGTAGCCGCCGGCTTTGCCGCGCCATTCGCCGGAGCCGATATAGGCCTGGATGTCGTCCTCCGAGAGGCGCTTGAAGCGGACGCGGGTCTCGACCAGGCGCTGGCGGAAGGCTTCGCGCGGCGTGACCAGGCAGATCGCGGTGTAGACGCGGTGGTTGCGGCCCGACAGCAGACGCAGGCACTGCGCCGCCTCGTCGACCAGATTCGCCTTGGGCAGGATGCGGCGGCCGACCGCGACCACCGTGTCGGCGGCGAGGATGAAGGCGCCGCGCAGCTCGTCGTCGAGCTGCACCGATTTCAGCGCCGCATCGGCCTTGGCCCGCGCCAGCCGATTGGCGCAGGCGCGCGGCAGCTCGCCCCGCCGCGGCGTCTCGTCGACGTCGGCCGGCCGGAGCGCATCCGGCTCGATGCCGGCCTGGTTGAGCAGCGACAGGCGCCGCGGCGAACCGGAGGCAAGTACGAATTTGGGGCGGCCAAGCATCAGGTGATTTGGGGGATGAAGCGGGGTGAATTGCGCGCGGAACCTATCGGAAGGGGGCCGATTTCACAACCCGGGAACCCGGGGTTTGGTGATTCGAGATTGCCGAGATGGCTGTGCCCGCGGTCTGTGACGCGGGTGTTACGGCTGCCTCACCCCGCAAGCGGGGCGAGGGGGAGGAGGCGCCGCGTCCGGCACGAGGTCAGTCTGACGCCGCGCCGACCTTGGCGAAGCGGCGGCGCATGCGCATCAACAGCTGGTCGCAGACGTCGCGATAGGCTGCGAGCTTCTGGTCGCGGCTGCCCTCGATGGTGGTGGGATCCTGTGTCGGCCAGTATTCGACGTCGGCCGCGAGCGTCCGCGTCAGCTCCAGCGCCTTGTGGTGTGCCTCGGGCGAGAGCGTGATGATGAGGTCGAAATTCAGCCCCTCCCAGTCCTCCAGCTCCTCGAAGGTCTGCGGCTTGTGGGCGGAGATGTCCTGGCCGAGTTCGGCCATCACGGCGACGGCGAACGGATCGAGTTCGCCTTTTCTGGTGCCTGCGGACTTCACATAGAGCCCCTGCGGAAACATGTGCTGCAGCAGGCTTTCGGCCATCGGCGAGCGCACGCTGTTCATCGCGCAGGCGAACAGCACCGATTGCGGATCGCGTGCGCGTGGCGGCGCCGCCATCGCGCCTAGCCTCTATCGATGGAGGGCATGGCCTTGTCGGAAAACCGCTGCACACTTTTCCGGGCCATGCCCTAACCCTTCCAGTGCAGGACAGTAATGAGCGTGAACAGCCGGCGCGAGGTCTCGAAATCGACCCGCACCTTGCCCTTCAGCCGCTCCTGCAGCGTGCGCGATCCCTCGTCATGGATGCCGCGACGACCCATGTCGATGGCCTCGATCTTGTCCGGCGTCGCGGTGCGGATCGCCTGGTAGTAGCTGTCGCAGATCATGAAATAGTCCTTCACGATCCGCCGGAACGGCGTCAGCGACAACAGATGCGCGACGACGGGCGTGCCGTCCTCGCGGCGGATGTCGAACATCAGACGGTTGCCGGTGATGCCGATGTGCAGCGTGAACGGGCCCTTCCCGTCCGCGCCCTCGGGCGCGAACAGGTTCTGCTCGATCAGGTCGTAGATTGCGATCGCCCGCTCGTGCTCGATGTCGGGCCCGGAACGGCCGATCGACTCCTCGTCGAGCGTGACGCCGACGATGCGATTGTTGGAGTCGTCCTGTTCGGGCGGCTTTGTCATGACAGATTGAGGCGCAATCCAATCGAGCGCGAATGAGCGTCCAGCCCCTCCGCCTTGCCGAGCGTCATCGCGGCAGGCCCCAGCGCGCGGAGCTGATCCGGGCCGCATTTCAGGATCGAGGTGCGCTTCATGAAGTCGTGCACCGACAGGCCTGAGGAGAATCGCGCGGAGCGCGCGGTCGGCAGCACGTGGTTGGAGCCGCCGACGTAATCGCCGATCGCCTCGGGCGTATGCGGCCCGAGGAACACGGCGCCGGCGTTGCGGATCTCTGAGGCGAGCGCATCGGGATCGACAGTCATGATCTCGAGATGCTCGGCGGCGATCGCATTGGCGAGCGGAATGCTGTCGGCAAGGTTCTTCACCATGATGACGGCGCCGAAATCAGCCCAGGACGCGCCGGCGATCGCGGCGCGCGGCAGCGTCTTCAATTGCGCCTCGACCGCCTTTTCGACGTCGGCGGCAAGCCGCGCCGAGTCGGTGATCAGGATCGATTGCGCGCTGGCATCATGCTCGGCCTGCGCCAGCAGGTCGGCGGCGATCCAGTCGGCATTGCCGGTGTCGTCGGCGATCACGAGCACTTCGGACGGACCGGCGATCATGTCGATGCCGACCTTGCCGAACACCAGCCGCTTGGCGGCGGCGACATAGGCGTTGCCGGGGCCGACGATCTTCGCGACCGGCGCGATGGTCGCGGTGCCGTGCGCCAGCGCGGCCACGGCCTGCGCCCCGCCGACGCGGTAAATCTCCGTGACGCCGCCGAGATGCGCGGCCGCCAGCACCAGCGGATTGAGCTTGCCGTCGGGCGAGGGCACCACCATCACGAGGCGCGAGACGCCGGCGACCTTGGCAGGCACCGCGTTCATCAGCACCGAGGACGGATAGGCCGCGGTGCCGCCGGGCACGTAGAGGCCGGCCGATTCGATCGCGGTGTAGCGCCAGCCGAGCTCGACGCCGAGCGCGTCGGTGAAGCGCTCGTCCTGCGGCAATTGCCGCCGGTGGTAGGTCTCGATGCGGTCGCGCGCGAGCTTGAGCGCATCCAGCGTCGCGACATCGCAAGCCTTGGTGGCGGCCTCGATCTCCGCGGCGGTGACGCGCAGGCCGGATGCATCCAGCTTCAGGCGGTCGAACTTTGCGGTGGCCTCGAGCAGGGCGGCGTCGCCGCGCCTGGCCACGTCATCGACGATGGCGCGCGCGGCGGCCTCGACGTCGGCCGAGGCCTCGCGTTTGGCGGCGAGGAAGGCCGCGAATCGCTGGTCAAAATCGGCGCTGCTGCGGTCGAGGCGAACGGGCATGTCTGGCTTGGCTTCTGGCTGGTCTTGGGGCGGATTGGCGCACCAGGTCCCATGCTCAATGGCGCGGCGGGGAAGCGACGTCAACCCTCGCAGGGTGCCGTTCTGGCTCAGGGGCTGGGGCAGTGCGGCTGGTATACCGGCTGCTTCACGTCTCACCCTCCATCTCCACCCCCGTTCCCAGCGCGTCCGCCCCGAGGTCGGTCAGCTCGCATTCCAGGCACTCGACATCGAGCCGGATGGCGCCGCCTTGGGCGAACAACAGCAGGGCACTGCCGGCGGGCTCCTCGTCGCGCCCGCCCCTCGGGTGAAATTCGATGCCGACGAGGTCCAGCACCTTGTCGGGAGCCGCCAGATCGATGTTGCGCGACTTGCAGGCGAGCACGCGGTCGAAGCGGAGCGCGGCGACCAGCCGGCGCGGCTCGGCCTCGCCCTCCAGCGTCTGCTCCCAATCCAGCCGGCTCATTCCGACCACAAGCCGTTTCTCGCTTTGTCGCCAGATGATGTCGGAGGCCTGGACACGGGCGTCCTGGACATGGGTTGAGATCACGGCGAGATCGTCGGCGTCGAGTGCGATCAGTTTGAGCTGGGGCGACATCGCCGACGCTTCTCCTTCGGAGTGGGCAGGCCTCAACGCGCGCGGGCCGTGAAATTTCCGCACAAACTAACGGGCCGGCCGGCTAGAGGCTATTGATATCCTCCATCTCCAGCACCTTGCGCGGATACCCCTCCCGGGCGACACGAATCATGGCGCGGCCGATCTGCTCGGTCGAGGTGACGAGCCGCGGCGAGAGCCGGCGCAGCACCGACCAGAGCGGCCAGGTTACAGTATAGACCGCCTGCACCCAGGCGGTCTTGGAACGGGCGCCATGCAGGGGCTGGATCGCACCGGGCCGGAACATGTACGCGGCCCTGAACGGCAGCTTGAGCAGATCATTCTCGGTCTTGCCCTTGATCCGCGCCCACATCCGCGATCCCTGCTCGGTGGAATCGGTGCCGGCGCCGGTGACATAGGTGAAGACCATCTGCGGGTTGAGGCGCGCCAGCGTCGTCGCTGCCGCAAGCGTGAGATCATAGGTGAGGTGGCGGTAGCGCTGCTCGCTCATGCCGATCGAGGAGACGCCGAGGCAGAAAAAGCAGGCATCGAAGCCGGTCAGCCGCGTTTCGATCGCCGAATAGTCCAGAAAATCGTCGTGGATGATCTCGACGAGCTTGGCGTTGCGCACGCCGGTCGGGCTGCGGCCGACCACGAGCACATTGTCGATTCCGGGGTCGACCAGGCATTCGCGCAAGACGCCCTGTCCGACCATGCCGGTCGCGCCGAAGATGATGACTTGCATCGGGATGTCCCCCAATGGCGTCGCTGCTCATGCGACGACCGCCCTGTCGAACGATACACCGGTCGGGGTTTCCGTGCGATCAGGGCGATCTCGAGGTGAGCCGCCTCACTCCTTGAAAAACGCCAGCAAATCCGCGTTGATGGTCTCGGCGTGCGTCGTCGGCATGCCGTGCGGGAAACCCTTGTAGGTCTTCAGGATGCCCTTCTTCAGCAGCTTGGCCGAGAGCGGCGCGGAATCGGCGTAAGGCACAATCTGGTCGTCGTCGCCGTGCATCACCAGCACGGGCACGTTGATCTTCTTCAGGTCTTCGGTGAAGTCGGTCTGCGAGAACGCGACGATGCCGTCGTAATGCGCTTTCGCGCCGCCCATCATGCCCTGGCGCCACCAGTTCTGGATCACCGCTTCCGACGGCTTTGCGCCGTCGCGGTTGTAGCCGTAGAACGGGCCGGCCGCGATGTCGCGGTAAAACGCCGAGCGCCCGGCGGCGAGCTGCTTCTGGAGATCGTCGAACACGCTCTTCGGCAGGCCGCCGGGATTGGCGGGGGTCTGCACCATCAGCGGCGGCACCGCCGACAGGATCGCCGCCTTCGCCACCCGGCTCTCGCCGTGGCGCGCGATGTAGTGCACGACCTCGCCGCCGCCGGTGGAATGGCCGACATGGATGGCGTTCTTGAGGTCGAGATGCGCGGTGACGGCCGCGAGGTCGTCGGCATAATGATCCATGTCGTGACCGTCGGCGACCTGCGCCGAGCGGCCGTGGCCGCGGCGGTCATGGGCGACGACGCGGTAGCCGCGCGTGACGAAGTACAACATCTGCGCGTCCCAGTCGTCCGACGACAACGGCCAGCCGTGGCTGAACACGATCGGCTGGCCACTGCCCCAATCCTTGTAGAAGATCTCGACGCCGTCCTTGGTGGTGATGGTAGGCATTGTGGGCTCCTTAAGTGTCAGTCCGGCGCGCGCGTCCGCGCGAACCCGGAATCTAGAGATTGTTGAACGAGATTCTCAGGTGCGCGATTGCGCACCTGAGTTCGATGCTTCGCATCGCCCCGGAATGACGAGGGGGGACCGGTCAGGCAAACGCCATCGGCTTGAAGCGACGCCAGGCGCCGACGGTGAGCACGACGAAGAACACCAGCACGATGCCCTGCACCACCGCGAACACCGGACCCGACGGCGGCGCCGGCGGCACGGCAGGCGCGAGCGCGGCCAGCGTCGGCACCTTGAGGAACGACTGGATCACCAGCACGAAGCAGTTGAAATACAGCGAGATCATCGCGGTCACGATATAGACCGGACGCCAGACGCCGGCGAGCTTCATGCCGTAGAGCGCGACGCAGGCGATCGCGAGCAACAGCAGCGAGATGATGCCGATGATGTGCGACGGCAGCAGCTCCTTGAACGGAAACAGGAAGCCGGTGGCGCTGGTGAGGATGGTGAAAGCCAAGAAGATCGCGGTGAGGCCGGGCATCGGCTTCGAACCAAGCAGGCCGAACATCACGACGAGGCCGGCGGCGATGGCGATCAGGCTGATGATGACATGGACCATCGTGAAGGCGGGCAGGCTCAAGCCAAGGACCATGACATCTCTCCTACGCTCCATTGGGATTCAGGAGAGTAGTATTACGGCCCTCATGGGATTACCACCTGCGTTGTCGTCGCATGGATGTGCGAAGCCATGCGTCATCGTGCGAATCGACAAACGCATGGCTGAATTTTTTGCATCGCTGTCACAAAATGCGAGCAGCTTTCAACCAAAGTTGAGTCGAAGTCTCACACTTCCTTGGTGTCGAAGATCAAGAGGTCGGCGCCGCCGCTGGCGAATTTCGGCACGTCTGCGCCCGTCGCCTTGCCTTCCGGGCTGCCGAATGCCGCCTGGATATCGGCCACGCTGTCGAAGGTGAGAATGGCGACGAGATGGATTCCGGAAGGCCCGGTCGGGGATGCGACCGGTCCCTTGCTGACGGCGTACTTCTTCAGGCCGGGAAGTTTCTTGGCGAGCGGAATGTGCGTCTCGGCATAATACTTGTCGAAGGCGGCAGCATCCTTGGGCGTTTTGTAGAGCACGACAACTTCAGCCATTTAGTCCTCCCGTGTGGATCCTTGTTTTGTATCAACTTCTCATGGTGAGGAGGCGCGTGAGCGCCCCTGCGGGCGATGCTTGCGCATCGCCGCGCGAACCATGCAGGCCCGGCCATATCCGGGCCTGCATCCTTCGAGACGCCGCTTCGCGGCTCCTCAGGATGAGGGGATAGTCTGTAGTTGCCTGCACGATGGCAAGCCACATTCGACTTGCCATTCTCTTGACTTGTCGTTGCCTAAAGCGCCGGTTTTGCGGCGTCGCCGAGATAGCCGTGCAGGGAGGCCACGACCTGGGCACCCTCGCCGATGGCGCCGCCGACGCGTTTGACCGAGCCGGAGCGGACGTCGCCGACGGCATAGACGCCAGGCACCGAGGTCTCCAGCGGCGCCACGAGGCGGCCCTGGTTCTGCTCGGACTGCGCGCCGGTCACGACGAAGCCGCCGCGATCGAGCGTCACGCCGCAGCCGTCGAGCCAGGCGGTGGCGGGATCGGCGCCGACGAACAGAAACAGATTGCGGATGTCGGCGGAGTCCACGTCGTCCGACAGCCGGCTCTTCCAGTGGATGCGCCGCAGCAGCGAGGCCTCGTCGCCCTCGAGCGCGGTGATCTCGGTGTTGAACATCAATTCGATGTTCGGCGTCGCTTCGATGCGCTCGATGAGATAGCGCGACATGCTGGCCCCGAGCCCGCCGCCGCGGATGATCATCAGGACGCGCCTGGCGTGACCCGACAGGAACACGGCGGCTTGGCCTGCCGAATTGCCGGCACCGACCAGTGCGACCTCCTCGCCGGCGCAGAGCCGCGCCTCGACCGGCGAGGCCCAGTACCAGACGCCGCGTCCCTCGAACTTGTCGAGGTTCGCGATGTCAGGCCGGCGATAGCGCGCGCCGCTCGCGACCACCACCGCGCGCGAACGCAGGGGATCGCAGCCCTCGAGCGCCACCGAGAATGCGCCGTCCGTGCGCGTGCAGTCGAGCGACTTCACCGTGACGGGAATCATGATGTCGGCGCCGAATTTTTGCGCCTGGGTGAAGGCGCGCGCGGTCAGCGCCTGGCCGGAAATGCCGGTGGGAAAGCCCAGGTAGTTCTCGATGCGCGCGCTGGCGCCGGCCTGGCCGCCGAAGGCGCGGATGTCGAGCACGGCGACCGACAGCCCTTCCGACGCCGCGTACACGGCGGTGGCGAGCCCGGCCGGACCACAGCCGACGACGGCAACGTCGTAGATGCGATCATCCTTGGCGCCGCCGATCATGCCGATGGCGCGCGCAAGCTCGGTCTCGCTGGGATTGCGCAGCACCGTGCCATTGGCCGCGACGACCAGCGGCCAGTCCTCGGGCTTGGGCGAATAGCGCGCGATCACTTCGGCGGCGTCGCGATCGCGCTCGGGATCGAGCAGATGATGCGGCTGGCCGTTGCGGGTGAGAAAGCCCTGCAACCGCACCACGCCGGCCGAATGCGACGGCCCGATCAGCACCGGGCCGCCGATGCCGCCCTGGATCAGATTGACCCGGCGCAGAATCAGCGCGCGCATGATGCGCTCGCCGAGCTCGGCCTCGGCGACCAGCAGCGCGCGCAGCCGGTCCGGCGGCAGCAGCAGCGTCTCGACCTCGCCCTCGGCGCGGCCGTCGACCAGTGCCGGCTGGCCCGAGAGCTGGCTGAGCTCGGCCAGGAACTGCCCCGGCCCCTGGTCGATTATTGGCGTCACGTGACCGAGCCCGTCGCGCTGGGTGATGGCGACATGGCCTTTCAGCACCACGAACATGCCGGGCCCGGGCTTGCCGGTCTCGAACAGGAACTCGCCGTCCTCGTAGCTGCGGACCTCGCCGAAATGTCTGATCCGTTCGATCTCGGCCGGCGTCAGCGCTGGAAAAGTCTGTTCGGGGCGCGTGAACCGCGACATCGGCGCGTCACCATTGGTTGGTTGCCGTCCGTCCTGCCCCATCGTCATTCTCACCATTCCAATGTCTCACGTGCCGGCCTTCCCGGCGGTCCCCTCATTGAGGGAACCATCGTCGTTTGAGGAGGGCTCAGCGCCTGCGGCGCGTTCGCGCGCCTGCAGCTTCCGCCGCTTCAAATTTTCGCGCAGCGCCGATTTCAGCCGGTCGTCCCGGGACGTCTTCGCCTGGCGCGCGCTCTTCTCGTTCTCGTCGATCATTGGGAATCCGATACCGGCCATCGGCGATAACATGCCCAGAGATTGCGGCAGCTCAAGAGGTGCCTCGCGATCCGATCGTGCGAAACTCGAAATGGACCGAATCCGATCGCTTGGCCACCTGGCCAGTTGGTGGGGGATGAGCCGACCTCGAATCGCCGGAAAGCCGGCGGTTTCGAGCCAAAACGAGCATTTTGGCCCCGATATCGGCCCGATTTTCTCGTTTTGACGGGCCGAGCGAGCTTGCGCGGGAGGGGGGCTTGTGGCAGATATCGGCCCGCTTGGCAGGGGCCCTCGGGCGCCCGATTCTTCACCAGCACATGCTGCCGTAGCTCAGTGGTAGAGCACTCCATTGGTAATGGAGAGGTCGACAGTTCAATCCTGTCTGGCAGCACCATTCATCCTGCTGTGAACGTTGATTTTATCGAACATTCGGGCCTGCGCCAGGGTTATGGCCGCGGAACACCGCAGCGTGCTCACGCCACGGCGGGGCGGCGGACGGCCTCACCGCGCACCGGCAGCAACGCGGCACGGATCAGCCGCTGCGCCGGTTCTTCGAAATAGCGATAGGTGACATGCGACGCCAGCAGCGTGATGCCGATAAAGGTTGCGAAGAATGCGTCGTCGTAGAGCGGGATCGGGACCTGCATCAAGGAAAAGCCCAGCACCATCGCCAGCTGGATCGGGAAATGCAGCAGGTAACTTGAATAGGTCACGTTGCCGGCCGCCTCGACAATTCGTTGAAGCCGGACCGGCAAAACGATGTCGCGCGAGAGGCTATAGAGCAGCAGCGGCGTACAGATCAGAAGCAGCAGCAAGCCGATCGATCGCAGCTGGCCGCCCATCAGCCAATATCCGCAGACCACGGACACGACAGCGAGCCAGGCGGTGCCTTCGGCTGCCAGCGCATGAGCGGGCGAAGACTGCAAGGATTGGCGCGCCATCGCCGCGAGCCCGCCGACGTAAAAGTAGGTGAAGCAGTCCGCGATCTCTCCGGGAATCGTCAGGCTGATGGCGATCAGCGCCACATTGAGCCACCAGGAACGGGTCGCCAGCAGCAGCACGAAGAAGACAAAATAGACCAGCACTTCGACCGAGACCGACCAGATCGGACCGTTGAAACTCAGCGCATCCTGCGACGTCGCAGTGCCGGCCATCAGGAGCTGCAGCACGAAATGGGTGAGATCGTTGTTCTGATACACGAAAGACGATCCATGGAGCCCGATGTAGAGGGGCTGCAGCAGGGCCACGAGCAGAAGCGTAGCGAGGTGCAACGGGTAGAGCCGCGACAAGCGCAGGACGAAAAACTTCCAGCCGTCGAGCACCCGATCGGCGATCGCGTCGCGATACTTCCAAAAAAAGATGAAGCCGCTGATGCACCAGAAAACGCGGACTGCATAGGGCCCGCTCCCGTAGAACGGGGCGAGCAGCCAATAGAACGGCAGATGATCCTGGAGAAGCCCCACTTCCCTGTCGCCAATGAAGGCGAATTGGCGATAGTGAAACACCAGAATCGCGAACGCCGTCAGGAAGCGCAACAGCTCCAATCCGAGGAGCTTGTTCGCCCGGGCAGGAGCAACCGACGCTGTCAGCTCGCCCTGCATGCGACGGATGCTCCCTGCAGGACGGCTTGATTCCACAGCTGATAGCCGGCGGCGTTCAGATGCACCCCGTCGATCGTGTGCGGCACCGGCATGGGCGGCAGCGCCGCAAAGGTCGCGCCGCTACGGCTGGCGAGTTCAGGCAAGGCGGAATTATAGCTCTCGATCAGGCCCATCGCTTTCGTCTGCGCTTCGGCGGCCAGACGAGGTGAAACCTCGAGTGGGGGGACCGCCAGCACGACAATGCGGGCTTTCGTCGCCGACAGCTGCGCCATCAATGCGCTGTAGTTCGCCTTGAACTCCGCCAAATCGCGCGCAGCTCCGAGCGCGTCGTTGATACCCAGTGCCATCACGATCGCAGCGGCAGGTCTGCCGTCGAGCACATCCATCAACCAATTGCCCAGGTCGCTGGTCGTGGAGGCGCCGTCCAGGCCGGCATTGACGATGGCATGACCACAGAGCTCGCGCGGCAGCGCGGAGGCTTCGACCACGCTGTCACCGAGAACGATGATGGGATCGTCGACCCGGGCCAGCGTATAGTGAAGGATGACTTGACGGCTCCGCCGATGCGATTCGAAGAAGGCCTGCTTCTTGGCTACGGAGGCCCCGGCCGCAACAGCGCCGATCAGCACGACGGCAAGGCCGATAAGCATCCTGTTCATGTACCGGCTCGAAACGTACCCAGGTGTTGAACGTCGAAGTGCCGCGCTGCATCGACCAGAGTCATCGCCTGCTCCTCGACGTCAACGGCGCCAGGCAAGCGTGCCACACAAGATCACATCGCCGGCCCAATAAAATCCGCTCAAATTGATGCAAAATGGAATGAATGCGTGCATCTGTCTGGCAGCGCCATTCTCCTCGCGGCGACCACGCATGGATCGGCGTTCTCGCGGCCTGAAGCGCCCGAGTTTTGCTCTTCTCTTTCGCCCTCCTTTGTGAAGAGGGCGCAGGGAAGGCCGGGTGCCGGCTGGCACCCGCGGTCCGCTGCGCGAAAGAATTTGCACACGCAAATGCGCAGGCGGAAAACAGGTGGGCCGGAAAACACCCGGCCTTCCCTGCGCGATGGGTTGACGGCTTATGCCTGCTCTCCCCGGAGCCGAGTTCCTTCTGGCCTCCGTCACCTCGCGAAAACTGATGCACCGCGTCCGGTTGGCCGATGCATCTTCGCGAAAGCTTGGCTGTAGCAACGACAGCCAGGACGACATGGTTTTGCCGTACGCGACAGCCCGGCTTGGCCCAAAGGGCTTCGCCGGACACTGCGCCGTTCGTCGCACGGAGAAGGACCTCACGAGCTTCACCCGCCCCGGTCCTGCCTTGCCATGCCCGACGCAGCCGCGTCCACCGCAGCCCGGTCCACGTTCGTTGCGACGTACGATCGCCCCTCTCCCTGGGCCGGGATGGCGGGAATATGCCGTAATTCCGAATTTCGGTAAAGTGGAATATTTTTGCGGAAGGGGGTTGACGGAGGTTTGGGTGTTTTGCCCGACGGGTCCGCCCCTTTTGCAGGGCAATTGCAAATGAATGACACCGGGACTGTCTGCTTGCTCCGCCTCTCCCGCTTGCGGCAGAGGCCGACGCGCTCGCAGAGCGCGGCGGGTGAGGGCTCTCGCCGCGCAGGGACGTCTTCAGTTATTCTCAATAATCCCTGCGCGGAGACACCCTCTCCCCAACCCTCCCCCGCAAGCGGGGGGCTATCGCATATGGCGCTTTTGCGAGACCTGAGCGCGCGCCTCGTCCTTCGAGACGACCGCTTCGCGGTCTCCTCAGGATGAGGCTAAGCAGCATTGGTGCTCGTTGAAACTGGTGCCGCGCACCCGCATCCTCATCCTGAGGGCCCGCCAACGGCGGGCGTCTCGAAGGATGGCCACAGGCGAGATCGCTCCCATATGCGATTGCCCTCCCCCGCAAGCGGGGGAGAGAGCCCACTGCCGATGTCGCACTCAGCGAAACCCGTCAAAATCCTTCCGGGCTCTACCCATCCTACGCCCGACACGCGATCAACCGTCACTCGCCAGCCGCGCGGCGAACCGCTCGTCCGACCGGCGCAGCCGGCGGCACAGCTCGCGGTTGATGTTCTGCAGGACGATCACATAGGCGTGGATGTCGGTCTTGTAGCAGGCGTAGAGACTTTGGGCGGTCAGCTCGTACAGCACCGTCGGGACCTCCGCGACCACATTGGCCGAGCGGTTCTGCATTTCGATCAGCGTCATCTCGCCGAAGAAGTCGCCACGCTCGAGAACGGAAATCGGGATGACGCGTCCCGAGCTCGCCCGCTTGCTCACCGCGAGCCGGCCGGATTTGACGATGAACATCGATCGTCCCGGCTCGCCTTCCGCGACGATTGTAGCGCCGGGCTCGAAGCGGCGCTCGGCCAGCATCGACACCAGGAGGTCGAGGCCTGGGTCCGACAGGCCGCCGAAGAACGGCGTCGCGAGCAGGAACGCTTTCAGATCGGGGGCCGTGGCGTTCATGGCGCGAGGTTACGCCCCGTCACCATTCGGGACAAGCAGAGCGGCATGGCCCGGGCGTGATCCGGGGCCCTCGCCGCAGACGCGCTTGTCCCGGATTCTTCCATCCCGGCTACGGGCCTTCCCCGCGCAGCGTCCTCCGCTTTCGCCACACCTGCAGATCCATCATGACTTTCGCGGTCGCCGCGAGAACAGCAGCGCACAGTACGGCCTTCGAGAACGTCTCCATCGTTCCCTCGATCAGGAGGCAATGGACCACGCTGCCCACGACGATGATGATCGCAAGCGGCATGTGAATGAAGCGCCAGGTGCGCGGCCGCAGCTCTAACCGCCGGCGCAGCAGGGCCAGGAGCGCGACAATGAAGATCGCCCACATCGCGGTCACGCCAAACGGCGAGAACGGCGTCGGCGATGAATAGGTCAGCGCGTCGATCATGTCAGGCGGGCTGGTGATCCAGAGGCCGGCAACGTGGATCATTACGGCCAGCACCAGCGCGCCGCCGATCCAGTGATGGGCCCGCCGTCCGCGGTAGGCCGACAGCGGCGCCAGATATCCGCCGATCAGCAGCGGCTGCACCAGCACGAGACCGAGCGCGACGATCCCGGCGAATCCGGCGAGAATGTAGACCGGACCGCGCCAGGCGAGCTGCTCGCTGATCGCAGCCAGCGCGGTCGGCACGCCAATGACCAAGGCCAGGGCGATCCAGATCAGGATCACCCGTGCCGGTCTCCGTCCCGCCATCCCCGCGCCCGATCAGGCCGCCTGCAGCACGAAGTGCGCCTCGAGGCTGTTGTCCTTGGCGCTCCGCATCACCGGCCGCAGGAACACGGTTTTGAATTCGCCGCTGTCATAGGCGAGATGGCCATGCGGCTGGCCGAAGATCGGAATGATCTGCGGCATCTCGAGCCGGAACTTGCCGTCCTTGTCGGTGAGCGTGGCGCCGTGGCTCTGCGGCTCGTGCTCCTGGCCTTCGACCGTGTGCGCCCAGATCTGGATGCGCTGGCCGGCGAGCGGCGCGCCGTCGCCGGCGCGGCGCACGGTGCCGCTCATCCAGAAGCCGCCCTTGCCGATGCGATCGACGATCGCCGCGCCCTTGCGGTAATTGTTCGCCCCGCCCGACATCGATTCAGTGGGCGCGAGGCCGTTCGCACGGGCGGGTAACAGCAATCCGGAAACGCCGGTCGCGAAAACCCCGCTCGCCAGGACGGAGCCGCCGGCGACGAGCAGGCTGCGGCGGTTGAGTACGACCATGGTCATATCGGTTCCTCCTGGCAACCGTGCGATTGCCACGCCAAACTACAGCAACACGCGCAAAACGCCCAGTTGGGATGAAGGGCGCCTGAGGTCGCAATAACAGTGTTGTGAACGATAGCGTTGCAGCCCCAAACCGCGGGGGCAACGGCAGGTCCCGACACTACATGTGACGCCACAGACGCGCATCATCGCGCAGATCCTCCCGTTCAGGTGCCCCCCGCATGATCCCCTTCTCCGTGCTCGACCTCGCGCCAATTTGCCAGGGCGGCGATGCCGCGCAGGCGTTCCGCAATTCGCTCGACCTCGCCCGGCATGCGGAAGGCTGGGGCTACAAACGGTTCTGGCTCGCCGAGCATCACAACATGACGGGGATCGCCAGCGCGGCGACATCCGTGGTGATCGGCCACATCGCCGGCGGCACCAGGACGATCCGCGTCGGCTCCGGCGGCATCATGCTGCCGAACCATTCGCCGCTGGTGATCGCCGAGCAGTTCGGCACGCTGGAATCGCTCTACCCCGGACGGATCGATCTCGGGCTTGGGCGGGCGCCGGGCACCGACCAGTTCACCGCACGGGCGCTGCGGCGCGACCTCGCCACGGCCGCCGAGAACTTTCCGCAGGACGTTCTGGAGCTACAGGCGCTGCTCGGCGAGGTGCAGCCGAACCAGGCGATCCGCGCCGTGCCCGGCATGGGCACCAAGGTGCCGCTGTGGATCCTGGGCTCCAGCACCTTCGGCGCGCAGCTTGCGGCAATGCTCGGGCTGCCGTTCGCGTTCGCCTCGCATTTCGCGCCGCAGATGATGATGCCGGCGCTGCGCGAATATCGCGCGCGGTTCGAGCCGTCGGCGCAGCTCGCCAGGCCCTATGCGATGGTCGGCGTCAACGTGTTCGCGGCCGACAGCGACGCGGAGGCGCAGCGGATGTTCTCCTCGCTGCAGCAGCAGTTCATTAATCTGCGCCGCGGCACGCCCGGCCCGCTGCCGCCGCCGGTGGACGACATGGACGCGCTGTGGTCGCCGGCGGAGAAGGCCATGGTCGGCCAGTCGCTGTCCTGTTCCGCGGTCGGCTCGCCCGATGTGGTGGAAGAGAAATTGAAGGCGCTGATCCGCGAGACCGGCGCGGACGAATTGATCACCACCGGGCAGATCTACGACCACGATGCACGGCTGCGCTCGTTCGAGATCGCCGCCGAGGTGCGGGAGAGGTTGGCGTGAGTGGCACGCGGCCGATCGCGTTACGAGATAGGGCTCGGTGGCTGCGCCGAGTGAAGTGCGTTCCCTCCCCCCTTGTGGGGGAGGGTTAGGGAGAGGGGTAGCCCAGGCAAAGGTGCCGATCGCTTAACGACGCACCCAGGTCGGTGCGCAGCGGAGAGAATCCCCGTGTGGCACCCCCCTCCCTGCCCCTCCCCCACAAGGGGGGAGGGAACGGAGAGAGCACGGCTTGCCGCCGATTTCGACCTCAGCTCATGGCGCCTTCTAATCCGCAAACCCGAACAGCTTGGCCGGATTGTGCACCAGGATCTTCTCCAGCTCCGCCTGGTCCGGCGCGTAGCGGTACATCAGCTCGAGCAGATCGGCATCGTTCGGCGGCTGCTTCACCGAGACCGGGTGCGGCCAGTCGCTGGCCCAGACGCAGCGATCGACGGCTGCCTCGATATAGGCGCGCGCGATCGGGATCACGTCGTCGTAGGGCGCGCCGGCCTTCGAGGTCTTCTCGCCAAGCGACAGCATCACCCAGAAATTGCCCTTGCCGAGCAGCTCGAGCATCTTGCGCAAGTTGGGATCGCTCTTGCCGGCCTCCGGGTCAGGCCGGGCCATGTGGTCGATCAGCACGGGCACGTCGAGGTTCTCGTATTTGGCGACGCTCGACATGATGCCGTCCTTCTCGGGCTGGATCTTGACGTACCAGCCGAGCTCGCGGATGCGCGCGATCGCACGGGTGAAATCGGCATCCGACAGCACGGCGCCGAGCTCCTGGCGGAAGCTGAAGCGCGCGCCGCGCACGCCGGCATCATGCAGCCTGGAGAGGTACGCATCGCTTGCCTCGGCGAACACCAGCGCGTTGGCGCAGCCGCGATAGTTCGGGCCCATCGCTTTGAGCCCGTCGAGCACGACGGCATGATCGGCGCCGTAGGTCGTGGTCTGCACGATGATGCCGCGCTCGATGCCGAGCGTCTTGTGCATGCGCAGCGCCGCTTCCCAGGTCGCACTCGGCATCCGATAGGCCGCGCCGGGGCGTTCCGGATATTTCTCGATCGGGCCCAGCACGTGAAACTGGCTGTCGACGGTCTTTGGCGGCGGCGCCTTCACCGGCCGGCGCGGATTGGGATCGAACGGCAAATAGGTCGGCATGCAAGCGCTCCTTCAGTCGATCACGGCGGTGAAGTCGCACTGCACCAGCGCGCCGCCATCCATATGGTCCATCGGCAGCGCGTGGCGCGCCGGGCGCGAATGCTCGTCCGGGAACATCTTCAGCCACTCGACATTCACAGGTCCGCGGTTGCTGCGGTCCTTCAGCCAGACCGTCATCTTGATGATGTCATCGGTGCTGCCGCCGGCGGCTTCCACCGTCGCCCTCATATGCGCGAACATGTTGGCGCATTGCGCCTCGAGGCTCTCCGGCATCGTATTGGTCGCGGGGTCGCGGCCGAGGATGACGCCCGACATCACGAGATTGCCGATGCGGCAGGCGTTCGGAATCGGATTGACGTGCTTGAAGCCGCCGATGTGAATGCTTTTGCGCCGCTTTTGACTTGTCATGGTGCGCTCCCTCTTATTGTTGGTTCAGACGAACTGGCACGACACCGAGCCGAACGGGCCGTAGTCGGCGTGGAACGTGTCGCCGCGACGGATATCGACAGGCCGCGTGAACGATCCCGCCAGCACCACTTCGCCGGCGGCGAGATGCTCGTCATGCGGCGCGAGGCGGTTGGCGAGCCAGGCGATGCCGTTGGCGGGATGATTGAGCACGCCGGCGGCAAGCCCGGTCTCCTCGACCTCGCCGTTGCGGAACAGCAGCGCGCCGATCCAGCGCAGATCGGCATCCATCGGGCGGATCGGCCGGCCGCCGAGCACCAGCGCGGCATTGGCCGCATTGTCCGAGATCGTGTCCATGACCTTGCGGGTCTTGCCGGTCTCGGGATCGACGCGGTGCATGCGCGTCTCCAGGATCTCCAGCGCGGGCGTGACGTAGTCGGTGGCGTTGAGCACGTCGAAGATGGTGCAGTCGGGCCCGCGCAGCGGCGCCTTCAGCACGAAGGCGAGCTCGACCTCGATGCGCGGTGCGTGGAAGCGATCGAACGGGATCGGCGTCGCATCGGCATAGAACATGTCGGCGAACAGCACGCCGTAGTCCGGCTCGGAAATGCCGACCGCGTTCTGCATCGCCTTCGAGGTCAGGCCGATCTTGTGGCCCTTGACGATGCGGCCGCGGCCGAGCTGAAGCCTGGTCCAGGCGCGCTGGACGGCGTAGGCATCCTCGATGCTGAAATCCGGATAGTCCTTCGTGAACATCGGAATCAACGTCTTGCTGCGCTCGGCCTCATCTAAGCGCGCGGCCAGGCGTTCGATCGTCGCAGTGTCCAGCATGATCTAGCTCTCCGCGGCGACCTTGTTGCGCAGCACGCCGATGCGGCTCGACTCGACCTCAACCACGTCGCCGACCTTCAGCCAGCGCGGCGGATCGAAGCGCGCGCCTGCCCCGGTCGGCGTGCCCGTGACGATCATGTCGCCGGGCTTGAGCGTCGCAAAGGTGGAGAGGTAGGAGATCAGGACATCGAACGGGAACATCAGCCGCTCGGTCGTGTCCTGCTGCCGCACCTCGCCGTTGACGCGCGTGACGATGTCGTGCGGTCCGCGCGGGTCGAGCTCGTCCGACGTGACGATCCACGGGCCGATGCTGCCGGAACGGTCGAAATTCTTGCCCTGCGTGACGTTGAACTTGCCGTGGCGCAGCCAGTCGCGGATCGTGCCCTCGTTGCACAGCGTCATGCCGAAGATGTGCGACCACGCCTGCTCGCGCGGGATGTGACGACCGCCCTGCCCGATCACGATGACGAGCTCGCCCTCATAGTCGAGCTGCTCCGAGACCTTCGGCTTCTCCAGCGGCTGGCCGGAGCCGGTCATCGACGACATGCTGCGCACGAACAGGCTGGGATATTTGGGCAGGTCCGAATTGTCCCTGTATTCGGCGTTGCGCTCGGCGTAGTTGACGCCGATGCACCAGAGCTTTTCCGGCGCCAGCACCGGCGGGAGCAGGACGAGCTGGTCCAGCGCGTAGTCGGGCGTTTGCCCGGCGATGGCTTCCTGCGCGTCGGAAAGCGCGTTGGCCGCGATCAGCGCCTTGACGTCGGAATAGTCGCGGCCGATCCGCTTGGTGAGATCGACGACGCCGCCTTCGACGGCCGCGCCGTAACGCGGCGCTCCATCCACCAGATAGCTCAGGAGTCGCATTGTAATTCCTCCGATGATGTCGAGGCAGCCTGGCCGGCGACCGGCCCGCGCGCTCAGTCCTTCGATTTGGGCGTCTGGAACACCGTGTTCAGCGTCACGATCTCGCCGAGACGGGCGTAGCGGGGACCGCCGATGCGCGCGATCGGATCGAGCGCCCTGGTTTCGACCTTGCCGTCGTTCACGAGGCCGTCGCGCAGATGGAACATCACGACCTCGCCGACGATCAGCCGGCTCTTGGCATCGCCGAACTCCAGGCATTGCCGGAAGCGGCATTCCATCGCGACCGGCGCGGCAGCGAGCCGCCGCACCTTGATGCACTCGCAGGGCAGCGTCTCCAGGCCGAGATGCTCGACCTCGCTGATCTCTGGCGGATGCTCGACCGACGAATCGTGCACCGCCGACATCAGCGGGGTATCGGCGATGTGGATGACGTATTCCTCGGTGTCGAGGATGTTGTGCGCGGTGTCCTTGTAATCGGCGCCCTTGCGGCCGACGCTGATGGCGAGCATCGGCGGCTTCTGCGAGACAAAGGTGAAGGCGCTGAACGGGGCGAGGTTGAGCACGCCCTTGCTCGACAGGCTCGTGACCCAGGCGATCGGGCGCGGCACCACGATGCCGGTCATCAGCCGGTAGATGCGCTCGGCGCCGAGCTCGCTGGGATCGATCCGCATCGGTCAGTCCGCCCTGATGTTGGCCTTGCGCACGACCGGAATCCACTTGGCGTCCTCGCGCTCGAGATAGGCCTTGAATTCGTCCGGCGTCATCGGCGTGGCTTCGCCGCCGAGCTTTTCGAACTTGTCGACCACGCCAGGGTCTTTCAGGATCGCAACCAGCGTCTCGTGCAGTTTGTCGATGACGGGCGCGGGCGTGCCCGCCGGTGCGAACAGGCCGGTAAAGGTCTGGCCGTCGAAATCCTTGTAACCGAGCTCGGCGAAGGTCGGCACGTCGGGCAGCGATTTCAGTCGATGCGGGCTGGTGACGGCCAGTGCGCGGAACAGGCCGGCCTTGATGTGCTGCAGGCTGACCGTGAGCTGGTCGAACGCGAACTGCACCTGCCCGCCGAGCAGGTCGTTGATCGCCGGCGCATTGCCGCGATAATGCGCGGTGACCCATTGCAGCTCGAGGTTCGACTGCATCAGCTCGCTGAGCAGATGGTTGGTGGTGCCGGGGCCGGGCGAGGCCATGGTCAGCTTGCCGGGCTCGCGCTTGGCGAGATCGATGAATTCCTTGAAGGTCGTTGCCTGCACCGACGGATGCACTTCGAGCACCAGCGGCGTCATCGAGATGGTCGAGATCGGCAGGAAGTCCTTCTTCCAATTATAGGCCTCGCGCTTGTTGATCTCGGTCGCGAACAGCACCGGACCGTTGGCGCCGACGAACAGCGTGTAGCCGTCGGGCGCGGACTTGGCGAAGGCCTCGCCCGCGATCATGCCGCCGGCGCCGGCCTTGTTCTCGATGATGAAAGGCTGGCCGAGCTTTTCCTGCAGCTTGTCGGCGACGATGCGCGCGGCGCTGTCGACATTGCCGCCGGCGGGATAAGGCACGATCAGCTTGACGCTGCGTGCCGGCCATTGCTGGCCCGATGCGGGCCCCGCCAGCATCGCAGTGACGGCGGCTATGGCAATCCAGATTAATCTCATGTTAACCTCCCGGCAGCGCTTCAATTCCATGTCGAGTGCCCCGCAAGGCAATTCGATTCGGCTGCAATCTCCAGATGCGCGCTTTACCTGTCGAGTGAATTGTGGCGTTGTTGTCCATATTATGGACAGAACCAAGATCGCTCGCAACGCGGCAACACCGCGGCAGGGCGCGCAGGCGATCCGGCGCGCGCTCGCCGTGCTGCGCATTCTTGCCGCCGGCCGAGAGGCCGGTGTGCCATTGGCAGAGGTCGTGCAGGCGACCGGCCTCACCCGCCCGACCGTGCATCGCATCGTCCACGTGCTGATCGAGGAAGGCATCGTCGAGCGGAACGCGCGCAGCGGCCGCTACGCGATCGGCAACCAGGTGCCGGAGCTGGCGCTGGCGCGGCCGCGCCCCTCGCGGCTGCTGGTCGCCGCCAATCCGTCGCTGCGGCGGGCCTCCGCCGAGATCGGCGACACGCTGTTCCTGACCGTGCGCACCGGCAACGACACGCTGTGCGTCGATCGCCGGATCGGCGTCTATCCGATCCAGGTGCTGTCGATCGAGGTCGGCGCGCGCCGGCCGCTCGGCGTCTCCAGCGCGGGCGTCGCCATCCTCGCCGCGATGCCGGCGCCGGAGGCGCGAAAGATCGTCGCGGCCAACGAGAAGCGGTTCGAGGCTTACCGGACCGATACGGCGACGGTCCTCGGCGAGATCACCGCCGCGCGGCGGCTGGGATACGGCATGAGAGAGATCGGCCTCGTGCAGGGCACGAAGTCGATCTCGACCTGGATCAAGACCCCGGACGGCCGCCCCGCCGCAGCCATGACCGTCTCCGCGGTGCGAACGCGGCTCGGCCCAAGGCGCGAGCAGGAGGTCGCGGAGATCCTGTTGCGGGAGGCGCAGATCATCGAGCAGGCGATCGGGGGTTGAGCATAGCAGACTGACGCGCGGGCAGTAATTCTTCGCCTCTCCCCGCTTGCGGGGAGAGGCCGGAATTTGCGGAGCAAGTTCCGGGTGAGGGGGCTCGCCGCGAGTCCAACTCTCACCGTCCCCGCGGAGACTCCCCCTCACCCCAACCCTCTCCCCGCAAGCGGGGCGAGGGAGCGCACCGCCGCTACGGCTGCAACTCGCGTCACAGGTAGGCGCTGCACGCCGCCATCCAACGCTGTCAATGGGCTGACGTGGCGCGCGATTCTGTGGCACAACGCCCCCACCGCCGACCGACCCAACGAGGCCATGCATGCCCGCGCCCAAACCGCCTGCCTTCGAGACCCTGAGCCTGCATGCGGGCCAGCATCCGGATCCCGTGACCGGCGCCCGCGCGGTGCCGATCTATCAGACCACGTCCTATGTGTTCCAGGATTCCGACCACGCCGCTGCACTGTTCAATCTCGAGCGCGCCGGCCACATCTATACGCGTATCTCCAATCCGACCACCGGCGTGCTGGAGGAGCGGCTCGCCGCGCTCGAAGGCGGCGTCGGTGCGATCTGCACCGCGAGCGGCATGGCCGCGCTGCATCTGGCGATCGCGACGCTGCTCAATGCCGGCGACCACATCGTGGCGTCGAGCTCGCTCTATGGCGGCACCATCAACCTTTTGGCGCATACGCTGCCGCGCTTCGGCATCACGACCACGTTCGTCAAGCCGCGCGACCTCGACGCGTTCCGCAGCGCCATCAAGCCGAACACGAAACTCGTGATCGGCGAGACCATCGGCAATCCCGGGCTGGAAGTGCTCGACATCCCCAAGGTCGCGCAGATCGCGCATGACGCGAAGATTCCGCTGCTGATCGACAACACCTTCGCCACGCCCTATCTCAGCCGGCCGATCGAGCTCGGCGCCGACATCGTCATGCATTCGGCGACCAAATGGATCGGCGGCCACGGCATCGCGATCGGCGGCGCGATCATTGACGGCGGCCGCTTCGACTGGCGCTCTTCCGGAAAGTTCGGCGTGCTGACCGAGCCCTATGGCGGCTATCACGGCATCGTCTTCGACGAGCAATTCGGCACGGCGGCCTTCATCATGCGCGCCCGGACCGAAGGCCTGCGCGATTTCGGCGCCTGCCTGTCGCCGACCAACGCATTCCAGCTGCTGCAGGGCATCGAGACATTGGGCGTGCGCATGGACCGCCACATGCAAAACACCCACCTCGTGCTGGAAGCATTGAAGTCCAACAAGGCGGTCGACTGGGTGCTGCATCCCTCGCTGGAGACGCACACGGATTATCAGCTCGCCAAGCAGCTCCTGCCGCGCGGCGCCGGCTCGATCATCTCCTTCGGCATCAAGGGCGGACGGCCCGCCGGGCGCAAATTCATCGAGAGCCTGCGCATGATCAGCCATCTCGCCAATGTCGGCGACGCCAAGACGCTGGTGATCCACCCGGCCTCGACCACGCATCAGCAGATGGACGCCGAACAGCTCAGGGACGCCGGCATCGGCGAGGAGCTGGTGCGGCTCTCGGTCGGCATCGAGACCGCGAGCGACATCATCGACGATCTGGCGCAGGCGCTGCGCATCTCGCAAAAGGTCTGACACCATGAAGCTCTCCGTCAACGGCGCTGATGTGTTCGTCGCAACCGGCGGCCGCGACTTCGACAAGTCCTTGCCTGCGGTCGTGTTTATCCATGGCGCCGGCTTTGATCATTCGACCTGGGCGCTGCATACGCGCTGGTTCGCTCATCACGGCTTTGCCGTGCTGGCGCCTGATCTGCCCGGGCACGGCCGCTCGGCAGGGCCTTCGCTCGGCAGCATCGCGGAGATGGCGGATTGGACCGCGGCGCTGCTCGATGCGGCAGGAAGCGCAAAGGCGCATCTGATCGGCCATTCCATGGGATCGCTGATCTCGCTGGAGACGGCGGCCCGGCATCCCGACAAGATCTCCGCGCTGAGCCTGATCGGCACCGCCGCGACCATGACGGTCGGCCCGGATCTGCTGAAGGCCGCCGAAGCCAACTCGCAGGATGCCAACGACATGGTCGCGATCTGGGGCCTCGGCTTCAACGCCGAGCTCGGCGGCAGCCTCGCGCCGGGCCTGTGGATGCATGGCGGCGCGCAGGCGGTGCTGAAGGCGTGCGAGCCTGGCGTCCTGTTCAGGGATCTGTCGGCCTGCAATTCCTATACGAATGCGCTTCAAGCCGCGGCGAGCGTCAAGGTGCCGACAACGTTGATCCTGGGCGAGCGGGACATGATGACGCCGGCGAAAGCCGGCAAGGCGCTCGCCGCGGCGATCCCGCATGCGAAGACCGTGGTTGTGCCGGGCGCGGGGCACATGATCATGGCCGAGCGTCCGGATGAATTGCTGACGGCCTTGCGGAACTGAAAAGGATCAATCGTCCGCGTCGTGCGTTCGGTCGGATATCCCTGTGACTCCAAAGGGGAACTCGACCATGCCAAGACAAGAGATCATTCGTAAAGCGAGGCAGGACAAGCGCGCCGGAAAGTCGCCGAGCACGCAGGCCGGCGAATTCGTCAAGGACGAGATCGACAGGATCCGCAAAGGCAAGCACGGCGCCCGCTCGACGAAACAGGCCATCGCGATCGGCCTCTCCGAGGCACGCCGCGCCGGCGTCGACCTGCCGCCACCGCGCAAGGGACGCACCAAAAAGGCGACGCGCCGCAGCGCCCAATATGCCTATGAGGTCGGTCAGGGCAAGCGCACCGCGAAACGCCGCCCGAAGGTATCGCGCGCGGTCGAAGGCGTGTTGAAGAAGGAGCCGCGCTCGACCGCATCGCGCAGCGCGCTGTCGAAACAGGGCAAGCGCGCCGCGAGCCGGCGATCCGCAGCATCGCGTTCAGCCGCGGCACGGAAGGCCAGCCGGACCAAGGGCGCCAAGGTCCGCTCCGCCGCGGCAAAGAAGGCGGCACGCACCAGGGCGCGCCGCAGGAGTTGATCAGTCGCGCTGCTTCAGGAGCCCGGCGTCCATTTCCAGACGATGTCGGACACGTTGACCGGCTTCGGGATGAGGCCGAGCTTTGCAAAGCGGTCGGCAACCGCTTGCTGCGTCTTGATCACCTCCGCGTCGAGCGGCACCACGCTGTAGGTCGAGCGATTGACGAAGCGGCGGACAGCCTCGATGTCCACGCCCGTTGCCTCGGACTGCGCCTGCGCGACCTCCTCGTGATGCGTCTCTGCCCACACGCCTTCGGAGGCGAAGCTGGCGTTGAGCTTGGCGACCAGCGAGGGATACCTTTCGACGAAATCCGTGTTGGCGATGTAATAGCCGTTCGGTTTGTGGACATCCTTGTCGAAGGCGAGAACGCGCGCGTTCTCCTTCAATTCCGCGAGCGCCAGATAGGGATCCCAGATCGACCAGGCCTCGACCGAGCCCTTCACGAAGGCCGCTGTTGCGTCCGCCGGCGCGAGCGGCGCCGGTGTGATGTCGGACCAGGACAGGCCGGCCTTCTCAAGCGAGGCAACGAGGAGATTATGCGCACTGGATCCCTTGCCGAAGGCGACGCGCTTGCCTTTGAGATCAGCGAGCGTCTTGATCGGTGAATCCTTCGGCACGACGATCGCCTGTGTGTTGCCTTCCGATTTCACCGCGGCCACGTAGCGAATCTTGGCGCCGCCGGCCTGCGCGAAGATCGGCGGCGTATCGCCAACGAAGCCGAAATCGACGCTGCCGACATTGATCGCCTCCAGCAGCGGTGGACCGAACTGGAAGTCGATCCACTTGATCTCGATACCGAGCGGCTTGAAGGCGTTCTCAAGCGTCTGGCGCTGGCGCACAGCCGGAAAGAACCCGCCCTTCTGCGTGCCGATGCGGATTTCCGCCGGTTTGTCTGCGGCGCGCACGGGGGCGACGACGGCGGTAGCGATGAGCAGCGCTGCGGTCAGGATATGTCGTCGTGGAATCATGTTGCGGTCCTTTCGGTGGGATCAGCTGGCGAGGAGCGGGGAACTCGCGCGACGGCTCCGCTCCGAGAGCACGGCGCGTGCGGCGCGCTCGGCGTCGCGGGCCGAACGGAACTGGCGGCCTTCGAGACTGTCGAACAGGCGCTCGGAGGAAAAGAAGCGAAAGCCGCGCTCATCTCGCGTGATGATGCCGGCGGCGCGGTCGTGGATCTCGATGATGTAGGCATTCGACGGAGCCTGGGACATGACTGCTCGTTCGCCGAAATCTCGGCGTTCCTGTTTGGGGATCTTCGGTGTGAGGTGCTGCTAGGAGGCGGTCAGCAACGACAACAGGCGCCTGTTGCCGCCGAGAAACAGCGCCGCGTCATGCACGAACGCATGTCGCCTTGGTTACGCTGGTGATCCATTCTCATATCGCGGCATCAAGCTCGAGGAGCAGTTTCGATGCTCCGAATATCGAGCGGTTGGCACGATTGGTCAATGAAATGGCTATCCATATTTACGGCCGGCGCGCTGGGGCGCTTCTCTCGGCGCAAGCACTAGCAGACGGATTCATCTCGCGATGAGTTCAACACAGGCGCACGGGCGGCGTGATACGCTTCTGGCGCCAAAACGCACGCAATTCGGGAGGTCCAGAGATGGCTGATGATCTGAAGGGGCGCACCGCGCTCGTGACCGGCGGCTCGCGCGGAATTGGCGCCGCCGTGTGTCGCGCGCTGGCCGAAGCAGGCGCTGCGGTGGCGATCAATTGCCGCGAGCGGATCGGGCAGGCCGAGCAGCTGGCCGGCGAGATCGGCAAACAAGGCGGCCGCGCCATCGTCGTCGCCGCCGACGTCTCGCAGCGCGAGGCCGTGGCCGCAATGGTCGAGCGCGTCACGGCCGGGCTCGGGCCGATCGACATCCTCGTCAACAATGCCGGCATCGCCATCACGCGCGGCATCGACGATCTCACCGAAGACGATTTCGACCGCACCATCCTGGTCAACCTGAAATCCGCCTTCCTGTGCACGCAGGCCGTGCTGCCGTCGATGCGCGCCAGGAAGTGGGGCCGCATCGTCAACATCTCCTCGGGCGCGGCGCGCGGCGCCGGCTCGATCGGCCCGCACTACAATGCGTCCAAGGCCGGCATGGAAGGTCTCACGCGAGGCTATGCCGCGCGGCTGGTGAAGGAGGGCATCACCGTCAACGCAGTGGCGCCGTCGCTGATCGAGACCGACATGATGAGCGGCCAGCCCCAGCTCGTCAGCCGCATCCCGCTCGGCCGCTTCGGCAGGGCAGAGGAGGTGGCGAAAGCGGTGATGCTGCTGGTCGACAACGCATACATGACCGGGCAGACCGTGGCGCTCAGCGGCGGGATGGCGTTTAACTAGGGGTAGCCGTCGCCGCGGACTCTCTTTCCTTCTCCCCTTGTGGGAGAAGGTGGCGCGAAGCGCCGGATGAGGGGTATCTATCCGCAAAGTAAAATCGCGAGAGATGTGCTTGCGGAGACAAACCCCTCACCCGTCTCGCCGCTATCGCGGCGAGCCAACCTCTGCCACAAGGGGAGAGGAGAGAAGAATCACCACATCGTCGCGGCCGCGCGCTCGGGCCAGATGCGGTCGTATTCCGCGCCGCCGACCTTGTTGTCGCTCATCTCGGCGAGGATCTGGCCCGGGGTCGGCAGCGTCTTGGGGTCGATGCGCTTGTCGGGATTCCAGAGGTCGGAGCGGACGATGGCGCGGGCGCATTGAAAGTAGATCTCGTCGACATGCATCACCATGACACTACGCGGCGCCTTGCCTTCGACCTTGAACGAGGCCAGGAGCTCGGGATCGACCGAGAGATGGGCGCGGCCGTTGGCACGGACCGCGTTGCCGGAGCCGGGAATCAGGAACATCAGCGACACCCTGGGATCGCGCACGATGTTGCGCAGCGAATCGACACGGTTGTTGCCGCGACGGTCCGGAAGCATCAACGTCTTGGGATCGTGAACACGGACGAAGCCGGGCCGGTCGCCGCGCGGCGAGCAATCGATGCCTTCCGGCCCGATGGTGGCGAGCGCGGCGAACGGTGCCTTCTCGACGAAGACGCGATAGAGCGGCGTGACGTGGTCGGCGACTTTCACTGTCGAGGCGTCGTTGGTGACGCCGTAGATGGCCTCTAACTGCTCGACCGTTTCGATCACCGACATTCCGTTCTCTCCGTGGTGGACCGGCTATTCTCGCCGGCCTTCGTTCCTGATGACGCGGACGAGCTCGCGGCTGTGATCCTCCGCTCTGCCGGCGTTGAGGATGGTGACGTCGGCCTGCGCCGTCGCGTCGTCGATGCTGCGGGTGAGACGTTCGGCGATGTTGCCATCGCTCTGCCGCGCCCGCGCGGCAAGCCGCTGCGCCAGCACTTCCGGCGGCGCCGTGATCGCGACCACCACGACATTGGCATAGGTCTGGCGCAGCGCGCCGATCACCGTGCGCGAGACGTTGGCGACGGCCGTGCGTCCGGCGCGGATATGGTCGTTGATCTCGCGCGGCAGCGCATAGGAATGTCCGTGCGCGTCCCAGTGCACGGCAAAGTCACCATGATCCCGCGCACGGTCGAATTCGTCGGGACTTATCGCGATATTGTCTTCATCGGGCGATGACGCGCGCGTCACGATACGGCGCGGAAACACGACGCTGGGATCATCGGCGCAGGCCGCCTGCGCCAGCCGCAGCAGCGTGTCCTTGCCGGCGCCGCTGGGGCCGACCACGAGCACGAGCCGGCCCGGGCCGATCGCGCCCGCCTCGCCCTCGGCCGTGGTCGCCGTCTCGCTCATGCGACGCGGTGTCCTTCGCGCCAGACGCTGCGGACGACGGGAACGTGGCCTGCAACATGCACGCGGATCAGATCGGCGCGCTTGCCGGTCGCGACCTCGCCGCGGTCGGTGAGACCGACCGCCTCGGCGGGCGCCTTCGTCACCGTGCGGATCGCCGCCGGAAGGCTGATGGCGGGCACATGCTCGGGCAATTGCAGCGCGCCCATCAGGAGGCTCGACGGGATGTAGTCCGACGACAGGATGTCGAGCAGGCCTTCCCGGGCGAGATCGACCGCGGCGATGTTGCCGGAATGCGAGCCGCCGCGCACCACGTTCGGCGCGCCCATCAGGATGTCGATGCCGGCCTGATGCAGGGCACGCGCGGCTTCCAGCGTGGTCGGGAATTCAGCGACCGAGACGCGGTCGCGCACGGCATCCGCGACGTTCTCCTCGGTGGTGTCGTCGTGGCTCGCGAGCGGGATGTTGTACCGATGCGCCAGCGCCACGATCTCGCGCATATTGCTTGCGGCGTATTGCTTCTGGTACTCGAAGCGCTTGGCGAACAGCTCGTCGAGCTCGGCATCGGTCTTGCCGCCGCCCTTGCCGCGATAATAATCGCGCAGCTTGACCTCGTCGCGGAACTGGCGCTGGCCGGGTGTGTGGTCCATCAGCGACATCAGCTTGACGTCGGGGCGGTCGATCAGCTCCCTGGCCTCCTCGACCACGCTCGGCATCGGGATCTCGCAGCGCAGGTGCAGGAAGTGGTCGGCGCGCAGCAGGCTGGCATCGCGCGCGGTCGTGATCGCGGCGGCGAGCACGCCGGCGCGGCCGTCGACCTCCTCGGCGCCGTCCTCGCGCCAGACCCGGAGCGAGTCGAACACGGTGGTGATGCCTGATGTGGCGAGCTGACCGTCATAGGAGACCACGGCGGCGACCGGATTCCAGAACACCTTTGGCCGCGGCACGTAATGGGCTTCGAGATGGTCGGTGTGAAGCTCGATCAGGCCCGGCATGATGAGGTCGCCGCCGGCATCCTCCGCCCCTGCCGGTGCCCGGCCCTCGCCGATCTCGGCAATGCGGCCGTTGGCAAGAGCGAGCCAGCCCTGCTCGATCACCCGATCGGCCAGCACGATCCTGGCGTTGGCGATCACAATGTCCTTCGGCTTGGCGTTCATTTCCATGTCCCTCAGGCCGCCGCGGCAAAGCTGGCGACGTCGACGATGCGGTCGGCAATCAGATGACGGATTTCGTCGTCATGGACAATGGCAACCACGGCGACGCCCCGGCGCTTCTTCTCGGCAATCAGCTCGACCACCACGCCGCGGTTGGCGGCGTCGAGCGAGGCGGTCGGCTCGTCCAGCAGCAGGATCGGCAGATCCGAGATGAAGCCGCGGGCGATGTTGACGCGCTGCTGCTCGCCGCCGGAGAAGGTCGCGGGCGGCAGCCGCCACAGCCGCTCGGGGATGTTGAGGCGATGCAGCAACTCGCCGGCGCGGGCCTGTGCGTCGGCGCGGGCCATGCCGTTCACGATCAGCGGCTCGGCGACGACGTCGATGGTGGCAACGCGCGGCACCGCCCGCAAGAACTGGCTGACATAGCCGATGGTGGCGCGGCGGACGTTGAGCACCTGGCGCGGCTCGGCGCTGGCGAGATCGATCAGCGCGCCGCGATGGCGGATGCCGATCCGGCCGCTGTCGCAGCGGTAATTGCCGAAGATCATCTTCAGGATCGACGACTTGCCGGCGCCCGACGGACCCGACAGCACGACGCACTCACCCGGATTGACCTGGAAGGTCACGCCGCGCACGACCGGCAGCTCGATGCCGCCCTGCAGGTGCATCGTGAAGGTCTTGTTGGCATCGGCGATATCAATCATGGCGGTCATTGCAGAACTCATATCGAAAGACTCATGGCGGCAGAATCGAGGAGACGAGGAGTTGCGTATAGGGCTCGCGGGGGTCGTCGAGCACCTGGTCGGTGAGACCGGTCTCGATAACCCTGCCGCCCTTCATCACCATCACCCTGTGAGACAGGAGCCGCGCGACCGCGAGATCGTGGGTGACGATGATGACGGCCAAGTGCAGCTCGGCGACGAGGCTGCGCAGAAGATCGAGCAGGCGGGCCTGCACGGAGACGTCGAGGCCGCCGGTCGGCTCGTCCATGAACACCAGCCGCGGCTCGGTGACGAGGTTGCGCGCGATCTGGAGGCGCTGGCGCATGCCGCCGGAATAGGTGCGCGGCGCATCGTCGATGCGTGCGACGTCGATCTCGACGCGGGTGAGCCAGTCCGACGCGGTATCGCGGATGCGGCCATAATGGTTCCAGCCCACCGCCATCAGCCGCTCGCCGACATTGGCGCCGGCCGAGACCGCCATGCGCAGGCCCTGCGCGGGATCCTGGTGCACGAAGCCCCAATCGGTGCGGAACAGGAAGCGGCGTTCGGCCTCGCCCAGCGTGGCGAGATCGCGCGTGACACCGTCGCGCATGCGGTAGGAGACGTGGCCGCCGCTGGCCGCGAGCTGGCCCGACAGGAGCTGAAGCAGCGTCGACTTGCCTGAGCCGGATTCGCCGACGATCGCCAGCACCTCGCCGGGATAGAGCGCGAACGAGACGTCGCGGCACGCGGCGATGCGGCCGAAGGACTTGCTGAGGGACGTCGCGACCAGCAGCGGCTCCTCGTTCTCGTGCAGGTCTGGATCAGCCATTCGCGCCTCCTTGCGCCTTGTCCTTGTACGGCGCGGCGCTGAGGCTGCCGTGGTGGCCCGCGGCCTGCCGGCCCTCGCAATAATCGGTGTCCGAGCAGACGAACATGCGGCTGCCCTTGTCGTCGGTGACGATCTCGTCGAGATAGGAATCCTCTGCGCCGCACAGCGCGCAGGGCGCGTTGAAGCGGTAGGGCTCGAACGGGTGATCCTCGAAATCGAGCGATACCACCTGCGTATAAGGCGGGATCGCGTAGATGCGCTTCTCGCGGCCAGCCCCGAACAATTGCAGCGCCGGGCAATTGTCCATCTTGGGATTGTCGAATTTCGGCGTCGGCGACGGGTCCATCACGTAGCGCGCGTTCACCTTCACCGGATAGGCATAGGCGGTGGCGATGTGGCCGAAGCGGGCGATGTCCTCATAGAGCTTCACATGCATCAGGCCGTATTCGGCCAGCGCGTGCATGCGCCGCGTCTCGGTCTCGCGCGGCTCGAGGAAGCGCAGCGGCTCCGGAATCGGCACCTGATAGACCAGCACCTGGTTCTCGCTCAGCGCCGCCTCCGGGATGCGGTGACGGGTCTGGATCACGGTCGCCTCCTCCGTCGCGGTCGTGGTGGCGACGCCCGCGGTCTTGGCGAAGAATTTGCGGATCGAGATCGCGTTGGTGGTGTCGTCGGAACCCTGGTCGATCACCTTCAGCACGTCGGCAGGACCGAGGATCGCGGCGGTGACCTGCACGCCGCCAGTGCCCCAGCCATAGGGCATCGGCATTTCGCGGCTGGCGAACGGCACCTGATAGCCGGGGATCGCGATCGCCTTGAGGATGGCGCGGCGGATCATCCGCTTAGTCTGCTCGTCGAGATAGGCGAAATTGTAGGCCGGCGCGTTCATTCCGCGGCCTCCTTCATGGCTTCGGGCGCTTGCGCATCTGCGAATTCCTGACGCAGCTTGCGCAGCAGGCCGAGCTCGGACTGGAAGTCGACATAATGCGGCAGCTTCAAGTGCTCGACGAAGCCCGTCGCCTGGACGTTGTCCGAATGCGACATCACGAACTCCTCGTCCTGCGCCGGTGCACGCACCTCCTCGCCGAGCTCGCGGGCGCGCAGCGCCCGGTCGACCAGGGCCATCGACATGGTCTTGCGCTCGCTCTGGCCGAAGGCGAGGCCATAACCGCGGGTGAAGCACGGCGCCTCGGTCGCGGAGCCCTTGAACTGGTTGACCATCTGGCATTCGGTCAGCTCGATCGCGCCGAGCGGCACGGCGAAGCCGGCGTCCTCCGCGAAGAACTCAACCTCGACCTCGCCGAAGCGGATCTCGCCGGCGAACGGGTGGTTGCGGCCATAGCCGCGCTGGGTGGAATAGCCCATCGCCAGCAGAAACCCTTCGTCGCCGCGCGCCAGATTCTGCAGCCGCAGGTCGCGGTCCGCCGGGAAATTCAGCGGCTCGCGGGTGAGATCGCCGACGCTGGCGCCGTCCTCGGCCTGGGGCGAGGATTCGATCAAGCCGTCGCGGCCGAGAATGTCCGTCACGCGCGGCGTCGGCGCCGTGGAGGCATCGGCCGTGGCCGGCGCCTCCGGCGCAACGCCTTGCGCGAGCGAGGGATCGAGCAGTCGGTGGGTATAGTCGAAGGTCGGCCCGAGGATCTGGCCACCGGGAATGTCCTTGAAGGTCGAGGACACCCGCCGCTGCACCCGCATCGCGCCGGTGTCGACCGGCTCGCTGGCGCCGAAACGCGGCAGCGTGGCGCGGAAGGCGCGGACCAGGAAGATCGCCTCGATCAGATCGCCGCGCGCCTGCTTGATCGCAAGCGCCGCGAGCTCGCGATCGTACAGCGAGCCTTCGCTCATGACGCGGTCCACGGCGAGGCCGAGCTGTTCCGAGATCTGGTCGAGCGTGACCTCCGGAACGCCGTGGTCGCCGCGCCGCTTGTGGGCGAGCAGGCGATGGGCGTTCTCGATGGCGCGTTCGCCACCCTTGACTGCGACATACATGCTTCAGCTTCCCTTGCTCACGACGCGCGTGGTGCGGGGGATCGCGACCACGGCATCATCGGCGACCAGCACGATATCGATGCCGCGCGGAAACAGCGGCTCGTTGAACCGCAAGCGCTCGAACAGGTCGAACGGCCTGATCGACGCCTGGAGCGTCGCGGCACCGTCGATGCCGGGCCCGCGCAGCTCGAAGCTGCGACCCGCGTCGAGGCTCTCCACCTGGAGGATGACCGTGGTGGAGCGATCCGGATATTCGCTGGTGCCGAGCGCGAAGCGTTCGAGCGGTGGAAGCGCGGCGGCGTCGCCAATCAGCGCGAAACTCGCGATCGAGCTATCCTGCACCACCGGCGCGCCGGTGTGGAATTTCAGCCATTTGATCACGTCCGGGCTCGCCGCCATCGGCGCATCGAGCCAGAGCGGCGTGTCGTGGTCGAACAGCGTCAGCGCGATCGCGGCGGTGCCGCGCATCATCATATCGGGTGCCCCCGCGCCCGGCACGATGCGCTGGAGCGAGCCCGGCCGCGCCATCGCGTCCATCACCGAGCGAAAAGTCGATTGCGCCGACAGCACCTTGTCGGCGAACCCCGGCGGCAATTCCGCAATCGTGGTCATGATCTCACCCCTCACCGCGCACCATGGTGTAGAAATCAACCTTCGTCGCGGCGGTCTCGGCCGCGGCCTGCTGGCGGCGAATCATAAGCTGCTCGCGCAACGGCGCGATTACATCCCGCTCCACCGCGCCGCCGAAATCACGGGACTGCACCAGCGCATCGCACAGCGCGATCAGCCGCGCCTTCTCACTGTTCCTTCCGAGCGTATAGCCGAAACCGACCTCGCCGCTCGCGAGCTTCACGGCCGCGCGCGACACCGTGGCCTCGCCGAGGTTGAAGGGCGCGCCGTCGCCGCCGACCCGGCCGCGCAGCATAACGAGGCCGTTTTCCGGCGCGCGCAGATCCTGATGCTCCGGAAGAGCGAAGTCGCGGAGGCGGGCGGCGATCTCGCCCGCCTCCGCGTGCGCCAGCACGGCCATGGCGGCCTTGCGCTGGGCTTGCTGGTTGTCGTGCTGGGTCACCCGATTCACCGAACCTTTGGACAGAACTTGCCGCGCCGAAGTTGTCTATGATAATAGACAACTTCATACGGGAGCGCCATGACTGTTTCGTGACAAAGCCGTGATTTCTGGGCTAGGCTAACCGGCGATATGAGCATGCAAGACACTGCATCGTCCGGCGTCGCGCTGTGGCGCCTCGTTGCCGACGGCATCGAGCGCGGCATCGCCGACGGCCGCTTCGCGGCCGGCGACAAATTGCCGGGCGAGATGGAGATCGCCGAGACCTATCGCGTCAACCGCCACACCGTGCGGCGCGCGCTGGCAGCTCTCGCCGAGCGCGGCCTGGTGCGCGCCGAGCGCGGCAGCGGCACCTATGTCGAAGCGCAGAAGCTCGCCTACCCCCTGCGCTCGCGCACCCGTTTCTCGGAGATCGTCGGCGCCGGCGGCCGCGAGCCGCGCGGCCAGTTGATCGAGGCTTCCGAGGATGTCGCGACCCGCGAGCTGGCGCGCGAGCTGGGCATGAAAGCCGGCGCGCCCCTGGTCCGGATCGAGGCGATCCGCCTTGCCGACCGCACCCCGATCTGCGTCTCCACCACCTGGCTGTCGGCCGAGCTGTTTCCGAATGCGGGCGCGGTGTTCGCGGCGACGCGCTCGATGACGAAGCTGCTCGCGCATTATGGCGTGCGCGACTATCGCCGCGGCGCGACCCGGATCACCGCCGGCATCGTGGACGCCACCGACGCGGCACGGCTGGATCTCGCGCTGGGACGCCCGATCCTGGTGGTGGACGCCACCGACCACGATCTCCAGGGCAAGCCGCTGATGACCAAGCACTCGCGCTTTGCGGCGGAGCGGGTGGAGTTTCTGGTGGAGTCGTAGGGGCACCCTCCGAGAAACGGGACTCGTAGGGTGGGCAAAGCGCAGCGTGCCCACGACTTTGATCATGTCGGAGAAAGTTCGTGGGCACGGCGCAAGCGCGCCTTTGCCCACCCTACGGCACCGACGATCAGGCGACAGCTCGCTTGCCAATGATCGCAAAGCGCAGCTTGCTCGAGATGAAATCGATCGCGGCGACCGCGACCAGGATCATCAGGATCAGGAACGACACCTTCTGCCATTCCAGCACGCGGATCTGCTCGGCGAGCTGGAGGCCGATGCCGCCGGCACCGACGATGCCGATGATGGTGGCCGAACGCGTGTTGGATTCGATGAAATAGAGCACCTGGCCGGCGATGACGGGCAGCACCTGCGGCAACAGGCCGAAACGGATCTCGTGCAGCGCGCTGCCGCCGGAAGCGCGGATGCCCTCGACCTGCTTGCGGTCGGCGCCTTCGATCGCCTCGGAGAACAGCTTGCCGAAGGCGCCGAAATCCGCCACCGCGATGGCGAGCACGCCGGCGAACGGGCCGAGCCCGACCACGTTGATCCAGACCAGCGCCCAGATCAGGGTGTCGACGCCGCGGATCGAATCCAGCACGCGGCGAACCGGAAAGCGCAGGATGCTCGACGGCACCACGTTGCGCGCGGCGAGCAGGCTGACCGGAAGCGCGAACATTGCGGCGAGCGTCGTGCCCAGCACCGCGATCGACAGCGTCTCGCCGAGCGCCTTCAGATAGACCGGCAGCGAGGAGCCGGGATCGGGCGGGATCATCATCAATGTGATCCAGCCGAGCTGGCTGAGGCCGGCGAAGAACCGCGACGGCGAGAAGTCGAGATCGACGAGGCCGTAAATCAGGATCGCGAACGCCGCGACGATCATCGCCGGCATCGCGAGCCGCGCCGACGCCGGCCGGTCGAACACATCGGGGTAGCGCGCGCGAAGCTCTCGCGGATCGACCTCGTGCGGCGTCACGTCCGCGCCTCCTTGCCGAACAGGCGGCCGCGCAGCCAGCCCGTGGTGATGTCGATGATGAAGACGGTGACGATGATGGTGAGCAGGATGGCGCTGACGTCCGAATAGTAGAATTTGCGAATGGCGACGACGAGCTCCTGGCCGATGCCGCCGGCACCGACGAAGCCCATGACCGAGGCTTCGCGCACGTTGATCTCGAAGCGCAGCAGCGCGTAGCTGGCATAGCCCGCCGTCACCTGCGGCACGACGGCGAAGCGCATGCAGGCGAGCCAGCTCGCGCCGGTCGAGCGGATGCCCTCGACCGGCTTCATGTCGGCGTTCTCGACGATCTCCGAGAACAGCTTGCCGAGCGCGCCGGTGGAATGGATCGCGATCGCGAGCACGCCGGCCATCGGCCCGAGCCCGAAGGCGATGACGAAGACCAGCGCGAACACGATGCCGGGGACGGTGCGGGCGAATTCGAGCAGGCGCCGCACCGTGAAGCGCAGCCAGGGCGCGGGCGAGGTGTTCTCGGCCGCGAAGAAATTGAGGCAGAATGCCAAGGTCGCGCCGATCAGCGTGCCGACATAGGAGATCAGCAGGGTCTCGCCCAGCATCTTCAGCCATTTGCGCCAGCCCCACAGCCACTCGCCGACATCGGTCCAGACCCGCTGGCCGCTGTCGAGCGTGAGGATACGGTCGAAATAGCTGATGAAATTGCCGAAATGGGTGAACAGCGTGCGCAGATTGACTTCGGCGCCGATCGCGGCGAGCGCCAGCGCTGCGGCGAAGATCGCGGCTCCGAACAGGAGGCGGAGCCGCCGGCGGGCCACCGCCTGGCGATAGGCGGCGTTGAGCACGGCGAGCTGCTGCTCGGGAAGGATCGAAACCGCTGTCGTCATCGGCGTGAGATTTGAGTCCCGTCAAAGAAAGAGCCGGGTCGATGGACCCGGCTCCAGTGGCATCGTCCCGAGATCAGGACGCCTTCTTCTTACGCAGCGCGTCGACGAACTTGATCAGCTCGATCGTGCCGTCCCAATCCTTGGTGGTGGCGTGATTGAAACCCTTCTTCTGGCCGTCCTGGAGGCGATCGAACGCCGCCTTGTCCTTCGCCGGCGCGTCGAAGAAGGCCTTCGCGATGGCCGCCTTGGCGTCGTCCGGCAAGTCGGAGTTGTAGGCGTAGGGACCGTTGATGATCGGTGCCGACTTGTGAATGATGCGGAAGTCGTCCTTCTTCATCGCCGAGCCGTCGGCATTCTTCAGCATGCCCTTGGTCAGCATTTGGGCCAGCGTCGAATCGTCGTCGGTGGTCCACTGGTTGGCCGCGACGTCGACCGTCCCTTGCGACAACGCCAGCATCGCGTTCTCGTGGCTGCCGGTGAAGACGACCTTGCTGAAATAGCCCTCGGCGTCGTGGATGCCCATCTTGTCGAGCTCGAAGCGCGGCACGTTGTTGCCGGAGGTCGAGTTCGGATCGACCAGGCCGAGGTTCTTGCCCTTGAGGTCGTCGATCTTCTTGTAGGCGCTGTTCGCCTTGACGAAGAACACCGAATAATAGCCGGTGGAGCCGTCGGCGTTGATGTCGTTGGCGAAAGCGTCGGTCTTGACGCCGGTGAGGCGGGCGCGGGCGAACGAAGCCGAGCCGTAGCTCGCAATGTGGATGTTGCCGGCGCGCTGGCCTTCGATCACGGCGGCGTAGTCGTTGGCGATGCGCAGCGTGACCTTCACGCCCAGTTCCTTGGAGAGATAGGTCATGAACGGCGCCCAGCGCTCGGTGACGCCGGAGGCATTCTCGGCCGGGACGACCGCGAAGGTCAGCTCGGGATATTTGGCCTTCCAGTCGTCGGCGGCGGCGGCGGAGGCCGTGAACGCGAGCGCGGCGGCGCCGGCAAGGACTAATCTGCGAGTGATCATGATACCCTCTTCATCGGTTGGGGTCGGTTGACGCAAAGACATGCAACAAAATTGCAACGAAACAGATTTCGCTCAGGCGGCCGCGGCCGTTCCGAGCGCCGGGACGCCCTCGGGCGCCGGCACGGGCATGCCGCCCATGACATCGGCGGCTTCGAGATCGTAGAGCTCGCGTGCGACGTGATCGGTCAGCGCGGCCGGCGCGCCGTCGAACACCACGCGGCCCTGCGCCATGCCGATCAGGCGATCGCAATAGCTGCGTGCGAGATCGAGCGAATGCAGGTTACAGAGCACGGTGATGCCGAAATGCTTGTTGATGCGCAAAAGCGCATCCATCACGATCTTGGTGTTGCGCGGGTCGAGCGAAGCGATCGGCTCGTCGGCGAGGATGATGTCGGGCTGCTGCACCAATGCGCGCGCGATCGCGACGCGCTGCTGCTGACCGCCGGAGAGCTGGTCGGCGCGCTGCGCGGCGAGCGAAGCAATATCGAACTGCTCGAGCGCGGACATCGCCAGCGCCTTGTCCTGCTCCGGCCACACTTGCGAAAGCGAACGCCAGGCCGGCATCGTCGCAAGCCGTCCCATCAGGACGTTGGTGAGGACATCGAGCCGGCCGACCAGGTTGAACTGCTGGAAGATCATCGCCGAGCGCGCCCGCCATTGCCGCAGCTCCTTGCCGCGCAACGCGGTGACGTCGACGCGATCGAACAGGATGCGCCCCTCGGTCGGGGTCACCAGGCGGTTGATGCTCCGCAGCAAGGTCGATTTGCCGGCGCCGGACCGTCCGATCACACCGACAAAGCCGCCGGGGGAAATTTGAAACGAGGCACCGTCCACCGCGGCTTTCGCGCCGAAGCGACACGTCAGACCTTCCACCACCAGCATGCAGCGCTCCAGATTAGCTGGGGCCACCGCTAACGCTGGCGCTTAACACTTGTGTGACAGGGACGTTGCGGTGCGGCGATCCTACACAGCTCATCCCCTGTCATCTTGATGTCATGACATCGTCATCAAGCCGCTTGAAGAGGTACGCCCGCCCCCACGTTCCGGATCCGACATGGCCGCCAAAGCTCTTTCAGTTCAGCCGACCATCGATCCCTCGGCCAAGCTGCATGAGGTCAGGCTCGGCGCCTATACCGAGGTCGGCGCGCGCACCATCCTGCACGAAGTGGCGATGGGCGATTACTCCTATGTCGTGAACGATTCGCAGATCACCTACAGTACGATCGGAAAATTCTGCTCGATCGCGGCGATGACGCGCATCAATCCCGGCAACCATCCGATGCACCGCGCGACGCAGGCGCATTTCACCTATCGTTCGAGCGCTTACTTCGAGGGCGAGAGCGACGATACCGAGTTCTTCGACTGGCGGCGGCAGCATCACGTCCATATCGGCCACGACGTCTGGATCGGCCACGGCGCGATCGTGCTGCCGGGCCGCAACATCGGCACCGGCGCGGTGATCGCCGCCGGCGCCATCGTCACCAAGGACGTGCCGGCCTACACCATCGTCGCCGGCAATCCGGCCCGAATCGTGCGGCGACGGTTCTCCGAGGAGATCGCCGGGCGGCTTGCGCGGCTGGCCTGGTGGGACTGGGATCACGACAAATTGCGCGAGGCCCTGCCCGATTTCCGCAAGCTCGGGATTGAAGATTTTCTTGCGGCATATGAAGCACGAGCGAGACCTCTCGCCAATCCTCCCAGCGAACGAAGTGCGGTCGCGTGACAGACATCTTCCTTGAAGCCGGCCGGACCCTGGTCGGCGCCGAACTCGTCGAAACGTCACTGGCGGTGTCCGGGCAGGACATCACTGCGATGGACGCCTCTCGCGGCCGGGCGCGGCTGGCGATCGACGCGCGGGGCCTGCTGGTGCTGCCCGGCATCGTCGATCTTCATGGCGATGCGTTCGAGCGGCAGATGATGCCGCGTGCCGGTGTCGACTTCCCGATCGACGTCGCGCTCGCCGACAGCGACCGCCAGGCCATCAGCAACGGCATCACCACGGTGTTCCATGCCACCACCTGCTCCTGGGAGCCGGGCTTGCGCAGCGCCGACAATGCGCGCGGCCTGATGGAGGCGATCGAACGGCAGCGTCCGCAATTCGCCGCCGACACCCGCTTCCATCTGCGGCACGAGACCTACAATCTCGAGGCCGAAGCCGAGATCGCGCAATGGCTCATGGAAGGCCGCGTCGACCTGTTCGCCTTCAACGATCACATGGACGGCACGGTCGCCGACATGGCCAAGCCGCGCAAGCGCAACCGCATGGTGGAGCGCACCGGACTGTCGGGCGAGGAATTCGACCGCCTGGTCGAACGCGTGACGTCGCGCGCCGACGAGGTGCCGGCTTCCGTTGCGCGTCTGGCCGCAGCGGCCCGCGCGGCCGAGGTGCGGATGCTCTCGCACGACGACGCGACGCCGGCGATGCGCCGGGAATTTCGCGAGCTCGGCGCTGACATCGCGGAATTTCCGATCAACGAGGAGACGGCGAGGGCGGCGGCAAGCCACGGCGATGCCATCGTCTATGGCGCGCCGAACGTCGTGCGCGGCGGCAGCCACACCGGCTGGACCAAGGCCTCCGACATGATTGCCAAGGGGCTCTGCTCGGTGCTGGCCTCGGATTATTATTATCCCGCGCAGCTGCTCGCCGCGTTCCGGCTCGCCGCCGATGGCGTGCTGCCGCTGACGGAGGCCTGGAATCTGGTCTCCGCCGGCCCTGCGCGCGCGACCGGCCTCACCGATCGCGGCGTGCTCGCGCAAGGCCGCCGCGCCGACATTCTGCTGGTCGACGACACTGCACCGCTGCGGCCGCGGCTGATCGCGGTGATATCAGGCGGCAAGCTCGTCCATCTCACCGATGCGACGCGGCTCCTGAGTGCGGCGGCGATGCCGCGCGAAGCTGTCGTCGCGGCCTAAACCGGCTATGCTCGGGCGATGACAGATCTTCCCCGCTACGCGATCTATTTTGCCGCCGGCAGCGACAGCCCCCTGTCCCGCTTCGGCGCCGAGCTGCTCGGCTACGATGCCTATACCGGCAACGAACTGCCGTTTCCGCGCGAGGCGCTGGAGGTCGCGCCTGATTGGCGCGACCTTAGCGCCGATCCCCGCAAATACGGCTTTCATGCCACGCTGAAGGCGCCGATGGCGCTGGCATCGGGCAAGACCGAAGCCGGGCTGATGGAAGCCTGCGCGACCTTCGCCGGCAAGACGCGGCCGCGTCCCGTGATCCGGCCTGTCGTCGATGCCATCAGCGGCTTCATCGCCGTCATTCCAGCCGAGCCGGTCGATACGCTTCAAGATCTCGCCGCCGATTGCGTCCGCGATTTCGATCTGTTTCGCCCCGCTCTGACCGCGGAAGATCGCGCGCGGCGTAAGCCGGAGAAGCTCAGCGAACGGCAGCGCGACTATCTTGACCGCTGGGGCTATCCTTACGTGATGGAAGAATTCCGCTTCCACATGACGCTGACCGGACGACTGGATGCGGAGCGTCGCGGGCCGATCCTGGAGATGCTGCGCGCGCGGTTTGCGACGCTGAAGCTTGATGCACTCGAGATTGATCGCATCGCGCTGTTCAGGCAGGATGACGCAAAGGACCGGTTTCGCATCATCGGCGAGTGGGGATTGGCGCGGGTGGACCTCAGCGCCAGCTCACCAGATTGAAGGCGAGCGCCACCGCGCCGACCAGGACGAGGCTGGTCGCCCAGACTGCATCCAGATTGAACCAGCTTCGCGAGACGAATTTCAACCCCAGATAACGGTAGACCAGCCACGCCAGACACCCGCCGGCGCTGACCATGGCGGCAACGTGCACCACGGACACCAGCACCGCCATCCCGAGACTTGCCTTCATCAACTCGCCCGCCGCCTCGTGGCCGGCATCGAGCTCGAAGGCCCGGCAGAGCCCGAGATAGATCGGCACGAGCATCAGGGCGGCGCCGTGGGCAATGGCGACGGCAAATGACCAGAGCGCCAATTGCGTCGGCGGAATTCGTGCCAGCGCGCGCGGATGGCGCCGGTCGATCAGCCGATAGATGCCGAAGCCGATGACGAGAAGGCTCGCACCGATCTGGATCGGACGCTGCCACTCGGCCAGCACGAGCAGGAAAGCGAATGGCAGCAGCACGAGAAACGTTGCGAGCAGATGCCCGACCGCCAAGGCCCACAATGCGCGGAAGAGCGCGCGCGGGCTCTTGTCCATGAGCCCGGCCGACACGGCGAGCGGCCATCCCATTCCCGGATTGATCCCGTGGTAGAGACCGCTCGCAGCAAGCGCGAGCCACAGCCAGCCGAGCGCCGGGTTCGCATGGGTCCCATCTAGACCGACGGGTAGCAAAAGGAGTCGGTCGAACAGTCGCCGCCCTCGAGCCTGATCTGGTGCGCACGGTATCCGTCGGGGAAGCTCACGAAATAATCCTTGTCGAGCTCGAGGCCGCCGTTGCGACCGACATTGGCCATGACTTCCACGCCCGGAACCCCGTCGGGATAGAACTGGTTGTCCCAGGTGGAATAGAGCGAATTGGTCCAATAGACGCGCCTGCCGTCACGGCTGATCTCGACCATTTGCGGGCCCGCCGCAAAGGCCTTGCCATTCGGATGGGGGGTGCGGCGCGCGATACCGCCGATATGGACGGAGCCCGCAAGCTTCGGTTTGCGCGGATCACTGACGTCGTACTGGCGCATTTCACCCGTACCCCAGCACGAGACATAGAGAAACCGATCGTCCATCGACAGATCGATGTCGGTCACCAGCGGCGGCACGGCGCCGAACCCCTGAAGCAGCGGCGGGAGTTGCTCCTTTGGCGCGGGCTCGGGTGGGATCGTCGCCGTCTTCTCCGCATGGAATTTCCCGCCTTCTCGCCACCAGGTCCAGATCGATGCTTCGAGATTCGTGGTGTCGACCACGACGCCGACGAAGCCGTACTCGCGAACCGGATCATGCGCCGGCCGCACCTCCAGGGCCATCTGATGATTGGCACCGAGGTCGATGGTCTGGACGTTGCGACGGGCGCGAAGGTCCCAGAAGTGCAGACGATGGCCATATTTGTTCGCAAGCAAGTCTTCCGGGACGATCCCGTTCTCGAACTGCGGCGGCAAGGCCCATTCGCTCGTCACCATGTAGTCGCGCGGCAGATTCCACCAGAAATCATAGTGCAGCGTCTGCGGACCGCGGTCGATCTCCCATCGTCCCAGGACCTCGAACGTCTCGCAATCCATGATGAAGACACCGGGAGGACCGTTGGTGCCGTCTTTGCCACCGCCGCCCAGCGTGCTCACATAGACACCGTCCGGCCCGCAATGGATCGTGTGTGGCCGGGAGTAGCCGGTCTTCTTGAAGACTTCTTCCGGTTCGATGATCTTGTGGATCTTGGCTTGGGTCGGATCGGGCTTGGTATCGATGATGTAGATGCGCGACGAACGCAGCCCGGGAATGATGAGATAGCGCCGCTCGATGAAGGCGTGTCCGGCGAGCGGCGACAAGGCGGAGGAGCACGCATTCCAGCCGAAATGATGAAACTCATCGCCCTTGTTGGGCATCGTCACGGTGTGGACGATCCGGCTATAGGTCGGCGATCCCGGCTTGACGTCGATGACCGCGAGAGCATCCGGCTTCGAGAAGTCCGGACTGAGCAGCAACGTGTAGGCAAAGTTCTCCGCAGGTGCTTCCATCGCAAGCTTGGGCGATGCGTGAAAGGTGGGATCGGGCCTCATCGTCATGGCACTGCCTCCCTGTTCTGTCGGTTCGCTCCAACCTGGCTCGGGATAACGGCATAATGAAGAGGTGTTACGCGATGTTTTGAGATGCTCCGGGGCCGGTTGGCGAACGTACAATATGTCATCGCCGTGCCGGGGGAAACTGGTCGAACCGCGCTAATTCGACGCCCTCGGGTCGAATGCATGCCGGAGGGATCGGGCGGAATGCACGCGTCCGATTCAGTGTCGTCCCGGCGCAGGGACCCATAACCAGAGGGACGAGTGCGGGGCAAAGCCCCCACTCCGAGTCGTCGTCAAACCACTCCCTGGGGATATGGATCCCGGATCTGCGCGCGCTTTCGGCGCGCTTGTCCGGGACGACAGCGGAGAATGTCCCATGAGCTTTCGTAGGGTGGGCAAAGGCACGTAGCGCCGTGCCCACGGTCTTTCTCGATGACAACAGGTGGTGGGCACGCTTCCGCCTTCGCTCTGCGAGCTACGGCGGACAAGTCGCTTTGCCCACCCTACGACAGCGGGATCTGCAGCGTTACTTCCCCCACCGCAAGGCCAGCGCATCGCGCTCCTTGGCGAGCTCCAGCAATCCCGCTCGCGTCGCCGGATGCAGCGGCTGGAGCGGGTGTCGCACGGCGTCCGACTTGATGACGCCGCCGGCCTGCATCATGACCTTGCAGGCGATCAGGCCGCATTGACGGTTCTCGTAGTTGATCAGCGGCAGCCAGCGTTCGTATGCCGCCTTCGCCTTTTCGCGGTCGCCGGCGAAATAGGGATCGACGATCTGGCGGATGCCGTCGGGATAGCCGCCGCCGGTCATGGCGCCGGTGGCACCGGCATCGAGATCGGCGAGCAGCGTGATCGCCTCCTCGCCGTCCCAGGGGCCTTCGATGTCCTTGCCGCCCGCCTCGATCAGGCCGCGCAGCTTTGAGGCCGCACCTGCCACCTCGATCTTGAAATAGCGGATGTTCGAGAAATCGCGCGCCAGCCGCGCGAGCAGCTCGACCGAGAGCGGCGTGCCGGCCACCGGCGCGTCCTGGATCATGATCGGAATATCGATCGCGCCCGAGAGCACCTTGAAGAATTCGACGATGCCCTTCTCGGGAACCCGGAAGGTCGCGCCGTGATAGGGCGGCATCACCATCACCATGGCCGCGCCCGCCGCCTCGGCCTGCTTGCTGCGCGCCGCGCAGACGGCCGAGCTGAAATGGGTGGTGGTGACGATCACGGGAACCCGGCCCGCGACATGTTCCAGCACCGCATGCATCACGGTCTCGCGCTCGGCATCGGTGAGCACGAACTGCTCGGAGAAATTGGCGAGGATGCAGATGCCGTGCGAACCGGCATCGATCATGAAATCGATGCAGCGGCGCTGTCCCTCGAGGTCGAGCTCACCGCGCTCGTCGAAGATGGTGGGCGCGACCGGGAACACGCCGCGATAGGGGCGCTGGGCCTTGTGGGGGGTGACCGGCATCGAACTCTCCATCCCTGATGTGTCTTGCGTCTGGCGCTGCGCTCACGGCGCGCGGCGGCACAGATGTAGCCGCCGCGCGGACCGGCGGCAATGGCCGCTCGACATCAGACGGAGAGAACTGAGAGAGAGCTCGCCTGCGGCCGTCCTTCGGGATGCCCGCCTCCGGCGGGCCCTCAGGATGAGGTCTCGGTCCGCGGCAAAATATCAGACCCTCATGGTGAGGAGCCCGCCAATGCGGGCGTCTCGAACCATGCAGGCCGAACCTCTGACGATTGTCTCAGTGGATTACGCGGACTTCACTGCTCCCAAGAAGCCCTCGACCGCGACGCGGAGCCGATCGGCGTCGGCCGACATCTTCTTGACGGATTCCGACAGCACCGTGCCGGCATTGCCGGTCTCCTGGTTGAGCCTGGCGACGCTGCCAATGGTGTCGGTGACCTCGCGGGTGCCTTGCGCCGCCTGCTGGAAGTTGCGGGAGATCTCGGTGGTGGCGGCGCGCTGCTGCTCGACGGCGGCGGCAATCGCCGTCATCTTCTCGTCGATGCCGCTGATGGCGCCGCCGATCAAGCGGATGGCGGCAACCGCCTGGCCCGTCGCGGCCTGGATCTCCTCGACCTGGCGCGAGATCTCTTCGGTCGCGGTCGCCGTCTGGGAGGCGAGACTCTTGACCTCACCGGCGACCACGGCGAAGCCGCGGCCGGCTTCGCCCGCGCGCGCGGCTTCGATGGTGGCGTTCAGCGCCAGAAGGTTGGTCTGGCCGGCGATGGCGTTGATCATCTTGACGACTTCGCCGATGCGGCTTGCGGTCTGGTCGAGGATCTCGACCGTCGCATTGGTCTGCTCGGCCTGCGAGACGGCTTCGCGGGCCTCGCGGGCGCTGGACTGCACCTGCGCCGAGATCTCGCCGACGGATGCGGAGAGCTCTTCGGTCGCGGCCGCGATGGTCTCGAGATTGTTGGTGGCCTGTTCGGCGGCGGAAGAGACCGCTGCGGTCTGGCTGCTCGATTGCGACACCAGCGAGCGCACGCCGGTCGCGGTGGCATCGAGCTCACGCGTCGAGGCCGCAACGCTCTGGATGACGGCCTGCACGGTGTCGTCAAAGCTACGGCATGCAGAATCGACAGTGCCGGAGCGCGCGAGCTGGAGCGCCTGCTGCGATTCGCGCTCCTGGCCCAGCCGTTCCGCGGTTGCCGCGCTCTCGCGCAGGCTTTCCAGTGCGGCGGCCATGGTGCCGAACTCGTCGGGATGCCGGGATTGCGGCACCGGCGTCGCATAGTCGCGGGCGCTGATGCGGGCGATGGCGTCGAGGATGGCGCGTACCGGCCGCATCAGGCGATTGCGCACCACGAACACGCCGGCCAGAGTCACGGCCAGCGCGAGCAGGAAGGCGAGCGACTGCACGATGAGGTTGGTGAGGGCTTTGGCCTGGACGGCTTCCGCACGCGCGATCGACTGGTCGAGAGCCTTGTTGGCGACCGCAACGATCGGCGCGAAGGGCGACTGACACAGCGCGTTCCATTCCGAGGCGGGCATTGCCGGCTTGCCGCTGCCGTCGAGATTCCTGGTGAGATCGCCGATTTGCTTGAGCACACCGTCCGTCTTGGCCCGCGCCTCCTTCGCGGCATTGACAAGGTCCGCCGTCACGTCGGGCGCGGCCAGCAATTCCTCCATGCCGGTCCAGCCGGCGGTGACGATGCCGTTCCAGCCGGCCACGGTCTGCTTCTGGGTCTCGTCGAGCGGCTTTGAGGTGTTGACGTTGGGACGGAGGGTCGAGCACTGGATGCCGTAACGGTCGCGCACCTGCCAGGCCAAGCGGCGGGCCTGGATCATGCGCGCGATGAAGGGATCGTTGGTCCAGGCGCGGTTGGACACCGCGGTGGACGCCAGATTCGCGGTCTCGATCACCTTGGTGACGCCATCGTACCAGGGCGCGGTGCGCTCGATCTTGCGCTCGGCACGCGGCAGCTTGGCCTCGTCGTAGAACAGCTGGAACTTCGGAGCAGCCTCGCTCCAGCGCTGCTTCAGCGTGCTGGCGAGTTCGTCGCGGCGAGCGAACTCGACGGTGGCGAGCGCCGCGGCGATGGCATCATAGCCGGCCTGCTCGGCCTTCTCGGCGGCGCCAAGCTTGGCGCGCGGATCGTCCTCGCCGAGCAGCGCGCTCTGCGCATCGCCGCGATTGCTGCGCAATGCGAGCACGCCGTGGAAGATCGCCTTGTCGGCAGCCGCAAGCCGCTCGGTCTCCAGACTTTCGCTGTAGCGGCCGAACGCCCCGAGCATCTGGAACGCGGTGCTGGCCAGCGCGCCGGCGGCGACCAGCGCCATCAGCGTCAGGAGAAGCGAGCTTACCGATTTGTTAAACATCGTCATGGGTTCGGGGCCTACTCTTCACGAGAGGCCACCTTGCATGGCGACATGCCAAGGTTTGGTTAAGACTTTAATCAAATACCTGCGGTTGTGCCCGCCGTTTCCTCCCGCCAGGCTGCGTCCGATCACGCCACCTTGGTGAAGTCAGGCGGCCGGCGCTCGGCGAAGGCGGTGAATGCTTCGCGCGCCTCGGCGGTGCGCAGCCGCTGGGCGAACTGCTCGCCTTCGGCCTGCATCTGCGCGACCAGCGCCTCGCCGTTGCGCATCAAGCGCTTGGTGGCGGTGAGGGCGCCGGCCGGTTGCCGGGCAAGGCGCTGCGCGAGCGCGAGCGCCTTGGCGTCGAGCTTGTCGAGCGGCACCACACGGTTGGCGATGCCCCATTGCAGCGCGGCCTGCGCCGGCACCGTCTCGCCCAGCGCGAACATCTCGTAGGCGCGGGCATGGCCGATGCGCGCCGGCATCAGCAGGCTGGAGGCCGCTTCCGGCACCAGCGCGAGGCTGACGAAAGGCGTCGACAATTGCGCGTTGTCGGCGAGCACCACGAGGTCGCAATGCAGCAGCATTGTGGTGCCGACGCCGACGGCACGGCCCTGCACCGCCGCGACCAGCGGCCGGGTGCAGCGGGCCAGCGACTGGATGAAGCGGATGACGTTGCGGCTGCCTTCGGATTTGCCGGCTGCGACCGCGGCGAATTCGCCGACGTCGTTGCCGGCGGTGAACATGTCGCCCTCGCCGCGGATCAGGATCACGCGGACGGACGCATCGTGCTCGGCGGATTCGATGGCGTCGGCGAGCTTGCCGTACATCGCATCGGTCAGCGCGTTCTTCTTGTCGGGACGCGCCAGCGTGAGGGTGAGAATGCCGCCGTTGGTCTCGATGCGGACGTGCTCGGTCATGGGTTCGCTCCTTCTATTCGTCTGAATGCCTTGTCGTCCGAAGGCCTTGGAAACTTGTCCTGAATGCTGGTCAGCCAGCGCGCGACGATGTCGATTTCCGCGGCCGTGAATCCGTCCGTCAACGCCGCGTTGATCTCGGCCGCGCCGGCTTTGGCTTGCGCCAGCGCGGTGCGTCCCTTCGGCGTCAGAAAGATGCGCCAGGCGCGTCCGTCCTCGCGGTCGGCCCGCCGCTCGATCAACTTCGCAGCCTCGGTGCGGTCGACGAGGCCGGAAATGCCGGCCGGCCCCATGTCGAGCGCCGCGCCCGCCTCGCCCATCAGCACGCCGTCCTGCTTGCCGAGGATGAACAACAACCCGGCCTGCGCCGGCGTCACCTCGCTCTCCGGCCGCGCCGCCATCCAGCGCTGCAAGCGGCGCTGCGCGACGCTGAGCAGATAGATCAGCCGATGGTGCCGCGCGTCGACGCCGTTATTTCGCATGCGAAATATCTAGCTGAGGGCGAGTTCGTTGTCAAACGAGCCGTTTGGCTACGGCGCGCAGGTGAAGCTCGCCGCTTCCGTCACCGGTCCCGATTTGTAATGCGGCCAGGCCGGCCAGCGGCACAGCGGCAGCGCACGCAACGTGGCGAACGACGGCGCCTCGACCTTCTGCTCGGCCACTTCGAGATCGCCGGGCGCCTTGCCCTTCTCGACCCAGTCGACCAGCACGCTGAGCATGTCGACATTGGCCGGCGCGCCGGAGCCGACATGATCGACGCCCGGCGCGGTGTAGAGCCGCGCGAACTCGGCCGTTTCGGCCTTGCCCATCTTGCGCTCGACGCTCTCGAAATAGCGGATGCCGGCATAGGGGCTCTGGGCGTAATCGGCCATGTGCTCGAGCATGACGAGGCGGCCGCCGCGCGCACGGAAGCGGCTGAGATCGGGATCGGTCGAATCCATCAGCTTCGACACTTCGAGCAGCCGCGCCTTGTGCTCCTCCACCTTGTAGGTGGTGACGTCGAGCTTGGGATCGCGCGCGAACACATATTGAATGCCGCCGGCGCCGTAGATCCAGGCGATGCCGTTGTTGGGCGCGGGCGGCTGTGCCGGCGGCGCGGTGCCGAGCCACCACGCGGTCCAGCCCCCGGTCGGGCCGATCGCGGGCGTATCCTCGCCCGAGACGCCCCAGCCCGGATAATCGTCGAGACCGTTGGCGAGCGCGAACGGGAATTTGTAGGTGGCGTGCAGCGTCTCGATCGCCTTGATCTGCGCATCGGTGAGGCACTGATCGCCGCTTTGGCCGGCCGCGCAACGCAGCGTCTCGAGCTTGAAGGCCGCCTTGCAGGCGACGGGATCCTGCACCAGCGCATCGTCGGAGCCGTCGGCCTTGTCGCAGGCCGCCCGCACCGCCTCGCCGACGAGCTTCACCTGCGCCGGATTGATCCAGCCCGCCCCCATGGTGACGAGACCCGAACGCGTGCCGGCGTGTTGCAGCCCGACCCAGTTGATGACAGGCACGCGGGCAAAGATGCCGTCGAAATCATCGGGGTAACGCTGCGCCATGGTAAGGCCTTCGCGGCCGCCCTCGGACGAGCCCATGAAGTACATCTTGTCGGGCTTCTTGCCGTAGGCGCGCTCCATCAGCGCAACCGCAACGTCGCGCACTCGCTTGTAGGCGCGGTGGGCGAAATTCTCGAAGGCTTCATCGTTCAGCGCGAAGACCTGCGGCGGCTCGCCCGGCTTGGTCTCGTGGCCGGAATCGGTGCCGTAGGTGACGAAGCCGCGCGCCAGCGGCGACGGCTTGTCGAAGGGATAGGCCGGCGGCAGCGCAAGGCCGCTGATCAGCACGCCGTTGAAGCCGCCGCCGCCATATTGCAGCGAGCGCCCGTTCCATTCGACCGGAAGGTTGACCTGGAACCTGATCGGCGGCGCCTTGGGATCGGTGGGGTCGATATGGCCGAGCACCTTGCAGAAGGCCGGGTTGGCCGGTGTGATGCGCCCGGACGGCGTCGGCCCGCGTTCGGCGACAGTGAGCTGTGAGGGCGCCTGCAGCGCCGCGGAATCGATCTTCACGGCGTCGGCGCCGCCGACAAGACCCTTGCAGACCGTCTCTGCGTCCGCTGTCAGGGTCGCGGCCAACGCAACGTTCGCGCTCAGGGCCGCCGCCGTACCCACGAGCCACGCGCACAGCTTCGCTCTTGTCAGCGTCATCGTTTCCACCCGGTTTGTGTTCTCGTTCAATCCACCAGAGGCCGCATTGAATGCGACCTTCTGCCGGCCGTCAACCGAGCGCTGCAGCCTGTTTCGATGGAATCGGGACAGGCTGCTGTTTGTTGTTTGGCGTGCTTTCTTTACTCGAACCGATATCCAGTTCGCTTGAAAACACTTTAGTGCTCGAACACCAGCCGCGCGCCGATCGTGCCGTCGAGGCTGCGGATCTGCTGCAGCAGCGCGGCGGAATCCTGCCCCGCGAGATCGGCGTCGAGCACGACGTAGCCGAGATCGCCGGCGGTCTCCAGATATTGCGCGGCGATGTTGATGTCGCGCTGCAGGAAGACCTCGTTGAGCCGGCGCAGCATGCCGGGCACGTTGCGATGGACATGGCTGAAGCGCGCCCCGGAGGGACGCAAATGCAGCTGCACTTCCGGAAAGTTCACCGCGCCCATGGTCGAGCCCGTGATGAAATAGTCGACCAGCTTGCGCGCGACCTCGCCGCCGATGCGCTCCTGCGCCTCCTCGGTCGAGCCGCCGATATGCGGGGTGAGAATGACGTTCTCCAGGCCCTGGACCGGACTCTTGAAGCGATCCGCGTTGGAGGAGGGCTCGACCGGAAACACGTCGATGGCTGCGCCGGCGAGATGCCCCTCTCGCAATGCGGCGGCAAGTGCATCGAGGTCAACCACGGTGCCGCGGCTGTTGTTGATCAGGAACGAGCCCGGCTTCATCGCCCGCAGCTCCTTCTCGCCGATCATGCCTGATGTCTCCGGCGTCTCCGGCACGTGCAGGCTGACGACGTCGCTCTGCGCCAGCAGCTCGTCCAGTCGCTCGACCGGCTCGGTGTTGCCGTGGCGGAGCTTGTCGGTGCGATCGAAATAGATCACGCGCATGCCCATGGCTTCGGCGAGCGTCGAGAGCTGGGAGCCGATATTGCCGTAACCGACGATGCCGAGCGTGCGGCCGCGCACCTCGCGGCTGCCGGTGGCCGACTTGTCCCAGCCGCCGCCATGGGCCGACACCGAGCGCGGGAAGATCCGCCGCAGCAGCATCACGATCTCGCCGATCACGAGCTCGGCGACGCTGCGCGTGTTGGAGAACGGGGCGTTGAAGACGGGAATGCCGCGCTTGCGCGCCGCCGCGAGATCGACCTGGTTGGTGCCGACGCTGAAGCAGCCGACCGCGAGCAGCTGGTCGGCGGCCCCGAGCACCTCGTCGGTGATCTGGGTGCGCGAGCGGATGCCGAGCAACGACACCCCGTCGAGGGCCCGGCGCAGATCCCCGCCGTCGAGCGCCTTGGTCAGCCGCTCGACATTGGCGAAGCCCGCGCCCCTGAAAAGGTCGACAGCGCTATCATTGACGCCTTCGAGCAGCAGCGCCTTGGCGCTCCGCTCAGGGCCTTGGCCTGGGGCTGACATGGAATCTCCTAAACTGACGGCTTTGCGTGAGCACATAGACCGCCGACGATGCGCAGCACAATAGGGGGCGGATACGGGAAGAAGATGGCGGTGCGTGAGATACCTGGCATCCCACAGCGTGCTCACAATAGCGGTCCCGTCATCCTGAGGCGCGAGACGTGGGACGCAACGCGTCCCACGGGGAGCCTCGATGAACGGCCCCGATGCCGCTAGCAGCCGGGGCGTCGCCCTTCGAGGGCCGCTAAGAAGCGGCCGCCTCCAGCGACAACGGCTTCGCCGTTGCGCAGGGGTGACGGTGATAAAGTAGCGCCAAGTCGAACGTGCACCTGTCTCTCAAATCACGTAGAACCCGTGCGTGCCGTCGCGGCGGAGCTGCTCGACGAGGCCGTATTCCCAATCGAGATAGGCCTGCATCGCGGCTTGCGCGACGTCGGTGCCTTCATAGGGACGGCGGTAGCGGTGGGCCGGATCGGGCCTCGGCAGCACGCGCGGCGGGCCGATCTCGAGCGCGGCGTCATAGCCGCCTTCAAGCACATAGACCTCCCAGCCCATCTGCGCCAGCCACGACGCCGTCATGTCGGCGCGGACGCTCCTGTCGTCGGTCAGCAAAATGCGCGCGCCACGCACCGGCGCAGCCATGTCGGTTTCCTGCACCAGCTGGCCGCCCGGATAATGCCGGAAGCCCGGGAGGTGGCCGGCCGCATATTCCTCGGCATCGCGCACGTCGAAGCGATACAGCGTGCGATCCGTCTGCGCGATAAGCGCCGCCATCTCGCGCGCCCCGATGTGGCGAACGCCGGCGCGATAGGCGACATCGCGCGCATTGGCAGGACCGCCCGCGAACGGCCCGATCTCCCCGCGCCTGGTAGCACCGTGGTCGAGCCTGTGCCGCGCCAGCGTCCAGCCGATGGTGCCGTTGCGCAGCGCCCGCACCTTGTTGGGCACGCCGGCATTGATCAGCGACTGGGTGCCGATGATGGAGCGGGTGCGGCCGGCGCAATTGACGATGATGGTGGTGTCAGGATCGGGCGCGGCCTGCCCGGCCCGCAGCACCAGCTCGGCGCCGGGCACGCTGACCGAGCCCGGAATGTTCATGGTCGCATATTCGTCGAAGCGGCGAACGTCGAGGATGGCGATGTCGGCCTTGTCGGCGATCAGCTTGGCCACGTCGTCGGCGCTGAGCGACGGCGTGTGCCGCCGCGCTTCGACCAGCTCGCCGAACGCTTTCGAATAGGAATTGACGTCCTCGAACACCTCGTAGCCCGCCGCGCGCCACGCCTTCAGCCCGCCATCGAGCGCGCTGATGTTGGTGTAGCCGAGCGCGGCGAGACGTTCGGCGCCGGGCCCGACCAGCCCATCACCGCCATCATAGAGCACGATCGGCACGTCCTTGCGCGGCAGCCTGGTCTCGGCCTCGATCGCGATCCGGTCGACGGCCATGTTGGCGGCGAACAGCGGATGTCCGGTCGCGAAGGCGGCCTCGTATCGGAGGTCGAGCAGCGCGATCTCCTCGCGCAGCAGCAGCGCGCGGCGGATGTCGGCGGGGGTGACGGTGGGAAGCTTCATTGTGCGGCCTTGCAAAGAGAACAGGGACCTTTTGAACCATTGCGGTAGCGTTGGCCAGCAATAAGCCAGAAGCACATGCGGAGATCAGGCTAGTCGCATTGGTATGTTGCGACGACCTGCGAGAAATCGCCTTGAGCAAGCGCATCGGGATCGATCCAGAAATGAAGCACGCCGCCGATATCCGAGTGCCAATTGAAAAAGGCAAGATCGCCCTCGATCTGAAGCAGCAAGATATCCTCCAGATGCTCCTCGGTCGCATCCTGCCATGAGCTGCCATACCCCAGCATCTGATGAATCGCCGTCTGGAAATGGCGGCGTTTGCCCTCTTCTGCCGTCGGCGCCATCCAACGATTTTGCCGCACGAGATTTGCAACGTAACTCAATGGAGCGTCATCGACAGCGTCGACATCGTGCGTCGCCATACAACGGATCGTATGGTTGATGGCGTTGCCAAGGTCTTCCGTGATTTGGCCGACACTAGTAGTTACCTGCCCGTCCAACTTCCCGTAGCCCTGCACGATGTCGAACCACCAAGACCTGAACGCTGCCTTCGTGCCCGCATCGACCTCATCCAGTGGAGTCAGATCCCGACACCGTTCGAGCCACCCTATGGCCCCGGTACGAAAACGCTTCAGCTCCGCGATTGCTTCTTCGGTGGCCGGCTTGCCGTAATATCCGTCCGTCAGGTCGCGCTGAATATTTGATAAGACCGACCGAACCACGCAAGCGATCAGCAGCCAATTGAACGGCCAGTCGTCATCCTTCCGATAGTTGTCCACGCGTCGGAACTGAAGCAGATCATTCTGTTGCGGCTCGCCTGGACCTAGCGCTTTACATAATTCCTTGATCATGAGTTCGCCTCCGACGGCATCCTCCAGGAAGTAGAAATCACGGAACTGCCGGAAGGAAACCGGGTATTTGAATTCGACCTTGGAATGGAAATCGACGTCGGGATTGAGCCATCTGACTTGGTAGTCACCGTCGCTGCCAGCCAACGGCATTAGATCCGGCGGTGGCTGGCGGTCGGGATACGCATTGCCGTCGGTTGGGCTGTAGAGGACGCGACAGGGTGGGTGTCCCTCGCCAACGAACACAGAGCTACAGAAGAAATAAAGCGTACCCCGCGTCGGAAGCGGTGACCAACCTCCCCCTGGCACTTCGGCCAAGTCGATCTGGGCCACGAATGTCAGTGCAACGGTTTCTAGTGATTTATAGGCCGTGACGTCTGCGATCGGCCAATCGAAACGCGGAGGCAATTTGGGAAGCCCCCCGAAGAAACTTCGTGCCGGGTGCGCCAATGGCACGGGCAGATCGCTGCGCCTGACCAGCATGGCAGGCAGGGCCGTCTCCTCAAGTTCGTCTCGTTCAGACATTGCTGAAGGGCTCCCGTACACGACCTCAACGTGTGGAGGGAACCATTCGCTAACGCCCGAGACAAGAATTTCCTTGCTTGGCTGTGATGACGACGCTTGGAGTAACTGGCCTCGGCCCAAGAGACCAAGTTGTCATCAGGCCTCTCGGCGACCGCCTCACTCGCCGGGAACGAGCCGCCCGAGCGGCGTCTGTGCCGCGCGCCGCAGCTTGCGGCGTGACAGATAGAGCAGGATGCCGGTGACCGAAAAAAGAGGCATCAGGATTGCCGCCATCATGAAGGCGAGCTTGCCCGGCCAGCCCAGGATCGCGCCGCGATGGATGTCGTAGATGGCCGCGATGATCTTCTCGCCGAATGTCTTGTCGGTAAAGCGCTCCGCGGAAGCCAGCTGGCCGGTGACGGCATCGATGCGGAATTCGTCGCGCGTGGTCTCCAGCAACGACGCCTTCCCCCACGAGCGGATGCGTATCGTGGTGCCCGGCCCCGCCGGCAGCGTCAGCAAGGCTCTGGAGAACCGGGTCCCCTCTTCGCGCTGGAACGTCATCCAGGCCCGATCGAATCCGATTCCGACAGGCTCGGCGCGACTGTCCGGCCGCGGCGGCTTTGGCGCCATCTTCGCTGTCGCGACGTGGGGACGCGCCAACAGCCAGGTCACGCCGTCCTTGTACCATTCGAAGGAGAAGTACAGCCCGGTGAGCGTCATCGTCAGATAGACCGGAAGCACCCAAGTGCCGATCACCGTGTGCAGCGAGCGATGCAATCCGCGGCCGCTGAGCCCGAGATTGGGCTTCAGCCACATCTTCACGCTGCCTGCCCGACGCGGCCAGCGCAGCACCAGTCCCGACACCAGCATGACGATCAGGCCGAGCGCGATGGTGCCGGTAATGGGGCGTCCCCAGCCCTTGCCGTCGCCGGGGATGAGGAGCCAGCGATGCAGCCGGCGCACCGTCGCGAAGAACGCCTCGCCGCGCGGCGAGCCCAGCACACGCGCGTCATAGGGATCGACATAGAGCGAGGTCGGCCGGTCGCCCCGTTCGTCACGCGCAAAGCGGACATGGACCGCCGCCGACGGGTCGCTCGACAACGTGACCGCCGAGACTTTGCCGAGATCCTGCCCTGCCTTCAGCCGCGCCACCAGCTCGTCCGGCATCAGCGCCGGCGCCTGACGCGGCGCGACCTGCATGATGCCGGCATTGAAGTGATCGACGATCTCGTCCTCGAAGCTCATTGTCGCGCCGGTCAGCGCGACCAGCGACAGCAGCAGCGCGAGGACCAGGCCCGCGATGGAATGGACCTGGAACAGGACCGCCTTGATCGTGTGTCCCAGCCGCGCCATGGCTAGAACTTCACCGTCGCCGACAGCGAGAAGCGTCGCGCATCGCCGATGGCGACGTTCAAGGCGCTCCCGGTGCTGGACGTATAATAGAGCTTGTCGAACAGGTTCTTGACGTTGAACTGATAAGTCACGGGCAGATGATCGATCTTCGTGTCGTACGTGGCAAAAATGTCCGCCACGGTATAGGCCGGCATGAAGAACGTGTTGGCAGAGTCGCCCGCCCGATCCCCGACATAATGCGCGCCGCCGCCCAGCCGCAGGCGTCCGGGAAGCCTGTCGCCGAAATCGTAGACGAGATAGAGCGAAGCCGTGTTCATTGGAACATTGAACAGCTTGGCATTGCCGACAACGGGATCATTGATCAGCCGTGCGTCGGTATAGCCGTAACTTCCGATCATGCTCCATTCGTCGGTCAGCCTGCCGGTCACGTCCAGTTCGACGCCGCGTGACCTGGCCGCACCGGACGTGCGCGCCGCCGACTTGCCGCCGCCGATGTCGTCCAGCACCAGCACGTTCTTCTTCTGGATGTCGTAGACCGCCAGAGTGCCCGACAGCCGCTTGTTGACGTCGAATTTCAGACCGGTCTCCCACTGCGTTCCTTCTTCGGGCGCAACGGTGGAATCGACGACGAAGCCGGCCGTGAACGGCGGGATGACCGAGGTCGGCTTCAGGGACTGCGTATAGCTCACGTAATAGGAGAGCTGGTCGTTCAGCTTGACGATGACGCCGCCGAGCGGGAGCACCTTGTCGCCCGAAAGATTGGTGGCAGTGACGAAGAGGGGCCGGCCCTTTCCGGCGAGCTGCTCGTATTCCATCCAGCGCACACCGCCGATCACGGACAGCCAGTTGGTCAGGTGGAACGTGTCCTGCGCGAAGAAGCTGCGGGTGCCGAGCTTGTCGGTCTGCTCGCTGTCGGTTGCCGAAACGGTCGTGCCCGGCGTGACCCGTCCGTAGACGGGGTTATAGAAATTGAAGCTCGGCGTCGCCTGGCGAATCAAATCGTGGCGATCGATCGTGCGATACAGCGCCTCGCCGCCGAACAGGATCTCGTTGCGGAAGCCGCCCACCCAGACGTCGCCTTGGAGATAGGAGGTGCCGTAGCTGGCGTTGCTCAGCGAGTTGCGCGTACCGTCGTTGCTGCGGGTTTCAACGCCGGTCGTGGCGTTGACGCTGGTGATACGGAGCTGGTTCGCGCTGAAAGTCTCGGTGTTGTAGTTGTAGGCCGCCGTGACCTTCCAATTGTCGTCGAGCTTCTGCTCGACGGAAGCCTGCACCAGGTCGGACGTACCCCACATGTTGTTGAAGGGCTCGTCGAGCCGGCGCGTCTTCGGGATCGCCAGCGGAGCGCCTTTGACGAAAGCCGTACCGCGGTCGAACGGAGTGATGAACTCGCGGTGCTCATAGGTGAGCTGCACCGTCGTTGTGTCGCCGTACCAGGCCAGCGACGGATTCACCAGCATTTCGCGGTGGCGGCCGAAATTGCGCCAATAGTCCTCGCTAACGCCATAACCGATGAAGCGATAGGCGAGACCGCCGTCGCCGATCGGACCGGTGATGTCGAGCGTGCCGTCGGCACCGCTGCGGTTGTTCGCATAGGTCGAACCGAGCAGCGTGACCGAACCGTGCTGATAGAGCTCCGGACGCTTGCTGATGGTGTTGACGATGCCGCCGGGATCCATGATGCCGTAGAGCAGCGAGGCCGGCCCCTTCAGCACCTCGACGCTCTCGACCGCGGCATTGAGGCTTCGGCCCTGCACCAGCGGCATGCCGTTGCGCATGATCGAGCCGTCGCGATTATCGCCGAAGCCGCGACGGATCACGGCGTCCTGAGTGCCTGCAAGCGTGTTGGTCTGCGTGATCCCGCTGATGTTGACCAGCGCATCGTCGATGTTTCGCGGCAGCTGGTCCTTCAGCACCTGCGCGGGCACGACGTTGACGGTCTGCGAAGTATCAAGCGGCGATGCGCCGCTGCGCAGCGTGGTGGCGCTCGGCATCGCACGGTAGCCGAGCTTGGCGGCCTGTTGCGCGGCAGCTTCCGCGGCGGCGCGCTCCGAGAGCGTCGACGCTGCGGGCGCAGAATTGCGATTCGACTGGCGCCGCGCCGCAGTTTGCGCGCGGCGTGAGGATTGATCCGAGGCGCGCGCCGGTTTCGACCGCGCTGTTGGAGCCTCCACCGTCACAGGCGGCAGGGCCGATTGCGCCTGCGCGGTCGTCGTGTTGGAGTGGCATTCGGCGAGCAGCACGGCTGCTCCAAGGAGAAGACCTGCACGGCGCTTGCCGGCACGGTAACGATGGCTGCTGACGCATTGGCCATCCAGATGAGCACGCACGTTCGATTCACTTCCAAGTCAGACACGGCATTGAAGCTCGCGCGTCTAACAGCCACCGTCCGCGAAGAGAACCGTAGCCGGAGTTGAATCGCTCTAGTGTTGAATCATTCTAAGAGAGCGGCAGTAACGGCAATCTCCAATTGCCGTCGTACCGCCCGCGACACGTCGCGCGCGAACTCGCGGCGACGTATCAAGTTTCGTGCGGTCTCACGCGATGGCAGGCGCCGTCAGCTCGTCGAGCTTCCGCTTCAACGCAGCGCCGTCGGACGCGGCGCGGAGCGGCGGGCGCACGCGCAGCCAGGCTGCATCGCCGGTCTGTGCCGCGAGGATCGCCTTCAGCGTCGCCGTGAACGACGGCGTCTTCAGCACGATATCGATCGCGGCCTGCATGCGCGCTTCGACGTCCTTGCCGTCGACCATGCCCTTGACCAGCTCGGGCACGACATTGGCCATGCCGCAGATGGTGCCGGCACCGCCGGCCGTCATCGCGCGGGCGATATCGGCTTCGTTGCCGACGGTGATGGCGAGTTCGGGAGCTGCGGCACGGAAGGCCTGGAACTGCTTGAAGTCGCCGCTGGAGTCCTTCAGGCCCGCCACCACCCTGCCGTAGCGCTTGCGCAAGCTCGCAGCGACGCTGGTCGGGATCGCAACGCCCGACGTCTGCGGGATGTGATAGAGATAGGCGCGCAGCCGGTCGTCGGCGACGCCGTCGATGATCGCGGCAAAGGCATCTTCGATGCCTTCGCCCGTGACGCTGCGATCGAAATAGGGCGGCAGCAACAGCACGTGGCGCAGGCCGAGGCCGAGCACGGCGCGCGTGAGCGCGATGCTGTCGGTGATGGCGGGGAAGCCGCCGCCGATGCCGATGCGCTCCGGCGCAATGCCGGCCTTGAGCACGGCTTCGATGGTCGCGACGCGCTCGGCGACATTGAAGGAGGTGCCCTCTCCGGTGGTGCCGAACAACACGACGCCGTCGACGCCCTTGCTGAAGAGCTGCATGGCGTGAGCCGTAAGCTTTACCGAATCCACGCTGCCGTCGGCCGCCAGCGGCGTCGCCGATGCCACCCAGAACCCGCGAATTGCCTCGGTCATCACACTGCCCTTTGCTTCAACCCCGAACTAAGCCTCTGATCTTCAACGATCTTCCGCGGCTTCCTCGGGCCTTGTTTTTGCTTTACTTTTCGTCTTGTACCTTACATACAAGACATACGCAAACCCTTTCCACCGCGAAGGCGCGCATGAAGCGCGGCCAGCTTCCGAGGAGGTCTCGCATGAACATGGTGACCCCCATCGGGCGACCCGAGCAATTGCTCGGTGCCCTGCGCGACAAGCTCGGCGCGGCTGCCGTGCTGATCGGCACCGACGTGCCGGCGCGCAATTGCAACGACTGGAGCGCGAGCCTGCCGCAGACGCCGCTCGCGGTGATCCGCCCCGTCGATGCGCAAGGCGTGGCCGACGCGGTTGCCACCTGCCGGCAGGCACATCTGCCGTTCGTGCCGCAGGGCGGACTGACCGGACTGTGCCGCGGCGCCTCGCCCGAAGCCGGCTGGGTTGCGATCTCGCTGGAGCGCATGACCGGCATCGAGGAAATCGATGCAGCCTCCGCAACGATGACGGTGAAAGCGGGAACGCCGCTGGAGACGATCCAGAGGGCCGCGGATGAAGCCGGCTTCTTCTTTCCGCTCGACCTCGGCTCGCGCGGCTCCTGCGCGATCGGCGGCAATCTCTCCACCAATGCCGGCGGCAACCGCGTGATCCGCTACGGCATGACGCGCGAGCTGGTGCTCGGGCTCGAAGTCGTGCTGCCCGACGGCAGCATCGTCACCGGCCTCAACAAGCTGATGAAGAACAACGCCGGCTATGACCTCAAGCACCTCTTCATCGGCTCCGAAGGCACGCTCGGCATCGTCACCCGCGTGGTGCTGAAACTGTTCCCGAAGCCGCGCTCGACCATGGCCGCGCTCTGCGCGCTGAAGGACTATGCCGCGGTGGTCGCGCTGCTCGGCGCGGCGCGCAGCGGGCTCGGCCCGCTGCTGTCGGCCTTCGAGGTGATGTGGCCGGACTATTGGGACGTGATCACGAATCGCGCCGGGGTAAAGCCGCCGGTCGCCGCTTGCCACGGTCTCTACGTGCTGGTGGAGGCGCAGGGCACCGACGAGAGCGTGGATGCGCCGCGCTTCCAGGCCTGGCTCGAAGAGCTGATGGAGAGGGGGCTGCTGGCCGATGCCGCCGTGGCGCAGTCGCTGGCGCAGACGCAGGCGTTCTGGCGCGTGCGCGACATCTGCGCCGAGTTCGGCCAGGTGCTGGGGCCGCACATCTCCTACGACATCGGCCTTGCGGTGGCGCGGATGGACGAGTTCGTCACACGCTGCAAGGCCGCGCTCGCTGACGGCATCAAGGGTTGCGAGAGCGTCTATTACGGCCATATCGGCGACGGCAATCTGCATCTGGTCTCCTGGGTCGCCGGCCTTCCCGTCGAGCAGCAGCCGAAGGAAGAGATGGACACGATCATCTACGGTCTCGTCCGCGAGCTCGGCGGCAGCGTCTCCGCCGAGCACGGCATCGGCACGTTGAAGAAGAAATGGCTGGGCCATGCCCGCAGCGAAGCCGAGATCGCGCTGATGCGGACGCTGAAGGCGGCGCTCGATCCCGATCAGCTGCTCAATCCCGGCAAGGTAATCTGAGGAACGCAAATGCGCTCGCTCAAGCTCGATACGCCGAAATCGCTGTCGCAGCGGGTGATGCAGCGGCTGCGCCAGGCGATCATCGACGGCGAGTTCGCGCTTGGCGCCGCCATCTCCGAGGAGATGGTGGCCAATTCCTTCGGCGTCAGCCGCACGCCGGTGCGCGAGGCCATGGGCCAGCTGCAGGCGCAAGGCCTCGTGGTGATCCGCCCGCAGGTCGGCAGCTTCGTGTTCACGCCGAGTGCGGACGATATCAACGCGCTCTGCACCTTCCGCATCGCGCTCGAGCCCAAGGCGGCCGAGCTCGCCTATCGTCACGATCGCGACGGTGCAATCGCCTCGATGAGCGAGGCGATCGCGGCGATGGAGCCGGCGGTCACGGCGAAGGACAACATCGCCTATGGGCGCGCCGATGCCGCCTTTCACGAGGCGCTGTTTGCCCATTGCGGCAACCGCTATCTCGCCGAATCCTATCAGCTGGTCTCCGGCCGCGTCGCCGCGCTCCGCACCAATCTGACCTCCCCGATCGACGTCAGGACCCGCACCTCGTTCGACGAGCATCGCAAGCTGCTCGATCTGTTCGGGCGCGGCGAGCTTGCCGCCTTCGAGGCATTGATGACCACGCACATCACCAATTCGGGCGTGGTCTATGCCAAGGCCTTGAGGGTGGAGACGCTGAACGCGGATTGAGCGCGACTATTTCGCGTCCCTGGAGCTCGACCTGTCCAGGAAATCCAGCGCGGTGTTGATCTGTTCGAGCTGGTGCTCGATCTTGTCGCGATCCTCGACCGAGGGCGCCTTTTCGAGCTGTTCCACGAGCTTCTGCTTCCGCAACAGCAAGTTCTCTATGACCGTGCTCACAGCTCCCCCATCGCCACAAACGGACGTCGCGAGCGCGCGCGAGCCGGGCTCGCCGCAACCCTCCTCCAGAATGTCCACGAAGACGGATGGTTCCTGGCGGCCCGGGAACCTTCGATCTTTCACGCCTCCGTCGGTTGTATTCGGGAGCCCGGAGTCCTATGCGTATCCGCCATGGACACCCAGATCGCCACCGCCGCAAAGCCCCTGATGGCCCAGGCCCAGCCGCGCAAGCCGGCGCCGTTCCTCCCCATGAGCCGCGCCGAGATGGATGCGCTCGGCTGGGACGCCTGCGACATCGTGCTGGTGACGGGCGATGCTTATGTCGACCATCCGAGCTTCGGCATGGCGATCATCGGCCGCCTGCTGGAGGCGCAGGGCTTTCGGGTCGGCATCATCTCGCAGCCCGATTGGCACTCGGCCGAGCCGTTCAAGGCGTTGGGCAAGCCAAAGGTGTTCTTCGGCGTCACCGGCGGCAACATGGATTCCATGGTCAACCGCTACACCGCGGATCGGCGCCTGCGCCATGACGACGCCTATACGGCCGGCGGCGAAGGCGGCAGGCGGCCGGACCGCTGCACCGTCGTCTACGCCCAGCGCTGCCGCGAGGCGTTCAAGGACGTACCGATCGTGCTCGGCGGCATCGAGGCCTCGCTGCGCCGGATCGCGCATTACGACTATTGGTCCGACAAGGTGCGCCGCTCGGTGCTGGCCGACGCCAAGGCCGATCTGTTGCTCTACGGCAATGCCGAGCGCGCCGTGGTCGAAGTCGCGCAGCGGCTCGCCGCCGGCGAAGCGCCGCGCGCGCTCGACGACATCAGGGGCGTCGCGCTGTTCCGCAAGGTGCCGGAGGATTACACCGAGCTGCACGCCGACGATCTCGATTCCGCGGACGAGGGCGCGACGCGCCAGAAGGGCGCGACCGTGATCCGGCTGCCGGCGCTGGAGCAGGTCGAGCAGGACCGCGAGGCCTATGCAAGGGCCTCACGCGTGCTGCATCGGGAGAGCAATCCCGGCAATGCGCGGCCGCTGGTGCAGCGTCACGGCGACCGCGATCTCTGGCTCAACCCGCCGCCGATCCCGCTGACCAGCGACGAGATGGATGCGGTCTACGACCTGCCCTACGCGCGCGCGCCGCATCCCTCCTATGGCGATGCCAAGATTCCCGCCTGGGAGATGATCAAGTTCTCGGTCACGATCATGCGCGGCTGCTTCGGCGGCTGCACCTTCTGCTCGATCACCGAGCACGAGGGCCGCATCATCCAGAACCGCTCGGAAGGCTCGATCCTGCGCGAGATCGAGAAGATCCGCGACAAGACGCCGGGCTTCACCGGCGTGATCTCCGACATCGGCGGCCCCACCGCCAACATGTACCGGATGGCATGCAAGGACCCCAAGGTCGAGGCGGCGTGCCGGCGGCCGTCCTGCGTCTTCCCCGAGATCTGCCCGAACCTCAACACCTCGCATGACGACCTCATCCGGCTCTATCGCAAGGTGCGCGAGACCAAGGGCATCAAGAAGGTGATGGTCGCCTCGGGCGTGCGCTACGATCTCGCGGTCGAGAGCCCGGAATACATCAAGGAGCTCGTCACCCATCACGTCGGCGGCTACCTCAAGATCGCGCCTGAGCACACCGAGCGGGGCCCGCTCGACAAGATGATGAAGCCGGGCATCGGTGCCTACAACAAGTTCAAGCGGATGTTCGACGAGGCGGCGGAGCGGGCCGGCAAGAAATATTACCTGATCCCCTATTTCATCGCGGCGCATCCGGGCACGACCGACGAGGACATGATGAACCTCGCGCTCTGGCTCAAGAAGAACCGCTATCGCGCCGATCAGGTGCAGACCTTCCTGCCCTCGCCGATGGCGACGGCGACCGCGATGTACCACACCGGCGTCAATCCCCTGCGTGGCGTGCGCCACGGCGGCAGCGACAAGGTCGAGGCCATCAAGGGCCTGCGCCAGCGCCGCCTGCACAAGGCCTTCCTGCGCTACCACGATCCCGACAACTGGCCGGTGCTGCGCGAGGCCCTGATTGAGATGGGCCGCCGCGATCTGATCGGCTCGCAGCCCCACCAGCTCGTGCCGGCACATCAGCCACCCGGCACCGGCAAGGCCGCCGGCACCAGGCGTCCCGTTCGCCCCGGCGGCAAGACGCAGAAGTTCACGACCAAGGGCGTGCGGGTGATGAAGTAGCGGTTAGCTCGCCTCCTAAAGCGCGATGCGACGAGGATGAATCGTCATCGCGCTTTAGGTTATTGTCTAAGCATGATCTTTTCGGAAAACCGCTGCGCACTTTTCCGGATCATGCTTTAAAGAGCCAGCACGACCTCGCCCGACACGGCGTCGGTTACGCCGCGTCCGTTGCCCTGGTCTTCGAGCACCGACCTGAAGCTGTCGAGGGTCTTGATCATCGCGGGACGCGCCGCGGCCATCGCATCCTGGCTGGCCCAGGTGCCGATCAGACAGAAGGTCTGCTCACCGGTCTTGACGATGACGCCATGCTCGAGCCCGGGCCATCTGGCCTTGCCGTTGCGATGCGCGTCGAGGAAGGCGGCCTCCTCCCCCTGCTTCACCTTGAACTTCACCACGTTGTAAACCTGCATGACGCGCCTCCGAAAAATGGACTGATGAAAACGGGCGCCGTGTGAGGGACAGGACGAAAAGTCCATACGTCGCCCCGACCGAATGTTGCCTCTCGCGCATGGGGCCGTCACCGTGACAAATCAGCATGCCGGGCCCGCCGCCAATGTCTGAGCCCGCCAAGACAACAAATGTCGAAAACAACCCCATGCACAGTAGACCGAGCCAGCAGGATCAATGACTTAGGGCTCGCCCAACGCGACCGAAGTGCCGAACAAGAACCTGTTGCTTCGTCGGGCAAAACAGGGCGCACCGCGCTGTCGCCCCGCGCCTGGTTGACTTCCTCGCCATCATGTAACATATCAAGTTACATGAAACGAGACAGCCGATTATCCGGCGTGCTGCATGTCCTCTTGCACATGGCGCAGCAGCCTGGGCCGTTCACGTCCGAGACCCTGGCGAAAGCCATGGACACCAACCCCGTGGTGATCCGCCGCATCATGGCGGGCCTGAGGGAGCTTGGTTACGTGCGCTCGGAGAAGGGCCACGGCGGCGGCTGGACGCTCGCCTGCGATCTTTCGAAGGTCACGGTGCGCGACGTCTATGCCGCGCTCGGCAGTCCCGCGCTGCTGGCGATGGGCAACCGGACCGAGGCGCCCGGCTGCCTGGTCGAGCAGGCCGTCAATGCCGCGCTCGATCAGGCCTTTGGCGATGCCGAGGCGTTGCTGCTGGCGCGTCTCGGCGAGGTGACGCTGAAAATGCTGGGCGAGGATCTTCGCAAGCGCCTCGGCTCCCGCAAGCCTCACGGCATGAGCGCGCATCACGCCTAGCGCGCACGATCCGGCAAGGACAACGCCATGACCGACATTCAAGCCATGTTCTCCGATCCGCAAGCCGTGGCGAACTACACCGACGGACCGCCGCGCTTCGTGCCCGGCTACAACGCCATGCTGTCGATGGCGGCGATCCTGCTGGCCGAGCGCGCACATCAGGATGCGCGCATCCTCGTGCTCGGCGCCGGCGGGGGTCTCGAGCTGAGAATGTTTGCGCAGGCGCAGCCGCGCTGGAGCTTCGACGGCGTAGACCCCTCCGGGGCGATGCTGGCGCTCGCCCGGCAGACACTGGGACCGCTCGCGCCGCGCGCGCGTCTTCATCAGGGCTACATCGACGATGCGCCGGAAGGACCGTTCGACGGCGCCACCTGCCTGCTCACTCTGCACTTCGTCGATATCGCGGAGCGGCGCCGCATTGCTTCGGAAATCCGCCGCCGCCTCAAACCGCGCGCGCCATTCGTGGTCGCGCATTTGAGCGCGCCCGATGGCGACGAGGAACGCGCGCGATGGCTGTCGCGATATTCCGCGTTCCTGGCCTTCTCCGGCGTCGAGCCCGACAAGGCGGCAGCCGCGCGAGACGCCGTCACCCACCATCTGGAGATCCTCACGCCGGCCCAGGACGAGGCGATCCTGCGCGCGGCCGGCTTCTCCGACCCGGCCCTGTTCTATACCGGCTTCGCCTTCCGCGGCTGGGTGGCCTACGCGTAAGGCGGCACGGCTTCGTCAACCCGGCCGGGCATCATGAACTTGTTGCGTCAGGGCTCGGCCATGACGAAGGAGACGGACGTTCGTGATGCCAGGGATGTGACCAATCGTGAGACCACCACGTGTTGGAACGATGGGGCTGGGCGCTAAGTAACCAAGCGAAGAACTTGGAGAAATAGCCATGCGATTCATTCTGGCCTTAAGTCTTCTGATCACCTTGGGCGGCGTTGCCGACGCGGCACAGCTGCATCACGGGCACCGGCGCAACGCCATTGTTCATTCCGATCACGGCGTGGTCGCGCCAGGTCCCACTTCAGGGTTCGCCTACGCAGCGCCTCCGCCGATGCACCACGGCGCCCAGGCCTACCCTGGCGCGACCGAGCCGTATTATGGTGCTTCTCAGGGTTACGCGCCTGGCGAGAAGGAGCGGTTTCTCCACAGTCTGTTCAGCCCATGATGAGCAGCCGGGAGGCTCATTGCCGCCCGCTCTGGCGACACCTCGTTGGGAAGCTGCTGAGATGAACCCGCAGCTTCCCCTTCTTCAAATCACAGGGCGAGGATCTCGGTTACCGTCGGGTCGGATCGTTGGACCCGCCAGGACGGATGGTCTGGGGGCCGCCCTGCCCGGCGTTACCCGCGCTATTCCCGCTGGTACCGGCGCTCGATCCGGCTGTGCCGCCCGTTGCACCAACACCGCCCGCCCCGGTTCCGGCCGCGCCGCTCGTTCCGCTACCCGAGCCGTCGCCGGTTCCTCCGGCTCCCGCGCTCGCACCCGCGCCGCCCGCTCCTCCTGCGCCCCCTGCACCGCCTGCCTGCGCATGGGCGAAACCGATCGACGCGCCGGCAAGCAACGCACACATGGCCACTGAGAAGACTGTCTTTCGCATTGTTCAAACTCCGGTTGACGATGACATGCCAATCAAAGCCGCGTGCAAACGTTCCTGCGAGATTCGTCGCAGGTTTCCGCAGACGCGAGCGCCTTTCTCGCAGCGTAAACAGGCCGAAGCGAGAACGCTTAGGCGATGAATGCAATGCAGGATGCATTGCGCGATCCGATGCACCTGGTGAAGCGACGCGGCGAGAGCTTACGTCGGGATATGAACCGATTGCGTGCGCCTCCTGCGGCGAGAGGCGCCGAGCGTGGCGAGCAAATTCATTCCGCGGAAGGGTTTCTTCCTGCGCTCGCGGAACCATCGTTCCGCGAGTCTATTGGCTCACTGACACAAGCTTCTTTCTTCTTTTGGGAGATACATCATGAGAATTCTCACAGTTTTAGCAGCCGCAGCCAGTACGCTTATCGTGACCGCGGCATCGGCAGCCCCGCTTTCCCTCGGCACACCGCCCACGCCGGAGAGCAGCCTTCAGAATGTTCGCATGGTCTGCAACGAAGACGGACGGTGCTGGCGCGAACGTAGCGAAAGGCGCGTCATCATCCGCGAAGGGCGCGATGCCTACGGATATGCACCACGTGAGCGCTACATCGAGCGGCGTGGCTATGAAGACCGCGGCGGCGTCGGCATCCGCGCGCCCGGCGTGAGCGTCGGGATCGGCACCTACTGAGAGACGAAGCCAGCCGATGCAAGAGGTCGCGGTGCAATCCGCGGCCTTTTTTGTCGAATTTTCGGGCGATCGCCAGAGGCAACGCGCCGAAAGGCCGATGCATAGACAGCATCAACCACCTAAATTGTCGCGCTGCTCTGGCTATTCCGGGCATGGAACGCCATATCACCGATATCACCGCACGCCCCTCGGCTGTCATCGGTGACTGAGAGCGTCAGGCTCCCGCCGCGACCAAGAGGCGGTCAACATGTCACGAATCTTCCCGTCCATCATCAACGAGTGGCTCGTTCCGCACGTGCTGCGACCGATCTATTTCGTGCTGCCGATCGCCTTTGCGATGCTGCTTCAATGGTAGATCACCGCGACGGACCCGCAAAATCTGCTCAGGCCGACAAGCGGCACCGCCAGGCGGCGCCGGCTCAGCCGTCCCTGGCTTGCAAGCTGGACGTCAAGGCATCGGACGCTCGCGACAGAGCCCGGAACATGCCGCTCGGCGAGGAGCGAGCAGAGGCGACGCAAGAGGCTATGATCCTCGAGAACGCCGCGGACATGCTCAGGCATTTCGGCACGCGGGCCAGCTGACTCACGCGACCGCGGCGATCGAGCCGAGCGGCACGTCCAGCGCGTAAACGAATCCGCCCCGTTCATATGCGAGGCTCACCTGCCCGGTCAGTTGCTGGCCCAGAGACCCCATCATCCGGGTGCCGAAGCTCCGCCGTGTGGGGGGCTCGACCGGGGGACCGCCCCTTTCAGTCCAGACCAGGCGAAGCCTCTGCTTCAACTCATCGATCGCCCACGAAATCTCGACGCGGCCTGTCGGGACGGACAGCGCGCCGAACTTGGTGGTGTTGGTGCACAGCTCGTTCAACGTCATCGCAAGCGCAATGACGGCGACGGAGGTAATCCTGATATCCGGTCCGTTGAAGTGGAAGCGTCTGCCGCCCTGACTGTCGTAGGGCTCCGTTGCGCTGCTCAGCGTGTGGGTCAGGCTCGCATCGGCCCAACTCACCTGCATCAGCAGATCATGGGCTCGCCCCAATGCGAGCAGCCTGCCCTCCATGGCCTTCTGTCCGTGCTCGATACTCGGTGCTCCGCGGAAGCTCTGGGATGCGATCGCACTCACCATGGCAAGCGTATTCTTGACGCGATGATGAAGCTCGCCGAGGATCAGCTTCTGCAATTTGTCGGCGGCACTGCGCTGCTCGGCATCGATGCCGGCCTGAATGATCAGGGCCCGCGCGTCGATCTCGGCCTGTTCGAGCAGCAAGCGAAGGCTGTCGTTCTCGGCAGACAGAGAAACCTCCTGCTCCGACCGGGAGGGGGAGGCGCGCGCGGCGTCGGACGCGCCATCGAGCGTCCAATCGCCTGCCGTCGGAACGATCTGCAAAGCACCCGCGCCCACCATGGTCTTAAGCTCGGTGATCATTTGCTCGACACCGAGCGGTTTACCGAAAAATCTGCTGTTCGCCGGCCGTTCCGCCTCGGACGGCTTGACCTGGCCGGACACCAGAATGATCTTGATCAAGGGCCAGCGCTCGTGCACCGCATGGGCGAGCTTGAGGCCGTCGATACTTCCCGGCATTTGAATGTCGGTCAGCAGCAGCGAGATGTCCGATCGGGACTCCAGAACCGAGATTGCCTCGTCGGCATTGATCGCCTCGATGGGACAGAGCCCGGCATCCTCCACGATGTCGACCGCACGCATCCGCAGGATCATCTCGTCCTCCACGATGAGAACATTCGGCACCTGGGTTGGCTCTATCGACATGGTGATCTCGCTCTCTCTCGGTGGCCGAGGGAGTCTCGGCACCCGCGAATGCTCGTAAACCGATTGCCCCGGACCGACGCCGCGCCCATTGCTGCGCTTTTCGAGCGAAGAAGGCCAGCCAATTCGCCGCGTCTGCGGTGCCTCGACTCAGCGCAGCTGGGGTGTGGGCTGATCCCTCAAGCGAGCGGATTGAACGAGGACCGAACTATCGCCGGGCAGTCACAAGGCGAGCTTCGTGGATCTTCGTTCCAGAGCCGGCGTGGCGCAAACAGGATGTGGGAAAGTCCGGCCAGACCTGTGCCGAGCAATCCGGGAAAGCTGCTCGGATTTCGAGCCGGTCGCCTTTGGCCAGCGCCACGAGCTCGTCCGCCTGCACTTTTGGAGCAAAAGGCGGCAAAGCGATCACCGCCGCTCCGAGGAGCATGAAGATCGCGAGGGATGACAGGGATCTCACCATTTTGCTCTGCTGACTTCTGGTCTTCGATCCCGCCACGGTCGAGGATCCGCCAGGACAACAACCATAACGTGATATCGTTCCACGCAATAGATTTGAACCATTGGCCCTGCCAATCGTCTTCCTCCCTGGAGGAAGAACACATGATGGAAGACCAACTCGCCCGCCAAGAGCAGGTCGCTTTTCGTTTAGAACAATCCAGACGTCTGCTGCGAGGCGCGAAAGATCCCACGACCACGCAGCGCATTGGCAGGCTGATCGGCGACCTGGAGCGAGAGCAAGCGGAAGAAAACGAAAAGTGAGCCGCCGCCGCCGGTCGCAAACGCACCCCAACCGACATCTGATCACCGCCGTTAACCCTGTCGGCAAATGATTCGCCGCAGGCCGCCAGCCGCCGGCAAAGCTGCCTTATTGGCGCGGAGAATGCTCAGCGGCGCTAACTGAGGTTAGAGGCGCGTTATGCTGAGAATGGCGTTGTTGGGCCTCGTCATCCTGTTGAGCGTGGGAATGCTCTCGGCAATGGAACTGAGCGCCCCACCGCGTCGCGCGGTCGCGATCGTCCAGCCGCCGGCCGAGCAGAGCGCGCGCATCTCTGCTTCGCATGATGCGCTGGCGAAGGCCGATCGCCTCGAAATTGCCGCGGCGGGCGGCGCGATGCCGGCGGAGGCAGCTTCGGGCGAAAGCCCCGTTGCTCCCCAAGACGTCCATGTCGGTTCATCCGCGCCGGCACCGATCGTCCGTCCTCGGCACGATGCGAAAACGAAAGCGACCGCCGAACGTCCCAAGCCGAAGCCAAAGGTGACCGTCGTCAAGCGAACCGCCAATGTTCAGCGTGCAAGAGCCGCCGGCGAGACCGAGCCCTGCCGGCTCAAGGCGTTCGGCGGCCTGCTCAAGGCGCTGAATTTGACCGGTTGCGAAATCTGAGGACTCCACAGGCATTTTCCCTGGCCTGACGTCTCGCAAACTCTTCCGATCATCCCTAAATTGCCCGCATGAAAAAGATCGGATTCCTCTCCTTCGGGCATTGGACGCCCTCGCCGCAATCGCAGACCCGCTCCGCCAGCGACACGCTGCTGCAATCGATCGAGCTTGCCGTCGCGGCCGAGCAGTTAGGGGCCGACGGCGCCTATTTCCGCGTGCATCATTTCGCCCGGCAGCTCGCATCGCCCTTTCCATTGCTCGCGGCCGTCGGTGCCAGGACGAGCCGCATCGAGATCGGCACGGCCGTGATCGACATGCGCTACGAGAACCCGCTCTACATGGTGGAGGACGCCGGAAGCGCCGACCTCATCGCCGGCGGCCGGCTGCAGCTCGGCATCAGCCGCGGCTCGCCCGAGCAGGTGATCGACGGCTGGCGCTACTTTGGTTATCGCCCGGCCGAAGGCCAGAGCGATGCCGATATGGGACGGCGCCATGCCGAGGTGTTCCTCGACCTCTTGCGCGGCGAAGGATTTGCCGAGCCCAATCCGCGGCCGATGTTTCCCAACCCGCCGGGCCTGTTGCGTCTGGAGCCGCATGCGCAGGGCCTGCGCGAGCGGATCTGGTGGGGCGCCGGCTCGAACGCGACGGCGGTGTGGGCGGCCAAGCTCGGCATGAACCTGCAGAGCTCGACGCTGAAGAACGACGAGACCGGCGAAGCCTTCCATGTGCAGCAGGCGGCGCAAATCCGTAGCTTTCGCGCGGCGTGGAAGGAAGCCGGCCACGCCCGCGAGCCCCGCGTGTCCGTCAGCCGCAGCATCTTCGCGCTGATGAACGATCGCGACCGCGCCTATTTCGGCGCGGAGCGCGGCGGCGAGGACCAGATCGGCTTCATCGATCCGCAGACCCGCGCCATCTTCGGCCGGAGCTATGCGGCCGAGCCGGACGTGCTGGTCGAGCAGTTGCGGCAGGACGAAGCGATCGCGGAGGCGGACACGCTGCTGTTGACGATCCCGAACCAGCTCGGCGTCGATTACTGCGCGCATGCGATCGAGGCTATCCTGAAGCACGTCGCGCCGGCGCTGGGGTGGCGGTGACATGAGCTGGCGCGGCACGACCAGAAGTCGCGATTGACTTCGCGCACCACCCCCGCCAATGATCCCCCCGGGGACTGTTGGACTGAATCAGGGGGTTGGAATGGGCTTGCGTCCGGGGATCTTCGTTGCGGCTTTCTTGCTTGCGGGGTGTGCGTCAGGGCCGATGGGCAGCACGGCTCTGACAGATAACGTCAAGGCAAATAATGCGCGGCTGGTGGTCTATCGCTCATCCGCCCTGGGTTTCGCGATCCAGCCAAGCTATTCGGTCGACGGACGCTCCGTTGGAGGCAGTCAGGCTGCGGGTTTCCTGGCCTGCGACCTGCCTCCGGGCCGCCACGAGGTTGCGGTCAATAATCTTCCGCTGAGCAGCAATCTGTTCGGGTAGGGAAGCGAGAAGGTGAGCGTCGATCTGCGCGCCGGCAGCACCACCTATCTCTCCGCCCAGCCGCAGATGGGAATCATCACGCCCGGTGCAATCACGTTGATTCAGGTCACGGAAAGCCAGGGCCGTGCCGACGTCGCCAGCTTGCATCAGAGCAACAGCTCGTGCGGCAAGGCATGATCTGAGGCGCTGCGCTGCCGACACGCGGATGAAACGCCTCGTCCTGCAAATCATCCTCCGCCTTGGCCGCTATGCGGTCCTTCCCGTCGTCGCGCTGGCCTGCACGATCCTCGCCAGCTGGCTGATGATCATGGACCGGTACACGATTGCGGCGCTGGCCACGGCACCGATCGTGTTCACAATCTTCATGGCCGCGATGGCTCTCGCCATCGGGCTCCTGTTCCTGCCTTCGCGCAAGCATCGCAGCTTCGAGGCCGACGAGGAGACTGCCCCGGGGCTATGGGCCGTATGGAAGGAGCTCGATCGCAGCTTTGTCCGATCGAACCGCACTCTGCTGGTCGACACCGATTTCAACGCTTCGATCTCGGAAACGAGCCGGTATGCCGGATTGTTCGGGCAGCACGTCACGATGACCGTTGGTCTGCCATTGTTGATGATCCTGGATCAGCGGGCGGTTCGTGCCGTTATCGCTCATGAAGTGGCGCACGCCCGGCTTCGGCACACTTCGGGAGGCACCAACCTTGCGGACTTCATGACGGCAGCGGAGAACGTTTTCTTCTACGCCGATCCGGAGCAGACCGTTACCGGATATATTGTCCGCATCCTCCTCCATTCCCTGCTCGAAAGGCTCGAGAAGGAATACCGCGCGTTGTCGCGGGAGAACGAGCTTGCCGCCGATCTCGAAGCGGCCGAGCAGGTTGGACGCGGGGAGATGGCACGCGCGCTGGTGATGGTGGAGGTTTTTGGAACACGTCTGATCGATCTCATATTCGCCCCGCTGCAGAAGGAGGTGCTCGGCGCAATCAAGGCGCCATCACCGCCGTTCGCGCGAATCTCGGATCAGATCGCAACCATAAGAGCGCCCGGCCCCATGACCGCCGCCAGTCTGGGCCGCGAGCACGATCCCGACTCCACGCATCCGCCTTTGGGCCAGCGGCTGGCGAGCCTCGGATACACCGACATATCCGACGTCGGCGAGATCCAAGCGTCCGCAATTGACCAGCTTCTCTCACCAAACGCTGCCAACGAACTCGCCTTGCGATTCGATGAGGAATGGCGGAAGAAGGTCCAGGATTGGGTCAGCGTCGGCAGATGAACGTGCGGGATCACGTGCAAACGACAACCCAATGCGCGGTGACGATTCATCGATATCCATCGCGCCTCAGGCGAACAGCTCGCGGTCCCTCCTGCTGGTTGGATCGTCCCAGTCCTTCTGCCACCACGGCTTCTCAGAAGGCCGCTTGGGCGGCAACTGAAGCTCGAGCACCTTCCTGCTCTTGCCCCTTGCGTCTTCCCGGGCGGAGCGGAAACGGTAGTGATCGTAGATGCGCAATGCTTCGATCATGTAGCTGGTCGCGACCGTCCGATCCTTGATCAGCACCAGGTTCTCGCCATTGTCGGTATCGGCGGGCTCGGAGAAATTGTATGAGCCAAGATAAACACGTGCATCATCGGTATTGAAATCGAGCACGACGAATTTGTGGTGCATCCGGGTGCCCCGGTGCTGACCGCCACTGCCGGAAAGTCCCGACGGCTCCGTCCTGAACGGAGCCGGCACATTGCCGGTCAAGGCCGACGAACGAACGACGCGCTTCTTGTTGTCGGCCGTCAATACGGCGACGCCCAAATTCCCGTTCTTCACGCGCGCATCGGCGATGCCAAGCGCGAACACGCTCCTGCTCTTGATGGCCCGACCGAGGGCAGGACCGATCGGTCCATTTTTCATCTGACCCAGGAACGCCAAGGAAAAGAGAACACTGGATTTCGCCTTGGCTATGTCCTTGCCCACGACTGGCAGGAGCCCGTTCTCCTCGGTGTGCGGTGAAAAGGCGACCTTTCCATCGAGACCGCGCACACCCAGATCGCGCCAGCCCTTCGCCACCTTTGAATCGCGAAAGTCGCCCGCGGCTTCCGCCGAAAAATAGTTCTCAAAAACCTCGAAGTAATCGTCGACGGCATCCTTGCTGTTGACGATGACGGCATTGTTCGACTGCACGTAGAACCCGCGCCAGCTCATGTTGGTGGAGCCGTAGACGACCTTATGCACGCCCTTGCCGGAAACCGCGATGGACTTATGGTGCTGCAGGTCCGCCATGTGTTGGCGCTTGACATTGCCGGCCCCCGCCGTTTTGCGCAGGCGCCTCTCGGCGACGCTCTCGGGCGAATCCTTGGCCTTGTGCCCGCCGCCTTTTGCCGTCGAATCGTCGATGATGACCTTGAGCCTTTTTCCAAGCCTTTCAAGGCGGGTCAGGATTTCGGGCATGTTGAAGTCGTAAGCGATGACGCGAACATCGGCCTTGGCGGCGATCGCCTCATCCAACACGTCGAGGATCGACGCACGCGCTTCGAAGCCCATCCACTTGTAGGCCTCCTCGGCCTTCTTGTTCGTGGGCTTGAAAGTCAAACCATCCTTCGCATCGTCGGGAATGAGACTGCCGAGCTTGCGGTCAGGCGCGAACTTCTCGACAAAGGATTGCGAGGACACATAGCCGCGGGTGAAAGCGACGTTCAGCTTGCCAGGAATGGTTTCGCGCATCAGGGCGATCGAGGCTTCCTGCGGTTCGCCTCGACTGAGCGTTCCCAACTTGTCCATGAACATGGGTGTCACGCGATAGAGAAATTGTCCGTCCTTGTCGGCGTGCCAGGGGAAATGCACCCAGCGGAATTTCTGGATCGGCGCAACCGTGCTCGGGAGCAGCGGGTCGCTCGGCTTCTTGCGTTGACCGGGAAAGCCGATGCGATTGGGCACCGGCCAAAATCGGTCGGCCTTCGGCTCCTTGTACTCGATCGCAAAGCCGACGAAGTCGCGCGGTGGCTTGCCCTGTCGCCAATTCATCGCGAGCAGCAACATCCCGTCGCCGCGATGAATCTTCAGGGTGAACGGCGCGTTGGCGTTAGTGCCGGTGACCTGATAGGAATTCTTCATTCGGCTCCCCCTGAAGCCTGGGAGGCAGATCCTATCAACACAATTCCTGATTGCAAGCGAGCGATGCCTGGCGCAGAAGGGGCGACGCCGGCCGGGCCGATGTCATGCTATCCCGGCCTTCCTGACGAACTAGCCGCCATCAGCCGGATCGCGCGATGAATCAGCATCTATCCCTCGTCAGTCTCGTGGTCGCGGACTATGACGAAGCGATTGCCTTCTTCACGCATGCTCTGAATTTCGAGCTTTGCGAGGACACGCCGCTCGGTGGCGGCAAGCGCTGGGTGGTCGTGCGGCCGCGGGGCCAACTTGGTTCTGGCCTGCTCCTGGCGCGGGCGGACGGTCCGGCGCAGAAGTCGCGCATCGGCGACCAGACCGGCGGGCGCGTCTTCCTGTTTCTGGAAACGGATGATTTCGAGCGCGACCATGCGCGCATGATCGCCGCCGGCGTGCGTTTCGTCGCGGCGCCACGGCATGAGGCCTATGGCATCGTGGCGGTTTTCGAGGATCTCTGCGGCAACCGCTGGGACCTGATCCAGTCCATCAAACGCAGTTGATTGACGAGCTGCCTGCCTCGCCGCTTCACGCCGGCGCCGCACACCGACGATCTTGCAGCCGCCCCGGCTTCCTTCGTCACCGAAGCCGGGGCCTTCGCATTCAGTGCATGTGGCCGATGAGATAGATGCCGCCGCCGACGACCAGGATGGCGGGCACGGCCCAGAGAATCAATACCGGCATTTTCCTCTCCTCCAATCAGCTGCTCCCGGGGACGCAACGGGAAAAAACGGCAAACGTTCCGCCGCAAACGGAACAGGCCGGCGGATGGCGAGTTCATCGCAGCGCCGCATACAGCGGCGAGGGAGAATGCGATGAAGAAATTCATGCTGATATCGGCCGCCGCCCTGCTCGTGTCGACCAGCGCGATGGCGCAGACCACAGTGACCACGACGACCGGCGCCGGTCATGGCGCGACCGTGCAGATCGAACCGGAATATCGCACCAAGATCCGGTCCTACGTCACCGAACACAAGATCCGCCCGGTCGAAACGCGCGAGAAGATCGTGGTTGGCTCGCCGGTACCGCGCGACGTCGAACTCGTGGCCGTTCCGAGCGACTGGGGCCCGTCGCTCACCAAATATCGTTACGTCTATTCGGGCAGCCACGTGATGCTGGTCGATCCCGAGACCCGCATGGTCGTCCAGCAGGTGGACTAACGCCGCCGCGGCGGGCCGTGGAGGAGCGGCCCGCCGTGCATTTCCAATTGCTTCATTGCCCGGTGGCGCCTGATGCCGATCGTTCGATATGTCATGTTTGCGAGCTGCTTCATCCTGGCTTTGTTGTTCGCACTCGATCGCTCTCTGCCACCGCTCGTCGAGCTTTCTACAGGGCCCGATGTCGATCGCAGCATCATTCGCATCCACTCGGCGCGCGCCTGGCCCGAGAAGATCGTCTTCGACACGTCCACCCAGATCGCGACCGCCGTCTCCTCGCCCTTGCTCGCGACCGAGCGGCAAGCCGATCATGCCAGCCAAGCGTTTGCGATGGCGACGCCGGAGAAGCCGGACATGAAAATCATGGCCGCATCTCAGCCCAACGCTGTTCGCGCAACCAGCCTTCGCTCGAAGCGGACAGCGCGTACGGAGTCTTCACACCGGTTCAACGATCGTCAGGTGATGGTCGGGGCGTTCTGACAGAAGCAGGACTCGGTAGAGGGCGCACAACGCGCACACTCGCGGTCGCGCACATGAACAATGAATGAATGAAAGCGCTGCCCGGCCCTCGCGCCGAGGAACTTCGCATGGCTGCTGATTCATTGCGTCAGCATGTCCGACATGAGGAACGTTTGCGCGATTGCCAATTTATCCCGAGCCTAATTTGGCAATCTGTTTTTTGGAAAACCCTGGAGGAGACAGAGATGAGGATCCTGAAACTTTCTGCGGCTGCGGCCGCGCTGCTCGCCGGAACGGCGCTCGCCGTGGCGCAATCGAGCTCGACGATCGGCACCGGCGGTTCGTCAGCGGGCGGCGGCACCAGCAGCTCGACGGTCGGTACCGGCGGCTCTTCCGCCGGCGGCAGCGGGTCGGGATCTGCCTCGACGCTCGGCACCGGCGGCTCGTCGGCCGGCGGCGGCACCAGCAGCTCGACCGTGGGCACCGGCGGCTCGGCGGCCGGCAGCGGCTCGGGCAGCGGCTCGGCCTCGACGCTCGGCACCGGTGGCTCATCGGTCGGCGGCGGCAAGAGCTCGTCCAGCGTGGGCACCGGCGGCTCTGCCGCAGGCAGTGGCTCCAATTCCGCATCGACCGTTGGCACCGGCGGCTCGTCGGCCGGCGGCGGCAAGAGCGGCTCGACGGTCGGCGCAGCCGGCTCGTCTGCGGGTCATGCCAGCGACACGGGCATGGAAAAGGGCAAGGGCCACAACAAGGACGAGTGGAAGAAGGACAAGAACTAGTCCGATCCCGGGAGCGGCCACGTGCCGCTCCCTTTCCATGTTGAGGAGGAGCCGCAATGAACAAGTCAATCGTTGCGATCATGGCGCTGACCTTGATGGGTAGCGCTGCATCGGCAGAAACTATGGAAAAGACTGGCAAGACGGCATCGGGCGAGACCTGCAAGGTCACGGTGGTGAAGCACGCGGACGGCAGCATCAGCGCGGCCGGCTCGTCGGGTTCGAGCACGACCGGATCGACGGCGTCGAGCGGTTCGCTGTCGAGCTCGAGCTCGGCCGGCGGATCGTCCGTGCATGTGCAGGCGGGCGGCGGCAACGTCTCCAGCTCCTCGTCGACGTCGGGCGGTCCTGGCACCACGAGCGCCAGCACCATCACCGTCAACGGCTGCACGATCTCGACCTCGTCACCTTAAGATACATCGAGAGGATTGAAACATGAGGACCTTGCTTACGACCTCGGCGGTCGCACTGCTGCTCGCCGCCACTTCACCGGCACTCGCCCAGAAAAGTATCACCGGCGGAAGCGCCGGCTCGGCCGCGACGGGCGGCACCTCGGCCTCGACGGTTGGCACCGGTGGTACGTCCACCTCGGCGACGGGCAGTACCGGCTCGTCGATCGCGGCCGGCGGCAGCGCCGCGGCCGTGAACGGCAAGACGCAGACCGGCGTCAGCATGAACAAGGGCAACGGGCCGGTGATGAATTCCAACGCCCGCGCGCAGGCCCATGAGGGCGGCACGTTCAGCCGCTCGCACACGCGGACCAAGGTCAAGGCCGGCGAACAGGTCGGTTCGACCACCAAGACTATGTCGCACGTGCCGGGCTCGAAGCCGACCATGTCGACCACGTCGACGACCGCACGGTAGAACAACCTCACCACCTGCCGCCCGAGCTTGCCCGGGCGGCGCTGGTCCTGCATCCGCTCAGTCGGCGCGCAGGCTGTGGCTGATCCGTGTAACGATGCGATCCCATTGCCGCTTCTCGGCCGCGGGATAATTGATCAGCACGCAGTGCACGTAGCCGCGAGAAAAGTTGCAACGGTTGTACCAGATCTTGTCGCGCTTGATGCTGGAGACCACGAAGAATCTCGGCGTGATCCGTTTGTAGATGATGCCGGACGGCGGCTCCTTCCTGGCGAGGAACTCAGCGGGCGGAAGACCCTCCCGGTTGGAAACGGCCTGGACGGTGAGATCGGCCCTGCCGTCGGAAGTGCGAAATTGCTGGCCGTAGCCATCGGGCTTGCCGGCCATCTCCGTGAAAACAGAGACGGGAACGTCGGCCGAGGTTCTTGTCTCGGGAATCCGATAGCTCGTCCAGCCGTCTGCATTCGCGTCAGAAAGCATCACAGACAGCGCAATGGCGGCAACAGGGATCGTCTTCATGTCGGCCTCATCATTTGCGCGGCGCCAGTTGCAGCTCCATCAGAGCGATCCGCTGCAAATTCCCGACGTCGCGCTCGCCCGCGCCAGCCGTACGCAGAATGGATTCCGCGAGCGCGTTGACGTGCGAGGCGTGCACGGGCTCGGGCAGTGTGGCAACCGCGGCTTCCAGGGCGGTCGTCATGATCTCGATCACCTCGGGAGAAAATTCGGCGTTGGAAAAGTTCTTCATCGCGCATCGGCCCTTGCTGCGGGCCGTCGGTCAACGCCAGGAAAAAGTGGAAGTTCCTGGATGGGCGCGCGCCCAAACCAAGTCGAGCGGGGCGGCCGGCGTGCCGCGCTACGTCGCTGGCTGGTAGCGCGTGAGATGCTCGAATTCCGCGTCCTCGCGCGCGACGCTCTGCATTCTCGCATGGCTGCCGATGACGAGACCGGCGAGCGAGAGCATGAGTCCAAGCGCGAGCGGCGCGAACAAGGCCTCTTCCTGGAACAATCCGTTGAGCAGCACGACCATGACGCCGAAGCCGGCGAGACCCTGCGTCAGATAGCCTGACGAGGCGTAGAGACGCCAGGCCTTGAGCGCCACCGCGAGATAGAAGCCTAGCGGCACGAAGGCGGCGATCCCCATCTGGTACAGCAGCACGCCGATCGCGCTTTCGACCGCGCCATCGATCGTTCCGGCCGCCTGCGCCGCGCCCCAGTCGATGGAGAAATAGCTGTCCGACAAATTGCCGCCGACGCCGAGACCGCGGCCGAACGGTTTCTCCAGGAATCCGTTGAGGCCCCCCATCAGGCCAATGACGTGATAGTCGCCGATCTGCAGGCCGACGCGGATCGCCAGAATCGCAAAGGCGAACAGGCCCAGGAAGCCGAGCAGCAGCGTCACCACGGCACCGAGCAGCCGGGTCGAGATCCAGGCCGCGACCACGAAGACCATCACAATGAGCGCACCCTTCACGCTGCAAAGGACCAGCAGCGGCAACGCCGCAAGCGCCAGCAGCGGCCGTCCCACCGAGAACAGGAACAGGGCCAGAAAGCCGATCCCGTAGGCGAAGCTGATCGGGTGCATGTTCGGGCCGTGGATGCGCAGCATCTTCGACAAGCCGAACCCTTCGAGCAGAGGCGTGTTCAGGAAGTCGAACCTAAAGCGATCCTTGAGGTCGACCGGCACGTTTCCGGTGGCCCGCATCTCGGCCTCCCAGACGCCCGAATGGGTCGCCTTGAGCTCGTCGAAACCCCAGAATGTATAGCCGTTGGTGATGGCCAGCCAGAAATCCCGGAATGCAAATTCGATATAGCCGCACGAGATGAGAACGACCGCGACCGTCACCAGGAACGGCGTGATGCGCACCTCGTAGGTCGCGGCCGTCAGCAGCGACAGCTGGAACAGGAACAGCGGAAGCACGATGTTGCGCAGATAGACCGCGGCCGGCTGCCCGTTCTGGCTGAACCCGACCGCGAAATACAGCGACACCACGGCGAGGGTGACGACACCCCAGCGCATGATCTGGTTCACCTCGGCCGATTGATTCCTCCGGCCCAGCACGTAGAGCCCGAACGTCGCCAGCCACATCACGGAGCAGACGAGGAAATTGTAGCCCTTGATGAAATCGAGATCGGACGGCAGCGGCACCAGCGGCGACAGGATCGAGGCGAACAGGTTCTGGAAGAACAGGACGAAGATCGCGACGGCCGGCGCATAGGTCGGGACCACGACGACGATGGCGATGCCGACGAGCACCTCGACGGCAATGGCGAGGATCGGATCGGCGAGGTGCAGGATCGGAGCAGAGCCGATCGTTGCCACGGCCAGGCAGAAGATCAGGACCAGCTCGCGCCAGGCCGGCGGCGTTGGGCCGGCCTGCACGGTCTCAACCTGCGGTGAATCCCCGGCGCTCATCGATCGTCCCTTGGCATCGCGCGGCGAGCACGATAGCGGGGCGATGTGTAAGGATTCGTTAACGATAGCGGACCGCGCTGTCAGCGGCGGCCAGGCCGGGTCGCGCCGCCGAGCAATGCCCGCATCACGTCGGGATCGGGCCTGCCGGTGTTGCGGTCGACGAGGCCAAAGCCCTGCGCCAGCTCCCAATGCGTCCAGCCCCAGCAATGGTCGCGGGCGTAAGCGGTGACCTCCGCCAGCCAGCGCAACCGGCTCGCTCTTGGCGCGCCGGCCTTCAGCACGCCGAATTCGTTGACGATGATCGGCCGCGCGAATTGCTGCTGCCATTGCAGCGCGGGCGCAAGCCAGCGATCGGCCCCCGGCTTGTCCTTGGCGGCGGCAATGGCGACGTCGAGCATGCCGAGCGCCTTGGTCGCGCCCCTCAGCTGCAGATCCTGGCGCAGGGCCTGAATTTTGGGGTCGCCGGAATTGATCGGATAAGGCAGATCGATGATGTCGTGCAGCGGATCCTGCCCATCCCAATGGGCCTGATGGGTGAACACCATCGGATCATAGAAGTGGATGGCATAGACGACGTCAGGGTCGGGCAGCGGACGGAATCGCGGCAGCGAGTCCGCGCGCTGCCAGTTGACCGGACCGACGACGAGGGTATTGGCGGGAAGCAATTTGCGGACGAAGGCGGCGAGCGCCTCGACCTCGGTCTGCCATTTGTCGGCGTCGATATCGGGCTCGTTGAGCAGCTCGGCGAAAACGCGATCGGCCGGAAAGGATCGAATGACCTCGGCAAGGCCGCTCCAGGCCTCCTGCATCTGACGCAGCGCCGCGCCCTGATCTTCCTTGTGCAGGCGGTTGAAGCGATCGCCGGGATGAAGATCGACGGAGATGGCGTAGCCCAGCGCGGTGAGCTGCTTCAGCGCCTTGTCGAGCACGCGCAGCGTCGCCTCGCGCTCGTCCTTCGAGGCGAAACCAGGCATCACGCGCTCTGCCGGCACCGGCAGCCGGACATGGCTCATTCCCGCCCTGCGCAGCTGCTGCAACAACTCGCGGCTCGGGGCTGCACCGTTGATCCAGCCGTCGGCATTGAAGCCGCGAGACAATGCGGCGAGCCTGCCAGGTGCGACCGTCTGCGGCACGGGCACACAATCGCTGGCGAAGACCGGGGAGCCGAATGAGATCGACAGCGACAGCATCGCTCCGGCCAGCAGCCGACCGCACGAGCCTGCCATCGTCAAACCGCAAGTCCCAATGCGCCGCCGTCGGGGTGCGGCGCCTGCGAGCCGGCAGGCGCATGATTGACGACGAGCCCCGTCGGCACGGTCTCGTACCGCGACAGCGCCGTGGTCACCCGGCGCATCGCCGCCGAACCGAGCTCGCCGGCGCGCGCCACCAGGACGATCAGGTCGGCATGCGCCGCCAGCGCGATGGCATCGGGCTGCAAGGCGAGATTGCCGGCATGGACGATGATCAGATCGAACTCCGAACGAATATCGTCCTCAGGCCTCGCATCGGCCTTGCGGCCGGCGCTCAGGAGCTCGTCGATCGACTGCAATCCCGCCGTGGTCGAACCATCGTTCCATTCCGTCACCGGCGGCTGGTGACCTGCGAATTCCCCCTGCAGCCGGATCAAGACGCTCATCATGCCGCGTGTCACCGCGGCCCGATTCAGCGAGCGCGCAACGGTGTTGCCGCCGGCGCTCTTGCCGACCGACAACACCAGGGCGACCTTGCAGCCACGCACCGGCACGCGATCGATCCGCTCGAGCAGCGGCCGCAGATAGGCACCGAGATCAAGCTCGCCGGGGGAAGCGATCGGTTTTTGCCAGACGGTGCTGGTCGCGGTCGCGGACAAAAGATCGGGGATGCGGGCCCAGACCGGAAGCCGCGGCATCGCTTCCGGCCGGGCAGCAGCCGGAGGCTGAGCTTGCGGCGGGGCTTGTGGCTGGAGCTGAGATTGGACTTGCCGAGCCTGCGTGTTCGCCACGGCTGCCTGCATGGGAGCCTCGGTCGGCGCGGACTGATCGGACATGCTCGTCGTCACCGCAACGGCAGCGGTCGACGTCAGCAGCGAGCCGATCGCCAGCGCCGCCAGCAGCAGTGCGAGCGGCGGGCGCGTCGGGCGCAGCGGCGGAATGGCAGCCGAAGCGATCTTGGTCTGCGAGGCCTGCAGCTGACGCTGCTCGTTGGTGGTTTTGAACCGCGACAGGAACTGCTCGTAGATGTTCCGGTTGGCGTCGGCGTCGCGCTGCAGCTCCTGCAGCTTCACCAGCGCCTGCCCGTCGACCAGCATCTGGGTCTCGACCGCCTTGAGCTGCTTTTCCAGCGCTCTCTGCTGCTCCAGCTGAGCCTCATATTCGGACTTCGCCGTTTCGATGTTCTTCTTCCGCTCGGACTCGATCTGCCGGTTGATATCGGCGAGCTGGCTGTACGAGATCGCGAGATCGGGATGGCGCTCGCCGTACACCGCCTTCTTCTGCGCGATCTGGTCATTCAAGGTCGAGCGCTGCGCCCGCAGCATGCTCAGGAGGTCCTGCTTCACCGGCCCTTCGACATTGGCCTTGAGATCGCGCTGCACCTGGTCGTAGCGCGCCTTGGCTTCCTCGGTGCGAAGACGCGCGGCGGAGACCTGCTGATTGAGATCGGTCACCCGCAATTGCTGCGTGGTGGAATCCTTGCCGGCGTTGAGGATCTTGTGCTCGAGCCGGAAGGCGGCGACGGCGTCTTCCGACGCGCGCAGGCGCTCGTTCAACGCCTTCAGCCGGTCCTTGAGCCAGTCTGCGGCCTCGTCCGTGGCCGCGGTGCGGACGCGGCCCTGGCTGGCGACGAACGCCTCGGCGATGGCGTTGGCGTAGTAGGCGGCGCGTTCCGGGCGGTTCGAGGTGAAGGAAATCGCAATGACGTAGGTGAGCCCGCGGCGCGTGATCTCGAGGCGGCTGCGGAATTTTTCGAGCAGCCGCGTCATGTCGGTATGGCCGCCCGCGATGTCATCGTCGTCGGCGATCTTGAGCTGCTCGATCAGGGGGCGGAGAAAGCCGTCCGATTTGGCGATCTCGATCTGGCTCTGAAGCGCCGCGGCGTCCTGGCCGATGCCCGGCAGGACGTCCTGCTCCGTGGTGATGCGCAGCTCGCGGGGATCGAGCACGACCAGGGCCGTCGCGGCATAGCGGACCGGCAGAACCATGAGAACGACGACGCCGAGGGCGAACAGTGCCAGCGCCAGCGTCAGAATGCGCCGGCCGTTCTCGCGCAGGAAAAAGAGTGCTCCGGAGACGGTCAGCGATCCCTTGATCAGCGCCGGCGCGGCGCTGTCGGGCCTCGTCCGCGCAGCCTGCGGCGTTTCCCACGAAGCCGCTGGCTCCGTCGGGGCGATGCTTCGCGGAGATGCGCGGCTACCGAACGCCATGGGATTGGACTCGAAATCAACTGACTGTCGCAGCTCAGAGGCTTGCTACACCGTAAATATCCATGGTTAACCGGCGGTTACGGCCGGCGGCGCAAAGCGGGCACGGCTACGCCGGCGACCAATGCCGCCTGCCGTGGAGGACGCCGCATTTGCGGGGGGCATTCGGTGAGCCGGAACCCCTCACCCGGATCGCATCCGCGCTCAGCTGATGTTCAGCAGGATTCGGCCCGACGTGCCGCTGCGCATCAAATCCAGCGCGTTGTTGACGTCGTCGAGCGCGAACTGATGGGTCACGATGCCGCGGTAGTTCACCTTGCCGGCGTCGCTAAGGCGAACGAGGCGCGGAATATCGCGCGCCGGCTGGCATTGCCCGCCTTCCGAGCCCTTCAGCACTTTCTCGAAGTGGAGCGGCAGCGTGTAGATCTCGGCCTTCTCGCGGGGCACGCCGACCAGGATGCAGCGGCCCTTCTTGGCGGTGATCTCATAGGCGAGCTCGATCAGATTCTTGACGCCGGTGGTCTCGACGACCTTGTCGGGTCCATCGGTGCCGGTGATGGACCGAATTTCGGCGGCGACATCCTTGACCGCTTCGGAGTTGATAGTGTGGGTGGCGCCGAACTGCTTCGACATTTCGAGCTTGTTGTCGAGGCGGTCGATCGCAATGACGGGATAGGCGCCCACCATCGCGGCAAATTGCACGATGTTCAATCCGACGCCGCCGACGCCGAACACGACCACGGCTTCGCCGATGGCGATCTGCGCATCGTTGTTGACGACGCCGAGCGCGGTCGTCACGGCGCAGCCGAGCAGCGGCGCGCTGGTGCGGTCGATCGAGGCCGGAACCGGCGTGACGCGATTCTCCGACACCACGGCATATTCGTTGAAGGTGGTGACCCAGCCGGCATTGAGACGCTTGCCGCGCCAGAAATAGGCCGGCGTGTTGGACTGGATGCCCCTGCCCGGCCGCCAATGCATGACGACGGTGTCGCCCTGCTTGCAGGAGACCACGCCCGGGCCGGTCTCGACGATCGTTGCCAGCGCCTCGTGCCCCAACAGGTGGGGCAGGAACTTGTCGACGCCCTTGACCGCGTCGATCTCGTTGATCTGCGCGCCGCAGATGCTCGACGTGTGCACGTGCGCGAGCACCTGGCCGTGTTCGAGCCTGTCCGGCAAGGTGAACTCGTCGACGATCAGCGGCTTGCCCGATTCGACGAGGATGGCCGCCTTGGCAGTCTTGATGTCCATGAGGGGCGCCCGATCACTCGAAATAGATGAATTCGTAATCGCCGGTGTAGCCGAGCTTGCCGTACAGCCAGATCCATTCCGAGGTGTGCAGGATGGACTCCGCCGTCAGCGCCCAGCATTCAAGGTTGTGCAATTCGGCGACGGTCCGGTAGCCCTCGACCATGACGTATTTGTTCTTGCCGACCCGCTCGATCTCCTTAAGCGCCGCCTCGAGCTCGTACAGCCGCAGATTGTGCAGGGTGCCGAGCGAGATGACGAGGTCGAAACTGTCGTCGCCATAGGGATAGATGTCCTGGGCGCGATAATTGAAGAGGTAGGGCTTCACCTGCTCGTGCGCATTGGCAAGACCGTGCTTGGAGATGTCGAAGCCGACGACCTTCAAGCCCGGCAGGATCTTCTGCATCTCGTAGAGCAGGAAGCCCTTGCCGCAGCCGACGTCGAGCACGCTGGATCCGTCCTTCAGACCATAGGTCTCGATCAGCGCCTTGGCGACCGGCGCCCAGCGCCCCTCGATGAAGCGGTAACCGCCATAGCCGAAGCGGCGGTCGCCGTCCCAATAATCGGCCTCGTATTCCCGCGCCTTCAGCGAGCAGCCGATCTTGTCGTCGTTCATGCGGGCCATGTAGTCGCGCTTGGTCGCCGTATGCAGTGGCGTCACGATATTCAGGAGTCGTCCCATTGAGTCCTCTGATTCCAGGCGCGTTGCGATTGTCGCGACCGGCCGGGAAGGCTCGGTTCGCAACTTGCGAATCCCTTTAGCATCTGCGGACGCGATCATCATTGCTTCAGATCAATGACGTGGAGCTGCGCCGGCAGCCGGCATCGGTTGCTGCCGCCGGCAGCGACACCAGGACGCATGGAACGAGAATGCGGGGCGCGGCGTTCGCCGCAAGGGAGTCCCATCATGCCGACCAAGCCGACCATCGCCCGCATCTGGCGCGGCCGTACCCGCCGCGATCTCGCCGACGCCTACCAGGCCTATTTGCAGGCCGAGGGCATTCCGCCGCTGCGCAAGACCGCGCTCGGCGTCCAGCAATTGCGCGAGGACCGCGACGAGGAGACGTGGTTCACGACCATTTCCTATTGGGCGGACATCGCGGCCATGACGGCTTTCACCAAGGGCGAGCCCACCAAGGTCCACCATCTCGCGCGCGACGCGGAATTCCTGATCGAACTGCCGCAGCGTATCGAGATCCACCGCATCCTGATCGACGAACAGGGCTTACGGTGAAAGACTGAGCCACGGAAGCCGAAGCTCGCATCGCCGCCAAATTGCAGGCTGCTTGCTGCAGCACAACAAGTTCCCCTCCAGGCCCGGCTAAAGCATGACGGGATGAAGCTTGATTGCCGCGATGACGGAGGTGCACTCCCTCGCCCGCCTGCGGGAGAGGGCTGGGGAGAGGGTGTCTCCTCAATGGGACAATGCCCAAGAGGAGAAAGCCCTCTCCCGGCGCGCGGGACGATGCTTCGCATCGCCCGAACGCGCCGACCTCTCCCGGAAGCGGGAGAGGTGAACGAGCCTGCGGCAATCGGTTCAACCTTAAGCCACTCCGCTCTAGCGTGTCCCGGCGGGCGAACTCGCAGGAGCAGCTCGGAGGCCGGCGTCATTCACGGGAACGCCTCGTCGCCCTTCGCAATTGACTCTTCGTCAGGCACGACAACGGAAACAGCCATGAAGAACATCAGTGCCGGCCAGATCGCCCTGCTGGTTGCCCTCGGAGCCATGTTGATCCTCACCGGCGTCTGGGGATTTTCAGTCTGGGAATCCAGCAGCGGCGTCGAGATGGGCAAGCACGGCTGGATCGCGCTTGGCCTCGGCGCTTTCTTCTCGCTGCTGATCGGCTGTGGGCTGATGGCGCTGATGTTCTTCAGCAGCCGCAGCGGTCATGACGATGTCGCCGATCCCTTCCGCCGGCGGGACGGCGAGGACAGCTAGCTGCATCGTGTCGCCTCGCCTTTGTCATTGACGCCGTCGATGACCTTTACGTCGGACCGCTGCGCAGGCGTCCCATAACGGAGACCATTGCGGCTCCCGGGCGTGCGCAGCGAGGCTGCACCCGGACACTTACAACTTTCCATAGACCCGCCCGGCGACCGCCTTCAGGCGTTCGACCGAGCCGGACTCCGGATGCGGCTTGACCGGTGCGAACAGGATCGAAGCCTGCCTGCCGTTCTTCCAGACGAAGATGTTGACGGCGTTGCCGTTGCCCTTGGTGCAGGAATGCTCGCCGAACGCTTCACCGCCGAGCTCGGGTATCGCCACGTGCTTGCAGGGACCGGCGCGCTTCATCATGCCGATGGCAGTGTCGCGCGAGGTCGCGATCACCGCGACGATCATGGTGTTGGCCTCGCGATCGAACATCATGCAGCTGCCCGCGCCGGTCCGCTGCACCGTCAGCGTGCTGCTGTCGAGAAAGCCGTCGGCGTCGGCGGCCGTGAGCCATTCGCAGTTGCCGAAGCGCTCGCTGCTCTTGCCTACGCTTCCGATGGCAATGCGCGCGGCTTCGCTGAGCGGTCCGAGCAGCGCATCGTCGGCCCGCCGGCCGATCGGATAGACGGTGAGCTGGAGAATGTAATCGCCGGACAAGGCGACGACCGAGGCCTCCTGGCGCTCCGCGCCGGCGGCGCTCGTTCCGCCCTGGCCTTCGTCGCCGATCCCCGTCACTGCGCTCAGCGGCATGCGCTCGCCCAGCGTCTTGACGAAGGTCGCGTACAATTCCCTGGCGCGGTCCTTGTCGGGATTGCGGAACACGGACAGCATCATCGTGTCGCCGCGCCCGGCCTGGTAGATGCAGCCGCGTCCGTCCTGATTTGAGATCAGCGACCATTTGAACGCCGGCATCGCGCGGGCGAGCTCCTGGGCGCTGATGAACGGGCAGGTTTCCGCCGCGCGCGCGGGAAGCGCCGCTGCGATTGCAAGGAACAGAACGAGGCTGCAGAACAGACGATCGATGGTACGCATGGGACGTACTTACTACCGAAACGGCGCGCCGGGAACGATCGAACCTCCGTCACTGCCCCTGATATTCGGCCCAGCAATCCGCCGTTTCATAGACGCGGACCGCCGAGAGCTGCCGAAGGCTCGGCTTCAACCGGTCCCAGATCCAGATCGCGATATTCTCGGCGGTCGGGTTCTCGAGCCCTTTGACCTCGTTCAGGCAGCGATGGTCCAGCGCCTCCAGGATGTCGGCGAAGCATTTTTCGATATCGAAGAAATCCGCGACGAAGCCGGTGTGCGGGTCGACCGGCCCGTCCAACTGGACCTCGACCCGGTAGGAATGACCATGCAGCCGGCGGCATCGATGGGTCTCGGGCACGTTCGGCAGCCGATGCGCCGCCTCGAACTTGAACGCCTGCGATATCTTCATTCCGCTCCTCACACGGCGAAGCCATCCGGTCTCGGCCCGTCTGGCGACCAGATGCTGCTTTGTCCTGACCTTCGTCGAAGAATGGCGCGCCCGGAACGATTCGAACGTCCGACCCTCAGATTCGTAGTCTGGGCTAAACCATTGATTTTGCGTCGACTCGTTACCGTCAGAAAGGACTAAGCACATAAACGTTCGGCTTTTCAACCTCTTTGGATTCGACGGTTACCGTGGAAGAAGGAAGAGCGTTCATCGGGATGAAAGGAAGTTCCCGCGGGCTAACGTCTAGGCTTTGGCGTCCAGCGCGATCAGGTCTTCATCCTCCACGCGTCCTCCTCGCCAGCGGGGATGGCCTCGGGGCCCTTTGGAAAAGATCACGATGTCTGTATCGGCCGATGTTGTTCGTGACTGTCATCAGCCGGAGACCGTACGCTCGCGAATCTCCTGAGCCCCGGAAAGAATGCCGCGCTGGAGCGCGCGTGCGGCAGGCGAGAGATCGCGGCCGATGCGCCAGATCAGATAGAGCTCGCGCTCGATCACGGGCTCGACCAGCTTGCGCCAGGTGAGCACGGGATGGCTGGCCTCCGGCCAAGCGAGACTCGGCAACGGTGCGACGCCGACGCCGGCCTCGACCAGCGCCAGCAGCGTCGCCGGATGCTCGGCCTCGTGGATCGGCATGCCCTGACCGAGATCGGCGACGCCGCGCTCGATCTCGAGCCGGATTCCGGTGCCTGATGCCATCACGACGAGGCCGGCCTTCGAGGCTTCCGCCCAGCTTACGGCGTCCCGCGCGGCGAGCGGATGGTCGCGGCGCATCACCAGCGCGAAATTGTCGACGAGCAGTCGTGAAGCATCGAGCTCAGGATCGTCGCCCGGGACGTTGGCAATGCCAAGATCGACGTCGCCGCCGCGCAGCGCGGCGAAGATCTGATGCCGCGAGATCTCCTTCAACGTCACCGCGACCATCGGATGCTCGCGCTGGAACGCGGCGAGCACGCGCGGCATCAGCCGCAGCGCGACCGACGGCACGCAGGCCACCGTGACGTGACCGCGGCGATGTTCGCGCAAATCGCGCAGATCCTGAAGTTGTCGATCGAGATCGGCGAGCAGGCGCTGAATGCCCGGCATGAAGTCCGCGCCGACCTTACTGAGCTGAAGCCTTCGCGTGGTGCGGTCGAGCAGCCGCACGCGCAGGCCGTCTTCTAGCTGGCGCAGCAACTGGCTGACAGCGGATTGCGACATGCCGAGCGACCGTGCCGCGGCACTGAAGCTGCCGGTCTCGACAACGCGGACGAAAACGCGGAGCTGCTTCAGGTCGAGCTGATCTATCATCTTTCCTTATAAATATATCTCTCTATTCCAGATTGCTAATGAAAATCTCCAATGCAAGGATTTTGTGCGAAGACCGGGAACGATCAGAATTGGGCACAATGGGAACTAACCTACTGTTCCAACAAGCAAAAGGATTGGGACGTGATCAACCGACGCGACCTCATGAAATACTCGCTGCTGGGCGCAGCAACGGCGCCACTGGCCGGCCTCTCCACCCCGACCTTCGCAGCCGGCAAAGTGGCAATCGCCGAAGCACTGCGGCTCGGCATGTACAACTCGCTTTATGTCGCGGCTGACAAGGGACTGTTCGCCAAGCATGGCCTCGATGCCGACCTCTCCACCGCCGGCGGCATCGCGCTGCCGGTGCCGATTCTGCTTTCAGGGCGCAGCCAAATCGGGGTGACCAGCCCGGGCATGTCGGTGAATGCAGTGCGCGAGGGCGGCAAGATCAAGAACATCGCCAAGATCGTCGGCGGCGTGTCGATGTGGGGCATTGCGAAACCCGACAGCAAGATCAGGACGATCGAGGATCTCCGCGGCAAGACCATCGCGACGCTGAAATTCCCCTCTTCGACGATCCAGGTGCCGACCTATGCGATCAAGACCATCGGCAAGTTCGATCCGAAGGAGGCCGGCGTCACGTTCCTCGAACTGCCTCCGGGCGCGCAGGCCGCCGCGGTGAAGGACGGCCGCGCCGACATCGCTACCGCCTTCGAATGGGACGTCAGCATCGCCGCCGAGCAGTTCGGCCTCGTGCCGGTGCTGTCCTTTGCCGATGCGCTGGGATCGCTCTGCTTTACCACCGCGATGGCGACGGAAGAGACGATCGCGAGCAACCCGGCCGCCATCCAAGGCTTTTGCAATGCGATCGCAGAAGCGCAGAAGCTGATGCACGAGAACAACGCTGTTTTCACCGAGGTCGCCGAAAAATACTTCCCGAAGGTCACACCATCTGTCGTCGCCAGCGCAACGAAGAACTTCTTCGGCTCGAAGACCGCGATCCCGCGCAACCCGACCATCTCCGCCGACGAATGGGACCGCGCGATGCGGCTCGAACAAGGCGGCGGCGCAGTGCAATCCGCACTCCCCTATACGCAGATGGTCGATAACCGTTTCGCCGAGCAGGCGACCAGGCAGTTCGGTCTCGCGTGATGATCGTGAACACCTCCGACGCGCGCGAGCAGCGCTTTGTCACGCTCCCGGCGCGGCCCGAGCCGCTCCGGCTCGCGGTCGACGAGACGGCCGTGGTCGTCGTCGACATGCAGAACGCCTATGCCTCGCCGAACGGCTATCTCGACCTCGCAGGCTTCGACATCTCCGGCGCCAAGGCCGCGATCGCGGCGATCCAGGACGTGGTGGCGGTCGCGCGGGGCGCCGGCGTCCCCGTGATCTTCTTCCAGAACGGCTGGGACGCCGACTATGTCGAGGCCGGTGGACCGGGCTCGCCGAACTGGCACAAGTCGAACGCGCTGAAGACGATGCGCAAGCGGCCCGAGCTGCAAGGCAGGCTGCTCGCCAAGGGCGGCTGGGACTATGCGCTGGTCGACGAATTGCAGCCCAAGCCCGGCGACATCGTGGTACCCAAAACGCGCTACAGCGGCTTTTTCAACAGCCAGTTCGACAGCATTTTGCGCGCCCGCGGCATCCGCAATCTCGTGTTCTGCGGCATCGCCACCAATGTCTGCGTGGAATCGACGCTGCGCGACGGCTTCCATCTCGAATATTTCGGCGTGATGCTGGAGGACGCAACGCACCAGGCCGGTCCCGACTACATCCAGAAAGCCTCAATCTTCAACGTCGAGACCTTCTTCGGCTGGGTCTCGTCCGCGAGCGATTTCCGCCGCGCCTTTGCCCAGACCGAAGCCGCTCCAGCACAAGAGGATACGCCATGACCGACCGCGCCATCATTCCGCCGGGCACCCACGCGCCCATCGCCCCGTACTCGCCGGGCATGATGGCCGACAACGTCATCTACGTCTCGGGCACGCTGGCGTTCGATTCGAACAACGACGTCGTCCATGAAGGCGATGCCGCCGGCCAGACCCGGCACATTCTCGAGACCATCAAGCGCGTGCTCGAGACGGCGGGGTCGAGCCTTGCAGACGTTACCTTCAACTCGATCTTCATCACTGATTGGGCGAACTATGCGGCGGTCAACAAAGTCTACGCCGAATATTTTCCCGGCGAGAAGCCGGCACGGTACTGCATCCAGTGCGGCCTCGTGAAGCCCGCCTGCCTCGTCGAGATCGCCTCGATCGCGCACAAGAGGGCGTGAGGTGGCCGTGCTCGATGCAGGCCAGGCCGCAGTGACAGGCGCGCGGTTCAAGCTGCCCACCGCAGCTCGGATTGCGCTGCTCCAGATCGCACTATTGGTCGCACTGCTGGCGGCGTGGGAGCTTGCGATTCGCCTCGGCTTCATCGCCGTCTATCTCTACGGCCAGCCGAGCGGCATCATCGCGAAAGCGGGCAAGCTCATCGCCAGTGGCGAGTTGCTCCGCGACGCCGGACTCACCGCATGGGAAGCCATCGCCGGCTTCCTGATCGGCACGGTGCTCGGCAGCGCTGCGGGATTGTCGCTATGGCTGTTCCCGACCGGCGCGGCCGTGCTGCGGCCGTATCTGATCGCGCTCAACGGCCTACCGAAAATCGCGCTGGCACCGCTGATCATCGTCTGGTTCGGCATCGGCCTCTCCTCGAAGATCGCGATCGCGGCGATCATCACCTTCATCGTCGCGGTCATCACCGCGCTCCAGGGCGCCAAGGAGGTCGACGCCGATCTCGTCAAGCTGCTGCGCTCGCTCGGCGCTTCGCGCTGGAAGACCTGGCGCACCGTGATCGTGCCCGGCGCGATGCCGTGGATCGTCGCGGCCTTCCGCCTCAATGTCGGCTTTGCCCTGATCGGCGCCGTCGTCGGCGAGTACATCGCCTCGAAAGAGGGCCTCGGTTACATGATCTACTATGCCGGCGTGCTCTACGACCTCAACGCGGTGTGGGTGGGCATCGCGGCGCTGATGGCGGTGGCGCTGCTGATGTACGCCGCGATCGACTTGATCGAGCGGCGCCTGCTGTCCTGATCCGAAACTCATCACTCAATAGCTGGGACGTCATGGCTTTTGCACGCGGCAAGGATGCCGAGATCTATTACGAAGTTCACGGGCACGGTACGCCGGTTTTGCTCTCGGCCGGCATGGGCGGCAGCGGCTCGTTCTGGGCGCCGCAGCTGGATGCGCTCACCGAGCGCCATCAGGTCATTCTCTATGATCACGTCGGCACCGGCCGCAGCGCACGAAGCGATCGCAGCATCGCCGGCATGGCGGACGACATCGCCAGCGTGCTCGACCATGCAAACGTCGGTGCCGCGCATGTCGTCGGCCACGCCATCGGCGGCATTGTCGGCATGGAGCTGGCGCTGCGTCATCCGAAACGCCTACGCAGCCTCACCATCGTCAACGGCTGGGGCCGCGCCGATCCGTTCCTGCGGCGCTGCTTCGAGATCCGGAAAGCGCTGCTCAACCAGTCCGGACCGCAAGCCTATGTGCGCGCGCAGCCGCTGTTCCTCTATCCGCCGCAATGGATCTCCGAGAACATCGTCCATCTCGACGCGGAGGAAGAACGCATCCTGAAACACTTCCCCTCCGTCGCGACGATGAACCAGCGCATCGACATGTTCCTGGCATTCGAGGGCGGCCGGCGCCTCAAAGAGATCAACGTACCCACGCTGCTGTCGTCCGCAAAGGACGACGCGCTGGTACCGGCCTATCTCACCCGCGAGCTTGCCGCTTCCATTCCCGGTGCGCGCGTGCACGAGGTGGGTTGGGGGGCGCATGCCTTCAGCGTGGTCACACCGAATATCTTCAACGACACGCTGCTCGACTTCTGCAGGGAGGTGGACCGATGAACGCGCTCGCGCAGAATATTGCAGGCTCGGAGCTGATCGTGCTGCGCGCCGAGAATGTCGGCGTCACCTTCGAAGGCGCCGGCCATCCGGTCGAGGCGATCCGCAAGGTGGATTTCGAGCTGCGCCGCGGCGAGACGCTCGCGATCGTCGGCCCCTCCGGCTGCGGTAAGTCCACGCTGTTCAACGCCATCGCCGGCCTGCTGCGGCCGACCCGAGGCCATGTCGAGGTCGGTGGCCGCCGCGTCGACGACGCCGCGGGCCATGTCGGCTACATGCTGCAGAAGGATCTGCTGCTGCCGTGGCGCAGCGTGCTCGACAACGTCATGCTCGGGCTGGAGATCCGCAAAACGCCGAAGTCGCGCGCGAGAGAGATCGCGCTGGGGCTGATCAAGGCCTATGGCCTCGCCGGCTTCGAACAGGCCAAGCCCGCGGCGCTCTCCGGCGGCATGCGCCAACGCGTCGCCATCATGCGCACGCTCGCGTTCGATCCCGAAGTGATCCTGCTCGACGAGCCGTTCTCGGCGCTCGACTTCCAGACGCGCCTGCTGATGCAGGCCGACGTCTCCCGCATCATCGCCGAGCGCGGCAAGAGCGCGATCCTCGTCACTCACGATATCGGCGAAGCCATCGCCATGGCCGACCGCGTGCTGGTGCTGAGCGCACGGCCCGCCACGGTGCGCGCGCTACACGTGATCGAGTTGCCGCGGGAGGGCCGCGATCCCGCCGCGCTGCGCACCGATACAGCGTTCCAGCATTATTTTGCTAAGATCTGGGCCGACCTGGAGAAGCCTGCCGGCGTCGCGTGAGGCGAGCCTACCCCTGTGTCGGGCCGGGCACTCGGGCCTTGAACGTTGTGGCCTTCAATCGGGCAAAAGGCTCAGCGCGAGGAATTGTACGCTGTTCTGCACTGAATGGCCGAAAATGGCGCGCCCGGAACGATTCGAACGTCCGACCCTCAGATTCGTAGTCTGATGCTCTATCCAGCTGAGCTACGGGCGCGTGTTTCGCAAACAGCGCGGGCATAGCCCGCGACGCAGCCCCCGGCGGAGCCGGAGGGGGTGCGAAAGAGCGCTCTGACTAACCGCTCTCGTCCCGATTGGCAAGATCCGGAATGGGGGTATTTTCGCGCATTTCCGCATCTCAGCTCGTCATTCCGGGGCGCGACGAAGTCGCGAGCCCGGAATCCATAACCACCAGCTGGGGTTATGGATTCCGGGCCTGGCCCTTCGGGCCATCCCGGAATGACGGACATCATGGGAATCGCCCCGTCATCACTCGGCCGCTGGCCGACTAGGCCCGCTGCCGCTCGTTGCGGATGGAGAGCAGCTCCACGGGGCGGTCGGGGATCACGATGCGGAAGGTGGCGCCGATGGTGCCTTCGACCAGGTGGATATCGCCGCCATGGGCGCGGACCAGCTCGGCGGCGATGGCGAGGCCCAGCCCGCTGCCGCCGGGACGCCCGGAGGTCTGGAACGCCTCGAACAGGTGCTCCCTGGTCTTCTGGGGCACGCCGGGACCGGTGTCGGAGACCTCGATGATCGCGACGGCGCCTTCGCGCTTTCCGGTGATCCGGATCTGCTGCGGGCCGCCGTCGCCGGAGGCATGACTCTCCAGCGCCTGGGCGGCGTTGCGAACGAGGTTGAGCAGCACCCGGAACAGCTGATCGGGATCGGCATCGACCGCCAGCCCGCGCTCGATCGCGGCGACCCAGGCAATCGAGGCATCGGAGGCGAGGCCTGCGGTCTCGCGCACCTCCAGCACGACCGGCTCGATCAGGATCATGCGGCGGTCGGGCGCGGCCTCCTGGGCGCGGCCGTAGGACAGCGTGGACTGGCAGAAGGCGATGGCTCGCTCGAGCGAGCGCACCAGCTTGGGCGCAAAGCGCTGCACCCGCGGATCCGGCACGCTGGCGAGCTGGTCCGACAGCAGCTGGGCCGAAGCCAGCAGATTGCGCAGATCGTGGTTGATCTTGGACACGGCGAGACCAAGGGCGGCGAGCCGGCTCTTCTGATGCAGCATCGACATCAGATCGCGCTGCATGTCCGACAATTCACGCTCGGCGACCCCGATCTCGTCGCTGCGTTGGCTCGGCACGATGATTCCCGCCGAGCTTTCGGGATTCTCGTGGAAGCCGACCAGGCTCGCGGTCAGCCGCCGCATCGGGCGCACGAAGAGATAGTGAAGCGCGAGATAGACCAGGCCGGCGGTCAGCGCCGCGATGATCAGCGCGACCACCACGAGGTTGCGGGAGAAACGGTACATCTGCTGCCGCAGCGGCAGCTCGTCGGTGACGATCTCCATGAACTGGGCCGTGCCGACGCCGGGCCCGACGATCCGGATGGCCTGGTTGCCGGTCTCCAGCATCATCCGGAACGAGCCGGTGATCGCCTCCCACGCCGTCATGTCGCGCAGGTCGATGTCATGCTCGATGGTGGCTGGAATGTTGTCGCTGGCGAGCAGCCGGCGCTGCTGGCCCATCTTGATGGCAACCGCGCGGGCATTGATGCTCTTCAGAATCTGGCGCGACAGCGAATCGGGAACCATGCCGAGCGGCGCCGCATCCAACACCAGCGCCGCGGTGTTCGCCGCCGCGACGCGGTCGTTCAGCCGGTTGACCCAGAAGTTGGCAATGGCGGGCACGTAGAGCAGGACGGCCGCGATCATCACCAGGGGCACGGTCAGCAGCAGCAGCTTGCCCGACAGCCCGAGCCCGCCGCGGGAGCGCATCACCGGCTGCTCCGGCTGATCCTGATCCTGGATCGGCTGGCGGTCTGTCGCTGCCACGAAATTCGCCCTCGCTGCCTGGCGGGTGAAGGATTGGCGGTAGAAGGATGCGACCCGGCCCCGGCCCGGTCAAATTACAGATCGCTAATCTGCCGAGGTGGGATGTAAGCGCTGATATCGCGAGTCGCCACCTCAAGGGTTAAAAACCCCGCACAAACAGCGATATTCACGAGAATCGCGCGCTTGTGCGGCGTTGACGAAAACAAGGCGCTCGCTTATAAGCCGCGCAAATTGTCCGCGATGACCCGGTGCGACGCCGGGAGCGGCTCTCTTGGGGCCGGAAAAGGGCCCGTTTTGGGCCGCATCTTCCGGACTTTACCATCAATTCTACAGGCAAATTGCCCGGTCAGCGGAGAAAAACCCGTGAAGCGGACTTATCAACCCAGCAAACTGGTGCGCAAGCGCCGTCACGGCTTCCGTGCCCGTCTCGCCACTGCCGGCGGCCGCAAGGTTCTCGCCGCCCGCCGCGCGCGCGGTCGCAAGCGTCTGAGCGCCTGAGCCAGACCCCCTTTTTGGGATTTCATCATGGATCGGCTGAGGCAGCGGGCGGATTTCCTCGCCGTTGCCAATGGCGCGCGGGTGAATAGTCCCGCGTTCGTCCTGCAAAGCCGTCCCCGCGATGACGGCGGCCCGATCCGGATCGGCTTCACCGTTACCAAAAAGAACGGCAACGCTCCCGAGCGCAATCGCATCCGGCGCCGGCTTCGCGAATTGGTGAAGCGGCTCGATCCGGTGTCGATGCCGCCCCATCATGATTATGTGCTAGTCGGCCGAAGGGACGCGCTCTCGCGCCCCTTCGCCACCATGCTCGACGATCTGCGCATAGCGCTCACGAAGCCCGCGCGGCATACGGCCAAAGGACCCGCGAAGGGACGCGGCCCCAGGACTGACCATACGAGATCCAGTCCCGCTCCTGCTGCCAGCAGCAAACCCGATTGATGACGAGACAATAGTGATGACCGACAATCGCAATACCATCCTCGCCGTCATTCTGTCGGGCCTGGTGCTGATCGCCTGGCAGTATTTCTACAACGTGCCGCAGATGGAGAAGCAGCGCGCCCAGCAGCAGGCGCAGGCCGAGCTCCAGAAGGGTACGCCGCAGCCGACCGCCTCGGCGACCCCGGGCAGCGCGCCGCAGCAGCCGGGCAACGCGGCTCAGCCGGCAACGCCGGCCGCGAACCAGGCCCAGCCTGTCGTTGCCCGCGATGCCGCGATCGCGGCCAGCCCGCGCGTCAAGATCGAGACGCCGCGGATCGCCGGCAGCATCTCATTGAAGGGCGGCCGCATCGACGACATCGCGCTGGTGCAATTCCGCGAAACGGTCGACCCGAAATCGCCGCCGATCATCCTCTATTCGCCCTCGGGCACCGCCGAGCCCTATTACGCCGAGTTCGGCTGGGTGGCGGCGACGGGCGTGACGGCGAAGCTGCCGGGTGCGCAGACCGTCTGGCAGCAGGAGGGCAGCGGCAGCCTGACGCCGACGACGCCTGTGGTGCTGAAATGGGACAACGGCGAGGGCCTCACCTTCCGCCGCACCATCGCGGTCGACGACCATTATCTCTTCACGGTCAAGGACGAGGTGAGCAATGTCGGCAATGCGCCTGTCACGCTCTATCCGTTCGCGCTGATCTCGCGCCACGGTGCGCCGCAAGTCTCCGGCTACTACATCCTGCATGAAGGCCTGATCGGCTATCTCGATGGCTTGCAGGAATATGCCTACAAGAAGATCGACGAGACCAAGTCGGTGAACTTCAAGGCCACCAATGGCTGGCTCGGCATGACCGACAAGTACTGGGCCTCGGCGCTGCTGCCGGACACCAGCGCGCAGCTTCAGGCGCGCTTCTCCTCGAACCCGGTCGGCAACGTCCACACCTACCAGACCGACTATCTGCTCGATCCCGTCACCGTTGCGATCGGCGGCACCGCGACCGCGAATGCGCGGCTGTTCGCCGGCGCCAAGGAAGCCGGCGTCGTCGGCATCAATTTCCCGCTGGCCGGCCACGGCGGCTACAACAAGGAGCTCGGCCTCAACCATTTCGATCTCTTGATCGACTGGGGCTGGTTCCACTTCATCACCAAGCCGATGTTCATCGGCCTCGATTTCTTCTTCCGCTTCTTCGGCAATTTCGGCATCTCGATCCTGCTCGTGACCGTGATCGTGAAGCTGTTGTTCTTCCCGCTGGCGAACAAGTCCTACGCCTCGATGGCGAAGATGAAGTCGGTCCAGCCGCAGCTTCAGGCGCTGAAGGAGCGCTTCCCCGACGACAAGGTGAAGCAGCAGCAGGAGATGATGGAGATCTACCGCAAGGAGAAAATCAATCCGGTCGCCGGCTGTCTCCCCGTGGTGATCCAGATCCCGGTGTTCTTCTCGCTCTACAAGGTGCTGTTCGTCACCATCGAGATGCGGCACGCGCCGTTCTACGGCTGGATCAAGGACCTCTCGGCGCCGGACCCGACCAACCTGTTCAACCTGTTCGGGCTGATCCCGTTCGATCCGACCACGATTCCCGTGTTCGGCTATTACCTCGCGCTCGGCATCTGGCCGATCATCATGGGCATCACGATGTGGTTCCAGATGAAGCTTAACCCGACGCCGCCGGATCCGACGCAGCAGATCATCTTCAACTGGATGCCGCTGATCTTCACCTTCATGCTGGCAGGCTTCCCCGCGGGCCTCGTGATCTACTGGGCCTGGAACAATTTGCTCTCGGTGATCCAGCAGAGCTACATCATGCGCCGCAACGGCGTGAAGGTGGAGCTGTTCGACAATCTCAAGGCGACGTTCGCGCGGAAGGCGACGTAGGTCCCTCACGATCGCGCCCCGTCATGCGGGGCGCAAGAGCCTCCACATCGTCATGCCCGGGCTCGTCCCGGGCATCCACGTTTTGGAAGCGCGCCCAGTAACAAGACGTGGATGGCCGGGACGAGCCCGGCCATGACGAAAGGATAGAGTCTTCGCATGACCGACGACAAAGATGCGAAGCTGATCGAGGCCGGGCGCAAGCTGTTCGCCCGCGACTGGCAGTTCATCTGGGCCTCGCCCTCGATCCAGACGCTGCCGCCGATGGCGGGGCTGGAGGTCGCCTTTGCCGGCCGCTCCAATGTCGGCAAGTCGAGCCTGATCAACGCCCTCACGGGGCGCAACGCGCTGGCGCGCACCTCGCACACGCCGGGCCGCACCCAGGAGCTGATCTTCTTCGAGGTCCCAGGGAAGTCCGACCTGCGTCTCGTCGACATGCCCGGCTACGGCTATGCCAAGGCACCGAAGAGCCAGGTCGCGTCCTGGACCGAGCTGATCCACAAATTCCTGCTCGGACGCGCCTCGCTCGCCCGCGTCTACGTGCTGATCGACGCGCGCCATGGCCTCAAGGACGTCGATCTCGAAGTCCTGGGCACGCTCGACCGCTCCGCCGTCAGCTACCAGATCGTGCTGACCAAGGCCGATCAGGTGAAGGCGTCCGAGTTGCAGGCGCGCATCGCCGAGACCGAGGCTGCGCTGGCCAAACATCCGGCCGCGTTCCCGAACGTGCTCGCGACATCGTCACGCAGCTCGACCGGCATGGAGAGCCTGCGCGCCGCGATGGCGAAGCTGCTGGAAGAGCGGAGCAAGTAATGGCGGCCCATCGCCTCCTGATTGGGCTTGCCGGATTGATGGGCGCCGCCGGCGTCGCGCTGGCCGCGGTCGCCGCCCACGGCGCGGATGCGAGCCGGCTGGCCACGGCGAGCACCATGCTGCTGTTTCATGCAACCGCCATACTCGCCGTGATCGCCGTGCTCGCGCGCGGCCTTCTGCACGGCGGAATTGGCCTCGTCGCCGCGCTCGGCTTGGCGAGCGGCGCCGCGCTGTTCGCGGGCGACCTCACCTTGCGGCAACATGCCGGCCATTCGCTGTTTCCGATGGCGGCGCCGACCGGCGGAACGATGATGATCGCGGGCTGGCTGGCGGTGACGCTGGCGGCGGTGGTGGCGAGGAAGTAGCGCTCTCTCTTACCCTCCCCCTCCAGGGAGGGTAAGAGCGAACACCACGCTTTGCGCCGCGCCCGCCAATCGGATAGAACGCGCACCGACCGTTCCGCCAGCGAGACCGCGACATGACCGACATCTCCCCGCTCGACCAGGCCCGCATCCTGTCCGAAGCGCTGCCGCACATGCAGCAATATGACGAGGAAACCATCGTCATCAAATATGGCGGCCATGCCATGGGCGACGAGGAGACCGCCAAGAACTTTGCCCGCGACATCGTGCTGCTCGAGCAGACTGCGATCAATCCCGTCGTGGTGCATGGCGGCGGACCGCAGATCGCGACCATGCTGAAGCGCCTCGGCATCCAGTCGGAATTCGCGGCCGGCCTGCGCATCACCGATGCCGCGACCATCGAGATCGTCGAGATGGTGCTCGCCGGCTCGGTCAACAAGCAGATCGTCGGCTACATCAACGAGGCCGGCGGCAAGGCCGTCGGGCTGTCGGGCAAGGACGGCAACATGGTGAAGGCGTCGAAGACGACGCGCACCATCGTCGATCCGGGCTCGAACATCGAGAAGGCGATCGATCTCGGCTTCGTCGGCGACCCGGAGAAGGTCGATCTCACGCTGCTCAACCAGCTGATCGGCTACGAGCTGATTCCGGTGCTGGCGCCGCTCGCGACCTCCAAGGAAGGCCAGACGCTCAACGTCAACGCCGACACCTTTGCCGGTGCGGTCGCCGGCGCGCTGAAGGCGAAGCGCCTGTTGCTGCTCACCGACGTGCCGGGCGTGCTCGACAAGTCGAAGAAGCTGATCCCGCAATTGTCGGTCAAGGACGCGCGCAAGCTGATCGCCGACGGCACCATTTCCGGCGGCATGATCCCGAAGGTCGAGACCTGCATCTACGCGCTGGAGCAGGGCGTCGAAGGCGTGGTCATCATCGACGGCAAGATGCAGCACGCAGTGCTGCTCGAGCTCTTCACCAACCAGGGCACTGGAACGCTGATCCACAAGTGATGCGGAAGACGCCAGGCACGAAAGCCGTCATGCCCGGGCTTGTCCCGCCTACGCGGCCGAAGCCGCTTCGGCGCGGCGAAGGCCCGGGCATCCGCGACCTTTCCTCTCTTGGCAAACGCGTGGATGGCCGGGTCAAGCCCGGCCATGACGAACGGAGAGAGCGACGACCCAGCCGCTCCCGCCTCACCCGCTTCCTGATGACGCTGCCGGCCGCGGCCGTCTCGTTGTTCTTTTCCTCCGCCCCCGCCTTCGCCGACCTCAAGATCTGCAACCGTATGTCCTATGTGGTCGAGGCCGCGATCGGCATCGACGACAAGGCGGCGACCGCAACGCGCGGCTGGTTCAGGATCGACCCCGCCACCTGCCGCGTGGTGGTGCAGGGTACGCTGATCGCCGACCGCATCTTGCTCCACGCCCGCGCCCTCGGCGTCTATGGCGCCTCCCCGATCCCGCAGAGCGGCAGCGACATGCTCTGCGTCGCCCAGGACAATTTCGTCATTGCGGCGGCCCGGCAATGCCGCAGCGGCCAGGCCCAGGCCGCATTCACGCAAGTGACGCCGACGCAAGGCGCGGACGGCAACCTCGTTGCCTACCTCGCCGAGGATTCCGAATATGACGACGAGCAGGCGCGGCTCGCCGGCATCCAGCGGCTGCTGGTGATCGCAGGCTATGACGCCGCGCCGATCGACGGCGTCGACGGGCCGAAGACGCAGGCCGCGCTGGCCGCGTTCCTGAAGAGCCGCGGCCTGTCGTCGGACGTCGTGGGCTCGCCAGGCTTCTTCAAGACCATGGTCGATGCGGTGCAGACGCCGTCTGCGACCGGCCTCACCTGGTGCAACGACACGCCGCACAAGGTGATGGCGGCGATCGCGACCGACGACGGCAAGTCCTTGACCAGCCGCGGCTGGTATCGCATCGATCCCAAGACCTGCCTGCATCCCGACGTGACCGGCCAGCCGAAACAGATCTTCAGCTTCGCGGAGGCCGTCGACGCCGACAACCGCACCGTCAAGCTGAAGGACAGGCCGCTGAACTGGGGCGGCGACAGGCAGCTGTGCACGCGCGAGACCAAGTTCGAGACCAATGAGCAGACCGATTGCGGCGCGCGCGGCTTTTCGGCGACGGGCTTCGGCGCGGTCGACATGTCGAGCGGCGGCAAGACGCTGCGGTTTGCAGTGCCGTGATGGTGATGGTGATGGTGATGACGCCTCGCATTTCGCCGTCGTCCCCGCGAACGCGGGGACCCATAACCACAGGATTTGGTTATAGCACGAGATGGCGGTTATCAGTCTTCGCCAAACCACTCCCAGGGGTTATGGGTCCCGGATCGGCGCTCACTTCGTTCGCTTGTCCGGGACGACAGCGGCGAATGAGGCTGCGTCCGCTGGCAAAACGTAGAGATCTGCAATGACCTCCCCCCGCAGCTTCGACCATGTCGACACCTGGGTGTTCGACCTCGACAACACGCTCTATCCGCATCACGTCAACCTGTGGCAGCAGGTCGATGCGCGGATCGGGGAGTTCGTCTGCAACTGGCTGAATGTCGGCCCGGACGAAGCACGCAACATCCAGAAGGACTATTACCGTCGCTTCGGCACCACCATGCGCGGCATGATGACCCTGCATGGCGTTTCCGCCGACGACTATCTCGCCTACGTCCACAAGATCGACCACTCGCCGCTGGAGCCGAACCCGGCACTCGGCGAAGCCATCGCAAGATTGTCGGGGCGCAAGCTGATCCTGACCAACGGCTCGGTCGACCATGTCGATGCGGTGCTGGCGCGACTCGGCTTCGCCTCGCATTTCGACGGCGTGTTCGACATCATTGCCGCCGAATTCGAGCCGAAGCCCGCGGCGCAGACGTATCGGAAATTCCTCTCCGACCATTCGGTCGACCCGACCCGCGCCGCCATGTTCGAGGACCTCGCCCGCAACCTCACCGTCCCGCACGCGCTCGGCATGACCACGGTGCTGGTGGTGCCGGACGGCACGAAAGAGGTGGTGCGCGAGGACTGGGAACTGGAGGGGCGGGACGCTGCCCATGTCGACTACGTCACGGATGATCTGGCGGGGTTCTTGGGCAAGCTGTCTCCCAAGTAACGATGTCGTCCCGGGGCGCGATGCGAGCCCGGGACCCATAACTACAGGATTTGGTGACGAGCGAGCTCGCAACTCCAAGTCCTCGCCAAACGACTGCCTGTGGCTATGGGTCCCGGGCTCGCGCTTCGCGCGCCCCGGGACGACGGCGGAGTATGCCTTGACTCCGTCCCCCCAAATCCCGAAAAAGCGCTCCAATTCACGCGAAACCACGCCTTCCCCAGAGGAAATCCCGATGTCCCTTGCAGCCCTCGAATCCACCATTAACAGCGCCTTCGACGCGCGCGAGACCATCTCGACCTCGACCAAGGGCGAGGTGCGCGAAGCCGTGGATCAGGCGCTGGAGACCTTGGACAAGGGTGAGGCGCGCGTTGCCGAGCGCGGCGCTGACGGCAAGTGGAAGGTCAATCAATGGCTGAAAAAGGCGGTGCTGCTGTCGTTCCGCCTCAACGACATGGGCGTCATCAATGGCGGCCCGGGCAAGGCGACCTGGTGGGACAAGGTGCCCTCGAAGTTCGAGGGCTGGGGCGAGAACCGTTTCCGCGATGCCGGTTTTCGCGCGGTGCCCGGCGCCGTGGTGCGCCGCTCGGCCTTCATCGCCAAGAACGTCGTGCTGATGCCGTCCTTCGTCAATCTCGGCGCCTATGTCGATGAGAGCACCATGGTCGATACCTGGGCCACCGTCGGCTCCTGCGCGCAGATCGGCAAGCGCGTGCACATCTCCGGCGGCGCCGGCATCGGCGGCGTGCTCGAGCCGCTGCAGGCCGAGCCCGTGATCATCGAGGACGATTGCTTCATCGGTGCGCGCAGCGAGGTCGCCGAAGGCGTGATCGTGCGCAAGGGCGCGGTGCTGGCGATGGGCGTGTTCCTGGGCGCCTCGACCAAGGTCGTCGACCGCGAGACCGGCGAGGTCTTCATGGGCGAAGTGCCCGAATATTCGGTGGTGGTGCCCGGCGCCCTGCCCGGCAAGCCGATGAAGAACGGCCAGATCGGCCCCAGCACCGCCTGCGCCGTCATCGTCAAGCGCGTCGACGAGCGCACCCGCTCCAAGACCAGCATCAACGAGCTGCTGCGGGACTGATCGGAACCACGCGCCCACATCTATCCCCGTCACCCTGAGGTGGCCGCCCCTTCGGCGGCCCTCGAAGGGCGACGGCCCCGCTGCCGCAACACCTAGGCCGTTCATCCTTCGAGGCTCCCGGCGCGATGCTTCGCCGTTGCGCGGGGATGACGGGTTTGTACTGTATCGAACCCACCCTCCCTGCATCGCGACCAATCTTCGGGCGGCCCGTCCTGCCCGGAGCCCCTCGGATGCGCTGGACCTGGTATCTCTTCCGCTTCGACGGCCGCATGGGCCGCGCCGGGTTCTGGTGCAGCCTGATCTTTGTCCTGTGCGGCATGATCCTGCTGGTCTTGCTCTGCCTGGGCGTCATGTCCGCGCTCGGCAGCGAGGTCAAATCCTTCAATCTGAATGCTGACGACGTCTTCAAGATCGTCGATCCCGCGGCCTATCGATGGTCGCTGCTGGACAATTTGCCGGTGCTGCTGCTCAAGCTGGCCGCAACCGCATTGACGCTCTGGATCGATCTCGCGATCATGGTGAAGCGCCTGCATGACCGCGACAAGAGCGCGTGGTGGCTACTCGCGTATTTCGTGCTGCCGGGGCTGTTCAAGCAGTTTGCAGATACTCTTCCGGACACATATTGGATGCTGCCGATCGCGCTCGCCAGCATGGTCCTGTCCATCTGGGGCTTCATCGAGACCGGCTTCCTGCGCGGCACCAAAGGACCCAATCGGTTCGGTCCCGATCCGGCGGCCGAGGTCGCTTCCGCATCGTCGCGGGCGGGACAGGGCTGGGACCAGGGCCGCGAGACCGAAATTGTCCCGCCCAGTGCTAGCCCACCCGGCGGCATGCATGTTAAGCGGGGCGGATGACCGATGCTCTGTCCATTGCCCGCGATCTCATCCGCTGCCCCTCGGTAACTCCGGCCGACGCCGGTGCGCTCGGAGTGCTCGAAAAAGCCCTCGGCGCCGCCGGCTTCATTTGCCATCGCGTGACCTTCAGCGAGGAAGGCACCGCCGACGTCGACAATCTCTATGCGCGGATCGGCACCGAAGCTCCGCACATCACCTTTGCCGGCCACACCGACGTGGTGCCGCCCGGCGACGAAGGCGCCTGGAGCGTCGGTGCGTTCTCCGGCGAAGTGAAGGACGGGGTCCTGCACGGCCGCGGCGCGGTCGACATGAAGGGCGGCATCGCCTGCTCGGTCGCGGCGGTGCTGGAGCATCTCGCCGCCAACGGCGGCAAGCCGCGTGCCGACGGCCAAAAATCAGGCTCGGGCTCGATCTCATTCCTGATCACGGGCGATGAAGAAGACGTCTCCATCAACGGCACCATCAAGCTGTTGAAATGGGCCGCCGAGCGCGGCGAGAAGTTCGATCATTGCGTGCTCGGCGAGCCCTCCAATGTCGAGACGCTCGGCGACACCATCAAGGTCGGCCGCCGCGGCTCGCAATCCGGCACGCTCGTCGTCGACGGCGTGCAGGGTCACGTCGCCTATCCGCACCGCGCCTCCAATCCGGTGCCGGACATTTCGCGGCTGATCGTGGCAATCTCCGACGAGCCGCTCGACCATGGCAGTGCGCAGTTCCAGGCGTCCAATCTCGAATTCGTCTCGGTCGACGTCGGCAACAAGGCCTTCAACGTCATCCCCGGCGAAGCCCGCGCCAAGTTCAACATCCGCTATAACGACAATCACACCCAGGCGAGCTTGCGCGAGCTGGTGGAGACGCGCCTCGCCAAAGCCTGCGGCAACCGCATCAAGGCCCGCATCGTCTGGGAGCCCTCGAACTCGAACGTGTTCGTGACCAAGCCAGGGCCCTTCACCGATCTCGCCGTCGCCGCGATCGAGGAGGTGACCGGGCGCAAGCCGGAGCTGTCGACGAGCGGTGGCACGTCGGATGCGCGCTTCATTGCGAGCTATTGCCCGGTGATCGAGTTCGGGCTGGTGGGGCAGACCATGCACCAGATCGACGAGCGCGTGCCGGTTGCCGATCTGGAGAAGCTGACGAAGGTGTATCGCGGGATACTGACAAGGTATTTTGGGTGAGGCCCGACTGCGGCCTCACATTCCGCTGTCGTCGCCCGGCTTGACCGGGCGATCCAGTATTCCAGAGACAGCAGTGATTGAACCGAGAAGCCGCGGCGTACTGGATGCCCCGGTCAAGCCGGGGCATGACAGCGGTGGGTGTAGCGTGAGGGCGCGCCTCGCGTTTAATAATCCACCTTCATCAGATACAGGCCCTCCGGCGGCGCGACGATGCCGCAGGCGGCGCGGTTGCGTGCGGCGAGCGCTGCGGAGAGATCGTCGGCGGTCCAGCGGCCCTCGCCGACCCAGACCAGCGATCCCACCATCGAGCGGACCTGGCTGTGCAGGAACGAGCGCGCCGAGGTCACGATGATGATCTCGCGGCCGTCGCGCATCACGTCGAGCTGATCGAGCGTCTTCTCCGGCGACTTGGCCTGACACTCGGCATCGCGGAAGGTGGTGAAATCGTGCTTGCCGAGCAGGCGCTGGGCTGCCGCATGCATCGCCTCGGCATCGAGCTTGCGCGGCACGCGCCAGGCGTGGCCGACATCGAGCGCGAGATTGGCGCGGGTGTTGATGACGCGATAGCGGTAGTGCCGCTTCACCGCCGAGAAGCGTGCCTCGAAGCTGTCGGGCACGATCTCGGCCTCTAACACCGCGATCGGATGCGGGCGCAGGTGCGCGTTGAGCCCGTCGCGAAAACGGCCCGGCGGAAACTGCTTGTCGACGTCGACATGCGCGACCTGGCCGCGCGCGTGCACGCCGGCATCGGTGCGGCCGGCGCCATGCACCCGCAGATCCGCCCCCGTCATCGCCTTCACGGCCGCTTCCAGCGCGCCCTGCACCGAGGGCAGCGTGTCCTGCACCTGCCAGCCGAAAAACGGCGCGCCGTCATATTCGATGGTGAGCTTGTAGCGGGGCATTTTATCCAGTTTCACTGTCATTGCCCGCGAAGGCGGGCAATCCAGTACTCCGCAGCCTATCCGTTCAGCCGAGAAGCCTCGGCGTACTGGATACCCCGCCTTCGCGCGGTATGACAGTGTCAGGTGAATTTGGCTCCCGCCTTCAACGGCACGCCGCGCAAGAAGTCGGCGGCCTGCATCCGGCCCTTGCCCTCGCGCTGGAGCTCGATGATGCGGATCGCGCCGTCACCGCAGGCGATGGTGAGTTGATCGTCGAGCACCGCGCCCGGCTCGCCGGCGCCTTGCGCCAGCTCACAGCGCAGGATCTTGACGCGCGCGTTCTCAAGCTCGGCCCAGGCGCCGGGGAACGGCGACAGGCCGTGGATGTGGCGCAGCACCTCGCGCGCCGGCTTGCGCCAGTCGATCCGCGCCTCGGCCTTGTCGATCTTGGCGGCATAGGTGACGCCGTCCTCGCTCTGCTTCTTGAGCTGGAGCCCGCCGCGGTCGAGCGCGGCCATCGCCCGCACCATCAGATCGGCACCGAGGCGCGAGAGACGATCGTGCAGATCCGCCGTCGTCATGTTGTCCGTGATCGCGAGCCGCTCGGCCATCGCGACGTCGCCGGTATCGAGACCGACATCCATCTTCATCACCATCACGCCGCTCTCGGCATCGCCGGCCATGATCGCGCGGTTGATCGGAGCGGCGCCGCGCCAGCGCGGCAGCAGCGAAGCGTGCAGATTGTAGCAGCCGAGCTTGGGCGCATCGAGGATCGCCTGCGGCAGGATCATGCCGTAGGCGACGACGACGGCGGCATCGGCCTCGAAGGCACGAAATTCATCGAGCGCTTCCTGGGTCTTCAGCGTCTTCGGCGTCAGCACGGGCACGCCGAGCTTTCGCGCGGCTTCCTCGACCGGGGTCGGCTGCAATTGCAGCCCGCGCCGCCCACCCGGCTTCGGCGCACGGGTGTAGACGGCGACGATCTCGTGGCCATGCGCGACCAGCTCGAGCAGCGTCGGCACGGAGAAATCGGGCGTGCCCATGAAGATCAGGCGAAGGGGCATCAACAGACTCGCTGCGTTCCCTCCCCCCTTGCGGGGGAGGGTTAGGGAGAGGGGTGCCACACGACGCGCTCTTGCGGCGTGAGCGCGGATTGGTTCATTGCCCCGGTCAGACCATTTGCTGGGCTACCCCTCTCCCCCACCCTCCCCCGCAAGGGGGGAGGGAGCGCAGGGGAGTTCTCGGCAACACCAGCTGTTTACAACTCACTCACCGGCGCGCTTGGCGGCTTTCTCGAACTTCTTCATCACGCGGTCGCGCTTGAGCTTGGAGAGATAGTCGACGAACAGCACGCCGTTGAGATGGTCGATCTCGTGCTGGATGCAGGTGGCAAAGAGGCCTTCGGCGTCCTCCTCGTGCACCTTGCCGTCGAGATCGGTGAAGCGCACGCGCACCTTCGCAGGGCGCTCGACCTCCTCGTAATATTCGGGGATCGAGAGGCAGCCTTCCTCGTAAATGGACAGTTCCTCGGAGGAGGCGATGATCTCGGGGTTGATGAAGACGCGCGGCAGCGGCTTGGTCTCGCCGTTCTCGTCGCGCTTGGCGAGGTCCATGGTGATGAGCCGCAGCGGCTGCGCGACCTGGATCGCAGCGAGGCCGATGCCGGGCGCGTCGTACATGGTCTCGAACATGTCGTCGGCAAGCTTGCGGATCTCCGAGGTGACCTTCTCGATCGGCTTGGAGACCAGGCGCAGCTGCTTGTCGGGCAGGATGATGATTTCTCTGAGGGCCATGGCCGCGATTTAAGCCCCATGCCGGATGCGGTCAATGCGGCCCGGAACCCTGTTAACCCCTCGCTAACCATAAAAATTCGCTTTCCGTTAACCATAAAAATAAGAGCGCGATTAACCCTGAGCGTTCGCTATTCGTTCGCTAGCACCGGCGAATCGGCTAGAACGGTCGCCATGAACGAGATCATTTTCATGCTGGACGACTGGCCGGTGCGCACCTTCCACGCGCTGATCGGCTTTGGTGCGCTTGTCCTCGTCCTGCTGGTGGTGATCGCCATCGTCATCGCGCGGTCCGGGCGGCGCGGCGCGGAACTCGCAATGGCGCACGCGATCCGGGCCGGCGAGCTCGAGGAGCGCCTGAGTGAGGTGCTGCGGGCCCAAAGCGAATCCTCCGGCCGGGTCGACGCCATGACCCAGGCGCTGGCCGGCCGCCAGGCCGAGATGGCGCGGGCGGTCAACGAGCGGCTGGATTCGGTGACCCACCGCGTCGGCCAGTCCATGGAACATTCGACCCGCAACACCATGGAGAGCCTGCGCGCGCTGCATGAGCGGCTCGGCATCATCGACAGCGCGCACAAGAACCTCACCGACCTCACCACCCAGGTGACCACCTTGCGCGATGTGCTCTCCAACAAGCAGTCGCGCGGCGCCTTCGGTCAGGCGCGGATGGAGGCGATCGTCCAGGACGGCCTTCCCAAGGGGGCCTACGAGTTCCAGTTCACGCTCTCGACCGGCAAGCGGCCGGATTGCGTCGTGTTCCTGCCCGACCAGCGCCCGCTCTGCATCGACGCGAAATTTCCGCTGGAGGCGATGACGGCGCTGCACGACGCCCGCACCGACGAGGAGCGGCGAATCGCCACGCAGCGGCTGCGCGGCGACGTGATGAAGCATGTCAGCGACATCGCGGAAAAATATCTCGTCGCCGGCGAGACCCAGGAGATGGCGCTGATGTTCGTGCCGTCGGAATCGGTCTACGCCGAGATCCACGACGGTTTCGACGACGTGATCCAGAAGGCCTATCGCGCCCGCGTCGTGCTGGTGTCGCCCTCGCTGCTGATGCTCGCGATCCAGGTGATGCAGCAGATCATGAAGGACGCGCGCATGCGCGATGCCGCCGACCAGATCCGCACCGAAGTGATCAAGCTCGGCGACGATCTCGGCCGCCTGCGCGACCGCGTGCTCAAGCTGCAGAAGCATTTCGCCGACGTGAACGAGGACGTCCGCCAGGTGCTGATCTCCGCCGACAAGATCGAAAAGCGCGCAGGACGCATCGAGGAGCTCGATTTCAGCAAGACCGATGCGCCGGAGGGACCGCGGCTGGTGGCCACGGACGCGGGCGAGCTGTTTCCGCGGAAGCTCCAGGCGGGGGAGTGAGATTAGGGCACACTGTCATGCTCCGCGAAGGCGGGGCATCCAGTACGCCGTGACGATCGTTGTTGAATCGAGGTGGTGGTGAGTACTGGATCGTCCGCCTTCGCGGACGATGACACCGTTGGGGTGATCGCATGGGCGGACGCCACTACTACGTCTACATTCTCGCCAGCAAGATCGGCGGAACGCTCTATATCGGCGTGACGAATGACCTCATTCGCCGAGTGGCCGAGCACAAGTCAAAGCTCATCGAGGGCTTCACGGAGAAGTACGACGTCGCCCGGCTGGTCTATTTCGAACAGTTCGACGATCCCGAGAATGCGATCAAGCGGGAGAAGCGGCTGAAGAAGTGGAACAGGGCCTGGAAGGTTCGGTTGATCGAGCAGCACAATCCGAATTGGGATGACCTTTATCATGAAATAGCCGGGCCTCCATGATGCTGTCATACCCCGCGAAGGCGGGGTATCTAGTACGCCGAGGCGGGCGTGATTGAATCGAGGCGCTGATGATTACTGGATCGTCCGCCTTCGCGGACGATGACACCGAGGCTATTGTGGCCCCTCCCGCCTCACCGGCATCGCAAGAGTCTTTCCGGCCAGAATCTGCTAACACCACCCCATGACCGCACCCGACGCGACTTCGCCTGCCGCCGCTCCTGCAACCTCCTGGCGCGACAGCCTTGCCGTTTACCTGCAGCCGCGGGTGCTGATCGTGCTGTTTCTCGGCTTCTCCTCGGGGCTGCCGCTGGCGCTGTCGGGATCGACGCTGCTGGTATGGATGGCCGAGGCGGGGGTCGATCTCGGAACGATCGGGCTCTTTGCACTGGTTGGAACGCCGTACACGCTCAAGTTCCTGTGGGCGCCGCTGGTCGATGCGCTGCATGTGCCGTTCTTCACGCGCACCTTTGGCCGCCGGCGGGGGTGGCTGGTGTTCTCACAATTGCTGCTGATCGGCGCGATTCTGCTGTTGGCGCTGACCGATCCGGCGCGCTCGCCGCTGTTCGTCGCGCTTGGTGCGCTCCTGGTCGCGACGATGTCCTCGACACAGGACATCGTCGTCGATGCATTCCGCGTCGAGAGCCTGCCCGAGAGCGAGCAGGCCGCCGGCATGGCCGCCTATGTCGCGGCCTATCGCATCGGCATGCTGATATCGACCGCGGGCGCCTTGTTCATCGTCACCGGCTTCGAGACGATCGTCCCTCGTGGCGCCGCCTGGATGTGGGGCTATGTGGTGATGGCGGCTCTGGTGCTGATTGGCACGGTGACTGCGCTGGCCGCCACCGAGCCGGCACAATCCAAGCGCGCCGAGGCTGCCACGCAGAACGAGGATGCGCTCATGCGGGTGTTCCATGCCGCATTGGGCGCATTCTCGGAATTCTTGCAGCGAAAGGAAGCGTGGGCGGCGCTTGCCTTCGTCGTGCTGTTCAAGTTCACCGACGCGTTTTCCGGCAACATGACCGTGCCGTTCGTGATCGACATCGGCTTCACGCGGAACGACTACGCGGTGATCGTGAAGGGCGTCGGCATCGCAGCGACCCTGGCCGGTGGGTTTGCCGGCGGCTTCGTGGCACGGCGTTATTCGCTCGCAACGAGCCTGTGGATCGGCGGCATCGTGCAGGCAATCTCCAACCTGTCGTTCTCGTGGCTGGCGCTGGTCGGCGTCAATGAATGGGCGCTGACCCTCGCAATCACCTCCGACAATTTCTGCAACGCCATCGGCACCGTGATCTTCGTCGCCTATCTCTCGGCGCTGTGCCAGAACCCGCTGCACACCGCGACCCAGTATGCGCTGCTGACGGCGCTCGCCGCCGTGGGACGCACCTACCTGTCATCGGGCGCGGGCTATCTGGCGAAGGCGACGGGCTGGCCGATGTTCTTCGCGATCTCCGTCCTCGTCGCCATTCCGAGCCTGATGCTGCTGGCGTGGCTGCAGAAGCGTGGCCATTTCGAAACGTTGGAGCAGGTGCGAGTGTAAGCTTAGCGCTGCATCTCTTTCCGAACGCGTCCGTTGAGCCCCTCGAAATCGGCGACCAGCGCATCGCAAGCGGCCTTGGAGGCTTCGCACAGGACGTTCATTCGGATGACGACTTCGCTTCCGTCCTGCACGACGCGGCGCTGAATGGCTGCCGGATAGGCCGGATGTCCCTTCGGCGGAAACGACCACAGGCTCAGAGTGGCCGCGTCCTCGATCACGGTCCAGCCGGATTGAACGGACGTCTTCACCCCCGGCTTGGCGCGCAGCGACTCAAGCGCTGCTGCGGCCGTCGGATAAGACGCGGTGTCCTGGGCGGCCGAGACCGGCCAGGGAGTAGCGCCGGCGAAGACCAGCAGGACGGCAAGGGCTATTCCACGCACGGCTGACCGACCTCTCCGCGGTTCGATCGCTTGCACTATGCTCGACGCACAACCGGAGATCAAGACGCGGTCCTGGTCACCGGCCCGGCGATATCGCCCCTACTGCTTCTTGATGATGCTCCACTTCGTGATCACGGCTTCGCTCATCTGGCCGGCATCGCTGGCGCAGGCGATCTCGTCGACCTTGACCGAGATTTCCTTGCCGACGAACGATTTCAACTGCGTGGCCTGCGCGTCGCTGGAGGTGACGAGCTGGAAGGTCTCGGGGCCGGTCTCGAGATTGCACAGCCCGTTCGGCGCCGGCAGGCGACGCGGCTCGGAGGTGATCTGATACATCGGAACCCGCTTGCCGTTCTTGACGTCGCGCACCTTCATGGCGTTCAACTCGCCCGACAGCACGTCGCCATTGTTGATCGGCTTGCCGGGCTTCGACGGCGGCGGGGCCTCGTCACCCGGCTGCGCGGAGATGGCCGGGGTCACCAGCATCGCCATCGTCGCGACCAAAGCCAATCGTGTGGCGAAAAGTTTCGTCATGTCGTCCGTTCCGTGATCTGTGGATTGCTAGAACAGGGTGCGCTGCCGCATCGCTGCCGATAGCGTACCTTCGTCGAGATAATCAAGCTCGCCGCCGACGGGAACGCCATGGGCGAGCCGCGTCACCTTCACATTGGCGTCCTGAAGCAGGTCGGTGATGTAGTGCGCCGTGGTCTGGCCGTCGACCGTCGCATTCAGCGCCAGGATGATCTCGTGCACCTCGGCAGCATGGGCGCGCGCGACCAGCGCGTCGATGGTCAGATCCTGCGGGCCGACGCCGTCGAGCGGCGACAATGTCGCGCCCAGCACATGATAGCGCCCTTGAGTCGCATTGGCCCGCTCCAACGCCCAGAGATCGGCGACGTCGGCGACGACGACGATAATGGCGGGATCGCGCTTCGGATCGGTGCAGACGGTGCAGGGATTTTGCGTGTCGATGTTGCCGCAGGTCTTGCAGACCTGGACCTTGTCCAGCGCCACCTGCATGGCCGAGGCCAGCGGCATCATCAACGCTTCGCGTTTCTTGATCAGGTGCAGCGCCGCGCGCCGCGCCGAACGCGGACCGAGGCCCGGCAGCCGTGCGAGCAGCTGGACCAGCCGTTCGATCTCGGGACCTGCAACAGCGCCCATATTATTGGCCGAACAACCCCGGCGGCAGGCCGAGCCCACCGGTGAGAGCCTGCATCTTCTCCTGCATGGCGGCCTCCGCCTTGCGGCGGGCATCACTGAGCGCGGTGACGAGCAAATCTTCCAGCACCTCGCGCTCTTCCGCCTTCATCAGCGACGGATCGATCTTGATGCCCTTCACGTCCATCTTCGCGGTCATGCGGACGGCGACGAGGCCGCCGCCGGAGATGCCCTCGACTTCCACGTTGGCGAGCTGCTCCTGCATCTCCTGCATCTTGGACTGCAGCTGCGCCGCCTGCTTCATCATGCCGAGAAAATCAGCCATCGGTGTCTGTCCTTGAAAAGGTCGGCTCAGAGATCGTCGCCGTCGGAACCGTCGGGCGGATCGTCACTGCCATAGTCGGTGTTTATATTGGATTCCGGCGTCTCGGGGGCAAGCCTGCGGACCTCGACGACCTTGGCGCCGGGGAAACGCGACAGGACCTCCTGCACGCGCGGATCGGCCTCGGCGGTACGCGCATGCTCCTGCTTGGCGGCCTGGTTCACCGAGCGCAGCGTCGGCTGGCCCTGCTCGTTGGAGACGACGATGGTCCAGCGCCGGCCGGTCCACAGTTCGAATTTCTTCGCAAGCTCCGAGATCATGGTCTTGGAGGCGTTCGGCTCGAGCGCGACTTCCAGCCGGCCCTCCTCGAAACGGACGAGGCGCATATCGCCTTCGAGCGCGCCCTTGGTCATGAGATCACGTTTCTGCCCGGCCAGCGCAACGAGCTGGGTGAAGCTCGTGATGCGCAGCTGCGGCGCCGCCCCTTGCGGGTCCGGCGCCGGCGCCGCCATCTGCGGCCGCGCTCCACCGCCCCCGAACGAAGGCGGCGACGACGTCGGCATGCGAACTGGCGCCGCGGACGACACCGGCGCGGCCGGCGCACTGCTACGCGCAGCTCCGCCGCTCACGACCGGCGAGCCGCCGCCGTTCTGCTCCAGCATCTTGATGGCTTCATCGGGCGTCGGCAGGTCGGCGACATAGGCGATACGCACCAGCACCATCTCGGCGGCCGCCGCGGGCCGCGTCGCGGCCTGCACCTCGGTGATGCCCTTGAGCAGCATCTGCCACATCCGCGACAGCACGCGCATCGAGATCTTCGAGGCGAAATCCTTCGCGCGCACGCGCTCGGTCTCGCCATAGGCCACGTTGTCGGCGGTCGCCGGCACGATCTTCACGCGGGTGACGAAATTGACGAATTCGGCGAGATCCGAGAGCACGACGATCGGATCGGCGCCGACGTCGTACTGGTCGCGGAACTCCTTGAAGGCAGCCGCGATGTCGCCGCGCGCCAGCGAATCGAACAGGTCGATGACGCGGGTCCGGTCGGCGAGCCCCAGCATCTGCCTGACCGCATCGGCCTTGACGGTGCCTGCCGCATGCGCGATCGCCTGGTCGAGCAGCGACAGCGAATCGCGCACCGAACCTTCCGCGGCGCGGGCAATGATGCCGAGCGCCTCCGGCTCGATCTCGACGTTTTCCTTCGCGGCAATGTTGGCGAGGTGCTTCATCAGCACGTCGGCGTCGACGCGGCGCAGGTCGAAACGCTGGCAGCGCGACAGCACGGTGACCGGAACCTTGCGAATCTCCGTCGTCGCGAACACGAATTTGGCGTGCTCCGGCGGCTCCTCCAGCGTCTTCAGGAAGGCGTTGAACGCCGCCGTCGACAGCATGTGGACTTCGTCGATGATGTAGACCTTGTAGCGGGCGCTGGCCGGCGCATAGCGCACGCTGTCGTTGATCTGGCGGACGTCGTCGACGCCGGTGTGCGAGGCCGCGTCCATCTCCAGCACGTCCATGTGCCGGCTTTCCATGATCGCCTGGCAATGCACCCCCAGGGTCGGCATGTGGATGGTCGGGCCCTTCACCGAGCCGTCCGGCATCTCGTAGTTGAGCGCACGGGCCAGGATGCGCGCGGTGGTGGTCTTGCCGACACCGCGAACGCCGGTGAGGATCCAGGCCTGCGGAATGCGCCCGGTCTCGAACGCATTGGAGACGGTGCGGACCACGGCCTCCTGGCCGATCAGATCGTCGAATGAGGAAGGACGGTATTTGCGCGCCAGCACCCGGTACGGCGCGTTGCCGGCCGGACCGGCGCTATCGGGATTGGAAGGGGCGCCAGCGTCGGTCATCGGTCGATCCGCAATGAAATGTCTCTTGGCCGGCTTTTGCGGAAAGGAGCGCGCTGGCGGCTGGTGCCGCCGGCGCTGGTTCGCTCGAAAAACAGGTAGGAGACTGACGAGCGACCCGATCCGGACCTCGTTAGGGCTGCTTCCTTCCGGACCTGACCCGGTTGGCGAGTGGCTCGTCCACCGCCAATCTCCCGGTCCCTATTTGGGGCCAAAAGGGTCGGAAAGCAAGCGGCTATCGGCTCGAACGACTTGATCCTGCCCAGCATCCGGGCAATTACCGGTCTGCCCAGCCGATAGGCTGTGCTTTCGTCAGTGGGACCGCCTTGCTAAAAACGCATGCGGAACTCCACCCAACCAGAAAAGCGATTGATCCCAATGGTTACACGTCGTGATGTTGCATCGATTGTCGGACTTGGCGCGGTAACCGCGGCCGCACTGGCGACCCCAGCCGTGGCGCAGACCGCCGATCCGAACGAATCGACCTTCGCCCGCATCCGCCGCACCAAGAAGATGCGGATCGGCGCGGTCGGCGGCGGCGCGCCGTATTACATGAAGGATCTGTCCAGCGGCCAGTGGAAGGGCTTCTACATCGACATCGCCAAGGGGCTCGCCGACGACATGGAGGCCGAGCTCGAGATCACCGAGACCACCTGGGGCAATTCGGTGCTGGATCTGCAGGCCAACAAGATCGACATCTTCTTCGGCCTCAACCCGACCCCGAAGCGCGCGCTGGTGATCGACTTCTCGGTGCCGGTCTTCAACAACGCCTTCGCCATCCTCTGCAAGAAGGACTTCAAGCCGAAGAGCTGGGCCGAGTTGAACTCGCCCGACATCAAGATCGCGGTCGACCAGGGCTCCTCGCACGACCAGGTCATCAGCCGCCTGACGCCGAAGGCGCAGATCACGCGGCTGAAGACCGCCGACGACGCCACCGCCGCGCTGCAGACCGGCCGCGTCGATGCGCAATGTCTGATCACCATGCTGTCGCTGACCGTGCTGAAGAAGAACCCCTCGCTCGGCCAGCTCGTGCTGCCCACGCCGATCTTCGCCACCACGTCGAATGCCGGCTTCCGCCGCGAGGCCGACAAGACCTGGCGCGATTACGTCAACACCTGGATCGATTTCAACAAGGGCCTCGGCTTCATCCGCAACGCGATCATCACCAACATGGAGCTGGTGGGCGTGACCGAGGCGGACATTCCGCCGGGCGTGTCGTTGTAACTTATGATCGGGCAGTGCCTCGGCAATCTCGCTGCGCTCCCTCTCCCGCTTGCGGGAGAGGGCTGGGGTGAGGGTGTCTCGGCTGGCAAGACTTCCCGAGAGGCGAGAGCCCTCACCCGCGTCGCATCTGCGATGCGACACGACCTCTCCCGCAAAGGCGGGAGAGGTAAAGCAAGCAGGCACGCATGTATCAGTGGGACTTCGGCATCCTCTGGAGCTATCGCTGGCTCTTTCTCAACGGGCTCGGCGTCACCGTCGGCTTCACCATCGTCATCGTCGTATGCGGGTTGCTGTTCGGCCTGTTGGGGGCGTTCGGCAGCCTGTCGCGCTTCAAGGCGTTGCGCCTTCTCGCCCTCACCTTCATCGAGGCGTTCCGCTGCACGCCGATCCTGGTGCAGCTGATCTGGTTCTATTACGCGCTGCCGATCCTCGCCGGTGTCGAGATGACGCCGATCACGGCCTCGGCGCTGGCGCTCTCGCTCTATGGCGGCTCGTTCTATTCGGAGATCATCCGCGGCGGCATCATCTCGATCGACAAGGGCCAGTCGGAGGCCGGCGCCGCCCTCGGCATGACGCCGGGACAGAGCATGCGACGCATCGTGCTGCCGCAGGCGATCAAGCGCATGATCCCGGCGCTGATGAACCAGTCCATCATCCAGTTCAAGAACACCTCGCTGGTCTCGGTGCTGGCGGTGCCCGACCTCGTCTACCAGAGCCAGGTCGCGGCGCATGACAGCTACCGGCCGCTGGAGACCTACACCGCGGTCGCGGTCGCCTATGCCGCGATCCTGATCCCGCTCACCATCATCGTCCGCCGCGGCGAGAAGCGACTGGCGGTGAGCGAATGAGCGAGCCATCTCATAGCACTTCGAAAATCGAGATCCGGGCCCTGCGCAAGAGCTTTGGCAGCAACGAGGTCCTCAAGAACATCAATCTCGACGTCGCCAAGGGCGGTGTCGTGGCGCTGATCGGACCGTCGGGGTCGGGCAAATCGACCCTGCTCCGCTGCATCAATCTGCTGGTGGTGCCGGACGGAGGCAGCGTCCGCGTCGCCGACACCCGCTTCGCGTTCGGTGACGGTTCGAATTTGCCCGACGTGAAGACGCTGGCAAGATTCCGCGCCACCACCGGCATGGTGTTCCAGCATTTCAACCTGTTCCCGCACATGACGACGCTGCAGAACGTCATGGAGGGGCCGCTCACGGTGCGGCGCATGGCCAGGGCCGATGCCGAAAAGCTTGCGCGCGCGCAGCTCGCCAAGGTCGGTCTCGCCGAGAAGGCGGACCAATATCCGGCGACGCTGTCCGGCGGACAGAAGCAGCGCGTCGCCATCGCGCGGGCGCTCGCCATGGAGCCTGACGTCATGCTGTTCGACGAGGCAACCTCGGCGCTCGACCCCGAATTGGTCGGCGAGGTGCTGAACGTGATCCAGCAACTGGCGTCCGAAGGCATGACCATGGTGATCGTGACCCACGAGATCGCCTTTGCCCGCGAGGTCGCCGATCGCCTGATCTTCATGCGCGACGGTGTCGTGGTCGAAGAGGGCCCGGCGCGGCAGGTGATCGACAATCCAAGGGAAGCCGCCACACGCGCCTTCCTCAGCCATTTCCACCGCACCGGCGCGCTGCCGCCGGCCAACGCGACATCGTGATGCCTGATATCAACCGCGTCTATCTCGTCACCGGTGCCGCCAGCGGCATCGGCCGTGCCACCGCAAAACTTCTCGCCGCGCCCGGCACCGGGCTTGTGCTGCACACGCGCTCCAACGCAGAAGGCCTGGACGCCACCGCGGCGGAAGCCGGAGCGAACGGCGCTGTGATCGCCAAATGTCTCGGCGATCTCGCCGAGGAAGCGGCCGTCACCGACGCCATCGCCGCCGCGCAAACAGCCTTCGGCCGGCTCGATGGGTTGGTTCTCGTCGGCGGCCATGCTCGCCGCGGCAGTGCGATCGGTACGTCGGCGGATCAGTTCCGGCAGGCGATGGACGAATCTGCGCTGGCGTTCACCCGAATGGTCGAGGCCGCCCTGCCGCTGCTGCGTGCCGGACAGGATGCGCGCATCGTCGCGGTCTCCTCCTTCGTGGCGCATGCGATCCGGCCCGAATTCGCGCCGTTCGCCGCGACCGCCGCGAGCCGAGCCGCGCTGGAAGCGCTGGTACGGCTGACCGCGATCGAGCTCGCGAGCGACGGCATCACCGTCAACGCGGTCGCGCCGGGCCTGATCGTCAAGGACAAGCCCAGCGAGAGCCGGCTCTCGCCCGAGCAGATCGCCGCGACCGAGGCGTTGATTCCGATGCGCCGCCGCGGGCGGCCGAAGGAAGTCGCCGAAATCATCGCCTTCCTGGCGTCACCGCAGGCGTCCTACGTCACCGGCCAGGTCTGGCACGTCAATGGAGGCCTGACATGACCGAAGCGACCATCGAACGCCTCAGGCTGTTCCTGATCGAAAGCCCGATCAAGATGGCGCGCCTGCAGGGCGTCGGCAACGTCAAGGGCACCGTGAAGCGCGTGCTGATCGAGCTGACGTCCAGCGACGGCGTGGTCGGCTGGGGCGAGGCCGCGCCGTGGGAGGTCTTTACGGGAACGCCGGAAGCGGCCTTCTCGGCGCTTGATATCTATCTGCGCCCGGTCGTGCTCGGCAAGCCGGTCCGCCGCATCCGCGCGCTGATGGCCGAACTCGACCGCGCGCTCGTGGGGCATGCCGAGGCCAAGGTCGGAATCGAGATGGCGCTGCTCGACATCGTCGGCAAGTCGTCGGGGCTGTCGGTCGCCGACCTGCTCGGCGGCCGGGTGCGCGATACGATCCCGCTCTCCTTCTCGATCGCCGATCCGGATTTCGCCGCCGATCTCGACCGCATGCGGAAAATGGTTCCGGACGGCAATGTCATCTACAAGGTCAAGACCGGCGTGAAGCCGCATCGTGAAGACCTCGATCATCTCGATGCGATCCGCAAGGAGTTCGGCGACAAGGTCGACCTGCGCGTCGACTACAACCAGGCGCTGGCGCCGTTCGGTGCGATCAAGATCCTGCGCGATGTCGAGGAATTTGCGCCGACCTTCATCGAGCAGCCGGTGCCGCGCAAGTATCTGGACGTGATGGCGCAGCTCACCGCGGCGCTGGAAACGCCCGTGCTCGCCGACGAAAGCTGCTTCGACCGCCGCGACATGATGGAGGTGGTGCGGCGCGAGGCGGCGGACGCGGTCTCGATCAAGCTGATGAAGGCCGGCGGCCTGTTCGAGGCGCAGGCGATCATGGCGATTGCCGACATCGCCGGCCTGCCCGGCTATGGCGGCACGCTGTGGGAAGGCGGCATTGGCCTTGCCGCCGGCACGCAGCTGATCGCGGCCACACCCGGCATCTCGCTCGGCTGCGAGTTCTACATGCCGCATCACGTGCTGACCGAGGACGTGCTGGAAGAGCGAGTTGCGAATCGCAACGGCCATGTCGTGGTGCCGGATGGACCGGGCCTCGGCATTCGCGTCAGTGAAGCCTCGGTCCGCGGCAATGCAAAGGTGCTGGCGGAGGCGTAAGTCAGCCGTCAGCGCCACCACGGTCGTCGTCCCGGGCAAGCGTCAGCGCAGACCCGGGACCCATAACCACAGGATCGAGTTTGGCGAAGACTCGGAGTTGCCGGCTCGCGCAACAACTACACCCTGTGGTTATGGGTCCCGGATCGGCGCGCGCCGTGGGCGCGCTTGTCCAGGACGACGATCGAGTATGCATAAGCAGCGGAGCCCTAACCTTCCCCTTGCTAACTCCCTATCGTATGCTGGCGACCAACAAGCCCGTTCCCCGCCGGGCAATCCGGAAACGCATATGCCCGAACCCGCCTGGTCGCTGCACTCCCGCCTGAAAGATGACACCATCGACATCGGCGATCTGCCGCTGTCCAAGGTGCTGGTCATCAAGGACGCGCATTATCCCTGGCTGCTGCTGGTGCCGCGGCGCCCCGATGCGGTCGAGATCATCGATCTCGACGAGGTGCAGCAGGCGCAGCTGATGACGGAGATCTCCCGCGTCTCGCGCGCGCTGAAGGAGATCACCAAATGCGACAAGCTCAATATCGCCGCGCTCGGCAACCTCGTGCCGCAGCTTCACGTCCACATCATCGCGCGCCGCACCAGTGACGCCGCCTGGCCGCGGCCGGTCTGGGGCGTGATGCCGCCATTGGCGCACGACGCCGCAGAGGTTCAGAATTTCATCAGCGCGCTTCGCCGCAAGATCTGGTTGGGTTGAACGATAATGTCAGCATTCGACGCGTTTCCGCTGGGGCAGCCGGCCTTCGTCACCAACATCCTCGACCGCGCCGCGCATCTGCGCCGCGACGAGGAGAAGCTGTTCGCGCTGGAGCAGAAGCCGACCTCGCGCGCCTATGTCGTCCACCGCGACTCGCTGCTGGTGAGGCGCGAGGGCGACAAGATCCGCGCGCTGCTCACGATCGACGAGGCGCTGAAGTGCGGCGCCAATCCCGGCACGGTCTTCCTTGGGCTTCGCGACGGCGCCGCGATGTTCGGCATGGGCCTGTCGCAGGCCGCCGCCGAGAAGCTGGTGGGACGCGAGGACTACACGTTGACCGAGCTGCGCGGCATGGCGATGCAAGGCGCGATCCCCCCCGACGAGCTCTCGGCGATCGCGATGGCGAAGTCGATGGTGAGCTGGCACCAGCGCCACGGCTATTGCGCCAGTTGCGGCACGCGCAGCGCGATGAAGGAAGGCGGCTGGAAGCGCGACTGTCCGGCTTGCAAGGCCGAGCACTTTCCGCGCACCGACCCGGTCGTGATCATGCTGGTGGCGGCCGGCGACAAGTGCCTGCTCGGCCGCCAGAAGCAGTTTCCGCCCGGCATGTATTCGTGCCTCGCCGGCTTCGTCGAGGCCGCCGAGACCATCGAGGACGCGGTGCGCCGCGAGATCCTGGAAGAATCCGGCATTCGCTGCACCGACGTGCAATATTACATGACCCAGCCCTGGCCCTATCCGTCGTCGCTGATGATCGGCTGCAGCGCGCGGGCCGTGAGCGAGGACATCGTCGTCGATCGCATGGAGCTGGAGGACGCGCGCTGGTTCACGCGCGAGGAGGCCGCCCTGATGCTGACGCGGACGCATCCGGATGGGCTCGCCGGCCCGCATCCCTTCGCCATTGCCCACCATCTGCTCGGCCGCTGGGTCCACGACAAGAGCTGACCGCCGATGGCGCAATCCGACGCCGCGCCGCGCATCCTCTGCATCGGCATTCCCGTGCGCGACCTCACCTTTCGGGTTGCGGCCGTGCCTGCGCGCGGCAGCAAGGCCAACGCCACGCATCTCGCCGAGATCTGCGGCGGCAATGCGCTCAATGCCGCCATCGCCGTTGCGCGACTTGGCGGCCGCGTCGCGTTCGCGGGACCGATGGGTGACGATCGCGAGACCTCGAGCGGCTTCATTCTCGCGCAGATGGCGCAGGAGTGCATCGACACCACGCACATCGTGCGCATGCCCGATGTAACCACGCCGGTTTCCGCGATCATGATCGAACCCTCGGGCGAGCGGACGCTCACGATCTATCGCGATCCCCGTCTGTGGACCGCGGAGCTGCCCGACGCCGACAAATTGCTCGCCGATTGCCGGGCACTGCTGGTCGAAAGCCGCTGCGCCGCGTTCGCGATCTCCCTCTGCACCGAGGCACGGCGGCGCGGCATTCCCGCCATCGTCGGCGTCGACCGCGCGATGTCATTGCAGGACGGCCTGCTCACGGCCGCCTCGCATCTGTTGTTCGCCAGCGAGCAGGTGCAGGAGACCGCCGGCATCGCCGACGACGGCGCGGCCTTGAGGCGCCTGGCCGGGTTGACGCCCGCCTTCCTCGCCGCCACCCGCGGTCCGAATGGCACGATCTGGCTGAACGAGACGGGCGCGCTCGAGGAGACGCCGGCCTTCCCGGTCGAGGCGGTCGATACGCTTGGCGCCGGCGACGTCTTCCATGGCGCTTTCACGCTTCGCTTGGCCGAGGGCGCGGAGGTACGGGAGGCGCTGCGATTCGCCGCGGTCGCCGCAGCGCTGAAATGCATCCGCCATGGCGGCGGCCAAGCCGCCCCACAACGCATTGAAGTTGAACAACTTTTGCGCAGCTAGCCCTGGAGCAATTCCAGGGATGGGCCGAGATTATAGGCTTGCCGTGGAAGGATTTTCTCTATATCAGGAAAATCGGCCCATGAAATGGAACAAAGTTCTTCAAATGACTGATGTCGCCGTCCAGATCCCCGAGACCAGCCGCCGCCTCGATGCCATCGACCGCAAGATCCTGATGGTACTCCAGGAGGATGCCTCGCTATCCGTCGCCGAGATCGGCGACCGCGTCGGCCTGTCCTCGACCCCCTGCTGGAAGCGTATCCAGCGGCTGGAGGCCGACGGGGTCATCATCAAGCGCGTCGCCCTCGTCGACCAGAACAAGATCGGGCTCGGCATCTCCGTGTTCGTGTCGGTCGAGAGCTCCGACCATTCCGACGCCTGGCTGAAGAAATTCGCCGAAGCCGTCAGCGCCATGCCCGAGGTGATGGAGTTCTACCGCATGGCCGGCGACGTCGATTACATGCTGCGCGTCGTGGTCGCGGACATGCAGGCCTATGACGTGTTCTACAAGAAGCTGATCAGCGCCGTGCCGCTGAAGAACGTCACCTCGCGCTTTGCGATGGAGAAGATCAAGTCCGTGACGGCGCTGCCGATCCCGGCGGTGGTGGCGGCGTAGGCTCACCACGCGAAATCTGTCATCGCCCGGCCTTGACCGGGCGATCCAGTATTCCAGAGACGTCAGTGATCGAGCCGAGAAGCCGCGGCGTACTGGATGCCCCGGTCAAGCCGGGGCATGACGGCGGAGAGAGAGGCATGAATCACGACTCCCTCAACCCACCTCAAATCGTCTGATTGTACTCGCCGACCTCAGGATGCGTGCGCAGCACGCTGTTCACCATCTCGAACATGTCGTGCATGCGCTGTTCGGAGACCGGACTCTCCACCACCACGACGAGCTCGGGCTTGTTGGAAGAGGCGCGCACCAGGCCCCAGCTGCCGTCCTCGACCGTGACGCGGACACCGTTGACCGTGACGAGATCGCGGATCGACTGGCCGCCGATCTTGGCGCCCTTGGCCTGCAGACCTTCGAAGTGCTTCACCACCTTGTCGATGACGCCGTATTTGGTCTCGTCGGCGCAATGCGGCGACATGGTCGGCGACGACCAGGTCTTTGGCAGCGCTTCCTTCAGATCCGCCATCGACTTGCCGGGCGCGCGGTCGAGCATGTCGCAGATCGCGATCGCCGAGACCAGGCCGTCGTCGTAGCCGCGGCCGAACGGCTTGTTGAAGAAGAAGTGGCCTGACTTCTCGAAGCCCGCGAGCGCGCCCATCTCGTTGGTGCGGCGCTTCATGTAGGAATGGCCGGTCTTCCAATAGGCGACCTTCGCGCCCTGCTTCTGCAGCACCGGATCGGTGACGAACAGGCCGGTCGATTTCACGTCGACGACGAATTGCGCGTCCTTGTGGATCGCCGACATGTCGCGCGCCAGCATCACGCCGACCTTGTCGGCGAAGATCTCCTCGCCGGTGTTGTCGACGACGCCGCAGCGGTCGCCGTCGCCGTCGAAGCCGAGGCCGACATCGGCCTTGTGGTGCAGCACCGCATCGCGGATCGCGTGCAGCATCTCCATGTCTTCCGGATTCGGATTGTATTTCGGGAAGGTGTGGTCGAGCTCGGTGTCGAGCGGGATCACCTCGCAGCCGATCGCCTCCAGCACCTGCGGCGCGAAGGCGCCGGCGGTGCCGTTGCCGCAGGCCGCGACCACCTTCAGCTTGCGCGTCAGCTTCGGACGAGAGGTGAGATCGGCGATATAGCGCGCCGGGTAGTTCTCGTGGAATTGGTAGGAGCCGCCCGCCTTGTTCTTGAATTCGGCATTGAGCACGATCTCCTTCAGCCGCGTCATCTCGTCGGGACCGAAAGTGAGCGGACGGTTGGCGCCCATCTTCACGCCGGTCCAGCCGTTGTCGTTGTGCGAGGCCGTGACCATGGCAACAGCGGGCACGTCGAGATCGAACTGCGCGAAATAGGCCATCGGCGTCACCGCCAGGCCAATGTCGTGAACCTTGCAGCCCGCCGCCATCAGGCCGGAGATCAGCGCGTATTTGATCGAGGCCGAATAGCCACGGAAATCGTGGCCGGTCACGATCTCCTGTTTGACACCGAGCTCGGCGATCAGCGCGCCCAGCCCCATGCCGAGCGCCTGCACACCCATCAGGTTGATTTCCTTCTGGAACAACCAGCGCGCGTCGTATTCGCGAAACCCCGTCGGCTTCACCATCGGCTCGGATTCGAAGGCGTAGGTGTTGGGCAACAATACGGATTTCGGCTTCGGGAACATTGAGACGGTCTCGCGAAAGGGCAGGAAATGAGGCAGCCTTAGCGAATGCCAGGCCGCGGCGGAAGGCGGGAATACAGGCTTATGGCGGATAATTGCGGCAGTTTGGTAACGAAGAAACGTTACCGCCGGGGCGGCCGAGGCAAGAAATCTCTTTTGAAATGAACTGCGGCTGATCGCAACCGGCTCTGCCTATTGCTCCAGCACCATCTGGCCGTTGGAATACTCGAACCGCTTCAGGCGGGACAGGAAGGAGAGGCCGAGCAGGTTCTCCGACAGCGCCGCGTCGGGCAGCACCATGGCGTCGACGTCGCGCACAATGAGGCCGCCGACATCGAGCATGGCGATGCGGGCGCGCGCGGCCTTGATGGTGCCGTTGGCGGTGGAGACGGTGGCGTTGTACTCGCCGCGCGAGGGACGCAGGCCAAAGCGAGCCGCCGAGGTCTCATTGAGCGCGACCACGGAGGCCCCGGTATCGACCATGAAGCCGATGCGCTGGCCGTCGATCCGGCCCTCCGTCTGGAAATGACCGCGGCCGTCGCGGGAAATGGCGAGGCTGCGGCCGCCGGTCGGCGCGCTTGACGCAACCGCGACCGTCGTGCGCGGCGCCGACGTGGCGGAAGCCGAGCTCATCTTGTCCGCCATCTGCGCCATGAAGGTGCCGAGGCCGATCATGACGGCCGCGAAGATCATAATGTTACGCATTACACCACTTCCGAGCCGAAAGCCCGATTTCACCACGCGGCACGCCCGACCGCGAGCGACGCTGCGGCCGGAGCGCTGTCATTTTGGCGAAAAGGATGAGCGGACGGTTAATGCGGGCGGGGGAATCTCACGTCCCGCGCGGCTTCGCCCGCCGGGTCGGCGGCGCATTGGCCGGATCGTCGGGCCAGGGGTGGCGCGGGTAGCGGCCGCGCAGGTCGGAGCGCACCGCGCTGTAGCTGCCGCGCCAGAAGCCTGGGAGATCACGCGTCACCTGCACCGGGCGCTGTGCCGGCGACAGCAGCTCCAGCACCAGCGGCACCTTGCCGGCCGCGATCGAGGGATGGGTGTTGAGGCCGAACAATTCCTGCAGCCGCACCGCGATGGTCGGCCCCTGCTCGGCCTCGTAGTCGATCGCGAGCACGCTCCCTGTGGGCGCCTCGAAATGCGTCGGCGCCTCGCGGTCGAGCCGCGCGCGCATCTCCCAGGGCAGCAGCGCCATCAGCGCGTCGGAGAGATCGCCGGGGGAAATGTCCTTGAGCGCGATCTTGTCGTAGAGCGCCGGCACCAGCCAGTCGTCGCACCGCGCGATCAATCCGTCATCGGACAGATCTGGCCAGCTGTCGCCCTCGGCCTTGCGCAAGAACATCACGCGGTCGCGCCATTGCTTAGCGGCCTTCGACCACGGCAGCCGGTCGAGACCGGCGGCGATCAATCCATCGGCGAGAATGCGCGCGGTGGTCTCGGATGGCGACAATGCGAGGGTGGCTTCGGACAGCGTGATCGCATGCAGCACGCGCTTGCGCCGAGCCCGCAACGCCATCGCGCCGCGGTCGAACGAAATCTCGTCGGCGGTCTCGATGTGCTCGGCAAAATGCCGCTCGATCTCGTCCTCGGTGATCTGCGCGGCGAGCAGGATCCGTCCGCTCGCCGCCGTGCCCGTCATCTCGCCGATTGCGATATAGGGCGCGCGGGCGAGCGAGGAGGTCTGCTCGACGGCGGCGCCGCGGCCATTGGCAAGCACGAAGCTGCCGTTGCCGCGATTGCGCGCGACGCGGTCCGGGAACGCATAAGCGAGCATCAGGCCGGTCGAGAGATCCTCCTGCGGCCCGGCCTGCTCGGAAGCCGCCACCTGCGAGGCCCAGCGCCGCGCGAGGTCGCGCGCGCTTGAGGCGCGCGGCGAGCGATCGCGGCGAAACTGATCGCGCCGGTGCTCGAGATCGACGCTGTCGCCGCCAAGCCCGCGCTCGGTGATGATGGCGGCGATCTCGGCGGCGGCCTCGCCTTCGCCCGCACGATGCGAATCCACGATCATGCGCGCCAGCCGCGGCGGCAGCGCCAGCGCGCGCAGGCTCTTGCCTTCCGCGGTGATGCGGCCGTCGCCATCGAGCGCGTTGAGCTCGGTCAGCAGGCTCTTCGCTTCCTTCCAGGCCGGCCCGGGCGGCGGATCGAGGAACGACAGCGTGGCTGGATCGCTAACGCCCCATTGCGCGAGATCGAGCACCAGCGAAGATAGATCCGCGCTGAGGATTTCCGGCTGGGTGTAGGGCGCAAGCGAAGCCGTCTGCGGCTCGTCCCAGAGCCGGTAGCAGACGCCAGGCTCGGTGCGGCCGGCGCGACCGCGGCGCTGGTCCACCGCAGCGCGCGAGGCGCGCACGGTCTCGAGCCGCGTCAGGCCGATGTCGGGCTCGTAGCGCGGCACGCGGGCGAGCCCGGAATCGACCACGATGCGCACGCCCTCGATCGTCAGCGAGGTCTCCGCGATCGAGGTCGCGAGCACCACCTTGCGCGTGCCCTTGGGTGCCGGCGCGATGGCACGGTCCTGCACGGCGGCGTCGAGCGCGCCGAACAGCGGCACGATCTCGATCGAAGCGTCCTGCACGCGCTCGGAAAGGAAATTCTGGGTGCGGCGGATTTCGGCGGCGCCCGGCAGGAAGGCCAGCACCGAGCCGCTGTCGGCGCGAAGCGCGGATGCGATCGCATCCGCCATCTGCCGCTCGATCGGCGCATCCGCCTTGCGGCCGAGATAGCGCGTCTCGACGGGGAAGGCGCGGCCCTCGCTTTCGACGACGGGCGCATCGCCCAGAAGCTTTGCCACGCGCGCACCGTCGAGCGTTGCCGACATCACGAGGATGCGCAGATCCTCGCGCAGGCCGGTTTGCGCGTCGCGGGCCAGCGCGAGGCCCATGTCGGCATCGAGCGAGCGCTCGTGGAATTCATCGAACAGGATGGCGGCAACACCTGACAGTTCGGGATCGTCGAGGATCTGGCGGGTGAAGATGCCCTCGGTCACCACCTCGATGCGCGTCGTGCGCGAGATCTTCGAGCCGAAGCGGACGCGGTAGCCGACGGTCTCGCCAGTGCGTTCGCCGAGCGACTTGGCCATGCGGTCGGCGCTGGCGCGCGCCGCGATACGGCGCGGCTCCAGCACGATGATCTTCTTGCCCCTGGCCCAGGGCGCATCGAGCAGGGCCAGCGGCACGCGCGTGGTCTTGCCGGCCCCGGGCGGCGCCACCAGCACGGCGGCGTTGTGCGCCTCCAGCGTGCGCGAGAGCTCGTCGAGCACGGCATCGATCGGGAGGGGCGTGTCGAAACTGCGGGGCAAGATCTATCAACCCGTCATGCCCGGCCTCGTGCCGGGCATCCACGTTCTTTCATCTGGCAGTGAACAAGACGTGGATGGCCGGGACAAGCCCGGCCATGACGGTTTCGTTCAAAGAGAATGTGCAGCAATCAGCCCTGCACCGGCGGGCGGCCGACGCTCTCATAGACGAAGCCGGCCGCTTCCATGTCCTCGGGGCGGTAGATGTTGCGCAGGTCAACGACGACAGGCTGCGCCATGACGCTCTTCAGCCGGTCGAGATCCAGCGCGCGGAACTGGACCCATTCGGTGACGATGACGAGCGCATCGGCGCCTTGCGCGCAGGAATAGGCGTCCTCGCAATAGGTGATGTCAGGCAGCTCACCCTTGGCCTGCTCCATGCCGACGGGATCGAACGCCTTGACCTTCGCGCCCATGTCGATCAGGCCTGTGACCAGCGGGATCGACGGTGCATCGCGCATGTCGTCGGTATCTGGCTTGAAGGTGAGGCCGAGCACGGCGACGGTCTTGCCGCGCAAATTGCCGCCGAGCGCCTGACTCACCTTGCGCGCCATCGCGCGCTTGCGGTTTTCGTTCACGGCGAGCACGGATTCGACGATGCGCAAGGACACGTCGTAGTCCTGCGCGATCTTGATCAGCGCCTTGGTGTCCTTCGGGAAGCAGGAACCGCCGAAGCCGGGACCGGCATGCAGGAACTTGGTGCCGATGCGGTTGTCGAGGCCGATGCCGCGCGCGACCTCCTGCACGTTGGCGCCGGCCTTTTCGGAGAGATCGGCGATCTCGTTGATGAAGGTGATCTTGGTCGCCAGGAACGCGTTGGCGGCGTATTTGATCATCTCGGCGGTGCGGCGCGCGGTGAACATCAGCGGCGCCTGGTTCAGCGACAGCGGCCGATAAATGTCGCCCATTACCTTGCGGCCGCGCTCGTCGGAGGTGCCGACGACGACGCGATCGGGAAACTTGAAGTCACGGATCGCCGCGCCCTCGCGCAGGAACTCGGGGTTCGAGGCGACCACGACGTCGGCGTTGGGGTTGGCCTCGCGGATGATGCGCTCGACCTCGTCACCGGTGCCCACCGGCACGGTCGACTTCGTCACCACGACGGTGAAGCCGGAAAGCGACTGCGCGATCTCTTTCGCGGCCGCGTAGACGTAGGACAGATCGGCATGGCCGTCGCCGCGGCGCGAGGGCGTGCCGACCGCGATGAACACCGCATCGGCCTCCGCGACCGGCTTCTTCAGGTCGGTGGTGAAGTCGAGCCGCTTGGCCTTGACGTTGGTCGCGACCAGCTCGTCGAGGCCGGGCTCGTAGATCGGGATCTCGCCGCGGTGGAGCGCCGCGATCTTCTTCTCGTCCTTGTCGACGCAGGTGACGTCGTGACCGAAATCAGCAAAGCAGGCTCCGGACACCAGTCCCACATAGCCCGTGCCGATCATCGCGATACGCATGAAAATCCCTGTTCTAGTTTGGTTAATGAAAACGAAACCCCGGCGCCGGGCGGTTTAGCATTTTCCGGCGGGGAAGGAACAGTCCGCATGCAAAAAAGCGGCATGGGAATTGAACCGGTAAAGAAGTCCGAAACCGCTGGGGCCCACACTGCCCCACACCCGGACAGGACGGCGAAAAGGCGCCTCGAAAAGGGACACCATGGCACCATCAGGCGCAATCGCAGGGAGCGGAGGCATCAAGGCCCCTTCTGCCGCGCGTGTCGACTGGGTCGACTATGCCAAAGGCATCTGCATCATCATGGTCGTGATGATGCATTCGGTGCTGGGCGTCGAGCTCGCCGCCGGCGAGACCGGTTTCATGCATGTTGCCGTGGCCTTCGCAAAGCCGTTCCGGATGCCGGATTTCTTCCTGATCTCGGGCCTGTTCCTGGCGCTTGTGATCGACCGGGACTGGCGGACCTATCTCGACCGCAAGGTGGTGCATTTCGCCTATTTCTATGTCGTCTGGGTGACGATCCAGTTCGGCTTCAAGGCGCCGGCTTTCGTGGCCGAGGCGGGCTGGCACCACGTTGGCCTCTTGTATCTCGAAGCCTTCATCGAGCCGTTCGGCACGCTGTGGTTCATCTATCTGCTGCCGATCTTCTTCGTCGTCACAAAACTGACACGCAAGCTCCCGCCGCTCGCGATCTGGCTCGTCGCCGCCGCGCTGGAGACGGCCCGCATCACCACGGGCTGGACCGTCATCGACGAGTTCTGCGCGCGCTTCGTCTATTTCTATTCGGGCTATCTGTTCGCGCCTTACGTGTTCGCGCTGTCGGATCGCGCGCGCAAGCATCCGGCGCTCGCGCTCGCGGCGCTCGCGACCTGGGCGCTGGTCAATGCCGGCCTCGTCGTGTCGGGGGCCAGCGAATGGACGCTCGTCTCGCTGCTGCTCGGCTTTGCCGGCGCCTGCGCGATCATCACGATGGGCACGCTGCTAGCACGCGCCCATTGGATGAACGTCCTGCGCTTCTGCGGCGAACATTCGATCGTGATCTATCTCGCCTTCTTCCTGCCGATGGCGGCGAGCCGGACGCTGCTGCTGCGCAGCGGGATCATCCCTGACATCGGCATGGTGTCGCTGATCGTCACCGTCGCCGGGGTGATCGGTGCGCTCGCGATCTGGCAGGCTGCGCTGCGGCTCAATGCGCGCTTCCTGTTCGAGCGGCCCGACGCGTTCTGGATCGCGCCGAAGAAGGTGGCGCCGATGTTGCAGGCGGCGGAGTAGCTGCATTCCCGCTGTCGTCGCCCGGCTCGACCAGGCGACCCAGTATTCCAGAGACAGCAATTATTGACCGATGCGCCGCGGCGTACTGGATTCCCCGCTTTCGCGGGAAATGACAGTGGAGATGTGGGAAATGACAGTGGGGATAGCTGCGCCAACGCCTTAAAAACTCGCTGTCTGAGGCTGTCAAAGCCCGCAAAAATTCATACATTGCGGCCATGCCCAAAACCTCCCCGAAGACCACCGCCAAAGCCGACACCAAGGCAGCGCCCAAAGCCGCCGCCGATACCAAGCCCGCTGCTGCCAAACCTGCTGCCAAGCCGGTTGCAGCCAAGTCCGCCGGCAAGGGCGACCACGTGTTCCTGGTCGACGGTTCCTCCTACATCTTCCGCGCCTACCACGCGCTGCCGCCGCTGAACCGCAAGTCCGACGGGCTGCAGGTCAACGCCGTGCTCGGCTTCTGCAACATGCTGTGGAAGCTGCTCCGCGAGATGCCCGAGGACAACCGGCCGACGCATCTGGCGATCATCTTCGACAAGTCGGAGATCACGTTCCGCAACAAGATCTATCCCGAATACAAGGCGCATAGGCCGCCGGCGCCTGAGGATCTGATCCCGCAATTCGCGCTGATCCGCGAGGCGGTGCGCGCCTTCGACCTGCCCTGCCTGGAACAGACCGGGTTCGAGGCCGACGATCTGATCGCGACCTATGTGCGGCAGGCCTGCGAGCGCGGCGCCAGCGCGACCATCGTGTCTTCCGACAAGGACCTGATGCAGCTCGTGACCGATTGCGTCACCATGTACGACACCATGAAGGACCGCCGCATCGGCATCCCGGAGGTGATCGAGAAATTCGGCGTTCCCCCGAACAAGGTGGTGGAGGTGCAGGCGCTGGCCGGCGATTCCACCGACAACGTGCCCGGCGTGCCCGGCATCGGCATCAAGACCGCGGCGCAGCTGATCACCGAATATGGCGACCTCGACCAATTGCTGTTCCGCGCCGGCGAGATCAAGCAGCCGAAGCGGCGCGAGGCGCTGCTCGAGAATGCGGAGAAGGCCCGCATCTCGCGGCAACTCGTGCTGCTCGACGACAAGGTCGAGCTCGAGGTGCCGCTCGACGACCTCGCCGTCCACGAGCCGGACGCGCGCAAGCTGATCGCCTTCCTCAAGGCGATGGAATTCACCACGCTGACGCGGCGCGTCGCCGAATATGCGCAGATCGATCCCACCAATGTCGATGCCGACCCGGGCTATGCCCGCGGCGCCAGTGTGTTCACGCCGCTGCCGCCCTCGGACGTCGTGCCCGCACCGGGGACCGGCACACCGGCGCAAGCCGCGCCTAGCCGCCCCAACAAGTCGGCAAGCAAGGAGGACAAGGCTGCGAGCCCGAAGGGCGCGCCGATCTCGCTCGCCGCCGCGCGTGAAGAGGCGCTGCGCAAGCTTCCGGTCGATCGCAGCAAGTATCACGCGATCAAGACGCTTGGGGAACTCGACGCCTTCATCGCGCGCGTCCACGATGCCGGTCATGTCGCGATCGAGATCAAGGCCAACTCGATCGATCCGATGCAGGCCGATCTCTGCGGCATCGCGCTGGCGCTGGCGCCGAACGATGCCTGCTACGTGCCGCTGGCGCACAAGCAGTCCGGCGGCGGGGCGGGCCTGTTCGACGCGGGCCTCGCGCCAGATCAGGTCAAGCATGCGGATGCGATCGCAGCGCTGCGGCCGGTGCTGGAATCGGCCGGCATCCTCAAGATCGGCTTCGACGTCAAATTCAGCGCCGTGATGCTGGCGCAGCACGGCATCACCCTGCGCAACATCGACGATGCGCTCCTGATCTCCTACGTGCTCGATGCCGGTCGCGGCTCCCAAGCGCTGGAATCGCTGTCCGAGCGCTGGTTCGGTCATGCCATGATGAAGGAGAACGAGCTGCTCGGCAGCGGCAAGGGCAAGATCACCTTCGACCAGGTGCCGATCGACAAGGCCGCCCCGCTGTCGGCCGAAGGCGCCGACGTCGCCTTGCGGCTCTGGCGCGTGCTGAAGCCGCGCCTCGTCGCCGAGCACATGACCACGGTCTATGAGACGCTGGAGCGGCCGCTGGTCTCCGTGCTCGCGCGCATGGAGCGGCGCGGCATCTCGATCGACCGCCAGGTGCTGTCGCGGTTGTCCGGCGACTTTGCCCAGACCGCCGCGCGCGTCGAGGCCGAGATCCAGGAGATTGCGGGCGAGCCGGTCAATGTCGGCAGCCCCAAGCAGATCGGCGATATCCTGTTCGGCAAGATGGGACTATCAGGCGGCACCAAGACCAAGACCGGCGCGTGGTCGACCACCGCGCAGGTGCTGGACGAGCTCGCCGAGCAGGGCCACGACTTCCCGAAGAAGATCCTGGAGTGGCGCCAGGTCTCGAAACTGAAATCGACCTATACCGACGCGCTGCCGACCTATGTCAATCCGCAGACGCATCGCGTGCACACGACCTACGCGCTGGCCGCGACCACGACGGGCCGGCTGTCCTCGAACGAGCCGAATTTGCAGAACATCCCGGTGCGCACCGAGGACGGCCGAAAGATCCGCCGCGCCTTTATCGCGACATCAGGACACAAGCTGGTTTCGGCGGATTATTCGCAGATCGAGCTGCGGCTGCTCGCCGAGATCGCCGACATTCCCGTGCTGAAGCAGGCGTTCCGCGACGGCCTCGACATTCATGCCATGACGGCGTCGGAGATGTTCGGCGTGCCGATCAAGGGCATGCCGAGCGAGATCCGCCGTCGCGCCAAGGCAATCAATTTCGGCATCATTTACGGCATCTCGGCGTTCGGCCTCGCCAACCAGCTCGGCATCGCCCGCGAGGAAGCCTCCGCCTACATCAAGAAGTATTTCGAGCGCTTCCCCGGCATCCGCGCCTACATGGACGAGACGCGGGACTTCTGCCGCAGCCACGGCTACGTCACCACGCTGTTCGGCCGCAAGTGCCACTACCCCGACATCAAGGCCTCCAACGCCTCGGTGCGCGCCTTCAACGAGCGCGCCGCGATCAACGCGCGGCTCCAGGGCACCGCCGCCGACATCATCCGCCGCGCCATGACGCGGGTCGAGGACGCGCTCGCCGCGAAGAAGCTGTCGGCGCAGATGCTGCTGCAGGTCCATGACGAGTTGATCTTCGAGGTGCCCGACGCCGAGGTCGAGGCGACGCTCCCCGTCGTGCAGCACGTGATGCAGGACGCGCCGTTCCCGGCGGTGCTGCTGTCGGTGCCGCTGCACGTGGACGCGCGCGCGGCGAACAATTGGGACGAGGCGCATTGAGGCTGCTCTTTACCCTCATAACATGCGCTGGCTGCCGCCACACACTCGGTGTCGTCCCCGCGAACGCGGGGACCCATAACCACGGAATCTGGTTTGGCGAAGATTGCCCATGACTACCTTGCGTCAAACTTCTCCCTGGGGGTATGGGTCCCCGCGTTCGCGGGGACGACGCTGGGATGACATGCGGGCATCGAATTGTCCTCCGAGCAATTGCGCGATGGCCCGGCACGGCCTCGCATATTAGAACCAGTGCATCTCCCGCACCGGTTCAGCCATGCCCCACACCTCCGCCCTGCTCGGCTTCGCCCTCGTCAGCCTCGGTCTCGTGCTTACGCCGGGACCGAACATGATCTATCTGATCTCGCGCTCGATCACGCAGGGACCGGCGGCCGGCATCGTCTCGCTCGGCGGCGTCGCGCTCGGCTTCGTGTTCTACATGCTGTGCGCGGCGTTCGGCATCACGGCGCTGCTGCTCGCCATTCCCTTTGCCTATGACGCGCTGCGCTTCGCCGGCGCAGGCTATCTGCTCTGGCTCGCCTGGCAGGCGGTGAAGCCCGGCGGACGATCGCCGTTCCAGGTCAGGAAGCTCGCGATCGACAGCCCGCGCAAATTGTTTGCGATGGGCTTCGTCACCAACCTGCTCAACCCGAAGATCGCGATGCTGTATCTGGCGCTGCTGCCGCAATTCATCGATCCCGCCGCCGGCAGCGTGCTGACGCAGTCGGTCGTGCTGGGCGCAATCCAGATCGCGATCAGCGTCAGCGTCAATGCGATGATCGCGCTGGCCGCCGGCTCGATCGCGCTGTTCCTGGCGAACCGGCCGAGCTGGATGCTGGTGCAGCGCTGGCTGATGGGCACCGTGCTGGCCGGGCTCGCGGTGCGGATGGCGGTGGAGGCGAAGAAGGTGTGACGGCACAACTGTCATGCCCCGGCTTGACCGGGGCATCCAGTACGCCGCGGACTCTCGACTCAATCACCGCCGTCTCTGGAATACTGGGTCGCCCGGTCAAGCCAGGCGACGACAGCATCAGCTCAATCCAGCTTCGCCTCCATCCCCCGCTTCACCCCGGGCCGGGCCATCAGGGCCTCGTACCAGCGCTTGACGTTGGGGAAGTCGGCCAGATCAACCTTGTGGCGAGGATGGCGCCAGGCCCAGCCCAGGATGGCAAAATCGGCAATCGAGAGCTCGCCGGCGACGAAGTCGCGTCCGTCCAGGCGGCGGTCGAGCACACCGTAGAGCCGGCGCGTCTCCGCCATGTAGCGCTTCAGGCCGTAGGCGCGATCCTGCTCGTTCTCGAGCGCGATGAAATGGTGCACCTGGCCCGGCATCGGACCGAAGCCGCCCATCTGCCACATCAGCCATTCGTAGACGGGGATCCGCTGACCAAGCGATTTCGGCAGGAATTTGCCGGTCTTTTCACCGAGATAGAGCAGGATCGCGCCGGATTCGAAGATGCTGATGGGCTTGCCGTCCGGACCTTCGGGGTCGACGATCGCGGGGATCTTGTTGTTCGGGGACAGCTTGAGGAACTCCGGCGCCATCTGCTCGCCCTTGGTGATGTTCACCGGGATCACCTTGTAGGGCAGCCCCATCTCCTCCAGCGCGACCGAGATCTTGCGGCCGTTCGGCGTGTTCCAGGTGTGCAGCTCGATGGTCATTCCCGTTTCCTTCCCGAGGAGGCGTCGCGCCCGATCCGGGCTCTCAACTACTCCAGAAGGTCGCGGCCCCACAACCGGCAGCCGGGGATGGCCGATCCCTGTTGACGAGGGACACACCCTCTGGAATGTCGCTCCCGTCGCGGATAAATTCCGCCTCCTCCAAAAAGCTTTTCGAGGGACCGCCGTGTCGAAATCTGCCTCCCGCGCCCGCCTGTTCGAAATCATCCGCCGGCGCTCATTCGGCCGCGGTGAGGTGACGCTCGCGTCGGGCCGCAAGAGCGATTTCTACTTCAACCTGAAGCCGACCATGCTCGACCCCGAGGGCGCGACCCTGCTCGCCGAGCTGACCTACGAGGCCCTGAAGGACGACAATCTCGATTTCATCGGCGGCCTCGAGATGGGCGCGGTGCCGCTTGCCGGTGCGCTGGCGCAGATCTCCTGGATCAAGGGCCATCCGATCGCGGCGTTCTTCGTGCGCAAGAAGCCGAAGGAGCACGGCGCCAAGCTCGCGATCGAGGGCCTGCCGAAGGGCGAGACGCTTGCAGGCAAGCGCGTCGTGATCGTCGAGGACGTCACCACGACCGGCGGCTCGGCGATGAAGGCGGTGGAATCCGTCCGCGAGACCGGCGCCAATGTGGTGCTGGTCCTGACCATGGTCGACCGCGAGGAAGGCGCCACCGACACCTTCGGCGCGGCCGGCCTGCCGTTCCGTTCGCTGTACAAGGCCTCGGAGTTCTTGAAGGCGTAAGAGAGGACGATTGATTCTCCGTCGGCATGCCCGAGCGTGCCCCGGGAGCAACGCCGTCGGTGAAGCTGCGCGCGGCCATAAAGAGATCACCGCCTCGTCTTGAAACCGCCTCCACGCAACCGCTCATTTACCATCGCGCATTACGGTGAATCGTGTGCTGAAGACCTCGAACGGTCCTGACCGGTTCCGTAGCGTCGGGTGGAGTGAGCTGTGCGTACAGAGTTGTCCCATACGCGGCGTCGCGCGATGCTCGCAGCCGTGATGGTTGCGGTTCCCATGCTTGCGGCCCCGGCCCCGGTTTCGGCCGAAGGCCTGTTCGACTTCCTGTTCGGCGGAATGCAGCGGCCGCAGCCACAGCAGCCGAACTCCTACTCCGATCCCTCCACAGGCCAGCAGAATCCGCAATATGTGCCGCCGACACGCTCGGCCGCAGCCGGTGGCTCGGGCCCGGCTTTCTGCGTGCGCAGCTGCGATGGCAAGTATTTCCCGCTGATGCGAGGCATGGTCTCACCAGTGCAGATGTGTCAGGCCTTCTGCCCTGCCACCGCGACAAAGGTCTATTTTGGATCCAGCATCGACGGTGCCTATTCGCAGACCGGCGAGCGCTACGCCGACAGCGAGAACGCGTTCGCCTATCGCAAGGCGCTGCGCGCCGACTGTACCTGCAACGGCCGTGATCCGGTCGGCCTCGCTCCGGTCGATCTTGCGCTGGATTCGTCGCTGAAGGCCGGCGACGTGATTGCCACCACCGACGGCCTCGTCGCCTATACCGGCATCCGCGTCGGCAATGACCAGGCTGCGGACTTCACCCCGGTTGCCTCCTATCCCGGCCTCACCGCCCAGGTCCGCGCCCGCCTCGGCGAGATGAAGGTGGCCCCGGTGCGGGCAGAGACGGTGTCGGCAGATGCCCCTGCCGCAGAGATCGTGCGTGAGGCGCTGCCCGATGTGACCGTGCCGAAGACGACGGCGCAGAAATCGGCGAAGCGGGCGGGGTTGGATTGATCTCGTGTCCCGGACGGCGGCGTAGCGCGAAGCGATGCGACGTTGAGCCGGGACCCAGAATGCCGCAAGCCTGGACCCCGGCTCTGCAGCGCACCGCTGACGCGATGCGCTTTGTCCGGGGCACGAAACGATCACCTCCCGATGATCACCCCGATCACGTTCGGCGCCGCCAGATATTTCTCCTCGATCGCCGCGCGCGCGGCGGCGCGGTTGTCCGGCGTCAACAGGCCGCGCTTCTCGGCCAGGATCATCCAGCAGAAGCCCCACCAGTCCGTCAGCATGCCGTGATCGCCGACGAGGTCGTAGCCCTGCTCGGCCGCGAAGATGCGCGCCTGCGCTTCGTCCAGCGTGTCGAGAAACAGATGATCCTCGGCCACGAACAGATCGTCGCTGATGTCGTCGATGGTGTAGCCCCAGATCGACTGGCACACCGCGTTGAACTCGCGGTCGAACTGGTCGTCGTCGATGCGCTGGCGCCGCGCCGCCTGATGCAGCCGCGACAGCGAGCGCGCGAAATCGGCGATCCGGGTGAGGGCGAATTGATCGAAGGCGATGGTGGACATCTAGTCCTCGCAAAGTCTGACAGACGCTAGATATTGTGCCGGCGATGCGCCGAATCACAATGATATATCAAAGACTTGCTAAAGTGTTCTTAATTTGTTCGAGACTGCCCGGAAATCTCAGGAACAGCGCGAGGCGGCAATGGCGTGGACGCGGCGGTCGCCGAGCAGATGGGCGACGAAGCCATCGGCCGGGAAGATCTTCGCGAATGCGGCGTCGCGGATGCTGAGGCCGCCGGCATAGGCGCCGAACGCCGGCATCACCGCGCGCATCCCGTCGGAGGCGAAGCAGCGGCGCTCCATGGAGCGGCCGCGCGCCGAGACGCGCGCCTTGGGATGGAGATGGCCGGCGATCTCGCCGGGCGCGCCGGTCGGCTCGTGACGGAAGGTGATCGGGCCGATCGCGACCTGCTCGGCGACGGTGCCGCCGAGATCAGGCGGCAGCATCGGATCGTGGTTGCCGGAGATCCAGATCCAGTCGCGGCCGCTCTGCAGCGCGCCGACGGCCTCGCGATCGTCCGGCGACAACCGTTCATGCGCCGTGCGGTCGTGAAAGCTGTCGCCGAGGGCGATCACCATTCGGGGATCGTGGCGGGCGATGACGGCGGCAAGACGGCTCAGCGTCGCCAGCGTATCGTAGGGCGGCAGCAGCACGCCGCGCGTGGCGAAGCTCGAGCCCTTTTCCAGATGCAGGTCGGAGACGACGAGCAGGCGCTGCTCTTCCCAGAACAGCGCGCCGGAGAGATCGGCGTGCAGCGCGATGCCTGCGACGTCAACGTGCCGGGTCGAAGTTATCGATACCGCCACATTCTCCGTCATGGCCGGGCTTGTCCCGGCCATCCACGTTCTTGCCGCGGAGACAAAGACGTGGGTGCCCGGGTCAAGCCCGGGCATGACGTGGAGAGAATTGAGCCCCCAAAAAACATTGCTGCAGCAGTCTACGAGATCGCCTCTTTGACGAGCTCATCGGCCGCTTCGGCCAAGAGCTCGTCTGCAGCTTCGCCATAAACTGACTCGCGGCCGATTTCCAGCATCACCGGGACGGCGAGCGGCGAGACATGGTCGAGTTCCCGGAGCGTGATGCGCCCCTGGATGCGCATCAGCATGTCGCTGAGGCGGCGCAGATCGAGCAGGCCGGTGGCAGCGTCGGCGCGCGCGGCGCGCAACAGGACGTGATCGGCCTGGTGCTTGCGCAGCACGTCATAGACGAGATCGGTCGAGAACAGCACCTGGCGGCGGCTCTTCTCCTCGCCGGTGTGCCGGCGCGCGATCAGGCCGGAGATGATCGCGCAATTGCGGAAGGTGCGCTTCATCAAGGCCGACTCGGCGAGCCAGGCTTCGAGATCGTCGCCGAGCATATCGGGGTCGAACAGCGCGTCGAGGTCGATCCGGCCGTCGCGGATCATGAAGGACATGTCGCCGAGCGCCCAGACCGCGATGGCATATTCATTGGCGACGAAGCCGAGCGGCCGGGCACGGGCACGCTCCAGCCGGCGCGTCAGCAGCATGCCGAGGGTCTGGTGCGCGAGCCGGCCTTCGAACGGGTAGCAGACCAGATAATGCTTGTTGGCGCGCGGGAAGCTCTCGACCAGCAGCTCGCGCACCGCCGGCACCTTGCTGACGTCCTTCTGCTGCGACAGCCAGTCGCGCACCTGCTCCGGCAGGCCGGCCCAGGCGCGGCCGTCATCGAGCAGCCGGCGCACGCGTTCGGCGAGATAGGTCGAGAGCGGAAACTTGCCGCCCATATAGGACGGCACCTTCGGGTCCTTGTCATGCGCGCGCGAGACATAGACCTGGTCCTCGACCAGGGTCTCGTAGCGCACCACCTCGCCCGAGAACACGAAGGTGTCGCCGGGGCTGAGGCCCTCGATGAAGGCCTCCTCGATCTCGCCGAGCAGCCGGCCGCCGCGCGCGATCACGCCGGTCGATCCGCTACCGCCGCCGCGCGAGCGCACCAGACGCACCTTCAGCATGTCGTCCTCGACGATGGTGCCGACATTCATGCGGTAGCTTTGCCGCACCTTGGGGTTGGCGACGCGCCAGCGCCCCTCCTTGTCCTGCTTGATGCGGGCGAAGCGTTCATAGGTCTTCAGCGCGTAACCGCCGGAGGCGACGAAATCGACGACATCGTCGAAATCCTGCCGCGACAGCTCGGCGTAAGGCGCTGCGGTGCGAACCTCGGCATAAAGCTCGTCGGAGAGGAACGGCTCGCCGCAGGCACAGCCGAGCACGTGCTGGGCCAGCACGTCCAGCGCCCCGGTGCGCAGGGGCGGCGTGTCCTGCGCGTTCTCGGCAATGGCGTCGATCGCGACGCGGCACTCCAGCACCTCGAAACGGTTGGCCGGCACCAGCACCGCGCGCGAGGCCTCGTCGAGGCGATGATTGGCGCGGCCGATGCGCTGCATCAGGCGCGAGGAGCCCTTGGGTGCGCCGATATTGACGACGAGATCGACATCGCCCCAGTCGACACCGAGGTCGAGCGAGGAGGTGCAGACCACGCCGCGCAGTCTTCCTGCCGACATCGCGTCCTCGACCTTGCGGCGCTGGGCGACGTCGAGCGAGCCGTGATGCAGCGCGATCGCGAGGCCGTCGTCGTTCATGCTCCAGAGATTCTGGAACAGCATCTCGGCCTGGCTGCGCGTGTTGACGAAGACCAGCGTGGTCTTGTTCGCTTTGATCAGCTCGTAGATTTCGGGGAGCGCGTGGCGCGCGCTGTGGCCTGCCCAGGGCAGCCGCTCGCGCGTATCGAGCATCTCGACCACGGGCGGCGCGGCACCGCCGGCGACGACGATGTCGGCTGCTCGCTCCTTGCCGTCGGGCTGCGGCACCAGGAAGCGCGCGAGCTGCTCCGGCTCGGCCACGGTTGCCGACAGGCCGATCGCGCGCAGCTGCGGCGCCAGCCGCCACAGCCGCGCGAGGCCGAGCGAGAGCAGATCGCCGCGCTTGGAGGTCACCAGCGCATGCAGCTCGTCGAGCACGATGCGCTTCAAGGAGGAGAACAGGAACGGCGCGTCGTCGGAGGACAGCAGCAATGCAAGCTGCTCCGGCGTCGTCAGCAGCACGTCCGGCGGATAGCGCCGCTGCCGCTGCCGCCGCGACACCGGCGTGTCGCCGGTGCGGGTCTCGACCTTGATCGGCAGCGCCATCTCCGCGATCGGCCGCTCCAGATTGCGCGCGATGTCGACGGCGAGCGCTTTCAGGGGCGAGATGTAAAGCGTGTGCAGGCCGCCGGTTCGTTGCACGCCGCGGCCGGTGGAGACGAGGCTTTGCTTCGCACCCGCGGTCCGTTTGGCCGCCTCCGTCGACAGCTCCACCAGCGTCGGCAAGAATCCCGCCAGCGTCTTGCCGGCGCCGGTCGGCGCGATCAGCAGCGCCGAACGGTCCTCGCGCGCCTTCTCCAGCAGCGCCAATTGATGCGCGCGCGGCGACCAGCCGCGGCTTGCGAACCATTGCTGGAAGCGGCTCGGCAGCAGCGCGGCGGGCTCGGCCGATGTTTGGAGGATACGAGGCGGCACGGCATGACAGGTAAGCCGTGGGGATGGCTTCGTCGAGGGGGTGCGCCCTCCCCGCCTGCACGAGGAGGGTTATCGCATTCGAAGACTGCCTCTGCAGCCATCCTTCGAGACGCCCGCCTCTGGCGGGCCCTCAGGATGAGGACGGAGTGCGCGGTAGCAGTTTTCAACAACCCGCGATGCCGCTGAGCCTCATCCTGAGGAGACCGCAAAGCGGTCGTCTCGAAGGACGAGGCGTGCGCTCCGATGCCGCTCAGAACCGGATACGACCGCCCTCCCCGCCTTCACGAGGAAGGCCAGCAGTCTCACGCCGCGGCCGGGACCTGATCGAGAAATCCGGTCACGCTGCTGATGCGGCCGTCCTTCAGCACGGCGAAATCCGTGCCCTTGATCGGGCTGTCGCCGCCGTCGGGACCAAGCCCCCACGAGAAGCGGATGCGATCGCCGTAACCGTTGGGCTCGCCGATCAGGTGGAATTTGAAATCGGGAAAGCGCTGCTGCACGCCGGCGATCAGGGCCTCGATGCCGTCGCGGCCGTCGCCCTTCATCAAGGGATCGACATAGCTCGCATCACTCGTCCAGTTTTCGCTGAGCAGCTCGCGGCGCCGGCCGGCCGTGCGCTCATTCCAGAGCTCGATGTAGCGGCGGGCGATGGTGACGGGGTCGGTCATGATGCTCTCCTTCGATGGCGCCGTGTTGTCCGGCTGACCGCACTATCGAAGGTTCACGCGCGAGGATCGATTACCTCGCAGGTCATCGTTGCGCAAAAAAGAGCGCGATGATGTTGTCATCGCGCTCCATCTCGCATGCGAGTTGTTGTGAAGACTACTTCGCGGCAGTCACCATGATCTCGACGGTGTATTGCGGCGCCGCCAGCTTGGCTTCGACGGTGGCGCGCGCGGGGGTGTTGCCGGGCGACACCCAGGCGTCCCACACCGCATTCATCTCGCCGAAGGTCTTCATGTCGGTGATGTAGATCGTGGCCGAGAGCAGCTTCGACTTGTCGGTGCCGGCCTTGGCGAGATGGCCGTCGATGGTCGCCAGGATGTCCTGGGTCTGCTTCGTCACGCTTTCGCCGGCGGCCTTGTTGGCGACGACGCCGGCGAGATAGACGGTGTTGCCGTGGACGACGACCTGGCTCATGCGCGGGCCGGTTTCGAAACGCTGGATGCTCATTGGGGATCTCCTCACTGGAATGGCGGCTCTGTCTAGCCCAGCACCTCGCGCTCTGCCACCCCCGGCACGCATGCGTTGCCCGGCACGCATGCGTAGCCGAACGCGCATGCATTTCCGGGCAGATCTACATCCGAGTCGGGCGATGAGCGGCGCGTCGCAGGGTGCGGTTCAGCCCACCGCCTTTGCTGCCGACCGGCCCGCATTGCGGCCCGAGAACAGGCAGCCGCCGAGAAAGGTGCCTTCGAGCGAGCGATAGCCGTGCACGCCGCCGCCGCCGAAGCCGGCGGCTTCGCCGACCGCATAGAGGCCGGGAATGACGCGGCCCTCGCCGCCGAACACGCGGGACTCGAGGTCGGTCTCGAAGCCGCCCAGCGTCTTGCGAGTGAGGATGTTGAGCTTGACCGCGATCAGCGGCCCCTGCGCGGGATCCAGGATGCGGTGTGGGGAGGCGGTGCGGATCAGCCTGTCGCCGATATAGCGGCGCGCATTGTGGATGTTCATCACCTGCGCATCCTTGACGTAAGGATTGGCGATCTCGCGGTCGCGCGCCTCGATCTGCGTCCTGATATGCGCGAGCTTGAGGAGGTCGCTGCCGGCGAGCTTGTTCATCTCCGCAACGAGATCCTCGAGCTTGTCGCGTACGATGAAGTCGACACCATGGCTCTTGAATGCTTCCACCGGCGCCGGCGCGCCCTTGTTGGTGGCGCGGCGCAAGGTCATGCGCCAGCTCTTTCCCGTGAGGTCGGGGTTCTGCTCCGAGCCCGACAGCGCGAACTCCTTCTTGATGATGCTCTGGGTCAGGATGAACCAGGAATAATCGTAGCCCGTCGACATGATGTATTTGAGCTGGCCGAGCGTGTCGGAGCCGGGGAAGAGCGGCGCCGGCAGCCGCGTGCCGGTTGCGTCGAACCACATCGAGGAGGGTCCGGGCAGGATGCGGATGCCGTGGCGCGGCCAGATCGGCGACCAGTTCTGGATGCCCTCGACATAATGCCACATGCGGTCGCGGTTGATCAGCCGCGCGCCTGATTTCTCGGTGATGCCGATCATGCGGCCGTCGACATGCTCGGGCACGCCGGAGATCATGAATTTCGGGGGATCGCCGAGCCGTTTCGGCCAGTTCTGCCGGACCAGCTCGTGATTGCCGCCGATGCCGCCGGAGGCCACGATCACGGCCTGCGCCTTCAGCGCGAACTCGCCGACCACGTTGCGCGAGGAGCTCTTGCCGCGCTCGATGGCGTCGGGGGCAATGATGGCGCCGCTGACGCCGTCCACCGTGCCGTTGGTGATCGAGAGCGCGTCGACGCGGTGGCGGAACCTGAAGCTCAGCCGGCCGCTCCGCATCGCCTCGCGCGCGCGGCGCTCGAACGGCTCGACGATGCCGGGCCCGGTGCCCCAGGTGACGTGAAAGCGCGGTACCGAATTGCCGTGCCCCATCGCGTCGTAGCCGCCGCGCTCGGCCCAGCCGACCACGGGGAAGAAGCGATGGCCCATCGCCCGCAGCCAGGCGCGCTTCTCGCCGGCCGCGAAGGCGACATAGGCCTCGGCCCATTGCCGCGGCCAGAAATCCTCGTCGCGGTCGAAGCCGGCGGCGCCGATCCAGTCCTGCATGGCGAGGTCGAAGGAGTCCTTGATGCCGAGCCGGCGCTGCTCCGGCGAATCGACCAGGAACAGGCCGCCGAACGACCAGAATGCCTGGCCGCCGATCGACTGCTCGCCTTCCTGGTCGACCACGATGACGCGCTTGCCCGCGTCGGCAATCTCGGTGGCGGCCACGAGCCCCGACAGTCCCGCCCCGACGACGATGACGTCTGTTTCCTCAGCCATGCACTTCCCCCTCCATGAGTTTCCCCCCTGTAGTTGCCCGGATTGAAGCCGGCGGTTGCAACTGAGATCAAGGGTGCGGCGCGTAAGACCTCATTAACTTGTTCCACTTTGGGATGGAGACCCACCGGGTGCAGCGCGGACGCAACACTGGATTTGAATTTGTTTTGAGTCAGCCGGCCTGCCTAGACAAAACCTCGGTTACGACGGACGCTAGCCGTGCATCACCACCTGACACGCAGATTCGAATTCGACTGGGGCGGGGGCCAATGAAGTTTCTGACGGGGTTGCTTGCGGCGGTTCTGTTGATCGCTGGCATGGGGGCTTCTCACGCGGTGGTTCGGATCGCGGATGACCGCGGTGGCCGGATTGGAACCTACGTCGACAAGTATCAGGACCTGCGTCAATCAGGCGAGACCGTCATCATCGACGGCCTTTGCGCATCCGCCTGTACCATCGTCCTGGGCGCCATCCCGCATGACCGCATCTGCGTGACCTCGAGCGCGACGCTCGGCTTCCACGCCGCCTGGGATTTCGGCCGCAATGGCCGCGCCGTCACCAATCCCGAGGCGACCCAGATGCTCTATGCGATGTATCCCTCGCACGTGAGGCGCTGGATCAGCCAGCGCGGCGGCCTCACCCCGAATATGCTGTTCCTGAGGGGCAAGCAGCTCCAGGCCATGTACAAGCCCTGCTACATGGACGCGCAGGCCTCGACCATCAAGCCGTCGCGCCGGCCTCTCCCGCAAGCGGACCAGATCGAATCCGCCCGGGGCCAGCTGCTGCACTGACGTTCTCGACCTGACTGGATCGTTCTAGCCCGCCGGCGGCGTCTTGCCCGCAGGCGGGCCAAAGCCTATCTGAAGGCTTGGGAACCGGGGGCCTTCGCCCTCGATCGTTGTCTCGATCGTTGTCATGGCTCAACCACTGCACCCGACGCATCCGTTACAGGACAATTCGTCCACTGCCGGCCGGACGCCGTCCGTGCTGCTGTGGGCGGGTGCGGCGATCGGCGGATTGCTGGTGCTCGGCACGATGGCGCTGTGGTTCCACTACGGCACGCAAATGTTCTTCGAAATGATCAGGACCGGCTTCGCCGCCTGCTTCTGATCCGCGACAGGAAGTTTCCCGCTCATGAGCTCCGCCACCCGTCCGCTGGTGATCGCGACCGCCTTCGCGGCAAGCCTCGTTGTCGGGCTGCTGATCATGTTCTGGGCCATGGGCGGGGTCAGCAAGGTGGCGCAGCCGGCTGCGATCGGCGGCCCGTTCCAGCTTACCGACCAGAACGGCAAGGCCGTCACCGACAAGAGCCTCAAGGGCAAGCCGACCCTGATCTTCTTCGGCTACACCCATTGCCCCGACGTCTGCCCGACCTCGCTGTTCGAGATCTCGGAAGTGCTGCGCGTCATGGGCAAGGATGCCGACAAGGTCAATGCCGTCTTCATCTCGGTCGATCCCGAGCGCGATACGCCGGCGACCATGAAGGAATACCTGTCGAGCTTCGATCCGCACCTCGAGGGCCTGTCCGGCGACCCCGCCGAGATCGCCAAGGTCATCACCTCCTACCGGGTCTACGCCAAGAAGATCCCGACCAAGGACGGCGACTACACCATGGACCACACCGCGCTGATCTACCTGATGGACCGCGACGGCCGCTTCGTTTCGCCGTTCAATCTGAAGCGGACGCCGGAAGAGGCGGCGGCCGATTTGAGGAAGTATCTTTGAAGGCTGCGTTCGGGTCCAATTGCTTCCAGATCGTCATGGCCGGTCTTGACCCGGCCATGACGGCCGAGGGACCTTCACCCAGCCACATTCCGCGCTCGCGTTCCCGGCGGGATGGTCTATAACGCCCTCCGATCCCAACGAAATTCGTTCATTTCCGGCCGATGGCTCCATCGCAACAGGCGAAATCGACCAAATCTGCCCGTGGCTTGCTGACCGGGCTGGCCGTGACCGCGTGCCTGCTCGCGAGCCTCCCCGCCGCCGAGGCCCAGGCTCCCGCCAAGCGCCCCCCGGCGGCACCCCAGGCCACGCCGCAGGTCGCGCCTCAGGCCGCCCCGCAGGCCGTGCCCGGCTTCTGGGACCCGCGGCGGCGGCCGGAACGGCCGGACCTGTCGCGCCTGACCGTGATCCGCTTCCTGACCGAGACCGACTATCCGCCCTTCAACTACACCGGCGCCGACGGCAACCCGGCCGGCTTCAACGTCGATCTCGCCCGCAGCCTGTGCGAGGAGATCAAGGTCACCTGCACGGTGCAGATGCGCCGCTTCGAGACGCTGGTCGATGCGCTCTCCTCCAACCGCGGCGATGCCATCATCGCCTCGATGGCGGTGAGCCCGCAGCTGCGCGCCCGCGTCGACTTCACCGATCCCTATTATCGCGTGCCGGCGCGCTTCGCCTCGCGCAAGGACGCGGTGATGCCGGAAATCCGGCCCGAATATCTCGAGGGCAAGAAGGTCGGCGTCATCGCCGGCTCCGCGCACGAGGCCTATCTCAAGGCCATGTTCACCGATGCGGAGCTGCATGCCTATCCCAGTGACGAGGCGATGCGCGCCGCCTTGCGCAAGGGCGAGGTCGATTTCATCTTCGGCGACGCCATCTCGCTGGCGTTCTGGATCAACGGCACCGATTCCGGCGATTGCTGCGCCTTCTCCGGCGGCCCCTTCGTCGAGAGCCGCTTCTTCGGCGAAGGCATCGGCATCGCCGTGCGCAAGGGCAACGACGTGCTGCGCCAGGCCTTGAACTGGGCGCTGTTCCGCGTCTGGGAAAAGGGCCGCTACACCGATCTGTGGCTGCGCTATTTCTCGGTGAGCCCGTTTTAGCTGCGCGCTCTTGCGGCACGCGAGCTGCCGTAGGGTGGGCAAAGGCGCGCAAGCGCCGTGCCCACGTCTTATGAATGGTGGGCACGCTTCGCTTTGCCTACCCTACGATTCAGCAATCGTTGCCCCGCAACTTTTGCATTCTGCCCGGAAATCGCTATTTTCCGCGGCCCGGAGGCCCGTCTTGATGTCCGTTATCGATCCCAGCATGAGTCCGAGCGATCTGCGTGCGCTCGCCGAACAATCCAACGCCTGGCCGTTCGAGCAGGCGAAGGCCATCGTCGCGCGGCTGAAGAAGAGCCCGAAGGACGAGGTGCTGTTCGAGACCGGCTACGGACCGTCCGGCCTGCCGCATATCGGCACGTTCGGCGAGGTCGCGCGCACCTCGATGGTGCGGCACGCCTTTCGCGTGCTCACCGAGGACAAGATCAAGACGCGCCTGCTCGCCTTCTCCGATGACATGGACGGCTTCCGCAAGGTGCCCGACAACGTCCCCAACAAGGAGATGCTGACCGCGCATCTCGGCAAGCCGCTGACGCGGGTGCCGGATCCGTTCTCCAACGAGTACCCCTCGTTCGGGCACCACAACAATGCGCGGCTGCGCGCCTTCCTCGATCATTTCGGCTTCGACTACGAGTTCGCGAGCTCGACCGATTATTACACGTCGGGCCGCTTCGACGCGACGCTGCTCAAGATGCTCGCCGCCTACGACAAGGTGATGGAGATCATCCTGCCGACGCTGGGCCCCGACCGCCGCGCCACCTATTCGCCGTTCCTCCCGATCAGCAAGACCACCGGCATCGTGCTGCAGGTGCCGATGATCCGCCGCGACGTCGCGGCCGGCACGGTGACCTATGTCGACCCCGATACGAACCAGGAGGTCGAAACGCCCGTCACCGGCGGCAGCGTCAAGTGTCAGTGGAAGGCCGACTGGGCGATGCGCTGGGTCGCGCTCGGCGTCGACTACGAGATGGCCGGCAAGGACCTGATCGACTCGGTGAAGCTGTCCGGCGCGATCGCCAGGGCGCTCGGCGCCACGCCGCCCGAAGGCTTCAATTACGAGCTCTTTCTCGACGAGAAGGGCCAGAAGATCTCGAAGTCGAAGGGCAACGGCCTGACCATCGACGAATGGCTGCGCTATGCCTCGCCGGAATCGCTGTCGCTGTTCATGTATCGCGAGCCGAAGGCGGCCAAGCGGCTGTATTTCGACGTCATCCCGCGCAACGTCGACGACTATCAGCAATTCATCGACGGCTTCGCCAAGCAGGACGGCAAGCAGCAGCTCGGCAATCCGGTCTGGCACATCCACAACGGCAAGCCGCCGAAGGGCGACATGCCCGTGACCTTCCAGCTGCTGCTGACGCTGGTGTCGTCGTCGAACGCGGAGAATGCCGAGACGCTGTGGGGCTTCATCGGCCGCTATCGTCCCGGCGTGTCGCCGCAGACGCACCCCAAGCTGGACGCGATGGTCGGTTACGCCATCAACTATTACCGCGACTTCGTCGCGCCGACGAAACAGTTTCGCGTGCCGACGGACACCGAGCGTGCGGCGCTGCAGGATCTACGCGATGCGCTGTCGCAGCTTGCGCCGGACGCATCGGCCGAGGAGATCCAGAACGTCGTCTATGAGATCGGCCGCCGCGAGCCGTTCCTCGACCAGGTCAAGAAGGGCAAGGACGGCCGTCCCGGCGTCACGCTGGACTGGTTCAACATGCTCTACCAGGTGCTGCTCGGCCAGGAGAAGGGCCCGCGCTTCGGCTCCTTCGTCGCCGTGTACGGCGTGCAGAACGCGGTGAACATGATCGACGGGGCGCTGGCGCGGAGCGCGTGAGGCACGCGTTGCCCTTCGCTCCACGTTCGACTGTCGTCCCGGCGAACGCCGGGACCCATAACCCCAGGGAGAAGCTAGGCGAAGATTCGTAGTTGCGCTTGCGTCGGTACGAAGACCGCCGTCCTTCGACAGATCACGCGGTATGGGTCCCGGCGTTCGCCGGGACGACGGCATGGATTGGAGTCGCCGCTCAGATCGAACGCAGCACGTAGCGCCGGTTGTCCTTCTGCACCGGGCGCGCGTTCATCGGATAGAGCTTTGCGAATGCGGCGACATCGGTGGCCGACACCTTGATCGGGGTGGTCAGCAGCAGCCATTCGACCACTTCCGAGCAGGGCGGCGTCGTCAGCGAGCCGGGATAGCGGAAATAGCTCAGCTTCGAGGGCAGCAAAGCGTGCGGATCGATGCCGGCATCGGCCTTCACCGCCGGGCCTTCCGCCGCCGGCATGGTCTTGACGATCTTGCCGAAGGCCGGGTTCGGCCTGCCCTCGGCCATCAGCACGCCGACCACGGCGAGCCCGCCGGCCTCGTTGCGATGGACGAAATGCGCCTCCATCGGAAAATTCCTGCCGCCGATCATGTGCTCGCTCGGCCGGTGAAAGTGCACCTGAAGCAGCTTGTACTTGACGTCGCCGAGCATCAGCGTGCTGCCCTCGGCAAAGTTGAGCTGGATCGTGTGCCCGTTGTTGACGATGGTGTCGGCGCTCTTGCCCCAGTTCAGCTTCAGAACCGGCAATTGCGACCTGATCGTCCCCTCGATGTCGATCGGCGATTGCTGCAGGCCGACCGCGCAAGCCTTGTTGGCCGCGTCGAGATCGCCCCATTTGGCCGGGCCGCCGGCGCCTTCATAGCTCCAATGCGCGCCTTCGGCGGCGAAGGCCGGCTTGCAGATTGGACAAAGCGCGAGACCTGCCAAGGCCTTCAATGCGTGACGGCGATTCATCGTATTCCCCCAAGATAAAGCCGGAGCCGCAATATCGGCCGCAACCTATGCGAGAGGGCCTGTGAGTCGCAATGGCGATCGAGGGCGCTCGCAGGATCAAGGAGTTCAAGCCTTGTGGCGAAAGGTCTCCAGCACCGCCGCGACGATCTTCTGTCCGTCTCTGCGCAGCTTTCTGGAATCGTCCGCGTGGGGGAGCAACAGCCCGATCTTGCAGATCATCGCGTCGATCATCCGGCTGAGCAGATCGACATCGTCCGCGTTCAATTCGCCATCGCGCTTCAGAGCCCGCAGCGTCGCGATCAGGAGCGCGGTCGGGTAGGTCTCCTCGATCTCGCGATAGCGCGGCTCGCCGAGCACGGCCTGCGCTTCCTGGATGACAATGCGCGCATAGGCCGGCTCTTCGCAGGCGTCGAGATAGGCGTCGATGCCGGCGCTGAGACGATCCCAGATCTTGCGCTCGTTCCGCGCCGCGGCCTCGATCCGGCGGGCCGCCTCGCGCTGCATGGCAACCACCACGGCGTCGAACAGCGCCTTCTTGTCCTCGAAGTGATGGTAGAACGCGCCGCGCGTGACCCGCGCCGCCCGCGAAATCGCCTCCATGCCCGACGCCTGAAATCCATTGGCGGCAAACGCTTCGCGTCCGGCATCGAGCAGCGCCTGCCTGGTGGCTTCGCTGTACTCTTCCCGACGACTTCTCGGAGGATCCTTCGCCCGCATCGCGCGCAACCTAAGGCTTGACGCGTTGGTATCAAACCGCATATAACATACATGATGTATGTATTATTCAACTAGAATGCGGAAGCCGAAGCTGTGGATGGCAAGCGAATGTTCGAGCTGGCGGAAGGCTGGTGATCGCCAAGAGCCGGCAGGATGTCGCTGCGGCGCTGGAAGTCCTGCATCCGGACATGGTGCTGGAGACGCCGGCCTTCGGCACCAGGGCGCAGGGTCTTGCCGAAAACGAGCGCGTCCTGACGCGCTTCTTCAAGTCATTCCCGGACTATCACGTCACGCTGAATGGCCACGCCAATTCCGCCGACACGCTGGTCTGCTGGGGCACCGCCCGGATGACGATGACGGGTGATCGCTTCGGGGGCGCGCCCAATGGGCGCCGTGCCGAGTTGCCTGTGTTCATCGCCTTCGCCTTCCGCGACCACAAAATCGCGCATGAACGCTTCGTCTTCGATCTCTCCGAGCTGTGCGCCCAATCCGGCCTCTCGACCGATGCAGTCAGGCGCAAGCTGTTTGGCGATGCGACACAGGCGGCTTAGCCGCCGGCAAATCCCATCCAGGCATCAAGGAGTGCCCAGACCATGACCGATCCCCGCGTCAAATCCGTCGGCGATCTCGAGACCCGACATCTCTTCGACATCGTCGTCGATCTCGATCCGCGCCTCAATTTCGGCGCCGGGCCCGTCGGGCAGCGCGTGCTGTTCGGCGCAGCCAAGGGCTCGTTCGAAGGCCCACGCCTGCGCGGCGAGGTGCTGCGGGGCGGCGGCGACTGGGCGTTGTTTCGCGCCGATGGCGCCATGACGCTCGATGTCCGCCTGTCGCTGCGGACGCATGATGGCGAGCTGATCTATATGACCTATGGCGGCCGCTGGGTGACGCCGCAGGCTCTGCGCGCCGAGATGGCGGATCCGGCGCGACGCACCAGGGTCGATCCCGCCGGATATTACTTCCGCACCAATCCGCTGTTCGAAACCGGCTCGCAGACCTACGCCTGGCTCAATGACATCGTCTGTGTCGGCAAGGGTTATCTCGTCGAGGGCGCCGTCGCCTACAAGATCTTCGAAGTGCTGTGAGGCGCGCCGTGGATGCGCTCACTCAGTTGCGTCGTGTCGATGCAACGGAAGTCGCCTAACTGCCGCCGCAGTCACTGGCTCGTCCACACAATCCGCGCGATCCACGCCACCTCGCCCGCCGCCATCGTGCGCACGGCTTGCGATGCATTGAGCAATTGCAGCTCCAGGGCCTTCGCGGTACGGCGCTTCAGCGTTGCGATCGTCACCTCGCCCGTCCTGCTTCGCACCACCACGCGATCGCCTTTACGGATCGGCGCGCGCGGTGAAACCAGCACGATGTCGCCGTGGCGGTAGACGGGGGCAAACTCATCGCCGGAAATCTCCAGCGCGAAGCTGTGGCTGTCCTCGGTGGCCGGAAGCGCGGTTTCGGTCCAGCCTTTGCCGGCGGGAAAGCCGGATTCGTCGAAGGCCCCGCTCGCGCCGGCCAGCGCGAAACCGAGCAGCGGGACCGAGCGGCCGTCGCCGGCGTCATCGTCGACCAGCCGCGCAAAGCTGTCGAACGAGGCGTCTGCCGCCGCCAGCGCCTTGGCGATCGATTCGGTCGAGGGCCAGCGCTCGCGGCCGTCCGAAGTGACACGCTTGGACCTGTTGAAGGTGGTGGGATCGAGCCCGGCGCGCTTGGCAAGGCCGGACGGCGACAAACCGGCGCGCGCCGCCAGCCGATCCAGCGCGATCCAGATCTGGTCGTGAGTGAGTATCCTCTGCGCTTTGGCCTGTCTGACCATGCAAGGTCGAGCCCGTCGCAACTCAGGAAAATTGTCCTCAAATCAACCGGTTTTCCGTTTTTCGCGCAAGTGGCGGCGAAAGAAAGCGTTTTCAAGCGAGGTGGGTCCTGGTTCGCGTCAACAACGCGTCAAAAACAACATTCCAGAGCCTTTCCGTTCCGATTTCATCGGACCGGAAAGTCTTGAGGTCTTGAGTTCGGCAGGGGCGGCCTTTACGGTCGCGCCGGGGTTTTTGCGGACCCCACGAGACGAAAAAACCCAAAAGACTCAAAGAGCAAACAGGACTGCGCAAGCGGTGGTCAAGATCTACAAAATCTGTCCGGCCTCGGCCTGGCGTGAGGCGGAACGGCAGGGTGTCTACCGGGGCAGCGCAGATGATGCGCGCGACGGCTTCATCCATTTCTCGACCGCCGAACAGGTTCCCGAAACCCTGCGCAAGCACTATTTCGGGCAGCGCGCGCTGTTCCTGGTGGAGGTCGATGGCGACGCGCTCGGCAGCGAGCTGCGCTGGGAGCGCTCGCGCAATGAGGAGCTGTTTCCGCATCTCTATGGCGAGCTCGATCTCGGCGCCGTGATCGCGGTGATGAACCTCAACACCCGCTCCGACGGCGGCCACGACGTTCCGGAGCTTGCCCCGTGATCCGCGCCTTCGACGCCTTTTCCCTGCCGGTGCTGCGCTGGCTCGATCCGGAAGACGCGCATCGCCTGGCGATCCAGGGCCTGCGCTTCCTGCCGCCGGTCAAGCCGCGCGCCGACGACCCCAAGCTCGCGATGCGCGCCTTCGGGCTCAACTTTCCCAACCCGATCGGCATGGCCGCGGGCTTCGACAAGAGCGCGGAGGTGCCGGACGCTTTGCTGCGGCTCGGCTTCGGCTTCGTCGAGATCGGCTCGGTGACGCCGAAGCCGCAAGCCGGCAATCCGCGGCCGCGGCTGTTCCGGCTCGAACGCGACGAGGCCATCATCAACCGCATGGGTTTCAACAATGACGGCGCGGACGTCGCGTTGCGCCGGCTCGCCGCGCGCGCGCAGCACGGCGGCATCGTCGGCGTCAATGTCGGCGCCAACAAGGATTCAGCCGACCGCGTCGCCGATTACGTCAAGCTGATCGAGACCTTTGCGCCGGTCGCAAGCTACTTCACCGTCAACGTCTCCTCGCCGAACACGCCGGGCCTGCGCAATTTGCAGGAAGGCGCGCTGCTCGACGATCTCCTCGCGCGGGTGATCGACGCGCGCGAGCGTGTCAGGCAGAAGGCCGGCGACACGCCGGTGCTGCTCAAGATCGCGCCGGACTTGAGTCTCGCCCAGCTCGACGACGTCGTGCAGGTCGCGCGCTCGCGCCGGGTCGACGGCATGATCGTGTCGAACACGACGATCGCGCGGCCGAGCACGCTGCGGGAGGAGACGCGCGCCAAGGAGCAAGGCGGCCTGTCGGGCCGGCCGCTGTTCCGCCTGTCGACGCGGATGGTCGCGGAGACCTATGTGCGCGTCGAGGGCGCGTTCCCCTTGATCGGCGTCGGCGGCGTGGACTCCGGCGGCGCCGCATTGACCAAGATCCGCGCCGGCGCGAGCCTGATCCAGCTCTACTCGTCGCTGGTCTACAAGGGCCTCGGCCTGGTCGACGAGATCAAGCGCGACCTCACCTCGACGCTGCTCCGCACCGGGCGGGATTCGCTGTCCGAGATCGTCGGTGCCGATGCGGCGACGCTCACGGCGGAAGACTGGCCGGGGATGTAAGGCGATGCTCTTCGCCTCTCCCCGCTTGCGGGGAGAGGCCGGAATTTGCGAGAGCAAATTCCGGGTGAGGGGGACTCTCCACGAGTCCAACTCTCACTTCCCTTGTCGAGACTCCCCCTCACCCTGACCCTCTCCCCGCAAGCGGGGCGAGGGAGAAGAGAACGTCGCCCGGAACTGCGCCGGATAGCGCGCCGCCTGCAAGCCGCCGCGCGAAGGTAGGAGGCCATCAGCGCCCACCACAGCCCGGCATTGCCGAACGATTGCAGCGCCCACCAGGTGCCGAGGAAGATTGCGAGCGAAACCAGCATCAGATTGCGCATCTCGCGCGCCCAGGTCGCGCCGATATAGATGCCGTCGAACCCGAAGGCGAACACGCCGGGAATCGGCGCGAGCACGACGAAGGGCAGGAATTCGCGCGCGGCCCGGCGAACCTCCTCACTCGCCGTCATGAAATCGATCAAGGCCGGCCCGAACAGCGCGAACAGCGCGGCGACGACGATGGCAAAGCCGAGCCCCCAGAGCAGCACCAGCCGGGTCGAGGCGGCAAAGCCTTTGGCGTCGCGTGCGCCGAGGGTGCGGCCGCAGAGCTGCTGGGCGGCGTTGGCGAGACCGTCGAGGAAGAAGGCGCTGATGAACAGGAAGTTGTTGAGCACGGAATTGGCCGCCAGCGTGACGTCGCCGGCCTGCGCGCCCTTGGCGGTGAAGAACAGAAATACCGCGATCAGAGCACCGGCGCGGATCATGATGTCGGAATTCACCGCCAGCATCCGCAACAGCTTGTCGCGGTCGAGCAGGGTCCTGTACGGCACGCCGAAGCCGCCGTCGGCATAATGGCGGCAAACGAGCACGCCGAGGGCGAAGCCGACCGCTTCCGAGAACAGCGCGGCGCTTGCGGCTCCGGCGATGCCGGTGTCGTAGACCAGCACCAGCAGGATCGTCGCCGCCATGTTGACGAGGTTGATGACGACCTGAAGCAGCAAGGCTGAATTGGCGCGGGCCTGGCCGATCAGCCAGCCGAGGATGACGTAATTGGCCAGCGCGAACGGCGACGACCAGATCCGGATCTTGAAGTAGGTCTGCGCTGCCCGCGTCACACCTTCGCTGCCGCCCATGAGGTCGAATAGCACCGCGGCCAGCGGCAATTGCAGCACGATCAGCGCGGCGCCGATCAGGCCGGCAACGATGAAGCCGCGTGCCAGGATCGCGGTCGGCTCACGCACCTCGCCCGCGCCCAGCGATTGCGCGGTGAAGGCGAGCGTGCTCATGCGCAGGAAGCCGAACAGCCAGAACAGGCAGTCGAAGATGATCGACGCGATCGCGACGCCGCCAAGCAGCGCGGCATCGTCGAGGCGGCCGATCGCCGTGGTCGAGACCACGCCGATCAGCGGCGTGGTCAGGTTGGCGACCATCGCAGGACCTGCGATGGCGAACACGTCTCGCGTGCCAACCCTGGGCTGGACGGGCGCGTGCATGGTCAGAATACGACGACCATGCCGTCCTCGGCCGCCATGTAGGGCAACGTCTCGAGGCGCGACAGCATGTCCTCGCTCATATGGGTGAGGACGAGGCGTTTGGCGCCGATGTTTGGCAGATGCTGTTCCAAGGTCTTCAGGCTGAGATGGTTCTTGACCACCTTCTCGTACATATAGGCCTCGGCAATGAAAAGATCGGCGCCATGCGCCAGCGGAATGAGCGTCTCCGTCCATTCGGTGTCGGCGCTGTAGGCGAGCGTGCGGCCCTCGGCCTCGATGCGGTAGGCGAGGAAGGGACCACCGGATTCGCCGTGCATGACGGGATAGGGCGTCACCGTCACGGCGCCGAAAGTCCGGCTTTGCTCGGGCGCGAGTTCGACGACATCAAGCTCGAAGCGCTGCTTGGTCTTCGAGGAATGCTCGAACAGCGCCTCCATCACCTCGCGCAGCCGCCTCTCGATGCCTTGCGGGCCCGCGATCGTCAGCGGCCGCGTCCGCCGCGAGAACTGCGCATCGAGCAGCAGGAACGGCAGCCCGGCAAAATGGTCGCCGTGGAAATGCGTGATCAGGATCAGATCGATCTCGTCGCACGCGATCTCCAGCCGCTTCAGCGCCGGCAAGGCCGACGCGCCGCAATCGATCAGGAAATTCGTCGCGCGCCCCGAGACGTGGAAGCAGGTGTTGAGCCTGCCGCCGGAGCCGAAGGCGTCGCCGCAGCCGACGAAACGCAGTTGCATCGGCTGCGGGCTCCCAGCCTTACCGGCCGCGCGGCGCGCCGAACACGCGCGACAGCAGCCAGATCGGGATCACGATGACCGCGCCGAGCAGGAAATAGCGCCACAGCCAGTTGATGGTATCGAAGCCAAGATCCCACAGACGCTGGAACAGGAGGCGAATGCTATGGATGATGTTCCAGGGATCGAAGCCGATCGCGGCCAGCACGACCCCGACCAGGATCGAGAGCAGGACCAGACGAAACGCGACCGCCAGCGGCGAGCCGCCGAGAAAACGGTTCAGCCCGTCGCTGCGGCCGGCCGGCAAATCTCTGACGTCTTGGACCATCGCAAACTCCTCAGGCGGATTCGACCCCATTATAGGGCACGGCGAGGCACATGGGGAACCCGCAAGCGAGCGTCAATCGGGTTACGGGAGTTTAATTCGGGCAGGCGCTCCCTCACCTCTCCCGCTTGCGGGAGAGGTCGCGCCGAAGGCGCGGGTGAGGGCTCTCTCCTCTTGGGGATTCCCAATGCGGAGATACCCTCTCCCCAGCCCTCTCCCGCAAGCGGGAGAGGGAGTGCACTGCTGCCGCGGCGAGACTGAACGCCTCACACTTCAATCTCCGCCGCCTCCGCCTTCAGCATCCGCTCCAGTGTCTCCAGCCTGTCCGCCTCCTTCGGCGGCTTGTCCCAGCGCAGGCGGCTGATGCGGGGAAAGCGCATGGCGACGCCGGATTTGTGGCGCGGCGAGCGCTGCAGGCCCTCGAACGCCACCTCCAGCACCAATCCCTTGTCGCCCTCGTGCACGACATGACGCACGGGGCCGAATTTCTCCGTGGTGTTGCGGCGGACGAAGCGGTCGATCTGCAGCAGCTCCTCGTCGGTGAAGCCGAAATAGGCCTTGCCGACCGGCACCAGCTCGTCGCCGCCCTCGCCCGCGGTCCAGACGCCGAAGGTGTAATCGGAATAATAGGACGAGCGCTTGCCGTGACCGCGCTGCGCATACATCAGCACGGCGTCGATGATGTGCGGATCGCGCTTCCACTTCCACCATTGGCCCTTCGGCCGTCCCGGCAGATAGGGCGCATCGCGCCGCTTCAGCATCACGCCTTCGACGGCATCCGCATCCTCGCCCGCGCCGGCGCTCGCTGGATCGGCGCGCGCGGCGGTCAGCGCCTCCCAGCTTGCGAATGGCACGGTCGGCGACAGATCGATGCGGGGATCGTCGAGCTTCTTGATGAAGCTCTCCAAACGCTCGCGCCGCTCCGCGAACGGCAGCTCGCGCAGATCGTTCTCGTCGTCGCCGAGCAGATCGTAGGCCCGAAGGTGGATCGGAAACTCCTTGATCAGCTTGGGCGAGACGACCTTGCGGTTGAGCCGCTGTTGCAAGACGTTGAAGCTCTGCACGCGCCCCTCGCGCAGGATCAGAAGTTCGCCGTCGATCGCACCCGGCAGGCGCAGCGACGGCACGAGGTCCGGAAAGCTGCCGGTGATGTCCTCGCCCGTGCGCGAATAGAGCCGCGCCGTGACATGGCCGCGCTCGTCGCGGCCGGCGACGGCCTGCACGCGGATGCCGTCCCATTTCCATTCGGCGATGTAGTCGGCGGGATCGAGCGCGGCGAAATCCGCGTCCTCGATCGCATGCGCCAGCATCACGGGCCGGAACGGCGCGGGATCGCGATTGACGGGCTTGTCGGCGCGGCCTTCCAGCCAGGCGAACAGGTCGAGATAGGGTGGGATGAGACCCGGCCAGATCAGCTCGACCTCATGCGGATCCTTGTCGCCGAGCGCGGCCGCCGCGGTCTTGGCGAGGCGCGCCGAGATGCCGATACGAAGCGCACCGGTGACGAGCTTCAAGAGCGCCCAGCGTCCGGTCTCGTCGAGCTCGTCAAGCCAGCGCTCGAGCTGCTTCGGCAGCTCGGTCTTTCCGAGCGTGCGCAGCGTGGTGACGACCTCGGTGAGGGTTGGGGGTGGCGGGTTGTTGTGGTTGCTTGGGTGAATGGACTCATTGGGATCTCGCCCGGAGTGCCCCCCTCCCTGACCCTCCCCCGCAAGGGGGGAGGGAACGGTTGGGCTCGTGCGTCCATCACTCGCTAAGCTACTGTCAGTTTTAAATCGCGTCTGCTGCGCCGCGCCCCGCTGCGCTCCCTCCCCCCTTGCGGGGGAGGGCGGGGGAGAGGGGTGGCCCAGCAAAGACTGGTTATCGTAGACGACTCTCTTCGGCCACATCAGCGCCACCGTCTCCGAGAGATCGCCGACGTAATCGTAGCTCAGCCCGAACAGCACCTCATCGGTGCGCGATGCGATGAGGTCGCGGATCAGGGCCGGCTTGGCGTGCTTGAAGCTGAGTGCGCCGGTCAGCGCGGCCAGCGCGTAGCCGCGGTCGGGGTCGCCGACCTCGCGGAAATAGCCGGTGATCAGCCGCAGCTTGTTGTTGCGGCCGGGCTCGTAGGCGAGACGGTCCAGAAGTTCGGCGAAACGGTTCATGCCTCAGCCTCACCTTGAACAGGCGTCTCGCTCTCCTCCTCGTCGCCATAGCCGACGAGATCGAGCGGCTGCGCCTTCAGGCCCTTGCTGCGGCACCAATGCACCAGCGCGTCTTCCTGGCCATGCGTGACCCAGATCTCGCCGGCGCCGGTCGCACCGATCGTGGCGGTGAGGCCGTCCCAATCGGCGTGATCGGAGATCACCAGCGGCAGCTCGACGCCGCGCTGCCGCGCCCGGGCGCGCACGCGCATCCAGCCCGAGGCGAACGCCGTGACCGGATCGGGAAAGCGCCGCGTCCACAGGTCTGACGTCGCCGAGGGCGGCGCCAGCGTGATGGTGCCGGCCAGCGCCGCCTTCTTGACGCCCTTCACCGGCCTGAGTTCGCCGAGCTCGATGCCGCGGCTCTGGTAGTAATGCGTGATCGTCTCCATGGCGCCATGCAGGTAGATCGGGGCGTCGTAGCCGGCCTGCCGCAGCAGCTTGATCACGCGCTGCGCCTTGCCGAGCGAATAGGCGCCGACCAGATGCGCGCGCTCCGGAAACAGCGCGACCGAGGCGAGCAGCTTCCTGACCTCGTCGGCGGCATCGCCATGCCGGAACACCGGCAGGCCAAAGGTCGCCTCGGTGATGAAGACGTCGCAGGGCACCAGCTCGAACGGCGTGCAGGTCGGATCAGATGCGTCCTTGTAGTCGCCGGAGGCGACGATGCAGGTCTCCTTGCAGGTGACCGCGATCTGCGCCGAACCCAACACATGGCCGGCCGGGTGAAACTTCACGCGGACGTCGCCGAGCCGGATCTCCTCGCCATAGCGGATGGCTTGGGTCGATCCAGCAAAATTCTCGCCATAGCGCAGCCGCATCATATCCAGCGTTTCCTGCGTCGCCAGCACCGCGCCATGGCCGGCGCGGGCATGGTCGGAATGGCCGTGGGTGATGACGGCCCGCTCGACCGGGCGGACGGGGTCGATATGGAAGCCGCCGGGCTTGCAGCACAGGCCGGCAGCAGCTGGCAACAGGATGTCTTGAGGTCGCATGCCTGCTATATAGGCCGCGTTGCCGTCGCTTCGAGTCATTCCGCCCTGCGCTTCCTGGTTCCCATGCCCCTCCGTCTGTTCCTGACCTCCGGCGATCTCATGGCCGACCGCCGCTTCGAATTCGCGCGCGACCTCCAGCTCAAGGGCGATCTGCCCGCGGCCGCCGACCTGCTGGAGCAGGCGATCGAGCTGGCGCCTGACTTCACCTCGGCCTGGTTCACGCTCGGCGAGATCCGGCAGCAGCTCGGTGAGCGCGACAAGGCCATCGCGGCGTTTCGAGAAGCGCGGAGGTCCGACCCCGGCGACCAGCATGGCGCCGGCCTGCACCTGATGCGGCTCGGCGACGCCGAGATGGCGGAGATGCCGAAGGCCTATGTGCAGGCGCTGTTCGACCAGTACGCCCCGCGCTTCGAGCACACGCTGATCAACGATCTCGGCTACCGCGCGCCCAGCCTGATCTTCAAGGCCGTGCTGGCCGCACGCGTCGCTGCGAAGAAGCCGGCCTACTTCAAGCGCACCATCGATCTCGGCTGCGGCACCGGCCTTGCGGCCGCCGCCTTCGCCAAACAGGTCGATCATTTCATCGGCATCGACCTGTCGCCCGGCATGATCAAGCAGGCGCGCGCCACCAACCTCTACGCCGAGCTCGAAGTCGCCGACATGATCGAGGGCCTGCGTACGAAGAGTGACGCGAGCGCGAACCTGATCGTCGCCGCGGATGCGTTCGTCTATCTCGCCGATCTCGCGCCGGTCCTCGACGAAGCGAGGCGCGTGCTCGTATCGGGCGGCGTGCTCGCCTTCACGCTGGAGACGCACGACGAAAGCGGCATCGTGCTCGGCGACGGCCTGCGTTATGCCCATTCGGCGGAATATGTCCGCGGCGCAATCGCCAAAACGGGCCTGAAGCTGCTGACGCTGGAGCCGGCCTCGCCGCGCAACGAGAACAACGAGCCGGTGCGCGGTCTCGTCGTCGTCGCCGAGAAAACTTGAGTCTAGGCGCTAGTCGCCTGGCGATTTAAGCGTCATTGCGTCGCAAAGCCGTGACTTCCCACTTGCGAGCCGTGCTGCGTTCCCAGCACAATGCGCGCACCAGGGAGAAACAAATAATGACGAAGAATCCATCGCGGCGCGATTTCAGCACAGCCGCGCTCGCCACCATCGCCGCATCCACCTTGCCCGCGCCCTACGTGTGGGCCGCCGAGAAGAAATACGATGCCGGTGCCAGCGACACCGAGATCAAGATCGGACAGACCGTGCCGCATTCCGGCCCCGGCTCGCTCTACGGCGTATTGGGGCGCGTCGGCGAAGCCTATTTCCAGATGCTGAACGAGAAGGGCGGCATCAACGGGCGCAAGATCAAGTTTCTCACCATGGACGACGCCTACAGCGCGCCGAAATGCGTCGAGGCGACGCGGCGCCTGGTCGAGCAGGAGGAGGTGCTCGCGCTCTACGGCTCGCTCGGCACCGCGCCGCAGACTGCCGTGCACAAATACCTGAACTCCAAGGGCGTGCCGCAGCTGCTGCTCAATACCGGCGCGTCGAAGTGGAACAATCCGAAAGAGTTCAAATGGACGATGGCGGGCCTGCCGCTGTATCCGACCGAGGCGCGCATCCTGGCGCGGCATGTCGTTGCCGTGAAGCCGAACGCCAGGATCGGCATCCTCTACCAGAACGACGATTTCGGCCGTGACTTCCTCGGTCCCTTCAAGAAGGTGCTGGCGGATGCCGGCGGCACCGCGCAGGTGATCATGGAGCAGACCTATGATCTCACCGAGCCGACCGTCGATTCCCAGCTCATCAACCTCTCGAAGTCCGGCGCGGACGTCTTCTACAACATCTCCACCGGCAAGGCCTCGTCGCAGTCGATCCGCAAGGTCGCCGAGCTCGGCTGGAAGCCGCTGCAATTGCTGTCGGCGGGCTCGACCGGCCGCTCGATCCTGAGCGCGGCGGGCCTCGAGAACGCCACCGGCATCGTCGCCATCCGCTACAACAAGGAGGTCGGCCTGCCGAAATGGGAGAAAGACCCCGACGTGATAGCGTTCGAGGAATTGCGCAAGAAATACACGCCGGCGATCGACCCCGACAACACCATCGCCTTTGCAGGCTACGGCCAGGCCGTCACGATGGGCGAGATCCTGCGCCGCTGCGGCGACGATCTCACCCGCGCCAACGTGCTGAAGCAGGCCTCGAACCTCAAGGGCTTCCACTCGCCCTACTTCCTCGACGGCGTCACCTACAGCTACACGCCCGAGGACTACACGCCGATGAAGACGCTGTTCATCTCCACCTTCACCGGCAAGGACTGGGACATCTCCGACAAGCCGATGTCGGAATAAGCGAGGGCGCGGATCTACTGCTCCTCCCGTTCGCTCGCTGCAGGGTGATCGCATTTGAGCCAGGTTGCCCTGCGGCCATCGTTCGAGACGCCCGCTTTAGGCGGGCTCCTCAGGATGAGGAACGGAGTGCGCGTCGGTCGCTTCAACAGGCGGCAATGCCGCTTAGCCTCATCCTGAGGAGCGCGCCCTTGCGCGCGTCTCGAAGGACGAGGCGCGCGCTCAGGCGCTAAGCTGCGACCGCCAGCCGATATGCCCGCGCTGCATTGACACCAAAAGCCTTGTCCCTCACCTGCGGGCCAAGCTTCGCCAGACAGATCTCCAGCGCGCTCTTGATCTCGCCGTAGCTTCCCGCAAGCAGGCACACCGGCCAGTCCGAGCCGAAGATCAGCCTGTCCTCGCCGAAACAGCTTGCGGCATGCGCGACGAACGGAAACAGGCGCTCCGCATCCCAGTCGTTCCAGACTGCTTCGGTCGCGAGGCCCGAGATCTTGCACCAGACATTGCCGCAGGTCCCAAGCGCCTTGATGCGATGGGACCATTCGGCGCTGCCGCCGTCGGCGATCGGCGGCTTGGCCGCGTGGTCGAGCACGAAGCGCGCTTGCGGAAAGGCCTGCGCGGTTACGATCGCGGCGGGCAGCTCGCGGGTGCGGACGAGAAAATCGTAGGCAAGCTCATGCGCGAACAATGCCGTGAGCCCGCGCTGGACGTCCTCGCGCAGCAGCCAATCGGGATCGGCTTCGTCGTGCACCTGGTGGCGAATGCCGACGAGCTTGTCTCCGCCCGGCAAGCCGCGCAGCCGGTCGAGCGTGTCGCCGAGCGCGCCGTCGGTCAGGTCGGCCCAGCCGACGACGCCGATCACCGACGGCGTCGCATGCGCGATGCGCAGGAATTCCTCGGTCTCCTCGAGCGAGGAGCGGCATTGCACCACGATGCTGGCATCGATGCCGTTCGCCTTCAGCAGCGGCGCGAGATCGGCGGGACCGAAAGCGCGGCGGATCGGCGCGAGCTCGTCCGCCGCCATCCAGGGATAGTCGGCGCGCGCCGGATCCCAAAAATGCTGGTGGGCGTCGATGATCATGCCTTACGCTCCGGTCGGCAGCGGCGCGCGTGCATCGACGAGGTTTCGCGCGCGCAGCTCCTGCCAGAACGCGGCCGGCACGGCCTGCTCCGACATCGCGATGTTGTCGGCAACCTCGCCGGCGTTGCGCGCGCCCATCACCGCGACGGTCACCGCCGGATGCGCCATGCAGAACTGGAGCGCGGCGGCCTTCAGCTCGGTGCCGTGCTTGCGGCAAAGCCCGTCGAGCTCCAGCGCCCGTGCCACCAGCGCCGCATCGGCGTCCTGATAATTGAACTTCGCGCTCGTGTGCGGATTGGCCAGGATGCCGCTGTTGTAGATGCCGCCGAGCAGGATGCCGATGTTCTTGGCCGTGCAGACCGGAAACAGCGCATCAAGCGCGCCTTGATCCAGCAGCGTGTAGCGCCCGGCGAGCAGGAAGCAGTCGACCGGCACGGCTTCCGCGAAGCGAACCGGCATCTCCGACTGGTTCATGCCGGCGCCGATCGCCTTGACCGTGCCGTCCTCGCGCAGACGCTGCAACGCGCGGAAGGCCCCGGCGACCGCTTCGTCATAATGATCGTCGGGATCGTGCACCAGCAGGACATCGACGCGATCGAGGCCGAGCCGGCCCAGGCTTTCCTCGACCGAGCGCATCACGCCGTCATAGCTGAAATCGAACACCGGCCGCTCGCGCGGCGTGCCCTTGTAATGCTCGTCCTCGGCGGCCGCGCCTTCGGGCACGCGCAGCAGGCGGCCGACCTTGGTCGAGATGGCGTAGGAGTCGCGCGGCTGTTGCCGCAGGAAGGCCCCGAGCCGCCGTTCGGCGAGGCCAAAGCCGTAGAGCGGCGCGGTATCGAAGAATCGTACCCCGAGCGACCAAGCACGCGCGATCGTCGCCTCCGCATCGGCATCGCTCACAGGACTGAACAATCCGCCGAGCGGGGCAGAACCGAGGCCGATTGAGGTGACGTCGAGCGAGCCGAGCCGCGACCGTTTCATTCCCATTGCCTTGTCTTCATTCCAACCGTCCAAATCATCTCTCCCGCTTGCGGAAACCGCAAGCGGGAGAGGCACAAAGGAGCACGGGGCTGGCAGGCACTCCTACTTCAACATCTGCGCGACGTTGTCCTTGGTGACGAGATCGAGGCCGGTGTAGACGATCTCCGGCACCTTCTCGCCCTTCTTGATGGCGAGCAGCGTATCCATGGCCTTCTCGCCCATCTCGAACGGACGCTGGCCGACCAGCGCATTGGCATAGCCGTCGCGCAGCAGCTCGAGCTGCATCTTCAGCGTATCGGCGACGACAAGGGTGAACTTGCCGGAATCGATATCCTTCTTGTACTTGCTGGCGAAAGCCTTGAAGCCCTCGGGCGCGAACATCGGCCAGCCGCCGATGGGTACGATCGCGGCGAGATCGGGCGTTGCGGTGCGCATGTCCGTCATCTGCTGCACCGCCAGCGCGGGATCGTCGTTACAGAAGGTCGGGGAACCCGCGACCTCGGTCCATTTCGAGCCCTTCAGCGCCTCACGCACGCCGTCGACGCGCTCGGCGAGATTCTTGGCGCCGGGCCCGCCGGAGACCATGGCGTATTTGCCGCCGTCGGGCCGCATCTTCAAGAGTTGCTTGCCGAGCGCGACGCCGAACTCCTTGTTGTTGGTGCCGATATAGGCCAGGCGCTTGGACCCGGGTGCGTCGGCATCGAAGGTGATGACCGGGATGCCGGCGGCGGTCGCCGCCTCGATCGACTTGGTCATGGCCGCGACGTCGGCGACCGAGATGGCAAGACCGTCGACCTTCTGGGTGACGAAGTCCTGGATGATCTGCGCCTGCGTCGCCGGCTCGTGCTCGACGGGCCCCTTGTAGATGCACTCGATATTGCCGAGCTCCTTGGCCCGCTTCAGGCAGCCGTCGCGCGCGAAGTCGAAGAACGGATTGTTCATCGCCTTCGGCACGATGACGAAGCGGTAGTTCGCGGCGAATGCCGGCGTCGCCATCATCGCAACCGCGATGCCGGCAAGAAGAAGTTTCCTCATTGTTTCCTCCACTCTTGTTTGGTGCCCGTCCTTTTCAAATTCGTCCGGGAAGCGGACGGGCGGCGTTTTCGTTGCCTTCCCGAGAACGACGTCAATTCAAGTCATCCGCGAGCGGATGCGGTCGACCAGCACGGCCAGGATGATGATCACGCCGACCAGCGTCTGCTGCCAGTAGGAGGACACCTGCGCCAGCACGAGACCGTTGCGGATCACCTCCAGCAGCACGCAGCCGACGATGGCGCCGAGCGGGCCACCGATGCCGCCGGCAAGGTTGGCGCCGCCGATGACGGCGGCCGCGATCACGTTGAGCTCGTAGGACGTCGCCATGTTGGCCGGCGCCGACCCGAGCCAGCCCGAGATGATGATGCCTTGCAGGCCAGCGGCGAGCGCGCAGATCACATAGACCTCGATCTTCACCCGCACGACCGGGATGCCAGTCAGCTCGGCCGCCTTCTCGTTGCCGCCGAGCGCGAAGACGTGGCGGCCGAACGAGGTGTGGTGCAGCACCACGGCCATCGTCAGCGCGAGGATCATCAGATAGATGAAAGGCACGGGCACGCCGAGCACGTCGCCCGAGGTCGCGGCGTAGAAATAATCGGCATCCGGCCCGCCCGGAAAGCTGCCGCGGCCGTTGGAGACGACATAGCCGAGCCCGCGCACGATCGAGAGCATGCCGAGCGTGGTGACGAAGGGCGACAGGCCGAGCACGGCGATGCAGAAGCCGTTGACGAGCCCGGCGATCAGCGCCACGCCGAGACCGGCAATGACCGAGACCAGCAGGATCAGCCCGGGCACGTTGGCCAGCACGGTCTTGCCGTCGGCCGCCATGTGCACGAACAAGGCGCCTGCGGGCGAGCCGGGCGCCGACAGCTCGGTCATGACCATCGAGGTGATCATGGCGGAGAAGCACATCATCGAACCGACCGAGAGGTCGATGCCGCCGGTGATGATCACGAAGGTGACGCCGAGCGTGGCGATGGCGATGAAGGAGAAATTCTTCGCCACGTTCTGCATGTTGCCTTCGGTGAAGAAATACGGGCTGGCGAAATGCATGATCACCAGCAGCACCGCCAGTGCGAGCAGCACGTAGCCGGTCTGCGAGGCGAAGATGCCGCGCTGCCACCATTTTATCCGGCCCACATTGGTGAAGCTGATCGGGGATTCCATGGGCATAGCCATCACGCCGCCTCCTTCGCGCCAGTGATCAGGGCGGTGACTTCCTCCGGCGAGGTCTCGTGGATCGGCTTGTCGGCCCGCTTCTCGCCGCGGCGCATGACGATGACGCGGTCGCATACTGCGAACACATCGGGCATGCGGTGCGAGATCAGCATCACGGCAACCCCCTGCTCCTTCAGCCGGTGAATCAGGCCCAGCACCTGCTCGACCTGACGCACCGAGATCGCGGCGGTCGGCTCGTCCATCATCACCAGCCGCGCGTTGGAGAGCCGGGTGCGCGCGATCGCAACCGCCTGGCGCTGGCCGCCGGACATCTGCTTGACGAGATCGTCGGGGCGCGTCTCCGAGCGCAGCTCGCCGAACAGCTCCAGGGCGCGCGCCGCCATCGCCTTGTGGTCGAGCAGCGCGACGGGCCCGAATTTGCGCTTCAGCTCGCGGCCGAGGAACACGTTGGCCGCCGCCGTGAGATTGTCCGCCAGCGCGAGGTCCTGATACACGACCTCGATGCCGACCGCGCGGGCATCGACGGGCCGGCTGAAATGGACCGCGCTGCCGCCAAAACGGATCTCGCCATGGCTGGGGCGGAAATTGCCGGCGATGATCTTGACCAGCGTCGACTTGCCCGCGCCGTTGTCGCCCATCAGGCCGACCACCTCCCCCGGCATGACATGCAGGTCGACGTCGTGCAGCGCGCGGATGGCGCCGAATTCCTTGCCGATGCCGGTGAGCTCGAGGACCGGTGTCGTGTCAGCATGTGCCATCAGCGGTCTTTCTCCCTCAGACATGGCGATTGACCAGCGATTCCAGATATTCCTGCCGACCCGAGCGCGGCTGCGGGTCGAAGCCGGGCTGAAGCGCGCGGTCGGCGAGATCGGCAAGCGAACGCTGGCCGGCGAGAATCGCCCGGCCCTCGGGGCTCGACCAGCCCTGGTAGCGCTCGGCAAGCGGTGTGGTGAGCACGCCGGCGTCGACCATGTCGGCGGCGGCGAGGAAGGCCCGCGCGCAGGCATCCATCGAGCCGACATGGGCGTGGATCAGATCGTCGGGGTCGATCGACTGGCGGCGGATCTTGGCGTCGAAATTCAGCCCGCCCGCGGTGAAGCCGCCGCGGTTCAGGATTTCGTGAAACACCAGCGCCAGCTCCGGCACGTTCATCGCGAACTGGTCGGTATCCCAGCCGAGCAGATCGTCGCCGCGGTTGATGTCGAGCGAACCGAACACGCCGAGCGCCTCGGCGAGCGCGACCTCGTGGTGGAAGGAGTGGCCGGCGAGGATCGCGTGGTTCTGCTCGATGTTGAGCTTGACGTCTTTCAGCAGGTCGTAGCGTTCGAGGAAGCCGTAGCAGGTGGCGACGTCGAAATCATATTGATGCTTGGTCGGCTCCTTCGGCTTCGGCTCGATCAGGATCGGGCCCTTGAAGCCGATCTTGTGCTTGTGCTCGACGACGAGCGAGACGAAGCGTCCGAGCTGGTCGAGCTCGCGCTTGAGATCGGTGTTGAGCAGCGTCTCGTAGCCCTCGCGCCCGCCCCACAGCACATAGTTCTGGCCGCCGAGCCGGTGCGTCACCTCCAGCGCGGCGCGGACCTGGCCGGCAGCATAGGTGAAGATCTCGGGGTCGGGATTGGTCGCCGCACCGGCCATGTAGCGGCGATGCGTGAACAGGTTCGCAGTGCCCCAGAGCAGGCGGACCTTGCTCGATGCCATCTTCGCTTCGAACAGATCGGCAATCGCGTTGAGATTGGCGACGGACTCGGCGAGCGAAGCGCCCTCCGGCGCCGCGTCGACGTCGTGGAAGGTGAAGTAGGGCACATCGAGCAGGCGGAACAGCTCGAACGCGACATCGGCCTTGGCCCGCGCCTGCGCCATCGCATCGGTGCCGTGATGCCAGGGCCGCAGGAACGTCTCGCCGCCGAAGGGGTCGCCGCCCGGCCAGCAGAACGAATGCCAATAGCAGACCGCAAAGCGCAAGTGATCCTCGAGCCTGCGGCCGTGGACCATGCGGTCCTTGTCGTACCAGCGGAACGCGGGCGCCGGTCCCGCGTCCTGGCCGGCAAAGGCGACAGGTGCGCTTGCATCGAAGAATTTGGCTGACGCATTCACTTTAGGGAGACTCCTTCAATGCGGGATAAAGCTCGCGCCACCGCCGATAGGCTTCGTCATAGGCGGCAGCGAGGGAAGCGCGGGGCGTGAAGCTCGCGAGCCGCCGCGGGCGGGTGCAGACCGCCACGGGTCTTTCGCCGGTGGCAGCGAGCCTGCCGAGCCGCGCGGCGCCGAGGGCCGCTCCCACCTCGCCCTCTTCGACGCGGTGAACGGGAATGCCGAGCACGTCGGCGCAGATCTGCGCCCATAGCGGCGACCGCGAGCCGCCGCCGACGAGATCGACCTCGGCAATCGGCCCGCTCGCCGCGCTCAGCGCCGCCAGATTGTCGCGCGCGGCAAAGGCGACGCCTTCGAGCACGGCCTGAACGATCTGGCTGCGGCCGGTGGCACCGCGCAGACCGACAAAGGCGCCGCTCGCGGCGGCATCGTTGTGCGGCGTGCGTTCGCCGTCGAGATAGGGCAGGAATCTGACCGGGCTGGGCGCATCGACGCGCTCGCCAAGGGGTGCCAGCAGTGTTGCGGCCGGCACCTCCATCACGCCGGAGAGCCAGGCCAGCGAAGCGGCAGCCGACAGCATCACGCCCATCTGATGCCAGAGGCCGGGCAATGCGTGGCAGAACGCGTGCACGGCCGAGGCCGGCGCCGGCGCGAAGCGATCGGTGACGCGGAACAGAACGCCGGACGTTCCCAGCGACAGGAAGGCATCGCCGGGCGCGATCGCGCCGAGCCCGATCGCGCTCGCGGCGTTGTCGCCGGCGCCGCCCGCGACCACGACGTCCTTCCTCATGCCCCAGCGCTGCGCATAATCCGGCGCGAGCACTGCGCTCGCCGCGCTGCCCTCGACGAGGCGCGGCATGTGGTGGAGGTCGAGCCCTGTGGCGTGCAGCAGCAGGGCCGACCAGCGCCGCTCGCCGACATCGAGCCACAGCGTGCCGGCGGCATCGGACATGTCCTCGACCATCTCGCCGGTGAGGCGATAACGCACATAGGCCTTGGGCAGCAGCACCTTTGCGACGCGCTCGAAAATCTTCGGCTCATGCCGCGCGATCCACAGCAGCTTCGGCGCAGTGAAGCCAGGCATGGCCAGATTGCCGGCGATCGCGTGCAGCGATGGACAGCGCCGCTCCAGCACCGCGCATTCGGCCTGCGAGCGGCCGTCGTTCCAGAGGATCGCCGGGCGCAGCGGCTTGCCGTCCTCGTCGAGCAGCGTCGCGCCATGCATCTGGCCGGACAGGCCGATGCCGGCCACCTGCGCAATCTCGCGCGGATGGCGGCTTGCGAGATCGTCGACCGCGCCTATCGTCGCATCGACCCAGGAATCGGGGTCCTGCTCGGACCACAGCGGCGCCGGATGCGACAGCGCGAGCTCGCGCGCGGCGGTCGCGACGACCGCGCCGGCTTCGTTCACGAGCACCGCTTTCACGCCGGACGTGCCGATGTCCAGTCCGAGATACAAATCGTCCTCCTCTTCCTCATTGCGCTGCGCGATCTTGACGTCGCGCTTTTCGCCACGGCCCACTCGATAGCTAGGGCAGATTGTCCCGCATCACGATGTCGATCCTGATCTTCTCCTGTTCGCGCAAGATCGGCTCGCCGCGGGCGAGCGCAAGCAGCACGCGCACGGCGGCGCGCGCTTCATGTCCGGGGTTCTGCGAGATCGCGGCATCCATCACGCCTTGCAGCAGCAGGCGGCGCGTCAGCACGGTGACGTCATGACCGACGAACACCACCTTGTCGCGGCCGGCATCGCTCAACGCCTTGGCGACACCTTGCGTGCCGGCGCCGACATTATAAAGGCCGACGATGTCGGCATGCCTGGCGAGCAGCCGCGCCAACAGCTGCTCGGAGCGATCGTCCTCGTCGCGCCCTTCCAGCACCGGCAGCACGCCGAGCCTAGGGAATTCCGAGGCCATCACCTGGTTGAAGCCGAAGATGCGTTCGGCATGGTCGCGCAGGCCCTGCGAGCCCGCGACGATCGCGACCTTGCCGGACTTTTGGCCGACCAGTCGTCCGACCAGCGCGCCGGCGGTGCGGCCCGCCGCGATGTTGTCGATGCCGACATAATGGTGGCGGCGCGACGACGGCACGTCCGACACCAGCGTCACCACCTGGGTGCCGGCATCGACCAGGTCGTTGATCGCGGCGCGAACGCTGGGGTGATCCAGCGCCACCACGGCGACGCCGTCGTAATCGCCCGATAGCGCCTCGAGCGAGGCCGCAAGCACGGAGGGGTCGAACACGTCGGTTGCGACCATCTCGACGCCGAGGCGGCGGGCCGAGAGCCAGCCCGACATCTCGCCGAGATAGGCCTCGATCTGCTGCATGAACGGGTTCGGCCCCGACGGCATCACGAAGGCAAAGCGGCGGGCGCGGCCGCGGGCGAGCTCGGCGGCGGCGACGTGGGGCTGGAACGAATTGCGCTCGATCGCCGCCTTGACCCGCCGCACCGTCTCGGGCCGCACGCCCGGCCGGTTGTGCAGGACGCGGTCCACCGTCGCGAGACTGACGCCCGCCTCGCGGGCGATGTCCTTCAGCGTAAGCGCGCTCGCGGTCAGGGTCTCGGCCATGGCTGAAGGCTAGCAGAGGTGTTTTGAGGTACGCAACTCATTTTGAGGACAGGACTGCAGTTTCGAGCTCGGGTTGACCCAAGCGCCGCGCCGGCAGTCAGCCCTGCGTCAGATCCAGCGTCAGAAAAAAGCTATTGGGATCCTCGACATAACCTTCGAACGGGCCGCAAGGGACGAAGCCGTGGGCCTGGTAGAGCGCATGCGCCGGCTTGAAATAATCCCACGAACCGGTCTCGAGGCTCAGCCGCGTCAGGCCGCGCGCGCGGGCCTCCGCGATGATGTGGCGGAGCATCTGGCCGCCGAAGCCGCGCCGCCGCGTGGCCTGAAGCGTGTGCATCGACTTCACCTCGCCGTGGACGGCCGAGAGCGTCTTCAGCGCGCCGGTGGCGACGAGCAGCTCGCCGTCCCAGCCGGTCCAGAACGCGACATCGCTGGCGCGAAGGCCCGCCAGGTCGAGCGCATGCGCGCTGCCCGGCGCGGTCTGCGCCCGCGCGGACGTGACGTGATGATCGAGCAGCGCGACGACGCGCGGATCGAAGGTGTCGCCGGTGCGGATCTGCATCGCCAGCCTCATTTCAAGTTTCGTCCGCGGGCGCCGCGATCATCGACATCACATCTTCCCGTAGGAGGAGCCGCGCCGCGTGATGATGACGTAGCGCGCGTCCTGCTTGGTTTCGTTCTCGAAGGTCACCGCACGCATCACGTCGAAATCCAGACAGTCGCCCTCGCGCAGGCGCACCGTCTTGGCGTCGATGTACACGGCGATCGCGCCCTCCAGCATCAACAATTGCTGGGTGAAGGCGTTGCGGCCCCAGGGGCTGTACGGCACCCGTGCGCCGGCCGGCAGATCGACGACGATGATCTCGATGCCGCTCGCCGCATCCGTCGGCGAGGCGTGCCGCCTTCGATAGCCGCTGTCGGGATCGCGCCAGTGCGGCTGGTCGGCGAGCCTCACCAGCCGCTCCGGCGGCTTCTCGGCAAGCGCGACGACATCGCTGAGCGAGACGTCGAGCGCGGCGCAGAGCCTGCCGAGCAGCGCGGCCGTCGCACTGCTCTGCGCCCGCTCCACCCGCCCGATCATGGCCCGGCTGACGCCGGAGCGGCTTGCGAGCTCGTTCAACGTCATGCCCGCCTGCGTCCGCAGCGTCTTCAAGCGGCGACCGATCGCACGGTCGAGTTTCTGCTGGTCCATCGGCTCTCATCCGAACTATGCCCGGTGCAGGGACCGCATCACCAAGCATGAGGAGCTTACGGCGGTCGCGGCATGCGTGCCGGAAGCCAGAGGCTAACATATTAGAATCTTTGCGCAGGACCTGAGCGGTCCACGGCCTGATCAAATGCAAACGCCATCGGGGAAACTTGGAGCGGGCGAAGGGAATCGAACCCTCGTATGCAGCTTGGGAAGCTGCCGTTCTACCATTGAACTACGCCCGCGGATGCGCTTCGCGCCCGTCCTGATTAGCCGAGACGGCGCCTGCCGCCAAGCGGTTTGGCGCGCCCGGCCGGGCTGTTGTTAACGTCCTGATAAGATTCCAGGTGCGCCGGATTGTGGCAGTGTTATGATCGGATGTCTGGGGCGAAACGTGCACTGAGTGGGGCGTGTGCATGGTGGGGCGCGGCTATTCGATATTCGACACGGCCATAGGCCGCTGCGGCATTATCTGGAGCGGCACCGGCGTCGTCGCCGTGCAATTGCCGGAAGCGCGGGAGATCGACACCCGGCGCCGGATCTTCCAGGTCCATCCCGAGGCGCGCGAACAGCGGCCGTGCGAGAACGCCGAGCTGGCGATCGAGGGCGTCATAGCCCTGCTGCAGGGCGGCGATCCCGATTTTTCCGAGGTCAGCCTGGATGCCGGCGGCGTGTCCGGCTTCAACCGGCGCGTCTATGAGTTCGCCTGCTCGATTCCACGCGGCGAGACGCGCACCTATCACGAGGTCGCCAAGGCACTGGGCGCCTCAGGCGCGGCGCATTCGGTGGCGCAGGCGATCGCAAAAAATCCCTACATGCTGATCGTGCCCTGCCACCGGGTGCTGGAGACCGGCAGTTACACCGACCGGCTCTCGCCCTTTGGCGGGGTGATCTCCAAGCGGCGGCTGTTGGCGCTGGAGGGCGCCCATCCCGTCGCCAGCAAGACGCTGTTCGAGGTGCTGCTGCCCGTTGCTCCGCCGAGGCCGTCCACCTAGATAAGGCGGCATGGACGCGACCACGTTGCTGACGTCACAATCGATCACAGTCTGCGAGTTCCGCTGCGACGCGGGACCGGAGGACACGCCGTTTGCCGAATGCCGCACCGGGCATTCCATCGCCTATGTCCGCTCGGGCAGCTTCGGCTGCCATTGCCGCGCCGGGTTCTTCGAGCTGGTGGCGGGCTCGATGCTGGTCGGCGCGCCCGGCGAGGAATACACCTGCACGCATGAGCATGTCAGCGGCGACGTCTGCCTGGGATTCTTCTTCAGCGAAGACATGGTCGATGCCCTCAATGGGCGGCGCGAGATCTGGCAGGTCGGCGCCACGCCGCCGCTGCCCGAACTGATGGTGCTGGGCGAGCTCGCCCAGACGGCGGCAGATGGCAACAGCGACATCGGCCTCGACGAGGTCGGCCAGATCCTGGCCGGCCGCTTCGTCGACCTGGTCTCGGGCAGGCCGCGCAAGCCGGCCACGCCCAATGCGCGCGACCGCCGCCGCGCCGTCGAGGCCGCGCTGTGGATCGACGACAATTCGCATGACGAGGTCGATCTCGAACAGGCCGCAAAGCAGGCGGGCCTTAGCCCGTTCCACTTCCTGCGGCTGTTCTCGAGCGTGCTCGGCGTCACCCCGCATCAATATCTGGTGCGCTCGCGGCTGCGGCACGCGGCACGGCTGCTCGCCGACGACGACATCGCGATCACCGATGTCGCCTATGACGTCGGCTTCGGCGATCTCTCCAACTTCGTCCGCACCTTCCACCGCGCCGCCGGAGTATCGCCGACCAGGTTCCGCCAGGCCTCGAAGGGGATGCGCAAGATTCTCCAAGAGCAGCTTGCCCTCAACTGACTAGCTTCGTCTCCGGCGCGCGCCAGTTTCGGCGCGCTTTGCAGATGGAGACGAACATGTATGACCACATCGGACTTCGCGTTGCCGACCTCGACGCCGCGACGCGCTTCTACACCGCGGTGCTGGCGCCGCTCGGCTATGTCCTGTGCTCGAGCGGCGACGGCTATGCCGGCTTCGGGCCGAAGGGCGAACCGGCGCTGTGGCTGCACCTCGACAAGGGCCGCAAGGCCGACGGCGCGCACATTGCGTTTCGCGCCGGCAGCCATGACGCGGTCAAGGCGTTCCACAGCGAAGGGCTGAAGAGCGGCGGCCGCGACAATGGCGGCGCCGGACCGCGCAAGGATTACAGCCCGACCTATTACGCCGCGTTCCTGATCGATCCCGACGGCAACAATGTCGAGGCGGTTTGCACATGACGCACACGAGATCTCGTGGGGTGGGCAAAGCGACTTGTGCGCCATAGCTCGAAGAGCGACGGCGGAAGCGCGCCCACCACCTGTTGCCATCGAGAAAAATCGTGGGCACGGCGCTGCGCGCCTTTGCCCACCCTACGAATGCTGCATTTGAGGAACCTCCCATGGCCTCCATCCACAACGATATCCCCCTACCCGCCCCTGCGCGCGACGTCTGGGACGCGGTGCGCGACTTCGGCGCGCTGCATGAACGGCTGGTGCCCGGCTTCGTCACCGCCTGCACGCTCGACGGCGATGCGCGCATCGTCACCTTCGCCAACGGCTCGGTGGCGCGCGAGGTGCTGGTCGATTGCGACGACGCGCGGCGGCGTCTGGTCTACGCCATCAGCAACGAGCGTCTGAAACACTACAGCGCCTCGGTGCAGGTGATCGCCGACGGCGAGACGCGTTGCCGCCTGGTCTGGACCATCGACATGCTGCCGAACGAGCTTGCGTCTTACGTTCAGGGACAGACCAGGGACGCCGTCAGCGCGATGCGAAAGGCGTTTCCACCTGCCGCGGCCTGACCGCCCTCTGTGAGTTTTCTCACAGAGCTCCGCCCTCGCCGGCCGCAATCATGGTCGCGTGCGTCCGGTTGGCTCCGCTCTCCCGGCGGGGCTGCGCACGCGAGGAGCATGCCATGAGAGGTGCGGACAAGGTGATCTGCCAGGCAGCCGCCGTGCTGCTGCTGTTTTCGGTCGCAAGCACGCCTGCGAAGGCGCAGTTCGCAGGATTCGGCGGAGGCGGCGCCGGCGGCGAGGACATGATGACCCAGATGGCGCCGATGCTGGAGATGATGAAGGCGAAGATGGGCAAGCGCCGCTTCGCCATGATGATGCAGACCATGGGGCCGATGATGAGCCGCATGATGGAGAATGGCGGCGGCGGGCTTGGTGGCATGATGGGCGGCGGCTTCGGCGCGCCGAATTACGGCGGCTACATGCCGATGGGCGGCAGCGGCTATATGCCGACCGGGCTCGGCGGCATGGGCGGCGGCGACATCATGGGCATGCTCGGTGGTGCCGGCGGCGGCGACATGATGGCGATGATCCCGCAGCTGATGCGGCTCGCCAATGCCGGCGGCGGCAGCGGCCATCGCCGTCACAAGCATCGCTAAAGCATGATCCGGAAAAGTGCGCAGCGGTTTTCCGAAAAGATCATGCTTAAACAACAACCTAAAGCGCGATGACGATTCATCCAATCGCATCGCGCTTTAGTCGGTGGCACCCGATAGCGCTGGTCTGATCGCGGGCGTGCTCGCGCGCGGTCCCCAGCGCGTCAGCACGACGCTGGAGGATGAGAGCAGGCCGAGCACGACCATCGAGCTCGCGGCCAGCCAGAAAAAGCTCTGCGCGGTGGCCTCATGGGTCGACAGCCACCAGCCGACGGCCGAGATGTAGACCAGCCGCGCCGTCTGCGCCAGCACCGGCCCGATCACCTTGGCCGCGCCTTGCGAGGAGAAATACATCGTCGTGGCGATGCCGAAAAAGGCGTAGAACGGCCCGACCGTCGAGAGATATTGATGGCTCGCCGCGCGCACGGCCGCGCTGTCGGTGAAGATGTCGATCCAGAGATCGGGGAACATCGCAACGACGCAGGCCGGCGCGCCGACGGCGACGAAGGCAGCCGCACTGGCAATCCAGGCGATGCGCCGGGCGCGCGCGACGTTGCCTGCGCCGATCGCCATCCCGACCATCGGCACACAGGCGATGCCGAACGAGAACGCGATCGAGGTCAGCAGGAATTCGAGCCGCGCACCGATACCGTAGCCGGCGAGGATCGTGGTGCCGAACTGCGCCAGCATGTGGGTGAAGATCGAGATCGTCAGCACCGATTGCAGCGGCGAGAAGCAGGCGATGGCGCCGACCTTCAGGATGTCGAAAAACATCGCCCATTGGATGCGCAGGCCGCGCAGCTTCGGTGTGACGCGCGCGCGGCCGGAGAACAGGTACCAGCCCATGATGCAGATGTTCATGGAATAGGCGATCAGCGCGCCCGCCGCGACGCCGCGCATGCCGAACTGCGGCACCGGGCCGAGCCCGAGGCCGAGCGCGCCGCCGAGCACGATCTGCCAGGCCGCGGAGTTGAGGATCAGGAACGAGGGCAGCTTCATGTTGCCGGTGCCGCGCAGCACGCCGGCCATGGTGTTGAGCAGCCAGGGCAGCACAGCGCCGCCGAAAAACACCTGCGTGTAGGCGACCGCATGCGTCAGCACATCGCCGCGGCCGCCGAGCATCTCGAGCACTTTGGGGCCGAAGATCAGCATGCCCAGCATGAAGACGAGGCCGAAGCTGATGCCGATCAGCATCGCGTGCGCGGCGAGCGTGCCGGCGCGCTCGCGATCGCCCGCACCGAGCGCGCGTGCTATGGCGGACGCCACCGCGCCGCCCATGGCGCCGCCCGACATCGTCATGGTCAGGATGATGGTCGGGAACACCAGCGCCATCGCCGCCAGCGCCTCGACGCCGAGCCGGCCGATATAGGAGGTTTCCGCGATCACCGTGCAGGTGCCGGCCGACAGCGCGATCGCGTTGGGCCAGGCGAGGCCGAGCAGCGTGCGCAGGATCGGCCCGTCGGTCAGCGCGCTTCGCACCGGCGGCGGCGGCAGCGGACGCTCTTGCTCATCGACCGGGATTTCGGCGATGTCGGACATGTCCTCTCCGGGCTCGGGCGCCCTTTGCGGCGCGGCAATGCATGGGTGTGGCAATCAATTTGTTCGCGCGGCGCGCGCCGGGAGGCTTGTTAGCACGGCCATGGCCGATTGCTCCTGCGCCTGATGCAGGCGTGCCCTGCGGCAGCGCATTTCGATGAATGGAATTGGGACTCTCTCATCTCCCGCTCCCCGCAAGCGGGTCGAGGTGGTAACCGCGGCGGCACTGCCGTCTATGCAATCGTCCAGACCAGCGGCGGGCGGCCACCAGCGGCGGGGCGCATATGCACGGCGATATGCCGCCCGCAGCCTGCGGCGAGGCCTTCGAGCAGCCCCTCCAGCACCTTGGCGCAGGCCGGGTGATAGTCGGCGACGTCGTCCATCAGCTTCCACGTCTGCTGGCGAACCTCGAAGGCGCCTTCGGATCGTGCGGCCTCAACCGCATCACCCTGCGCAGCAAGCAGCGCGTCCACGAACGCGGCGAATTCGCCTTCCCCGCCGCGGCTCATCGCCAGCGCGGCGGCGACGTCGTCAAAGTATTGCATCCCGATCAGCTTGCCGGTGAGGTGCAGCAGGTAGCCGGCGTCTTCAGGACCGAACAGCTGCACCATGACCGGCGCCGCGGTGCGCACATATTCCATCGCGTAATTGCGATAGGCTTTTTCCAGGCGCGGTTTCGGCCAGCTTGCGACGGGAAGCGCCGGCGCCGTCTTCGCATCGAACAGCGGCGCTTCTAGGTGGCGTGCGAACACCAGCCGCTGGTCCAGCTCGAGCGGATGATCGTATTGGTGGTAGTATCCTTCCAGCCCGTCCTGGCCGTCGACGCTCTGCTTGGTGCAGACGAAGCCGAGCCTGAGATCGCCGAGGGCTGCGCCATTGTTGGCGTGCCAGCCGCGCAGCATCGCACGCGAGACCTCGCCGGGCACGCCGCAGATCGCGGTGCCCTTCCAGATCCAGCGCGGCGGCGGATAGCGGATCCAGGCCTTGGTGTCGCTCTCGTACATGTATTCGACATGCACGCCGCCGATCCAGTTGGAGAGGTAGTGATATTGCGCGGCCGCCACCGCCGGCGGCAGATGATCGATCCCGAGCTTCCTCAGGCCCGGCAGGAAACGCTCCTGCTGCTGGCGGCGAAACACGCGGAAGACGAACTCGGCGGCGTCAGCCGTGCCGCGCCGTGTGACGACGGTGAGGATGAGGCCGGTGAAATAAGCGTGATAGAGGTCGGCGACCGCGCGCCAGCGCTGCCATTGGGCTTCCTGCGCGGCGTCCAAAGCGGCGGCCATGTTCGCTCCCGATCATTGTTTCGATCGAGTGTGTCACCACGCCTTGCGGCAGGCAACATCACGCCCGTGCAGGGTGCCCTGCGCGGCCGCCCGCCAATTCCGCATCACGAAGTTTGCGGCGGCGCCTTGGCGGCGCGCTCACGCTCGACCCGTTCGGTGACATCGCGCGCCATCGCCACGGACCCGAGGACGTTGCCGCCGGAATCCCGCACCAGGGCGAACGTCATCTCGATGTAGAGCTTGCGTCCGCTCTTGTGCAGTGCGCGAGTTAGCGTCGGCTTGCCCGCAAGCTTCATGCTGCCGCTGGCGAGCGCGGCCTCAAAACCCTTCCAATGCGCGGCGCGCAGATGCTCGGGAATGATCAGGTCGAGATTCTGGCCGAGCGCTTCCGCAGCGGAGAAGCCGAACAGGGCCGTCGCAGCACCGTTCCAGCGCATGATCGTGCCCGAGCGATCCGAATAGATCAGCGCATCCGCGACGTTTTCAGCGATCCTTGCGTCGAGTTCGGATGGATTGCTCATGTCATTTCCTTCGCCATATTCCGCGAGCGTGCCTGGCACTCCGACACACATTCGGTGTCATCGCCCGCCTTGTGCGCACTTGCGCACTGGGGCGGGCGATCCAGTATTGCAGAGGCCGCGGTGATTGAGCCGATAGGCCGCGGCGTACTGGATGCCCCGGTCCCGGCTCCGCCAAGGCTACGCCGAGGCCCACGGAGGTGCTCGGCGCGCCGAAGCTTCAGCGAAGGCGGCAAGCCGGGGCATGACAGTAGGATGTGCCGCTACACCCGAAAATGCTTCGATAGTTTGAGGCCCTGCGCCTGATAGTTCGAGCCGATGCGCTGGCCGTACATCGCGTCGGGACGGGCCAGCATCTTCTCGTAGACGAGACGGCCGACGATCTGGCCGTGCTCGAGGATGAACGGCACTTCGCGCGAGCGCACCTCCAGCACGGCGCGCGAGCCCAACCCGCCGGCGCCGGCATAGCCGAAGCCGGGATCGAAGAATCCGGCGTAATGCACCCGGAACTCGCCGACCAGGGGATCGAACGGCACCATCTCCGCGGCGTAGTCGGGCGGCACCTGCACGGCTTCCTTCGAGGCGAGGATGTAGAACTCGCCGGGATCGAGGATCAGGCTGCCGTCGGGACGGGCCGACATCGGCTCCCAGAAATCCTCTACCGCGTAGCCGGAGCGGCGATCGACGTCGACGACGCCGGTGTGGCGCTTGGCGCGATAACCGACGAAACCGCTCGCTTTCTCGCCGGATAGGTCGACGGAGACGGCAACGCCACCCGACAGATCGGCATCGTCGACATCGACGAGACGCTCGGCGGCGTGCAAGCCGTCGAGCTCGTCGGCGTTGAGGATGGCATCGCCGGTGCGGAAGCGGACCTGGCTGAGGCGCGAGCCCTCGCGCACCAGCACCGGGAACGTCTTCGGGCTGATCTCGGCATAGAGCGGGCCGTGATAGCCGGCGCCGATCATGTCGAAGCGGCGGGTGCCATCGGCGATCACGCGGGTGAAGACGTCGAGCCGCCCGGTGGAGCTCTTGGGGTTCGCGGCCGCGACGATCTCCGGCGGCAGCGCGAGGCTTTCCAGCAGCGGCACGATGTAGACGCAGTTGGTCTCCAGCACCGCGCCGTCGGCGAGGCTGAACTCGTGCAGCTTCAACTCGTCGATGCGCTCGGCGACGGTGGCGCCGGGACCGGGCAGGAAGCTGGCGCGGACGCGATAGGCGATGTCGCCGAGACGCAGATCGAGGCTCGCCGGCTGGATCTGGCTCTCGACGAAGTCATAGGCGGGCAGGATGAGGCCCGCCTCCGCCATCGCCGCGATCATGCGGTCGGGCAGGATACCATTGGCGTCGGGCGCGACCGTGAACGTCAACCGGGGGGTCCTCATCAGGGTCAAATGCATCCGGACATGCCGGAAATACAAGTCTTTTACGGCTATCCGATGGACGCCTTGACGGAAAGGGCATTGCCGAATATGAGCATCACTTATCCCGTGGTGATTTGAGCCGGCCGGCTTGCAGCCACGTTAAATAAGTCGCTAAACAGGCCGGGGACCTCTGTGATCCCGGCCCGTGGAGATATCCAGGCCGGTTTTTTTGTGACCGTTTTCGCATTCACGGTCATGTCGGAGGGTCCTATGTCGAAGTCGCCTGCTGCTTACCGCCCCGAAACCCGCCTGGTTCATTCCGGCACCCTGCGCTCGCAATATGGCGAGACGTCGGAGGCGCTGTTCCTGACCCAGGGCTATGTCTACGACACCGCCGAGCAATGCGAGGCGCGGTTCAAGGGCGAGGACCCCGGCTTCATCTATTCGCGCTATTCCAATCCCACCATCGCGATGTTCGAGCGCCGCATGATCGAGCTCGAGGGCGCCGAGGCCGCCCGCTCGGCGGCGACAGGCATGGCTGCGGTGACGACCGCGATCCTGGCGCCGCTCAAGGCCGGCGATCACGTCGTCGCCTCCCGCGCGCTGTTCGGCTCGTGCCTCTACGTCGTGCAGGACCTGTTGCCGCGCTACGGCATCGAGACCACGCTGGTCGACGGGCTCGACCTCGACCAATGGCAGCGCGCGCTCCGGCCCAACACCAAGACGTTCTTCCTGGAGAGCCCGACCAACCCGACGCTCGACGTGCTCGACATCCCCTCGATCGCCGAGATCGCGCACAAGGGCGGCGCGCGGCTCGTTGTCGACAACGTGTTCGCAACCCCGATCTGGCAGAGCCCGCTGGCGCTCGGCGCCGACGTCGTGGTCTATTCCGCGACCAAGCATATCGACGGCCAGGGCCGTTGCCTCGGCGGCATCATCCTGTCCTCCGAAGCCTTCATCGCCGAGCACATCCACAATTTCATGCGCCAGACCGGCCCGTCGATCTCGCCGTTCAACGCCTGGGTCCTGCTCAAGGGCCTGGAGACGCTGGCCGTACGCGTGCGCGCGCAGACCGAGACCGCGGCGCGCATCGCCGAGGTGCTGGCGAGCCACCCGAAGATTTCGCGGCTGGTCTATCCCGGCCGCGCCGATCATCCGCAGGCGGCACTGGTGAAAAAGCAGATGCGCGGCGGCTCGACGCTGGTCGGCTTCGAGGTCAAGGGCGGCAAGGCGGCGGCGTTTCGCGTGCTCAACGCGCTCAAGCTTGCGAGGATCTCGAACAATCTCGGCGACGCCAAGAGCCTCGTCACGCATCCGGGCACGACGACGCATCAGCGCCTAAAGCCGGAAGACCGCGCCGCCCTCGGCATCGGCGAAGGCTTCATTCGCTTTTCGGCGGGGCTCGAGCATGCCGATGATCTGATCGAGGATCTGACGGCAGCGCTGGAGCAGGCGTAGGCGGCGAAGGTCTCGTAGGTGGATTAGCCCTGCGACTGCGCGAAGCGCAGTTCGCACGGCGAAATCCACCAACTTCGTTCGGCATTCGTTGATGCATGGTGGGTTACGGCTTCGCCTAACCCACCCTACGGCACCTCGTCACATCGGCCGATACGTCCGCACGTCCACCGGCACGTTGACGCCGAGCCTGATCTGGCCGACCGAGCGGATGATGTCGTCGCCGAGCAGCTGGGCGAAGCAGGCATAGCCCCAATCGTTCATGTGCAGGCCGTCGGCGATCACGAAGCCCTCGACCGGAATGGCCTGCTTCTCATGCCAGTCACGCATCACCTCGAAACGCGGGAAGATTCCGACGTGACGGAGCTCGGCGACCTTGCTGAGCAACTTCACCATCTTGCCAGCGCTCTCGGCGCGCTGGTTGACGGCCGGCGAATATTGCGGATCGACCAGCACGATGTCGGCGCCGCCCGCGGCCTGGATGCGGCTGATGCCGTCCTCCACCATCTTGGCGGTCTCGCCGGGATCGAGATTGCGCAGCACGGCGTTGGTGCCGACCTGCCAGATCACGAGGTCCGGATGCACGTCGATCACCTGCGTCTGAAGGCGCTTCATCATCTCGGGCGCGTCCTCGCCGCCGACGCCGGCATTGATGACGCTGATGTCGGCGGTCGGATAGTGCCGGCGCAGCTGCGCGGCGAGACGATTGGGGTAGTTGAACTCCGGCGAGCTGGCACCGAAGCCTGCGGTCGACGACGAGCCGAACGCGACGATGACGACGGGCTTGCCGGCGACGAGCTTGCCCGCGACATGCGGCAGTGAGCCCATCGCCTTCGAACCGTCCTTCGGCGACTGGCAGGGCACACGGTTGAAGATGTCGCTGGCGGATTTGGCGACCTGCTTCACCTTGTCGATGGCGCGCGATGTGACACCGCGCTGCTCGGGCGAGGTCGCGGCGACGGTGGCCTGGGAGGGCGACGCGGGAGCGGGATCAGCCGACTGCGCGGGGGCGGGTGTCGCCTGTGCGGCTGCCGTCTGGGCATGCGATTGCGAGGCGGGCATCAGCAACAACAGCGCTGCGGCTGCAGGCGCGGCCAGCCATGCCGTCAGGCAAAAAGGGCGGAGAGAACTCATTAACGCTAGACCTCAATTTTGCTGCTGGGCCGGCTCCAGACGGGCTGCGTCGAACACGAACTGTGCCAACGCCCGGCCAAGGCAGTCATGGACCTGCTTCGCCAGCTCGGGCCCGCGGGACGGGCTGAACAGGTCGAACTGACCCTGGTCATTCCACTGCCGCATGATCGCGAAGCGATCGAACAGCGGGATGTCGTGCTCCTGCGCCACCACCCGCATGTTGTCGAGATAAGGTGGCGCCGAGATCATGGTCTCCGTACGCGGGCTGTATTGCAAGTTCATCAAGACGACGTCGGCCCCTGCCTTTTGCAGTGCAACAACCCCCTCGGTCACTGCGCTACGAAATTCGTCGGGATCAATGGATCGGATAGCATCCACGGTCCCGGTCTGCCAAATCACCAAATTAGGCGTTTTTGCTTCCATCAGCTTAACGAAGGTGGACGCGGTCTCCTCTGCCGTCTTCTTGCTCTGTATTTCTACGGAGACGTGTACCACCTCGGACGCCGGCAGCTTCTCCTTGAGGATTGCCTCCATTCGCGCCGGATAGGAGCTGCTCTCCGAGGACGGAATCGTGGTCGAGCGGCTGCCGATGACCAGGATGTCGAGCGGCTTGCCGGCCTTGAGCGCATCGGCGACCTTTGGCAGCCGGCTTTCGCTGGTGAGCAGATAGGACGGCAGTTCGCAGGCTGCGGGCGCATTGGAGGCGGCAGGCGCAGCATCGCCCGCGCGCGCCACAGGCGCGGCGAGGCTACCGCATAGCAGGATCAGGCTCAGGAGAACCTTCGCCTTCATCAGCCCCCTCCCGCCAGATCGGCATTGCCGACGGCGTTTTTGGTCTTCGCACCGCTCTTGTCAGCCACGCGCTTGTACCACGAAATCACCCAGGCTACGCCCCACATGATCAGCACCCCGGAGAGACTAATTAGCGCATGCATGACCGCGCCGCCGGAGACTTCGGCGAGGATGAAATGGCCGGCAAAGGCCAGGAAGACGCCGAGGCAGAAGATCTCGAGGGAATGCTGCCCACATAGAATCAATGGGCGCAGCCAGCGGGATTTCAAGCCCGGCCAATCCCGGGGCAGGAAGCGCACGGTGAGCGCCGCCAGCGCCAGGAAATGCGTGAAACGCAGCACGTCCAGATCGGTCTTGTCGATCGGATACATCCACTGCTCGATTCGCTTCGGCATGAACTGGGAGAGCTGCGGCACGTACCAGGTCAGCGTCACGTAGAACGCCGCGACGAGATAGGCGATCGAGATCCACATCGTCACCGGCGAAGCCAGGATGCGCGACATCCGCCGCGCACCTCCGAGCGCGCACCATGCACCGAACACGAACAGCAATTGCCAGGCGAAGGGATTGAAGGCCCAGAAGCCGTTCGGATAGGCCGACAGATAGAGATCATACTCCCAGGTCACCACGTAGAGCCCGACTGACAGGCCTAGGGTGACGTCCGGCCGCCATTTCATCGACCACAGGATCAGCGGCAGGGCCAGCATCAGCACGATGTAGAGCGGCAGCACGTCCATGTTGACGGGTCGGAAGCGGAGCAGCAGCGCCTGCACGATGGTGACGTCGGGCTGCTTGAGGAAATCCATGATGCCCATCTCTTCGGTGTAGAGCGGGTTCTCGAAGCTGGTCGCGACGTAGGAGATTTCGGCGAGGAAGATCGTGAACAGGAAGACGTGGGCGACGTAGATCTGCCAGACCCGGCGCAGGATGCGCGCGGTGGCGATGACGACGCCGCTCTCCAGCATCGCCCTGCCGTAGACGAAGGCGGCGGTGTAGCCGGAGATGAAGATGAAGATCTCGGTGGCGTCACTGAAGCCGTAATTGCGGATCGTGAACCAGGTCAACAGGCTGGACGGCAGATGGTCGATGAAGATCAGCCACAGCGCGAGCCCGCGGAACAGGTCGAGCCGAAGCTCGCGTTCGCCGATGGCCGGCAGCGTGATGGCCGGCGCCCGCGCGCGCGGCTTGGTCCCTGCGGGTCTGGCCTCCGCGGTCCCTGCGATCGTCGATCCCGTCACTTGGTCGGCAATGGTCATCGGGGGCCTAGAAACCCTTCCGCTAAACGCGACGTTGAAAGAATGTAAGGGTCCCGCCGCCGTCTCGCAAAGCGGCCCGGATCATTTAAGAGAATCTCCCTCTGGGGTGTCCTTCCCTTCGAATTCTGGCGGGACGATGTCGCCAAAGCCGTCTGTGGCGTTTGGTTCCCGGGACGGATTTGGCTATTATAGCAACCATGTACCGCGCCGTGACCCGCCAGATCGAAGTAACCGTCGAGCCGAACTTTGTTCCGGAGCAGTCGTCGGCCGACCGCTCGCGCTATTTCTGGTCCTACACCATCGTCATCACCAATTCGGGCGAGGAGACCGTGCAGCTCAAGACGCGGCACTGGATCATCACCGACGCCTCCGGCCGCCAGCAGGAGGTGAAGGGCGAGGGCGTGGTCGGCGAGCAGCCGATCCTGGCCCCCGGCGAGCGCTTCGAATACACCTCGGGCGTCCCGCTCTCGACCGCCTCCGGCTTCATGACCGGCCGCTACCAGATGGTCAGCGAAAGCGGCGAGCGCTTCGAGATCGACGTGCCGGCGTTCTCGCTGGACAGCCCGGACAGCAAGCGGGTGTTGAATTAGGGGACCTCGCCGTCGTGTCCCGGCTCTGCGCTGCGTCCGGGCACGGAGCTGAGTGGCGCACGCTCTCCCAACGACGCCATTGCGAGAGACTGAGTGTGAGGCGGCAGCCTGTTCTCCAAGGAACGCTGTCATTCCCCGCGAAGGCGGGGAATCCAGTACGCCGCGGCTTCTCGGTTCAATCGCGAGCTTCTCTGGAATACTGGATCGCCCGGTTGAACCGGGCGATGACAATGAGTGTGTGGTGACAGACGTGACTCGTCAGCCTCGCGGCTTAATTCACCCGAGCTTTGCTTGCGTCTCCACCCTCTCAAAGCCAAGAGGGCGCAGGGAAGGCCGGGTGCCAGCTCGCACCCGCGGTCCGCTGCGCGAAATGCACACGCAGAAAGAACCGCACAGCAGCATACAGGTGTGGCCAATCACTCGGCCTTCCCTGCGCGGTGGTCGGACGGCTTATGCCGTGCTCTCCCGGGAGCCGAACTTTCCTTCTGGCCTCCCTCGCCGGTCGAATTGGCGATGCCGTCCACCCGGTTGGGCTCGCGCGCATCTTCGATCCGGCTTGACCGTAGCAACGACGGCCAGGACCACACGGTTTTGCCGTA
>NZ_SPQS01000081.1 GCF_004570865.1 Bradyrhizobium frederickii
TTCAAACGTGGCCGGGATTTCGCCGCGTGGTTGGGGTTGACGCCGCTGCAACGTTCCACTGGTGGAAAACAGAAGCTCGGCCAAATATCGAAAATGGGTGAGCGAACACTACGGCGTCTCCTCATCATCGGGGCGAGTGCGGTGGTGAAGCTGGCTCGCCGACGCGGTGCATCGCAAGGGAGATGGCTGGAGCGCATGCTCGCTCGTAAGCCGCCCATGCTTGTCGCGGTGGCTCTTGCCAACAAGATGGCCCGTACCGTTTGGGCTTTGATGGTCAACGGTGGGGTCTACAAAGCTCCGGTCGCAGCGGCTTAATAGCTTAATCCGCCCGACCAGAGGTCGTCGAGGAGGTAGGAAGGTCAAACGGAAGGTACGGCGCAACAGTCGATGAGACGGGGTCAGGAAAACCAGTACATGCCCAGGTGCTTCCAAGTACGCCGCTGTGATTTGGACCTGATCCGCGAACTCCCATACGGGCCCGCGACATATGACGGTCGCAATAAAGGCCGGACAGATGTCAGCACCCGACTACGCGCAACACCTGATCGAAAGATTCTTCTTGCATCCACCGGGGCGTCCACAGATGGGCATGTGGTCAACGCGTCAGCGTTGTCCATCATGTCCACAGCCTTCGCAGCCTGCATCCGTTCGCGCCAGATCGCCATCGGCGCGCGATAGCCGAGTGCCTGATGAAGGCGACGACCGTTATAGAAGGCGATCCAGTTTGCGATTCCTGCCTTGGCCTCGCGACCGTCGGCATAGCCCTTGAGATAGGTGAGTGGCGCGGGGCATTGCAGCCCCGCGCTCTCTCAGAACCGGACGTGAACCTCGCGATTCATCCGGCTCCCGTCATCCAACCGTTGATCCGGCAACCCAGTGAGCGAACAGGCCTGGATTGCGTCGCTTCACATTCCCATACCGCCAACGTGTGTCCTCGGAACCGTTTGTATTTTCGTGTTGCCCATCGAACGATGTAGGCATCGATCGTGCGCAACTCCTCTTGAAGCTTCGAGGGATAAAACCGCCCGTAGTAGCGCACCCAGCCCGTCAGGACTGGACGGACCCATTTGGCGATTTCCACCAGCTCAAGATCGCTGCGCCGATGCAGCCGCCACCTGCGCACGGTATGCCGCATCCGTTTCCCGGCCTTCTTGCTGACGGCCGGGCTGAATGAGACGAACCGCTCACCGTGTCGATTGTTCGCCATCCTCGGCCGAAAGCTATAGCCGAGGAAGTCAAACGACTGCTCCGGATAAGCGCCGGAGCGATTGGCATCTTTGCAATACACGATCTTGGTCTTTTCCGGATGCAGCCGTAGCCCGCATTCCGCAAACCTCGTTTCGAGCGCCCGACACAAGTCACGCGCCTCCGCTTCGCTTCGGCAATGGCCGATGGCATCATCAGCATATCGTTCAAATGGGACACCCGGATATTCTCGGCTCATCCACACATCGAACGCATAATGAAGAAAGAGATTCGCCAACAGCGGGCTGATGGCTCCCTGAACGCAAAAGATAATTTCCGCTTTGAACGCGTCATCACCGGCTGGCGCGATGGAGCTATTGTTGATTTGAGACGCAAAAGGTAATACCATTATGTCATATGATTCGATCGACGCAGGCGCAGAAGGCCGAACGGCTGAGGGCGGCGCGACGCTTGCTCGCGAAGAAAATCGGCATGGCGGAGGCGGCCTTGGCGCTGTCGCGCGAAAGCGGCTTGTCGCTGCGGCAAGCCTATCGCTATCTCGAAGTGGCCAAAAGGAAGGAGCCGCTCCTTTCCGCGCCGCAGCCGTCTGTGACGCTCTCCCTGAAGATGCCGGCCGATCTCGCCCAAAAACTCCAGGCGCATGCGGCGGCTTCCAGGCTTTCGGCAAGCGAGGTGATGCGCCGGGCGGTGGCCGCCTATCTCGCGTCTGTCCGCGAAGATGGCTGAGCGGCGAAAAAAGCGCGACGTTCAACTCGAATTTGCGTTCGATCGGCTCGTCGCCGCCAAACTTGAACAGGTTTACGAAATTCTCGTTCCAGATCAGGTGCGCTTCGCGCGCGCCGGCGCCGATGTGACGGGAGGCGAAGATGAAAACCGCCGCGATTTACGCCAGAGTGTCGTCGGACAAACAGAAGGAGGAGAACACGATTGCCAGTCAGACGAGCGCGCTGATCGCTTTCGCGCGCGAGCAGAACTGCGACGTGCCGGCGGAATGGGTGATCGAAGACGACGGCTATAGCGGCGCGAGCTTGTTGCGCCCTGGGCTTGAACGACTGCGCGATCTCGCCGCAGAAGGGCGGATCCAAGCCGTGCTCGTCTACGCTCCCGATCGGCTGAGCCGGCGCTATGCGCATCAAATCCTTCTTATCGAAGAGTTCGCGCGCGCCGGCGTCGAGGTGTTGTTCATTCGCTCGAGACGGGCGGCGACGCCGGAAGACGAGCTGCTGCTGCAGTTTCAGGGCATGATCGCCGAATATGAACGCGCGCAAATCCTGGAGCGGTCGCGGCGAGGGAAGCGCCATCGCGCCCTTCAAGGCCAAGTGAGCGTGCTTTCCGGCGCTCCGTTTGGCTATCGCTACAAGCGCAAGACCGATCACTCTGCCGCCTATTATGAGATCGACGAGCGACAGGCCGGTGTCGTGCGCTGGGTCTACGAGCTTTACACCGCAAGAAACCACAGCATCGGCGCCATCACGCGCCTGCTCAATGAGCGCCAGATTCCGACAGCCAAAGAAACAGGCCACTGGGAGCGCTCGACGGTTTGGGCGATGCTGCGCAATCCCGCGTATAAAGGAACGGCCTGCTTTGGCAAGACTCGGATCGCGCCGCGCATGCGTGTGACGCGGCCGTTGCGACTGCGCGGCGGTGTCGCGCCTCGCAACAGCGCCAATCATGAGCTTCCTCGCACAGAGTGGATCGAAATCCCTGTGCCGACCATCATCAGCGAAGAGACCTTCGCACTGGCGAATGAGCTTTTGGAAGCCAACAAGAAGCATGCCCCGCGGAGCACGATCACGCCGAGCGCCCTGCAAGGATTGTTGAGCTGCGCCAAATGCGGCTATGGGCTCTATCGCACCTCCACAAGGTCGAGCGCTCGAACTATCCATTACTACCGCTGCTTGGGCTCGGATGGCTGGCGCCGGCTCGGCGGGCCGGTCTGCGACAATCGCCCGGTGCGCCAGGATTTGCTGGACGAGGTGGTATGGAAAGAGATCGCGCGTTTACTTGAAGACCGAAACCTCATCGAAGACGAACTTGAGCGCCGGCTCAAGGCGGCGCGCAACGCCGATCCCACACAGCGCCGGGAGGAAACGCTTCGCCGCGATCTTGCGCGCTCCCGGAAACGCATCGAGCGTCTCCTCACGGCCTATCAGGAGAGCCTTCTCTCACTTGAAGAGCTGCGCAGCCGCATGCCTGATTTGCGCAGCCGCGAACAGGCTTGCCTATTGGAGTTGCAAGCGATCGAAGACCAATCGAAGGAGCGGGAAGTTTGTCTGCGTCTCGCCGAATCCGTGACGAGCTTCCTCGACCGCCTGCGCTCATCCCTCGGCGAGCTCGATATAATCGAACGCCGACGCGTGCTGCGCCTTCTCGTGAAGGAAGTCCTCGTTGGCGACGACAAGATCGTCATCCGCCACTCCATCCCCCTCCCACCCAC
>NZ_SPQS01000082.1 GCF_004570865.1 Bradyrhizobium frederickii
GAGCCACAGACCGCCGTTGAATGGGCGGATGCTAATTACTATCTCCCGAAAGAATCCGCATACCAGGAAGGGCGCTGGGAAACACTGCCCTTTCAGCGGGCCATCATGAATGCGATGGGCAGCGACTACATCCGTGAGGTGAATGTGGTGAAGTCTGCCCGTGTCGGTTATTCCAAAATGCTGCTGGGTGTTTATGCCTACTTTATAGAGCATAAGCAGCGCAACACCCTTATCTGGTTGCCGACGGATGGTGATGCCGAGAACTTTATGAAAACCCACGTTGAGCCGACTATTCGTGATATTCCGTCGCTGCTGGCGCTGGCCCCGTGGTATGGCAAAAAGCACCGGGATAACACGCTCACCATGAAGCGTTTCACTAATGGGCGTGGCTTCTGGTGCCTGGGCGGTAAAGCGGCAAAAAACTACCGTGAAAAGTCGGTGGATGTGGCGGGTTATGATGAACTTGCTGCTTTTGATGATGATATTGAACAGGAAGGCTCTCCGACGTTCCTGGGTGACAAGCGTATTGAAGGCTCGGTCTGGCCAAAGTCCATCCGTGGCTCCACGCCAAAAGTGAGAGGCACCTGTCAGATTGAGCGTGCAGCCAGTGAATCCCCGCATTTTATGCGTTTTCATGTTGCCTGCCCGCATTGCGGGGAGGAGCAGTATCTTAAATTTGGCGACAAAGAGACGCCGTTTGGCCTCAAATGGACGCCGGATGACCCCTCCAGCGTGTTTTATCTCTGCGAGCATAATGCCTGCGTCATCCGCCAGCAGGAGCTGGACTTTACTGATGCCCGTTATATCTGCGAAAAGACCGGGATCTGGACCCGTGATGGCATTCTCTGGTTTTCGTCATCCGGTGAAGAGATTGAGCCACCTGACAGTGTGACCTTTCACATCTGGACAGCGTACAGCCCGTTCACCACCTGGGTGCAGATTGTCAAAGACTGGATGAAAACGAAAGGGGATACGGGAAAACGTAAAACCTTCGTAAACACCACGCTCGGTGAGACGTGGGAGGCGAAAATTGGCGAACGTCCGGATGCTGAAGTGATGGCAGAGCGGAAAGAGCATTATTCAGCGCCCGTTCCTGACCGTGTGGCTTACCTGACCGCCGGTATCGACTCCCAGCTGGACCGCTACGAAATGCGCGTATGGGGATGGGGGCCGGGTGAGGAAAGCTGGCTGATTGACCGGCAGATTATTATGGGCCGCCACGACGATGAACAGACGCTGCTGCGTGTGGATGAGGCCATCAATAAAACCTATACCCGCCGGAATGGTGCAGAAATGTCGATATCCCGTATCTGCTGGGATACTGGCGGGATTGACCCGACCATTGTGTATGAACGCTCGAAAAAACATGGGCTGTTCCGGGTGATCCCCATTAAAGGGGCATCCGTCTACGGAAAGCCGGTGGCCAGCATGCCACGTAAGCGAAACAAAAACGGGGTTTACCTTACCGAAATCGGTACGGATACCGCGAAAGAGCAGATTTATAACCGCTTCACACTGACGCCGGAAGGGGATGAACCGCTTCCCGGTGCCGTTCACTTCCCGAATAACCCGGATATTTTTGATCTGACCGAAGCGCAGCAGCTGACTGCTGAAGAGCAGGTCGAAAAATGGGTGGATGGCAGGAAAAAAATACTGTGGGACAGCAAAAAGCGACGCAATGAGGCACTCGACTGCTTCGTTTATGCGCTGGCGGCGCTGCGCATCAGTATTTCCCGCTGGCAGCTGGATCTCAGTGCGCTGCTGGCGAGCCTGCAGGAAGAGGATGGTGCAGCAACCAACAAGAAAACACTGGCAGATTACGCCCGTGCCTTATCCGGAGAGGATGAATGACGCGACAGGAAGAACTTGCCGCTGCCCGTGCGGCACTGCATGACCTGATGACAGGTAAACGGGTGGCAACAGTACAGAAAGACGGACGAAGGGTGGAGTTTACGGCCACTTCCGTGTCTGACCTGAAAAAATATATTGCAGAGCTGGAAGTGCAGACCGGCATGACACAGCGACGCAGGGGACCTGCAGGATTTTATGTATGAAAACGCCCACCATTCCCACCCTTCTGGGGCCGGACGGCATGACATCGCTGCGCGAATATGCCGGTTATCACGGCGGTGGCAGCGGATTTGGAGGGCAGTTGCGGTCGTGGAACCCACCGAGTGAAAGTGTGGATGCAGCCCTGTTGCCCAACTTTACCCGTGGCAATGCCCGCGCAGACGATCTGGTACGCAATAACGGCTATGCCGCCAACGCCATCCAGCTGCATCAGGATCATATCGTCGGGTCTTTTTTCCGGCTCAGTCATCGCCCAAGCTGGCGCTATCTGGGCATCGGGGAGGAAGAAGCCCGTGCCTTTTCCCGCGAGGTTGAAGCGGCATGGAAAGAGTTTGCCGAGGATGACTGCTGCTGCATTGACGTTGAGCGAAAACGCACGTTTACCATGATGATTCGGGAAGGTGTGGCCATGCACGCCTTTAACGGTGAACTGTTCGTTCAGGCCACCTGGGATACCAGTTCGTCGCGGCTTTTCCGGACACAGTTCCGGATGGTCAGCCCGAAGCGCATCAGCAACCCGAACAATACCGGCGACAGCCGGAACTGCCGTGCCGGTGTGCAGATTAATGACAGCGGTGCGGCGCTGGGATATTACGTCAGCGAGGACGGGTATCCTGGCTGGATGCCGCAGAAATGGACATGGATACCCCGTGAGTTACCCGGCGGGCGCGCCTCGTTCATTCACGTTTTTGAACCCGTGGAGGACGGGCAGACTCGCGGTGCAAATGTGTTTTACAGCGTGATGGAGCAGATGAAGATGCTCGACACGCTGCAGAACACGCAGCTGCAGAGCGCCATTGTGAAGGCGATGTATGCCGCCACCATTGAGAGTGAGCTGGATACGCAGTCAGCGATGGATTTTATTCTGGGCGCGAACAGTCAGGAGCAGCGGGAAAGGCTGACCGGCTGGATTGGTGAAATTGCCGCGTATTACGCCGCAGCGCCGGTCCGGCTGGGAGGCGCAAAAGTACCGCACCTGATGCCGGGTGACTCACTGAACCTGCAGACGGCTCAGGATACGGATAACGGCTACTCCGTGTTTGAGCAGTCACTGCTGCGGTATATCGCTGCCGGGCTGGGTGTCTCGTATGAGCAGCTTTCCCGGAATTACGCCCAGATGAGCTACTCCACGGCACGGGCCAGTGCGAACGAGTCGTGGGCGTACTTTATGGGGCGGCGAAAATTCGTCGCATCCCGTCAGGCGAGCCAGATGTTTCTGTGCTGGCTGGAAGAGGCCATCGTTCGCCGCGTGGTGACGTTACCTTCAAAAGCGCGCTTCAGTTTTCAGGAAGCCCGCAGTGCCTGGGGGAACTGCGACTGGATAGGCTCCGGT
>NZ_SPQS01000083.1 GCF_004570865.1 Bradyrhizobium frederickii
ATCAGTATGGACGGCCGGGGCGCCTGGCGGGACAACGTGTTCGTTGAGCGGCTGTGGCGCAGCGTCAAATACGAGGAGGTGTATCTGCGGGCCTACGACAGCGTCAGCGACGCTCGCGCCTCGATTGGCCGCTATCTGGACTTCTACAATTGCCGCCGTCCACATTCGAGCCTTGACGGCAGCACACCGGATCAAGCCTACTTCACCCCGCTGCCGCTCCGCACGGCAGCCTAACCCCGGCAGAGGCTCCACTTATCGACGCGGATATTCTGTTCAGACAACCGGGGCCAGCTCACTCGTCTCCACCACCGTCGAACGCGCCATCAGCTACAACAATTCGAGAATCTCTTCGCGGGCAGCGACGGCGGCGACAAACCTTGGCAGCCATTCGCAACCTGCCGCAAACGACGTAAATGAACAATGTCGATCCATTCGCGTAAGGTCAGATACTTCAGCGTATTACCAACGGCTTACCTTGGAACGAAATCGAAGCGCTTAAGCCATGAGACCACGCCCTCTGACGACCTCAGCTTGCCGCTGGCGTAGTTCACCTCGAGATTTCACATGCCTTTTGGTTGAGTTCGCGCACGCTCTCCCGATGCTTGCACGTCGGTCATCAGGCGTGGATCGTTGTTTGGCTGCCGATCTCGCTCCATCACCGAGCGTGGTATACACTTTCGAACGTCGATCAGCAGGGTCAGTTTGAGAGGATAAGCTCTCCCACGATTCCGCCGAATTTTCCGATAAGCCATCATCTGCAACTTTAGGGCTCGACGGTTTACGTCTGCCACAAGCGCGCATAAGCGCTTTCAGCCAGCAGATCAGGATGTCTGCCCTCCGCAACGATCTGGCCCCTGTCTAAGAGGACGATCTTGTCGGCACCACAGATGGTGCTGAGTCGGTGAGAGATGACCACGATAGTCTTGCCGTCCCGACGCAAATCCTCAAGGAACCGGTGCACGGTGGCTTCCGCAACAGAATCGAGGGAGGAGGTCGGCTCGTCCAAAATTAGGATTTCCGGATCCCGGTATAGAACTCGTGCCAACGAAAGGTGCTGCTTCTCGCCACCAGACAACTTTACGCCATTTTCGCCCAGGTAGGCTTGGAAACCTCCGGGCCAATGCTCGATTGCCTCCCGCAGCCCAGTTTGATCGCAGATTTTCATAATCCTATCGATCTCAGGTTCGAATTCACCAAGTGCGATGTTCTCGATCACGGAGCCCGAGAATACGTCCGCTGATTGGGGTACCGCACCGACAATCCTGCGCAGGGATCCCTTCGAAACGTCCTTGAGATCATAGGAACCGATCCGGATGGGTCCTCCCTCAATCGGATAAATATTCTGTAGCAGCGCAGCAAGGGAGCTCTTGCCGGAGCCGCTTTCCCCCACCACTGCGGTTATCTCCCCTCTGCGGAACGTGACGCTCAGATCTTGAAAGAGCTTTGGCTGGGCGCCATGGCGAAACGTGACATTCTCCAGGCTGATATCACCAAGCCCGGATTTTGTGAGATCAGCAGTGCCGTCAGATGCCGGCTCTAGGTCCAAGATCTCGAACAGGCGATCCGCCACAACAAAGGCGTCCTGCACGATTCTGTTAGTTTGGATCAGGTCGGCGAGTGGTCGGTTGATATAGCCGAGCAGTGCATAGCAGGAAAGCAACTCACCTGGAGTGACGGTCCGGTCCAGAACAAGCGTCGTGCCAAACCACATTAGCAGGATTGTAACCAGAGTTGAGAGGAAGCTACAGGCATTATCTCCGGCGATTGAGACGAGACCGACGCTGTAGGCCGACTGCAGCGTCTTGACGAAGCGGGTCTCCATCTTGAGGCAGGCACCGCGCTCGATGCCGAATGCCTTGATCGTAGAAACAGCTCTGAGCGATTCCACCAGTTGCGCCGCGAGATCGGCGGCACTCTCCATCATCGCTCGCTGTCGTTTCCTGTTCAGCCTGTCGATGGTCCAATATAACAAGACGCAAAGCGAAACCGAGATCGCCACGACAACGGCGATCTTCCACGAGCAGAGGAACAGCAGCGCGAGCGAGAACAGTGTCACCAGAATGTTGACGAACATCGTGATCGAGAGCTCGTTAAGGAAGCTCCTGATTTTCACCGCATCGTTCATCCGGGAGACGATTTCTCCAACGCGCATACTGTGGAAGAACTTTTGAGGTAAGCTTAGGATGTGATTGTAGTAACTGAGGATCAAGCACACATCGATCTTCTGCCCTGTCGCCAACACGATCCGGCTTCGAAGCAGATTGATTAAGGTCTGAAGCACTAGGATCAGCAACATCGCGACGCCCAAGAGGTTAAGCACGTTGCGATTGCCTGATGTCACAACCTGATCGACGATCTTCTGGACGTAAATGGCCATTGAAAGATCGAGGATCGTGGTTACCAGCGCGCCGACGAGAGCCTGGGTCAACGCCGCTCTGTGTGGCGCAAGCAGTCGCGCGAAGCGGACAATGGTAGAGGTGGTCTCATCGCGACGCTTGAAGGTCTCTGCCGGAACCAGCAGCACCAGGACGCCAGTCCATTGCACCTTGAACTCTTCATGCGATAGCTTTCGGATTTCTCCGAACGCCGGGTCCATGACGGTGACCCACCGCGCGTCGATCGCCACGACGACCACGAAGTGGTGCAGCCCATCCTTGACGGTCATATGCGCAATAGCGGGCTTTGGTATCCTGTACAAGCTGTCGAAGTCGCCCTTGACCCCCTTCGCAATGAAGCCCAACTTTTGAGCGGCATGCAAAAGACCCGACAGCGTGGTGCCGGAGCGGTCGGTCGAGGCATACTGGCGGATACGAGACAATGGCAACTTGCAGCCGTAGTGGGCTGCAACTGAAGCAAGACTGACGGTCCCACAATCCGTCATGTCGCGCTGCTTAAACTTGACGATCTGACTCGGCACGGTGGTTCACTGACTTTTAAAAGTTAGATATTTGGCTAGCAGCCAAGAGCGGGTTGAGCCAATCGTCCATCTCAATGTAGATGAGTTGCAGGCGAGTGCGCTCGGCGACGACGAATCGGACTCGTACAGTCATGCCTTTCTTCAGATGGCCGATAGTTCCACTTTTGAGTGCAAGGTAACTGCGAGAGTGAGCTGGTCCCGCAAATCTGAACAGCGCGATAAGTGGAGTTTCTGCCTGACGGCGGGCAAGATTGACCCGCGAATCAGGAGAGACGATGAGCAGACGAGCACGGCGGAACCACACTCCGGCTTTCAAGGCGAAGGTGGCACTTGCCGCCGTCAAGGGTGACCGCACGCTGGCGCAACTGGCGGAGCAGTTCGACGTTCACCCCAATCAGATCACATCGTGGAAGGCCCAGCTCGAAGGCAGCGCTGCCGATGTTTTCGGTCCGGGCGGCGGGAGTCGGATCGCCGAACCCACCG
>NZ_SPQS01000084.1 GCF_004570865.1 Bradyrhizobium frederickii
GACGGTGGGTTCGGCGATCCGACTCCCGCCGCCCGGACCGAAAACATCGGCAGCGCTGCCTTCGAGCTGGGCCTTCCACGATGTGATCTGATTGGGGTGAACGTCGAACTGCTCCGCCAGTTGCGCCAGCGTGCGGTCACCCTTGACGGCGGCAAGTGCCACCTTCGCCTTGAAAGCCGGAGTGTGGTTCCGCCGTGCTCGTCTGCTCATCGTCTCTCCTGATTCGCGGGTCAATCTTGCCCGCCGTCAGGCAGAAACTCCACTTATCGCGCTGTTCAGATTTGCGGGACCAGCTCATCCGCCATTATTTACCCTCCGGTTGAGCGTCGTGCGGGTGCCTCGTAAAATTCGCCGGGAGCTCACTGATCACGTTGCGCAGAGCTGTTGCTATCGCAGCAGCTCGCACGTTGCTTCATTTAGCAACACACCAACATGCACTCAATGCGGGCACGTCTGAGGCGATCAGACTTCCCTACATCACCGTGGTGGTAGTCGCGACCAAACCTGGTGATGTTGTCAGCCCAGCAAGTTGCGTGCCAGCCTCGCACTTGAAGCGGTTGACGACCGACCTTTGTTAGGAACCTACAAGGTTTAGCAGGCGGCTAACTAAACAGGCTTAGGTATTGCTAACGGCCTCGTTTGTGCAACGCGGGGATATTCCACACGAAGGAGGCCACAGATGGTCTACACTAAACTCGCCAATCAAAGGGGGCTGACGCTTACGCGTGTTGCTCATCACCCGTGTTTTGGTTCCGAGCCGGACCAGTAACGGGCCGATTGTCGCGGCGATGCTACCGGCGGTCGGCATGCACAGACTCGTGATTTCCTCTGTCTTTCAATGGCGTGTTTTCGACGCCTTGCAGAGTGACAACTCGCGCCAGGAGCTGGGACCAATCTGCTGAACGCACCCTCGACACCCCTGACCGTCAGCGGAGCGGGTGGCCTGAACGTGGTGGGCACAAATACGTAAACGAAGCCCACGGCGCTGCTGATTCCGGCGGCGGCGGAACCTGGTCGCTCCTATCCGCAGGGTCGCCAGCTCGACGGAGTGCAGCAGATCGACCGAAAGCTGAAGCTCATTCCCTTCGTCGGCACCGCGGTGATCGCGCGTCGCTTGTTGAATGGCTTTACGACCACAACGCACCATGGCCCCTTCATCTGCGTAGCTACAGCATGGACCGAAGGTGCTCTGGGACAGCGCATCCCTCGGAGACGCCCAAGAGTTCATGGACGAACGTAAGTCATCATGTGAGAGACGATACGCATATGAGCACCAATCTTGCGGTACAGGCACCGACCAATGCGCTCCGGCTGGTCACACAGGCGTATTCGAGCCTTCTCCTTATCGCCTTCGCCCTGATGCCCGCCCAGTTCATCGCCTACCTGTATTTCCAACAGGATTCCACGCTAAAATTCGAAAATCACTTGTTCCACGAATTCGCGATTGCCGTCGCGACTCTCGAAGGGCTGTTCGTCACTTATGTGACGTGGCGTTGCTACCAGACTTCAGGCGAACCTCTGTTGCGTTGGTTAACGCTGGGCTTTCTCGGCTTCGTGCTGATTTATTCGCCGCACGGTGCCCTCACCGGGATGGCACACCGCAACATTTGGCTGTTTCTGCTCTATGGACCGGCTTCGCGTCTTGCGATGTCGGTTCTGCTCTTCGTTGGCCTGCTCAGCTACAGCCAGCCGTCAGACGAGGTCGAAAAGCGTTCGGATGCGCGCGCATGGCTGATGTGGATCGGCCTGTTCCTGACGATGGACATAGCCGTCGCACTGATCGCCTACTCCCCCTATGCGGGACATCCCGCGGTACGCTTGTCCATGGAGGGCGGCGCACTGGTATTCAGCGTGCTGAACGTCGCGGCGATGCTGACGCGACGGATTCGATCGCCGCTCATGCTTATTTTCGGCATTTCGGTCGCGTGGTTTGCGATATCGTCGCTCGCATTCATGCTGGCGGCGCCCTGGAATCATATGTGGTGGCTCGCCCACGCGATCTTTGCTGGCGGATTCTTCCTGCTCAGCTATGGCGTTGTCCAGGCTTTCCGAACGACACAATCATTCTCGGCCATCTATAGCCAGGAGGAAATGACCGCCCGCCTGGCCGAATCGATGGCCGAGACCCAAAGGGCGCTACAGCAACTGCAACAGAGCAATCAAAGGTTGGAACGCCTTGCCGCCACCGACCCACTGACCGGTGCCGGAAATCGGCGCCACTTCATCGAGCATATTGGCGACGAGATCGCGCGGGCCAAACGAAGCGGTGCTCCATTATCTCTGCTCTCGATCGATCTCGATGATTTCAAGTATATCAATGACTCGCGCGGTCACAGTGTCGGCGATGAAGTCCTCCGCGCATTCGTACGAAAGTGTCTGGAGGCGATCCGCCCTTACGACTCTGTCGCGCGCGTGGGCGGTGAAGAATTTATGGTGTTGCTCCCGGGGGCGACGCTCGACGCCGCTTGCGCGGTGGCCGAGCGCCTTCGCTCTGCCATCGAAGGCGCCGCGTTCGATGTCGGAGCCAAACCGTCGGTCAGCGTCACCATCAGTGTTGGGGTATCGGAGTTCGGGCGCGATGGAGACACCCTTGACGGATTCCTGAGGGTCGCCGATCAGCGGCTATATCGTGCAAAATTTGAAGGTCGCAATCGTGTGATTGTCGCGTAGCCGCTTGCCGGGAATTGCCATGTCCTTGATTCATACGGCGTTGTTCAACGGCTTTCGTTCCGTGGCACGTTCAAGGTGACCGATGAGTTGTGCCGGGAACGACTATCGCGTTTTAGCATCGCGCCTTGCGAAGGCGTTACTCGGGGTTCGACGATGGGTACACAACATATGGTTTTCAATCCATGCTATCTGAAATCGCTAAAAACACCGGCCTCAGCGAAGGTTCGACTATGATGAGTTTGTCTCCACGATCACGCGCGTTGCACGCCGATTGGTTCGATTGGTGTAGTTCTGCCACGAGGGATTTTGTTGTTCTCTTTGGGGGCGTTGTTCTCGCCTCTATTTTGGTGCATGTCTATGAGTGAGCTGGTCCCGCAAATCTGAACAGCGCGATAAGTGGAGTTTCTGCCTGACGGCGGGCAAGATTGACCCGCGAATCAGGAGAGACGATGAGCAGACGAGCACGGCGGAACCACACTCCGGCTTTCAAGGCGAAGGTGGCACTTGCCGCCGTCAAGGGTGACCGCACGCTGGCGCAACTGGCGGAGCAGTTCGACGTTCACCCCAATCAGATCACATCGTGGAAGGCCCAGCTCGAAGGCAGCGCTGCCGATGTTTTCGGTCCGGGCGGCGGGAGTCGGATCGCCGAACCCACCG
>NZ_SPQS01000085.1 GCF_004570865.1 Bradyrhizobium frederickii
GGTGGGTTCGGCGATCCGACTCCCGCCGCCCGGACCGAAAACATCGGCAGCGCTGCCTTCGAGCTGGGCCTTCCACGATGTGATCTGATTGGGGTGAACGTCGAACTGCTCCGCCAGTTGCGCCAGCGTGCGGTCACCCTTGACGGCGGCAAGTGCCACCTTCGCCTTGAAAGCCGGAGTGTGGTTCCGCCGTGCTCGTCTGCTCATCGTCTCTCCTGATTCGCGGGTCAATCTTGCCCGCCGTCAGGCAGAAACTCCACTTATCGCGCTGTTCAGATTTGCGGGACCAGCTCAGACACCGGCCGTCGCCGCTGCCGCTCCTCTTGTTGTGCAATATGACCTGCTAGTTTTTGAATCGGGCTGACTTCATTGCGTCAGCCCGTCGCAGGTCATCGACTCTACCAACTCTTGGAGGTCCTTGCGAGGCTCAGACCATCTACAATCCTACTTGGCCGAGATGGCCAAAACGGTCGCGGGAAAGATAGGAGCTAGCAAATGGGCTCATCAGTACCAAACCTGATCCTCAAGACAGACTACGCCACACCAGCAGATGAAACGGTTTTGGAATTCCACATGGACATTCCGCTCTCTCCTGAGGAGACTGCCAGAGTCCGGCAGTTTCTCGCAGGGAATAATTGGAAGGCGTTGAAAGACTATGTCGGAAATTCAAGGCCCCAACTTCGTTCTCTCATATCGGAATGGATTGATAAGACAGAGGATCGCAAGCTTGGCAAGATCGTTTCGCTGAAGGCCAAGGCGTCGTAAATTTCCATGTCCCATTGTCTCCGCTATCGCCACAATTTTGCGGCGATAGCGGCTGCTCCGTGAGGAGTAACTCAGTGCTGCGAATTTCTGAATGCGATTTGACCGTAGAACGTCGAGCTGAAATTCGAGCGGAATTCCAGACATTCGGAGCTGCGAGGATAGTGGATTTTCTGGCGCCTGACGTAGCCGCGGCTGCGTCGGAAGTTCTCCAGTCGTTCGATGCATGGTCGGTTGTATCTATTGCCCCGGATGGAACGCCGATCTGTCTCGACTGGAAGGATTGGGAGCGCTCTCGTCCTGACGGGCGCCAGCCGTACAGTTCCAATGCATCGTTCCAGTATTTATTCAAGAGCTATCCGCTCGTGGAACGACTGCGTGATGGTTGCGCCACTGGTGTTCTTCGCACAATTGCTGAATACCTGACTGGCACGAGATTCCGACGCATTGTTGCAGATGCGACCGGGCATGGCGAGTTTATCCATGTCGACGGGTTTGCTTCGCGCTTTGAGGCCGGACATTTTCTAACAACGCATACCGATAAGCAACCGCCTGGAACACCGGGAATTCGAAAGGTTGCCTACTCTCTCAATCTCACAACACAATGGGACAATGACTGGGGTGGACAAACTGCCTTTTGGAGCGATCATGATCCACCCATATGCTTTCCACCGACTTACAATACTCTCTTATTGTTCGCGGTGCCGCGACCACATTCCGTACTGTATGTGCCGCCCTATGCGCGCGGCGCTCGACTCGCCCTTACCGGATGGCTACATGAATGAGGTTTGTATCCGAGGCGGACGGACCTGCAGCCAGCCCGCGCGATAGAGATGACGAAGAATACATGGAAAATCCTTGGAGCGCATCGAAACCTGCATACGAAGATGCCCGCACTAACGTCGGATTGCCGGCCGCATAGCGCATCAAGGTGTGACCCGAATAGCAGATCACATTAAGCCGAACGAGCGAGGCCTCTTGAGCGCCGGTCAATCACGGAAACTCGGCATTGCGATGCGCCGGGGCTTTGTTGTCGATGAGTCACACTCAAGCCCGCCTGTAGCGATAGCTCCGTTGCAAAGACTATTCGCAGATCCGCGTCACCGGCCTTCTATGCAGCAAGTATCTTTTCTCTGCTCTACGCTGACTCCCTACGACGACTGAATACTTGTTGAGCTAATCCGTTATCGGGTGGAATGAAATTGTGTGCGCGGCCGCCAAGCTGATCGGCCAGTACGATAGTTCTGTGGCGTTCGGCCAGAGCCGAATCCTCCTGGTCTGGACCCGCATCATCATGCCAAATGGTAGCTCGATCGCGCTGGAGCGCCAGTCGGGAGCCGACACTGGTGGTTATGCTGGCCTCGAGGACGAGGTCGATGATCATTGGGGCATGCTGTTCAAGGCCGCCGTCCTTTCGACCATGCTCAGCGTCGGAGCGGAGGCGGGCAAAAGCCAGAATGAGAACAACCTTGTTCAAGCGATCCGCAGCGGCGTGTCCAACAGCATCAGCCAGACCGGGCAGTAAATCGTACAGCGCCGGCTCAACATCCAGCCGACGCTGACCATCTGGCCAAGTTTCCCGGTGCTGGTCATTGTTACGCGCGGCTTAGTCCTGGCCCCCTACGGCAAGGGAGGAAGACCGTGACGAAGCTCAAGCTTGGACCGCTCGAAGACGACAAGCCGGTAAAGCTCACGATCGAGCTGCCGGCGGCAGTCTTCAGAAATCTCAAAAGCTACGCCGAGATTCTGACGCGTAGCGGAAGAGCGGCGACGCCGACCGAACCTGCCAAATTGATCGCGCCGATGATCGAGCGCTTTATGGCAACCGATCGGGCCTTTGCCAAGGCACGACGAAATGCTGCTCAACGGTCGCCCGGGGTAGGCGGAAAGGTCCGGATAACGTTCGCGAAGCAGGTCGAGCAGCGGACGTACTAATGGATTGCCGTTTGACTGCCGCCAATAGCCGCGGAAGCTCAGCCGCGTCGGCCCCTCGGCATCGTGCACCTCCCGCAAGATGACACCGGGATAAGTCGCGCCAGTCGCACTGAGCTGGTCCCGCAAATCTGAACAGCGCGATAAGTGGAGTTTCTGCCTGACGGCGGGCAAGATTGACCCGCGAATCAGGAGAGACGATGAGCAGACGAGCACGGCGGAACCACACTCCGGCTTTCAAGGCGAAGGTGGCACTTGCCGCCGTCAAGGGTGACCGCACGCTGGCGCAACTGGCGGAGCAGTTCGACGTTCACCCCAATCAGATCACATCGTGGAAGGCCCAGCTCGAAGGCAGCGCTGCCGATGTTTTCGGTCCGGGCGGCGGGAGTCGGATCGCCGAACCCACCG
>NZ_SPQS01000086.1 GCF_004570865.1 Bradyrhizobium frederickii
CGCAGCATACTGACCCGCGACGACCATTTTGCGCAGGTCACCTTTATCTGCCGCCACTCATAAGGCGGCGTCCACAGAAAGGATTTCCAGCCCCCGTGCTCTTCCAGAAACGACTCCAGTACCGTGGCCTCCTCACGGGGGACAGAAAGCGTCACGCTGTACGTTTTCAGGTTGGCATTCAGCCCGGCAGGCGCTCGCTGAGAATAGCCATCACCAAAGCGCACCTTTCTTACAGAAGGGACCGAAGCCACATCCATACCGGGTTTCACTTTCCAGCGGAAGGTCTTCATCGTCCACCTCCGGAGAACAGGCCACCATCACGCATCTGTGTCTGAATTTCATCACGGGCACCCTTGCGGGCCATGTCATACACCGCCTTCAGAGCAGCCGGACCTATCTGCCCGTTCGTGCCGTCGTTGTTAATCACCACATGGTTATTCTGCTCAAACGTCCCGGACGCCTGCGACCGGCTGTCTGCCATGCTGCCCGGTGTACCGACATAACCGCCGGTGGCATAGCCGCGCATCAGCCGGTAAAGATTCCCCACGCCAATCCGGCTGGTTGCCTCCTTCGTGAAGACAAACTCACCACGGTGAACAATCCCCGCTGGCTCATATTTGCCGCCGGTTCCCGTAAATCCTCCGGTTGCAAAATGGAATTTCGCCGCAGCGGCCTGAATGGCTGTACCGCCTGACGCGGATGCGCCGCCACCAACAGCCCCGCCAATGGCGCTGCCGATACTCCCGACAATCCCCACCATTGCCTGCTTAAGCAGAATTTCTGTCATCATGGACAGCACGGAACGGGTGAAGCTGCGCCAGTTCTGCTCACTGCCGGTCAGCATCGCCGCCATATTCTGTGCAATACCATCAAAGGTCTGCGTGGCTGCACTTTTTACCTGCGACATACTGTCCGTGGCGCTCTCTTCCCACTCACTCCAGCCGGACTTCAGGCCTGCCATCCAGTTCCCGCGAAGCTGGTCTTCAGCCGCCCAGGTCTTTTTCTGCTCTGACATGACGTTATTCAGCGCCAGCGGATTATCGCCATACTGTTCCTTCAGGCGCTGTTCCGTGGCTTCCCGTTCTGCCTGCCGGTCAGTCAGCCCCCGGCTTTTCGCATCAATGGCGGCCCGTTTTGCCCGTTGCTGCTGTGCGAATTTATCCGCCTGCTGCGCCAGCGCGTTCAGGCGCTCCTGATACGTAACCTTGTCGCCAAGTGCAGCCAGCTGGCGTTTGTACTCCAGCGTCTCATCTTTATGCGCCAGCAGGGATTTCTCCTGTGCAGACAGCTGGCGACGTTGCGCCGCCTCCTCCAGTACCGCGAACTGACTCTCCGCCTTCCACAAATCCCGGCGCTGCTGGCTGATTTTCTCATTTGCTCCGGCATGCTTCTCCAGCGTCCGGAGTTCTGCCTGAAGCGTCAGCAGGGCAGCATGAGCACTGTCTTCCTGACGATCGCCCGCAGACACCTTCACGCTGGACTGTTTCGGCTTTTTCAGCGTCGCTTCATAATCCTTTTTCGCCGCCGCCATCAGCGTGTTGTAATCCGCCTGCAGGATTTTCCCGTCTTTCAGTGCCTTGTTCAGTTCTTCCTGACGGGCGGTATATTTCTCCAGCGGCGTCTGCAGCCGTTCGTAAGCCTTCTGCGCCTCTTCGGTATATTTCAGCCGTGACGCTTCGGTATCGCTCTGCTGCTGCGCATTTTTGTCCTGTTGAGTCTGCTGCTCAGCCTTCTTTCGGGCGGCTTCAAGCGCAAGACGGGCCTTTTCACGATCATCCCAGTAACGCGCCCGCGCTTCATCGTTAACAAAATAATCATCCTTGCGCAGATTCCAGATGTCGTCTGCTTTCTTATACGCAGCCTCTGCCTTAATCAGCATCTCCTGCGCGGTATCAGGACGACCAATATCCAGCACCGCATCCCACATGGATTTGAATGCCCGCGCAGTCCTGTCTGCCCAGGTCTCCAGCGTGCCCATGTTCTCTTTCAGGCGGCGGGTCTGGTCATCAAACCCTTTCGTTGCGGCCTCGTTCGCCGCCTGCAATGCCCCGGCTTCATCGCCGGAACGCTGCAACTGAGCAACATACGCAATCTGCTCCGCCGACACGTTATGGAACTGGCGAGCCATCGCCGTCAGCCCCGACGTCGGGTCTGTGGTCAGCTTCCCGAAGGCTTCAGCGACCTTGTCCACCTCCACGCCGGATGCAGAGGAGAAACGCGCCACACTCTGGCTGATGGACGCAATCTGAGCCTCACCGCTTACCCCCGCCTTAACCAGTGCGCTGAGTGACTCGCTGGTCTGGTTAAACGTCAGCCCTGCCGCCTGCCCGGCTCTGGACAGGACCAGCATACGATCTGCCGTCAGTCCCGCCTGATTGCCGGAAAGGACCAGCGTTTTGTTGAAATCGGACAGGGTTGAGTTGCCCTGATACCAGGCATACGCCAGCGCACCGGTCGCCACCGCCAGCGAGGTGGCCCCCACCATCGGCAGGGTGATCGCACCGGCAAGCCCCCTGAACATGGGGATCATCCCGCCGAAGGAGTCCTTCACCTGCCCCCCCTGTTGCAGCAGGATCAGCCACGGACTTTGCCCGCCTGCAAGCTGCGTGGCCACGTCGGTGAACTGTGCAGGCAGCATACGCATGGCGGCTTTATACTGCCCGACGGAAATCCCCGCTTTCTGTGCAGCCAGCGCCTGTCGGCTCAGCGACTGTTCAACGACTGCCGCTGTTTTTTTCGCATCACTTTCCGTACCAGAAAAATGACGCCTGACTCTGGCCATCTGCTCGTCAAATCTGGCCGCATCCAGACTCAAATCAACGACCAGATCGCCTACCGGTTCAGCCATACCGGACTCCTCCTGCGATCCCTTCTGATACTGTCATCAGCATTACGTCATCCTCCGTCATGTCCGCCACATCCGGGGAAGCGGGGATAACTTCATTCCCGTCCGGGCCAAAGCGGACACCTCCGGCAAGCCCTGCCGCTTTCTGCATCAGCACATCATCTTCAGGCTCTTCGTCAGCCTCGCGCCGGTTCAGCAGACTGAAATCCAGCGGATGCATATCCGGAT
>NZ_SPQS01000087.1 GCF_004570865.1 Bradyrhizobium frederickii
GCGCTTCCGCTGACGGTGAACGGCAAGCTCGATCGCAACGCGCTGCCGGCCCCTCGCGATCAGGCCTATGCGCTGGCGGCCTATGAGGCGCCGCAAGGCGCGGTCGAGACCGCGCTGGCGCGGATCTGGGCCGAGCTCCTTGGTGTCGAGCGCATCGGGCGCAACGACCACTTCTTCGAACTGGGCGGCCACTCCCTCTTGGCCGTGCAGATGTCGAGCCGGCTGTCACAGGCGGTCGGAGTCGACCTGCCGCTGTCGACGCTGTTCGCAAGGCCAGTGCTGAGTGACCTGGCGGCAAGCATCGTCGAGCTGTTGAGCCGCTCCGGTCCGCAACAGCTGCCGTCGATTGCAGCGGTGTCGCGCCATGAGCCGCTTGTGCTGTCATTTGCGCAGCAGCGGCTATGGTTTTTGGCGCAGCTGAACGAAGGCAGCACGAACTATCACATTCCGCTGACCCTGCGACTGCGCGGGATGCTCGACCGCAGCGCCTGGCAGCACAGCCTTGACCGTCTGTTTGCGCGTCATGAGGCGCTGCGCAGTGTCTTTGTCGCAACGCAAGGTAAGCCCCGGGTTGAGGTTCTGCCGCCGGATGCGGGATTGCCGATACTTGAGCATGATCTGCGGGAGAGATCGGATGCGGAAGCGGCACTTTTGGATCTGTGCCATGAAGAGGGGCGCACGCCATTCGATCTTGCGCGCGGCCCACTGATCCGCGGGCATCTGGTGCGGATGTCGGACGAGGAACACGTCTTCCTGCTGACCCAGCATCACATCGTCTCGGACGGCTGGTCGATGGGCGTGCTGCTGCGTGAACTTAGCCAGCTTTACCGGGCGTTCGAGGCTGGGCAGGACGATCCCCTGCCGCCGCTTGCGCTCCAGTATCCGGATTACGCCGCCTGGCAACGCCACTGGCTGTCAGGGCAACGGCTGCAGAAGCAGGCGCAGTATTGGCGCAGCGCCCTGGCAGGCACGACCCGTCTTGTCTTGCCGACGGACCGCGCGCGGCCTGGCCAGCAGTCGTTTGCCGCGGCCACGGTCCCGGTCGTCATCGATGCGGATCTGACGCGGGAGCTGAAGCGGCTGAGCCTGCAGCATGGCACGACGTTGTTCATGATCGTGCTGGCGGCCTGGGCGGCGGTGCTGTCGCGTCTGTCGGGGCAGGACGATCTTGTGATTGGCGTGCCCAGCGCCAATCGGGGGCACCGGGAGATCGAAGAGCTGATCGGATTCTTCGTCAACACCCTGGCGCTACGGCTGGACCTGTCGGGCAAGCCGCGCGTGTCGGAGCTTCTGGAGCGGACGCGCCGCACGGTGCTGGCTGCGCAGGAGCATCAGGACCTGCCGTTCGAGCAGGTGGTGGAGATCGTGCAGCCGCCCCGCGCTCTTGATCACACGCCATTGTTCCAGGTGATGCTGGCCTGGGAGAACAATGCGCTTGGGGCGTTGGAGCTGCCGGGGCTGAGTGTCGAAGCTGCCGGGGACGAGATTGATCAGGCTAAGTTCGATCTGGAGCTGAGCCTTGGCGAGCATGGCGCGGAGATCGCCGGAACGCTGGCTTATGCCACGGCGCTATTTGATCAGGCGACGATCGAGCGGCAGCGTGGTTATCTGCTGGCGCTGTTGCGGGCGATGGCTGCCGATGCGCAGCAAGAGGTCCGCCGGATTGAGCTGCTGTCGACTGCCGAGCGCACCTATCTGCTGGAGGAGCTGAACCGAACGGCGGCGCCATATCCTGCGGAGCGGTGTATCCACGAGCTGTTCGAGGCGCAGGTGCACAAGGCGCCGGATGCGGTGGCGGTGGTCTGCGGTGATGAGCGGCTGAGCTATGGCGAGCTCAATGCGAGGGCCAACCGCCTGGCACATCACCTGATCGCTCTCGGCGTCAAACCTGGGGATCGCATTGCCACCGTGCTGGACCGCTCCGCCGCTCTTGTGGTGGCACAGCTGGCGGTTCTGAAGGCGGGCGGGGTGTATGTACCGATCGATCGCGCCCTTCCGGTGGCGCGACAAGAATTGTTGATGGCCGATTGTGCTGCACGCTTGGTGCTTTGCGGGGATGATCTCGTTGAGGCGACCATACCTGTTCGTGCTATTGAGCCGCTCATAGCTGGCACGGAATGTAGTTCCGATCCTGGGCTGGCGTTGAGCGCTGAAACCGCCGCTTACGTCATGTACACCTCCGGCTCAACTGGCCTTCCCAAAGGAGTTGTTGTTCCTCATCGTGCCGTCAACCGGCTCGTGATCAACAGTGGGTATGTGAAGATCGATGCAGGAGATCGGGTGGCATGGGCTGGCAATCCCTCCTTCGACGCAAGCACATTCGAGGTATGGGCACCGTTGCTTAACGGTGGTTGCATTGTTGCCATGCATGCGGCCACGGTCAGGGATACTGCTAGTGTTGCCCGGGCGCTTGAACAGCATCGGGTGACGTCACTGTTTCTGACAACAGCATTATTCAACCAATATACATCCTCGATTGCTCCGAAGTTGGCGCAACTGAAGCACCTCCTCTGTGGGGGTGAGCGCGGTGATCTTGCCTCATTTCTAAGATTGTTGAAAGAAAAGGGCCCCGTACGTCTCATTCACTGCTATGGGCCCACCGAGACGACCACCTTCGCGACGTTCTGGACTTGCCCGGCTGATTTCAATGGGTCGGTGGTCCCGATCGGGCGTCCAATTGCCAACACGCGGGTGTACCTGCTGGATGGTGATCGCGCGCCCGTGCCGTTCGGTGCGGTGGGCGAGCTTTACATTGGCGGGGCAGGGGTGGCGCGTGGCTACCTGAACCGCCCTGAACTGACTGCCGAGCGGTTCATCGCCAGTCCCTTTGTCGAGGGCGATCGGCTGTACCGGACCGGCGACCTGGCACGCTACCTGCCGGACGGCAATCTGGAGTTCTTAGGCCGCAACGACGATCAGGT
>NZ_SPQS01000088.1 GCF_004570865.1 Bradyrhizobium frederickii
ATCAGTATGGACGGCCGGGGCGCCTGGCGGGACAACGTGTTCGTTGAGCGGCTGTGGCGCAGCGTCAAATACGAGGAGGTGTATCTGCGGGCCTACGACAGCGTCAGCGACGCTCGCGCCTCGATTGGCCGCTATCTGGACTTCTACAATTGCCGCCGTCCACATTCGAGCCTTGACGGCAGCACACCGGATCAAGCCTACTTCACCCCGCTGCCGCTCCGCACGGCAGCCTAACCCCGGCAGAGGCTCCACTTATCGACGCGGATATTCTGTTCAGACAACCGGGGCCAGCTCAGTCTGCCACCAAGCACGGGATCTTCAGCGCGACCTTCTACAAGGTGGAGAGCCAATACGGTGGCTTGGAAGTGCCAGACGCCAAGCGTGGCCGGGACGGCGCTCTAGAAGCGCCCATGCTCCAGGACCTTGAAGAAGAAAAGATAGTGGCGGAAGCCGCAAGGCGAGAGGCTGGTGCACCGCTGCCGACCACCTTGAGGTGAGCGAACGGCGGAAGTGCAAAGTCCCACATCAGTGCGCTATCGCGGCGGGCGAGTTGATGAGGCAGTCGTACATACCCCTGCGCGAACTGGCTGCGGCCCACCGGCGGTTCCGCTACAATCGCCTTCTCACAGTAATTCGTCATGCGACCGAACATGTGGCAAGCACCGATGAGCCCGCCTCAAGCAGACACTCAAATTCAATTGATTTCGCTTAACTGGGAGATCTTATCCTACAATTATGATCTAGGCTCGGGTGCATGTTTGCGTGCGCCACTTTTGCGACACAAGGGTAGAGGCATGAATATTCGCGAAGTAAGACAACTGTATGCCCGGCAGATACTGGCCATGGTCGGAGCAGATAGGGACAAGAAATTAGAAAAGGCATTTTCGGCTGTTCCGCGAGAACACTTTCTTGTAGGCCGTCGGTGGCACGCAGTGACTCCATGGGCTCCTCATTTGCGTTTGCCGACGAACGACCCCACACTTCTTTACCAAGATGTTGTCATCTCCCTTGATCCAAAACGCGGAGTTAACAATGGTAGTCCGTCGCTTCACGCGTGGTTGATGCACAGAGTCGGACCACTACCAGGGGCGACCGTTGTCCACGTAGGCGCGGGAACGGGGTATTTCAGCGCCATTCTTGCCGAACTAGTCGGCAAAAAGGGGCGAGTGCTGGCTATCGAATACGACAAGTCATTGGCGAAATTCGCAAGGGAGAACCTGAGACTTTGGGGAAACGTTGAAGTTTTGAATGCCGACGGCAAGAACTGCGCACTTCCATTGGCTGATCTCATTTACGTCAACTTTGCGGTAAGCCGGCCAGCTGTCACCTGGATCGAAAATCTCAAAGACGGCGGACGTCTTCTATTTCCTCTTGGAACTCCCGAAGCGGAAGCCCGGTTTGTAGGACGACATGCGATGCATGCTGTCGCATTGTTAGTCAGACGTCGGAGAAAGGAGTTTGCAGCGGAGGCATTACGCGAGGTGTCATTTGTTTTCGCTGAAGGAAGCGATGCTGCTGTCGGAGCGTCTGAGGAAAGACGGTTGAGGAAAGCACTTGCCTCCAAGGGATGGCAGAACGTTTCAACCCTCTATTGGAAGCAACGGGCGAAGGGACGATGTTGGTATGCTGCTAAGGATTGGGCATTAGGCGTCAAGAGCTGAAACCCGCCGCACTATCCGAACACCTCGCGGATTTTGGCGCCGCGGACGCTCTGCGCCCAGGGCTAATTAGATACTTGCAATTGGTTTAGTATCTGGAGTCAGATGCGTAGCTGCGAACGCTCCAAATGGAGCTGCTCGATGTGCTAGAATCCTTCTGTGGGCAGCGCGCAATCCGCTGGGCATAGGTTGTCTCGTGCTTTAGCTTCAACTGTGAAAGGCGCAGGACTTGATCGCGGAAGCGATATTTAGGCGTGAGCCTCGGTTTCACCCACGCTTTGAGAAGTTTACGATAGAGCCAGCCAGGATATCGGCTGCACACGGCCGGCTTTCTCGCAGAAGCAGCTTGCGATGCACTATCTTGAACCGCCCACGGGTACTGGATTGTTCGTCTAGCGGGCTTTGAGCGACTGCCCTCACGAATGCTCGTCCTTCTGAATATCGTCCGGGATCTCCTGTCGCAGCTTCGGCCTTTGACTGAGCGGTCGCCCGAGTGCCGCAACGAAATTGTCCCACCGCGCCCCCCTGCGCCCTCGCCGCCTTTGCAGCGGGCTCGGGAAGCGGCGGTGTCGTCGTGAGCCAGAAGCGAACGAACAACGCTAAGGTCTCGACCGAGACCCCGATGTCGCGCTCAAGCCGCGCAATGCGGCGATCGACCTGATCAAGTCGCTTGGCAATAGGGGCGTCCCGTCGCTCGTCGGCGTCGGGGGACAGGAAGGACGCGATGGCGGCTTCGGCGATGAGCGACAGCGATTGCTCGCGGCGACGCGACACCTCGTCGCCAGGCGTCGGGCGGAGCTGAAAGGCATGTCGCGCCGGTAAGCTAGACGCGAGACTTGAGGACTTTTGTATCCCTCCATTGAGGGCCGCCTTGTTTGACGGGCGCGATGGCTGCAGGTCCTAGGGGTAATCCTAGGAGAAGCGCTATGACGATTTCGAGGGCGGAGGTGATCACATCGGTCGAGCGGCGGCGCCGGTGGTCGCAAGACGAGAAGGAGCGGCTTGTTGCGGCGTCGCTCGCGCCCGGCGCCAGCGTTTCCGAGGTAGCTCGCCTGGCCGGACTTCATGTGAGCCAGCTGTTCAGGTGGCGCAAGGAGCTTTGCAGGCACGGCGAAGCGAGCATAGCTCCGTTTGTTCCGGTCGAG
>NZ_SPQS01000089.1 GCF_004570865.1 Bradyrhizobium frederickii
CATCAGTATGGACGGCCGGGGCGCCTGGCGGGACAACGTGTTCGTTGAGCGGCTGTGGCGCAGCGTCAAATACGAGGAGGTGTATCTGCGGGCCTACGACAGCGTCAGCGACGCTCGCGCCTCGATTGGCCGCTATCTGGACTTCTACAATTGCCGCCGTCCACATTCGAGCCTTGACGGCAGCACACCGGATCAAGCCTACTTCACCCCGCTGCCGCTCCGCACGGCAGCCTAACCCCGGCAGAGGCTCCACTTATCGACGCGGATATTCTGTTCAGACAACCGGGGCCAGCTCACTGGTCAATCGGAAGGAACTGCTGCCACCCATGTCATCCTTGCCGGCGGTAACGCGCCCACGAAGATCTGGAACGTTGAAGGTGGTCGAACCATCGCCACTTCCATAAGTGGTCGAGAACAGCGAAAACAGCGTCGAATACGTCGTTCGCGAGATGGCCTGCCCGTAAGCAAGAACGAAGTGGCTGCTCGGAGCGGTCGCGCCCCAATAATCAATGCTCGATCCAAGCGGCAGTCCAGGATTGGTGCCGACGCCGAGAAGATAGAAGGCGGCATCGCTCGAGTTGTAGAGCGCCGCGTAAGGCGTCCCCTGCACCAAGACGCCGGTTTGCAACTCAACATTTGGAGCCGGACGGAGAGGCTTTGCGCCAAGCCCGTCCACGTTAAGTGTCACTGTAGCGCCGTTCGTCGCGTGCGGCGTGAACGCAACTACCTTGCCGTTGAGGCTGGAAAGCGAATTGAACACCTGATAGCTAGCAACCGTATAGGCAGTAGAGCTGCCGGCCGTCGTGATGGCGCCTGCAGTATCGTCGCGGTATTTCGCAAGAGCCGCCATGGCCGCCCGTGCAGAGTCGTTCAGCGAGCTAGGCGCTTGGCCTTCCTGATAGTTAACCGTGCTGTCCACATTGGCATTGGTGGCCGGAGTCTGCGACCATTTGTAGAATGTCATTCCGCATTATCCTCTATTGACCAAAAAGCCCCGGGAGACCGGGGCTAGAGCTGCTTGCAGTTTCGAGAGATTGGGGGCGCGCCGCGGGGCAAAGAAAATGGGCGCTGCTTGCGCTACCTCCTGAGCTGGCATGGCGCCGACACCGCCCCGGGAAGCGCCAGCAAAGATTGGAGGCGTGGCCTGGGCGTTTAGCGGGGGAGCCGGAGGCGGCTGATTTGGCTGCGGAGGTGCCAAGGACAGCGGAGCGCTCGGTTGCGTCGGGGCGCCTCCCCCGCCATATTTGGCAAAGGTGGCCGCTGCGTATCTGGCCCGATCGCCGTAGCTGCCTGGCTTGTTCCAGTCTTTCGGGCGCTCATAGGCGAGCATGGCCCGGCTGGCTTCCTCCGGGGTCTGAGCCGCGATTAACCGCTGATAGGCGGATTTTTCCGACCCTTTTAGCTCCTGGTGGAGGAAATCAAGCTGTATATTGAGATCGGTCCACGGGACGCCTTTGGAGGCCGCGTATTCCTTGAGGGCTTGCGCTCGCGTACCGTTCCATTGGGCAATGCCGATGCTGTCGCTTCCGTCGCGACCGTCGCCCTTGCTGATTGCGTAGGGATCTAGATTCCGCCCGGACTCGCCTTGCAGGTTGCCGACGATACCGGCTGCTTGATGCGGCTCCAGGCCTTGGCTCAAATAGTATTCATAGGCAGCTTGGCTGTTATCCATGGATGATCCGAAGTTGATTGATCTGGAGCCGCACAAGTGGCGTTCAGACAGGCCAAAGCCCCGAGAGCCGATTTTCGGCGCCGGGGCTGTCAACCTGATTGCGATCGGAATTACTGTCGCGGTGCTGCTTGGCTTGGCCTATTTCGTGCGAGGCCAAATCAACGCGTGGTGGCCGTCACGCCCCGAACAGGCCGAGAGCGCAAAGCCATTACCGCCCGGCAACTACACCTGGAGCCCCGAAAGGGGATTGCAGAAGTCGGACTAGAGTCGGACTAGCGCTGCGGCGAAACGTAGATGCGCTGTGGCGCCACGATATCAGGAGCGGTTGCAGCCAAGCCGCCCGCTGCCGCCCGACCGGCGTTCTGTGCGAGGGCCTGGACGAACTCAATTCGCTTGATCGTGTCCGTCACCATTTTTGAGAGCTGGTCCGATCGAATGTCGCGGCCGGACTGCAAAAGGATATCCGCAATCTGCCGACGAACCTCGGGCGTGTTGCCGGAAAGGACGTTCTGGCCGGCGTTAATGACGCTCTTAACGGCGCCGTGCCAATCGCCCGAAAGCACCTTGGACAAAACGTGCGGATCAACCCCCATCGCGGCGTGGTCGTTGAGATTGTCCACCGTGCGAGAGCCGCCCAAGGCCTGGTTGCGGGTTTCAAACATGGTCTGTTCGCGGTTGATCTGCCGCTGCAACTGATCGCCGCGACCTGGCACCGTGAAGGCGTCAAATTCCTGTCGCATCGCGTCGGAAGTGAAAGGCCTGGCCTTGTTCGTCCCAAACGGCGCGTTCTGCACGTAGCTGATTTGAGGATCTGAGCTGGCCCCGGTTGTCTGAACAGAATATCCGCGTCGATAAGTGGAGCCTCTGCCGGGGTTAGGCTGCCGTGCGGAGCGGCAGCGGGGTGAAGTAGGCTTGATCCGGTGTGCTGCCGTCAAGGCTCGAATGTGGACGGCGGCAATTGTAGAAGTCCAGATAGCGGCCAATCGAGGCGCGAGCGTCGCTGACGCTGTCGTAGGCCCGCAGATACACCTCCTCGTATTTGACGCTGCGCCACAGCCGCTCAACGAACACGTTGTCCCGCCAGGCGCCCCGGCCGTCCATACTGA
>NZ_SPQS01000090.1 GCF_004570865.1 Bradyrhizobium frederickii
CATTACAAACGTCCTTCTCGGTGCATGCCACTGTTGCCAATGACCTGCCTAGGAATTGGTTAGCAAGTTACTACCGGATTTTGTAAAAACAGCCCTCCTCATATAAAAAGTATTCGTTCACTTCCGATAAGCGTCGTAATTTTCTATCTTTCATCATATTCTAGATCCCTCTGAAAAAATCTTCCGAGTTTGCTAGGCACTGATACATAACTCTTTTCCAATAATTGGGGAAGTCATTCAAATCTATAATAGGTTTCAGATTTGCTTCAATAAATTCTGACTGTAGCTGCTGAAACGTTGCGGTTGAACTATATTTCCTTATAACTTTTACGAAAGAGTTTCTTTGAGTAATCACTTCACTCAAGTGCTTCCCTGCCTCCAAACGATACCTGTTAGCAATATTTAATAGCTTGAAATGATGAAGAGCTCTGTGTTTGTCTTCCTGCCTCCAGTTCGCCGGGCATTCAACATAAAAACTGATAGCACCCGGAGTTCCGGAAACGAAATTTGCATATACCCATTGCTCACGAAAAAAAATGTCCTTGTCGATATAGGGATGAATCGCTTGGTGTACCTCATCTACTGCGAAAACTTGACCTTTCTCTCCCATATTGCAGTCGCGGCACGATGGAACTAAATTAATAGGCATCACCGAAAATTCAGGATAATGTGCAATAGGAAGAAAATGATCTATATTTTTTGTCTGTCCTATATCACCACAAAATGGACATTTTTCACCTGATGAAACAAGCATGTCATCGTAATATGTTCTAGCGGGTTTGTTTTTATCTCGGAGATTATTTTCATAAAGCTTTTCTAATTTAACCTTTGTCAGGTTACCAACTACTAAGGTTGTAGGCTCAAGAGGGTGTGTCCTGTCGTAGGTAAATAACTGACCTGTCGAGCTTAATATTCTATATTGTTGTTCTTTCTGCAAAAAAGTGGGGAAGTGAGTAATGAAATTATTTCTAACATTTATCTGCATCATACCTTCCGAGCATTTATTAAGCATTTCGCTATAAGTTCTCGCTGGAAGAGGTAGTTTTTTCATTGTACTTTACCTTCATCTCTGTTCATTATCATCGCTTTTAAAACGGTTCGACCTTCTAATCCTATCTGACCATTATAATTTTTTAGAATGGTTTCATAAGAAAGCTCTGAATCAACGGACTGCGATAATAAGTGGTGGTATCCAGAATTTGTCACTTCAAGTAAAAACACCTCACGAGTTAAAACACCTAAGTTCTCACCGAATGTCTCAATATCCGGACGGATAATATTTATTGCTTCTCTTGACCGTAGGACTTTCCACATGCAGGATTTTGGAACCTCTTGCAGTACTACTGGGGAATGAGTTGCAATTATTGCTACACCATTGCGTGCATCGAGTAAGTCGCTTAATGTTCGTAAAAAAGCAGAGAGCAAAGGTGGATGCAGATGAACCTCTGGTTCATCGAATAAAACTAATGACTTTTCGCCAACGACATCTACTAATCTTGTGATAGTAAATAAAACAATTGCATGTCCAGAGCTCATTCGAAGCAGATATTTCTGGATATTGTCATAAAACAATTTAGTGAATTTATCATCGTCCACTTGAATCTGTGGTTCATTACGTCTTAACTCTTCATATTTAGAAATGAGGCTGATGAGTTCCATATTTGAAAAGTTTTCATCACTACTTAGTTTTTTGATAGCTTCAAGCCAGAGTTGTCTTTTTCTATCTACTCTCATACAACCAATAAATGCTGAAATGAATTCTAAGCGGAGATCGCCTAGTGATTTTAAACTATTGCTGGCAGCATTCTTGAGTCCAATATAAAAGTATTGTGTACCTTTTGCTGGGTCAGGTTGTTCTTTAGGAGGAGTAAAAGGATCAAATGCACTAAACGAAACTGAAACAAGCGATCGAAAATATCCCTTTGGGATTCTTGACTCGATAAGTCTATTATTTTCAGAGAAAAAATATTCATTGTTTTCTGGGTTGGTGATTGCACCAATCATTCCATTCAAAATTGTTGTTTTACCACACCCATTCCGCCCGATAAAAGCATGAATGTTCGTGCTGGGCATAGAATTAACCGTCACCTCAAAAGGTATAGTTAAATCACTGAATCCGGGAGCACTTTTTCTATTAAATGAAAAGTGGAAATCTGACAATTCTGGCAAACCATTTAACACACGTGCGAACTGTCCATGAATTTCTGAAAGAGTTACCCCTCTAAGTAATGAGGTGTTAAGGACGCTTTCATTTTCAATGTCGGCTAATCGATTTGGCCATACTACTAAATCCTGAATAGCTTTAAGAAGGTTATGTTTAAAACCATCGCTTAATTTGCTGAGATTAACATAGTAGTCAATGCTTTCACCTAAGGAAAAAAACATTTCAGGGAGTTGACTGAATTTTTTATCTATTAATGAATAAGTGCTTACTTCTTCTTTTTGACCTACAAAACCAATTTTAACATTTCCGATATCGCATTTTTCACCATGCTCATCAAAGACAGTAAGATAAAACATTGTAACAAAGGAATAGTCATTCCAACCATCTGCTCGTAGGAATGCCTTATTTTTTTCTACTGCAGGAATATACCCGCCTCTTTCAATAACACTAAACTCCAACATATAGTAACCCTTAATTTTATTAAAATAACCGCAATTTATTTGGCGGCAACACAGGATCTCTCTTTTAAGTTACTCTCTATTACATACGTTTTCCATCTAAAAATTAGTAGTATTGAACTTAACGGGGCATCGTATTGTAG
>NZ_SPQS01000010.1 GCF_004570865.1 Bradyrhizobium frederickii
CGAATTAAGCCGCGAGGCTGACGAGTCACGTCTGTCACCACACACTCATTGTCATCGCCCGGTTCAACCGGGCGATCCAGTATTCCAGAGAAGCTCGCGATTGAACCGAGAAGCCGCGGCGTACTGGATTCCCCGCCTTCGCGGGGAATGACAGTGTTGCTTGGAGGACCAGCTATCGCCTCATCCTCCGTCATTGCGAGCGAAGCGACTTGTCCGCCGAAGCCTTGGCGAAGGCGGAAGCAATCCAGAATCCTTCCGCGGAAAGATTCTGGATTGCTTCGTCGCAAGGGCTCCTCGCAATGACGCCGTGGAGAGAGCGCGCCAAAATAGATCGCGGCAGCTTCGGTCCTGATGCGATCAGAACCGAAGCTGCCGCGACTGCCTTGTGCAGGCTTACTGCTTAACCTTCCCGTCCTTGTCGTATTGGGCAATGAAGGCCCAGAGATTGTTGATCTCGGTCTCGTTCTTGATGCCGGCGAACGCCATCTTGGTGCCGGGGATCTTGGCCTTGGGGTCCTTGATGTATTCCTTGAACACGGCCTCGTCCCAGGTGATGCCGGAATTCTTGTTCGCGTCCGAATAGCTGTAGCCTTCGACGGTGCCCGACTTGCGCCCGTTGAGGCCGTTGAGCTCGGGGCCGACCTTGTTCTTGGCGCCTTCGCCGATCGCGTGGCAGGCCAGGCATTTGTTGAACGATGTCTTGCCGGCTGCGACATCCTGCGCCATCGCGGCGGGGGCGGTGGCAATCACGGTGAGGATCGTCAGTGCGCCAAAAGTCAATTTTGTCATAAGTGTGCTCTTCGTCTCTTCCCGGGTCAGATGGAGGGCCGTGTTTTGGCAGGTCCGATGCAAGTGGACAAGCCGCGAAACCTTGACAGGTTTCCTGCTAGCAGACTTGTCCCAGAGAGAACTTGCGCTGCAACAAAGCAATGAGACCTTCGGAGGACCTACCCAAAGCGGGCAAGACATGATTGATTTGCTGCGACTTTTCCATCCGGCGGACGAAAGCTTTTGAAATGGCCATCATGATGCCCGCAAGCGACCAGGCCGTGCTCGCGCGCCGCGCTGAGATCGTTGCTGCGTTGCGCGCAATCGTGCCCGGCGAGGGCGTGATCGATACGCCTGCCGAAATGCGGGCCTATGAGTCCGACGGGCTCACGGCCTATCGGCAGCCGCCGATGGTCGTCGTCCTGCCCGACACGACCGAGCAGGTCTCGCTGATCCTGAAATATTGTGCAGGGCAAGGCATCAAGGTGGTGCCGCGCGGCTCGGGCACCTCGCTGTCCGGCGGCGCGCTGCCGCTCGAAGACGGCGTGCTGCTCGGCCTCGGCAAGTTCAAGCGCATCCGCGAGATCGATTTCGACAACCGCGTCGTCGTCACCGAGCCCGGCGTCACCAATCTCGCCATCAGCCAGGCGGTCGCCCATGCCGGCTTCTATTACGCGCCCGACCCGTCCTCGCAGATCGCCTGCTCGATCGGCGGCAATGTCGCGGAAAATTCCGGCGGCGTGCATTGCCTGAAATACGGCATGACCACCAACAACGTGCTCGGCTGCGAGATCGTGCTGATGAGCGGCGAGATATTGCGCATCGGCGGCAAGTCTGCGGAGAACGCGGGCTACGATCTGATGGGCGTCATCACCGGCTCCGAAGGCCTGCTCGGCGTCATCACCGAGATCACGGTGCGCATCCTGCAAAAGCCGGAGACGGCGCGCGCGTTGATGGTCGGCTTTGCCGAGGTAGAGGCCGCCGGCGAATGCGTGGCGCGCATCATCGGTGCCGGCATCATCCCCGGCGGCATGGAGATGATGGACAAGCCGGCGATCCACGCCGCGGAGGCTTTCGTGCATGCCGGTTACCCGCTCGACGTCGAGGCGCTGCTCATCATCGAGCTCGACGGTCCCAAGATCGAGGTCGACGAGCTGATCACGCGGGTCGAGACGATCGCCAATGCCTGCGGCTCGACCACGTGCCAGATCTCGACCTCGGAGGCCGAGCGCAACCTGTTCTGGGCCGGCCGCAAGGCCGCGTTTCCTGCCGTCGGCCGCATCTCGCCGGACTATCTCTGCATGGACGGCACCATCCCGCGCGGCGCGCTGCCGAAGGCGCTTGCCCGCATCCGCGAACTCTCGGAAAAGTACCAGCTCGGCTGCGCCAACGTGTTCCACGCCGGTGACGGCAATCTGCACCCGCTGATCCTCTACGATGCCAACAAGCCCGGCGAGATCGAGCGCGCCGAAGCCTTCGGCGCCGACATCCTGCGCGCCTGCGTCGAGTTCGGCGGCGTGCTCACCGGCGAGCACGGCGTCGGCATCGAGAAGCGCGACCTGATGCCCGAGATGTTTTCCGAGATCGACCTGAACCAGCAGCAGCGGCTGAAATGCGCCTTCGATGCGCAGGGCCTGCTCAACCCCGGAAAGGTGTTTCCGACCCTGCACCGCTGCGCCGAGCTCGGCCGCATGCATGTTCATGCGGGCAAGCTGGCGTTTCCGGATCTGCCGCGGTTCTAGTCTCGATCGCTGCCACGCGCGAAATTTGCCTTTCGCTCTAAACTTGGATACCCGCTCAGTCGTGGATACGCTCAAGGTCAGAGACGCCAAAGACGTCGAAGAAGTCGTGCGCGCGGCGATTGCCAATGAGCAGCCGCTCGAGATCGTCGGTCATGGCTCCAAGCGCGGCATCGGCCATGCGATGGCAACCAATGCCGTGCTCGACGTCTCCGCGCTGAATGCCGTCACCTCCTACGAGCCCAACGAGCTCATCATCACCGTTCAGTCCGGTGCGCCGCTCGCCGACGTGCTGTCACTGATCGACGCCAAGAACCAGCAATTCGCCTTCGAGCCTGTCGACACCGCGCCGCTGCTCGGCACCGCGCCATCGGGCACCATCGGCGGCATGATCGCGGCCGGGCTCGCCGGTCCGCGCCGGATCAGGGCTGGCGGGGCGCGTGATCACCTGCTGGGGGCGCACGCCGTCTCGGGCTTCGGCGACAGCTTCAAGACCGGTGGCAGGGTGGTGAAGAACGTCACCGGCTACGACCTCTGCAAGCTGCTGGCGGGATCCTGGGGCACGCTGTCGGTGATGACCGAGGTCACGCTCAAGGTGATGCCGAAGCCGGAAGCGGAGCGGACGCTGCTGCTCCGCGGCCTCGACGATGCCGTCGCCAACAAGGCCATGACCGCGGCGCTCGGCTCGCCCTTCGACGTTTCCGCCGCCGCGCATCTGCCAAAATCGGCGTTCCGCGCCAAGACCGACGGGCTTGGCGATCTCGCAGGTGAGGGCGAGGCGCTGACCGTGCTGCGGCTGGAGGGCATCACGGCCTCCGCCGCCCACCGCGCCGGATCGCTGCGCGAGTTGCTGGCGCCGTTTGGAACCGCGACGCTGATCGAGGACACGGCTTCCGCGGCGCTGTGGACCACGATCCGCGACGTGCTGCCGTTCGCGGCCGGCGGCGCGCTCGGCGCCTGGCCGGTGTGGCGGATCGTCTGCCCGCCCGCCTCGGGTGCAGTGCTCGGCACGCAATTGGCGCGCGAGACCGGGGGCGAGGTGATCTACGATTGGGGCGGCGGCCTGATCTGGGCGGCGCTGCCGCCGAAGGGCGACGCGCATGGCCCGGCGGTTCGCGCGCGTGCAAACGCGCTCGGTGGGCACGCGACGCTGATCCGGGCGCCCGACGACGTCAGGTGCAATGTCGATGTGTTCCATCCGCAGGCGCCCGGTATCGCCGCCCTGAGCGAGCGGGTCCGCGCCAGTTTCGATCCGAAGACCATCCTGAACCGGGGACGGCTCACGCGGAGCGCTGCTGAATGAAGACCGAATTCTCACTGGCGCAGCTCGCCGACCCTGACATCGCGGAGGCCGACAAGATCCTGCGCGCCTGCGTCCATTGCGGCTTCTGCACCGCAACTTGTCCGACCTATGTGCTGCTCGGTGACGAGCTCGATAGTCCCCGCGGCCGCATCTATCTGATCAAGGAGATGCTGGAGAAGGATCAGGCGCCGACGGCGGAAGTGGTCAAGCATATCGACCGCTGCCTGTCGTGCCTGGCCTGCATGACGACCTGCCCCTCGGGGGTGAATTACATGCACCTCGTCGACCAGGCCCGGGTCAGGATCGAGCAGCGCTATCAGCGGCCCCTGGCCGAGCGGCTGCTGCGCCGGGTGCTGGGCTTCGTCCTGCCGGACCCGCAGCGATTTCGCATCAGCATGGTGCTGGCACGGCTGGCCCGTCCGCTGGCCGTGTTCCTGCCGACGCCGCGCCCCTCGGCCACGCCCGGCCTGGTCCAACGCCTCAAGGCGATGCTGGCATTGGCCCCGCACCGGCTGCCGTCACCGGGGCCGCTCCCGGGCAGCGTGTTCGCCGCGCTCGGCAAGAAGCGCGGCCGGGTCGCGCTACTCCAGGGCTGCGCCCAGCAGGTGCTGGCGCCGCGCATCAACCAGGCCGCCATCAGCCTGCTCACCCGTCACGGCATCGAGGTCGTCCTGGTCAAGGACGAGCAGTGCTGCGGGGCGCTGACCCATCATCTCGGCGACGACCACGACGCCTTGGCCCGCGCCCGCGCCAATATCACGGCCTGGCAGAAGGAAGCGGCAGGCGAGGGGCTCGACGCCATCCTGGTGACGGCCTCGGGCTGCGGCACCGTGATCAAGGACTACGGCTATCTCCTGCGGGAAGACAAAGCGTTTGCGGCCGATGCGGCGAAGGTGTCTGCGCTCGCCAAGGACATCACCGAATATATTGCCGGCCTTGGACTCGAACCGACCGCGCGCCAGGACAACATCGTCGTCGCCTATCACTCCGCGTGTTCGTTGCAGCACGGGCAGAAAATCACAGCTCTTCCGAAAGAATTGCTTTCCAAGAATGGATTCGTGGTGAAAGATGTGCCGGAGAGCCATTTGTGTTGCGGTTCGGCGGGGACTTACAACATTCTCCAACCCGAGCTTGCGGGCCGGTTGCGCGATCGCAAGGTCGCCAACATCGCAAGCATCAAGCCGGACATGATTGCCGCGGGCAATATCGGCTGCATGGTGCAGATTGCCAGTGGCACGTCAGTTCCGGTCGTACACACGATTGAGCTTCTCGATTGGGCTACGGGCGGGTCGCGGCCGGCACTGAACGCGTCAGTTTGAGCTTTCAGAGCCTGAACTTTCCTCCCGAGGTGACGACTGAAGGCGCCCGATCGACCATTGTTCGGCGGCAACAGGAGGACCACGATGGCGAAAGCGAAGAAGAAGAAAAGCAAGAAGGCCAAAAAGGCCAAGAAGGTTGTAGCGGCGAAGAAGACCGCCAAGAGGGCAACCAAGAAGTCCGCGAAGAAGTCTGCCAAGAAGACTGCAAAGAAAGCTGCGAAGAAGTCTGCCAGGAAGGCAGCCCCGAAGAAGGCCGCCAAGAAGGCTGCGGCGAAGTCGGCCAAGAAGGCCGCACCCAAGAAGGCCGCGAAGAAAGCGGCACCGAAGAAGGCGAAGGCAGCTCCTGCTCCGAAGCCATCGGCACCGGTGGAAGCTCCGGCTCCCGAGCCTGCCTCCGAGACAAGCTGGGCGATGCCTTCGTCTTCTGCGGAACCCGCGCCGGCAGAGGGGCAGGGGTAAGCCCGGCCGCTCCCTGGCTCTTGAAGCGATCAGCAATCAGGAAGGCCGCGGCGCCGGGCGCTGCGGCCTTTTTGCATCGTCGCAAGCTGATTCTGCTTCAGCCTTCGGCCGTGCCTGTCTGATTCGTGGCCTGGGGTCGCCCAGCCGAAGACCCCGGACTTACACGGGCCTCCTGTGCACTTTGGAATGCAAAAAATGTGATCGGGAAGCCACACAGGCGGACAACCTTTCGTGAAATGGTCAAAACGCCTAAAAAGTCGGCAGATGCCCGCGCTTTTTGCTTCACGGTTCCTATCCGCCAATCCAGATTGTCGCAGTGATGTAATTTGCAATCAGGTCGAGCGCCCCGGGGGGCTTCCGGGATCCGACTGGGGTCTAAGAACTGGTGATGGGGATCGAAATGAAAAAAGTGGCTTTGTTGGCAACGGCGCTGGCAATCGTGACGACGGGCTCGGCTTTCGCGGCAGATTTGCGGGTGAAAGCGCTGAAGGCCCCGCCGCCGCCGGCCTTCGATCCCTGGGATATCGCCTTCGGCGGTGGGATCATGAGCGACTACATCTTCCGCGGTATCAGCCAGTCGAACCACAAGCCGTCGGTCACGGCCTATTTCGAGCCGCGCTACAACGTCAACAAGGACCTCCAGCTCTATATCGGTGCGTCCGCCTCGAGCATCTCGTTCCCGAACCGCGCAGCGGCGGAAGTCGACATCTACGGCGGTATCCGCCCGACCTTCGGCATGTTCGCCTTCGACTTCGGTGTCTGGGGCTACCTCTATCCGGGCGGACAATGCTTCGGCTCGCAGGGCACCCTGCTGCAGGGCAATTGCGGCGGCGACATCGACTACTCGCAGGGCGCGATCGGCCTTCCCATCAACGGCAACTTCGCCAAGAAGAGCGCGAGCTTCTACGAAGGCTATGCCAAGCTGAACGTCACCCTCAACGATCAGTGGACGGTCGGCTTCAACGAGTACTATTCGCCGAACTTCCTGAACCTCGGCGCCTGGGGCAACTACGCCTCGATCACCGCCAAGTGGACCGCGCCGAGCACGACCTTCGGTGCCAGCGGCGTCGGCATGTATGTGTCGGGTGAGTTCGGCCGGCAGTGGCTCGGCACTTCCGACATCTTCTACGGCATCGCGGGCGATCCGGTGTACGCGAACGGCATCAAGGAGCCGAGCTACAACACTTGGAACGTCGGCGTCGGCTTCACCTACAAGGTGTTCACCCTCGATCTGCGCTACTACGACACCGACCTGAGCAAGGGCGACTGCAACGCCTTCACCAGCGACCACACCGCGAAGTTCGACGGCAGCTTCACCGCCATCAATCCGGGCGGCTTCGGCTCCAACTGGTGCAGCGCGGCCGGCGTCGCCAAGCTCTCGTTCGACCTGACGGCGATGACCAACCTGAAGTAAGGTTCTTCCCGACACGACTTAGCGAGGGCGGCAGGGCAACCTGCCGCCCTTTTGCTTTGGGAAGCCACTCGCGTTGACGGCCGCTCCAGATGCCCGTCCTGGCCGCGCCGGTCCCGGCCGTCCACGTAGTCGCACCAAGAGCGTGGATGCCCGGGACCAGCCCGGGCATGACGATGCGATCGCCTGAAGCGCCTCAGCCCGCCGCGCTCGGCTCCTTCGCAGTCAGCGCGCCGTCGCCGAGGACGTGAATCGCACCGTCCTCCACCAACGCCACCTTGCGGGTATGGAAGGCGTCCAGGGTCGAGCGATGGCCGATCGAGACGATGGTGGCCTGTGGCAGCTTCTCCGTCAGCAGCCGATAGAGCCGGTCCTCTGACGGCTCGTCGAGCGAGGCGGTCGCCTCGTCGAGGAAGAGATAGTCGGGTACGTGCAGCAGTGCGCGGGCAAGCCCAAGGCGTTGCTGCTCGCCGAGCGACAATGTCCGGTTCCAATGAGCGTCCTCGTCGAGCCGGTCCGCCAGGCGCGGCATGCCGACCGCAACCAGGGCGTCGCGGATCTTCTCGGGCGGGATAGAGCCGTGCCCGGCCGGGTAGATGACGGCGTCGCCGAGCGGGCCGATCGGGAAATACGGCCGCTGCGGCAGCATCATCAGCTTCGCCTTCTCGGGAATGGCGATCGTGCCGGTGCCGAACGGCCAGATGCCGGCCATGGCCCGGAACAACGTCGATTTGCCGGAGCCCGACGCGCCGGTCACCAGCACCCGCTCCGACGGCTGGATCGTGAAGGCATCGGCTGCGACCAGGGGCGTGCCGTTCGGCAGGTTGACGAGCAATTGCTCGAGCGTGATGGCCTCGCCCTTCGATGGCACGACGTCGATAGCCGGCTCGAGCGTCGCGCCGCGGGCGGCGGCGCTGACCGACATCTCGAAGCCGTCGAGGCGGGCGATCACGGCGCGCCACTCGGCGAGCGAGCGATAGGCCGTGACGAAGAACGACAGCGCATCCTGCACGCTGCCGAACGCCGAGCCGGTCTGCATCATGTCGCCGAGCTGGATGCGCTTGGCGAAGTAGGCGGGCGCCACCACCACATAGGGAAAGATCGTTGCAGCCTGTCCGTAGCTTGCCGTGAATGCGGTCAGGCGCTTGGTCCGGCTCATGATCTCGTACCAATTGCCGATGACGAAGCCGAAGCGCTGCAAGAGACGCCCCCGCTCGGCGTTCTCGCCTTTCAGGAGGGCGATCTGCTCGGAATTCTCCCGCACACGGATCAGGTTGAAGCGGAAATCGGCCTCGAAGCGCTGCTGCTCGAAATTCAGATTGATCAGCGGGGCGCCGATCCAGTGGGTCAGCGCGGTACCGGCGATCGCATAGGCCACCGCGCACCAGACCAGAAAACCGGGGACGACGATATCGGTGCCGTAAATGTACAAAGGCGCCTTGTAGGAGAGGCCCCAGAGGATGACGACGAACGAGGCCAGCGTCACGATTGAGGACAAAAGGCCGAGGCCGATGGTCAGCGTCTGTTCGACGAAGGTCTTGACGTCCTCGGTGACACGCTGGTCCGGATTGTCGGCAGCGTCGCCCTTGAGCTGCATGCGGTAATGCGTGGCGCCGTCGAGCCATTCGCCGAGATAATGTCGCGTCAGCCATTGCCGCCAGCGGATCTGCAGCCACTGGTTCAGGTAGAGCTTGTAGACGGCCAGCGCGACGAAGGTGAAGGCAAGGCCAAGGAAGATCCAGACCTCCTTGACGAACTCGGGCAGATCGTAGGCCTGCAGCGCGCTGTAGAACCGGTTCTGCCATTGATTGAGCAGCACGTTGATCGCGACCAGCACCAGCTCCATCGCGACGATGACGGCGAGCAGGCCGCGACCGGCCCATTTGTCCTCCGACCGGAAATAGGGGGCGGCGATTCGCCAGACGATCGCGAGCGTGGCGCTGATATTCTTCACAGAGCGGAATCTCCTCGGGGAATGTGCACAAATGCCCGCAGCCAAAGACTTGAAACCATGGCGGAAAGCGGCGCGCTTAGACTAAAGTCGCAAGTTCTGCAATTTGCGTTGTCCTGTCGCACCCTGCAACCCTAGCATGGCGTTCAGCGGCGCGGGGTAGGGACGCTCCGGGATTTCGCGACCTTGTGAGCGGACGGGAACCGCTGCATCCGCGAGGAATTCGCATCCAGCTCGGGGGTTATCGCTTCCAGCGTCAAGCAGGATCGGCTCTCCACGCGGGCCGCCTGCCGCAACATGCGTGGGGGAGGAACACCATGTGGAATCAAATCTATGATCCGCTGCACAGCCCGGTGCTGTCGACGATTGCGGCGGCGGTGCCGGTCGTCACGCTGCTGGTCCTGATCGCGAGCGGCCGCGTCCAGGCCCATATCGCGGCCGTCATCGCCGTGATCGTGACCAACCTGATCACGATCTTCGTCTTCACCATGCCGGCGAACATGTCGATCCGCGCCTCGGTGCTGGGCATCGTCACCGGCTTCTTCCCCATCGGCTGGATCGTCCTCAACGTCATCTTCCTCTACCAGGTGACGGTGAGCACCGGCCGCTTCGAATTGCTCAAGCGCGCGGTCGGCGGCGTTACCGAGGACCGCCGGCTGCAATTGCTGCTGATCGCGTTCTCGTTCGGGGCGTTCTTCGAGGGCGCCTCGGGCTTCGGCACGCCGGTCGCCATCACCGGCGCCGTGCTGATCGGGCTCGGCTTCTCGCCGCTCGCAGCCTCCGGCCTTTCGCTGATCGCCAACACCGCGCCGGTCGCCTATGGCGCGCTGGGCACGCCGATCCAGGGCCTCGCCTCGGTCACCGGGCTCGATCCCTACATCCTGGGCGCGATGGTCGGCCGGCAATTGCCGTTCTTCTCGCTGATCGTGCCGTTCTGGGTGGTGTGGGCGTTCGCGGGCTGGAAGGGCATGAAGGATGTCTGGCCGGCGATCCTCGTCACCGGCGTGTCGTTCGCAATCCCGCAATTCGTGATCTCGAACTACATCAATCCCTGGATCGTCGACATCGGCGCATCGCTGATCTCGATGGGCGCGCTGATCCTGTTCCTGAAGGTCTGGCAGCCGAGGGAGCTCTGGCTGTCGCCGGCGCTGCGCGGCCGCGACGAATCGGCGGCCACCATGGCGGCCGCAAAGCCGCTCGACAGGACGCCGCTGACGCAGAGCGAGCTGTTCAGCGCGCTCTTGCCGTGGATCATCGTCTGCATCGTGATGCTGGTCTGGGGCAACGGCGCCTTCAAGGCCTGGGCGAATTCGATCTTCGTCTGGAACTATCCGGTCCCCGAGCTGCACCAGATGATCAACAAGATGCCGCCGGTCGCGCCGGGGCCGACCAAAGAGAGCGCGGTGTTCGGCTTCACCTATCTGTCGTTCACCGGCACGGGCATGCTGATCGCGGCGATCATCTCCGGCGTCCTGATGGGGGTCCGTCCCGGCCGGCTCCTGACCGAATACGGCCGGACCATCCGGCTGTGTGCGATCTCGCTGATCACGATCTCGGCGATGCTGGCGATCGGCACGCTGACGCGCCTGTCCGGCGTCGACGCGACGCTCGGCCTCGCCTTCGCGGCCACCGGCGTGCTCTATCCCTTCTTCGGCACGCTGCTCGGCTGGCTCGGCGTGGCGCTGACGGGATCGGACACCGCCTCCAACGTGCTGTTCGGAAACCTGCAGAAGATCACCTCGGAGCAGCTCGGCCTGTCGCCGATCCTGATGAGCGCGGCCAACTCGTCCGGCGGCGTGATGGGCAAGATGATCGACGCCCAGTCGATCGTGGTCGCCTCCACCGCCACCAATTGGTACGGCCACGAGGGCACGATCCTGCGCTTCGTGTTCTGGCATTCGATCGTGCTGGCCTGCCTCGTCGGCGTGCTCGTGACGTTGCAGGCCTATGTCTGGCCGTTCACGGCGATGGTCCTGAAGTAGCAGGCCACGTCCGGCTTTCGACGCAGATCCCCGCGAGGTTCGCCCTCGCGGGGATCTTTGCATCCGGGCAGCGCGAACCTTCTCAATGGCGCCGCCGTCTTATAGAAGGTGCGGAAAATCAGGTCGGACGAGAGGTCTCATGGTTCTGTTCAAGCGGTTGGTGTGTGCGGCGGTTGCAATACTCGCGATGTCCACGCTCGCGCGTGCCGAGGACGGTTTTCCGTTCGGCACCGAGATGACGCTGGAAGCGTTGCCGCAGGCAGGCTCCAAACGGATTCCGAACATCGAGATCGGCGACCACGGCGAGGTCGTGCTGGAGCTCTGGTGCAAGGGCGGCAAGGGCCAGTTCTCGGTCGCCGGCAACACCGTGATCTTCGTTCCCGGACAGATCCAGGACCGCTCCTGCCCGCCGGCAAGAGCCCAGGCCGACGACGAGCTCGTCGCGGCGCTCGCCAGCGTCGAGACCTGGAAGCGTCAGGGCGATGTGCTGACCCTGATCGGCCCCAAGCCGCTGCGGTTCAGGACGACGGGGAATTAGGGCTCTCGTGTCCCGGACCAGGCGCGTCGCGCAAGCGACGCGCCGCAGAGCCGGGACCCAGACTCTCCGCGATCCAGTCTCTGGCCTCTGGGCTCCGGCTCGTAGCGCTTCGCGCTACGTCCGGGGCATGGCGTACGTCACTTCCACACCGACTTGTCGGCGTCCCAGCGCTGACCCCTGAGCTCCCTGGCGAGCGCCTCGATCGAACCGTTGTCGTCGGGCTGGTCGCCTTCCTCGTCGACCGAGGCGTCGTCGGAGAGATTGAGCTTGGCGCCGCTGCTCTCGTCGGCGGTCGTCGTCGCGGGGCTGCCGATCCAGAGCATGAGCTTGTCGGTGGTGCCGGGCTTGTCCGGCGAGACGAGCCCCGTGACCTCGATTGTGTCGGTCAGCTCGAGCGCCGGAAAATCCTGGTTCGGGCGCTTGAAGACCAGCTTGAGCTTGCCCGTGGCGGAGTTGAAGCTTTGCGAGACCGGCTTTGCCGCGAGCGTTCGGCTCAAGACGTTCGAGACGGCGGTTGCCAGCTTGTTGCGGTTGATCTTGTCGCCCTCGCGCCAGTCGGCCGCGGCAAAGCGGATGGTGCGGTCCATCTCGGTCATGCCGGCGGTCCACCCTGCGGCAGTGACGCCTTGCATCGCCTTGAACTTCGCCAGCAGCGCGCCGGCGCGCTCGGGATCGACCGACATGTTGATGGTCTGCTCGCCCGCGCGCAGCGCATCGCAGCCGACATTGAGGCTCGCAAGCGTCACCTCGACGTCCTGGCCCTTCAGGCTCTTCAGGAAGTCGGTCGCCGCATCCAGCTTGACCTTGACCGCGATCGCCTCCGGCGAAACGTCGGTAAAATCCTTCGGCTGCGCCGTGATGCCGTCGTCGGAGGTCTGGTTGTCCAGGAATTCCTTCTCGCTGAGATCGGAATTGTCGGGCGAGGTGACCTCGGTCACCGCCTGGCCGATGCTGATCTGGCCGCGAAACTCGAAGAAGTCTCCGCTCTGCTTGCGCAGCAGCTTGACGCTGACGGGCGCCTTCTCACTGATGCTCTGCGTGGTGCCGGTCAGCGTCTGGCCCGCGACCTGGAGATTGACGACGAAGCGGTCCTTGCGGTCGGAATTCTTCGCGATCGGGTAACAGACGTCGAGCACGGCCGCGGTGACCGTCTTGCCCTGGCGCGTCTCCTTCAGGATCACGTCGGCATTGCCGTCCATCAACCCGTCGATCGAGGTGAAATAGCGCGTCTCCACGCCGCCGGGCGCCGTGGCCTTGGGCGACAGCTTCATCTGGGCGGAGGCGACCTTCGGTGAAGCTGCCAGCAAAACCGCCAACAGGGCTGTCGAACAAACCAGAAGCGCGCGCATCGACGACATCCTCAAGCAATCAGAATCGGCGCCACCGTAGTGGGTTTTGGCCGTGGATTGAATCGGAAAGCGGTACCCATCGTTCCCAAAAAGAAGGCCGCCCGGAGGCGGCCTTCACAACATTGTCGTGCAAGGATGGACTTAGAAGCCGCCCATGCCGCCGCCGGCGGGCATGGCGGGCGGGGCTTCCTTCTTCGGCGTCTCGGCGACCATGGCCTCGGTGGTCACCAGCAGGCCGGCCACGGAGGAGGCGTCCTGCAACGCGGTGCGCACCACCTTGGCCGGATCGATGATGCCCTTCTCGACCATGTCGACATAGTCCTCGTTCTGGGCGTCGAAGCCGAAGGTCTCGGACTTGTTCTCCAGGATCTTGCCGACCACGATCGAGCCTTCCACGCCGGCATTCTCGGCGATCTGGCGGATCGGGGCTTCGAGCGCCTTCAGCACGATGTTGATGCCGGCCTGGACGTCGGCATTGGCGTTGGTGAGGCGTCCCACCGCCTTCCTGGCGCGGAGCAGCGCGACACCGCCGCCGGGGACGATGCCTTCCTGCACCGCGGCGCGGGTGGCGTTGAGGGCGTCCTCGACGCGGTCCTTCTTCTCCTTGACCTCGATCTCGGTCGCGCCGCCGACGCGGATCACCGCGACGCCGCCGGCGAGCTTGGCGAGGCGCTCCTGGAGCTTCTCGCGGTCGTAGTCCGAGGTGGTCTCCTCGATCTGGGCCTTGATCTGGCCGACGCGGGCCTCGATGTCGGGCTTCTTGCCGGCGCCGTTCACGATGGTGGTGTTCTCCTTGTCGATCACCACCTTCTTGGCGCGGCCCAGCATCTTGACCGTGACGTTCTCGAGCTTCATGCCGAGGTCTTCGGAGATGAGCTGGCCGCCGGTCAGGATCGCGATATCCTCGAGCATGGCCTTGCGGCGGTCGCCGAAGCCCGGCGCCTTGACGGCGGCAACCTTGAGGCCGCCGCGCAGACGGTTGACGACCAGGGTGGCCAGCGCCTCGCCCTCGACGTCCTCCGCGATGATGACGAGCGGCTTGCCCGACTGCACCACCGCTTCCAGCACCGGCAGCATGGCCTGCAGGCCCGAGAGCTTCTTCTCGTGCAGGAGGATGTAGGCGTCCTCGAGCTCGGCGGTCATCTTCTCGGGGTTGGTGACGAAGTAGGGGCTGAGATAGCCGCGATCGAACTTCATGCCCTCGACGATGTCGACTTCGGTGTCGAGCGACTTGTTCTCTTCGACGGTGATGACGCCCTCGTTGCCGACCTTCTGCATCGCCTGGGCGATCATCTTGCCGATGGCGGCATCGCCGTTGGCCGAGATGGTGCCGACCTGGGCGACCTCGGAGGAGGCCGCGACCGGCTTGGCGCGCTTCTCGATGTCCTTGACGACGGCCAACACCGCGCTGTCGATGCCGCGCTTGAGGTCCATCGGGTTCATGCCGGCGGCAACCGCCTTGGCGCCCTCGCGCACGATGGCCTGGGCCAGCACGGTCGCGGTGGTGGTGCCGTCGCCGGCGAGGTCGTTGGTCTTGGAGGCGACCTCGCGCACCATCTGGGCGCCCATGTTCTCGAACTTGTCCTCGAGCTCGATCTCCTTGGCGACGGTGACGCCGTCCTTGGTGATGCGAGGCGCGCCGAACGATTTCTCGATGACGACGTTGCGGCCCTTCGGGCCGAGCGTCACCTTGACGGCGTTGGCGAGAATGTCGACGCCGCGCAGCATGCGATCGCGCGCGTCTCCGGAAAACTTGACGTCTTTGGCAGCCATTTCTGCAGTCCCTCGTGTTTCGTGATTGGCTCGTCGCATCGCTTCCGGGATCCGAAGATCGAACCCCGGCGGAATGATGGATGCCCGGATCGCTTGGATCCGGGCATGACATTCAGCGGCTGTTCAGGCGGATGGCCTTAGGCCAGCACGCCCATGATGTCCGACTCCTTCATGATCAGGAGCTCTTCGTTGTCGATCTTGACCTCGGTGCCCGACCACTTGCCGAACAGCACGCGGTCGCCGACCTTGAGGTCGATCGGGGTCAGCTTGCCGGTCTCGTCGCGGCCGCCGGGGCCGACGGCGACGACCTCGCCCTGGGACGGCTTTTCCTTGGCAGTGTCCGGAATGATGATGCCGCCCTTGGTCTTTTCCTCGGCGTCGATACGTTTGACCACGACACGGTCATGCAGCGGACGAAATTTGGATTTAGCCATGACGTTTCCCTTTGGAGGCTCGCTTCGGAAGTAGTGGAAGTGGGTGCGGCGGCGCTTCCGTCCATCCCCTATCCCAGGGTTCGAACGACGCGCTTAGCAATCGGGCTTTCCGAGTGCTAATAGTGGGCTCGGAAATATGGCTTGGCCGCGATCCTGTCAAGCAAAGGTGGTTAAGCGATTGGTGAGGCGGATATAGGATGGTGGCATTGGAAACTTGTTCGGGGCGCCGACGTATCGAAGGACGTCATTGCTCCGGCAGCTTTTTTGCGCTTGGCTGCGTGAGGGGTGCGGCCATGGTCTTGCTCGGGGGAATGCCATGATCAGTTCAGCTCACGCGCGCACGGTTGCCAATCTGGCAGCCGCCTCTTGTCTGGCGCTGCTGCTGGGCGCCTGTGGCGGCGGCATGAGCCTGCCGTCCTTCTCGTCCGCGCCGCCGCCCGAAGCGGAGCCCGGCGTCGCCCCGGAAATGCCTGCGACCATTCGCGCCGACGAGATCGTGGGCCGCTGGGGTCTGGCCTCGTTCCAGAACCCGGCCGACCGCGCCCGCACCGAGGCGGCCGCCCGGGCCCAGTGCAAGAATCCCTACGTGATCACCGCCGGTTCCTCCGGCGGCGTGATCATGCATCTGGCTGACCAGGCGACGCCCCAGGAGCTGCGGCTGAAGGGCTCGCCGAGCGGCAAGAACTACATCGGACCGGCGGGGCCGACCCCCGGCGAGCAGGACCGCGAAATCGTCTCCTTCGACGGCCGCGTCCTGATCACCCGCTTCATCGACAAGGACGCCGCCACCCGCTACGGCAACATGGTCTACGTCCGCTGCGCACCGAGGGCTTAAAGGCGATCGTGCGACTTCCCCTCTCCCCCCAAGTGGGAGAGGCGGCTCGCCGCGTAGCGGCGAGACGGGTGAGGGGGCTCTCTCCCCACGTCTAACTCGCATTGGAATGCGCGGAGAGACACCCCTCATCCGGCGCTTCGCGCCACCTTCTCCCACAAGGGGAGAAGGGGCAGTCGCTTGTTGGGCGATAGAAATCAAAAAAACGCCGGCCTCGTGGCCGGCGTTTTGTTTTTCTGTCGGTCTTGCGCGCTCAGTCGAACAGCGCGTCGATGTCGTCCTGCGAGGCGTGGCCGACGTCGCCGTTGAGCTTCGGGCCGTTGAGAAGCTTTTCGTCCTCGCTGCGATTGTCCACCTGCGGCGGCACGTGGGACTTGATCGCGTCGACGCCGCCCCAGATGTCCATCATCGCATTGATGTGCTGCTCGATGAACTTCATCGTGGTCATGACCTTGCTGATGCGCTGGCCGGTCAGGTCCTGGAAGTTGCAGGCTTCGAAGATCGAGATGACACGTTCCTGGATGTCGTCGGCGAGCCGCTTCTGCTGGTCGATCGAGTCCACCTTGGACATGGCGCTGGCGGCCTGGTCGATCGATTCCGCGGCTTCGAGGATCTGCTGCGTCGCCTGCTCGGTGCCGCCGACCACCGCGCCGAGCTCGCCATTGACCTTGGCCATTTCGCCGCCGTCAAAGCTCTTGCCGTGCAGCGTCGCGATTTCGCGCTTGGTGCGGTCGATGGCGTCGTGGATGAGGTCGAGCTCGACCTTCAGCTTCTCGCACTGCTCGATCTGGGCCCGATAGGTCTCGAGCATCGTGCGCGCCTCGGAAAGCTCGTGGGCGGTGGAGGCGTCGATCGCCGCCATGGCCGCGCTACCGGACAGCGGGGCCGCCGTGATGCCCTTCGCCATCTGCGCGCGGATCGCGCGTAGCTCGGCCATGATCTCGCTATGCATCGGGATTGCCTCTTCGGTTACGTCCAAAATCGGCATCTCGCCACCAGCGATGTCCTCGACGCGAAAACGTTTGCGGTGAACAGCCATCAGGATACTCCCCCACCTCACTCACGCGTCTTTGTAGGCAGAAGCGATTTAACACGAAGTTCACAGCCGGAACTGTTGTGCTGCGTCGCGCGCCGGGGTGCAAAGAAGCGATTAACCATGGCCGCGCCGCGTTCATCGAAAATAAACGCTGATCGCCAAATTGCCGCTTCGCTCGCGACGTGGTGAATCCAAACACGCTTTCCGTTTACCAAACAAAACGGCTTTTGCCTTTTATTGACCACGTCGAAGGGCGCGGACCAGCCATCAGCTCTCCACGACGCATGTGATCTAGACGAAACAGTACAGAGTACGTCGATGTTCAAGAAAATGTCTGTCGCGCTGCTCGGCAGCGCTTGCACCTTCATTGTCGGCGCGAACGAGGCCAGCGCCTTCGACAACGCCGTGCCGAACGATCCGCCCGCGGTGCTCTATGCGCCGCAGGTGCCGCCCGCGCCGGTGCGCGTCGCCTCCAATTCGAACATGGGCGGCGGTTTCATCGAATTCCTGTTCGGCGACGGTCCCGGCCGCGGTCCGGCCTACGCGCCCGAGCGGCCGGTGTATCAGCAGCAGCCGGCTTATTACGATCAGCGCCGCCTGCCGCCGGTGGGCGAGCCGCAGATGCAAGGCGGATATCAACAAGGCGGATATCAGCAGGGTACGCTGCAGCAGGACGCGGTCGATCCGCGGCAGCGTCAGTTCGATCCGAAATTCGAGAAACAACTCGTTGACTATAGCGGCAAGGAAAGTCCCGGCACGATCGTGGTCGATACGCCGAACAAGTTCCTCTACCTCGTCGAGGGCAACGGCCGGGCGATGCGCTATGGCATCGGCGTCGGGCGCCCCGGCTTCACCTGGTCCGGCGTGAAGTCGATCACGGCCAAGCGCGAATGGCCGGACTGGACGCCGCCAGCCGAGATGCTGGCGCGCCGGCCGGATCTACCCCGGCACATGGAGGGCGGCCCGGAGAATCCGCTCGGTGCCCGCGCGATGTATCTGGGCTCGACGCTCTATCGCATCCACGGCTCCAACGAGCCCTGGACCATCGGCACCAATGTGTCCTCCGGCTGCATCCGCATGCGCAACGAGGACGTCATCGACCTCTATGGCCGCGTCAATGTCGGCACCAAGGTCGTGGTGATGTGAAGCGTCATGCGCTCGATGCAGCGATCAAATCCGATTGCCGCGCCGACTCGAAATGCGCGGCATCCAAGTGGGCGCTGCCGCCGCCGAACGCCTGCCTGAAGGGTCTATGATTGCTGACGGTGCCGCAACCCGAGACGAGGGACAGCGGAGCGGCGACGACGAGTTGACGAGGCCGGATGCGGTGCGCGAGCCGAGCGGTTCAAGCGCCGCACCGTCAGCTCCGCCTTCCTGATGCGCTCGTGCAGTCCTTCCAACTCGTACAATTCGGTGATGAGATGTGTTGTGACGTCGCTCAGGCTTGCAATGCGCTGCTGAAGTGGACTCATTCTCGAAACCCTTCGACTATAGCCAAGAGAGGCAGCCACGACGTGTGGCAAGCAACGTGTTCGCCCAGTTGAACACCTATGTCCAAATTTGGAAATCCGGGAGTCTACGTGCTGCACGTGTCGGAGTGCGATTTCGTTCTGTATGGTGAAGTCAGGCTCGTCTCGTGACGTTCTGCTCAGTGCTCTCCGACAAGCGCCGCATGCACTAATCATATTATATCGATTGGCCTCCTTGCGGGTGATGGCCGAGCGGACGCTTGAGCTCTGCTTCGAAAGAAATCGGCCGCCCGGAGGCGGCCGTTCCACGTCTGTCGCTCGAATTGCCTACGCGTAATCGCTGCCGCCGTCGTCGTCGCCGCCGAAGTCGCTGTCGTCGGCCGTGTCGAAGCTGTGGTCGCGATCGTCGCCGTAGTTCTGGTCGTTGTTGTCGCGGTCGTTCGACGCCTGGTCGGTGAAGCCCTGGCGGGACTCGCGATTCGAGCCGACGTCGTCGAGACCGGCATCGCGCGCGAGCGAGCCGCCGGACTGGTCGCTGCCGCTCCAAGGGCTTCCACCGGCGCTACGGTCACCGAGGCCATTGGTGTCGCCGAAAGCCTGCTGGTGCGATCCGCCCATCATGCCGCGGATGCTGGAGAGCAACAGCGAGCCGCCGACGACGCCGGCCGCGGCCGCGGCCGCCGTGCCGAGGAACGAGCCGCCGCCACCGCCGACCGGCGGAGCGCCATAGCCCTGACCCGGGCCTTGTTGGCCGTAGGCCTGTCCGTAAGGCGGCGCACCGTAGCCCGGCTGCGTCTGCTGCGCCGCTCCGCCGCTGTTCCAGACTGGCCTCTGCTCACGCGGCGGCACGTTCGGAACCGAGCCGCGCGAGGGGCCTCCGCCGAACAGCGTGTCACGCATGGTGTCGAGGAAGCCGCCGGACTGCGCCTGTTCGGGCGCATGGGCCGCTTCCAGCTCCTGGATGCGGGCATTCGCGCGCTTCAGCGCCTCGTCCTGCACCAGCGTCGTCTGCACCAGCGCATAGACCGCGCCGGGCGCCTTGCGCAGCCCGTCGGAGATCGCGGCGATCGCATCGGGATCGCGCGGTGCATTTTCCAGCTTTGAAAGCCGGTCAAAAAGGTCGTCGACGAGCTGGCGTTCCTGCGGCGTCATGATCTCTCTCCTTTGCGCAAAACCAAGCGCGCAGGAGATGTAGGGTTCCATTGTGGCCCCAACAGTGCCGGCCGGATTAAATTTCGGTATGCGACAAGCTGCCTCGCGGCTTGCCGTCCGCCGTCTTCACCCCAGCGTGGCGCCGCTGTCCGCCAGCAGACGCGCGAAGGCGTCGCTTGCGAGATAGGCGTGCTCCCGCTCGCGGACATCGGTCATCGGGTCGAGGCCGGCAAGGACATCGTCGACGAAGCCGGGGTGGCACATCACGAGGCCGCCGTCGGGGAGGCCTTCCAGGAATTGCCGCATCAGCGCGCCGAAATCGGTCGCCCGCGTGAAGTCATAGGCGCCGGCGAAGCCGGGATTGAAGCTGAGGCCGGCGCTGCCGGCGCGGCGGCGGAATTGCGCGCTGAGGATATCGAGCACCATGGCCTTGGGGGAGGCCAGCCGCAGCTTGAGCGGCAGGTCGCGGCCGCACTGGCGCACCCAGGCGTTTGGCGCGGCGGCAACGACCGCATCGACGAAGCCGTCGCGGACCTGCGGATAGAGCTGCACATGCTGATGGCCGTCGACGAAGTCGGGTGCGCGGCCGAACGCCTCCGCGAAGGCGGCGAGCTGCGCCTTCACCTCGTTGCGGAAGAATTCGGGGTCGAGCCGCCGTAACACGCCCGCGCGCAGCAGCTTCGGAAACGGCATGAACATGTCGCCGTCGAGCGGACGGAAATGCATGGTGAGCGGCCGGAACGGCGCCGACAGCGTCACGTGCAATCCGATCGCGCAGCGCGGGCTCGCTGTCGCGGCGGCCTGGAGCGCTTCGACCTCGCTGCGCTCGATCGCCGGCCCCACCGTCATCACCGACGTGGCGTTGAGGCGACCGCGTTCGATCAGGTCGCGGATGGCACGGTTGACGCCCGGACTGATGCCGTAATCGTCGGCGCAGAGCCAGATCCGCCGCAGCTCCGCGGCCGCGCTCATTCGGCCGCCGTCCTCTTCGCGGCGTCGTCCGCCTTGTCGGTCTCGTAATGCTTCTCGGTGTGCTCGGCGACGAAGTAGATCGGGCGCGCCTTCAGCTCGGAGAGGATCTTGCCGATATATTCGCCGACGATGCCGATCATGATGAGCTGCACGCCGCCGATCGTCATCAGGCCGATCACGAGCGAAGGATAGCCGGGCACCTGCTTGCCGGTCGTGAACACCTCCCAGAGGATCGAAAGGCCGAACAGGAAGGCGCCTCCGGCGAGGATGACGCCGAACAGGCTGGCGAAGCGCAAGGGAGCCACCGAAAACGAGGTCAGGCCCTCGATCGACAGGCCAAGCAGGCTTGCGGCGTTGAAGGTGGTGACGCCGTGGACGCGCGCCGCGGGCTCGTAATCGACCCGGATCTGGCGGAATCCGATCCAGCTGGCGAGGCCTTTGAAGAAGCGGTTGCGCTCGGGCAATTGCCTGAGCGCGGCGACAGCGCGCGGGGAGAGCAGGCGGAAGTCGCCGGCGTCCTCGGGAATCTTCTGCCGTGCGCCCCAATTGATCAGCGCATAGAAGCCGTGCACGGCGACGCGGCGCAGGAAGGTCTCGTTGTCGCGATGCGCCTTGGCGGTGTAGACGACGTCATAGCCGTCTTCGATCCAGTGCCGTACCAGCTGTTCGATCAGGGCCGGCGGATGCTGGCCGTCACCGTCCATGAACATGACGGCGCCGAGCCGGGCATGGTCGAGGCCGGCCATCAGCGCCGCCTCCTTGCCGAAATTGCGCGACAGCGACACCACCTGGACGTCGATCGCATCGGCCGGCAGCGAACGCGCGATCGCCAGCGTCGCATCCTTGCTGCCGTCGTCGACATAGACGACTTCGCAAGGCAGCCGGTAGCGCTCCCGCAAGGTTCTTGCGAGATCGCAGATGCGCTGATGCAGGGCGGCGAGGCCCGCCGCCTCGTTGTAGACGGGGACGACGATCGACAATCCCTTCGCGGCGGCGGTGCCCGCGGTGGTCGTCATGCCTGATACGTCAGAGCCCAGCGTCATCGATCAAGGTCCCAGGGGCGTTCAAAGTCATCTCAACAGCATATGGTAGCTGCCGTTTGCTGTCGCAAAGCTGAACGGAAAAGCTGAACCGGCCCGTGGCTCACCGCCGCAGGAACGCTTCGAGCTTCGCGAACAGCGGGTTCTCCCGGTCGAACACGTAGTCGAGCGAGACCACCGAGACGGTCTCGGCGCCATGCTCGCGCAGGAAGCTCGCCAGCGCATAGAGCTGCCCCGGTGGGCAGTGCAACGTCAGCATGCCTGACGAGGTCGGCCCGCCGAACGGAGCCTCGACGCCGAACCGGCTATGGGCTTCGCCGAGCAGGGCGGCGTCGCATTGCCGGAAGCGGGTGCGGACCTCGCGGTATTTGTTGGCCCGCGCCCTTGCGGCGATGTGATCGAGGATGATGCGCGCCGTCTCCCGCGCCTGCGGCGACCAGTCGGCCTCCTTCGAGGCGACCAGATTGGCCTGGCTGCGCAGGATCACGCCGTCGTCGAGCACCCGCAAGCCGTTGGCGGCGAGCGTCGCGCCGGTCGTGGTGATGTCGACGATCAGCTCGGCGCTGCCGGCCGCAGGTGCGCCTTCGGTCGCGCCGGCGCTTTCGACGATGCGGTAATCGGTGATGCCGTGGCTCTGGAAGAACGCGCGGGTGAGATTGACGAACTTGGTCGCGACCCGCATCCGCATATGATGCTGCTCGCGGAAGCCGGTGGTGACGTCGTCGAGATCGGCCATGGTGCGGACGTCGATCCAGGCCTGCGGCACCGCGACGACGACGTCGGCATAGCCGAAGCCGAGCCCGTCGATCAGCGACACGCGCTTGTCGGCATCGGCAATGTTCTCGCGCACCAGGTCCTCGCCGGTGACGCCGAGATGCGCGAAGCCGCGCGACAGCTGCGATGCGATCTCGCTCGCCGAGAGATAGGCAACCTCGACATTGTCGAGGCCGGCGATGGTGCCGCGATAGTCGCGGGCGCCGCCGGCCTTCGACAGCTTCAGGCCGGCGCGGGCGAAGAAGGCCTCGGTGTTTTCCTGCAGGCGGCCCTTGGAAGGAACGGCCAGAACGAACGGCGCGCTCATGATCAAGCCCCCACCTTGCGGCCGATCCTGGTCAGCGCATCCACCCAGACCGAGAAGCCGACCGCGGGAATAGGTTCGGCCGAGCCGAGCTGGGTCATCAGTCCGTCATAGCGGCCGCCGGCGACCAGCGGCTCGGCGCCGTTGCCCCGGTGATGCAGCTCGAATTCGAAGCCGGTGTAATAGTCGAGGCCGCGTCCGAATGCGGTCGAAAAGCGCGTCTGCTTCACGTCGATGCCGCGCGCCGCCATGAAGCCGACCCGGCTTTCGAACTGGTCGATGGCCGCAGCAAGGTCGAGCTTTGCATCGGCGGTGAGCGCGCGCAGCGCGGCGATGGAATCGTCGGGATTGCCTGATATCGACAGGAAGCGCTTGAGCACGGTGATCGCCTCGCGCGGCAGCGCGCCGCCCTTCAGCGTCGATTGCTCGAGGAAGCGATCGGCGATCTCGGCCGTGGTGCGGCCGCCGACATTGGTGGTGCCGGCGATCGACATCAGGTCGGTGACGAAGGCGAGCGCGGCCTTGCGGTCGGAGCCCGCGAGCGCGGCGAGCACGCCCTGATATTCGCTGCGGGTCGCGGTGGTCGCGGCCGCCAGCCGCTCCAGATCCTGCTCCAGGCTGATCTTGCGGTTGAAATCCTTGACCAGGCGGCGGCGCCAGACCGGATAGAGGTCGAGCGCATCGAGCAGCGCGTTGAACAGCGCCACGTCGCCGGTGCGGATCTCGACGTCGCGGACGCCGAAGGCCGCGGTCGCCTCCAGGGCAAGTGCCAGCGTCTCGGCGTCGGCCGCGGCGCGGTCCTGGCGGCCGAACGATTCGATGCCGGCCTGCAGGAATTCGCTGGCCTGGCCGCTGCGGTAGCGAAACACCGGACCGAGATAGCTGAACCCGGCCGGCTGGCCGGCGCGGCCGGAGGCGAGGTAGTCGCGGGCGACCGGAATGGTCAGGTCCGGACGCAGGCACAGCTCCTCGCCCGTGAGGTCCGTGGTCAGGTACAGGCTCTTGCGGATGTCCTCGCCGGAGAGGTCGAGGAACGGCTCGGCCGGCTGCAGGATCGCCGGCTCGGCCCTGACATAGCCCGCCTGCGCGAACGACAAGAGCAGCGTATCCGCCCAGGCGGCGGAGCCGGCAGCATTTGAGGTGGCAGTCGCGGTCATGACAGAGGTCCATCGTCCCGGTGGAACCGGGCAGGGCAAGGGAAGGACAGGAATTGCGCAGCCCTTAGCATGGCCCGAAAGCGGTTTCGACCTCCAAAGGATCAATCGCTTAACGGGGGGTCAGTCGGATTTGGCGCCGGTGATCCGGCCGCCCCAATCGCCCAGCACCGCCTGCACCAGCGCCAGCGCCGCCACGGCGGCCGTGTCAGCCCGCATGATCCGGGGTCCCAGGGCGAGCCGGAGGATCCTGGGTTGCCGCAGCAGCAGGGCCCGCTCTTCTTCGGCAAAGCCGCCTTCGGGGCCGATCAGGACGTCGATACCCTGTCCGGCCGCGCGCGCGGCTTGCAGGCTCTGAACCGGGTTCTCGACCTCCGCGGCCTCATCGCAGAAGATCAGCAGGCGGTCGGCCGGGCGCTGGCTGAGGAAGCGCTCCAAGGCGACCGGTTCGGCGACACTGGCGATGCTCAAAATGCCGCATTGCTCGGCTGCCTCGACGACATTGGCCCGCATCCGCTCGGTGTTGACCCGGGAGGCCTGGGTGAACCGGGTCAGAACCGGCTGCAGCGCGGCGGCGCCCATCTCGATGGCCTTCTGGACCATGTAGTCGAGCCGGGCATGCTTCAGCGGGGCGAAGACGTAGGCGAGGTCGGCAAGTCGGTCCTGGGGCCGGGTCTGCTGCAGGATGACGAGGCCGTCCGGCCGCTTGCGGCCTTCAATGGCGGCCTGCCACTCGCCGTCCCGCCCGTTGAACGCCAAAACCTCGGCCCCGGCGCCAAGCCGCAGCACATTGCCGAGATAATTGCTCTGATCGCGGTCGAGCGCGACCCTGGCGTCCTGGGCAAGGGGGGCGTCGACGAACAGGCGGGGGGCGCGAAAGTCGTGGGCGGGCATCGTTCAAAAGTCCAATTTGGCGCCGTTATTAACCGAAAGCGGCCATTTGGGGGGTAAATATTGCCAAACCGCCGCGTCGGTGCGCCGCGCTCTTGCCCTATTCGGCGGGTTGTTAAGCGCCGGCGGGAATCGTAAAATCGCGAGCACGCTGGTTGCGCTTCGATTGGAAGACGCTGGACCCCGTTGGCTCCTGCCGGAGAGATTTTCTTGATGATCCGTCATTTGATGGTTCCGATCGCTGCCGCCATGGTCACCATGGTTGCCTCTTGTGCCTATGCGCAAAGCGCGTTCCCGGCCCCCCTGCCCAATCAGGCTCCCACCAGTTCTGCGTTTCCGCCGGTGAACGGCTCGGCGCCGACCGCGTCGGTTGGTGCGGCTCCGCAATCGTCATTTCCCGTGAACGGCGCCGCGCCGATCGGTGGCGCCGGTGCTTTCAGCGCGGCTCCGCCGACCCAAGCCGGTCCCGGCGAGGATTGCATGAAGGCGTTCATGCCCCTGCGCGAGGAAGCCGAGAAGCGCGGCAAGCTGATCAAGGCCGCGAGCGACCGTCACGCGCCGCCTGACGAGGCTTGCAAGCTGATCCGCAATTTCAGCCAGGCTGAAACCAAGATGATCAAGTACATCGAGGCCCACGCCGCGAAGTGCGGAATCCCGCCGCAGGTCGGTGCTCAGATGAAGGACGGCCACAAGAACACCGAGGCAATGGCGAACAAGGTCTGCAACGTTGCGCAGCAGATGCAGAACCAGCCGCGCGGTCCGGCCGGCCCGTCGCTGAGCGAGGTGCTTGGGTCGGGCTCGGCGCCTGAGGCCAATGCCGGCAAGAAGGGCGGCAGCACCTTCGACACGCTCAACGGCAACGTCCTCACCCGATGATACACGTGCCGCCGATTTGAAGTTCCTACGGTGCTCGCCGCGAGATCTCATAGGAACTTCAAATCGATAAGCGGCACGTGAACTAAAATTTTCTGTGCTAGTGCCCTTGTAGTTTTCGAAGTTCGTACCGGAATACGCCGCGATGGAATACGAACTTCGAAAACTGGGCACTAGCACATCCGCCCGCGTTGCCGATTCCACCGGCAACTGGGTCGATACGCTCGCGCCGCCTTGGGCGCGGCCTTACCTCCGCCTGTCCCGCTTCGATCGTCCGATCGGCTCCTGGCTGCTGTTGATGCCATGCTGGTGGTCGGCTGCGCTCGCGAGCGGCATGGCGCATGACGTCCGCGGACTGCCGCTCACCATCGCGCTGTTCTTCGTCGGTGCCTTCGTAATGCGCGGAGCGGGCTGCACCTGGAACGATATCACCGACCGCGATCTCGACGACAAGGTCGAGCGCACGCGCTCGCGGCCGCTGCCGTCGGGGCAGGTGAGCACGAAGCAGGCGCTGGCCTTCATGGTCATGCAGGCGCTGATCGGCCTTCTGGTGCTGCTGCAGTTCAACCGCTTCGCGATCGCGACCGGAATCGCCTCGCTCCTGATCGTCGCGATCTATCCCTTCATGAAGCGGATCACCTGGTGGCCGCAGATCGTGCTCGGGCTTGCCTTCTCCTGGGGCGCGTTGATGGGATTTGCCGTCACCTTCGGCCGCATCGATCTCACTGCTCTGGTGCTCTATGCCGGCGCGATTTCCTGGGTGATCGGCTATGACACGATCTACGCGCATCAGGACGCCGAGGACGACGCGCTGATCGGCATCAAGTCGACCGCACGCCTGTTCGGCGCGCATACGCACCAGGCGCTGATCCTGTTCTACGGGCTGTCGGTGATGCTGATCGGCGTCGCGCTGGCCTCAGGCGATGCGCGCTGGCCGGCCTGGCTCGGCCTCGCCGCCTTCGCCGCGCATCTGGCGTGGCAGATCGTGCGGCTGCGGATCGAGGATCCGAAATTGTGTTTGCGCCTGTTCAAGTCGAACAGGGATGCGGGCTTGCTGCTGTTCGCCGGACTGCTCGCCGACGCGCTGATGCGGGCGGCGTAGCTGTCGTAGGGTCGTCGTAGGGTGGGCCAAGCGAAGCGTGCCCACCTTTCCTATCAATCATTGAGAGATGGTGGGCACGGCGCGAGTGCGCCTTTGCCCACCCTACGGCACCGTGATTGCCGCTCAATCCCTTGCGATGATCTCGCGTTCTTCGCGATGAACCGGCAGCTCGCGCGCCATCGCGACGCGCCGGCGCATCAGGAATTTCGGGCGGCGGGCGCGGATTGCATTGGCGCGGCGGCGGCGGGCTGCGGGCTTGCGCGCACCTTCGTCGAGCTGCGGCAGCGCGAACAGCTCGCTCCAGATCGCCCAGGCCTCGATGAGCTCGTCGCCATCGGCCCCGACCAGCAGCGGCACGGACAACGAGGGATCGCGATGCACGAGCACGAGGGCTTGCGCCTCGTCGTTGCCGCGCAGCGCGACGCCGGTGAAGTCGCTGACGCGGACGTTGATCGCCATCTGCATGCCGCGGACGGCACGGCGCAGCACGACACGTTCGCGATGAAGCTCGATCTGCCTGACATATCCGTCGGCGCGCGGGTCATGCGCATCGAAGCGGACCGGAAGGGAAAGAGGGTCGAGCCGCAGTGAGCGGCTCGACCCGGCGGGGTGGGCCCCGCATGTTGCTGTTTGACGCCTCACGGCTTTCGTTCTCCCCGCCAGGATTATGTTCCCGGTCGATGCGAGGACCTTAGCGCGCGCTCTTCCGAAACCGCTTAAAAAGGCTGGTTAACCCACCGTCACTGCTCCTCATGATTGACAAGACCTTGGCGCGCATGATTGACGAGACGTTGCGCCGAAGTTGCGAATCTGAGCTTTGCGGGCTGAAAATGCTTGAAGTCCGCGCGATCAGGGCACATCTGTGGGTTCCGGCCCCGCACCCCCGCCCCAACAGGATTTCGTTCGTGAACGCTTCACCATCCGCAAGCTCGACCACAGCCAATCGCGACCTGTTCGATCAGTCCGCGCTCTCCGATCTCGCGCAGCGGCTGGTCGAGGCGGCCAGGCGCGCGGGCGCGGACGCGGCCGATGCGGTCGCGGTGCGCGGCGTCTCGCAAGGCGTCGAGGTGCGCGACGGACGCGTCGAGGAATCCGAGCGGTCGGAGGGCGACGATGTCGGCCTGCGGGTGCTGGTCGGCCAGCGCCAGGCGGTGGTCTCGACCAACGACGTCAGCGGCGATGCCGTGACCAAGCTTGCCGAACGCGCGGTCGCGATGGCGCGCGTGGCGCCGGACGACAAATATGTCGGCCTCGCCGATCCCGCGCTGCTCGCGCGCGATTTCCCCGATCTCGACCTGCTCGACCCCGGTGTGCCCGCAACCAGCGAGCTCGAACGCCGCGCGCTCGCGGCGGAAGCCGCGGCGCTCGCCGTCAAGGGAGTGACGAAATCCGGCGGCGCCTCGGCCTCCGCCGGCATCGGCGGCATGGTGCTCGTCACCTCGACCGGCTTCCACGGCTCCTACCTGCGCTCCAGCCAGGGCATCTCGGCCACCGCCATCGCCGGCGAGGGCACCGGCATGGAGCGCGACTACGACTTCACCTCGGCGCCGCATGCCGCCGATCTGCTGTCGCCGGAAGCCGTCGGCCGTTCCGCCGGCGAGCGCACCGTGGCGCGCTACAATCCGCGCAAGGTCGAAACCTGCAAGGTCCCCGTCGTGTTCGATCCGCGCGTTGCCGGCTCCCTGGTCGGTCATCTCGTCGGCGCCATCAACGGCGCCTCGATCGCGCGCAAGACCAGCTTCCTGAAGGACAAGCTCGGCCAGCAGCTGTTTGCCAACAACATCCGCATCGTCGACGATCCCCTGCGCAAGCGCGGCCTGCGCTCGCAGACCTTCGATGCCGAGGGCGTCGCGGTGAAGAGAACCGCGCTGGTCGACGAGGGCGTGCTGACGACCTGGCTGCTCGATTGCGCCACCGCGCGCGAGCTCGGTCTCGTCACCACCGGCCACGCCCATCGCGGCGTCTCCTCCTCGCCCTCGCCGGGGCCCTACAATCTGCATCTCGAGGCCGGCGCACTGAGCCCCGCCGAGCTGATCTCCGACATCAAGCAGGGTTTCTACGTCACCGATCTGATCGGCTCCGGCGTCAACGGCGTGACCGGCGATTACAGCCGCGGCGCCTCCGGCTTCTGGATCGAGAACGGCGAGATCACCTATCCCGTCAGCGAGGTGACGATCGCCGGCCATCTGTTCGATATCTTCAAGTCGATGCAGCCCGCGAACAATCTCGAGTTTCGCTACGGCATCAATGCGCCGACGGTGCGCATCGAGGGTTTGACGCTTGGCGGACGTTGACGCGAACGACACGATCCGGACGCGCGACGCGGCGCTGCTGCAAGAGACGGTGCGGGAAGCGGGCGCGCTGGCGCAGTCGATGTTCCGCACCGAGCTGAAGAAGTGGACCAAGGGCGCCTCCTCGCCGGTCTCGGAAGCCGACATCGCCGTCAACGATCTGCTCGAAAAGCGCTTGCGCGGCGCGACGCCGGATTATGGCTGGCTCTCGGAAGAGAGCGCCGACGATGCGGCCCGGCTGTCGCGGCGGCTGACCTGGATCGTCGATCCCATCGACGGTACGCGCAATTACCTGGGTGGCCATGACGATTGGTGCGTCAGCGTCGCGCTGGTCGAGGATGCCTCGCCCGTGCTGGCCGCGGTGTTCGCGCCGACGACCGGCGAGTTCTTCTTCGCCGCGCGCGGACGCGGCACGACGCTCAACGGCGTCCCGGTGCGGGCGACCTCCGGAGCCGAACTGGATTTCGCCCGCGTCGCCGGGCCGAAGCCGCTGGTCGAGCGCCTGAAGCCGTCCCTCGGCGACATCAAGCTGCATCCGCGAATCGGCTCGCTGGCGCTGCGCCTGTGCCGGGTCGCCCATGGCGCGCTGGATGCGGCTTTTGCGGGGGGCAACAGCCACGATTGGGACCTTGCGGCGGCCGATTTGATCGTGCAGGAAGCCGATGGTAGGATGAGCGACCTCTCCGGAGAACCCATCCTCTATAACCGCCGGGAAGTGGCGCACGGGGTGCTGGTGGCAGCGGGGCGCGATCGTCATGCGGGCATTGTCGCGCATTTTCGAAACCGCCCCTTGGCCTAGGCGCTTCGCGTCGTGCTTGTCGAACACTGTGCTTGTTGAACACTGCTTTGCCGGGCAGCCCGTTAGGAACAGAACTGATGCCAGATAGTGCCCCGCAACAACTGCTTCACCTCGTCATCGGCGGCGAGCTCGTCGATCTCGAGCACAACGTCTTCAAGAATCTCGACGACGTCGAGATCGTCGGCCTGTTTCCGAATTATGCGACCGCCCACGCCGCCTGGCGGGCCAAGGCGCAGAGCACGGTCGACAATGCGCAGATGCGCTATTTCATCGTCCATCTCCATCGGCTGCTCGACCCGAATCAAGAACCGGCACGTTGAAAAAACTGCTTCGCAATACGCTGCGAAGCAGCTGGTTTCAGCGTGCCGTCGGGGTTCTGGCGGCCGAATATCTGCGTCTGGTCTGGCGGACCAACAAGTTCACGTTCGATCCGCCCGACGTCTATGAACGCGTCGAGCCGCAGATCCCGGCCATCTTCGCGTTCTGGCACGGCCAGCATTTCCTCACCCCCTTCATCAAGAACAAGGACTCCTACCGGGCCAAGGTGCTGATCTCCCGTCACCGCGACGGCGAGTTCAACGCCATCGCGGTGGAGCGGCTCGGCATCGGCCTGATCCGCGGTTCCGGCGATCATGGCGGCGCCTTTCACCGCAAGGGCGGGGTCGGCGCCTTCAAGGAAATGGTGCGGACCCTTCAAGACGGTTGTAATGTCGCGCTGACTGCCGATGTCCCCAAGCGCGCGCGCGTGGCCGGGCTCGGCATTATCATGCTGGCACGGGAATCGGGGCGGCCGATCATGCCTTTCGCGATGGCGACCAGCCGCTTCATCCGGCTGAAGAACTGGGACCGCACCACCATCAATCTGCCGTTCGGGCGGGGCGCCTTGGTCGGCATCAAGGAGATCCACGTTCCCGCAGATGCCGACGCCGCCACGATGGAAGCGCTGCGGCTGGAGCTGGAAGAGACGTTGAACGAGGCGACCAGGCGCGCCTATGCGCAGCTCGGCCGCCCGGGGCCGCAAGATGGCTAAATCGCTGCCCATTGCACTGCCGATGACGCTGCGGATGTATCGGCGCCTGGCCGCGGGCCTGGTGCCGCTTGCGCCTGCGCTGATCAAGCGGCGGCTCAGGCAGGGCAAGGAGGACCCCGCGCGCGTCGGCGAGCGGCGCGGCCTGTCCCGCGACGTGCGGCCGCATGGCCCGCTGGTCTGGATCCACGGTGCCAGTGTCGGCGAGGTGCTGGCCGCGGCGGCGCTGATCGAGCGGTTGCGCGATCTCAATCTGCGAATCCTGCTCACCTCGGGCACCGTCACCTCGGCTGCCGTGGTCGCAAAGCGCTTTCCGCCCGACGTCATCCATCAATACGTGCCGTACGATTCCCCGCGCTACGTCGCGCGCTTCCTCGACCATTGGAAGCCGTCGCTGGCGCTGTTCATCGAATCCGATCTGTGGCCGAACCTGATCCTGGCCGGCGCGGCGCGCCGGGTGCCGATGGTGCTGATCAACGGGCGGATGTCGCCGCGCTCCTTCCCGCGTTGGCAGCGCATGCACGGCACCATCTCGGCGCTGCTGTCGCGGTTCGACATCTGCCTGGCGCAGTCGAAGATCGATGCCGAGCGCTTCTCCGCGCTGGGCGGCCGCGATGTCGTCACCACGGGCAATCTCAAGCTCGACGTGCCGGCGCCGCCGGCCGATCCCGCCAAGCTCGAACGGCTGATGGCGATGACGCGCGGCCGGCCGATCATCGTCGCGGCCTCGACCCATCCGGGCGAGGACGAGATGCTGGTCGCGGCGCATCGCAGCCTCGTCGGTGTCTTCCCGCAGCTCCTCACCGTGATCGTGCCGCGCCATCCCGATCGCGGCTCTTCGATCGCCGGCCTGATCACGGCCTCGGGCCTGACGCCGGCGTTGCGCTCGCGCGAGGAGCTGCCGACCGCGACCACCGACATCTATGTCGCCGACACCATGGGCGAGCTCGGCCTGTTCTACCGCCTCTCGCCAATCGTGTTCATGGGCGGCTCGCTGATCCGCCACGGCGGGCAGAATCCGATCGAGGCGATCAAGCTCGGCGCCGCCATCGTCCATGGTCCGCACGTCTTCAACTTCACCGAAGTGTTCGAGGCGCTCGATGCGAGCGGCGCGGCGCGGCAGGCCGACACGCAGGAAGCGCTGGTCAAGCAGCTCGGCCAGTTGCTGGCCGATCCCGCCCTGCGCGAGAAGATGCAGCGCGCAGGCTCCGGCGTGGTCGAGCAGCTCGGCGGCGCACTGGATCGCACCATGACGGCGCTCGAGCCCTATCTGCTGCAATTGCGGATCGAGATGGGGGCTGCCAATGCGTGAGCCGGCCTTCTGGTACCGGCCACGTTCTCTTCCGTCGTATGCGTTATGGCCGCTCGGAGCGCTCTACGGCGCGATCGCCGAACGGCGCATGCTGCTCCCGGGCACGGACGCCGGCATTCCCGTGATCTGCGTCGGCAATTACCATGTCGGCGGCGCCGGCAAGACCCCGACCGTGCTGGCGCTGACCAAGCTGCTGCGCGAGCTCGGCGAGACGCCGGTGGTGCTCAGCCGCGGCTATGGCGGGCGCCTGAAGGGCCCGGTGATGGTCGACCGCGCACGCCACACCGCAGCCGATGTCGGCGACGAGCCCTTGATGATGGCGCGCGACGTCCCGGTCGCGGTCGCGCGCGACCGCCTCGACGGCGTCGCGCTGGCGAAGTCGCAAGGCGCCACAATGATCCTGATGGACGACGGTTTTCAGAACCCGCGCCTTCTGAAAGACGCGTCGCTGATCGTGATCGACAGCGAGCGCGGCCTCGGCAACGGCCAGGTGTTTCCCGCCGGCCCCTTGCGCGCGCCGCTGCAGGCCCAGCTCGCGCGCACCGACGCGCTGGTGCTGATCGGCGACGGCCGCGCCGCCAACGATGTCGCCGCCGAGCTCGCCAAGCGCAACAAGCCCGAGCTGCGCGCGCACCTGAAACCGGATGCTTCATCCATTGCGCAGCTCTTTGGCAAACGTGTTCTCGCCTTTGCCGGCATCGGCGATCCCGAGCGCTTCTTCAGGACATTGCGGGCAAGTGGGATCGAGATTGTCGGCAGCCGTGCCTTTGCCGACCACTACCCATATTCCGAGCGCGACATCGAGGATTTGTGGGGCGACGCCAGGCGCAACGGGCTAACGCTGGTGACGACCGAGAAGGACCTTGCGCGAATCCATGGCGGCGAAGGGATGTTGTCCCATGTCGAAGGAATAGTGCCGTTCAAGGTAACGTTGGAGTTCGACGATCCCGCCGCGCTCCGGGAGTTGATCAGCGATCATCTCTACAAGGCGCGCGAGCGGCGGTACAGCGCGCGTTGATCTCGTGCACTAGGCAAGCGTCTCTGCCATAGCTCATCCAGCGACGTGTCGCGGGTGACGAATTCTCTTCCGCGCTCTTGGCAGTTGATGTAGCCTTTCATGAGAGCCGTCACCAGGACGTGCCGAACTCCCGGCAATCATAGACGGCGTTTATGCCCACGGCGGGCGCGATCTTGTTATTTCAGATGCGACGGCCGCAACGACCAGTTCGGAGCGGCAGGGAGAGTCATTGCCAAAAAACAGAGGAGAGCATGCCATGCATTTTTGCCTCACCGGACAATACACACCACGCGCTCTCAACGCCATCTTGGAAAATCCCACGACCAATCGCCAGGAGGCCGCCAGGAAGCTCATTGAAGCGGCCGGCGGAAAGCTGATTTCGATGTACAGCGTCGCGGCCGACGGCCCAGGCGTCCTGGTGATTTTTGATGTGCCTGATCCGGGCGCGGCTCCGGCCATTTCCGGACTGACCGTTACGGCAGGCACCCTGCAGAACGTGAAGCTGACCCGGTTGTTCACGCAGGACGAGATCAAGCAGGTCCGCCAGAACGCGGCGAAGCTGCGTTCTTCATATACTCCGCCCGGAGGCTGACATCCGGATCTCGAGCGAAGCCGCCGCAGGCGTTGCAGGCGGCGGCAACGCTCACATCACAGAAACAATCAATTCTGCAAGCCGATGCGAGGCGAAGGTCTGGCGTCCGTCGACGGACGATGCAATGCGGTGCGTGCTGCGTCCGGTGCCATGGGTCGGATTGAACGTGCCAGCAGCCCCGGTTCCCCGCGGCGGTCGTGCTTCAGCAGTCAGTTATGCTCACCACGCCCCAGCGGCCATCATTCCGACAATGGTCAGGCACGAGAGGCAGGCCACCATGACGGTATAGTATTCGGGTGTATTCATTGCAGGCTCCCAAACTGTTGCCAATTGCCTGGTCATTGCTACGCGGGAGAGGTTACCCGTCGTCGGGCCGCTTCAGTGCGGCGCGCGGTCATCGGGTTGGCGATGTGTGTCCGTCTTGTCATCGTCACCCTGATCTGCAGGATGATGATCCGCGTCCAGCGCCTGAGCGCGTTCAGTCGCGATCAGAAGCTGTTTCCGCATTTCAGCAAGACGGGCGCGACAATATTCACGATAGAGCAACTCGAATATGGCGGGCATGGTCACCCCCATCGTTTGGCTTGATATTCCACCGCGAATTTTCCTGGTGAACGTAGCCGTCCAGATGACTCTTCGATATGAGTCCGTTCACAGACTGCGCCAATTCCAAAGCTCAATGGTCGTTTGGTTGGCTTGATTGTCTGCGCGATAAAAGGAGCAGGGCCAGTTACCTAACATGTAACTATAGCAGCCCTCTGTTTCAGCAAGACTTCGTCGAACAACTTAAGGGCGCCGAATCGCAACGAAGAATCCAACCACAGCGCGAAATGACTAACCACTGAGTGCGCGCACTGTTCGATGCAACGCGGAGCGTGAGGCCGCGACGATCGTGGTGCAGGATGTGCTCGTGCCGTTGCCGCCACCGGAGCTGAGGTTGGCCTTTGCCAGGTAGATGGCGACGCCGAACGGGCATTCAGCCGGCATTCATGGCGAGGCTCCTATCGATAGAGCTGCATCCAGGAGAGGTCAGATGAAATTGCGGTCCGCGCTTCTTACCGCCAGCGTCATGTGTCTGCCGGTTCTGCCCGCCCTTGCCCAGACATCCGCACCGACCGCCACCGTGCCGGTTCCCGCCACCAAGCGCGTAACATGCCTTGCCACGACGGCGAGCCTGAAAGGGCAGGACAAGCGCGATCAGCTGCAGCTCTGCCTGGCGCAGGCGCGGCTCGATTGCCTGAAGCAGGCGATCGATCAGAAGATCGTCGGTGAGGCGCGGAAGAGTTTTATCAAGACCTGCGTGGGCAGCGATGCGCCCGAGCCGCAATAGCCGAACCATGCCAAGAGTTCGATCTTGTAGGGTGGGCAAAGCGAAGCGTGCCCACGTTCTTCGTCGCTATCGTGCAGAGATGGCGGGCACGGCGCGTTGCGCATTTGCCCACCTTGCGGGATCACGCCTGCGGTTTCGGCGCGCCGGGAAAATGCCGCTGCAAGACGGCGGCGGGCGTGGCGTAGGCCTCCTGCAGGTCCACGCTCCAGTACTTCAGCTCGTCGAGCGGGATCCGCGCGTCGGTGATCGCGCAGCGTACGTAGGTCCCCGGCGAGATCACGCGGAAATCGCCGTCGAGATATTGCACCTGCGCTTCGCCATGGCCCGAGGGGCCGAACTTGTTCAGCACGGTCGAAAGTCTCCGTGGAAGGCCGCTGCCAAGGAAACCCCTGGAGGGCACGATGTGTTGGCCAGGATGTAGCATAGATAGGGCGGCTTGTCCGCCCGTTAAACCCACCGGTTTGTGATGTTTTGCCGCCGCTCCCGCGTGATAGTGCCTTCCGCGAAGGATCGTTGGTTCCGGCACCTCCTACGGCAGAGTCCGATGCGCCTTCGATTGACCGCCCTGTTCATGACGCTGCTGATGTCGGCCGCGCGTGCCGCGCCGGCGCCGCAGCCGGTCGAGATTCCGCTGGCGTCAGGCGTCCTCCATGCGCAGCTCTACAAGCCCGAGGGTGCAGGCCCGTTTCCGACCGTGATCGCGCTGCATGGCTGTGGCGGGCTCGGTGGCCATTCCGATTCCGTCCTGCCGCTCTATCGCGACTGGGCCGAGCGCCTGCTCAAGGCTGGTAACGCCGTGCTGTGGCCCGACAGCTACGGCTCGCGCGAGCTCGGGCCGCAATGCCGCGTCAAGGAGATGCACGTCAAGACGCGCCGTGAGCGCGTCGCCGACATCGCGGCGGCGCGGGCCTGGCTGGCGAAGCAGAGTTGGGTGGCGCGCGACCGCGTCAGCCTGATGGGCTGGGCCAATGGCGCCAGCGCGCTGCTCTGGGCCGTGCGTCCGCAGAGTGGCGCGCGGGACCACGGCCCGGATTTCCGCGCCGCGATCGCGTTCTATCCCGACTGCCGGATTTCCGCCGGCCTCGGCTGGAGCACGCGGGTGCCCACCCTGGTGCTGATCGGCGCCGATGACGACGTCTCGTCTCCGCCGGCCTGCCGCCAGATGGTCGAAGGCGCGCATGGCCGCAGCGCGCTCGCGCGCATCGTGGTCTATCCCGGCGCCTATCACGATTTCGACCGCGCCGACACGCCGCCGCACGCAGCTGCCGGCAGCAACGATGCCACAGCGCCCGAGCGCGGCCATCTCGGCACGGATGCAGAGGCGCGCGCGGAATCGCAGCAAGATGTCGCGAAATGGCTGGCGCGGTGATGGTGGTACCGTAGCCCGGATGAGCGCAGCGATATCCGGGGAGGCTGGTCCCGCATATCGCTGCGCTCATGCGGGCTACACGTCCCACATCAAGCGGGGCCGACCGGGAAGCTACGGATCGCGCAAGGCGCCGATTTCAGCACGTGACGGCGCCTTAGTTCGACCACGATGTCGATTCAACGCAATTCCCATGCGCAGCCGCATCGTCCTCTTCTCCGCACTCGTCGTCTTCACCGTCGCGATCTTCCTGTACGAGGCCCATGCCGGCGCCCCACAGCACGCGCCGGACCATTGCGGCTTCTGGACCACGATCGATGCGGGATTGTCCTGCCGCTGAAGTCCACCAATCCACCTCCGTCACCCTGAGGTGGCCGCTTCTTCAGCGGCCCTCGAAGGGCGACGGCCCGGCTGCAGCTCGGGCGTACATCCTTCGAGGCTCCCGGCGCGGTGCCATGCACCGCGCCACTCGCACCTCAGGATGACGGGCTGGCATTCAGATCGACAGCAAAGGCGCGCCCAGCCTCAGAACAAGCTGCCCTGATCCACCGGTTTCGCCACGCGCTTCGGTGCGGGCTTTGCGTCCGCCGCCGCGGGCTTTGGCTGCGCCGGCGCGCGCTTGGCCGTCGGCGCCGGTCGATCCGCATCCGCGGTCGCGCCGACGCGGCCATCGGCGAACTCGATCTCGACGCGTGCGCCAGGACCAATCGCGTCGGCCGCATGCAGGGGATGGCCGGCCTCGTCCCGCACCAGCGCAAAGCCGCGCGCGAGCACGCTGCGATAGGACAAAGCCGACAGCAGCTTGCCGCTGTTCTCGACGCGGGCATCGAGCCGGTGCAGCAGCGTCGCGAGCGCGCGTTGCGCCCGCTCCGCCAGACGATGCGTGCGCTCGCGCTGGCGGGCAATCGCGTTGCGCTGCGCCTGCGCATTGGAGAGCTTTGAGGCGCGCAAGCGAATCTGGAGCCCGGCGAAGCGGTCGCGCCGCTGCCGCAGCAGCGAACGCGTGGACAGGCCGAGCCGTTCGCCGCACACGGTGAGCCGGTGGTCGGCCTGTGCGATCTGGCCGTGCAGCACCCGCAGCGTCAGTTTTGAGCTGGCCGCGGTGAACCTGCGGAAATGCGCGTGCGTGTTGGCCTTGAGGCAGCGGGGCAGGGAGGCGCCCGCCGAATCCAGCCGCTGCCTGGGAATGGCGAGCAGATCGCCGGCCGCCGGCAGCGCGCGCGCGGCGGCGCGCAGTTCGCTGCGGCGGCTTTCCTGGGCGCGTTGCCAATAGGCGCGGGTGCGACGGCCGAGATCGGCGACCTCGACGAACAATTCGCTGCGCACCGGCACCGCCATCTCGGCCGCCGCCGTCGGCGTCGGGGCGCGCTTGTCGGCGACGAAATCGATCAGCGTGATGTCGGTCTCGTGCCCGACCGCGGAGATCAGCGGGATCATGCTTTCGGCCGCCGCCCGCACCACGATCTCCTCGTTGAACGACCAGAGGTCCTCCAGCGAGCCGCCGCCGCGTGCGACGATGAGCACGTCCGGCCGCGGAATCCTGCCGCCCTCCGGCAGCGCGTTGAAGCCGCGGATCGCGGCCGCGACCTGGTCGGCCGAGCCTTCGCCCTGCACCTTGACCGGCCACACCAGCACGCGGCGGGGGAAGCGGTCCTCCAGCCGGTGCAGGATGTCGCGGATCACGGCGCCGGTCGGCGAGGTGACGACGCCGATCACCTCCGGCAGCCACGGCAGCAGCTGCTTGCGCGCCTCGTCGAACAGGCCCTCGGCGGCGAGCTTCTTCTTGCGCTCCTCCATCAGCGCCATCAGCGCGCCGATGCCGGCCGGCTCCAGCGCCTCGATCACGATCTGGTATTTCGAGGAGCCCGGATAGGTCGTGAGCTTGCCGGTGGCGATGACCTCGAGCCCCTCCTGGGGCTTGAAGCGCATCCGGCCGTGCACGCCCTTCCAGATCACCGCCTCGATCTTGGCGCTCTCGTCCTTGAGCGCGAAATAGCAATGGCCCGAGGAGTGGGCGCCGCGGAATCCCGAGATCTCGCCGCGGACCCGGACATGGCCGAAGGTATCCTCCACAGTCCGCTTCAAGGACTGGGAGAGCTCGGAGACGGTGAATTCGTACGCGTTGTTGAGTTGTTCCGCAGGCGGCATCGGCAAACGATTCGGCATTTGGGGTCGGACCCGACGTTAAGGATTTTCATGGCGCGGCGCCAATCCGGCGATTGATTCTAAGAGTACTCTGTAATATAGAGTTATCTATTGTTGATCGATTTGAGGGAGGCAAGCCATGGCGGTCCGTCTGGTGCGCGGCGTTCTGAACGGCCTGAAATGGGTCCTGTGTGCGGCCGGCGCGGTGGCGCTGACCTTGGCCGCAATGATCGCAACGCCACTGGAGCGGCCGCCTGAGATGCGCTCCGTCTCCGACTCCAGCAAGGGGATCGACTGGTCCACGCTGCCATCGCTCGAGCGCTTTCAGGCGCGTGACGGGACCTGGATCGGCTATCGCCATTACGCAGCCAACGGCCCGGCGACGGGCGGCGGGGCGATCTTCATTCACGGCTCCTCCGGCTCCAGCGGCACGGTCAACCATGCGCTGACCCATGCGATCGCCGCGCGCGGCGTGGAGACCTGGGCGCTCGACATCCGCGGCCATGGCGGCTCCGGCACCCGCGGCGACATCGGCTATGTCGGCCAGCTCGAGGACGACCTGATCGATTTCGTCGCCCATCTGCGCAAGGGCGCGCCGGACCTGCCGCTCACTTTGATCGGCCATTCCGCCGGCGCCGGCTTCTCGCTGCGCGTCGCCGCGACGCCGATCATGCAGGACATGTTCGTGCGCACCGTGCTGCTCGCGCCCTATCTCGGCTACGACGCGCCGACCAACCGGCCGGATTCCGGCGGCTGGGCCAAGGCCGACATTCCACGCTTCCTGGGCCTGACCGCGCTGCGCAAGCTCGGCATCGACTGCTGTTCGCAGCTCCCGGTGCTCGCTTTCGCGGTGCCCGCGACCTCGGCGAAGTACCTGACCTCGACCTATTCGGACCGCCTGATGCGCAACTTTGCCACGCGCGGCTATCGGCTCGATCTGCCGGCAACCACGCGTCCGATCACGATCTTCGGCGGCGGCGAGGACGAGATGATGATCTCGGACAAATATGCGGAAGTGGTGCAGACGCTCAAACCTTCGGTCGACGTCAAGATCATCGACGGCATCAATCACATGGGCATCGTCACCAATTCGAAGGCGATCTCGGTGATCGCCGAGGACGTGGCAAGGCGCGGGGTAGGGCAGTCGTGATGCGCCCCGTCGACGGCAAGGCAATCGCAGACAGGAGCGGTTTCCCCGCGGCCATCCTTCGAGACGCCCGCCTGCGGCGGGCCCTCAGGATGAGGGGCGGAGTCCGCGGCAGCCGCTTCAACGGGTCCTGGTGCAGCTGAGCCTCATCCTGAGGAGACCGCTGGAAGCGGTCGTCTCGAAGCCTCATCCTGAGGAGACCGCGTAGCGGTCGTCTCGAAGGACGAGGCGCTCAGGTGTCACCGAGCGTCATACGAGATAGCCCAGGGACAGAAAGGGACGACATGATCGACAGCAAGGAGGCATCCGCAGCGCTGGCCGATATCGACGACATCGTCCAGCGCGTGAAGCAATCGCAGCTCTATGAGCTCGCGAGCCTCGCTGCGGTGTGGTGGGGTGTGCTGGTGTTCGCAGCCAATCTCGTGACCTGGCTCTGGCCGATCTACGCGGTCTACGCCTGGGTTGCGGTGGACGTTCTCGGCGTCGGCGGTCTGATTGCCCTTCGCGTGTTCAATCCGAAAAACCACCCCTTTGGGGCTGGCGTTGGCATCAGGCTGTTCCTGATATTCGCCCTGTTCTTCGCGTTCGGCTATCTCGTGACCAACGTTGTCGGTCATTTCGGTCCACGCCAGCTGGGAACGTTCTGGCCGATCTATTTCATGCTGTTCTACACACTCGCCGGGCTCTGGTTCGGCTACGCCTTCGTTGCGATCGGTCTTTGCATCACGGCGCTGACGCTGTTCGGCTTCTTCTACATCGGCGAGGCATTCCCGCTGTGGATGGCCTTCGTCAACGGCGGCGGCCTGATCCTCGGCGGGCTCTGGATGCGGCGGATCTAGCGCATGGCCGAGCTCGACGACATCATCCACCAGCCGCTGCGGCTGAAGATCATGGCCGCGCTGAACGCGCTGCCCGTATCGGCCGGTCTCGAATTCGCCCGCCTGAAGAAGCTCACCGGCGCCACCGACGGCAATCTGGGCGCGCATATCGAGACCCTGGCCAAGGCGGGGTACGTGTCCGTGGAGAAGGCCTTCGTCGGCAAGAAGCCGCAGACCACGGTCACCGCCACCGCCGCCGGCCGCGGCGCATTCGCGCGGCATGTGGCAACGTTGCAGGAGATCATTGCGGGGAGGCAGGTGTAGCGGCCGCCGTCATTCCGGGGCGCGCCCCCTTGGGCGCGAACCCGGAATCCATCCCACCTCCGACGCTGCGGCCCAATGGATTCCGGGTTCGCGCTGCGCGCGCCCCGGAATGACAGTTCGTAGGACGGGTTGAGCCCTTGCGAAACCCATCGCTTCTCTATCACCGTTCACCGTAACCGCGGCAGTCATCCGACTGATCGCCGGCCCAATCGGCCGGGTAATTGCCAAGCTCCACGTGGCGATGAAACGAGGAGGGAGCCCAGTCACGTACTCGGTTGACGAGCCCGTGCTTGACCGGATTGATATGAACGTAGTCTACATGCCGCGCGAAATCGCCTTCGTCGCGAATGGTATGCTCCCAATATCTGCGCTGCCAGATGCCCCGTTCACCTTTGGCCGAGCGGCTTTGGGATATCCTTTCGTTGCGCGCCAGACCGCGCGAAAAGGTGGATTTGATCAACTGCCAGCGCATTGCAAAATCGGCATCACCTTCTGGTAATGTCCACACCGAGTGAAGGTGGTCAGGCAGCACCACGATGGCATCGATGGTAAATGGATGGCGCCGGTGCGTTTCGCGAAACGCCCCGCGCAACACCTCGATATGATCTGTCAGCAACGCCAGCCTCCGCTCCGCCAGATTGACGGTGAAGAAGAAGCACCCACCCGGAACGAAGTTGCGGCGGTACGCGGTCATTACGCGATCTTATCACGAAACAAGTGCGATGGGTTTCGCAAGGGCTCAACCCATCCTACGGGCTGCGCGCATCGATGTCAGCCTTGCCTGTTCGGCTGGTATGTGCCGCGGCTCGACTAAGAGCCTCGACGGGACCGGGAACAATGTCCATGTGATCTGATTGGAACGTTGGTACGTCCAATCCGGGATCAACCAGCGAGCTTCCTGGGAGGCGTCTTTATCAGGGAGGAGCCACCAATGGATGACGAACGAAAATCATCAAAGGCGGGGGAACAGGCCGCTGAAGGCTTGCGTGAAGCGACGTCCAAGGAAGAAGCGAAGAACGAGAGCAAGATGGGGCACGATCTGGCCAAGGGGTCTGATCGTTTCGAAGAGCGCTCGAAAAGCTCCGATGGAAAGAGCGCAGAAGAGAAACAAAAAGGGTGAAAGCAGACCCGTTTCTGCGGGCTCGGTGCAACCTCTCCCGCGTGCGGGAGAGGTCGCGCAAGGCGCGGGTGAGGGCTTTCTCCTCTGGGGGAGTATCCCATTGCGGAAATACCCTCTCCCCAGCCCTCTCCCGCAAGCGGGAGAGGGAGTGCACTTATGTTGCAGCGATCAAACCTGATCTCATCACGCTTTAGGAAACGCCGCCGAGAAAGCGTTCGTCGGCAAGAAGCCGCAGACCACGGTCACCGCCACCGCCGCTGGCCGCGGGGCGTTTGCGCGGCACGTCGCGATTGCAGGAGATTATCGCGGGGAAGCAGGTTTGATCGCCTGCGGTGCCGATTGCTGTGCCCTCGCCCCTTGCGGGAGAGGGCATCTCCGCTGGTAGACACAAGCTCACTCGGGTGAGGGGTTCTCTCGGCGAGTCCTATTTCCAATTGGAATCTGCGGATGCAACCCCTCATCCGGCGCTTCGCGCCACCTTCTCCCGCAAGGGGAGAAGGGGCAGCAGAGCAAGTCGCCGGAATGACGGGGAGTCCTGGCCGTTTCCCCTTGAGCCCCCCGCCGATTCGTGCGACCTCCGCCCTCAGCAAAACCCCTCATTTCTGAGCCCTCGATGCATATTCTCCTGCTCGGTTCCGGCGGCCGCGAACATGCCCTGGCGTGGAAGATCGCAGCCTCCCCCCTGGTGACCAAATTCTGGTGCGCGCCCGGCAATGCCGGCATCGCGAAGGAGGCCGAATGCGTGGCGCTCGATGTCGCCGACCATGCCGCGGTGATCGACTTCTGCAAGCAGAACAAGGTCGAACTCGTGGTGGTCGGGCCGGAGACGCCGCTGGCGGCCGGCATCGTCGATGATCTCACCGCCGCCGGCATCAAGGCGTTCGGGCCGAGCAAGGCGGCCGCGCAGCTCGAAAGCTCCAAGGGGTTCACCAAGGCGCTCTGCACCGAATTCGGCATTCCGACCGGCGCCTACAAGCGCTTCACCAATGCCAACGATGCGCGCGACTACGTGGGCAGCCAGGGCGCGCCGATCGTGGTGAAGGCCGACGGGCTTGCCGCCGGCAAGGGCGTCGTCGTTGCCAAGACCGTGCGCGAGGCCGAGGACGCCATCGCCATGATGTTCGAGGGCGCCTTCGGCGAGGCCGGCGCCGAGGTCGTGATCGAGGAATTTTTGCCCGGCCGCGAGATCAGCTTCTTCGCGCTGTGCGACGGCGAGACCGCGATCCCGCTGGCCTCCGCGCAGGACCACAAGCGCGTGTTCGACCACGACGTCGGCCCGAACACCGGCGGCATGGGCGCCTATTCGCCGACGCCGCTGGTGACGCCTCAGGTCCACGACGCGATCATGGCCAAGATCATCCTGCCGACGGTATCAGGCATGAAGCAGCGCGGCACGCCGTTCCGCGGCGTGCTCTATGCCGGCATCATGCTGACGACGCAGGGCCCGAAACTGTTCGAGTTCAACGTCCGCTTCGGCGATCCCGAGTGCCAGGTGCTGATGCTGCGCATGATGTCGGATATCGTGCCGGCGCTGCTGGCCGCCTGCGACGGGCAGCTGAAGCATTTCGATCTGCGCTGGCACAAGGAATCCGCGCTCACCGTGGTGATGGCGGCGAAGGGCTATCCCGGCGACTACCAGAAGGGCACGCGCATCGAGGGGCTCGACGACGCCGCCAAGGTGGACAATGTCGAGATCTTCCACGCCGGCACGGTGGCGAAGGACGGTGCGATCCTCGCCAATGGCGGCCGCGTGCTCAATGTCTGCGCGTTGGGGGCGACCGTGACGGAAGCGCAGGCCCGGGCCTACCAGGCCGTCGATCGCATCCGCTGGCCGGAAGGCTTCTGCCGCCGCGACATCGGCTGGCAGGCGGTGGAGGCGGAGAAGGCCAAGATCTGACACAGCTTCGGGCTGACACAGCTTCGGGCTGACACGGCTTCGGCCGAGCGTCCGGATGGGCCGGAAAGGTACGCCGGGCCGGGACTCCCGCGGTTTTGGTCACCGCGCCGCCACATCCGCACTCCAGAAATGTGCAATCAGCTGTTGGGGTTAGTGACCCCGCAGATCATACCGCTACTGTGCATGGGGTTGTTTTCGACATTTTTTGGTCGGGCGGCCCCACGACTGACCAGATAAGGATGCAACAAGATGTCCGATCTCGCCGACCTCTATCCGGATTTTGCCGCCGAATGGATCAATACCTCGTTCGGCCGCGTCTTCGCCCGCGTCGGCGGCAGCGGGCCGCCGCTGTTGCTCCTGCACGGCTTCTCCGAGACCCACGTGATGTGGCATCAGGTGGCGCCTGAGCTGGCCGAGCACTTCACGTTGATCATCGCCGATCTGCCGGGCTACGGCTGGTCCGACATGCCCGAGAGCGATGCGCTGCACATCCCCTACAGCAAGCGCGCGATGGCGAAGGCCATGGTCGAGATGATGGAGCGGCTCGGCCACGTGCACTTCGCGCTCGCCGGCCACGACCGCGGCGGCCGCGTCTCCTACCGCCTCGCGCTCGACCATCCCGGCCGGCTGTCGAAGCTCGCGGTGCTCGATATCCTGCCGACCTATAATTACTGGGAGCGGATCAACCGCGCCTACGCGCTGAAGATCTATCACTGGACCTTCCTGGCGCAGCCCTATCCGCTGCCGGAGACGCTGATTTCGAGCAACGGCGAGTTCTTCCTGCGCTTCAAGATGGCGAGCCAGACCAAGTCGAGGACGCTCGATGCGATCGATGAGCGGGCGCTCGAACATTACCTCGCCCCGTTCCGCGATCCCGCCCGCGTGCATGCGATGTGCGAGGACTACCGCGCCGGCGCCTATTTCGACTACGACCTCGACAAGGCGGATTTCGAGGCCGGCAAGAAGATCACCATTCCCATGCTGGCGCTGTGGGGCAATGCCGGCGTGGCGCAAGCCGCGGCGACGCCGCTCGATACCTGGCGGCAATGGGCGACGAACGTGGAGGGCATGCCGGTGGATTCCGGCCACTTCCTCACCGAGGAGAATCCCGAGGTCACCGCGAGCGCGCTGCGGGAGTTTTTCGCGGCCGGTTGAGCTGTGACGCTGCAGGCCACACACTCAACTGTCATCGCCCGGCTTGACCGGGCGATCCAGTACGCCGAGACGGCAATGGTTGATCCGAGAAGCCACGGCGTACTGGATGCCCCGGTCAAGCCGGGGCATGACAGCGCAGGGTGGAGCCGTCAGCGCCGCTGCCGGAAGAACTCCTTGAGCAGCCGCGCCGCCTCGCTCTCGCCGACGCCGGAATAGACGTCCGGCGCGTGATGGCAGGTCGGGGAGGCAAAGAACCGCACCCCTGATTCCACCGCGCCGCCCTTGGGGTCGGCGGCGCCGTAATAGAGCCGCCTGATCCTTGCAAACGAGATCGCGCCCGCACACATGGTGCAGGGCTCCAGCGTCACGTAGAGGTCGCAGTCGACGAGGCGCTCGCTGCCGATCTTCGCGGCGGCCTCGCGCAGCGCGATGATCTCGGCGTGGGCGGTCGGATCATGGTCGGTCAGCGTCCGATTGGCGGCGGTGGCGATGACCTCGTAATTGCGGACCACCACGCATCCGATCGGAACTTCGCCCGATTTTCCGGCATTTTCGGCCGTCACAAGCGCCAAATCCATGAAAGAAGGGGCTTTCATGCCTCGTATCATCGCCAGAAACCTGCTAGTAGCTCCGCCTTCAGCAAGAGTGGATACCGATTTTGCCTGAGCATGCGGCTCGGAACGAGCGCGCACAATGCTCATCGCACTACCCCCGTAAGTGAGATCATTCATGCCTCGCGACAGCGACAAAGACAACGATTCCCGCGGCCGGCGTGATCGAGGCCCGGCCAAGGGAGCAGCGAAGGGCCGCTCCGGCAAGGCGCGCGGCCCCGAGAAGAAGTTCGCCAAGCGCGGTTTCGAGGGCAAGAGCGACAGGAAGGGCGACAGCCGCCCGCCCCGCGAGGGTCGCGAGGACCGTCCGTTTCGCCGCCGCGAGGAGGGCGATGCCCCGCGCCGGGATTCTTCCGACCGTCCGCGCTTCAAGCGCGACGATCGCGGCAATGAAGGCCGCGGCGAGCGCAGCTTCAAGCCGCGTGGCGACCGTCCTTTTTCCGATCGTGGATCGCGCGATGGCGACAAGCGCTCCTTCAAGCCGCGCGGTGACCGCCCGTCCCATGGCCGTGACGATCGTCCGCCGCGCAGCCGCGATCGCGACGAGTCCCGTCCCGCCGGCCGGTTCGGCGACAAGAAGTTCGGCGACAAGCGGCCGTATTCGCCGCGCGGCGACCGTCCGGAGCGTCCGTTCGACGGCGAGCGAAAGTTTTCGCGGGGCGGTCCGGATCGCGACCGTGGCGATCGCGGCGATTCAAAGCCCTGGCAGAAGCGCGACGCGGCTCCGCGCGGCGATCGGCCGCCGCGCAAGGATTTCGGCAAGGGTCCGCGCAAGGATTTCGGCGGCCGTGACCGCAGCGAAGACAAGCCCTGGCAAAAGCGCGACGACCGCCGCGAAGGCGGCCGCGGCGAGGATCGTCCGCGGTTCTCGCGCTCACGCGACGATCGCGCATCGGGTGATCGCCCGTTCCGCGAGCGGCCCAAATTCGACCGGCCGCGCGAGGATCGTCCAAAATTCGATCGGCCCCGTCGTGACGGCGATGGCGACCGCGGCGGGCGTGGTGGCGACCGGCCGAAATTCAATCGTCCGCGCGAGCGGTCGGAAGGCCGTTCCGATTGGCACGAGCATCCGCGCAGCGAAGGCCGTTTCGGCGATCGCCCGCGCCGTGAAAACGAGAATGAAGCCAGGATCTTCGAGAAACGTCCCGCCTTCGGCGGCCGCGGTGCCTATCGCGAGCGCGATCGTGATGTCGACCGGCGGCCGCGCCGGGAAGAAGAGCCGAAGCCGAAGAAGGCCGGCGAGCGCATCGCAAAGGTGCTGGCGCGCGCAGGCCTCGCCTCGCGCCGCGATGCCGAGGAGATGGTCACGCAGGGCCGCGTCACCGTCAATGGCCGCGTCATCAACTCGCCGGCGCTGGACATCACGAAGAACGACGTCGTCATGGTCGATGGCAAGCCGTTGCCGGAGCGCGAGCGCACGCGGCTGTTTCTCTATCACAAGCCGCGCGGACTCATGACCACGCATGACGACCCCGAGGGGCGTCCGACCGTGTTCGACAATCTGCCGGAAGGTCTGCCGCGGCTGATCAGTGTCGGCCGGCTCGATTTCAATACCGAAGGCCTCTTGCTGCTCACCAACGACGGCGGGCTCGCGCGCACGCTCGAGCTGCCCGATACCGGCTGGCTGCGCCGCTACCGCGTTCGCGCCCACGGCGACGTCACCCAGGCGCAGCTCGACGAGCTCAAGAATGGCATTGAGATCGAGGGCGTCAAATACGGTCCGATCGAGGCGACGCTGGAGCGCGATCAGGGCGCCAATGTCTGGCTGGTGTTCGCGATCCGCGAAGGCAAGAACCGCGAGGTGCGCAACGTCTGCGCCCATCTCGGGCTCGAGGTGAACCGGCTGATCCGCGTCTCCTATGGCCCGTTCCAGCTCGGCGAGGTCCCCGAAGGTCAGGTCGAGGAGATCAAGTCGCGGGTGCTGCGCGAGCAGCTCGGCGACAAGGTGATCGAGAAATCGGGGGCGCAGTTCGACGTGCCGTCGAAATCCTCGCGTGTCGACGATGCGCCGCGCGAGACGAAGCCCGCCAGCAAGCGCGCCGTGATCAACGACCGTAAGGGCCGCCGCGTGCTGGTCCAGCGCACCGGCAGCGAGGAGGCGCGCGAGCGCAACGAGGAACAGGCCAGCGGCTACGGCCCGCCGCGCCGTCCCAAGCGCGGCTATCACGGCAAGCGCGATCTGACGCCGCGGGATGGCGAGTAAGCTTCAATGCTTGGAGCGACGCCGACACCGCGCAACAGGTCGTCATGGCCGGGCTTGACCCGGCCATCCACGTCTTGCTTGCGTCTACTACTGAAGAACGTGGATGCCCGTGACAAGCCCGGGCATGACGGAGTCGTGTAATGCGCGTCGTCGGCGGTCGCTTGAAGGGGCGCAATCTCGCCTCACCGTCCTCGCGCGACATCCGCCCGACGGCGGACCGCTTGCGCGAGTCCGTGTTCAACATCCTCATGCACGCCTATGACGATCCGATTGCCGATGCGCGCGTGCTCGATCTCTTCGCCGGCACCGGCGCGCTCGGCATCGAAGCGGTCTCGCGCGGGGCGAAGTTCACGCTGTTCGTCGACAATGGCGCGGAAGCGCGGGCTCTGCTGCGCAACAATGTCGAGACGCTGGGCCTGGGTGGCGTCACCAAGGTCTATCGCCGCGACGCGACCGATCTCGGGCCTGCGCATCCCGTCGAGCCGTTCTCGCTGGTGTTCCTCGATCCACCCTATGGCAAGGGCTTCGCGGAGAAGGCGCTGGCCTCCTTGCGCGACGGCGGCTGGCTGACGCCGGGCGCGCTGCTGGTGGTGGAGGAAGCGAAGGCCGCGCAGTTCGCGACGCCGGAGGGTTTTGAGGAGCTGGAGCGGCGGACGTATGACGACACGGAGTTCGTGTTCTTGCGGAAGCCGTAGCTCCGAAACGTCGCTGTCGTAGGGTGGGCAAAGGCGCAACGCGCCGTGCCCACGATCTCTGCATGATTGAGACAGGTGGTGGGCACGCTTCGCTTTGCCCACCCTACGGCAGCGCGATTACGGCACCGTCACCTTCGCCCGAACAGCTTCTCGACATCGCTCAGCTTCAGCTCGACATAGGTCGGCCGGCCGTGATTGCACTGGCCGGAGTTCGGGGTGTCCTCCATCTCGCGGAGCAGGGCGTTCATTTCCTCCGGCCGGAGCCTGCGGCCGGCGCGCACCGAGCCGTGGCAGGCCATGGTGGCGGCGACGTGCATCAGGCGGCGTTCGAGCGGCAGCGCCTCGTCCCACTCGGCCATGTGCTCGGAGAGATCGCGCAACAGGCCGCCGGCATTGGTCTTGCCGAGCAGCGAGGGCGTCTCGCGCACCGCGACTGCGCCGGGGCCGAAGGATTCGATGGCGAGGCCGAACGAGGCGAGCTCGTCGCTGCGCTCCAGGAGGCGCTCGACCGTCGCCTCGTCCATCTCGACGATCTCGGGAATGAGCAGGATCTGCCGCTGCACGCCGTTCGCGGCCAGCGACGCCTTCAGCCGTTCATAGACAATGCGCTCGTGCGCGGCATGCTGGTCGACGATGATCAGCCCGTCGCGGGTTTGCGAGACGATATAGGTCTCGTGGATCTGCGTGCGCGCCGCGCCGAGCGGGCGGTCGACGAGGTCCGCCACCGGCTGCGTCTCGATCCGCACGTCCGCGCTGGGTGCGCCGACATCGAACGCGGCCTGCGCGCGCTCTGCAAAAGCGGATGTCGCGGCGCCCTCGAATGACGGCATCGGCGCGACAGGGGCGGCGGGCGAGGCGCGCCAGTCCCAGCTTGCAGAACGCTGCGGCGTGAAGGCGGGCCGGAACGCGGACAAGGCGCTCTCGCCGCTGTTGGCGGCGGTGCGGCGTCCCTCGCGCGCGAGACCTTCCTTCAATCCGTGCACGATCAGCGCGCGAACGAGGCCGGCATTGCGGAACCGCACCTCGGTCTTGGCGGGATGCACGTTGGCGTCGACCTCGCGCGGATCGAGCGTGACGAACAGCGCCAGCACCGGATGGCGGTCGCGCGGCAGATAGTCGGAATAGGCCGCGCGCACAGCGCCGAGAATCAGCTTGTCCCGCACCGGGCGGCCGTTGACGAAGAGATATTGCCCGAGTGCGTTGGCCTTGGTCAGCGCCGGTGCCGCCGCATAGCCGGCGACGACGACGCCCTCGCGCTCGGCATGGATCTCGATGGCGTGGCTGCGAAACTCCGCCCCCAGGATGTCGCCGAGCCGGGTCAGCCGTCCAGCAGCGCCGGGCAGCGCCGCCGCCCAGGTCACCGGCGCGCGCTCCTCACCGGCAAGCGTGAAGGCAATGTCGGGCCGCGCCATGGCGAGCCGCCGCACCACCTCGCGGATCGCTTCGGCCTCGGTGCGGTCGGTCTTCAGGAATTTCAGCCGCGCCGGGGTCGCATAGAAGAGGTCGCCGACCTCGACGCGCGTGCCGTGCGCCAGCGCCGCCGGCATGATCTCGGATTTCTCGCCACCTTCGACCGTCAGCGCCCAGGCATGCGGCTCGCTGGCATGGCGTGTGGTGATGGAGAGCCGCGCGACGGAGCCGATCGAGGGCAGCGCCTCGCCGCGGAAGCCGAGGGTCCGAATCTGGAGCAGGTCCTCGTCGTCGAGCTTGGAGGTGGCATGGCGCTCGACCGCGAGCGCGAGGTCTTTCGCGGTCATGCCGCCGCCGTCATCGGTGATGCCGATCCGCCGCCGCCCGCCGCCATCGGTGAAGACGTCGATCCGGCTCGCACCGGCATCGATCGCGTTCTCGACCAGTTCCTTGACCACGCTCGCGGGTCGCTCGACCACCTCGCCGGCGGCGATGCGGTTGACGATCTGTTCGGGAAGTTGGCGGACGGGCATAGGTTCACTCGGTGAATGTCCCAGTGTAACGCCGCCCGGCAACAAATGCATGGGTAAGGTCGCGCTTCCCACATACCAGATGTGGGAAATCCCGCGCCTCGGGCAGTTCCGATGAAATGCGGCGTTCGTGCGCGGGTGCCGCATATGAGGAGCGTAATTCCGCGAAACCGCCGCGAAATCCCTAAACGATCAACACATGAAACCGTTTGCATCACGGGTGCGCCGTTCGCACTCTTTGCGCGATGTGATGGTCCGGTCCGAAAGGAACGGCGTGGAGAATCGCCGAACCGTTCATCGCGAGCAAATCCAGGAGAAATGGATGAAGTTGGTGAAGACCTCTGCAATCGCATGCGCTCTCTCGGCTCTCATTGCGACGCCCGTTCTCGCGCAAGGCACATCGTCCGGCGTCAAGTCCGGCGGCACCGTGCAAAGCAAACCGATGCAGGGCGGCGCGACCATGGGCAGTGAGGATGACGACGTCGGCGCTCAGCAGGGGAGTGCCGGCGAGAAGGTTGGCATGAAGTCGGGCAGGGGGACCAAGGGTAACGCTGCAACCACGGGCAGTGCGACACACAAGGGCACGGCCGACGATTCGGCTGCGACCGGCAAGCGCTACTGAAGTCAGCTTGCGAAGCGCAAACCTCCGGTCGCATCGCGGCCGGAGGTCTTGCTCGATCAATCGTCGAAGCCGCGGCCGCGCTTTGCCTTGACGTCGCTGCGGCGCTTCTTGCCCTCAAGCCGGCGCTGCTTTGAGCCGAAAGTCGGTTTTGTCGCGCGCCGCGGCTTTGGCCGCACCATCGCCTCGCTCAGGATTTCGACCAGCCGGTCGATGGCATCCTGGCGGTTGCGCTCCTGGGTGCGGAAGCGCTGCGCCTGGATCACGATGACGCCGTCCTTGGTCATGCGCTGGCCGGCAAGGCGGGCGAGGCGTAGCGCCGCATCCTCCGGCAAGGTCAGCTTGCGCGTGTCGAAGCGCAGTTGCGCCGAGGTCGCGACCTTGTTGACGTTCTGCCCGCCCGGGCCGGAGGCGCGGACAAAGCCGATCTCGATGTCGTCCTCGTCGATGACGAGATCGCGGGATATCCGCAGCATGATGGCACCAGGAAAAGGATTCGTGCGCGCACCATAGCTGCTTTGATGGAAGTTTGCCGCGCTCTATCCGTTCCCTCCCCCCTTGTGGGGGGCAGGGGAGGGGGCAGCCACGGGCGCCCGTGCGGCAGCCAGAGAACGCTGCTGCTTGCAATAAAGATCAATTCGACTTCGTCGCCGGAGCCGCGGTCGGCTGCGCCGCGGCCTGCGGGGCGCGGCCGACGACGACGGTCAGGAGGCCCTGGCCCCAGAGCCGCTTGGCGGCCGCCTTGGCGTCGTCCAGCGTCACGGCATCGACGATGGCGTTGCGCTTCTCGATATAGTCGATCGGCAGCTTGTCCTGCTGGTACTGCAGCAGCGCTTGCGCCAGCTTGGAGGAGGTGTCGAGCGCCAGCATCTGCGAGCCCTTGAGGTACGACTTGGCCTCGTCGAGCTCCTTCTGCGTCGGGCCTTCCTCGGCGATCCGGCGCACTTCCTTCTCGATGGCATCGATGGTGTCGCCGGAGCGGTCGGCGCGCGTGCCGGTATTGCCGATGAAGATCGCCGAATGCTCCATCCAGAGCAGTGATTCGAACACCGAATAGGCGAGGCCGCGCTTCTCGCGGACCTCGCGATAGAGACGCGAGGACAATCCGCCGCCGCCGAGGATGTGGTTGACGACATAGGCCGCCATGAAGTTGGGATCGCTGCGCTTCACGCCGGGCCCGCCGAAGGTGATCACGGTCTGCGGCACGTCGAGGGTCACGAAGGCGCGTTGCGGCGGCCTTGCGGCCTCGACGTCGGGGACCGGCGTGAGGTTGGCCTTGGCGGGCAGGCTGCCGAAGGTGTGGTCGAGCAGCTTGCCGAGCGTCGCCGGATCGACGTCGCCGACGACCGCGACCTTCAGCCCATCCCTGGCCAGCACGCGGCCGACATAGTCCTTCATGTCGGCGACCGTGATGGTCGGCACGCTGTCGAGGTTGCCGTTGGTCTGCCGGCCGTAGGGATGATCGCCGAAGGCGACTTCCAGGAACTTGCGGCTCGCCAGCGAGGTCGGGTTCGTGGTCTCGCGGCGCAGGCCCGAGATGACCTGCGAGCGGATGCGTTCGACATCGGCGGTGTCGAAATGCGGCGAGGTCAGCGCGCTCCGCAAGAGATCGAAGGCCTCGTCCTTGTTGTCGCGCAGCATGCGCAGGCTGCCGCGGAAGGCGTCGCGGGTGGCGCTGAAGGACAGCTCGATTGCGCGGCGGTCGAGCCGCTCGTGGAAGGTCTTGGAATCGAGATCGCCGGAGCCTTCGTCGAGCAGGTCGCCGACCAGATTGGCGACGCCAGACTTGTCCTTGGGATCCTGGGCCGAGCCGCCAGCAAAGGAATATTCCATGGCGATCAGGGGCACGGTCGCGTCCTGCACGAACCAGGCCTCGATGCCGCCGGGCGAGACCAGGCGCTGGATCTTTGCGGCGGCGAGCGACGGCGACACCGCAGCCAGCGCGAGTGCGGCGCCGGTGACGAAAGAGAATGCAACGTGTCGAAGGAAGGGATAGGTCACGACCGCTTCTCCTCGCGCTTGGCAGCACTGGTGTCCTTGATCAGATAGCCCGTGACCGAACGCTTCTTCTCGAGCCATTTCTGCGCGACGGCGCGGACCTGCTCGGCGGTGACCGCGCGGATGCGGTCGGGCCAGCTCCTGATGTCCTCGATCGACAGGCCGGTGGTCAGCGCGCCGCCGTACCAGCGTGCCAGCACCGCCTGGTTGTCCTGGGCGTAGATCGCTTCCGCGATGAGCTGGGTCTTCACGCGCTCCAGATCCTCGGCGCGGATCGGGTTCTGCGCCACGTTGGCGATGACGCCGTCGACCGCCTGCTCGACCTCCGCGAAGCTGACGCCGGCTTTCGGCGCGGCCGAGATCGCGAACTGGGTCGGGTCGAGCGAGATGCTCGAATAGCTGGCGTTGGCGGAGACCGCGAGCGGCTTGTCGACGACGAGGGCGCGGTAAAGATAGGAATTGCTGCCGCTGCCCATCAGCTGCGCCAGCACGTCGAGGGCCGCGCTCTCGCCGGCCGCGGCCGTGGTTGCCGACGGTACGAGATAATAGCGCCGCATGTTCGGCTGCTCGACGCGCGGATCGGCCAGCGTCACGGTGCGCGGGGCGGCGGGCTCAGGCTCCTGCGGACGGACGCGCCGCGCCGGGATCGCTGATTGCGCCGGGATCGAGCCGAAATTGCGCTCGACCAGCGGGCGAATTTCGGCGGCGTCGACGTCGCCGGCGATCACCAGGATCGCGTTGTTCGGCGCATAGAAGCGGCGATAGAAGGCGAGCGCGTCCTCGCGATCGAGCTTCTCGATCTCCTGATGCCAGCCGATCACCGGCCGGCCGTAGGGATGATTGAGGTAGAGCGCAGCCATGATCTGCTCGTTCAGCCGCGCGTCGGGATTGTTGGCGACGCGCATGTTGTATTCTTCGAGCACGACGTCGCGCTCGGGCAGCACGTTCTCGTCCTTGAGGATCAGGCCGGTCATGCGGTCGGCCTCGAACTCCATCATGGTCGGGAGCTGCTCCTTCGGCACACGCTGGTAGTAATTGGTGTAGTCGACCGAGGTCGAGGCGTTCTCGTTGCCGCCGACGCGGAGCACGGTCTGGGAGAATTCGCCGACGGGATGCTTCGAGGTGCCCTTGAACATCAGGTGCTCGAGGAAGTGCGCGAGCCCGGATTTTCCCGGCGTCTCGTCGGCCGAGCCGACCTTGTACCAGATCATCTCCGTGACCACGGGCGTGCGGTGATCCGGGATCACCACCACCTGCATGCCGTTGCTGAGCGTGAAGCTGGCGGGCGGGGCCGATGTGACCGTGGTCTGGGCGAGGGCCGCCCCGGCCGTCAGGACACTGGTCGAAAGCAGCGCGGCAAGGAGGCGGGCAGCCGATCGGTAAGAGGACATCATGATCCTTTTGGAACGCCGAGTCCGGATCTCCGGCTCGGAGGCACGGCATGCTACACCGTGCGGCTGAGGCTTCGCGTCACGAAGCAGAGAACGCCATCAACTCGGGAGCAAGCCAGCGGCCGAAGCCATACAAGGGCCGGCGGCCAGCTCCGCGGTCCGACATGTTCGGGTCGGAACAGGAGCGCTATTGCTCCTTCTCCTTGCCGGACCGGACGTCGAAATAGGTCCGCTTCGAGTTATCCGGCCCGGAGCCGTAGGCGTAGTTCGGCGAGGGCGTCTGATATCCGGGCGGCGGCTCCACCAGCGATTGGCGTGGTGGCTCCGACGTAAACTGCTTCGACTCGGGCCCGTTTCCCTTGAACAGATTCCATAGCCCGCCGGTGTATCCGAGCTGGGCGGGGCTGAGAGTCGGATTAGCGATGTTGCTGCCCGGCTGAACCGGATCATTGCCGCTCTTTTCGGCTGCGGCCGTCTTGTGGGCGTTGATCTCGGCGGGCGAGAGCGGCCGGGCATTCTTCCAATACTCAGCCGCCTTGTTGTCGCCCCCCTTCTTCCGCGCGGCGACGGCGTCCTTGCGGCGCTTCTCGTCGGGGTCCTTCGGCCAGTTTGGCGCAACCGCGGCCTCCGTCGCGGCCGGCGGCGGGAGGTCGAGCTTGGGCGGCACGACCAGCGGCGAACGCTCACGGTATTCGATGCCGGGCTTCGACATGCTCTTGGCGCCGAGGCCCGACATCAGATTGTCGATGAGCTTCTCTTCGAAGGTCATGTCGTCGTCCTCGTCGTCACCAGCGCGGGCGGCGCCAGTCGACATCACGAGGCCAATGCCGAGCGCGACAGCGGACAATTTCAAAGCCCGCCAGAACCCCCCTTGGGGGTCTCGAACCATTGACCCGCTGGTCTTCGAGCTGCGCATTACGATACCTGTTCCATATTGTGGCAGATCGCCGCTCAAATGCGGCCAGTCCCTCGCAAAAACCGGGTTCCGCCTGCCGGTCCGTATCGGCCGGGATCAGGGCGCTTTTGCGGCGGGTATCCCCAGGAAGGAATCATACAATAGCGCCGCCACCCCAGCAACGATCGCCACGTCCGCGAGGTTAAACACGTACCAATTATAGGTATTTCCGCCGATCTCGATGTGGAACAGCGCGAAATCGACCACCGCACCATAGGCCAGGCGGTCGATGCCGTTGCCGATGGCGCCGCCGATGATCAGGCCCAGCGCAACCGTGGCGAGCCTGGTGTGCGAGCGGGCCATCCAGATCGCCAGCGCGACCACGGCGAGGGCCTTGACCGCCATCAGCGCGAGCTGCGCCGCCTGGCTGTCGTTCTGCAGCCAGCCGAAGCTGATGCCGATATTCCAGGCCAGCACCAGGTCGAAGAACGGCGTCACCTTGACGACGCCGCGCCGGGCAAGGTCGAACCCGTTCAGCAGCCAGAGCTTCGAGACCTGGTCGGCCACGAGCGTGACCATTGCCGCGAGGATGCCGGCGCCAAGCGGGGTCATGCGGGAATCAGACCGCCACTCCCAACGCCTTCCATTCGCGCAGCGCCTTGGCGTCGCGCGGGGTGACGTCGGGGTATTCAGCGTCCTCGCCGACCATCGGGGAGATCTTCCAGGAACGGGCGCATTTGGTGCCGACCGCCTTCTCCACCACGACCGCGACACCGGGCACCGCATCGAGACGGAACGCCGAGGCCGGCGCCTCGCCCTCCCGCACCTCGTAATTCGAGGTGATGCAGACTTCAGCCAGATCGATGTCGAACAGCGTCATGAGCATGTCGCGGTCGGCGACATAGATTACCGGCGAGGCCTCCAGCGAGGAGCCGATGTTCTTGGCGGCGCGTTCGAGCTCGAGCGCCCCGGTGACGACGCGGCGGACGTTGCGGATCGTCTCCCACCTCGCGGCGAGCTTGTCGTCGCGGAAGTCTTCGAGATCGGTCGGGAACAGCGTCAGATGCACCGACGCTTCGGCGCCGGGGCGATACATGCGCCAGGCCTCCTCCGCGGTGAAGCTGAGGATCGGCGCCAGCCATTTCAGGATCGAGGTGCACAACAGGTCGATCGTCGTCAGCGCGGCCTTGCGCGTCAGCGAGGACGGCGGATCGCAATACAGCGTGTCCTTGCGGATGTCGAAATAGAACGCCGAGAGCTCGCTGTTGAGGAAGGCGGAGAGGGTCGCGACCACGGTCTTGTAGTCGAACTCCCGATAGGCCTTGTCGACGGCGGCGGCGCGCACCGCCAGCTCGTGCAGCATCAGGCGCTCGAGCTCGGGCATCTCGGCCGGCGGAACTGCATCGGCCGGCTTGTAATGATGCAGCGTGCCGAGCATCCAGCGCACGGTGTTGCGCAGCTTGCGATAGGTCTCGACGGTGTTCTTCAGGATCTCCGGGCCGATGCGCTGATCGTCGGTGTAGTCGCAGGACGCGACCCAGAGCCGGAGGATGTCGGCGCCGGATTCCTTGATGACGGCCTGCGGCTCGATGGTGTTGCCGAGCGACTTCGACATCTTGCGGCCGTCCTCGGCCTGGGTGAAGCCGTGGGTCAGCACGATGTCGTAAGGCGCGCGGCCGCGCGTGCCGCAGCTTTCCAGCAGCGAGGAGTGGAACCAGCCGCGATGCTGGTCCGAGCCTTCCAGATACATCACCGTGTCGGTGCCGCCGTCGACCTTGCGCTTGATGCCGGCGAGCCCGGGAAACTGCACGGGGTCTTCGAGTACGAATGCGTGGGTCGAGCCGGAATCGAACCAGACGTCGAGAATGTCGTCGACCTTCTGCCAATCCTCGCTCGCGCGCGCGTCCAGGAAGCGCTCGCGCGCGCCGGTCGCGTACCAGGCGTCGGCGCCTTCCTGCTCGAAGGCCTCGCCGATGCGCGCGTTCACCGCCTCGTCCTGCAGGATCTCGGCGGAGCCGTCGCCCTTCTCGCGCACGAACACGGCGATCGGCACGCCCCAGGCGCGCTGGCGCGAGATCACCCAGTCGGGCCGGGCCTCGATCATGCCGTTGATGCGGTTCTCGCCCGACGGCGGCACCCATTGCGTCACCGAGATCGCGTGCAGGGCGCGGGCGCGCAGCGTGTCGCCGCTCTTCGCCTTGCCGCCTTGCGCAACATCCTTGTCCATCGCGATGAACCATTGCGGCGTGTTGCGGAAGATCACCGGCTTCTTGGAGCGCCAGGAGTGCGGATATTGATGCTTCAGCCGGCCGCGCGCGAGCAGCATGCCTCGTTCGACCAGCGCCTTGATCACGGCCTCGTTGGCATCGCCCTTCTCGCCCTTGTCGTTGATGACGCGCTTGCCGGTAAAGCCGGGGGCATGATCGGTGTAGGCGCCGTTCTCGTCGACGGTGTAAGGGATCGCCGTGTTGATGCCGCGCGCGTCGAGATCGCGCGCCTGCGCCATCCAGGCATCGAAGTCCTCCCGGCCATGGCCGGGCGCGGTGTGCACAAAGCCGGTGCCGGTGTCGTCGGTGACGTGGTCGCCGGGCAATAGCGGCACGATGAAGTCGTAGCCGCCGGCGAGGCCCTTGAGCGGATGGGCGCATTCGATCGCGTCCATGGTGTCGCCGGGGACGTCGCGGAGCTTCTCGTAAGCGGTCACACGCGCCTGCTTGAAGACCTCTTCAGCGAGCGCGTCGGCGAGGATCAGCAGATCGCCGGTCTTGGTCCAATTGTCGGCGGGCGCATCCGTCACCTTGTAAAGGCCGTAGGCGATCTTCGGGGAGAACGAGATGGCGCGGTTGCCGGGCAGCGTCCAGGGCGTGGTGGTCCAGATCACGACGCTTGCGGAGGCGAGCGCACCATGCGCGGGCGAGGTGACCGGGAATTTCACCCACACCGTATCGGAGGTGTGGTCCTCGTACTCGACCTCGGCTTCGGCCAGCGCCGTCTTCTCGACCACGCTCCACATCACCGGCTTGGAGCCGCGATAGAGCGTGCCGTTGGCGGCGAACTTCATCAGCTCGCGCGCGATCTGGGCCTCGGCCGGGAAGCTCATGGTGGCGTAGGGATGGTCCCAGTCGCCGATGACGCCGAGGCGCTTGAACTCCTCGCGTTGCACGCCGAGCCAATGCGTGGCGTAGGCGCGGCACTCCCGGCGGAAGTCGATCATCGCGGCAGAGTCGCGGAAGTCGGGCTTCTGCTTGCCCTTCTTGCGATAGTGCTCTTCCTCGACCTTCCACTCGATCGGCAGGCCGTGGCAGTCCCAGCCCGGCACGTAGTTGGAATCGAAGCCGAGCATCTGCTGGCTCTTGGTGACGAGATCCTTGAGGATCTTGTTCAGCGCCGTGCCGATATGGATGTTGCCGTTGGCGTAGGGCGGGCCGTCATGCAGCACGAACTTGGCGCGGCCACGGGCAGCCTCGCGCAGCTTCTCGTAGAGGCCGATCTCGTACCAGCGCTTGAGGATCTCCGGCTCGCGCTGCGGCAGGCCGGCGCGCATCGGGAATTCGGTCTGCGGCAGGAACAGGGTCTTCGAATAGTCTTTGGCTTCAGATTTTTGGGACTTTTGCGGCTTTTCGGACATGAGGCTGACTGGCTCGGAATGGCGCGGGAACGGATGGCGATGCGGAATCGCGGGGGTGAAACGACCAAATCCCGGTCTTGCGCCGAGCCCTTGGGCTCAGGCGGAAGCCGGGCTGCTAATCCCTATGATGCGCCGCGCAAACATGGGCTCTCCATAGCAGGGGGGCGGAGGAAGCGCAAAGGTTCGGGAAGGCCGGGTTTGGGGTCAATCGACGGCGCCGAGCCGTGGAAACGCGTCCGGGGCGGCGGCCAGGATGGCGCGGGCGCGGGCGGAATCGTCGTCCATCTGCCGGATCAGGGCCTCGATACCCTCGAACTTCAGCTCCTCGCGGATGAAGCCGATGAAGGCGCAATCCAGCGCCTGCCCGTAGAGATCGCCCTTGAAGTCGAACAGGAAGATTTCCAGCAGTGGGGCGCCATTGTCGAAGGTCGGGCGGCGCCCGAAGCTTGCCACCCCGTCCAGCCGCTCAGTGCCGCGGCCGACCCGCACCGCATAGATGCCGTGCTTCAGGCCGCAATTGGCATCGAGGCGGATGTTGGCGGTGGGATAGCCGAGATCGCGGCCACGCTTCTCGCCGTGGATCACCTCGCCGGTGATGAACCAGGGCGCGCCCAGCATGGTGGTGGCCTCGTCGAGCTGGCCCTCGGCGAGGGCGATGCGGATCGCGCTGGAGGAGACCGGCCGCTCGTCGATATCGACATGCGGCTGCACGTCGACTTCGATGCCGAGCCGGGGCGCCTCGTTGACCAGCAGGCTCGGCGAGCCGACCCGTCCCTTACCGAAATGGAAGTCGTACCCCACCGCGATCCCGCTGACGCCGAGCCGCCCGATCAGCTCATGGTGAATGAAATCTTGCGCGCTGGTTCCGGCGCGTGCCTTGTCGAAGGTCATGACCACGGCGCCGGCAAGCCCGGTGCCGGCCAGAAGCCGCAGCTTGGCCTGCTCGTCCGTCAAGCGGAATTGCGGGGTATTGGGGCTGAAGAACCGCCGCGGATGCGGCTCGAAGGTCAGCGCCAGCGCGGGGCGGCCATGCGTCCGGCCCATTTCCAGGGCGGCGGCGATCACCGCGCGGTGACCGAGATGAACCCCGTCGAAATTGCCCATGGCGACCACGGCGCCCCTTGGAATCGCGGAAACGGGCGTGCTGTCGCGGATAACGTTAAAATGCGGGGCCATCAGGGGAATTCTCGAACCGGCGGGACCGGCCGGGACCGTGGCGCGACCGGCCCAATGAAGTCAAGCGGAAGGGGGAGCGCCGAATCCCACGCCATTTCAGTTCGTTCGGGACGCCCCCAATTAACGCGCTGTTTAACGCCTTGGTGCTAGTCCTTGCATCTGGAACAGGCGGGGCTCCGGCCCGGCAGGTCCGATCGTAATATTCCTGGGTATGCGTTGGGGGAGTCGAGATGGCGGTTGATTTGTCGATGCCGGTTCTGGTGGTGGATGACTACAGCACCATGATCCGTATCATCAGGAATCTGCTGAAGCAGCTTGGCTTCGAGAATATCGATGATGCCAGCGACGGTTCGGCGGCGCTGAACAAGATGCGCGGCAAGAAGTACGGGCTCGTGATCTCCGACTGGAACATGGAGCCGATGACGGGGTACGACCTCCTGCGCGAAGTGCGCGCGGATCCGAACCTCGCCACCACGCCCTTCATCATGATCACGGCGGAATCCAAGACCGAGAACGTGATCGCGGCCAAGAAGGCCGGCGTGAACAATTACATCGTCAAACCGTTCAACGCGGCGACGCTGAAGACCAAGATCGAGGCGGTGTTCCCGGACATGGCAAGCGCGTAAGGCGCGCACCTAACCGCAAAACAACTGTCCATCGAGATCGTCATGCCCGGGCTTGTCCCGGGCATCCACGTTCTTGGATATGCAAAGTAAGTCGTGGATGGCCGGGTCAAGCCCGGCCATGACGGCGTCCAGGGCACGGTCATTGGTCTAAGCCCGCGCCACCTGGGCGGACTATGCCGTCACCACTTCAATTCGCGCATCAGCGCCTTCGGCGGGTGGCCGAACAATTCCATCACCGATGCCGGGTCGAGCTGGTCAAGGCCCTCGAACTCCTCGGCATGGATGCCGCGGGTCACGAACAGGCAGTCGATGCCGAATTCGCGCGCGCCGGTTAAGTCGGTGCGGACGGAATCGCCGATCGCCAGCACCTTCTTCCGGTCGATCTGGTGGCCCTGGCGTTCACCGGCGAGCGCCATGGCGCGCTCGTAGATCGGCCGGTGCGGCTTGCCGTAGAAGATCACTTCGCCGCCGAGCTCGCGGTAGAGCTCCGCGATGGCGCCGGCGCAGTAGATCAGCCGGTCGCCGCGTTCCACCACGATGTCGGGGTTGGCGCAGACCAGCGTCAGCTTGCGCTCGCGCGCCTTCAGCATCATGCCGCGATAGTCTTCCGCCGTCTCGGTCTCGTCGTCATAGAGGCCGGTGCAGACGATGTAGTCGGCTTCCTCCAGCGGCGCGGCCTTCGCGTCGAGGCCGCGATAGATCGAGTTGTCGCGCTCGGGCCCGAGCCAGAACATCTTGCGGCCGGGATGCTCGGCGACATAGAGCCGGGTCAGGTCGCCCGACGAGACGATCGCGTCGTAGGTCTCGTCGGCGACGCCGAGCTTGCGCAATTGCCGCTGCACGGAGTCCGCCGGACGCGGCGCGTTGGTGATCAGGATCACCGTACCTCCGCGGCTGCGATAGGTGTGCAAGGCCTCGCAGGCTTCGGGGAATGATTCGAGGCCGTTATGGACGACGCCCCAGATATCGCTGAGAACGACCTCCACACCGCCCACGAGCTCGCGCAGGCCTTCGGCGAAATGCAGCGTGGTCATGATACGTGCGGCCGATCAGATGCGGCGCGCCAGCGCCGCGTTGCCGGTGATGCGTTGTGCTGGAGCAGCGGCTGACGTCGCGCCAGATGTCGTGCCTTGGCTGGGGGAAGCGGAGCCATTGGATCCTTGCGTGTCCTGCGCCTGGTTCGGCGCGGCCCCGCCGGTAGCAGATGCCCCTTCCGGCCGCAATGGCCGGGGCGGCGCAAACAGGAAGCCCTGGCCGAACCGCACGTCATAGTCGAGCAGGTCCACGACCGCGCGCTCGCCTTCGATCCTTTCGGCGATCAGGTCGATGCCGAAGCGGCCGAGCAGGTCGGAGAGGTCGGACGGATGGATGTCCGAGGTCGATGCCCGCCTGGGGTCGAGCAGCAGCGCGGCCGGCACCTTGATGAAGCGCACCCCTCGATCGGCCAGCTCGCGCGGCTCGATGCGCAGATCCGTGACGTGGTCGATCGAGAAGCGGAAGCCACGCTGGGCGAGTGCCGCGAGATTCTCGGTCTCGGCCGGGCCGAGATTGCGGAACGTCGATTGCTTGAACTCCAGCACCAGCGAGGGCGCCAGCGCCCGGTTGGCTTCGAGGAAGTCGAGGCATTGCGCGAAGGTGGTGGAATTGCCGAGCGTGGACGCCGCGACGTTGCAGAACACGCCGACGTCCTTGTTGCGCACCATCAGGCGCCGCAGCACCTGCACACAGCGCAGCATCACCATGTTGTCGATGCGCCCGATCAGCCCGGAAGCCTCCGCGATGCTGATGAACTCCTCGGCTGCGACCAGCTGGTCGCGTTCGTCGCGCAGGCGCGTCACCGCCTCGTAGAACCGCACCTTGCGCTGCGGCAACGTCACCATCGGCTGGAGGAAGATGTCGATGCGGTTCTCGTCGATGGCGTTGCGCAGCGTCGCCAGCAATTGAGTCTGGTTGCGCCCGGTGGCGGTCTGAATCGGGTTGGAGGTCGGGGCCTGGACCGCCGGCGCCGGCCGCGGCTGCGCCGATGGAGGCGGAGGCGAGGGTGCTGCGGGAAGCGGGGGAGGGGCGGCTCGCCGCTCCTCGAACGGCGCAACCAGGTCGATCGGTGCCTCCGGCTCGGCCGTGGCGGGAGCCGCCGGGCTGCCGGCCAGCATGTCCTCATGGGCCGACACGGTGGTGGCGAGCTGCCTGACCAATCCGCCGAGCTCGTTGATCTCGCCGACCACCGACTGGATGCGGTCGGAGTTGGTCGAATTGGACGAGGCGATGCGTCCCTCGATCGCAGCCAGCCGGCGGCCGAACTCGGCCACCTGGCGGGCGAGGTCGGCAGTGCCGCGCGACAGATCCGCGATCTGGCCGCCGACGTCGCTGCGGTCACGCAGCCGCATCGACACGGCGTTGTAGAGGATCAGGAAGGTCAGCGCCGTGAGCGCCACGATCGCGGACTCAGTTCCGCTGATGCCGGCGACGGCGTAGAGCGCAAGCCCGAGCGAGGCTGCGACCAGAACCATGCAGATGGCGATGAAAATCGTCGAAATGCGAATCATGCCGCGCGTTACGCCTCAAGAGCTGCCTGCCTCACCCGGGAAAACACGGGTCGCGATGCGATTCCGTCCTGCCTCGTGCCCCCAAAGCAGCATGAGCTTAACATCATTGTTGATTCGAGGGGATAGCGGCCCCGCTGAGGCTCAAGTCAATCCGGCCCGGCGAAAGCCTTCGAGGTAGCGTTCGCGGTCGCTGGCAAGCTTGACCGGCATGAACTCGGCGAGCCAGGCGAGCGAGATGTTCGGCTGGGCACGGCGGAGCTCCTTCAACGCCGCGTGGGCGAGATCCCTCTGCCCGGCCATGCCGGCCGCCGCCGTCAGCACCCGATGCGCGCCGACGAAATCGCTGCGCTGGCGCAGGGCCTCCTGAGCGAGGCGGATCGCCTCAGCGTCATCGCCGCCGAGGAAGCGGGCATAGGCGGCTATACCGTAATAGACGGGGGCATAGGGATCGCGCGGGCTGAGGCGGATCGCCCGCCGCGCGGCCTCGTCGGCATCCCGCCAGCGGCCGCAATAGCCGAGCGCCAAACCATAATAACCCTGCGCCAGGGCGAAATTCGGATTGAGCCGCAGTGCCGTCTCGAATTCGGCCAGAGCATCCTGGAACCGGCGTGCAAACAAATTGACGTGGCCGAGCGCGTTGTGCGCCCAGGCATCCTCGCTGTCGGCACGGATGGCGGCCCGTGCGGCACGTTCGGCACCGGTGATTGCGCTGTCCATGTCCATCCAGCCCATATGCGCCGTGAACATGTAGCTCGTCCCGAGCAGCCCGAGCGCCTTGCCATAGTTCGGGTCGAGCGCGATGGCTTTTTCGAGCAGGGCCTGCGCGACGACGTGATCCTGCCGTGTCACACGCCAGTAATGCGACAGCGCGCGCATCACGAGATCCCAGGCATCCATGCTGTCCGGCGGCTTGCGTTGGGCGCGAAAGCTTTCCGCTGCATAGAGCTGCGGCTCGATCGCCGCGACGATAGCTTCGGTGATCTCGTCCTGCACGGCAAAGACGTCGGCAAGCTCGCGATCGTAGCGTTCGGCCCAGAGATGACTGCCGGTCGCGACATCGTTGAGCTGCGCGCTGATGCGGACGCGGTCACCTTCCTTGCGGACGCTGCCTTCGACGACGTAGCGAACACCGAGTTCTTGGGCGACCTCACGCAGATGAACCGCGCGGCCCTTGTAGATGAATGAGGAGTTACGCGCGATCACGAAGAACCAGCGCAGCTTCGATAGCGCGGTGATGATGTCCTCGCTGATGCCGTCGGAGAAATAGTCCTGCTCGGCCTCGCCGCTCATATTGATGAATGGCAGGACCGCGATGGCAGGCCGGTCGGGCAGCGGCAAGCCTGCCGATGTAGCGGCTGCCGGCTGGCTCGTCGCTGCCGGCGTCGCCGCCTCGGAGAGCTCGGTGACTTCGCCGACAAACCGGACGCCCTTGCGCGCGATGGTGCGGATCAGCCGCTGCTCCTCACCATTGTCGTCGACGGCGCGCCGCGCGGCGTTGATCCGGCTGGTGAGCGTCGATTCCGAGACGACGCGGCCGTTCCAGACCGCGTCGAGCAGATCGTCCCGCGTCACCACGCGTTCGCGGTTGCGAAGGAGATAGAGCAGAAGATCGAACACCTGGGGCTCGAGCGCTATCAGCGTCTTCGCGCGGCGCAATTCGCGCCGCCCGGCATCGAGCACGAAATTCTCGAAATGAAACGCCACGCCAGCCTCGGTTCGGGCTCGGAAATCAAGGTCCTCTCAGCGTAAAATAATGCCGCTCTCAAGGCCAGCGCGCCGCATGCGCCCTATCGTCCCGGCGTTTTCAACCCCGGAGAATTGCCATGTCGACATCCGCCGCGCTCAAACAGGCTCCCACCCAGCCCGATCTTGCCGCCATCAAGCAGCGCCAGCATGGCGCCTGGTCTTCGGGCGACTATGCCGTCGTCGGCACCACACTGCAGATCGTCGGCGAGCAACTCTGTGAAGCCTTGGACTTGCGCGCCGGCAGCAAGGTGCTGGACGTCGCCGCCGGCAACGGCAACGCGACGCTGGCTGCGGCGCGGCGCTGGTGTGACGTCACATCCACCGACTATGTGCCGGCGCTGCTCAAGCGCGGCCAGGAACGTGCGGCGGCGGACCATCTGACGGTCGAATTTCGCGAGGCTGACGCCGAAGCGCTGCCGTTTGCGGACGCGAGTTACGACGTCGTGCTCTCGACCTTCGGCGTGATGTTCACACCGGACCAGGAAAAGGCGGCCTCCGAGCTTGCACGCGTCTGCAAATCCGGCGGCAAGATCGGGCTCGCCAACTGGACCCCGCAGGGTTTCATCGGCCAGCTGTTCAAGACCATCGGCAAGCATCTGCCGCCGCCGGCCGGCGTGAAGTCGCCGGCGCTCTGGGGCACGCCGGCGCGGCTCGAGGAGATGTTCGCAAGCCAGGCCTCGGATATATCGGCCGAGCCGCGCATGTTCGTGTTCCGCTATCGCTCGCCCGAGCACTGGCTCGATGTCTTCAAGACCTTCTACGGGCCGACGCTGAAGGCGTTTGCCGCGCTCGACGAGAGCGGGCAGGCCGCGCTGCGACGCGATCTCCTGGCGCTGCTCGGCGAGTTCAACCATGCCGATGACGGCACCATCGTCGTGCACAGCGAGTATCTGGAAGCCGTCATCACCAAGCGCTGAGATGCCGTTCGATCGGGCCGGATGAGCTCCGGCCCGATCGTCGTCATGGGCTAAAATGGCGCAGCGGCTCCGACGGTGTCGGCCGAGACCGCATCGCGGGTACCGAGCGGCTTGGGCTGCCCCTCGGTCGTGTCCCTCAGCGTCTGCCGCTCGATCTCCGAATTCAGCTCGGCGCCGAACATGATGACGATCGCCGACATCCACATCCACGTCATCAGGCCGATCGCGGCGCCGAGAGAGCCATAGGTCGCGTTGTAATTGGCGAACTCAGAGAGATACCAGGACAGCAGCGCCGAACCGGCGATCCAGAGGAGGGCGGCCGTCACCGCGCCGAAACTCAGCCATTGCCAGCGCGGTGCATCGCGACTGGGCGCGAAGCGGTAGAGGATCGCGAGCGCCACCAGCAGGATGAGGAACATGAGCGGCCATCGTGCCAGCGCCACGATCAGCTTGCTTTCGGGCGCCATGCCGATGTGATTGAGTGCCAGCGGGAAGGCGACGACAACGCCTACCATCACCAACAGGGCCACGATGCCGCCGATTGTGAAGGCGAGCGACACCAAGTTGAGCTTGATGAAGCTGCGCTTCTCACGCTCCTCATAGGCCACGTTGAGGGCATCGAAGATCGCCTTGACCCCGGCATTGGCGCTCCAGATCGCCAGCAAGAGGCCGAACAGGAAGGCGGCACCCAGCGTGGTATTGCCGTTCGAGACCACGCGCGCCACCTGGTCCTCGACGATCTGGAACGAGCCCTCGGGCAGCATGGTCGCCAGCGTCTGCAGATTGGAGCTGATCGTCGCGGGGTCAGCGAACAGGCCGTAAGAGGAAACCAGCGCCGTGACCGCCGGAAAGATCGCGAGCAGCCCGAAGAACACGACACCGCCCGCGGTCGCGAGCAGGCGGTCCTCGTCGATGCGCTGATAGGTCCGCCAGAAGATATCCTTCCAGCCGGCCCAGGGGATTGAGAACGGGCTCTTGGCATGGCGGCCGCGGCCGAGCTGCATGGCCGCGCGCGCCGGGTGTGTTTCCGGTGAATTCGCCTCGCCCTTGCGGTGGTCTTGCGGAGGCCCCGACCCGGCCAGGCCAGAGTCCTGAAAGTAGCGCTCCGCCGTCAGCACGAACACGGCTGTCGCCGCCACCAGCAGCCAGGAGTCGATCTGTTCGGAGCGCCGCACCAACATCAAGCGTCCAATCGATGACCGTGGCGCCTGCGGCGCGCCGCCGTATACCCCGCCAGTCCAATCGCCGCGAGCATCAGGCCAAGCTGCACGGATCGGTTGGTGCGAACCGGCCAGGCTCTTGCGCCATGGCGGCGCTCGCCCGGCGCCAGCGGCGCAAGGGGAATCGTGGTCGCGACCTCCTTGACAGCCTCCTTGACCGTTCCGCGGGGAATCCGCGGGGTCGCAATGGCAACGCGCAACCGGCTGGCAAGTGGCACGATCGGCTTGGCTTTGCGCCTCATCTGCGCCATCGCCACCCCGGCGCAGACCGCCGCCAGCACCAGCAGCACGCCCGCGACGACACCGAAACCCCAGAACTGCCCGTAGCTGATGGCGACCCAGCGGTACAGGGCGATCAGGCCGACGAAAAATGTCGCCACGACGAACAGGCCCGCGGCCGCGAACAGACCGCCGGCCACGGCGTAAGACGTTACCTTGCCGGTGGCCTGGCTGGTCTGGTCGCGCAGATAGGATTGCGCGGCGCGTTTGACGTGATTGAGCTTCAGCGCCATACCGGCGCGCAGCAATTCGCCCGATGGCGCGAGCATCTGGAGATCCTCCGAGAGCGAGAAAATTCGTTCGGGGGATGAACGTGGCCGAATTTGAGTTGTTCCGACCGAGCTCGGTCCGTCCTGATGAATCAGCCGAGATCGGCGGCCGCGATCCAGAACACCTCGCCTTCGGACTCCTCGGTGTCGAGCCAGAGCAGCGGCAGGTCCGGAAAGGCCTCGTCGACCAAGTCCCGGCCGCGGCCGATCTCGCAGATCAGCCCGCCGTCCGGCGTCAGGTGATCCGGCGCCTCGCGCAGGATGCGCCGCACCACATCGAGGCCGTCGGCGCCGCCGTCGAAGGCGAGCTTGGGCTCGGCCCGGCATTCCGGCGGCAGCGCGGCCATGCCTTCGGCATCGACGTAAGGCGGGTTGGTGATGATCAGATCGTATCTGTTGTCGCCGAGCGGGGCGAACAGGTCGCCGCGATACAGGCTGATGCGGTCCTCCAGCCCGAACTCGCCGACGTTCCGTGCGGCGACTTCGAGCGCGCCCTTGGAGATGTCGACGGCATCGACAATGGCATTCGGGAAATGATGCGCGGCGAGGATGGCGAGGCACCCCGACCCCGTGCAGAGATCGAGCACGCGCCCGACGGCGGTGGGATCGTCGATCAGCGAGCCGGCCTCGCCGTCGCCGCCGAAATGCGAATCCAGGAGCTCGCCGATGAAGGAGCGCGGAACAATGACGCGCTCGTCGACATAGAAGGGCAGGCCGCGCATGTAGATCTTGTTGACGAGATAGGCGGCCGGTTTGCGCGTGGTCACGCGTTGGTGGATCAGATCGAGGACGGTCTTGCCTTCCGCGGCCGTGACGCGCGCGTTGGCGAAGCTCTCGAGCTGTTCGGGATGCAGATGCAGCGCCTCGCAGACCAGAAAGGCGGCTTCGGCGACCGGATCGGTCGTGCCGTGGGCAAAAGCGAGCTTGGCTTCATTGAAGCGGCTCACCGCATAGCGGACGAAATCGAGCAGCGTGAGGAGCTCGCCGCGTCCGACTTTCGCGAGCTTTGGCGCGGCGCGGCTGCGCGCAGTCTTCTTGGTTGCTCTTGCCATCAGGATTTGGTCCAGCGTGCGGCGGCTTGGTCGTCACGGGCCTGGGCTTCGACCCAGCCGGTGCCGGTGGCGCTCTCTACCTTCTTCCAGAACGGCGCGTTGGTCTTGAGGTAATCCATCAGGAACTCGGCCGCCTGGAACGCGGCCTGGCGATGCTGCGAGGCGGTCAGGACCAGCACGATGTTCTGGCCCGGCATGAAGCGGCCGACACGGTGGATCACCGTGACGCCGTTGAGCGGCCAGCGCGAAACGGCTTCGTCGGCATGACGCCTGATCTCTTCCTCGGCCATGCCGGGATAATGTTCGAGCGTCAGCGCCGCGACCTTCGCGCTGTCGTCGTCGGCGCGGCAGATGCCGGAGAAGCTCACAACCGCACCGATATCGGTGCGGCTCTGGGTCAGGACCGCGATCTCGCGGGCGATGTCGAAATCGTCTTCCTGAATCCGGATGGTGACGGGGCAGGTGGCGACAGGGGTGGTCATGGCCTAGCCGCCGGTCATCGGCGGGAAGAACGCGATCTCGCGGGCGCCGGCGATCACGGCGTCCGATTTGACGTGGGCGTGGTCGATGGCGGCGCGGATCACCTTCGGCTTCTCGAATGCGTAGGCATAGGCCTCGCTTTGGCCCGACAGCCAGGCGATCAGCTCCTCGACGGTGCGCACGGTCGCCGGCGGCTCGATGGTCTCCTCCGCCTTGCCGACGCGCTCGCGCACCCAGGCAAAATACTTCACCTTCATCCCTCGTCCTCCTTGATGAGGTGATGGATGCCGGCGCGGAAGTAATCGTAGCCGGTGTAGATGGTGAGGATCGCCGACGCCCACAGCAGCGCGAGGCCGATCATCGAGACCACGGGCACCACCTCGTCGCCGGCAGGTCCCGCGAGCAGGAAGCCGATCGCGACGAGCTGGACCGTGGTCTTCCACTTCGCAAGCTTGGTCACGGGCACGCTGACGCGGAGCGCGGCCAGATATTCGCGCAGACCCGAGACCAGGATCTCGCGGCACAGGATCACGATGGCGGCCCACAGCGACCAGCCGTGGATGATGCCGTCGGCGGCGAGCATCAGCAGGCAGGAGGCGACCAGCAGCTTGTCGGCGATCGGATCGAGCATCCGGCCGAATGCCGATTGCTGATTCCAGATCCGCGCGTAATAGCCGTCGAGGTAGTCGGTGACCGCAGCCGCAATGAAGATGGCGACCGCGACCCAGCGCAGCCACAGCGGCTGATCCAGGATGGACTGCGCGTAAATGCATCCGACCACGACCGGGATCGCGGCGATCCGGCCATAAGTCAGGATGTTCGGGAGGGACATCGCGCGCCTCGTCGTCCCTCGTGTCGTGGCGATGTTCATCCGTCCTACCAATACCGCTCGGGCCTGAAGGTCAACCGTTCCGCTTCCCAGATGGGTGCGGGATACGACGACCATATGACCGCGGTCCCCCTTTAGTTCATCCCGGCTGGGGATGGAAATACTCGAAAATCCTGCGGGCGCTCTCGGCGCTCACCCCCGGAACCTTGCCGAGATCGGCGATCGAGGCCCGCTCGATCTCCTTCAGGGTCCCGAAATGATGTAGCAAGGCACGTTTGCGGGACGGGCCGATGCCCGGAATCTCCTGCAAGCCGGCCTCGCGGATGTCCTTCTTGCGCAGCTTGCGGTGCGAGCCGATGACGAAGCGGTGAGCCTCGTCGCGCAGGCGCTGAATGAAATAGAGCACGGGATCGCGCGGCTCGAGCTTGATGGCCTCGCGCTCCGGCATGAACAGGGTCTCGCGGCCGGCATCCCGGTCCGGCCCCTTGGCCACCGACATCAGCGACACCTGGTTCAGGCCGAGATTGGCGAAGATCTCGCGGACGGCGTTGAGCTGGCCGCGGCCGCCATCGATGATGACGAGGTCGGGCCATTGCGGAAAATCGTCGTCCTTGGCCTTGGTGCCGGCGTCCTCGGGCGGATTGATCAGGCGCTTGAAGCGCCGCTCGAGGACCTCGCGCATCATGGCGAAGTCGTCGCCGGGCGTGATCCCTTCCGACTTGATGTTGAACTTGCGGTATTGGTTCTTCACGAAGCCGTCGGGGCCGGCGACGATCATGGCGCCGACCGCATTGGTGCCCTGGATATGGCTGTTGTCGTAGACCTCGATGCGCTTGGGCGGATGCGGCAGGCTCAGCGTCGCGGCCATGGCCTCCAGCAGCCGGCTTTGCGTGGCGGTGTCGGCGAGCTTGCGGCCAAGCGCCTCGCGCGCATTGGTCAGGGCGTGGATGACCAGCTCCTTCTTCTCGCCGCGCTTGGGCGCAGTGACCTCGACCTTATGGCCGGCCTTGATCGCCAGCGCATTGGCGAGCAGCTCGCTCTCCTCGATCTCGTGCGAGAGCAGGATGTTCCTGGGCGGCGGCTTGTCGTCGTAGAACTGCGCGAGGAAGGAGCCGAGCACCTCTTCCGGGGTGAATGACTTCTCCGCGCGCGGGAAATAGGCGCGGTTGCCCCAGTTCTGGCCGGTGCGGAAGAAGAACACCTCGACGCAGGAGAACCCGCCCTCCTGGTGGATGGCGAACACGTCGGCTTCCTCGACCGTGCGCGGATTGATGCCCTGCTGCGACTGGATCGCCGAGAGCGCGGCGAGGCGGTCGCGGTAGAGCGCCGCGCGCTCGAACTCGAGTTCATTGGCCGCCTTCTCCATCTCGCCGGCGAGTTCCTGCTTCACCGCGTGGCTCTTGCCGGACAGAAAGTCGCTCGCCTCGCGCACCAGCGTCGTATAGCCGCCGAAGTCGATCTCGCGGGTGCAGGGGCCGGCGCAGCGGCGGATCTGGTAGAGCAGGCAGGGCCGGGTCCGGCTCTCGAAGAAGGAATCGGTGCAGGAGCGGATCAGGAACGCGCGCTGCAGCGCCGTGATGGTGCGGTTGACCGCGCCGGCCGAGGCGAACGGACCGAAATAGCGCCCGGGCCGGCTCTGCGCGCCGCGATGTTTCAGGATCTGCGGCGCCCAATGGTCGCCGGTGATCAGAATGTAGGGAAACGACTTGTCGTCGCGCAGTTGCACGTTGAAACGCGGCCGCAGCTGCTTGATGAGGTTGGCTTCCAGCAGCAGCGCTTCGGTCTCGGTGTTGGTCGAGACGATCTCCACCGTCACGGTGGCGGCGATCATGCGCAGGATGCGCGCCGGCTGCGGCGCGCTCTGGCGCGCATAGTTCGACAGGCGCTTTTTGACGTTCTTGGCCTTGCCGACATAGAGCACGTCGGCATTCGCGTTGAGCATGCGATAGACGCCGGGCGAGGTCGGGGCGAGGCGGACGGCGCGCTCGATCGCCTCGTGGCCCGTCGCCAGCGGCTCCTCGCCGACCGCGCCGCTCTCCTCCAGGATATCGGGCAGCCGCGAATCATCCTCGTCCTCGCCGCCCGGGGCGGCGGGATCGACGTCCGGCGCTATCAACGTCTCGGGGGGCACGTCGCTCGCGGCGGCCCGCGGCAATTTGCGCGCGCGTTCGTCCGGATTGTCGGTGGAATCGTGAACCATGGGGCGAATCTAGGCGCTCGGGGTGCCGATTTGAAGTTCCGGCCGTGCGGCACGCACAGGACGGCGGCGCAGTTCCCGGTAACGCTTCGTTAAGTCTGTTAACAGCGCGGTAACCCGGCTTAACAGCCCTTTAAGCTAAAACTCTCGATAAATCTTACGCGAAAAAGTGATGGTTCCGTAACCATGCGGTTGTGCCTCGCGCGGCGGCGCAGGCGCCGCAGCGGCGACGGCAGTTGCGTTGGAGTGTGTGATGAAGAGGCTCGTTGTGGGCGCGGCCGCGTTGGTTGCAGCCGGCTGGACAGCTTCGGCAGAGGCCGCCGATCTCAATTACGGGCAGCGCGCCCCCTATACCGTCAACCAGCCGCTCAATGCCTATAGCTGGGCGGGTCCCTATCTCGGCGGCAACATCGGCTACGAATGGGGCTCGGTCGACAACAATCCCTCGAAGCCGTCGGGCTTCGTCGGCGGCGTGCAGGCCGGCTACAATTTCCAGAACGGCCCTTGGGTGTTCGGCGTCGAGGGCGATATCCAGGTCAGCGGTGCCGACGATACTTTCGCACCGTGGAAGTTCTCCAATCCGTGGTTCGGCACCCTGCGCGGCCGCGCCGGCTATGCCTTCAACAACGTGCTGTTCTACGGCACCGCGGGCCTTGCGTTCGGCGAGCTGCGTGGACAGACCTTCGGCTGGGCGGAATCGCATACGACCGCCGGATGGACCATCGGCGGCGGCGCGGAAGTCGGCCTCGCTCCGAACTGGAGCGCCAAGCTCGAATATCTCTACATCGATCTGTCGACGAGTCAGTTCGCAATTACGGGGGTGTCAAACGGCTATAGCGCCAGCGTTGTTCGCGCAGGCGTGAACTATCGCTTCTGACAGCTGAAGAAGAAAATACCGGACAACACCTTCCCGGCCGCTCGCGGCCGGGAATTTTTTTTGCGCCGAGTATTTCTTTGCGCCAAGTATTGCGGCGAAATATTGCGCCGCGTGTCTTGCGTCGGGCCCGCTAGGAGAGGATGACCAGGTTGACCGCCTTCGGCCCCTTCCCCTTCTTGTCCGGTTCGACTTCGAAAGTAATGCGCTGTCCTTCCGCAAGGTCCTTCAGTCCGGCCCGCTCCACAGCAGTAATGTGCACGAAGACGTCGCGGCCGCCGTCGTCAGGCTTGATGAAACCGTAGCCGCGTTCACCGTTGAAAAACTTGACTGTTCCCGTCATGGCCATCGGGAAACTCCCCCTCATTGCTCCTCCGTCGCGACGCAGACTCACGTCGCGACATGACTGGGCATTACGAAGCCCGGGAGAGCTGGCCATCCTTGGGCGGACCTAACGGTCCGGCCGGATCTTTCTTAGGCCTTCACTCCGCCGCAACCATTCGCGGAAGCGGAACGTAAAGCCAGTCACAGAAACAGCATAATACGGTTCTCTGCGGATTGACTACCGCTCCTGCATATTTTTCCCAAGAATGCCGGAGTGTTACGGCTTTGCTTGCTTTAAGGCTTGGGTACCTCCAATCGGAATCTGGCAGCGCCGCCCTGGCCGAGCGGCATTTCCAGCTCGGGCAGGATGGTCTTGAGCTCGCCCTGCAGCGTGTAGGGCGGATTGACGATCAGCAGCCCGGCGGAGGCCAGAGCGCCACCATCGAGCTGGGGCGCGACGCTGAATTCGAGGCGCAGGCATTTTCCCGGTGGTTTTGCTGCGGCTGCGAGCCGCGCCACCGTTTGAGCCAGCGTGTCGGTGGCACGGCGGCTCTTGGCCGGATACCAGATGACATAGATACCGGTCGGCCATTTCGCGAAGGCGGTGGCGAAGGCTTCGCCCAGCCGCTCGAACTCGTCCTTGGCCTCGAACGGCGGATCGATCAGCACGAGGCCGCGCCGCTCCTTTGGCGGCACGAAGGCCGGCAGCGCCACCCAGCCGTCGAGGTCGACCACGCGGGCCTGTTCGTCGCGGCGCAGCACGCCGATCAGCGCTTTCCGCGCCTTCGGCTCGAGCTCGCAGGCGACGAGCCGGTCCTGCGGCCGGAGCAGGCCGCGCGCGATCAGCGGCGAGCCGGGATAGGCCTTGAGCTCCCCCTGCGGGTTGAAGGCGCGGACGATGTCGAGATAGGGCTTGGTCAGCGCCGCGCTCTCGTTCGACAGGCGGGCCTGCATCAGCCGCGCGATGCCGGTCAGCCATTCGCCGCTCCGGCGCGCCTCGTCGCTGTCGAGATCGTAGAGGCCGGCTCCGGCGTGGGTATCGATGACGCGGAAGGGCCCCGGCTTGTCCTGCAGATAGGTGATGATGCGGGCCAGCACGATGTGCTTGATGACATCGGCGAAGTTGCCGGCGTGGAAGGCGTGGCGGTAGTTCATGTCGGGAGAGTTACGACATCGCGCGCCGAAAGTAACGGCCGTCATTCCGGGGCGGTGCGCCAGCACCGAACCCGGAATCCACTTTGCTACCGGTAACGCCGAGAGATGGATTCCGGGTTCGCGCTCCGCGCGCCCCGGAATGACGGCGAATCAATCCTACCCACCCCTGATCGGCGGCATCGTCACCTGATCGCGCCGGCAGGCGCGGCGATCGGTTTCCTCGCAGGCGCGGAATTGCAGGTCCTTGCTGAGGCAGATGCGGACCTCGGAGAGCCGGGTGCGGTTGCAGGTGACCGAGACGGCGGCATTGCTCAGCCCCGGATTGGCCTTGATGAAGGCCTCCTCGACCTCCGCCGGCGCCACGGTCCTGGATTGCGACAAATCGAGATATTCGGCCGGAATCTTGATCGCGGCGCGCGCTTTGCGGATCGTCTCGAAATAGCTGCGATCGGCGAGGCCCGAGCAGGTGCCGTGCTTGTCCCATTCGTTGAAGATCAGCCCCGGCGCCGGCATCAGATCGAGCATCGAGGAGACGATGCTCCGGTTCAACCGCGGCGCGGGCCGCTGGCAATATTCCGGGAAGCCGTTCTCGTATTGCGGCCACAGCCCATGCACCACGAAGGCGTAGGGCCGTCCGCTGCACTGGAGCTGGGAGCGGCCGCCACGCTCGGCCGCCTCCTCGCAGAACGAGGGCGACCATGACAGCGACAGCACATAGAAATCGAACTCGCCAGGGGCGTTCTGCCGCTTGTCCTGGGCCTTGGCGTCACCGGCGAACGAGGCCAGGCTAGCCGCAAGGATCAGGGAAAGGGCCAGCGAGATCACCAGGCGAGAGAAGGAATGCAATCTGGAATGAAACATGGCAACGCCCCTCAACTAGACTGTGAAAGGAAGCCTAGCAGGCGATAAGAACATTTCAAGAACAAAATTCCGGCGGCCGCCGTTTGGCCGCTGACGGGCCCCGAAGCAGGCGGCTCGGACTTAAGGCCGGGCGGCGCGGCAGGCCGGATTGTAGGCCCAGTTGCGGTCGAGCCCGACCACGCACCATTCGACGCCGCTGCCGTAGCTGGCGAACCCGCCATCCTCGATGATCGAGAAGTGCACCTTGCGCGCCTTGCCGTCGGTGAGCATGGCCTCGCCGGTGCAATAGCGGCGCGGAATGTTGTCGGACTGCCATGGCCGGTACGCGGTCTCGCGAACGGCGGCAAAGCCGGTGATCTTCAGCGAGGAATTCCAGAACGTATATTCCTTCTCGGCGAACTCGTGCACGATCCTCGGCAGAGCCCAATCGCAATTGGCGACCGTGCCGTCATAGCGCGGTCCGCTCAGCCAGAAATTCATCTCCAGCGGATTGGCGGCCCGGGCCTCGCCGAGCGACAGCGCTCCGAACAGGAGGCCGAGCATGGCGGCAAAGCGGAGCGATTTCAGGGAGGGGGCGCGCATGGTCAATCCGGACAGCTAAGGTCTTGCGAAGGGGGACGGTGCCGTGAAGGGCGGGGGAGGTCAAGTGCAGCGCGGCAACACTTCGCCAGGACTTGACCACAACGTCGCGGTCGGCAGGGCTTCGGTTCTTTTCACTTCCATCCCGGCACCGTAGAGTGGCGGCCAGCCAATTGGAGTGACGATAATGCGAATCATTGCGGCCGCGGGCGTTCTTGCCCTGGGTATGATGGCGGGCCAGCCGGCGCGGGCCGACATCGTGCCGCCGTTCAAGGGCAATGACACCGGCGGCATCATCGCCTATTCGATGGCCACCCAGGTCGATGCACGTCAGGTCGCGGTCGATCACTGCGCGCGTTACGGCAAAGTGGTCAAATTCCTCGGCGTGCAGGCCTATGAAGGCGGCTATATCTCATTCTCCTGCCGTTGGGTGCCCTATGGCGCCGCCGAGCAGCCGATCCGCACGCTCTACTAAGGCGCTATTGTAGCGCCGCACTCTCTCAGCCGGGAGCTTCTCGCATGACGCGCAAACTTGCTTTGCTCGGCTCGACGCTTTGCCTCGTGGTGTCGGCGGGCAGCGCCAGCGCCGATGATCTGCCGGTGCGCAAGGCGGGTCTTTGGGAAATGAAGCTGGTCACATCAGGCTCACCCATGCCCGAGATGACCATGCAGCATTGCACCGACGAGACGGTCGACAAGGAGATGAACAACAACGTCTCGCCGATGGCCAAGCAGATCTGTTCCAAGCAGGACATCAAGAAGACCGCGACCGGCTATGTCAGCGATTCCGAGTGCAGCGTCGCCGGGGTCAACACCACCTCGCATGCCGAGATCACGGGCGATTTCAACTCGGCCTATACGGTGAAGACCACCTCGCGCGCGCAAGGCGGCGTCGCCGGCGCGGCGGGACGCGATACGACGATGCAGCTCGAAGCGAAGTGGCTCGGGGCCTGCAAGCCGGACCAGAAGGCCGGCGACATCGTGATGCCCGGCGGCTTCAAGATGAACGTGCGCGACATGGACAAGCTGAAGGCGCTGCTGCCGAAGTAGGGTGAGATAGTCGCTCGGAAGTCGGTGCGCTCCCTCGCCCCGTTCTTACGGGGAGAGGGTGGGGTGAGGGGCTCTCTCGGCAAATGAGACCGCTGTGAGACCTGTACCCCCTCACCCGAATTCGATCTGCGATCGAATTCGACCTCTCCCCGCAAGCGGGGCGAGGTAAGACAGTTACACCGGAATCCTGACGCTCGCCCTCAATCCCCCCATCGGGCTGTCGCCCAGCGTGATGTCGCCGCCGTGGGAGCGGGCGATGTCGCGGGCGATGGCGAGGCCAAGGCCCGTGCCGCCCTCGTCCTGGTTGCGGGCGTTGTCGAGCCGCAGGAACGGCTTGAACACTTCTTCGCGCAAATGCGTCGGAATGCCGGGCCCGTCGTCGTCGACCGTCACGGTCAAATAACGGTGATCGCGCTGGCCGGTGATGGCGATGCTCTTGCCGTAGCGCGCCGCGTTGGTGACGAGGTTGGCGAGGCAGCGCTTGAACGAGGCCGGCTTCACCGTCACAACGGGCAGGCCGTGGAAGGCGACGGTCGCGGTATGGCCGTGGCGCTCGGCGTCGCCGCGCAGCTCCTCGAGCGCCTGCGCCATGTCGGTCGGTTGCGACTGCTCGCCGGAATCGCCGCGCGCAAAGGCGAGGTAATCTTCCAGCATCATCGACATCTCGTCGACGTCCTTGCGCATGCCCTCGAGCTCCGGACTGTCGCCGATCAGCGCCAGCTCGAGCTTGAAGCGGGTCAGGATGGTGCGCAGGTCGTGGCTGACGCCGGCGAGCATCGCGGTGCGCTGCTCCATCGTGCGCTCGATGCGCGATTTCATCTCGAGGAATGCGACCGCCGCGCGCCGCACCTCGCGCGCGCCGCGCGGTCTGAAGTTCGGCGCCTCGCGGCCCTTGCCGAAGCTTTCGGCGGCGTCGGCAAGGCGCAGGATCGGCCTGATCTGGTTGCGCAGGAACAGCACCGCGACGATCAGCAGGATCGAGGAGGTGCCGACCATCCAGAACAGGAAGATCTCCGAGTTCGAGGCATAGGCGGCGCTGCGCTGCGCGAACACGCGCATCACGGCATCGTCGAGCTGGATGCGGATCTCGACCAGATTGGAGCGGCCGACCGTGTCGATCCAGAACGAGCGCCCGATCTGGCGGCCGAGCTGCACCGACAGCGTCTGGTCGAGCAGCGAGAAGAACGGCTTCGGTCCCGGCGGCGGCATGTCGCCGGCGGGCAGGAAATCGACGACGAGGCCGAGGCGCTGCTGCGCGATGCGGCGGATCTGGTCGCGATCCCGGTCCTGCGGATAACCCTTGTAGACGTCGATCAGTGCGGCGATGTCCTGCACCACGGCGGCCGACAGGCGGCGCGTCACCGTGTTCCAGTGCCGCTCCATGAACACGAAGGCGACCACCGATTGCAGCACCACCATCGGCACGATCATGATGAGGAGCGCGCGGGCGTAGAGGCCGGTCGGCATCCAGCCCTTGAACGCGTGGCCCATCCAGCCATTGGCCGCGGAGACGCGGCCGGCGGCGCTCTTCAGAAGCGTCAGGCCGGTATCGATCGTGCTCATCTGGCGCGCTTCACTTGATTTATGGCGAGGCCACCAGCCGGTAGCCGATGCCGCGCACCGCCTGGAGGAACAGCGGATTGGCGGGATCGGTCTCGATCTTGCGCCGGAGGCGGTTGATCTGCACGTCGACGGCGCGCTCGTTGACGCTGCCGTTGCCGGTCAGCGCGCTGCGCGGCACGGTCTCGCCCGGCGTCTCCGAGAGAATGCGCAGCATCTCGCGCTCGCGGTCGGTGAGGTGGATGACCTCCTCGCCCTGGCGCAGCTCGCCGCGCTCGAGGTGGTAGATGTAGGGACCGAAGGCGATCTTCTCGATCGTCGTGGCCTGCGGCGGCGGGGCGGCGCGCTTGAGGATGTTGTTGATGCGCAGCGCCAGCTCGCGCGGCTCGAACGGTTTTGCCACGTAATCGTCGGCGCCGATCTGCAGGCCCTCGATGCGGGCCTCCGCCTCGTGCCGCGCCGTGAGCATCACGATCGGCACCGAGGAGGATGTGCGGATGAAGCGGGCGAGATCGAAGCCGGTCTCGCCGGGCATCATCACGTCGAGGATCAAGAGGTCGAAATGCAGACCCAGCAATTTCGATCGTGCATCGCCGGCGCTCGCGGCGGTGGTGACGCGGTAGCCCTCGCTGGCAAGGAAGCGCGACAGCAGATCGCGGATGCGGCGGTCGTCGTCGACCAGCAGCAGATGCGGCGCGTCGTCGGCAGGGCGCGCCGGCGGGCGGGCGAGAGTGGCAGCGAGCGGCACGGTCACTCCTTGGTGGTTTGATTGACGGAAGCGAAGATGGTCTCGAGCACCTTGTCCGGATCGTCCCGATCGATCATCGCGCGCAGGAAGCGTTTGACCGTCTCGGCGTCCTGCGGCCCGATCTCGGCGAGCGCCTTGGTGATCCGCGTGGTCTGCAGCCCGGCGAGCTTCTGCACCAGCGCCTCGCCCTTCGGCGTCGCGTAGAGCAGGCGCTGGCGGCGGTCGTTGTCACCGGTCTTCTGCACGATATAGCCCTCGTCCAGGAGCTGCTTGAGCACGCGGCCGAGCGATTGTTTGGTGATGCGCAGGACGTCGAGCAGATCGGCGACCTTGAGGCCGGGATAACGGTAGACGAAGTGCATGACCCGGTGATGGGCCCGGCCGAAGCCGAAAGCCTCCAGCTCCTGGTCGGGATCGCCGACGAAATCGCGATAGGCGAAGAACAGCAGCTCGATGATATCCCAGCGCAAATTGCTTCCATCGCCTGCGGCCGGCCGAGGCTCGGCGGCGCTTTCAGAAGGATTCGCGAAATTTATGTCAGGCATATTGACGTATCTTGGGTTCAATGTTACAAAACGATCGATCCGCACGAAATTTTAGATCGTTTCGTGGCGGGCGGCATCGAAGCAGGACGGCGGAAAGAGCCGGACAGGCGACGACGGCCGGATCAGATCTACCGTGCGATTGTCGAGCGGCATTTCGGCAAAACATACTGGACTTCCGCCTCCCGCAAAAGCATGTCCTCAGCGACATGCTGGCCACGGGAAACCGGCCGTAACAAGGCTGGCGGCGGTCCGGCCAGAAACCAATCAAGCCGGCCGGCCCCCGAACGGGGCCGGCGGGCGCCAGAACAGCGCCGTTACCGGCAGCGGGAGCCAAGGACATGAGCATGACATTCGACATCCAGCCCGCAACCAATCCGACCCCCGAGAAGGACCGCGTGGCCAAGCTGGTGGATCCCGGCTTCGGGCGGGTCTTCACCGATCACATGGCGATCGTCCGCTACAACCAGGCCAAGGGCGGGTGGTACGAGGCGAAGATCGAGGCCCGCGCCAACTTCCAGATGGATCCGGCCGGGGCCGTCCTGCACTACGCGCAGGAGATCTTCGAGGGTCTGAAGGCCTACAAGCGCGACGATGGCGGCGTGAATCTGTTCCGGCCCGACGCCAATGCGCGGCGTTTCAAGGACTCCGCCGACCGCATGGCGATGGCGCAGCTGCCCGAGGACGTCTTCATCGAGGCGGTCGAGCAGGTCGTGCGCATCGACCGCGCCTGGATGCCGGGCGGCGAGGGTAGCCTGTACCTGCGTCCTTTCATGATCGCGAGCGAGACCTTCCTCGGCGTCAAGCCGTCGTCGGAGTACATCTTCTCGGTCATCGCCTCGCCGGTCGGCTCCTATTTCAAGGGCGGACCCGCGCCGGTCTCGATCTGGGTGTCGGAGAACTATACGCGCGCCGCCGTCGGCGGCACCGGAGCCGTCAAATGCGGCGGCAATTACGCCGCGAGCCTGCGCGCCCAGGCCGAAGCCATCCAGCACGGCTGCGATCAGGTCGTGTTCCTGGATGCGATCGAGCGCCGCTACATCGAGGAGCTCGGCGGCATGAACGTCTTCTTCGTGTTCGACGACGGCTCGCTCTCGACGCCGCCGCTCGGCACCATCCTGCCCGGCATCACCCGCGATTCCATCATCACGCTCGCCCGCGATGCCGGCAAGACCGTGCGCGAGGAGCCGTACTCGCTCGACCAGTGGCGCAAGGATGCGGCCAGCGGCAGGCTGAAGGAAGCCTTTGCCTGCGGCACCGCCGCCGTGATCTCGCCGATCGGCAAGGTGCGTTCGGTCAGCGGCGATTTCGAGATCTCGGGCGGCGCCGCCGGCCCCGTCGCCATGGGCCTGCGCAAGCAGCTCGTCGACATCCAGTACGGCCGCACCAACGATCCGCACAATTGGATCCGCAAGGTGTTTTGATCTCTCGTGTCCCGGACGCGCGAAGCGCGAGCCGGGACCCAGAGTGCCAGTGGCTGGACCCCGGATCAGCAGCGCACCACGCCGCCAAGAAGCGGCGCGCTGCGCAGCATCCGGGGAACGCCGGCCGGTATCTGGCGCCATGAACGCCCCGCCACGATCTCGCGACAAAGCCAGGACACATCAAGGCATCCTGGACATCGCGATCATGGCAACAAGACTCTCCCAACCCATGAAATGGGTCGTTCTCACCGCAATCACCGGCGTCTCCGTCTTCGGCATCCTGACCATCGGCCCGACGCACGAAGTCGCAGCGCAAGACCGCTCGCCGATCGTCGACGTGCGCACCGGCGATCCAGAGATGAACGCGGCGATCGCGCGGGCTCGCGGCACGCTCCCGACGTTCTGGGCCTCCTACGAATCGCCGAAGCCGACGGAGACCGGGCACGCCCTGAAGGTGCGCTTCTCGACCCGCAAGGGCGGCGAGCACATCTGGATCGGCGAGGTGAAGAAGCAGCCCGACGGGACCTTTACCGGTCTGTTTGCCAACCAGCCCCGCGATCTGCCGGGCAAGCACGCCGGCGATAAAGTTTCGTTCGCCGAAGCCGACATCTCGGACTGGATGTTCATGCGCAACGGCAAGATCGTCGGCGGCGAAACCATCAAGCCGACGCTGAAATCGCTGCCGAAGGCGGACGCGGATGCGCTGCGGGCGCGGATGGAGCAGCCGTAGGGCAGTTGCCGCCTCGCGCCCCGGCTGGTAAACGCCGCGCATGGCCGAGAAACCCAGAAAACCCCAGAAACTGAAGGCGCGCCTGCCGCGCGGGCTCGAGGATCGCGATCCCGCCGCGATCCGGGCGACGCGCGAGATGGTCGAGAAGATCCGCGCCGTCTACGAGCTCTACGGCTTCGAGCCGGTGGAGACGCCGGCGATGGAATACACCGACGCGCTCGGCAAGTTCCTGCCCGACCAGGACCGTCCGAACGAGGGCGTGTTCTCGTTCCAGGACGACGACGAGCAGTGGATCAGCCTGCGCTACGATTTGACCGCGCCGCTCGCCCGCTACGTCGGCGAGCGCTACGGCACCGACGCTTTGGTCCTGCCCTACCGCAGCTACCGCGTCGGCTATGTCTTCCGCAACGAGAAGCCCGGCCCCGGCCGCTTCCGCCAGTTCATGCAGTTTGACGCCGACACGGTTGGCTCGGCGACGCCGGCGGCGGACGCCGAGATCTGCATGATGGCTGCGGACACGATGGAGGCGCTCGGCATTGCGCGCGGCCAGTATGTGGTGAAGGTGAACAACCGAAAGGTGCTCGACGGCGTGCTGGAAGCCATTGGGCTCGCGGGTGACGAGAACGCGGCGCGCCGGCTGACGGTGCTGCGCGCGATCGACAAGCTCGACAAATTTTCCACCGACGAAGTGCGCAAGCTGCTCGGTCCCGGACGCTGGGACGGCGGCGAAGAAGGCAAGGGCGACTTCACCAAGGGCGCCAATCTGAGCGAAGCCGAAGCCGACGTCGTTCTCGCCATCACCAAGCCGCGCGAGGATTGGAAAGAGGCCGTTGCCGCCGCAGAGACCTACCTCGCCAAGAGCCCGGTCGGTCAGGCCGGCGTGAGCGAGCTGGAGGAGATTGCCAAGCTGGTCACGGCGTCGGGTTACGGTGCGGATCGCATCAAGATCGATCCCTCCGTCGTGCGCGGCCTCGAATATTACACCGGGCCCGTCTACGAGGTCGAATTGCTGCTCGAGACCAAGGACGAGAAGGGCCGCCCGGTGCGCTTCGGCTCGGTCGGCGGCGGCGGGCGCTACGACGGCCTGGTCTCGCGCTTCCGCGGCGAGCCGGTGCCGGCGACCGGTTTCTCGATCGGCGTGTCGCGCTTGCAGGCCGCGCTGACGCTGCTCGGCAAGCTCGACACCAAGCCGGAATTCGGACCGGTCGTCGTCACCGTGTTCGACCGCGACCGCGTCGCCGATTATCAGAAGATGGTGGCAAGCTTGCGCGCCGCCGGCATCCGTGCCGAGCTGTATCTCGGCAATCCCAAGAACATGGGCAACCAGCTCAAATATGCCGATCGCCGCAACTCACCGTGCGTGATCATCCAGGGCTCCGACGAGAAGGCGCGCGGCGAGCTGCAGATCAAGGATCTGATCGAAGGCGCCAAGGCGGCCGCCGCGATCGCGTCCAACCAGGAATGGCGCGAGAGCCGGCCGGCGCAGTTCTCGTGCAGCGAAGCCGATCTCGTCGCCAAAGTGCGCGAGGTCCTGGCCCGCCATGACGTAAAGTGGGGCTAGCCATTCCGGGAGGCCGTCATGCCCGGGCTTGTCCCGGGCATCCACGTCTTGTTTGATGGCGACCGTCAATGGCCGGCGTCCGGCCGCAAGGGAGAGAACAATGCCTGAGATCACCATCAGCATGGCCGAAGGCCGCACCGACGAGCAGAAGGCCGGCATGATGCGCGACATCACGCAGGCGCTGGTGAAGAATCTCGGCGTCGATGCCGATGCCGTCGTCATCCAGATCAACGAAGCTCCGCTCCGCCACAAGATGAAGGGCGGCAAGACCTTCGTGGAACGCGCGGCGGCGGCTGCGAAGAAGTAGCCACGGGCAGCGCGGCATTCTCCACTGTCGTCCCCGCGAACGCGGGGACCCATAACCACAGGGAGTGGTTGTGGGGCGGAACTGGTAATTCCGAGTCTTCGTCGAACTCAACCCTGTGGTTATGGGTCCCGGATCGGCGCTTCGCTCGAGACAACGCTACGCGTTGTCACGAGCTGCGCTTGTCCGGGACGACACCGTGTGAGGGTCCCATGGACGCACGCGACTTCATCACGATCGGCATGAGCGCCGAGCGCACGCTGGTGGTGCCGGCCGAGCGCACGGTCGGGCATTTCGTGCCCGGCATGCCCTTTGTCTATGCGACGCCGATGATGATCCTGGAGATGGAGATGACCTCGGGCGATGCGATCCGCGCCGCGCTGCAGCCGGGCTGGGTCACTGTCGGCACCGAGGTCGATATCCGCCATCTCGCCGCCGCCCTCGTCGGCGCGACGGTGCGGACCGCCGCAAGGGTGGTTGCGGTCGAGCGCCGCGTCATCCGCTTCGAGGTCGAAGCTTTCGAGGGTACGCGCAAGCTCGGCGAGGGCCGTCACGCGCGCGGGCTTGTGAATGTCGAGATGTTCAACAAGCGGCTGGGTAAGTAGGGTGGATTAGCGAAGCGTAATCCACCAACTCGTTTGACGATCGCTGAAACATGGTGGGTTACGCCTTCGGACTGCGCTTCGCGCAGCCGACGGCTAACCCACCCTACGAAGGTACGGCACCTGTTTACTTCGCCAATTCCTTCGATCGCTTGGTCGCTGCGGCAATGGCGCGGATCATGAGATCGCGCAGGCCGGGCTCGCCCATCAGGACGCCGAGCGCTGCGGCGGTGGTGCCGCCGGGCGAGGTGACGTTCTGGCGCAGCGTGCTCGAGGGCAGCTCCGACCGGTGCAGCAGTTCGCCGGAGCCCGCGACCGTCTCGCGTGCGAGCTTCGTTGCGAGCGCCTCGGGCAGGCCGGCCTCGACGCCGGCGCGTGCCAGCTCCTCGGCGAGCAGGAACACATAGGCTGGCCCTGAGCCGGAGACGGCCGTCACCGCGTCCATCAGGCCTTCGTCCTCGACCCATTCGACCGAGCCGGTGGCGCGCAGCAGCGCGTCGGCCACCGCGCGCTGCGTGGTGCTGACGTTGTTGGCCGCGACGGCTACGGTGATGCCGCGGCCGATCGCGGCCGGCGTGTTCGGCATCGCGCGCACGACGGCGCCGCCGCAGACCTCCTGGAGCGAGGCGATCGTGGTTCCCGCCATGATCGAGACCACCGAGGTCCGGTCCGAGACGAACGCTTTCAGTCTTGCGCCGGCCTCGCGGAACATCTGCGGCTTCACCGCAACGACCAGTGTCTCGACGGGGCCGAGCGTCGTCGCGTCGGGATTGAGCGCGACACCCCTGGCGGCGAGCGCGGTGATCTCGGGCGAGAGATGCGGATCGATCACGGCGACGCGGCGCGGGTCGAGCCCGCCCGAGAGCCATCCGGTCAGCATCGCGCCGCCCATCTTGCCGGCGCCGGCGAGCAGGATGGTGCCGGTGATGTCTTGAAGGGTGCTGTTCGCCATCGTTGCCGCCACACGCTCAGTGTCGTCCCCGCGAAAGCGGGGACCCATAACCACAGGCGGTTCTAGTGGATGAAGATGGTGGCAACAAGCGTTGTGCCACAACGGGCATCACGCGGTATGGGTCCCGGATCTTCGCTTCGCTCGTCCGGGACGACGCTGGAGAGAGGCGATCCCCTACGCCTCGCCGACCGTATCGAACATCGCGGCGTCCATGGCCTCGGTCGTGGTCTTGCCCGCCCACACCACGAACTGGAACGCCGGGAAATAGCGCTCGCAGGCGTGGATGGCGCCGGCGAGCATGGCCTCGCATTGCGCGGTCGAAGCGGTCAGCCCGCCCGGCAGCACCAGGGCCTGGCGGTGCATCACCATGCCGGTGTTGGTCCACAAATCGAAATGACCGACCCACAGCTGCTCGTTGACGGCAGCGACGAGCCGCTGCACCTCGCCGCGACGCGCGAGCGGAATCTTCATGTCGAAGGCGCAGGCCAGATGCAGCGCCTCGATCTCGCCCATCCAGGTGAAGGAGAGCTGGTAGTCGGTCCATTGTCCCTTCGAGACAATCGTGAGTTCGTCTTCGCCGGAGCGTTCGAACGGCCAGTTGTTGCTGGCAGCGATATCCTCGACCACCGCGAGCGGATGGCTTCTGGAATCGATAGTGCCTTCGAGCAGGGACATGCCGTCTCGACCTCTTGCCTTTTTGTTATCCTTGATACGCACGCGGTCGGCCCGGCACGCTCCCTCAACGTCGCTGCTGCGATCCCTCAGGGTCGCTCTTGCGATCCCCAGGTCACTGTTGCGATCCCCTCGGATCAGCGCGGGCCTGTCGCGGATCAAGTGATGTGATTTGCGGAATCTGCGCAACCGGGTCCCGAGTCCGTCCACAAGCCAGGACTCGTTCGTCCACAGCTCATCTCCGCCACAATTCTTAACGTCGGAAGTCCCGGATCCCGATGCAGGAAGAACAAACCGGAATCGGATTCGGCGGAGGGCGCCAGTCGTTAATTCCGTCCCGCGAGGCCCGGACCGCCGCGCCGGCATGGGACCATGCGATTTGCCCATGCGGAACACGCTTGCCGCGCCGGCGCGCCGGCGGCATATTTCCGCCCAGGCCGTTCATCCCGAGCGGCCGATGTTCTCAGGGCGGGGTGAAAGTCCCCACCGGCGGTAAGGGCCGAAAGGCCCAAGCCCGCGAGCGCCTTCCCTAAGGGGTTCCCGAAGGGAAGGGTCAGCAGATTCGGTGCAACTCCGAAGCCGACGGTCAAAGTCCGGATGAAAGAGAACGGTCGGTGGCAGACGCATCGCAAGGTGCGGCTGTTTGTCGTTCCGTGTGCCCTGATTCTGGTCCTTAAACCGAGGAAAGCCATGAATCAGATGCTGCAAGATCCCCAAGTCGAAGCTCTCCAAGCCGAAACTGAAATCCACCAACCGTCGGTTCCGCAAGGACCCGCGACCGAGCATCCACGCTTCGCCAAACCGCAGCGGGTGGCCTTCGTGAAGGCCTGCTGGCACCGCGACGTGGTCGAGGAGGCCCGTATCGCCTTCATGAGGGAGGCCGCGGCGCGGCACCTCACGCATGTCGACGTGTTCGAGGTGCCGGGCTCGTTCGAGATCCCGCTGCATGCGCAGGTTCTCGCCAAGACGCGGCGCTACACCGCGATCGTCGCCGCCGGCCTCGTCGTCGACGGCGGCATCTATCGCCACGAATTCGTCGCCGACACCGTGATCAAGGCCTTGATGGACGTGCAGCTCCGCACCGAGGTGCCGGTGTTCTCAGCGGTGCTGACGCCGCAGCAATTCCACGAGACCGAGGTGCACTACGACTTCTTCCGCAAGCATTTTGCTATCAAGGGTGTCGAGGTCGCCGCCGCCTGTGCGGAGACCCTGCTCGGCCTCGAACGTCTGCGTGGCCAGGTCGCGGCGGGCATCGTGGGGTAGGATGTCTCTCCCTCTCCCCGCAAGCGGGGAGAGGCGAAGAAGATCAGTCGTAGGGTGGGCAAAGCGCAAGCGTGCCCACCTTCTCTCGCAAAGAAAATAAGGTGGGCACGGCGCGTCGCGCCTTTGCCCACCCCACGAGACCAGCAAAAGAAAAATCAGTCGAACAGGCTCGACACCGACTCTTCGGCCGCCGTGCGCGCGATCGCATCCGAGATCAGGCTGCCGATCGGCAGCGTGCGGATGTTCGGCGCCTTGGTCACTGCCTCCGTCGGCAGGATCGAGTCGGTGATCACCAGCTCCTTCAGCTTGGAGCCGGAGATGCGGGCGGCCGCGCCGCCGGAGAGCACGCCGTGGGTGATGTAGGCGTAGACGTCCTTGGCGCCCTTGGCGATCAGCGCGTCGGCCGCATTCACCAGCGTGCCGCCGGAATCGACGATGTCGTCGACGAGGATACAGGTGTAGCCGGCGACATCGCCGATCACGTTCATGACCTCGGATTCACCCGGGCGCTCGCGACGCTTGTCGACGATCGCGAGCGGGGTGTTGATGCGTTTGGCAAGGCCGCGCGCGCGGGCCACGCCTCCGACGTCGGGCGAGATCACCATCACCTTGGAGAGGTCGAACTTGTCCTTGATGTCGCGCACCATCAGCGGCGCGGCGTAGAGATTGTCGGTCGGGATGTCGAAGAAGCCCTGGATCTGGCCGGCATGCAGGTCGAGCGTCATGACGCGGTCGACACCGGCCTGCGTGATCAGATTGGCGACGAGCTTGGCCGAGATCGGCGTGCGCGAGCCCGATTTGCGGTCCTGCCGGGCGTAGCCGAAATAGGGCAGCACCGCGGTGATGCGGCGCGCCGAGGAGCGGCGCAGCGCATCGGTGATGATCAGGAGCTCCATCAGATGGTCGTTCGCGGGAAACGAGGTCGACTGGATGACGAAGGCATCCGAGCCGCGGACGTTCTCCTGGATCTCGACGAAGATCTCCATGTCGGCGAAGCGCCGCACCACCGCCTTGGTCAGCGGCAGGTCGAGGCCTTGCGCGATCGCCTGCGCGAGGGCCGGATTGGAGTTGCCGGCGACGAGCTTGATGGAGCCGTTTTTGGCCGACATAGACGCTTCCTCCCGCGCTTTGCTGGATACGACGTTCAACATCTCAGATCCCACTGGAAGCACGGTTACGACGGGCGAGGAAATATCAGGCGGGAGGCTGCAATGGCAACCCGGAAGGCTACGTTTTCCCTTCGAAAATCCTGAGTCGGGCCAACGGTTTGGCCGCAACTTCAGGCCGTGGTTTAGCAGGGGTTATTGCTCGGCATAGCCGAGCGCCGAGGCCGGCATCTCCGGCGCGGGCGGGACCGGAGCGACGCTCGCCACCGCCGGACCCCGCAGGCCCGGAGCCGTGCTCGGCGCATCCGGCGTGCCGTTGATCATGTTGGAAAGTCCGCCGAATCCGGCCTGGGCGATCTTCCGCAGCACCAGATCGTCGGCAGCCGCCCACGCGTCGCGACCGCCCTTGGCCGAGGTCGGTTCCTCGCCGGACAGGCGCAGCGCGCGCTGCTGGTTGGCGTCGTAGACGTCCCAGACCCAGGCGATCACGGTCTTGCCGCGGACGATCTGGGCGGAGAGGTAGCTGCGCACGCGGTAGGCGGCCGAGCCCTCGCGGGAGACCACGGACAGGCTGCGCAGCTTGGATTCGCTGTCGAGCACGCCGACCATGCGGTCGAACACCTGCGGCGGCGGGCCGTCGATCGATTCGAAGGCGACCGTCGCGCCCGAGCCGGTGCTCGGCGCCATCGCATAGGAATTGGCGGCGCTGCCACCACCGCCGGCGCAGCCGCCAAGCGCGGTCGCAGCCGCCAGCAGCATGACCGCCAGCACGCGCGAACCCGCGCGGCCCAGGATGAATGACGCGTCCCTCATTATGGAGGGCAGCGATATCGTTAAAATCGGTTAAGGTCTAGGGCGGTGGCGACACAAGCTGCCGTCAATCCGGGGCGCGCCACCTGGCGCGAGCCCGGACTCCATTTCTCCCCGTACATTGCTGCACGATGGATGCCGGGTTCTCGCTTCGCGCGCCCCGGAATGACGGGATGTTGCCCTTGTGTTCACGCTTCGAGCGCAATCGCGTGGACGTGGCGGCCGTAATCCGGCTCCTTGCGATGTACCGAGCGGCGATAGCTGAAGAAGCGCTCGTCGGCATAGGTATCGAGACCGAGATCGTCGATCATCAGGATGCCGGCGGCCTCGAGCCGCTGGCGGATGAAGCCGGCGAGATCGAACATCGCATGCCCCTCGCGCACCGACGGGATGAAGAACATTGCATTGTCCGCATCGGCCTCGATGAAGCGCGCCACGAACTCGTTGCCGACCTCGTAGCTGTCCTGGCGGATCAGCGGCCCGATCGCGGCGATGATGCCCCCGCGGCTGGCGCCGAGATCCTCCATCGCCGAAATCGTTGCCTCCAGCACGCCGGTGAGCGCGCCTTTCCAGCCGGCATGTGCGCCGCCGATCACGCGCGCATGGGGATCGACGAACAGCACCGGTCCGCAATCGGCGGTGGAGACGCCGAGCGCAATGCCGGGCGTTTTCGTCACCAGCGCATCGCCCTTCGGCCGCGGCCCGCTCGGCCACGGTGTCTCGGCAACCAGCACGTCGGGCGAGTGGATCTGGTGCAGGCTGAGGAAACGGTCCGCGGCGACACCGACATGCTCGGCCATGCGGCGGCGGTTCTCCGCAACGAGGCCCTGATCGTCGTTGGAGCCGAGCCCGCCGTTCAGCGCGGAATAGATGCCGCCGGAGACGCCGCCTTCACGCGTGAAGAAGGCGTGGCGCAGGCCGGGCACCGCTGCCAGCAGCGAGGAGGTGAGCGTCATCAATTGCCTCCGGCCTGTTCGAGATCGCTGAGGCCGGCGATGCCCGTCAGCCGCGGCTCGGAGATGCCGAGCACCTTGAACATCGAGCCCATGCCGCCGCGCCCGGTGTCCGTCAGCCGCTTGAGCGCGATCGAAATGTCGGTGGCCACTTCCGGCGTTGCCTTCTGCATCAAAGCGGCAGCCCTCGTATCGATGCCGATGCGCTTGAGGAAGTCGCCTTGCGCCACCGGCCCGTGCACGCGCGCGCCGACATCCTCAGCCGCGCGCGCCAGCGCCTGGAAGTCGACATGGGCGGTGACGTCGGCCTGGCCCGGCGCCTTCAGGGGATCGGCGAAGGTGTGGCGGGCAATCGCCTGGAACGTGTCGCCGGCATCGCTGCGCAAATGGCCGTAGTCGATGATCAGGGCCGCGCCGTCCTGGTCGCGCACGCGGGTGGCCAGCTTCATGATCTCGCCGTCGGGCCGCCATTCGAACACGGCGCCGACCGGCGCGGCGCGCACCAAGGGCGGCAGCAGCACGTCGAAGCGCGGGGTCGGCTCCGGCGCCTCGCCGAACTGAAGCCTGCCGTTGCCGTCGAGCTCGATCACGCGCTCGTGCCAGCCGTTCTCGAGGCGGACCATCTGGTGGATCGGCAGCACGTCGAAATATTCGTTGGCGAGGATGATGCTCGGCCCTTCCGGCACGTCGTCGATGCTGTCGTGCCAGGAGATGTTGCGCACGGCGGACAGCGTCGCGCCCTGCCGCTCGCGCAGGACCGGATTGACCTCGACCATGTGGATATGGAGCGCCTGATAGAGCGGCGGCAGCACGCGGAGTGCGCGCAGGGCGTCCGCCATCATGGTGCCGCGGCCCGGTCCGAGCTCGATCAGCCGCAGGAATTGCGGCGAGCCCATCTGCTTCCAGACCGAGGCGGTCCACAGGCCCAGGAGCTCGCCGAACATCTGGCTGACCTCGGGCGCGGTGGTGAAATCGCCCTCACGCCCGAGCGGATCGCGCGAGACGTAATAGCCATAGCGCGGATGCATCAGGCACAGTTCCATGTAGCGCCAGACCGGCATGGGGCCTGAGGATTTGATCAGCGCCTTGATCTCGTCGAGTAGCGGCTGGTCGGTCACGGCGTACTTTCTCGAAATGAATTAACGAATGGCCTCAACGGGCTGCGGCGCACCGCGCCTGACTGCCAATACAATAAGTATGAGGCCGACGATAAGCATCGGGATCGACAGCAGCATGCCCATGGTTAATCCGCCCCAGAGGAAACCAAGCTGTGCGTCCGGTTCGCGGAAATGCTCGCCGGCAATCCGGGTCAGGCCATAGATCAGGATGAAGGCGCCGAGGATTATGCCGGGCCGCTTCAAGGCACCGTAGCGGATCATGATCGCAAGCACGGTGAACAGCAGGATGCCCTCCATGCCGGCTTCGTAGAGCTGGCTCGGATGACGCGGCAGTTGCGTCGGATCGTTGGGGAAGATCATCGCCCAGGGCAGGCTCGCGTCGGTGGCGCGCCCCCACAATTCGCCGTTGATGAAATTGGCGATCCGCCCGAGCAGCAGCCCGACCGGGGCGACCGCGGTGGTGATGTCGCCGAGCGACAGGATCGAGATGCCGTTGCGATAGGCAAACCACATCACCGCGACGACGCAGCCGAGGAAGCCGCCGTGGAACGACATGCCGCCCTCCCATAGCCTGAAGATCGCGGCGGGATGATCGACGAAGAAGGGCAGGTTGTAGAACAGCACGTAGCCGGTGCGGCCGCCGAGGATGATGCCGAGCGTGACCCAGAGGATGAAGTCGTCGATCTGGAGCAGCGAGATCGGCGCCGGTCCGCCCCACAGCCGGTCGTTCTTCAAGAGCGAGCGCGCATAGAGCCAGCCGAACACGATGCCGCAGATATAGGCCAGCGCGTACCAGCGGATCGCGAACGGTCCGATCTCGAGCGCGATCGGCTTGAAGGCGGGGAAGTCGATCAGAAGAAGCTGCATCGCGCCTTCTATGTCCAAGCGAAATCGCGGCGGTCGGCGCCAGCAGACGCCATGTGATTCTTCTTATGCAGGGACGTCGAGTACGATTGCAAGGACACCGGGGCATGACAAGGATATCACCCCGCGGCCCTTGAACCGCTCCCTTCGGATTGCCATTGTGTTTCGGAGAGTTCGCGCAAAGTTTATCGGAGGCAGCCATGACCCAGACCAACAACCGGTTTTTCGACGAGATCGGCCGCCTGATGAACGACGCCGCCGGGGCCGCCCAGGGCGTCAAGCGCGAGTTCGACACGGTGATGCGGACCCAGGCGGAGAAATTCCTGCGCGACATGGATCTGGTCAAGCGCGAGGAGTTCGAGGCGGTCAAGGACATGGCGCGCCTGGCGCGCGAGGAGAATGAAGCGCTGAAATCGCGCATCGCGGCGCTGGAGGCCAAGCTCGGCGGGTAAGTTTCCCTCGGCGTCATTCCGGGGCGATGCGGCAGCATCGAACCCGGAATCTCGAGCTTCTCAGGTGCGCAATTGCGCACCATAGTTCGGTCGCTGTGCGACCGCCCCGGAATGACGGCAGCCGGTCTCTCTTCCCGCCAGCCATTCTCCTTGTCATTTCCGCATCTTCCAGCTAAAAGCCCGCCAAGTTCGTGGCCCCCGCACCCCTGGAGGCTTGCTGCGAGCTATGCCATGGGCCGCGCTGCGGCCCATTAACTTTTGCAAAAACAAGGACTTAACGACATGGCGACGACCGTCAAGGAATTGAAGGCGACCGCACGTCCGAAGAGCGGCAAGGGGGCCGCCCGGGCTGAGCGTCGCGCCGGGCGCGTGCCCGGAGTGATCTATGGCAACAACCAGCCCCCGGTGACGATCTCGATCGAAGATCGCGAACTGCGCCAGCGCATCCTCGCCGGCCGGTTCCTGACCACGCTGGTGGACATCGATCTCGAGGGCAAGAAGCACCGCGTGATTCCGCGCGACTATCACCTCGATCCGGTCAAGGACTTCCCGATCCATGTCGACTTCATGCGGCTCGGCGAAGGCGCCACCATCCGCATCAGCGTGCCCTTGCACGTCGTGAAGGCGGAAACGTCCCCGGGCGTGAAGCGCGGCGGCACCGTCAACATCGTCGCCCACGCGATCGAGCTCGAATGCGGCGTCGAGAGCATTCCGCAGTACATCGAGGCCGATGTCGGCTCGCTCGAAATCGGTCACTCGCTGCATCTGTCCGACGTCAAGCTGCCGGCCGGCGTGAAGGCGCTGACCCGCGAGGACGCGACCCTCGTCACCATCGTGCCCCCGTCCGGCTACGCCGAAGAGCAGAAGGCCGCGGCTGCGGCTGCAGCTCCTGGCGCTGCTGCGGCAGCTCCGGCCGCTGGCGCTGCGGCTCCGGCCGCGGGCGCTGCTGCGCCTGCCGCGGCTGCCAAGGCTCCCGCCGGCGGCGACAAGAAGAAGTAATCTCTCGAAAGAGCTGGCGCGGGGTCCCTGATCGCGCGCCGGCTGAGGGGCGCGCCGCGTCATGCGACTCTTTGTTGGGCTCGGCAATCCCGGCGCGAAATACGCACGTAACCGGCACAATATCGGCTTCATGGCCGTCGACGAGATCGCGCGGCGTCATGGCTTTGCGCCGTGGCGCCGCAGGTTTCAGGGCGAGACTTCGGAAGGCACGCTCGGACCTGAGCGCGTGATCCTGCTCAAGCCGACCACCTACATGAACGAATCCGGCCGCAGCGTTCAGGAAGCGGCGAGCTTCTTCAAGATCGCGCCCGGCGACGTCACCGTGTTCCATGACGAGCTCGAACTGCAGCCGGGCAAGGTGCGGGTGAAGATCGGCGGCGGCATCGCCGGACACAACGGCCTGCGGTCGATCTCGGCGCATATCGGCAACGACTATCGCCGCGTGCGCCTCGGCATCGGTCATCCCGGCGTCAAGGAACTGGTGCACGCCCACGTGCTGTCGGACTTCGCCAAGGCCGACAACGACTGGGTGGCGACGCTGTGCGAGGCGGTGGCCGAGCACGCAGGCCTGGTGGCCAAGGGCACGGACGCGACCTTCGCCAACAGGGTGCATCTCGCCATGCAGGCGAAGGGATTTTTGACCAAGGACGACAACGGCAAGGAATAACGCTGGTGGGATTCAAATGCGGAATCGTCGGATTGCCCAATGTCGGCAAGTCGACCTTGTTCAACGCGCTGACCGAGACGGCCGCGGCGCAGGCCGCGAACTATCCGTTCTGCACCATCGAGCCGAATGTCGGCGAGGTCGCCGTGCCGGATCCGCGGCTGGAGAAGCTCGCCGCCATCGCCAAGTCCGGCCAGATCATCCCGACCCGGCTGACCTTCGTCGACATCGCGGGCCTGGTCCGCGGCGCCTCCAAGGGCGAAGGCCTCGGCAATCAGTTCCTCGCCAACATCCGCGAGGTCGACGCCATCGCGCATGTGGTGCGCTGCTTTGAAGATTCCGACATCACCCATGTCGAGGGCAAGATCGCCCCCCTCGCCGACATCGAGACCATCGAGACCGAGCTGATGCTCGCCGACCTCGACAGCCTCGAAAAGCGCGTCGACAACCTCACCAAGAAGGCCAAGGGCAACGACAAGGACGCAAAGGAGCAGCTCGACCTCGTCAACCGCACCCTGGTGCTGCTGCGCGAGGGCAAGCCCGCGCGCCTCGTCGAGCGCAAGGCGGAGGAGGAGCGTGCCTTCTCCATGCTCGGCCTGCTGTCCTCCAAGCCCGTGCTCTATGTCTGCAACGTCGAGGAAGGCTCGGCCGCGACCGGCAATGCGTTCTCCAACGCCGTGGAGGAGCAGGCCGCCAAGGAGGGCGCTGTCGCCGTCGTCATCTCGGCAAAAATCGAATCCGAGATCGCCACGATCTCACGTGAAGAGCGCGCCGACTTCCTGGAGACGCTCGGCCTGGACGAAGCCGGCCTCGATCGCCTGATCCGCGCCGGCTACAAGCTGCTCGACCTCATCACCTATTTCACCGTCGGCCCGAAGGAAGCCCGCGCCTGGACCATCCATCGCGGCACCAAGGCGCCCGCGGCGGCCGGCGTGATCCACACCGATTTCGAGAAGGGTTTTATTCGCGCCGAGACGATTGCGTATGAGGACTACGTCGCGCTGGGCGGCGAAGCCGGCGCGCGCGATGCCGGCAAGCTCCGCCTCGAAGGCAAGGAATACGTCGTCGCCGACGGCGACGTGATGCATTTCAGGTTTAATACGTAAGCCGGGAATACCGGTGCCGTAGGGTGGGCAAAGCGGAAGCGTGCCCACCGCCTGTAGCCATTGAGAAAGATCGTGGGCACGGCGCAAGCGCGCCTTTGCCCACCCTACGGCACCTGCGAGGCTCACCGCATCCCGCTGCCCTGGTCGCGGATCGCGCCGAGATGTTCGTTGATGCGGAAGACGATCAGGATCAGCTCCGCGAGGATGCGCGAGAAGACGATTCCGACGACGACGCTCGCGATCGACGACAGCAGCACCAGGAAGCCGCCGAACGGGCTGATCGCCATCGCGGCGAGCCCGGAGAAGATGCCGGAGAGACCGAACAGGCAGATCAGCGCGATCACCAGCCAATAGAAGGTCTTGATGATGGTCGGCGTGATAAAGCGGTCCCATTGAAACAGGTCGCTGAATGAAAACATTGCTCTCCCCAGGGCATTGGGCCTTGGTAAATGGATCCCGGTCCTCGGTCGATCCGACTCAGATCAACGCCGCCACCCGGTATGTAGCACGAGCCATGCGGGCCGGCGGGTTGAGATTGCCGCAAAGTGCGGCCACAATCTGTCATTCCCGCGAAGCTTTCCCAAGATGACCCTGACCTTCGAAGATTTCCCGCCCGGCCGGTTCGGCACGTTCGGCCCGCGCCACGTCACCCGCGACGAGATTTTGGCCTTTGCCGCCGAGTTCGATCCGCAGCCGATGCACCTGGACGAGGAGGCCGCCAGCAAAAGCATGCTGCGCGGTCTGTCCGGCTCGGGCTGGCATCTCTGCTCGCTGATGATGCGGATGATGGCCGACGGCTTCATCACCCGCGCCGCATCGCTGGGATCGCCCGGCGTCGACGAGGTGCGTTGGCTCTCGCCGCTGCGGCCCGGCGACGACCTCACGCTCGATGTCGACGTGATGGAGGCGCGCAGCTCGAAGAGCCGGCCCGAGCTCGGCATCGTCAAGTTCAAATGCACCGCGCGCAACGCCAAGGGTGAGGCGCTCGCCGAGATGACGTCGCCGATCCTGATCAAGCGGCGCGAGGGAGCGGCCTGATGCAGTTCTTCGACGACATCGAGATCGGCCAGCGCCGCGAGATCGGCACCTATACGTTCACCGCCGAGGCCATCAAGACATTCGCCGCCAAGTTCGATCCGCAGCGTTTTCATCTCGACGAGGAGGAGGGCAAGAACTCGCTGTTCGGCGGGCTCGCCGCGTCGGGCTGGCATGTCGGCTCGGCCTGCATGAGCCTGCTTGTCGCCGACGGCCAGCGTCTGGCGCGCGAGGCCGCTTCGCGCGGCGAGGAGGTTGCGGTGTGGGGCCCGTCGCCGGGCTTTCGTGACCTGCGCTGGATCAGGCCGGTGCTCGCCGGCGATACCGTCGCGTACGTCAACGTCGTCACCGACAAGCGCATCTCGGCCTCGCGCCCCGGCTGGGGCATCCTGACCGCCCACACCACCGGCACCAACCAGCGCGGCGAAGACGTCTATTCCATCACCGCTTCAGCCTTCGTGCCGAGGCGTGCGAACAGCGGTTAGACGGGATCGAGCTGGTTTCTTCACCTTTCCCCGCTTGCGGGGAGAGGTCGAATTCGATCGTAGATCGAATTCGGGTGAGAGGGTACAGGTCTCTCGACATCCCGTACGCTGAGAGAGGCCCCTCTCCCTCTCCCCGTAAGAACGGGGAGAGGGAGAGGAGAAACCGAGCGAGTGTTGCCCGCGCGCTATGGACGCGATTCGGGACGGCTGCCATAAGCCTGCGCAACATGATTATCGCGAAGCGTTTCTGCGGAACCAGTGAGTTGCTAACTAATTATGAACCTGTCGCTGTCTATTTGAAACCAATTGGCAGAGACAGGGGACGAGGACCATGGCAGATCGCGGCGCACTCAAGTTTGTTGGATTTATCTTCGCGACCGCGACGCTCGCCGTGATGCTGGTTGCCGGCATGGTGGTGAAGGGCTATGCCGATGGCGCCTATACCCTGGAAATCTCGGCCGCCGACGCGAGCCGGTAACACTTCGTTCATTTTTCGCGGCCGGCATCCGGCCGCCGCAGCTCAGCGGCTATAGACGAACGCCAGGACGGCGATCGCAACCGCCAGCAGCCCGACAAAGCGCAGCATGATCGTGCCGAATTGGTTCGGCGCGGGCCGCAACGGTATCGGGTCCGTGGTGTCGGGCCGAATGCTTTCCATCTGAAATATCCCCAGGCCCGGCCACGGCGGCACGGGTGCCTGCCATTGGTCGCCGGGGACGGGCGGCGGGTTCAAAAGGACGCGCGGCGCTGACCATGTGAACGCGCATGCACCGCAGCGCTGTCGTCGCGGCCACACCCTCTGCTGTCATGCCCCGGCTTGACCGGGGGCATCCAGTGCGCCGAGGCCTCTCGGCTCGATCACCGCCGTCTCTGGAATACTGGATCACCCGCTTTCGCGGGTGATGACAGCTCTGTTGGAGAGGCAGTGTAGCCTATCGCACCCTCCCGGAATCAAAACCGCCGCGCTCCCTTGGGAGAACGCGGCGGCCGGTGATGCGGTGCTTTGCGATCAGCTGTTGCGCAGGCCGTCGGCGGCGCGCTTCCACTGCGCGACGTTGTCGGCGATCATGCGGGTCGACTTCATCGCGGCCTGGCTGAGCTGGGCGTAGCCGGAGATCTCGCGCTGGACGCGCTGGCCTTCGGCATGGAGCAGGTCGCGCAGGCTCTCGAGCTCGGAGATCAGGTTCTCGATCTCGGCAAGCGAGGTGCCGGCGACGCGCTGGATCAGCGAGTTGACGTTGTTGACGGTGGCTTCCGCGCTCGGGTCGAGCGGCGGCGCGTCGGTGGTGGTCGACGCCGGCCGGCGCAGATAGGCGATATCGTTGCGCACGAAGTCACGGATGCCGGCCTCGACCTCCGTCACGGCGGCGAGGTTGGTGTCGACCGTCTCGGTCTCGGTGGTCTCGATCTTTTCGGGACGCATGGCGTTCATCGTTGTTCCCCTGTTCGCGTTGAGCGCAGCGCGAGTGTCCCCCGCACGACGACGTCTGTGAGGCTTCCCTATCAGGGCGTCCGATTTTGGCCGCAAATGGGCCAAGATGCGGCAAGGGCGGACCATTCGGGGGTTTTGCCGTGGCGCATGGTTAGGAGAGTGTGAACGCCGTTGCGGGGACGCCAACCCTATCCCCTCATGGTGAGGAGCGCGCTCTCGCGCGCGTCTCGAACCATGCAGGCCCGGCTGTGGCAGAGGGGCCTCGATCCTTCGAGACGCGCTCCTTCGGAGTGCCCTCAGGATGAGGGGAGAAGGTGGAGCGTGGAACTACCAGCTCTTCTTGAAGCCGGCCGTCACGCTCTTGTTGATCGCGCCTTGCGAGGTCTCGCCGACCGAGCCGGAGACGGTGACGTTGTCGAACAGCTTCTGCTCGGCGCCGACCTTGCGCAGCCATTTGTCGTCGGTGGTCGACAGCGTCTGGCCGGCGGTGATGCTGGTGCCGGTGTCGCTGAGGGTGACCTTGGCGGACTGGTCGGTTTCGTAATTGCGGGTGATGTGGCCGCCGATGCCGGGCACGGCGCTGGTGCCCTGCTGGTTGACGCTGTAGCCGTTCTGGAGCGTCAGCGCGGTGTCGCTCGACAGCGGCACCGATTTGGTCAGCGAGGCCCCGATCTTGCTCTGCTCGGCGCCGGGATCGACGCGGGCTTCCACCGCGGTCTTGTCCCAGATCGCGCCGGCGCCGGGCGCGGTTGCCGTCGCCCAGGCGCTGCCGGAGGATTGCGGCAGGTTGCCGCCGTTGGTGGCCTTCTGCGCCAGCAGCTCGGACATCGTCCGCGGCTCGCTCGTCACCGTAATGTCGGCGCCGATCCGCGTATCCCAGAACGAGGATACGGACTGCTTCACCGTCACCGCCGAGGAGCCGTTCGCGTTGGCATTGGACGACCAGTCCAGCCCGTCCCTGGCGGCGGCCTGGGCGCGTTTCTTGGCGGCCATGGGATCGATGCCGGTGCCGGCGTCGACCGCGAGCTGGCTCCAATCGAGCTTGTCGACGTCGATGCCTTTGAGCACGTCCGGATCGTTGACGTCGACCGGCTCTGCCGTCTCGGTTTCGGCCTCGTCGTCGGGCGCGGCCGCTGCGGGGGAGAAGGGCGGGATGATCTGCGCCGAGGCCGTCAGAACCGAGCCCAAAATGAATGTGGCCGCCAGCATCGGCAGCCTGGTCCAGCCAAACCCTGTCGAGAATTCCATCGTCCTGCCCGCGAGCCCCAACGCATGCTGTCCGATAACATATATCGGCCGTCAGCAAAGACCATGCGCCATTGCGCGCGAAAATGCTGACCCATCGTTGCGAAATTGTGGCGGTGCCTTCAAGGCGGCGAACCAACGGGCCGCGCGCGCGGCGCGCGCCCGATGACGAGCTCCTGGCGCGACGGCATCCGGCGGGGCTGGAAGCCAGGACGTCGCAGCCGGCATCGTCATCGGTCCCGAACAGCGGGGCCCGTTGGTGTCCCCGTCAGCCGACGCTGGTCATCTTCGGCAGATGAATGGCGCGGCCGAGTGCCTGCTCGACCAGATCGAACGTGTCGATCAGGACGCGCATGCTGACGAGCTTGCCTGCCCTGAACTGGGCGAACTGCGCGACCCGCAGGCTGATCGGCTTGTTGGAATCCAGGGCCGTGAGTGAATAGCGCACCATCGAAGCGGCGGAATCGACGCCGAGCATGATGCTCTCGCGGTCGAAGCGGCGGACCTGGAAATTGTCGGCGAGCTGACGGATGACGTCGAGCACGGCGTCCTTGCCCTGGCGCGCGCCGAGGAACGGAAACATGTCGATCGGGCCGTAGAGCGCCCATTCGACGTCCTCGTCGATCAGGGCCTCGATATCCCCGAAATGCCGGTCGTTGATCGCGCGGTGCAACGCGCGCGAGAAACGCCAGAGGCTGTGCTCTGTCATTCTGGCAGTCCTGAAGCTGGCTTGCGAAAAAACGGAAAACAACCCCACGCGCAGTCAGGCGCCGGGGGGGATCAACTCATTTGTATGCGAACAAAATAGTAGGTTTCGGCCAAAACGCAATTCACGTTTTCGCAATGCACAATTGAACGGGGTTTGTGAGATTTACAATAGAACCCCGTAATCTTCCGGGCTCGGATCCGGGTTCGAGGCGAGAAGCGATCAATCCACCTGCACGCCCGTGATCAACGGCCCGATTTCGCGCTCCAGCACCTGCTGCACCAGATCGTAGGAATCGATGATCTCGCGGATCTCAGCCACCAGCCTGCCGCGGAAGGTATAGAACACGGCCATGTCGAACTGCACGATGCGGTCGTTGCTGCGCTTCCTGAAATAGGTCTGTATGTAGGTCGCGACCGCCTCGCCCTCGGCGACAATGTGCGGCGCCTTGTAGCGAACTTCGGAATAGCGCGACCAGATCGTCTGCCACAGCTCGCGCAATTCGGCCTTGCCGTGGCGGGGCCCCATATGCGGCAGCACGTCGATCGGCGCATGGGTGAGGAAGTCGACGTCGTCGGTGCAGCAGGACAGCGCGGCTTCGATATCGCCGCGCACAAAGGCGTCGAGCAGATGCAGCACGCGTTGGCGATTGAGCTTCTCGATCGTCATTCCGCCCGTCCTCTCTGGCCGTTGTGCAACGCTAGCGCGTGGCCCCGCGCACCGGCAATCCGCAAAACCACAGGGACGTTGCAGACGGTATGACGCGCCAGTGCAATGCCAGGTTCATGGCATGCAACTGAGAGTTGAGTAATGGGGTGGCTGCACGAATTCGTGCTGGAATGTGCGGCCCGTCGCGCAACGCGCAGGAGCGGGGCGAGCGAACTCCCGGAGCCACCCCTCTCAACGCGGAGCGGGCGGTAGGTTCAACGCCACAAGCCCGGCCCCCTTCTCATTCTTGTCCGGCGTCGAAAAGCGCGTGACCCATCTCACATCGCCCCGTGGGCATCGCCGCTAACGTCATCCCCAAGTCATCAGGGTGTCATCAGGGAGACGTGCCATGGCTGCCATCGCCAGAGTCCGAAAGTCCCGCCTGCACAACGCGCTCGAAGGCCTCGCGCTGACCGCGATCCTGCAGAGCTTCCCGACCTTCGCCCTGGCCGCCTTCCTGCTCAAGCTCTGCGGCAACCACGATCTCGTCGGCGATCCCGGCGTCGCCATCTTCGTCGCCATCGCCTCGCTCGCCCACGCGCTGCTGGCCGTGACGTTCGGCCCAAGCTTCCCGCACCTGTTCAAGACCGTCTACGAGTCGAAATTCTTCGAGGCCCATCTGTCGCTGTCCGACAAGATCACGGCCTGGCGCACCCAGCCGGTCGCCTCGCTCCAGCTCGTCACCATCGTGCTGCTGCTGTCGGTGATGGCCGTGGTGACGGCGAGCGTGGGGTGAGGTCTCCGCCGTCATTCCGGGGCGCTGCAAAGCGAGCCCGGAATCCATAGCCACGAACGGTGTTGCCTCTAGGCCTACCTCTTCTTCCACCCACCCCGCCGTCCCGGCATCCCGCCGGTCGACTTCGGCGCCGGCCCGAACTCCGGGCCCGATTGCCTTGAGTCCGTCGGCTGGATGATCCGGCTGGTGCTGCCGAACGGCTTTGCCGGCAGGCTCGGCTTCTCGCGGTAGGGCAGCGACTCCGGGCCGTGCATCTCGTCGAGATGCGGCTTGTGCACCTTCGAGCCGCTGCCGCCGCTCGCCTTCAACGCGGAGCCGACCGTTTTCTTCTTCATCGCGCTGACCGGCAAGTTCGCCGCATCGCCGTACTTCTTAGCTCCGGCATAGGCGCCGGCCTTGCCGGCGACGGTGCGCTGCTTGGCGGTGGGATCGTCGACCACCGCGAGCTCGGTGGCGCGCAGGCGCTTGACCTCGTCGCGCAGGCGGGCGGCTTCCTCGAAGTTCAGATCGGCTGCGGCCTCGCGCATGCGGGTTTCCAGGTCCGCGAGCACGGCTTCGAAATTGTGGCCGATCGAGATGACGTCGTCGGTCATGTCGTGGCCGCCGACCTCGACCAGCACGTGGTCGCGCTCGTAGACGGAGTTGAGGATGTCGCCGATCTGCTTCTTCACGCTCTCCGGCGTGATGCCGTTGGCGTTGTTGTACTCGACCTGCTTCTCGCGGCGCCGGTTGGTCTCCGCGATGGCGCGCTCCATCGAGCCGGTCATCTGGTCGGCGTAGAGGATCACCTTGCCGTCGACGTTGCGCGCGGCGCGGCCGATGGTCTGGATCAGCGAGGTCTCGCTGCGCAGAAAGCCTTCCTTGTCGGCGTCGAGGATCGCGACCAGGGCGCATTCGGGGATGTCGAGGCCCTCGCGCAGCAGGTTGATGCCGACCAGCGCGTCGAAGGCGCCGAGGCGCAAATCGCGGATGATCTCGATGCGCTCGATGGTGTCGATGTCGCTGTGCATGTAGCGGACGCGGATGCCCTGCTCGTGCAGATATTCGGTGAGGTCTTCCGCCATGCGCTTGGTCAGCACCGTGATCAGCGAGCGATAGCCGGCCTGCGCGGTCGCGCGCACCTCGCCGACGAGATCGTCGACCTGGGTGCGGGCCGGGCGAATGTCGACCGGTGGATCGATCAGTCCGGTCGGACGAATGACCTGCTCGACGAACACGCCGCCGCTCTCGTTCAGCTCCCAGCCGCTCGGCGTTGCCGACACCGCGATGGTCTGCGGTCGCATCATGTCCCATTCCTCGAAGCGGAGCGGACGGTTGTCCATGCAGGAGGGCAGACGGAAGCCGTATTCGGCCAGCGTCGCCTTGCGGCGGAAGTCGCCGCGGAACATGGCGCCGATCTGCGGGATGGTGACGTGGCTCTCGTCGGCGAAGATCAGCGCGTTGTCGGGCACGTATTCGAACAGGGTCGGCGGCGGCTCGCCGGGACGGCGCCCGGTGAGGTAGCGCGAATAGTTCTCGATGCCGGCGCAGCTTCCCGTCGCCTCCATCATCTCGAGGTCGAAGGTGGTGCGCTGCTCCAGCCGCTGCGCCTCCAGCAGACGGCCCTGGTTGTGGAGCTGGTCGAGCCGCTGCTTCAGCTCCGATTTGATCGACTTGATCGCCTGCACCAGGGTCGGGCGCGGCGTCACGTAGTGCGAGTTGGCGTACATCTTGATGAATTCGAGCTCGTCCTGCTTGTGGCCGGTGAGCGGATCGAACTCCTCGATGGTCTCGATGGTGTCGCCGAACAGGTTCACGCGCCAGGCGCGGTCCTCATAGTGCGCCGGGAAGATGTCGATGACGTCGCCGCGCACCCGGAAAGTGCCGCGGGTAAAATCGGCCTGGGTGCGCTTGTACTGCAACGCGACGAGGTCGGCGATGAGCTGGCGCTGGTCGATGCGCTCGCCCTTCTTCAGCGCGAAGGTCATCGCCGTGTAGGTCTCGACCGAGCCGATACCGTAGATGCAGGACACCGAGGCGACGATGATGACGTCGTCGCGTTCGAGCAGCGCGCGCGTCGCCGAGTGGCGCATCCGGTCGATCTGCTCGTTGATCGAGGAATCCTTCTCGATATAGGTGTCGGTGCGCGGGACGTAGGCTTCCGGCTGGTAGTAATCGTAATATGAGACGAAATACTCGACCGCATTGTCCGGGAAGAAGTTCTTGAACTCGCCGTAGAGCTGGGCGGCGAGCGTCTTGTTCGGTGCCAGGATCAGCGCCGGGCGCTGCGTCTTCTCGATGACCTGCGCCATGGTGTAGGTCTTGCCCGAGCCGGTGACGCCGAGCAGCACCTGGGTGCGGTCGTTGCGATTGATGCCCTCGACCAGCTCGGCGATCGCGGTCGGCTGGTCGCCGCGCGGCTCGTAGGACGACTTGATCTCGAACCGCACGCCGCCTTCGGACTTTTCCGGGCGCGGCGGCCGGTGCGGGGTCCACACCTTGGTGGAGCCGTCGTCCTTGCGGAACTCCGGCCGGCCTTCGCGGATCAGCGATTCCAGGGCATCGGCGGTCGCCTTGACGCCGAGCGCTTCCAGCTTGCTGCGCGGCGGCCGCGCCAGCGCCTCGGCATCGTCCTCCTCGGTGGGAAGCCCGAGCTGCCGCGCCAGTTCCGGATCGAGCGTCGGGATCGTGGCTGCGGTTCCGTAGTTGGCCTGCGGCGCCTCCTCCAATCCGGCAAGCTCACCGGACTGACGCGCGCCCGGCGGCTGCGGGTTGGGCCGCAGCGGCATCGGACGCGCACGATCCTGCGGAAATTCCTTCGGCGTCGAAGCGCGCGCGCGATGCGCGGCGGCTTCGCCTCCGGATCGCCGGTCGCGCGAATTGTCCGGCGGCGGCTGCAGGCCGGTGCCGGATCCCAGCCCGGCGTCTCCGCGGTTGATCGCGGGATTGAGCAATTCCGCCAGCGCCGGCCCGATCGGCTGCACGTCAGGCCGATGAGCTTTAGAATTTGGCGCCTTCGAGTTCGGGGCCTTGGTCTTGGGGGATTTGCCGGATTTTTCGGAGGATGCAGGTTTCTTCGCCATGAGGCGAATATGGGACGAGTCCGCCTCCCGATAAAGGGCGAATGGCCGTCGCCATGCAGGCTGCTGACAGCAGGTTGGCAGCAGCAAGGAACCTTACGACGCCGGCAGCGGACCCTCGCTGTCCTCGCTCGCCCGATAGGGTTCGAGGATGTCGAGGTGGATGCCGCCGCAATCGGTGCAGCGCATGGTCCAGTACTCGCATCCGGCGCGCCCGCCGATCACCCGGAGCACGGTGAGATCGCCGTCGCATTCCGGGCAGTTGGACAGCACAGCGCGGGCGTAGATCCTCGGCCGCGACGGGCCTTCGAATTCGATGACTGACATGACCAATTGCCCCTTCTTGACTTGCGCCGTCCCTGATTGGCTTGCCGTCCGGCCCGCTTATTCGTCGTCGCTGTCGGTCCGCCGGCGGAAGCGGTCGATGTGATGCTTGGCGTCGGCGATCGCGGCGTTCTGATCCGGCCAGGCGAAACCGACTTCCATGGCCGGAAACAGCACGCCGTCGATGGCGAGGGGGCTGAGATCGGCGCGGCGGATGCGGGCGTGCCAGAGGCCTTTGCCAGCCTCGAAGGATTCGATGTCAAAGCCGTCGTAGATGGTCGTCATGGTCGTCCCCGAAGTGTTCCGTACGTGTCTTGTTGGAGAGTCAGGGGACCACGTTTGCGATTTTCGGGATGTGAAGCCGTTCACAAAGCAGCCGGCTTTTTTGCCGTCGGGCGTCAGTTCCGCGCCGCAATACGGCCGACCCGCTTCCCCGGCCGGGCCGCGGGTTCCGCCGCCGCACGCATGATCCAGCGGCGGAACGCGGCAAAGTCGCGCTGCTCGGTCTGAAAACTGCGATAGAGCAGATACCAGCGCATGCCCTTGGGCACCGAGAGATCGAACGGCGCCACCAGCCGGCCGGCGGCGAGGTCGTCGTCGATATAGGGGCGGATGCCCATGGCGATGCCGAGTCCGTCGGCAGCGGCCTGCAGCGCCTGGCCGTAGAACTGAAACTCCGGCCCGCGCGCGTTGATCCGGGTGACGCCGGCGGCCTTCAGCCAGATCGGCCAGTCCTCGGCCGAGTGCGCCACGCGGATCAGGCTCGGGCCCTTCAAATCGGCCGGGCGCTTCAGGCCGCTCGCGAGGCGGGGCACGCCGACCGGCGTGAGGTCGCCGGCGAACAGCGGCTCGGCGACGAGGCCGGGCCAGTCGCCGGTGCCGAGCTTGATGCCGCAGCTCCAGTCTTCGCCGAACGGCACTGACGCGCCGCCGGTGGTGAAGCGCACCTCGATATCGGGCTCCTCGCTGCGAAACTCGGACAGGCGCGGGATCAGCCAGCGCATCGCAAAGGTGTGGCCGACGCCGATGGTGAGCACGCGGACGCTCGCCGGCGCCGTCACCTGCGCGGTGAGGCTGGCCAGCGCATCGAAAATCGGCGTCAGCCCGCTTTGATAGGCGCGGCCGGCCTGCGTCAGCACCAGGCGATTGGCCTTGCGCTCGAACAGCGCGACGCCAAGCCGCTCTTCCAGCAGATGCACCATGCGGCTGACGGCGGCTGCGGACACGCTCAGCTCGAGCCCGGCCGCGGCAAAGCTGCCGGTCCGCGCCGCCGCCTCGAATGCCTTGATGCCGTTGAGAAACAGCAGCCGCCGCAAATGCAAGACCCTTGTGCCAAGACCCTCAGGAAAGCTGAGGCCAGGCCAAGATAACTCAGTTTGCGAAGCAGGGGCAAGCGAGGCACAACTTGCAAAGTAGATTTAAGCCGATTTGTCGCGCGCGTCGCGGTTCTTCGCCTCTCCCCGCGCGGGGCGAGGGAGACGAACAGTTTGCCGTTCCTCACTTGTGCGGAGATTCCCCTTCGTGACGCCCATCATGATCGCTGCCCTCGGATTGCTGATGGTCGCCACCGCGTTCCTGTCGGGGCTGTTCGGCATGGCGGGCGGGCTGATCCTGATCGGCGTGCTCCTGGCCCTGATGCCGCTGCCGACGGCGATGGTGCTGCACGCGATCACGCAGATGGCCTCGAACGGGTGGCGCGCGTTCCTGTGGCGGGGGCATATCCGCTGGCGGCCGGTCGCTAACTATATGGTCGGCGCCGCCGTGGCGCTCGCGGCCTGGTCGCTCACCCGCTACGTGCCGGACAAGCCGACGGCGCTGCTGCTGCTCGGCATCACCCCGTTCATGGCGCGGCTCTTGCCCGCGAACATCAAGCCGGATCCCGACCGTCTCTGGCAGGGCACGGTCTATGGCACGATCTGCATGGGCCTGATGCTGATGACCGGCGTCTCCGGCCCGCTGCTCGATACCTTCTTCCTCGGCGGCAATTTCGGGCGGCGCGAGAAGGTGGCGACGAAGGCGATGTGCCAGCTCGTCAGCCATTTCACCAAGCTGATCTATTTCGGCGGCATCATCGATCAGGCCGCAAGCCTCGATCCCGTGCTCGCCGGCGTCGCGATCGCGGCCTCGATGCTCGGCACCACGCTGGCGCGGCGCATCCTGGAAGCCATGACCGACCAGCAGTTCATGGCCTGGTCGAACAAGTTGATCACCACCATTGCCTGCTATTACATCGCCTATGGCGGCTGGCTGTTGCTTCGTGCGCCCGTGCTGGCCGCCTTCGACAGGGGAGGTTTGCAATGAGCGAGACGGCCGATCCGCTGGTGCTGGACTTCGTCGAATGGGTCGCGCGCGAGCCTCGCGCCTATGCCGAGGTGATCGCGACCTGGAAGACCTCGTGCCCGCGCCTCACCATCTGGGAAGACGCCACTGAGCGCGGCTATGTCGCGCGCGAGACGGTTGCCGGCCTCGGGCTGGTGATCGCGGTGACGGAAGGCGGCGAGCGGCTGCTGCGGAACAACGGGCGGTAAATCCTCCGCATCGGCGTTGCGAGTGCAAGCGAAGCAATCCAGAATGGGAGACCCTCACCCTGAGGAGCGCGCATCTTGCGCGCGTCTCGAAGGGCCGAGGCCGAGCTCAGGCCTTCGTCCTTCGAGACGCGCGTTCCGCGCTCCTCAGGATGAGGAGCTGGCAGGAAAGGGCTTTCATGTCACTCAAGCTCTACGAACTCGTCGGCACCGACCCCTCGCGCCCGTTCAGCCCGTATTGCTGGCGCACGCGGATGGCGCTGGCGCATAAGGGATTGTCGGCGGAATCGCTGCCCTGGCGGTTCACCGAGAAGAGCGCGCTTGCGCCGCACGGCTCGGAAAAAGTTCCGGTGCTGCTGCACGATGACAAGCCGATCGTCGATTCCTGGACGATCGCGACCTATCTCGAAGACCATTTTCCGGACCGTCCGTCGCTGTTCGGCGGCGAGGGCGGCCGTGCCATGGCGCGCATGATCAACGCCTTCGGCGACATCGCCATCGTCGGCGGCATCTTTCCGCTGATCGTCGCCGACATCCCGAACAATCTCGCCGAGGTCGACGCCGCCTATTTCCGCACGTCGCGCGAGGCGCGCTTCGGCGGCAAGAGCCTGGAAGCGGTCATGGCGAGCCGCGACACCGGCGTGGTCGCCTTCCGCAAGTCGCTCGAGGTGATGCGGCAGACGGTGAAGAAGCCGCCCTATATCGGCGGCGAAGCGCCGAACTACGCCGACTACATCGTATTCGGTGGTTTCCAATGGGCGCGGGTGGTCAGCCCGTTCAAGCTGTTGGAGGCGGATGATCCGATCTATGCCTGGCGGGACAAACTGCTCGACGCGTTCGACGGCATGGCGCGGAAATCGCCGGGGCATCAAGTGTAGGCTTCGTAGGGTGGGCAAAGGCGCCCTTGCGCCGTGCCCACCATCTCTCTCGATCGCAAAAATGCGTGGGCACGCTGGGCTTTGCCCACCCTACGGTACTGCCGTTGCCGCCGCCTTGCGCAAACACTTGCGGCCCAGGCAATCCTCGCCCGCGACCGATCGGCATCGTAGCGCTGCGCTTTGCCCACCCTACGATACTGCCGTTGCCGCCGCCTTGCGCAAACACTCGCGGCACAGACAATCCTCGCCCGCGACCGGCATCGGTAGTTTCGCAACTTCTTCCGCGCACCAGCATGTGCCCGAGAGATCGCAAGCAAACTCGGTGCCGCAGCGCGCGCAGGCCAGGCGGCGCGGTTCCGGCTTCGAGGATTCTTTCGGATTTGTCATGATTTGCGTCGAAGCTTCGCCGTGATTTTCATGTCGGGTTCATCGGTCGTTGCGGTATACTAGGCGTCGCGCGCGGACTCGGAAAGCGGCTCCCGGCACGCGAAGGACAAATTGATGGCCCGCGATTCGCAAGCCGCGCTCGTTGCGCTCAACCGTTTCGGCTTCGGTGCCCGCGGCGGCGCCTCGGGCGATCTCATCAACGCAAGCTCGGATCCGCGCGGCTTCGTGAAGGCGGAGCTCGCGCGCGCGAGCGGCGTGCTGCTGGAGGCGCCCGGTCTGCAATCGACGCAGCAGCTCGGGCAGGCCGTCTTCGCCTATCAGGATCAGGTCAAGCAGGCGCGCGAGGCGGCGAAGGCCGCCGCGCCCGCCGACATGCCGGCGCCGACCGAACAGAAGCCCGCGCTGCGCCGCAATCTCTCGCTGAATGCGGCCGCGACGGAGGTCGCCGGCCAGATGGCGGAGACCAAGCCCGCCGACAGTCCGGCGAAGGCTGAGACCATGCAGCAAGGCTCCACGCCGCCTTCAGCAAAGCCCGCGCCGCAGCCGCTCAACGTGATCCAAAAGACCTTCCGCGCTGAGGCCCTGGCGCGGTTGCAGCGCGCGACGCTGGCGGAGTGCGGCTTCACCGAACGGCTCGTCGTGTTCTGGTCCAACCATTTCTGCATCTCCGCGAGCAAGGGCGAGCTGGCGCGGATCTGGGCCGGCGCGTTCGAGCGCGAGGCGATCAGGCCGCACGTGCTCGGGCGCTTCGCCGACATGCTGAGGGCGGTCGAGCAGCATCCGGCGATGCTGTTCTTCCTCGACAACCAGCAATCGCTCGGCCCGGACTCGCGCGCAGGCCAGAATCGCAAGCGCGGCCTGAACGAAAATCTCGCGCGCGAGATCATGGAGCTGCATACGCTCGGCGTCGGTGGCGGCTATACGCAGGACGACGTCACCTCGCTCGCCCGCATCATCACCGGCTGGACCTTCGCCGGACGGCAGGGCCAGCTCGGGCCCCCCGGCTCCTTCGTGTTCAACGCCAATGCGCACCAGCCGGGGCCGCAGATGCTGCTCGGCAAGACCTACGAGCCGGCAGGGCTCGCGCAGGGCGAGGCCGCGCTCGCCGACATCGCGCGGCATCCCTCGACCGCGAACTTCATCGCCACCAAATTCGTTGGTCACTTCGTTGCCGACGATCCGCCGCCGGCGCTGGTTGCGCGGCTGCGCGACGTCTTCGTCAGGACCGACGGCGATCTCAAGGCGCTTGCGACCACGCTGGTCGATTCCGACGAGGCCTGGAAGGCGCCGCTGACCAAGATGCGCAGCCCGTACGATTTCCTTGTCGCGAGCGGACGGCTGCTCGCGCGGGTGCCGGAGGACCCCGGCGCCTATCTCAACAGTCTCAATCTGCTCGGACAGCCGCTGTGGTCGCCGGCAGGGCCGAACGGTTTCCCGGACACCAGCGCCGCCTGGGCCGCGCCCGAAGGGATCAAGCTCAGGCTCGATATCGCCGCGCAGCTCGGCGCGCGGCTCGGCAACAACATCGATCCGCTCGACCTCCTCGAATTCGCCGCGGCCGATGCGGCCTCGATCGAAACCCGCAGAACCGTCGAGCGGGCGGAGTCGCGGCAGCAGGCGCTGGCGCTGCTCTTGATGTCGCCGGAAATGCAGAGGAGATGATCATGATCGACTGTGTCGAGAACCGGCTCCTCACCTCGCGCCGCGGCCTCCTGCTCGGCGGCGCCTCGTTCGCGGCCTGGGCTTACCTGCCGAAATTCGCACGCGCAGCCGATGGGCGCGATCCCCGGCTGATCGTGGTGATCCTGCGCGGGGCGCTCGACGGACTTTCGACCGTCGCGCCGATCGGCGATCCCGACTATGCCGGCCTGCACGGTTCGATCGCGCTCGCCGCGGACGGCGCCCATCCCGCGATTCCGCTCGATTCCTTCTTCGCGCTGCATCCGGCCATGCCGGAATTCTCGCGCATGTATCGCGACAAGCACGCCGCGGTGATCCATGCGGTGTCGACTCCCTATCGCGATCGCTCGCATTTCGACGGTCAGGACGTGCTCGAAAGCGGCTATGCCGGGCCGGGCCGCGTGCAGTCCGGCTGGCTGAACCGTGCGCTGGACGCGCTGCCGCGCGGCGAGCGCGTATCGAGCGGTCTTGCGGTCGGGCCCACCACGCCGCTGGTGCTGCGCGGCAACGCCCCGACCGTGGGATGGGCGCCGGTGGCGCTGCCGCAGGCGGACGACGACACCGCGATGCGTCTCGTCGATCTCTACCGTCACCGCGATCCCGCACTGGCGACGGCGCTGTCGCAGGGCTTGCAACTCGACAAGGCCGCCAGCGGCGATGACATGAAACGCAAGCCCGGCAATGCGGTGGCGCAGATGCGCCAGGTCGCGCGCGGCGCGGCCAAGCTGATGGCGGCGGACGACGGCCCGCGCATCGCCGCGCTCGCCTTCGACGGCTGGGACACCCATGCCAATGAAGGCGGCCCGGTCGGTCGCCTCGCCTTCCTGCTCGGCGGGCTCGACGGCGCACTCGCCGAATTCGAAGGCGGCCTGGGAGAGCGCTGGCGCGACAGCGTCGTCGTCGTCGCCACCGAATTCGGCCGCACCGCGCGCATCAACGGCACCGACGGCACCGATCACGGCACCGGCACGATCGCGCTGCTCGCCGGCGGCGCCGTGAGGGGCGGCCGCGTCATCGCGGACTGGCCGGGCCTCAAGCTTGCGAACCTCCACGAAGGCCGCGACCTCAAGCCCACCACGGATCTGCGCTCGGTGATCAAGGGCGTGCTGCAAGGACAGTTCGGCCTGTCCGATCGCGTGCTGGCGGAAACCGTGTTCCCGGATAGCGCGAGCGCGAAGCCGATGCAGGGATTGGTGGCATCATAGCAGCGGCCGTCATTCCGGCGCGCGCAAGACGCGAGCCCGGAATCCATCTCACCATACTTTCTGCTGCAAAATGGATTCCGGGCCCGCGCCTTGCGGCGCGTCCCGGAATGACGACATGATGGGCCGAGCATCAGGAGAACCGCACCCATGTACATCGCCATGAATCGCTTCCGCGTCGCCAAGGGCTCCGAGGCCGCCTTCGAGCAGGTCTGGCTTTCGCGCGACACGCACCTGGACAAGGTGCCGGGCTTCGTCGAATTCCATCTGCTGCGCGGACCGGAAGCCGAGGACCATACGCTCTACGCCTCGCACACTGTCTGGGCGAACCACGCGGCGTTCGAGGCCTGGACCAAGTCGGAGGCATTTCGCGCCGCGCATCACAAAGCAGGCGACAACAAGCCGCTCTATCTCGGCCATCCCCAGTTCGAAGGTTTTGAGGTGATGCAGACGGTGGGACGCGGCGCCAGATAGCGCCGCGCTGCTGCCAGGCTGACGAGGCCGACAAAAAATGCGGCCCCAGTCAGACGCGGCGACTGACGGGGACCGCTTTGAGGCGCTTGACCGGTGACGGGGGGCCTGATCAGACGCAGCTGCACCGTAGTCCCGCTATGTTACGCGCGGGTGACAGGGGTAGTTATCCACAGGGTGTGCGCGGGGATCAGAAGATCTTGCGATAGACGATGAAGCCGGAGCGCTCTGCGACCTTGTCGTACAGGCGCTGCGCCGTGAGGTTGGTCTCGTGCGTCTGCCAATAGACGCGTGGCGATCCCGCCAGCTTTGCGCGTTCGTAGACGCCATGGATCAGGGCCGAGGCGACGCCCTTGCCGCGCGCGGATTCGAGCGTGAACAGGTCCTGCAGATAGCAGGATGGCTCGATCGCCGTGGTGCTGCGATGGAACAGGTAGTTCGTCATGCCGAGCAGCTTGCCGTCGCTCTCCGCGACGAGGCCATGCACAGGCTCATAGGCATCGAAGAAGCGCTGCCACGTCATGCGCGTGATCTCGGGAGCGAGCGCGGTCGGGCCGGAGCGGCCGTAGAAGGCGTTGTAGCCGTCCCACAGCGGCAGCCATTGATCATAGTCCTGCCTGGTGACGGAGCGAATGGTGAGCGACATGTGGATATCCGCGATCTCGGGGAAGGAGAACTTCGTGAGGGATGATCGGTGTGCCGACCGATTTCTCTTACCAGACGGAAGGATATTCAGTCTTGGCAAAAGCGTGCCATGCCACTCACCCGGATCGCTTGTGCGATCCAACCTCTCCCCGCAGAAGTGCGGGGAGAGGTTGAAGTCAGGGGCGCACCGCTCTCTCGCTCCCTCGCCCCGTTCTTACGGGGAGAGGGTGGGGTGAGGGGCTGTCTCCGCGACTTCGACTTACCTAACTCGGCAGGGACTACTCCGCGACGCGCAGATACCGGATCAGCCTGCGGCCGGTGGGATCGCGCAGCGAGCGGTAGTAGTCGGCGCGCGACGGCGCATCGGTGTGACGCACGAGGTCGGTCACCGGGGTGTAGCTGAGCATCCGTCCGCCGTCCGGCAGCGCCGCGCAGACGAAGCGCAGCACTTCGCCGCTGCGCAGGGCGATGTTGATCGGCGTGGCATCGCCGGTCCGCACCATCTCCATGCGCTGCGCGATGAAGGTGCCCAGTTCGTCTTCGGGCAGCTCGAACGCACCGGTGTCGCGGCCGTGATACATCAGTGCGACGAACGGCGGCTTGCCGTCGGCGATCTCGTCCGGCAAGGCGAAATAATCGCGAAACGCGCGGTTGATGAACTCGGCCCGTGTCTCGGCATCAAGCAGCACGATGCCGATATCGACCTGGTCGAGCGCGGCCGACAGCCGCGCGGCGGTGGCGTGGCTTCGGCGCTCGGCCGCGAACGTGCCGAGCAGCCGCTCGCGCATCAGGCCGGTGATGCCGGCGGTGCCGGCAGCGGTGATGGCCAGGACGCCGAGCTGGATCAGGTCTGCGATGGAGGCGGAAACGCCGTGGCGGCCGAGCACGAGCAGCGTTGCACCGATCACCGCGATGGCTGCGCTGGTGAGGGCGGAGGCGAGACCCGACAATGCGCCGGCGAGCGCCACGATGCCGACGAGCAGCGGCGCCGGCGAGGACGCGGGGATCAAGCGATCGAACAGCATCGCCAGCAGCAGGGTTGCTGCCGTCAGCACCGGACCGGAGATCGCACGCCATCCGAAGCGCATGGACAGTCTCGCCCTCACGAAGGAGGTAAGCCGCAAGTCTGACGGATCGTTGCACTGCTGCGATGCGTTTTCGTGCGGTATGCTTAGGGCGCGCTTGCTCGCAACCGTAAGGCTTTCGGATGATTTTAAGCCAAGTGCGCGTGCTTGAGCGGCTGTTGCAGCGCAGGCGCATTCAGCGTCGACGTCCCCGGACCCTTGCGGGTGCCGACGACGATCAACAATGACGCCGCGACCAGGATGGCCGCAGTCAATGTGATTGCAACGACTACCACAGGTGATTTCATCAACGTCCTGTCGCCATGCGGGCCGACGCGGGGCATGCGGCGCCTTGAAGACTGGACCGGGATGAAACGGGAATCAGACCGGCAGGCCCATCGCCATGGTCGCCTTGGTCGACAGCACCGTCAGGGTGACGATCAGGCACAGCGAGAGTGCGGCGACGGCGAGCGAGGCCGCAACCGCATTGGTCAGCCGGGAAGACGCGACGGTAGCGGGATGGCCCTGAAAGCCGGCCGTGCCGGACGCCCGTGTCATGGTCTAAATCCTTCAACGCGCGAGCGAATCACCCGCGACTTTCCACAATTTCCCAGTTTCAGCCGGCAAGATTGCGGCGGCTATCCTGCTGAAAATGGCCACATTGCGGCAAATAATACCTTTATACCCGCTATTCCCGGGAGCAGGGGGGCAGGGCCGGTCATGCACTGGCCGCGATGCTGGCGGGGGCGTCGACGTCGGCCGGCCGCCAGTCCATCGACACGAAGCCGGGCGCGGCTTCCACCCGCTTCAGCCAGTCCCGGATCGCCGGGAAGGTCGAAAGATCGAAGTCGCAGCGGTCGGCCAGGTGGGTGTAGCCGTACAGCGCGATGTCGGCGACCGTGAGCTGGCGCGCGGCGAAATAGGCGTTGGTCCTCAGGTGATTCTCCATCACCTGAAGCGCGCCATAGCCGCGCTCCATCCAGTCCTCCAGCGAATGGGTTTGCAGGTCGCGGCCGCCCTTGACCAGCGACAGCCAGAAATAGGCGGCACCGATATTCGGCTCGAGCGCGTGCTGCTCGAAGAACATCCATTGCAGCGCCTCGGCGCGGTCGATGCGATTCTCGGGCGCAAGCGGGGTGCCGACGGCGACGTACCAGAGGATGGCGTTGGACTCGGCGAGATAACGGTCGTCGCCAACCTCCAGCAGCGGCACCTGTCCCGACGGGTTCTTGCTCAGAAAGTCCGGGGTGCGGCTCTCGCCGCGCAGAATGTCCACCTCGATCGCTTCGTAAGGCAGGTTGAGCAGCGCCAGCGCAAGGCGGACCTTGTAGCTGTTGCCCGAGCGTTGCATCGAATAGAGCTTGTACATTCTGGAGTTCGATTCCGAAAGACGGGAGACGCGGCGCTCGTTGCCCCGCAGCGCGGCTAAACAATGATGCCGATGCGAATCCGCCGCAAGGGTCAGCCGATAGAAAAACTCGAAAACCCTACCGCATTGCAATGCGGCGGAAGATCATTTCCGCGTGGCCATGCAAATCAGTTCACGCTTGCGTCAACGCGAGGGCGCATCTTCGCGCGCGTTTGTGTGAATGGCTGAGCGGCAGTGATAAGGGCGCTGAAATCTGCCATCGTGATGGCCGGGCTTGACCCGGCCATCCACGTCTTCAACCGCGGCACGAGGAACGTGGGTGCCTTAGGACCCGGGTCACGCCAAGGTTGCGCCGGCCACTTGGTGTCGGGCCGGCGAAGCTCCAGCGAAGATGGCAAGCCCGGGCATCATGACCTTCTGCTCGATCGTGAACGGCCTGAAATTGCTCCGAGGACAAGCCTTGCCGGATATGAGGGGTTTGCGCGGCATGTTTGCGGAAAATTGCGGGAATCCTGCCTCGACCCGCTCCAGATCCGTAAACTTTCTCGGATCGGGCCGAAGTTTCTTGCGGTGCAGCGGCTCACGTTTTAGGGTGGCTGCATTCCCACAATCGGAGTCGTGAAGCGAATGGTTTCACGACGCTTGTCAGGAGATGACGATGTCCTTCCTTGCCGCTGCGCTCGACCGTGTGAAGCCGTCCGCGACCATCGCGGTCACGGATAAAGCACGCGCGCTGAAAGCGGCGGGCCGCAATGTCATCGGCCTCGGCGCCGGCGAGCCCGACTTCGACACGCCCGCCAACATCAAGCTGGCGGCGATCCGCGCCATCGAAGCCGGCAAGACCAAGTACACCGCGGTCGACGGCATTCCCGAGCTGAAGGAGGCGATCATCGCCAAGTTTCAGCGCGAGAACGGCGTCACCTACAAGCCGAACCAGATCATCGTCGGCACCGGCGGCAAGCAGGTGCTCTACAACGCACTGATGGCCACCATCAATCCGGGCGACGAGGTGATCATTCCCGCGCCGTATTGGGTCAGCTATCCCGAGATGGTGGCGCTCGCCGGCGGCGAGCCGGTGCCGGTGGTCTGCACCGCCGCGGCCGGTTTCAAGCTGCAGGCCGAGGCGCTCGAGCGCGCGATTACGCCGAAGACCAAATGGGTGATCCTGTGCTCGCCGTCGAACCCGACGGGAGCCGCCTACACGCGTTCGGAACTGAAGGCGCTCACCGACGTGCTGGTGAAGCATCCCCATGTCTGGGTGATGACCGACGACATGTACGAGCACCTCGTCTATGACGACTTCCAGTTCACTACGGTCGCGCAAGTGGAGCCGAAGCTCTACGACCGCACCCTCACCGTGAACGGCGTGTCGAAGGCCTATTGCATGACCGGCTGGCGGATCGGCTATGCCGGCGGCCCGGCGCAGCTGATCAAGGCGATGTCGACGATCCAGTCGCAGTCGACCTCGAACCCGTGCTCGATCGCGCAATGGGCCTCGGTCGAGGCGCTGAACGGTCCGCAGGACTTCATCCCCGCCAACAACAAGATGTTCAAGGAGCGGCGCGACCTCGTCGTCTCCATGCTCAACCAGGCCAAGGGGATCGAGTGCCCGCGTCCCGAGGGCGCCTTCTACGTCTATCCGTCCTGCGCCGGCACGATCGGCAAGACCGCGCCGTCGGGCAAGGTGATCGGCAATGACGAGGACTTCGTCACCGAGCTGCTCGAGACCGAGGGCGTCGCGGTGGTGCAGGGTTCGGCCTTCGGCCTCGGACCTGCGTTCCGCATCTCCTATGCGACCAAGACGTCGGACCTCGAAGACGCCTGCAAGCGCATCCAGCGCTTCTGCGGCAATCTGCGGTAAGCCTGTCGCGGCAATCGGTGTCCTCTTCTCGCTCTTGTGGGATGGGAGTTCTCTCCGCGAGTCTGGAATCGTAGGGTGGGCAAAGGCGCACTAGCGCCGTGCCCACCATCTCTCTCGATCGCAAAAACTCTCTCGATCGCAAAAAATGCGTGGGCACGCTTCCGCCGTCGCTCTTCGAGCTTTGGCGGACAAGTCGCTTTGCCCACCCTACGATATCTGCGAAAAGGCCCGCCACCGGCGGGCCTTTCATTGTTTGCACGCTAATCCCCCGTGCTCGATCTGGCACCTCCAGCACTCTTGTGGCATAGACGCGCAACGCGGGTGGGGCGCTCTCTCCGCTCGCATCATCATCGCCGGAGATATTTTTCATGCGCCGTTCATTCCTCCTCGCAGGGCTCACCGCCGTCAGCCTCCTTGCCTCCGTCGCGAACAGTGAAGCGCAGCAGCGGATGGCGCGGGTCGGCGTGCTCGAATGCCGCGGAGGCGCCAGCGTAGGCTTCATCGTGGGATCGGTGACCCATCTCGGCTGCGTGCTGCGCGCTGATGGCTTGCCCGAGGACCGCTACGTCGCGACGATCCGCAAGGTCGGCCTCGACATCGGCATCACCCAGGAGACGGCCTTGGCCTGGGGTGTGTTCGCACCGGTTGACCGGCTCGGCCCGGGCGACCTCGCCGGCAATTATGCCGGTGCGCAGGGCAGCGCTTCGGTCGGCGTCGGCCTGGGCGGCAACGTGCTGGTCGGCGGCTCCAACAATTCGATCGCGCTCCAGCCGCTCAGCGTGCAGGGCCAGGTCGGCCTCAACATCGCCGCCGGCCTCGAGAGCCTGGAACTCCGCCCGGGGCGTTGAGCGGCCAGCGGAGCGTGTTTGTTCGCCTCTCCCGCCGGGGAGAGGCGGAACACGGACTGCATCAGGCACTATAAGACTTGATCTAACTGCCGACGCAGCGCAGCGACGTTTGCTGCTTGCCAAATCTCGGGGAGGGGCAGAGCATCTGCGTTTGCCGACCCAATCATGGGCCGAGCTCCACATCAAAGGAGGCGGCGAATGGGACAAGACGTCAGAAGTCCCCGAGGTCCACGGTGCATCGCGCTGGTGGGCCCTTTCCAAAGCGGTAAAACCACACTTCTCGAAGCCATATTGGCGCGAACGGGCGCAATCCCGCGCGCCGGCAGCGTCGATGCCGGAACTTCCGTCGGCGACGCCACGCCAGAGGCCCGTCATCACAAGATGACCGTCGGGCTGACTGCCGCCACCACGAGTTTCATGGGCGACAGCTACACCTTCCTCGATTGTCCCGGGTCCGTCGAATTCGCCCACGACATGCGCGCCGCGCTGCCCGCGATCGATGCGGCGATCGTGGTCTGCGAGGCCGACGAGAAGAAGCTGCCGCAGCTTCAGATCATCCTGCGCGAGCTGGAGGAGCTGAAGATCCCGCGTTTCCTGTTCCTCAACAAGATCGACCGCGCCAGCCAGCGCATCCGCGAGACGCTCGCGATGCTGCAGCCCGCCTCCCGCGTGCCGCTGGTGCTGCGCCAGATTCCGATCTGGAAGGACGAACTGATCGAGGGCTTCGTCGATCTCGCGCTGGAGCGCGCCTTCATCTATCGCGAGCACAAAGCCTCCGAGGTGGTCGCGCTCGAAGGCGGCGATCTCGATCGCGAGAAGGAAGCCCGCTTCTCGATGCTGGAGAAGCTCGCCGATCACGACGATGCGCTGATGGAGCAACTGCTCGAAGACATCCAGCCGCCGCGCGATGCCGTGTTCGACGATCTCGCCCGCGAATTGCGCGACGGGCTGATCTGTCCGGTGCTGCTCGGCGCCGCCGCGCGCGAGAACGGCGTGCTGCGCCTGATGAAGGCGCTGCGTCACGAGGCGCCCGGCATCGCCGAGACCGCAAAGCGCCTCGGTGTGCCCGAGACCAAGGACGCGCTCGGCTATGTGTTCAAGACGCTGCATTCGCAGCATGGCGGAAAGCTGTCGCTGACGCGGCTGCTCGCCGGCCATCTCGACGACGGTGCCACGCTGCAATCGTCCTCCGGCGGCGTGGGGCGGATCTCAGGCATCCTCGCCGTCAACGGTGCCTACGACACCAAGCGCGCCGCGGCAGATGCCGGCGACACGGTGGCGCTTGCCAAGCTCGATCCGATCAAGACCGGCGACACGGTCTCGAACGGCAAGGCGCCGCCCGCGGCATTGATCACGATCGAGCCGACGCCGCCGGTGCTCGCGATTTCGATCGCGGCCACCGATCGCAAGGACGATGTCAAGCTCGGCCAGGCGATGGCGCGGCTGCACGAGGAGGATCCCTCCCTGGTCGTCGTGCAGAATGCCCAGACCCACGACACTGTCTTGTGGGGGCAGGGCGAAATGCATTTGCGCGTCGCCGGCGAACGGCTGCGCGACCGCTTCGGCGTCAAGGTCACCTCGCATCCGCCCGGGATCGGCTACCAGGAGACGATCCGCAAGTCGATCACCCAGCGCGGGCGTCACAAGAAGCAGTCCGGCGGCCACGGCCAGTTCGGCGATGTCGTGCTCGACATCAAGCCGCTGCCGCGCGGCGACGGCTTCAGGTTCGCCGAGAAGGTGGTGGGCGGCGCCGTGCCGCGCAACTACATCCCGGCGGTCGAAGAAGGCGTCGTCGACGGATTGGCGCGCGGTCCGCTCGGCTTCCCCGTCACCGACGTGGAGGTGACGCTGACGGACGGCTCCTATCACAGCGTCGACTCCTCCGACCTCGCCTTCCGCACGGCGGCGCGGATCGGGCTCAACGAAGGCCTGCCGCAATGCCAGCCGGTGCTGCTGGAGCCGATCCACGTGGTCGAGATCGTCTGCCCGACCGAAGCCACCGCCAAGATCAACGCGATCCTGTCGGCGCGGCGCGGCCAGATCCTCGGCTTCGACACCCGCGAGGGCTGGAGCGGCTGGGACTGCGTCCGCGCCATGATGCCGGAAGCCGAGATCGGCGAACTGATCGTGGAGCTGCGCTCGGCCACCGCTGGCGCCGGCAGCTTCACGCGCCAGTTCGATCACATGGCCGAAGTCACCGGCCGCGCCGCCGACCAGATTATCGCCGCGCATCAACACGCGGCGTGAAGCTGTCGCTCGCGCGGTGAGGACCGCGCATTAAGGGAGGCACCGCTCTCTCACGCCCTCTCCCCGTTCGTGCGGGGAGAGGGTGGGGTGAGGGGCTGCCTCCGCGAGCGCGGCGTCTCAATCAGGCCGGCGCCCAGACCACCGTCATTGCGAGCGAAGCGATCCCTCCGCGGAGAGACTCTGGATTGCTTCGTCGCAAGAGCGCCTCGCAATGACGGAGGAGTCAGACGGGCAGCCACTTGCGCTCGCCGCTGGATGATGTATTTTGTATCATTGTATACATCTCAGATATCATTTATAACTGCTGGTAAGTGAGGCCGCGGTGATCACGTCATTCCAGATGCGGGCAGCTCGCGCGCTGCTCGGCATTGACCAGAAAACCCTGGCCGAGCTTGCCGGTGTGTCGTTGCCGACCATCCAGCGGATGGAGGCCTCGACCGGCAATGTGCGTGGCGTGGTCGAGACCCTGATCAAGGTGGTCGAGGCGTTCGAGCGGGCCGGCGTCGAGCTGATCGGCGAGCAGGTTCGCAGCGACAGCGGCGGGCGTGGCGTTCGCCTGAAGGAGTCCGGACCGCCGCGCCGTGTCGGAGCATGATCGGGGCGTTGATCGTGCTCGGGATCAAGATCGGCTAGCGCAACGTCGCAACACGGGACGCACGATGCTTAGGAGCATCGAGGGGCAGCGGAGCAATTTGCTGAGATGAGCATCACAAGCGATCACGCGGGCCGGCTGCACCAGCCGCGTCAGCCGACCTTTGCCGAACTGTATCTGCCGAAGCTCGTCACCGTCTGGCGTGAAGGCTACGGCCTCGAGGATTTCCGCGCCGACGTCTTCGCGGGCCTGACGGTTGCGATCGTGGCGCTGCCGCTGTCGATGGCGATCGCGATCGCCTCGGGCGTGACGCCGGACCGCGGCCTCTACACCGCCGTGGTCGGCGGCTTCATCGCCTCGCTGCTCGGCGGCAGCCGGTTCCAGATCGGCGGCCCCGCCGGCGCGTTCATCGTATTGGTCGCCGCGACCGCGGAGCGCCATGGCGTCGACGGTGTCGTCCTCGCCACCATGATGGCGGGCCTGTTCCTGATCGCCGCGGGCCTGTTGCGGATCGGCACCTACATCAAATTCATTCCCTATCCGGTGACGGTCGGCTTCACCGCCGGCATCGCCGTGATCATCTTCGCCAGCCAGCTCCGCGACCTCTCGGGCATCACGCTCGCGGGCAAGGAGCCCAGCGAATTCGTGCCGAAGCTGCTCGCGCTCGCCGGCGGCCTCGATACCCTCAATCCATCCGCGGTCGCGGTCGCCGTCGTCAGTATCGCCATGATCGCGGCCTTGCGGATCTGGCGGCCGTCCTGGCCCGGTATCCTGATCGCGGTCGTGTTCGCGGCCGTCGCGTGCGCGGTGTTCTCGCTGCCGGTCGAGACCATCGGCTCGCGCTTCGGCGGCATTCCGCGCGAATTGCCCTCGCCAGCCTTGCCCGCGTTCTCGGTTGCGAAGGCGACCGCCGTGCTGCCGGACGCGATCGCGTTCGCGCTGCTGGCCGCGATCGAATCGCTGCTGTCTGCGGTGGTCGCCGACGGCATGACCGGACGCCGTCACCGCTCCAATTGCGAGCTGGTGGCGCAAGGCGCGGCCAATATCGGCTCGGCGCTGTTCGGCGGCATCTGCGTCACCGGCCTGATCGCGCGCACCGCCACCAACATCCGCGCCGGCGCCCGCGGGCCGCTCGCGGGCATGCTGCACGCGGTCTTCCTGCTGCTGTTCATGCTGATTGCGGCGCCGCTTGCGAGCTACATCCCGCTCGCCGCGCTCGCCTCGGTGCTGGTCGTGGTGGCCTGGACCATGGCGGAGAAGCATGAGTTCGGCACTTTGCTGCGCTCGTCATGGGGCGATGCCGTCGTGCTGCTCGCGACCTTCCTGCTGACGATCTTCCGCGACCTGACCGAAGGCATCCTGGTCGGCTTCGCGCTCGGCGCGGTGCTGTTCATCCATCGCATGGCGGAGATGGCGGGCATCGAGGAACGCACGCCGCTGGCTGCGGCCGATCGTCCCGACGACGGCAATGGCGACCGCGTTCCCTACGATTCCGCGCTTGCGGTCGACCGCGACGTGCTGGTCTATCGCATCACCGGTGCGTTCTTCTTCGGCGCGGCCTCCGCGATCGGAGAGGTGCTCGACGCCGTCGCCGACAAGCGCAAGGCCTTTGTGGTCGACTTCGCCGCGGTGCCGTTCCTGGATTCGACGGCGGCCAATGTGCTCGGCCGCGTCGCCGCCAAGGCGCACCGCGAGGGCATCAAGCTGTTCATCACGGGCGCTTCGCCCGCGGTCCGCCGCGTGCTGCTCACCCATGGCGTGACGCCGCCGCGTGCGCGCTATCGCACGAGCCTCGAGCGCGCCATCGCCGACATCAAGGGCGGCGCAAGCGCGGAGGCTGCCGCGAGCTGACGGCACGCCGTTCCCGCGCCGGCCGGCCTGAGCGGCGCTGTGGCGCCCGTGCGCTTGACAGAGCGGGCGCGACGCGAAATGGATCGCTTCGGAATACGACCCCGAGGGAAAAATGACCGCGCCCAGGACGCCTGCAGCCTGTCTGATCGGATGGCCGGCCGCGCATTCGCGCTCGCCGCTGATCCATCGTTACTGGCTGCGCACGCTGGGCATCGAAGGCGGCTACGTCATCGAGGCGGTTCCGCCCGAGGACCTGCGCGATTTCGTGCTGCGGCTGTCGCTGCGCGGCTTCGTCGGCGCCAACGTCACCATCCCGCACAAGGAGGGTGTGCTGGCGCTGTCGACGCCCGACGCCCGCGCCAGGGCCGTGGGCGCGGCCAACACGCTGTGGTTTGCCGATGGCGAGCTGCGCTCGACCAATACCGACGTCGAAGGCTTCATTGGCAATCTCGACGCCAGCGCGCCCGGCTGGGAGGCGGCCGAGGAGGCGCTGGTGCTGGGCGCCGGCGGCTCCTCGCGTGCGGTCGTGTTCGGGTTGCTCGAACGCGGCATCAATCGCGTGCATCTTGCCAATCGCACCGTCGCGCGGGCCGAGGCGCTGGCAAGGCAGTTCGGGCCCAACGTGCATGCCGTAAAATGGGATGGCATCAACGACGTCCTGCCGCGCGCAAAACTTCTCGTGAACACGACCTCGCTCGGCATGCACGGCCAGCCGTCACTCGATGTCGATGTCGCGCGCCTGCCGCAGGTGGCCGTCGTTGCCGACCTCGTCTATGTCCCGCTGGTGACGCCGCTGCTCGCTGCCGCAGCAGCGCGCGGCCTGAGGACCGCCGACGGGCTCGGCATGCTGCTGCATCAGGCGGTGCGCGGCTTCGAACTGTGGTTCGGCCGGAGGCCCGAGGTCACGGCCGAGCTGCGCGCGTTGGTCGAGGCCGATCTCACAAAGACTTGAGAGGGACGCAGCGAATAGCACCCCATCTCCGGAGTTCCACCCCGTAGGGACAATCGGAGACCGAAATGACCATTCAACGCGCAACCTTCACCCGTCCGCTGATCGCCGTCGCGATGGTGGCCATATCGACTTACTGCGCCTTCGCCCAGAGGGCGCCGGTGCCGACGCGGGTGCGCGGCACCATCGAAGCCGTCAACGGCGACACGATGCAGGTCAAGTCGCGCAGCGGCGAGGACGTCAAGCTCCGCATCGCTCCCGACCTGAAGGTGTCAGGGATCACGAAGATCTCGCTCGCCGACATCAAGGTCGGCTCCTTCGTCGGCGCGACCACGGTGCCGGGACCGGACGGCGGCCAGAACGCCGTCGAGGTGCATGTGTTTCCGGAGAGCATGCGCGGCACCGGCGAGGGCTCGCGGCCCTATGACCTCAAGCCCAACTCCAGCATGACCAATGCGACGGTGGCGGAAAGCGTCGTCGGCAATGACGGTCATACGCTGCTGGTCAAGTACAAGGACGGCGAGAAGAAGGTGTTCGTCGCCGACGGCACACCGGTGGTGACCTTCGTGCCCGGTGACAAATCCGACCTGAAGGCCGGAGCCAAGGTCATCGCCTTCGTGCAGCAATTGCCGGATGGCTCGTTCGAGACCAACCGCGTCAGCGTCGGCCGCGACGGCCTGACGCCGCCGATGTGAGAGGGGGCAATCGTAGGGTGGGCAAAGGCGCGCCAGCGCCGTGCCCACGTCTTTCTTGTTCGGCGAAAGGTGGTGGGCACGCTTTCGCTTTGCCCACCCTACGGCACCGTCGCGCTCACACCGCAATGATATGATCGTCGATCTCGTCGATCCGGTTGACGCCGCACAGGCCCATGGTGGTGAGCAGCTCCTTCTGGATGATGTCGATCGCCTTGGCGACGCCGGCCTGGCCGCCGGCGCCGAGGCCATAGGCATAGGCGCGGCCGATCATGCAGGATTTTGCGCCGAGCGCGAGCGCGCGCATCACGTCCTGGCCGGAGCGGATGCCGCCGTCGAACATGATCTCCATCTTGTCGCCGACCGCATCGGCGATCTCGGGCAGCACCTCGATCGAGGACGGCGCGCCGTCGAGCTGACGGCCGCCATGGTTGGACACGACGAGGGCCTGCGCGCCGGTCTTGGCGGCTTCCTCGGCGTCCTCGACGTCGAGGATGCCCTTGATGATCAGCTTGCCCGGCCAGATGCTGCGGACCCACTCGACGTCCTTCCAGCTCAGCGACGTGTCGAACTGCGAGGCGGTCCATTCGGCAAGGCGGTTGAGATCCTCGGTGTTCTTCACGTGACCTGCAATGTTGCCGAAGGTGCGGCGCTTGCCCTGCAGCACGCCGGAGACCCAGCTGGGCTTGCTGGCGAAATCCAGCAGCTTCGACAGCGACCATTCGGGGGGCACCGTCATACCGTTCTTGATGTCGGCGTGGCGCTGGCCGATCACCTGCAGGTCCACGGTCAGCACCAGCGCGCTGCACTTGGCCGCGACCGCACGCTGGATCAATTCCTTGATGAAGCCGCGGTCCTTCATGACGTAGAGCTGAAACCAGAACGGCTTCTCGACGCTGGCGGCGATGTCCTCGATCGAGCAGATCGACATGGTCGATTGCGTGAACGGGATACCGGCGGCCTGTGCGGCGCGGCAGGCGTGGATCTCGCCGTCGCCGTGCTGCATGCCGAGCAGGCCGACGGGCGCGAGCATCAGCGGCATGGTCGAGGGCTCGCCGAGGATCGTGGTCGAGGTGTCGCGCTTGGAGACGTCGACCAGGATGCGCTGGCGGAACTTGATCGCCTGCATGTCCTCGCGGTTGGCGCGCAGCGTCTCCTCGGCATAGGAGCCGCGGTCGCAATAGTCGAAGAATGCCTTCGGCACGCGGCGCTTATGCAGGGCGCGAAGATCGTCGATACAGGTGATATGTTTCATGCTCGTTTCCCCGGCCCGTCTTGTATCCAAAAGTCTTGCTACCTAAGAGGCTTGCATCGGAAGATTTCGAGGTCATCTAGCATGGTTGGATGCACAGCCAAATCGTTTGCGGAAGGTTTTGCAGGAGGCCGCCATGACCAAGCCGCACGCCGGACCTTCACCGGAAGAGATCAAGGAAAAGCATGATCTCGAGGAAGCGCTGGAAGAGGGGCTGGAAGAGACCTTTCCGGGCTCCGACCCCGTCAACGTCACCCAGCCGGCGCCGAGCCGGGAGGATGGCCACGTCAAACGCAGCAGCTAGCGCCGGTTCCGCCTTGTCGGCACTCTCTCGGGAACTGGAGTGTTAACAAGACGTTATTGGAATCGCGGCGGGCCTGGTTCCGTAATGATTTATCATATTTCTTGAAGCCAAGTTAGCCGTGCAGGCATTATAAGACCCCAGCAAATCAGGGATGCGGGGCCTGTTCGGGCAGCCCGTGGTTGTCGAGGGGACTCCCTGATCGTTGCGTTGGGGGACGATTATGAGCCGCAAATATTTCGGGACTGACGGGATTCGGGGCCGCGCCAACGGACTGATCACGCCGGAGCTCGCGCTCAAGGTCGGCCAGGCCGCAGGCCTTGCGTTTCAGCGCGGTGACCACCGCCACCGTGTCGTGATCGGCAAGGACACCCGCCTCTCGGGCTACATGATCGAATACGCGATGGTCGCCGGCTTCACCTCGGTCGGCATGGACGTGCTGCTGGTCGGCCCGATGCCGACGCCGGCGGTCGCGATGCTGACCAAGTCGATGCGCGCCGATCTCGGCGTCATGATCTCGGCGTCGCACAATCTGTTCGAGGACAACGGCATCAAGCTGTTCGGCCCGCAGGGCTTCAAGCTCTCCGACGACGTCGAGAGGCAGATCGAGCAGCTGCTCGACGAATCGCTCGACAAGAGGCTGGCACAGAGTGCGAGCTTGGGCCGCGCCCGCCGTATCGACGGCGTGCACGACCGCTACATCGAATTCGCCAAGCGCACGCTGCCGCGCGATCTGTCGCTCGACGGCCTGCGCGTCGTGGTCGATTGCGCCAACGGCGCCGCCTACAAGGTGGTGCCGGAAGCGCTGTGGGAGCTCGGCGCCGACGTCGTGCCGATCGGTGTCGAGCCCGATGGCTTCAACATCAACAAGGAATGCGGCTCGACCTCGCCGGAAGCGCTGTCGAAGAAGGTGCGGGAGATGCGCGCCGACATCGGCATCGCGCTCGACGGCGATGCCGATCGCGTCATCCTGGTCGATGAGCGCGGCCATATCGTCGACGGCGACCAGCTGCTCGCGGTCATTGCACAGAGCTGGAAGGAAGACGGCCGGCTGTCGCGGCCGGGTATCGTCGCCACCGTGATGTCCAATCTCGGGCTCGAGCGCTTCCTGAACGGGCAGGGGCTCGATCTCGTCCGCACGCCGGTCGGCGACCGCTACGTGCTCGAGCAGATGCTGAGCGGCGGCTACAATCTCGGCGGCGAGCAGTCCGGCCACATCATCCTGTCCGACTACGCCACCACCGGCGACGGCTTCGTGGCGGCGTTGCAGGTGCTGGCGGTGGTGCAGAAGCTGCGCCGCCCCGTGTCCGAGGTCTGCCACCGCTTCGATCCGCTGCCGCAGATCCTCAAGAACGTCCGCCACAAGGGCGGCAAGCCGCTCGACGATTCCGACGTCAAGTCGGCGATCTCCGACGGCGAGAAGCGGCTCAACGGCCACGGCCGCCTGCTGATCCGCTCCTCCGGCACCGAGCCGGTGATCCGCGTCATGGGCGAGGGCGAGGATCGCAACCTGGTCGAGGACGTCGTCGACACCATCGTCTCCGCGCTGGGCCAGGCCGCGGCGTAAGCCACATATCGCAGGGTGGGCAAAGCGACTTGTCCGCCGTAGCTCGAAGAGCGAAGGCGGAAGCGTGCCCACGCTTCTGTTTCCGTATCGGACAGATGGTGGGCACGGCGCGTTGCGCCTTTGCCTATCCTACGATAGCGGACTCGCGGAGAAGGTAGGACGCGCGCATCCCAGCTATCGAGGATTGGTGGTGGTTCGGCCGCCGTCGGCATCGTAGTTAGGCGTTGCGGCGGTTCGCCGCGCCGGGATCGCTGCATTGAACAAGCCTGTCGTCGTCTCAGAGGAAACGCTGACCGAGCCCGTCGTCGTCGCTGAGATGGCGCCGGCCGCCAAGGCCGCGGGGCCGGCTTATATCGTGCTCGCCGGCATCAGCTTCTCGCACTTCCTCAACGACACCATGCAGTCGCTGATCGCCTCGGTGTATCCGATCCTGAAGGACACCTACGCGCTCGATTTCGCGCAGATCGGCATGATCACGCTCGCCTTCCAGTTCACGGCCTCGCTGCTGCAGCCCGTGGTCGGGCACTACACCGACAAGAAGGCGCAGCCTTACTCGCTGGCGATCGGCATGGCCTCGACCTTCTTCGGCCTGCTGCTGCTCAGCGCCGCGCAGCAATATCTCGTCATCCTCGTCGCCGCCGCGCTGGTTGGCCTCGGCTCGGCGGTGTTTCACCCGGAGTCCGCGCGCATCGCGCGGCTCGCCTCCGGCGGCCGCTACGGCTTTGCGCAATCGGTGTTCCAGCTCGGCGGCAGCTTCGGCACCTCGATGGGGCCGGTGCTGGCGGCGCTGATCGTGGTGCCGTTCGGGCAGGGCAGCATCGCCTGGTTCTCCTCGATCGCGTTCCTGGCGATCCTCATCCTGTGGCGCATCGGCCGCTGGTACGCGCCGCAGATCAAGGCGAAGAAGATGGCGGCGGTTCAAGCCCATCCCGACGCGCCGAGCTCGCGCCGCGTCGCCGTCGCGCTGCTCGTGCTGGTGGCGCTGCTGTTCTCGAAACAGCTCTACGTCTCGAGCCTGTCGAGCTACTACATCTTCTATTTGATCGACCGCTTCGGCGTGTCGACGCAGGCCGCGCAGATCTACCTGTTCATCTTCCTGGCGGCGAACGCGGTCGGCGCGTTTCTCGGTGGCCCGCTCGGCGATCGCTTCGGCCGCAAGATCGTGATCTGGATGTCGATCCTCGGCGCGCTGCCGTTCACGCTGGCATTGCCCCATGCCGGGCTCGCTGCCAGCGCGGTGCTCAGTATCGTCATCGGCCTGATCATCTCCTCGACGACGTCGTCGATCATCGTGTTCGCGCAGGAGCTGGTGCCGCATCGCTTCGGCATGATCTCCGGCGTGTTCTTCGGCGTTGCCTTCGGCATCGGGGGCCTTGGGGCCGCCGTGCTCGGCAAGCTCGCCGACCACACCTCGATCGAGTTCGTCTACCAGGTCTGCGCTTATCTGCCGGCGATCGGCCTGCTTGCGGTGTTCCTGCCCAAGCTGCCGCGGCACACGCGTTAACGCGCCCTCTCTCGCTGCAGCGCACGTTCACGGATCGTTAGCAATTGCGGCCAAGTCGCCGCACTTGATGCGGCATTCCTGCAACGCTCACGCGCCGTGCACGCGAGCGGTGAGAAAAAATCAACCTTAAAAATTAGGGTTAAGTGGCGCTTAAACATTTGCTGGCATCGTCCGCTCCGTGAGTTTCCAGAACGTGAGGCCTGCGTATTTGCCTCACCGGCCAAAAGGACGAAGCCAATGCGTAGCGTTAAGTCTCTCCTTGCCGCGGGTGCGGCAACCCTGATCTCGTCGATGGCTTTCGGCGCGGACATGCCGATCGCGGCGCCCCCGCCCATGTACGCGCCGCCCGCTCCGCCGGCCGACTTCGGCGGCTGGTATCTGCGCGGCGACATCGGCATGACCAACCAGAGCGCCAAGCGCATCGAGAGCGCCCTGCCGGCCGGGTATTCGAAGACGACGGAAGGCATCGGCTTCGACTCCTCGCCGCTGTTCGGTCTCGGCGTCGGCTATCGCTTCAACAACTGGTTCCGCGGCGACGTGATCGGGCAGTATCGCGGCAAGGCCAACCTGCACGGTGCCGACAACGTCATCGGGCCCGGCTTCGTCGGCTCCAACAATTACAGCGGCAGCAAGTCCGAATGGGTCGTCATGGCCAACGCCTATGTCGATCTCGGCACCTGGTGGTGCATCACTCCGTTCATCGGCGCGGGTGTCGGCGGTTCCTATAACAAGATCAGCGGCTTCCGCGACGACGGCGTGTCGTACAGCCCGTTGCTCAACAACAGCGTCGCCTACTTCGCCGACAACGGAAAGTGGAATTTTGCCTGGGCCGCTCACGCGGGCCTCGCCTACAAGGTCAATCCCGGGTTCACGGTCGAACTGGCCTACAGCTACATGAACCTCGGCGACGCAGCGCCCGGCAATTACCGCCTTTTCGACAACAGCGCCTCGGGCCCGACCACGATCAAGATCAAGGAGCTCACCTCGCACGACGTCAAGCTCGGCGTGCGCTGGGATCTCAACAGCCCGCCGGTCTACGCGCCGCCGCCGCTCGTCACCAAAGGCTGATCGCAAGCCTCATCACTTAAGCTTTCTTAACGGCGCGGGAGCAACCCGCGCCGTTTTGCTTTGCGTATTTTTCATGGCGAGCAGCGGCGAAGGCGGCTCACGCAACCATTGGTTAAGGTTAACGGGCCATGATCATCGCAACAGTTCGAGTCCGATGGAGCGTTGCGATGCGTGGGCTTTTGTTGGCGGCAGCGATGTTGGGGACGGTGTCTGCCGCGCACGCGGCCGATATGCCTGACCTGCCGATCCTGCGCGGCAGCTTCACCGACGGGCTGACGAGATCGGCCGTCAACTGGCAGGGCTCGTATATCGGAGCGCAGGCCGGCTATGGCTCGTCCGACGAGAACTTCAACGGCTCGACCAGCAACATGATGGCCGCCTTGTTGGCGGATACGCTGATCGAGAGCTCGATGGGCGTGTCCCAGTGGAATCTCGGACTGGGCAAAGCCTCGCAGCGCACGACCGGTTACGGCGCCTTCGTCGGCTACAACGCGCAATGGGACGATGTCGTGATGGGCATCGAAGTGAGCTGGCTGCACGGCAAGTTCGGGGGGATGACGTCGGCCAGCGAAAGGCGCGTCAGCGCCACCGCTCTGTCAGACGGCAATTTCCATGATGTCACGGCGACGTCCACGTCTTCGATCAGCATCAGCGACATCGGAACGTTCCGCGGCCGCGCCGCTTACGCATGGGGATGCTTCCTGCCCTACATGTTCGGGGGTCTCGCGCTCGGCAATGCCGATATCATACGTACCGTCAACGTGCAGGATCGCGTCAGTCCGACCCAGTTTGGGATTTACACGCCGCTGGCGCCGTTGAGCTCGACCGATGCCCAGCATAGTCACCTGATCTACGGCTACACGGCCGGTGTCGGTGTCGATGTCAATCTGGTCGGCGGCCTGTTCGTGCGCGCGGAGTATGAATACATTCGCTTCGCCGCCCAGGTCGACACCAGCATCAACACCGTCCGCGCCGGCCTCGGCTACAAGTTCTGACGCAAGGTCGCCGCGCCGCAGTTGACAGTTTCGCTCCGTCCTGATGCTCTGTCGCTCCATAGCGGGGCGGCGGCGATGAAGGTCTACGGCGACAGCAATTCCGGAAACTGTCTGAAGGTGAAGTGGGTCTGCGATCATCTCGCATTGCCCTACCAGTGGGTCGAGATCGACACCCGCAAGGGCGAGACGCGCACGGCGCAATTCCTCGAGATGAACGGCGCCGGCCAGGTGCCCACGGTCGCGTTCGACGACGGCCGCACGCTGGCGCAGTCCAACGCCATCATCCGCTATCTCGCCCGCGACAGCGCGCTCGTTCCGCGCGACGCCTTTGTGGCCGCGAAGATGGATGAATGGCTGTTCTGGGAGCAGTACAGCCACGAGCCCTATATCGCGGTGTGCCGCTTCCTGCTCGTCTATCTCGGCAAGGACGCATCCGAGCTCGACCCCGAGAAGGTCAAGCGCGGCTATGCGGCACTCGACCGCATGGAGCAGCATCTGGCGGCCAGCCGTTTCTTCGCCGGCGAAGCGGTTTCGCTCGCCGACGTCTCGCTGCTCGCTTATACCCGCGTGGCGCACGAAGGCGGCTTCGACCTCGACCGCTATGCTTCCGTCCGCCGCTGGATCGGCGACGTCGAAGCGTTTCTTGGTCTTCCGCCGGCGCGCTGAGGTTGGAGTTTTCGACATGAGCACCGTCTCGATTCGCGGCGCCCGCCGCGACGACGTTCCCGCGATCGTGGCGATGCTGGCCGACGATCATCTCGGCCGCGCGCGCGAGCGCGTCGAGGATCCGTTGCCCGCCGCTTATTACGACGCGTTCGCGCGGATCGAGCGCGATCCGAACCTCGCGCTCGTGGTGGCCGAGAGCGAGGGCAGGGTGGTCGGCTGCCTGCAACTCGCGATCCTGCCGGGCATCAGCTCGCAAGGCGGCAGTCGCGGTCTGCTCGAGGACGTGCGCGTTGCCACCGATTGTCGCAGCCGCGGCATCGGCGAGCAATTGGTGCAATGGGCGGTGGCGGAGGCCAAGGCACGCGGCTGCAATCTGGTTGAATTGCTGACGCACCACACGCGAACCGACGCGCAGCGCTTCTACAAGCGGCTTGGATTCACGGCGAGTCACGTCGGTATGACCGTCCGCTTTTGAGGCAGCATCGCGCGCGAGCGTTGCACAATCAGTAAATTCAGAGCGCGCATTCGTTCGTGTTAAGAGCCGGTAAACTACCCGCCGGTCGTTCACGTTGATGAAGGAACGAACGGTGCTAGGCAGCGTCAGAAACCGGGCTCGGTCGGTTCGGGGATTTCGATGACAAGCTATTCCATGATCAAGGTCGGCAACGATTACGTCGTGCAGGCCAACGACAAATGCATTTTGAAAGTCGGCAGCCGCCGCCGGGCCGCGCAATTGATCAGCGAGGCCACGGACTTGCTGAATGCGCTCGCGGTCGTGGAATCCCCCGATATCGCACCGGAAGCGCCTACACCCCAGCGTGAGACGCCGGAACTTCCTTGACTGCTCTGCCCGATTCCCGTATCAGCCGCGGCGGGACACCTCCCCCCAACGGGAGGCTTACTATCTGGAAGGGTAGACGATGACTGTAGCGAAGCCCGCTTCGCGGCCGACCGTGCCGCATTTCTCCTCCGGCCCCTGTGCCAAGCGCCCCGGCTGGAACGCCCAAAATCTCAAGGAGGCAGCGCTCGGCCGCTCGCATCGCGCGAAGGTCGGCAAGGCCAAGCTCAAGCTCGCGATCGATCTGACGCGCGAAGTGCTCGAGGTGCCCGCCGATTACCGCATCGGCATCGTGCCGGCCTCGGATACCGGCGCGGTCGAGATGGCGTTGTGGTCGCTGCTCGGAGCAAAGCCCGTCACCACGCTCGCCTGGGAATCCTTCGGCGAAGGCTGGGTCAGCGACATCGTCAAGGAATTGAAGCTCAAGGACGTCACCAAGCTCAACGCAGCCTATGGTGAAATCCCCGATCTCTCCAAGGTCGATCCCAAGAGCGACGTCGTCTTCACCTGGAACGGCACCACCTCCGGCGTACGGGTGCCGAACGCCGACTGGATCAGCGCGACCCGCGAAGGCCTGACCATCTGCGACGCGACGTCCGCAGCCTTTGCGCAGCCGCTCGACTGGGCCAAGCTCGACGTCGTCACCTTCTCCTGGCAGAAGGCGCTCGGCGGTGAAGCCGCGCACGGCATGCTGATCCTGTCGCCCCGCGCGGTGGAACGGCTCGAGACCTACAAGCCGGCCTGGCCGCTGCCGAAGATCTTCCGCATGACCAAGGGCGGCAAGATCAACGAGGGCATCTTCGTCGGCGAGACCATCAACACGCCGTCGATGCTCTGCGTCGAGGATTATCTCGATGCGCTGAACTGGGCCAAGTCGATCGGCGGCCTCAAGGCGCTGATCGCGCGTGCCGACGCCAACACCAAGGTGCTCGCCGACTGGAAGGCGAAGACGCCCTGGATCGACTTCCTGGCCAAGGACGCTTCGATCCGCTCCAACACCTCGGTGTGCCTCAAGTTCACCGATCCCGCGATCACCTCGCTGTCCGAGGACGCGCAAGCCGAGTTCTCCAAGAAGCTGGTCGCCCTCGTCGAGAAGGAAGGCGCCGGTTACGACTTCGCCTATTACCGCGATGCGCCGGCCGGCCTGCGCATCTGGTGCGGCGCCACGGTCGAAGCAAAGGACGTCGAACTGCTGACGCAGTGGATCGACTGGGCCTTCGCCGAGACCAAGGCCGCTCTGCCCAAGGCGGCGTGAGTTCTCTTCGCCTCTCCCCGTTCTTACGGGGAGAGGCCGGGTCGCGCAGCGATCCGGGTGAGGGGCTCTCTCCACGAGCACTTCGCCTGTGGCTGCCCCTCACCCCAGCCCTCTCCCCGTAAGAACGGGGAGAGGGAGAGCAAGACGCTTCCAAGTCACTCAGGCATTTCCGGCCCTCGGGCCGATCCTCTCTCAGGGACGGTGAAGGACACATCCCCATGACCAAACCCAAAGTTCTCATCTCCGACGCGCTCTCGCCCGCTGCCGTTCAGATCTTCAAAGACCGCGGTGTCGAGGTCGATTTCCAGCCCAATCTCGGCAAGGACAAGGACAAGCTCGCCGAGATCATCGGCAATTATGACGGGCTTGCGATCCGCTCGGCGACCAAGGCGACCGCCAAGATCCTGGAGAGGGCGACCAACCTCAAGGTGATCGGCCGCGCCGGCATCGGCGTCGACAACGTCGAGATCCCCGCCGCCACGGCCAAGGGCATCATCGTGATGAACACGCCGTTCGGCAATTCGATCACGACCGCCGAGCACGCCATCACCCTGATGCTGGCGCTCGCCCGCGAGATCCCGCAGGCCGATGCCTCGACCCAGGCCGGCAAGTGGGAGAAGAACCGCTTCATGGGCGTCGAGATCACCGGCAAGGTGCTGGGCGTCGTCGGCTGCGGCAATATCGGCTCGATCGTCGCCGACCGCGCGCTCGGCCTGCGCATGAAGGTGATCGCGTTCGACCCGTTCCTGTCGCCGGAGCGCGCCAAGGACATCGGCGTCGAGAAGGTCGAGCTCGACGACCTGCTCAGGCGCGCCGACTTCATCACGCTGCACACGCCGCTGACCGAGAAGACCAGGAACATCATCGACGCGGCGGCGATCGCCAAGATGAAGAAGGGCGTGCGCCTGATCAACTGCGCCCGCGGCGGTCTCGTCGACGAGCAGGCGGTGGTCGATGCGCTCAACTCCAAGCACATCGCCGGTGCCGCCTTCGACGTCTTCGTCGAGGAGCCCGCGAGCAAGAACGTGCTGTTCGGCCATCCCAACGTGATCTGCACGCCGCATCTCGGCGCCTCCACCACCGAGGCGCAGGAGAACGTCGCGCTGCAGGTCGCCGAGCAGATGTCGGATTATCTGCTCACCGGCGCGATCTCGAACGCGGTCAACTTCCCCTCGATCACGGCGGAAGAAGCGCCGAAGCTGAAGCCGTTCATCTCGCTCGCCGAGAAGCTCGGCTCGTTCGCCGGCCAGCTCACCGAGAGCGGCATCCTCAAGGTCGAGATCACCTATGAGGGCCACGTCGCCGAGATGAAGATCAAAGCGATCACCTCGGCCGTGCTGTCCGGCCTGCTGCGCCCGATGCTGGGCGAGGTCAACGTCGTGTCCGCGCCCGTCGTCGCCAAGGAGCGCGGCATGGTGGTGGACGAGATCGTGCGCGCCGCCCAGAGCGACTATGAGAGCCTGATCACCGTCACCGTCACCACCGAGCGGCAGGAGCGGTCGGTCTCGGGCACCGTCTATGCCGACGGCAAGCCGCGCCTCGTCGACATCAAGGGCATCCGGGTCGACGCCGAGTTCGGCAAGTCGATGATCTACGTGACCAACGAGGACAAGCCGGGCTTTATCGGCAGGTTCGCGAGCCTGCTCGGCGACGCCAAGCTCAACATCGCCACCTTCCATCTCGGCCGCGTCGCGCCCGGCAGCGATGCCATCGCCCTCGTCGAGGTCGACGGCGCGGTGCCGGCCGACCTGCTCGCCAAGGTGCAGGCGCTGCCGCAGGTCAAGCAGGTCAAGGCGCTGACGTTCTGAACGCTCACCGTCGTCATGGCCGGGCTTGTCCCGGCCATCCACGCCTTCCCACGCATGACCAAGAACGTGGATGCCCGGGCCTTCGCCGCGCCGAAGCGGCTACGGCCGCGCAGGCGGGACAAGCCCGGGCATGACGTGTGGATAGAGTGGCGCTCACATTGATATTCCGACCCGCGGAACAACGCCGCCTCCGTCACCGGGGGCGGCGTTTTTATTTTCCCGCGATCTGCTGACTTTGTGTACCAATGGCGCCCAGAACGCCTCGTAACTACGCTCCGTTCAAAATCGTTCGATCAGGGAGAAACACATGCGTGAAGCCGTCATCGTTTCCTATGCGCGCACGGGCCTCGCAAAATCCGGCCGCGGCGGGTTCAACATCACGCCGCCGATGTCGCTGGCGGCCCACGCCATCAAGCACGCGGTCGACCGCGCCGGCGTCGACAAGGACTATGTCGAGGATTGCTATCTCGGCAATTGCGCCCATGGCGCGCCCAACATCGGGCGCCAGGCCGCGCTGCTCGCCGGCCTGCCGAAGACCACGGCCGGCGTCTCGGTCAACCGCTTCTGCTCCTCGGGGCTGCAGACCATCGCGATGGCCGCCAACTCGATCCGCTCCGACGGTGCCGACTGCATCGTCGCCGGCGGGGCCGAGAGCATCTCGATCCCCGGCGGCGGCACGCCGAAGGAATCGGTCGATCCTGATCTGCTCAAGGTCGCTCCCGATATCTTCATGGCGATGATCGACACCGCCGACATCGTCGCCGAGCGCTACAAGCTCAGCCGCGAATACCAGGACGAGTTCTCGCTGGAATCGCAGCGCCGCATGGCCTCCGCGCAGCAGGCGGGCAAGTTCAAGGACGAGATCGTCCCGATGAAGACCAGGATGAAGGTCGTCGACAAGCAGACCAAGGCCGAGAGCATCGTCGACTACGTCGTCGACCGCGACGAGTGCAACCGGCCCGAGACCACGCTGGAAGGTCTCGCCAAGCTGGAGCCGGTGAAGGGGCCCGGCAAGTTCGTCACCGCCGGCAATGCCAGCCAGCTCTCCGACGGCGCCGCCGCCGTGGTGCTGATGGAAGCCAAGGACGCGGAGAAGCGCGGGCTGAAGCCGCTCGGCCGCTTCGTCGCCTGGGCCACCGCCGGCTGCGAGCCAGACGAGATGGGCATCGGCCCGGTGTTCGCGATTCCGAAGCTGTTGAAGCGCACCGGCCTGAAGATCGACGACATCGATCTGTGGGAGCTCAACGAAGCCTTTGCCAGCCAGTGCCTGTACTGCCGCGACCAGCTCGGCATCGATCCCGCCAAGTACAACGTCAACGGCGGCTCGATTGCGATCGGCCATCCCTTCGGCATGACCGGCGCCCGTCTCACCGGCCACCTCTTGCAGGAAGGCGCCCGCCGCAAGGCCAAGTGGGGCGTCGTCACCATGTGCATCGGCGGCGGCCAGGGCGGCGCCGGCCTGTTCGAGATCTACAGCTGAGACCAGGCGACAGGAATGCGAAAGGGCACGGCGCAAGCCGTGCCCTTTCGTTATCGGGCATAGGCGGAGACGCGACGCCTGGGCGCTGTCGGCGTCGGCGGACCCAAGCAGCGCGCCACTGTCTCGAACAGCCAGGCGACACCGGCATCCGCCATCGCGGCTTGTGAGGCGACGACACGCACAGGGTCGGGCGTCCACGGAAACGGCACGGGACGCATCACCAGGTCGAAACGCGCGGCATGGCGTTCGACCAGATGACGCGGCAAGGTCGCAATGAAATCGCTCTCGGCGAGCTGCGCGAGGGCCATCATGAAGTTGGGCACGGTCAGCGCCACGCGCCGGGGATGGCCCCGTTCGGCAAGCCTGACGTCGACGATCCCGAGCGCATCACCGGTCGCCGAGACCAGCATGTGCCGTGCCGCCAGATAGGTCGCGAGCGTGACCTTGCGGGCCATCGTGTGGCCCTTGCGCATGGCGACGACGAAGTCTTCCTCGAACAGCAAACGTTCGGCGTAGCGTGACGGCAACGGACCGACCGGCAGCACGGCGAGGTCGAGCCGGTGCGAATCGAGCTCGGAGAGCGTCTCCTGCCACACCTCGCCCGACGCCTTGCCATGACGTTGCGGCATCAGCTGCAGCAGCCGGATGTCGATTCCCGGGCCTTCCCGGGCCAGCATCTCGAGGAGAGAAGCGAGAAACACCGCGGCCAGCGCATCCGGTGTGCCGATCGTGAACGAGCGCCTCGCCGTTCGCGCGTCAAAGGGCCCGGCGGCCGACACGATCGCATCGAGGCGCGACAGGAGTTCGGCGACGGGACCTGCAAGCGCGAGCGCACGCTCCGTCGGCTTCACGCCGCTCGGCGTCTTCAGAAACAGCGGATCGTGGAAGATGCGCCGCAGCCGGGCCAATCCGTGGCTCACCGCCGAGGGCGTGAGCTTGAGCTTGTCCGCCGCACGCGAGACCTGACGCTCCTCCAGCACGGTGCTGAACACGACGAGGAGGCTGACGTCGACCCGGGCAAGCTGAGCAGGATTCAGCATGGTCTTGAGATCTTATCACTGGATTCATCACGGTCAAAGCGGCATGCAGCGACCTGTGCAACCGCATGAACCGTCAACACCGGAGCCCTCGGATGAAGAACGATCAAGACTCTCGCGCAGCCGCACCCGCGGCGGTGTCCAGGCGTCACACGCTCGCAGGGATGGCATGCATGCCGCTCGTCGTCGCCGAGGCGGCCACGGCCGACGACGTGATCGCGAAACTCATCGACCATACGCAGCAATCGAATGCGGCGCTGATGCGCGGCGACGTCGGCACCTACCGGCAGATGGTCTCCCTCACCGACGATTTCGTGCTGATGTCGCCGTTCGGCGGTGTCCCGTCAAAGGCCGCGGAGTACACGCCCGAAAGGTGGGAGCGGATGGGCCGGTTCTTCAGGAACGGCACGCACAGGCAGGAGGTCGTGCAGACCTATGGCTCGCAGGACATGGTCGTCCTGGCACTGATCGAGCGCGACAGCGTCGAGGTCGGAGGGCTGCCGGCGCAGGAATGGGCTCTGCGCGTGACGCTCGTCTACCGGCGCGTGGGCACCGAGTGGCGCCTGGCGCATCGCCACGCCGACCCGCTGGCCAACGGCATCAGCCTGCAGCAGGCGGCGGCGCTGGCGCGCGGCCTGCCCGCAAGCCAGTGAGCGGCCTCACGCCCCCGCCAGCGCCGGTGCGAACACCACTTCGATCAGCGTGCCGTGGCCCGCGCTCTTGATGTTGAAGCGGGCGCGGTTGGCCTCGACCAGGGCCTTGGTCAGCGACAGGTTCAGCGCCGCGCTGTCCGCGGCATCGCCCGGCGGCGGGGTGCGGAACGGCTCCATCGCCGCGGCGACCTCGCGCTCGGACAGGCCATGGCCGGTGTCGCGGATGCGTAACGCGATCTCGCCGCGGTCGGTCGTGGCGGTGGAGACGATGACCTGGCCGCCGGCGCTGGCGAGCCGGATCGAGTTCGAGATCAGGTTCATGGCGATCTGTCGCATCGCGCGCGCGTCGGCCGTGACCTGCGGCAGCGCATGCGCGAGCGAGGTGCGGATGATGATGCGCTCGCGATTGGCCTGCGGCTGCATCACCGTCACGCAGGCTTCGACGAGGTCGTTGAGGTTGAGGTCGGCGAAGGTGAGGTCGAGCTTGCCGGTCTCGATCCGCGACAGCTCCAGCAAATCGTCGATGATGGCGATGACGCGCTCGCCGGAGGCGCGGATGTCCTTCATGTATTCGCCGTAGCGCTCGTTGCCGAGCGCGCCGAAGCGCTCCGAGATCATCACCTCGGCAAAGCCGATGATGGCGTTGAGCGGCGTGCGGATCTCGTGGCTGATCCGCGCCAGCATGTCGGCCTTGGCGTTGGCCGCGCTGTGGACGAGGCGGCGGGCCTGCGCCAGCTCGCTCTCGCCCGCCTTGCTCTGGGAGAGGTCGCGGAACACGGCGAAGAAGTTGGGCCCGTCGGGCCGCGTGCGGCCCATGATCATCGCGAGCGGAATGACGCCGCCCTTCTTCTCGCGCCCCAGCACCTCGCGGCCGTGGTCGAGCAGGCTCGCAATGTCCTGGCTCTTGAGGCTTTCGAGATAGTCGACGACGACCTGCTGGCTCTCGGGCGCGAACAGCGTCAAGAGATTCTGCTCCAGCAGCGCCGCGCCGTCATAGCCGAACAGCGCCTCGGCGCTGCGGTTGCAGGCGTGGATGTTGCCTTCGGCATCGAACATGACGATGCCCTCGGCCGTGGTGTCGAGGATGGCGGCGAGATCTTCCGCCTCGGCTTCGCCGACCGCGGGCTCGAGTTCGGGAGCGTAAGCGAAGGGCTCCGGGTCAATGGTCTCGGCGACGACCATCTCCGCGACAGCCGTCTCCGCGATGACAGGCTCGGCAATGCCAGGCGCGGCGATGGCGGCTGGCGGCTGCGGCAGCGCGCAGATCAGCGCATGCGCGCTCTCGCCGTCCCAGTCGATCGTGTGCAGATGCGCGACTGTGGTCCGAAGCGGCGTGTCGCCGTTCGCGACCGTCGCGCTGATCGTGACAGGCGTGCCGCCTTGCGAGGTGCTGCTCGCCGAGGACACGCCGGGCTCGACATAGAGCGCATCCAGCCCGCCGGCATCCTCCAGCGCATGGATGTCGGCATGGCCCATGCGCGCGAGAAACGCGGGATTGGCGTAGAGCAGGCGGTCGAGCCGATAGATCAGGATGCCTGTCGGCAGCAGGTCGAGCAGCGCGCGGTCGCGCGCGCTGGCGCCGCGCGGCGGCGGCGCCGGCTCGGTCAGCCATTCGGCCGCCGCCTGCTGTGGCGTGGGCTCCGGCGCCGGCGGTTCGGTCGTGATCTCCGTCGCGGGCTCGGACGCGTCCGCGATCGTCTCGCGATCGCGCTCGAGCCGTTCGGACAATTGCCTGGCGAGCTCGTTGAACGCGCTGTTCTCGACCGGCGTCAGCGTCGGCGATCTCTGATCACTGAGTGATCTGACATCGCCGGCCGGTCGGAACGGCACGACATTGGGAGGGGTTTCGACGGGCGTTTCCACTGGGATGTCCGGATCTTTTGGCTGTGAAGTCGCGTCGCAGGCGAGGTCGGGTCGTTCGGCTTCGGCGGTCGGCTCGGGCCCGGGCTCAGGATCGGGCTCCGCCGGCGCGGGCTGTTCCACTGTTTCGGCCTCTTCCACTGGCTCGGCGTCGGGCTCGACCGCATCGGCGGTCAGATCATGCTGCGCCGGCGGCGCGGTGAGCTGCTCGAAGCGCCTCAGCGCATCGAGCCGGTTGAGGGCGTCGAGATCGCGGCAGACGCCGAAGCCCTTGAAGCCGGCGAAATTGCGCGCGGCATCGTAAGTCGGCAGGCCGGCAAGCTCGACCGGAAGCTGCGCGCCGCCGTCGGTCGGCCAGTTCACGGTGATGCCGGCCCAGGTGTCGTGGCTTGCCAGCGCCTGCGCGATGCGCCCCTCGGGGTCGAGCGAGAATGCCTCGGCGATCGCGTGCCAGGGACGGCCGAAGCCGCTCGCCGTGTCCGCGCCGATCAGGTGGATGAATTCGTCGGTGAGCAGCACAAAGCGGCCCTCTGCATCCGTCTGCCAGAGAAAGCGCAGCGGATGCTGGCGCGGTGCGGGCGGCTCCTGGCCCGACGATTCTTTGCCTGAAGCTTCCTGGTCCGACGGCGGCTCGACCATGCCGGATCTGATCGGCGCAGCCTGCGGCGACACAATGGCTTGAAGCGGGTTTTCAACCGGAGTCTTTGCCGCGACGTCGGCGGCCTGGCCGGCCACCTCATGCGCCGGATCTTGCCGGGTCGGTTCGACCGTCTCCTGCGGTTGGGGCGCGATGGTCCCGGTGGCGGTGGGCGCCTCGATCGGCTCGGCGAACGCATCGAACAAGGAGATCCCGGCCGAGCCGTGCTGCGACGGCGGCGGCTCGCTCGGCATGGTCGCGGCCTGCTGTGCGGGCTCGGCAGGCAAGGACTCGGCAGGCTTTTGCTCGGCCGGCATAGGCTCGGCGGGCCTGGCCTGCGCGGCGGCAGCCGGCTCGATCAGCGCGACCAAGCCGACATCGGCGCCTCGGCCGACCCGTTGCAGCACCATCTGGCCGATCCCGATCGGCGTCTCCGCGCGGCCGTCGCGCAGCGCGTCGCTGCGCGCCTTCTCGAGCCCGGCCTCGCCGAGATCGCGGAAGCCGAGCAGGGCGCGGGCGGCATCGCTGGCGCCGACGAACAGGCCGTCGGGCGCGAACGCCGCCATCGGCATTTTCGCGCCGTCCACCAGGCGATGCAGCCGCTCGATCAGCGGCATGCTGCGCAGGCTCGGATCCATCGCGGTGACGAGCACGGCATGGCTGCCGTCGGCAAAGTCGAGCCGGCTGCAGGCGCAGGTCATCAGCGTGCCGAGCCTTGCGCCGAAGCCGCGCAGCCGTTCGAGCCGCACGCTGCCGTTCGCCGGCAGCTGGCGCGCGAGCCGGGCGACCTGGCGGCGATGCGGGTCCGCCGGGCCGAACACCTTCTCCGCCAGCGCCGCGCCATGCGCCGCGCCGAACAGTCTTGCGCCGACCGGATTGGCCCACAGCACCCGCGTGCCGTCGAGCGACCACAGCCAGGCCGGCCAAGGGGAGGTCGCATGCACGGCCAGCCGCGGATCGCCCACCCCTCGCAACTGGAAATCCGAACTCGTCATCCGACCGGCTTAGTCTCACGCTAGACGCTGGCGGCTGCCGGGAATGACAGCCTTAAGAAAGGGTTAGTATCGCGCGCGCCCGCGCGCAGGTCCACGGCTCGCCCCTCCGCAGGTACCCTAAAGCCGCGATAACCTTAATCCCGCCACCCCCGCAAGCCGCAGCCCGGTTCATCCAAGGGATTCGGGGGGCTTTTAGAGCAATCGGTTGTAACGCAAGATGCCAGCCTCCCCGCAGCTCGTCATTCCGGGGCGCGCGCAGCGCGAACCCGGAATCCATCCATCCTCCGTCTCTGCGGCCTGATGGATTCCGGGCTCCCTCGCTTTCGCTCGGGCCCCGGAATGACGGCGGCAGGGCTGGACCTTCTCAACTCCCGGTTCCCCCACCGGGGAACCTCACCCTCCCCGAGATTAAATTATCGCAGCGCACCGTGATGGCGCGTTGCGCTGCACAATGTTGACATGATAGGCAGCCATAGTGCTCGGCACTGGGCGAGCCATCTCATTTCGTTTCGTGTTTCCAGACTTCGTACCCGCTGAATGCGAGGGCCCGACAGGGGCCGGCGGGCGCGCCAGAAGGCTCACTCCATTTTTTCAATTAGCGTGAGGGACAACCATGACAGGTGCGACTGATCCGTTTTCTGCCTCGATCATTCCGTTCGAGGTTCCCGAGCAGATGCGTGCGTTCGCCGAAAAGGGCGTGTCGCAGGCCCGCGAAAACTACGCCAAGTTCAAGGACGCGGCCGAGACCCATAACGGCACCGTCGAGGCCGTGTTCACCTCGGCCTCCAAGGGCGCGAGCGAATACACCGCCAAGCTGGTCGAGTTCATGAAGGCCAATTCCAGCGCGCAGCTCGACTTCGCCCAGCAGCTGTTCGGCGCCAAGTCGCCGTCGGAAGCGCTGGAGCTGTGGACCGGCCACACCCGCAAGCAGTTCGAGACCCTGCAGTCCCAGGCCAAGGAGCTGGTCGAGCTGACCCAGCGCGTTGCCGCCCAGACCGCCGAGCCGATCAAGGCCTCTGCCTCCAAGTACTATCCGCCCGCCGCCTGAGCGGTACGGCCGGAGTGAATCGAGAAACCCGGGCCCAACGGCCCGGGTTTTTTCTTCGCCTCTCTCGCGCGCGGGAGAGGCCGGCGCCGAGCGATGCGAAGCATCGCGGGGGCGACGGGTGAGGGCTCTCTCCGCCCGGGGAGTGCCCCATAAGGCAGAGACCGCGCAACGCCTTGATGGCCGCCATCAGGTCCAATTTCGTCGCACCGAACGTGATCTCAGCCGGTTTTTCACCCCATTGCGGCCTTGCCAAACCGGGCCGTTGCACCTAGTTTCCGCCCCGTCCAGCCCCCCTAGGTCGACCTTTTCAGGCACCCCTTGAGGGCGGCTCGCCAGGATGCAGTTGTAGCTCAGTTGGTTAGAGCGCCTGTCTGTGGAACAGGAGGTCGGTGGTTCGAGCCCACCCAACTGTACCAATTAAATCAAGTGCTTAGTTTAAATCACCGTTTTTCGAATGGTTCTGTAGCTACCAGCTAGCTACCACGGGGTGGCAATGAGCGACAAATACGAAGCTTGGTTTGTCGATGTTGCAACCCTTGAGCACCCCTTGGCAGAAACAACCATCGCGGCAACGAGCGAAAATGAAGCCATAGTCAGGGCCGAGGAGTGGGCCAAGAAAGTGTGCCAAGAGGTGGGGGAAGGTGTGCTGATCCTCAAGCGTCCGGGTGAACCCGGTAACATCCACAGCAAACGATTCGACCCGTTGGCGAAATAATCGTGGCTGCATCGGACACATCATTGTGGCCCGTTGTGGTCGGCGGGCTTTTGACCCTAGCGGGTACTGCTGCCGGTTCGGTCGTGACGATCATTCGCGATGTCGCGCAACACCGGCGGGATGCGAAGAAACGACGCGCGGACAAGCTCGAAGAGCTGGTTGCGGCCATTTTTGATTTTAACCATTGGCTGGAATGCGAGCGAAAACGAAAAGTGTATGGCGAAGACATCCCGGCGACAATGACGCCCTTCGCCAAGGTGCAATCCATCACATCAATCTATTTTCCGCGCTTCTCCAATTTGGTCACCGAGTTAGACCTTGCTGCAAGTAAGATAGAGATTTGGATTGCTAAAGGCGCGCATAAACGGCTCAACAAAGACGTCGCCGGTTTGAACGATGGGTGGGTGGAGGCGTATGAACCATATGTGGAGAAGCGCGAGGACCTGCTCTCGGCACTTGGGAAGTATGCCCGCGAAGAACTCCAATAGCCGAAATTCCGGAATTTTCTACGTCGTGCCAGCGGCCGGCCTTCGGCCCGTCGGCCAAGTGTCCCAGCCAGTAGCTACCTATGGTTACAATAGCCCGGGAAGCTGATTCGGGGGGGGACATGGTGCAGACGAAAGCCAAGAGGCCACGCCGCCTCAAACGCGAGGCACTGGTCTTTGCGCACCTTGAGAGGGTCTCAAAGGACCTCCTTCTCGATCATCCCGATATCGTTCGGGAGTTGATCGGCCGCAACGCGGGGGTCTACGCCCTATATCGAAAGAACAAGCTGTACTACGTCGGTCTTGCTAGTGCGTTGCGTAACCGACTGACGGCTCATGGAAAGAATCGGCACGGAAATTCCTGGGACCACTTTTCGGTTTATCTGACCATCCGCGATCAGCACCTAAGAGAAATTGAGGCTCTACTACTGCGGATCACGCGCCCCCCAGGAGCCAGGCAGACCGGGAAGCTCGCGCAATCGCGAGACATGAAGCGGCAGATAATGCGCGCTATACGTACCAAACAAGCAAAGCACCTCTCCTCTCTATTTGATTGGCGGCAGGCCCGGGACGAATCTGCCGACCCCAAGAACGTTCGTGGCGACTCAGAACTGGTCCGTCTACTACCTTCCGGAGCGAAGCTGCGGGCCGACTATAAAGGTAAGGTGTACCGGGCCCGTGCACGCAGGGACGGAACCGTTCGATATCGAGGCGTGAATTATGAATCACTGAGCCAAGCGGGAAAGGCAGTCGTGCGGCGGGCTGTGAATGGCTGGTGGTTATGGAAGATCGAACGTGGCAAGGGCAATTGGGTTCGGCTAACAACGATCAGACGTGCTGGTACGCCGGTCTATAAGTGACTAAGCGACAGCATCGGGGAGTGAGCAATGAGCAATGTTATTGCACTCAAGAGATCGGACGAGAAGAGCATCGTCAGCGCCCCCGCGGCGGATTTGTCGTTCCTGCGCGCATCGAACTACCCTGAACTTCGCTACATGGGATCCAAGAAGCGGTTACTTCCGTGGATTGGCCAAGTCCTAAGCACCATCGACTTTGAAAGCGCACTTGATCCCTTCTCGGGCACTGGCTCGGTAGGCTATCTTATCAAAACGATGGAGCGGCGCGTCGTAGCTTCAGACTTCTTGACCTTTTCTTCGCTTATCGCTCGCGCGACGATCGAGAACAACTCAAGGCAACTCGACGGGAGCCACATCAAAACGCTTTTAAGTGCGCGGAGATCGACCCCCAGCTTCATTGAGAGGACCTTTCGGGGCATCTTTTATACGCCTGATGATCTTAAGTTTCTTGACCGAGTTTCTTCCAATATTCGTCGGCTCGTTGATCCGCACCATCAGGCTCTCGCATATGCAGCGCTCTTTCGGGCCTGTCTTAAGCGTCAACCGCGAGGAGTCTTTACCGTCTCGGGCGATCTCTCGCGTTACGACGATGGTCGCCGCGATCTGCGCCTCTCGATTGAAGAGCACTTCATCGAGCAAATCGAGGTGTTCAACCAAGCAGTGTTCAACAACGGTCGGCGCAACAAGGCCATGCGCGGGGACGTCTTTGAGGCCCCATCTCGCGGAGTTGATCTTGTCTATCTTGATCCCCCCTATGTGCCGCGGTCCGACGACAATTGCTACATCAAGAGGTATCACTTCATCGAAGGGCTGGCTTCCTATTGGGACGGGCTACCGGTCGATATGTCGACCAAAGTTCGCAAGATCGAGAAGAAATATACCCCCTTCAGCTATCGCAAAACGGCGATTGAAGCTTTCGATCGGCTATTTGCTCGCTTTTCCAAGAGCATCATTGTGCTGTCCTACAGTTCTAATGGATTTCCCGATCTCGAGCATCTCGAAGCTTTGATGCGACGTTACAAGAAGTCAGTACGCCTCTTTGAAAGACAGCATCGCTATCACTTCGGCACCCATGAGAACGTCGAGCGCGCCAAGGTTACCGAATACTTGATCGTGGGCCAGTAATGCAGCGCGTCGTTCAATCGCTCAGCGACATATTGGCAAACCTCAAACCTCTCACAGTAGATTGGCAGGACCCCACCGCTATTCGTGTGATTGAGAAACTTAAGTCCTTGCCGGTCTCCGATAATTATTCGCTGGATGATATTGGACGCCTTCTCGACAACGACTTTGAAGACGGACTTCTCATCTGCCGATTGTTTCTTGGTCTCTCGAAAGATCAGTTTACTGCCAGCCTAGCAGAAGCACTTGGAGACACTGGAGCCGGCAAGTCCCGCTTCAAGCGCGACCGCGCGGGATTCCTTGCAGGCCTAGCCGCGCTTGGCATCGCGGATGCCATGGTAGCAGAGGTAAAACGAAAAGCACACTGGAGCGATACACTCGTTGAACGGCTCAGAAGCGGTCGTGGGAGCGCAATCAGTGGGCAGCGTCGAGGCCGTGGGCTCGAAGACTTCGCCGAAGAGAAGGTCCAAGAAGTATTTGGGGAACGCTTTGCTTCCCGGTCCAACTTCATGGGAGTGCGCGGTCAGCTTGCAAAATGTGACATCGCGATTCCGTCCATGCAAGACCCTCGCATTGTAATTGAGTCCAAAGCCTACGGCGCAACCGGATCGAAGATGACAGACGTCATTGGCGACATTGAAAAAATCATTTCGGCCAAACGCTCGGACACTGCGTTCCTCTTCGTCACCGACGGACTGTCTTGGCGCCAGCGTCAAAGCGACTTGAAAAAGATTGTCGCCTATCAGAACAACGGCGATATCACTCGGATCTATACTCTTGCGACAGCCGATATGTTCGTCGCAGATCTCAAGACTTTAAAAACCGAGATGGGAATCATATGAGCGTCCTTCATGTGAAGCAAATCGAGGGCGCTTTGCGAAAGGTATTCGGCCCGCTTGTTGACGTAACAGACGTTAACCAAGCAGCGGGGGACAAAGACAAGACTTTTCTATCCCGCGCCCTCGCAGCATTCGCAATCCTCCAGTTGAGTGGCACGACGCCTTCCGAGGCAGCAGCTTCGGTCACTGACGGCACAAGTGATAATGGTGTCGATGCAATCTACTACGACTCAAGTGGGAAGCTGCTCTATATCGTCCAGGCTAAATGGCACAGCGACGGCAATGGCTCCTTCAGCCGTTCGGACGTCATGAAGTTCACGACAGGTTTCGATGATTTAGCGAACCTGAGATTCGACCGCTTCAACGAGAAAGTGAAACGGCGCGAGCAATTGATACGGCAAGCCTTAAACGATAGTCAGGCGACGTTTCTCCTCGTTTTGGTGCATACTGGCACCAATGACCTCGCTGCTGAACCCGCTCGAGACCTCCAGGACAAGCTCGACTACTACAACGACAGCGAAAATCCGGAAGCGATTGAGCTATTGAAAGCTCGAGTTCTTAAGCAATCCGAAATCCATTCGATGCTCGCACGAGGCACACAGGGGGTGCCGATAGACTTAGAAGTGGCGTTGCAGAATTGGGGCGAGGCGTCCTCCCCGTACGCCGTCTATGGCCAGGTTGCCGCATCGGATGTCGCGCGCTGGTGGGCTGACCACTATCCCCAGATAGTTTCGCAGAATATTCGAATGTTTCTTGGGAGTGACACCGAAGTAAATCTCGGCCTTCAACAGACCTTGTTCACGGAGCCTGAACATTTTTGGCATTTCAACAACGGCATTACGGTTCTCTGCCGTGAAATCCGACCGAAACTACTGGGTGGAAAGAGCAAAGAGACAGGCTTCTTCACTTGCACAGATGTGAGAATAGTAAACGGCGCCCAGACGGCAGGGTCCATAAAGGCCGCGTTTGACAAGAAACCGGAGCATGTCGAGCAAGCCAAGGTTCAAGTTCGCTTTATCGCTGTAGCTGATTCCGAGCCGGTAACGCTTAGAGATGCAATCACCAAAGCGACTAACACTCAGAATCGCATCAATCGCCAAGACTTTGTTGCGCTCGACCCAGAACAGCAAAGGTTGAGAACCGAGTTAGCAATTGAGGGGCTTACATACTCTTACAAATCAAGTGAGACCACGGGTCGCGATGCTAAGACGACTGACCTGGAAGAGGCCACGATCGCACTTGCGTGCTCCAGCCAAGAGCTTTCCTATTCGACGCTAGCCAAACGAGAGATTGGTCGGCTTTGGGAGGACACAAGCAAGGCCCCCTACAAAGCGCTTTTCAACGCTCAGCTAAGCGGCTCGCGACTTTGGCGCGCCGTGCAGCTTATGCGAGTCATCGATTCGGTGCTGGCGAAGAAAGTCAAATCGTTAAGCGGGCGTGAAGAGGGCTTCCTTGTTCACGGAAATCGATTCTTAGCTCACCAGATTTTTCAAAGACTGCCGCCCGAGTGGCTAGCTACGACTGCTCCGCTACCAGCGAATATCAATGATATAGTTGAAGCCAATCTAGAAGCTGCCTTCATTGATGTCGCAGCTCGCACCGACAGACTCTACCCCCAGGCATATCTTGCCCAGCTATTTAAGAATCAGACGAAGTTATCGACCATCCTAAGTTTAGAAGCATAAGCCAAGGGTTCAAGCCGGCATTTGCCGAATCTCATCGCTCGCCAGGAACCACTGTACTTGGCACAGGGGTTGTTTCGGTGGCAAGCCTCACAGGCAATACATGATGAAAGAGTAGCACAAAGAAGAAACCAACAATAATTAGCATAAGCCCGTTCGGCCACTGTGCAACAATGAATGACCGCACTCTAACGAGTACGCGCTCTAACAGAGTGAGCGGATATTTTTCTGGGTGCTCCAATCGATATTGATCGAAATCCAACCCTTCGTGGTTGACGCTGTAGCGATCCAGAATCCGTGCATAGCGCTCGGAAAACCTTTGCAGCTCGGCGCTGTCCAGCGTTTCCCCCTTGGCAGCAAGCTCTCCTCGCAATTCATTTATCTCAAGTCCGCATCGGTGATGTTGTTCGGCGTTGACTGCGTCATTGTTGCTATACTGAACAAGAGACACCGCTAGGATCAACACCGAAGCAAGCATCGTCACTACGCTTAAATCGGCGATGACCACCTTTGGCAATTGATAGGCGAAGGGAACGAACGTTAACGCGATTACCAATGCGGATGCGAGCGCCACGAGCAAAGCCATCTTCCGATCGCGTCCTTCAAGCCGACGAGCGGCGTTGAATCTAGCCCCCTTGGTGACGTTCATCCGGTGGAGTAAGTCGTCGATCTGTGCACGCATGACTAAGTTATGTTGGCTCTGTCTACAATTATCGCCGCTTCCTCGGAGGAACGATTAGCTCGTATGGCTCTACGCCAAGCGGCTTCGCAAGCTTCTCAAGTATTTTCAGACTAGCGTAGAACGCCCCTTTTTCAAGCTGGCTAAGATAGCTGCGGCTCACCTCGGCTTCATAGGCCAAATCGTCCTGCGCAAGTCCCTTTTCATTGCGCAAGCGGCGTAGGTTGGCGGCGAGTATGTCGCGGAGGTCCATTTTGAGAATGGACCCGGTCTGTCCAAAATACGCACCTCGATATATTGAGCAAAATCGCCTACTGTAGTGTGGTTCGCCATTGCCTAAATGGGGTGACTAATGGTTTGGCTGGTTAGGACGCTTGTTGTTTGTGCTTTTGCTTTGGCCGCTCCTATCATTCTGGCGGCAAATCGCTATTCCATATTCGCCGATGTCGTCGGTGGTCTTTTGACGGGCCTGTTGGCTATTTGGCTAGCATCACTCGTCGGCAGAAAACTTCGCGCCACCTATCCTTGGGGCGTGAAACGTGTCGGCATTGCGCTGTACGTGATAGGCACGGCGCTAGCGGCGCTCTGCATAGGGCTTGCCGCATTTGCTGCCTATTCGAGTGCTGGCCGAGAGTTGATCGTGATCTCCGCAAGCATGTCCATAGTCTATTGGGCTGCCGGCTGGGGACTGTACCGTTCACTGCTTCATAATGCCGATACAAGACCGGCCGGCCGAAAGGACGGCGAAATCGCGGATGGGTTGGCTTCCCGGACCGATTGGGCTCCGCTCGCACCCGTCGGTACAAGGCGTCTTCGGAAGATCGCACTATCGCTTGGAGTCGTAGGGGCATTGGCGGCTCCGTTCGCCTTCGGAACATACAAGGCGCGCCCGACATATTCGGTATGGGTGCCGTTGACCGCGCAGCAAAAGGAAAACCTCGCTGCTCGGTTCGAAAGGAGCGACTCCTGTCGTAGGGAAATTGACGCTCTGGACAAAATTGTTTGCAACCGATGGAGGGAGCAATATGAGCAGGGCGGAGACCATGAATATTACCCGGACTTGCCAAAATACTTGGTGCTCAATGGAGGCATGGCAGCCGTAACGTTTGCGGGCGTTGTTATGCTCGCCCTCCTATTTCCGATGGTGGTCCGCGGCTTCGCCTACTCGTTCCGACGCTATTGGCAATGGCTCAACGCGTAACGCAAATTCCAGAATTGTCTACGTAGTGTCGGAGGGCCCTCAGCCCGAGCCGCGCGAGCGAATTTTGGGGCCGCCCCCGGACTGCTACTGCGCAACAAGCCAAAGGCCCCCCCACACGAGGGCAACGACAAGAATTCCAGATAGAAACATGATCAGGCGGGTGGCTCCGCTGACACCGACGGCAGGTCTATCCGGCTCCTGACCGGAAATGGCGGCAGAGAACGAGATGTACGCGCCGTTGAGAGCGGCAAATCCGACTATGTGGACCCAAACCTTGCCTATCAGATTGTAGTGATGAGGATGACCGAGAAGGAACGACACAGCTAGCCCAAGAGCTGTCACGCCGATTAAAGCGATCACGAACAGCCAAGCTGCTTCTGATGCCTTTTCCATAAACGCTACCAATCAAAGCCCATAGTTTAGCCGAATTCACTTGCGGCGCACTGAACGAAAGTTAGGACTTACGCACAATCTCGTTGAGGTTGATTCGTCAATGCGTTACACTGTGCGAAAGTCTTGCACGAAAGTGGAGCGCCACCATGACTGTCTATGGCTATGCGAGGGTAAGCACTGAGGGCCAGACGCTTGCGGTGCAGGAGGCCCAGCTGGCGGAGGCCGGTGCAATCAAGGTGTTCTCGGAGAAGATCAGCGGGGCGAGCGCGGGGAATAGGAATGCGTTGGCTAAGGCTCTCGCCGCTCTGAAAGCTGGAGACGTGTTGGTGGTGACCCGGTTGGACCGGTTGGCCCGATCAACCAGGGACCTGCTGAATGTCCTGGATACAATTGCTAAGGCGGGTGCAGGATTCAGGAGCCTTGCGGATACCTGGGCCGATACCACGACCCCGCATGGGCGACTCATGCTGACGGTGCTAGGCGGGCTTGCGGAATTCGAGCGCGAGTTGATCAAGGCTCGCACTGGCGAAGGCCGCAAGCGGGCGAAAGCACGTGGGGTGCATATGGGGAGGCCATCGGCACTGACGGCTCATCAGCAGCGAGAAGCACTTGAGCGTCGTAGGGCTGGCGAAGCGTTAACGGATATCGCTCGGACATTCGGGGTAAGCCACACCACGATCAGCAGGCTTCGGTAGATCATAGCTCATCTGCTCTCTAGTTTACTCCGTAACTGGTCTTGAACTGAGGCATCGAACATGACCGACAAGGTTGTTAAGGGTGGAGAGCCGATATGGCTACAGTCTCTGAAGGCAACTCCTTCACTATTGTGGGTCTTGATCGCGATCGTGGTGTTATTTGCAATCGGGCCGGACATAAAGCGGCTGGTGAAAATAGGTGCGATAACTAAGATCGGAATAGGTACCATCAATCTTGAACTCGCTCAGAGGCGCCTAGCTGAAGCTAAAGGCCTAAACGCCGCAGGTTTAACCAAGTCGGAACAAAAGCAGCTAAAGCGACGATTTGCCAATATTGCGGACTATGCAAATGAGGCCAGAATTCTTTGGGTTGACGATTCGAATCCACAACAAAACGTGCCGCTCAGGCGAGTGCTCGCCACGCTGTCGGTTCCGATTGACCTCGCAAATAGCACCGACGAAGCCTTGAAATGGCTTGATAGCGCAGACTACGACATCGTGATAACTGACCTTAAGCGCTCGGAAGACAAAGACGCTCCATGCCCGGGTAATCCAAGCGTAAGTCGTGCTGGCTGTGATCTAATCAGGCAAGTGAGAGAGCGCTGGTCCAAGCCGCCGATGTTTATCGTTTATGCCGGCGACATTTCGGCAATCTCGCCTAGCAAGGGATTGCAGGTCACGAATAATCCAGCTGATCTCCTTAACGCGGTCATCGATGCTATCGAACGGATCGAACCGAAAACTCCGGAAGACAACTAGGAGAAGCCCTCGTCTTTCCGAAGTTCGATCGCCTTAGCAGCCCGTTCGCGCGCTGCTTCTAATTTCTTTGCGAAGCCTTCGGCGTCCCCTACCATCGCGGTGACTGCGAGCTTCGGATGCTCGAACGGCAGTGCGGCCACAGCGGCCCGCATCCGGCGGTGCATGGGTTGGTCCGCGGAGCGATAGACCGCTTGAAGGAAATCCAGCGAAGTATTGCCCTGCACTTCGGGCGCGGTGTCGTCCATCACCTCCACCACGGGCCGATCTAGTTGGGGCTTGTACCGAAACCGGTGCCCCGGGTCGTCATCGTCCATCATCGTCAACGTTACTTCTCCCTCTTTCTTCTCTCTGAACCTGCCGAACCAACTGAACCACCAAAACCATGTGGTTCACCAACTCCCATTCCATATGTCTCCCTATGGAATTGATGTTGGTGAACCACGCGAAAAACCTGGTTCAAGCCGGTTCAGGTGGTTCAGCAAAGTCATTCCCTTTCGGACTTCGGACGCAAGCGGAGGCCGGCGACGGCGCGAGGCTGGCCGTGGGGGCGCGGGGCATCGGCGATGTGTTCGAAACCGACCACGCCACGGACCCGGCCAACGATGTTATTGGTGCGAATGCGCGCCGCTTCGTCCGGGCGACCGATGGCACGGAGCCAACCTTGCGCGGCCTCCACCATTGCTTGGCGAACCGCCGTGCCCTCGAAATCGGGCACGAAGCACGATTGCACCATGGCGGTGAATGGATCGCTGGCGGTGAGCACTTCCCGCTCAAGTGCCCCGGCGCTCGCCGGCTGGATGAAGTGCCCCCGCGCACAGAGATCGCCATAGGCGCGGACGCAGCGCACGGCGATGCCGGGCAATTCCCTCCGAAGCTTGTTCTTTAGGTCCACATCCTCGCGGCCGTAGAAGCTAATGGGGAAATGAAGCTTGATGAACCGCGTGGGCAGCACACCGCTGGTGTCGTTCAAGTTCGGGACTTCGTTGGAGATCAGCATCAGCTTTAGCCGCAACTGCCCGTGCCAAGGCGTTTTGTATTTCCGCCCAATCGTCACGGTGTCCTCACCGATCACGTTGAGCAGGAATTCCGCGCTGGTATGGGTGATGCCGCCCGGGTCGTAGTTCTGGCCGTATTGCTTGCCGGGCTTAAACCGAACATCGGCGAACACCCCCACTCGCTTGCCCACAAGGCACTCTTTCGAGTTCTCGCTTTGAATCCAGGTGTTGAAGCTGAGCCCAACATAACCCGGGTCCCCGACTAGCTGTTGCAACACGCGCGAGATGGTGCCCTTGCCCGAACGCTTCGGCCCAATCAGCATCGCCCCCTTTTGGAACTTGGTTTCCTCCGTCATGCAGTAGCCCATGAACTCCTCGAGAAACTGGACGCTTTCTTCGTCCACCCCATCGGCGCCGGGGAACACTTGCGCAAGGAATGTTTCCCACGTCGGACACTCTGCATCCGGGTCCCAATTGAAACTGAGGGCGGAGTGCACCCAAAGGTCTGGGGTCAACTCGCGGGTTTCTTCGGTCAGCACATTGACCACTCGATTCTGAAACACGATCCAGTCAGTTGCGCTCTTGCGCCCCTCTAGCCACATAGGCGGTTGGCATTCCGTCCCCAGCGCCAACCGGCTCTTGAGCGCATCTATCACCTCGTTCACATGACGCGGGGTTGGCTGGAACGGGTGCAGCACCTCGCCGGCCTTCTTCACAGCCTCATTTAGGAAGCTGTAGATTTGCCCCCGCATCAATTCGTCGGGGACCGCTTCGTACACTCGGCCGCCCCAGCGATAGAACTGCCCTTGCCAGTGCCACAGCACGCAGGCATCGCCGATCATGCAATGCCGGTGGATGTATTCGCCCGCGATGGCATAAGGCGCGCTGGGGTTAAGCAGCGGACGCGCATCAGCGGGCCGCGCCTTTGGTTCGGGCTTCGGCGTCGGTTTTGGCGGCGGCTCAGGGGCGAGCGCAGGCGGTGCCGGCTCAGCGGCCGGAGGCAGCGCGGGCGCCAGCTTGCTTAGCATCTGCTCCCGTGCGACCCGAGCCGCTGTCGCCTTTTGCTCTCGCTCCGCCGCTCGGGCCGCAAAGCGGGTCTGTGCCTCGCTCGCGGCGCCCTCGCCATAGAGTTCGGCGATACTCTCAATCGCCAACTTCTGCTCATCCGTGCCGGCCTCCGCGAACTCGCGGACGATCCGTTCAAGGGCCAAATCGGATAGCTTGGGGGCCGCGCTGGGGGCCGCGCTCTCACTCATCACGCGGCCCCCAATGGCCGTAGTCGAACGGATCAAGCTGGCGCCGCCGCGCACGATCCGCGAGCCTGTCCGCGCGATCAATCTCCCATTGGAGTTGGGCGCGGCTCATATCGATCCGGACTTCGCCCGGTCTCATTGGGGGCAATGGTGGTTCGGCCCCCGTTGGTGTCGCCCGGCGGACTCGCACCCCCATATCCCCCCGGTGCTTCGCGTTGGGATCAGCGGGGCTCACGACCACATCGGCGTCCCGCACCACTACATCGTCCGCGACGACTACCTTTGGCCTCTGCGGCTGGGGCTTGGGGCGCGGCCCAAGGATCTCATCAATCCGCGCCTGCACTTCTGCCTTTCGCTCTGGGGTCATCGCTTGCCCCCATTGAGCGGCAGCCGGTTGAAGCGCCGCACCGCTTCGGCCCGATCGATGGCGTCCTGTGCATCCATCATTCGATCCATCACGTTGAGACCCGGCGGCTTCCAATCCGCAACCGATGGCGGATCAATCCAGCCGCCTTTGCCGATCGGCGGCTTCGCTGGTGCAGGCGGTGCATCGGGCAGCATGCCCGCCCGATCATGGACATTGCGCAGGTTGTCGCGGACGATGCTCCGCAGGGTATCGTCCCCAACCGCTTCAATCATCCGCTGTGCGAACGGCTCTCGGCCCTGCCGACGGGCGCGGGTTTCAAGATCACGTTGGGCTTTGGCTTCGTCTTGAATGCTCATTGTGAATTACTCCTTCGCTCCGTGGCGGCGTTGGCTTCCGCACGAGTGCACTGTGCGTCCGACACCGGGGCCGCCCTTGCCTACGTTCGTTGTGAGTTCGTTGCCCAGCGGGACCGATTTTGGATTTCCCACCTTGGGCTCGCGGTAGCCGCTGGTGGTCACCCGTTGCAGTCCGATGGTGCCGCAAGGTGCGATCCCCTTGGCTGGTTTTCCGCCGCGAACGCCGACCGACACATTCTTGTTCATGCTGGGGCCGCCGCCCCCGCCGCCACTGCGCTTAGCCATTGCTGCCCTCCTTCGATTGATTGCCATGTTGGCTCTGCGAACCGCTGCGATAGACGGTCGTAACCGTGCGCAGTGGTTGGGTTGTCACCACTGCGGCGGGCTCGCGGCCCAGCGGCGCGGTGCGTAGTCGATCGTTGATCTTCGCCGCTTCTGTCTTCGTCTGCCTTACGTCGGCCATGGCTATGCTCCTTTTGGTTTGACGTTGCTGGGGTCGTACTGAATGAGGCGCGCGCATTGATCGCCCTGGGGGGCGTACAGGCTGACCATTGCGTCATAAGCCGGCTGGTCTAGGCACCTCGCAGTGAGCGGCATCGGCATCGGGAGCCGAATCCCGTTCCACTGCGGATCGATGGCGGTGGCCCCGGACCCGGCCCCGGAGGTCGAGACCTGAGCTATCGGCTTCGCGTACACCCCCGAGCTAACCGAGCCGGGAGTGGCGACCTTCCAAGCTGTGACCGCGCCTTTGGTTACAGCCTCAACCGTGAGAACAACTCGGTTCGGGAAGGTAACCGCGTCGCCAACGGCATAACCCGAGCCGCCCGCGCCAACCGTGGGGGTCCCATCGATCACGGTGCCATTCGGCACCAACATCGCGCCGCCGTTCACTGGCCAATCGCCCAGTAACTGAAACATCATTGCAGCCGCTCCTTCCATTCGGAAAAGATTGGATTGAGCAACTGCACGGCAGCGTGCGCCCGGAAACGAGGATCAGGACACCGCGCGCTAACGCATGCCAATGTTGCCGCTATGATCGGCTCGGCCTCTGCGAAGGCTTCGGTTGGTGCATCTTGAAAAAAGGACCACTTCTCGCCGCAGATGCACGCGGGCCAGCGGTGGCATCGATCAAGCTGCTTCGCCATCTTCCACCTCCAAGTTCTGGCCGCCGATGCCGCTGCAATCGGGCAGTGCGTTCACGTCATCGCCAAGGGGCGGCTCCTTCGGGAGCGCGGCAAGATCGCGGGACCATTGGGGGGCGGCGAGCGGCGGCGGGGTGGCTGAGCCGATTAAGGTCGCATTCGCGTCAAGGCGTGCGGCTTCCATCGCGAAGTAGGACTGGGGGGCTTCATCGCCCGCGCTCTCACGCAACCGACGCACGGCCGTTCTGCGCTCTTCGGCGAACCACGCATCCGAACATTCGCGGCAACAAAATCGCTGCCGTCCCATGTAGGGGGTGAAGTCTTCGCCGCACTGTTGGCATCTCTTGGTCATACACATCCTCCGATTGTGCATACGATTCGAGACAACTCTGCCAGAGAAGTAAACAGTTTTGACGATCCGCGCCGCGAGCCGAACACGCGTTGCCAAATGAAAAGGGCGCCAGAGCGGATTGCCCCAGCGCCCTCTTCAGCGGTGATCGATTGTAACTAGCGGCGTTTCTTCGCGGCGACTGCGTTGAGATATTTCAGCGCCTCTTTGATGCTCAAATGCGAACCCAGCTTCGCTTTTGCTTCAACCAGTTCTTGCAATTTGGGTTCTTGCTTTGCCAGCCGCATGTAAGACTGTGCAGTGCGGATGGTGAACGGGAAATGGGCCGCGACGAAATCTTCAAAGCTACCGTGGGGCAGTTGCTCTTTGATTATCGTCAGGGCTTTGCCGCATTCCATCGCCTTCAAGACCGCATTGAGTGCAGCGGCCTCCACTGCGTTGTGGGCCCGTAACGCAGTTGCAGCCAAGTCGGTAACGCTGGGCAAGGTCAGCTCGCCCTTCGATGCTGGCGCATCTGGCGTTGTGATCGGCATCGCAGAGCCGATGAAGCGCTTTAGGGTTTCGTTCACGGCTGGCCCTCCGGTGGATTCGGGATCGGCGCCCAGTGCGTAGCGACCAGCGTTTCCTGTGCGTTCAAGTTCTCTGGGGCAACTTTCCAGCGCGTAATAGCCGAGTGCCAAAAGCCAACGATGGGAAAGTGATCGTTTGGCTCTGGCGGATAGCTGCTAAGTCTGGCCCAGAGCAACACCGGGCGGCCATCTTTTGGCGCGGTCTCCATAGGGTGCCAATCAATCATCGTGCAGCCTCCTCGCTGGTGCTGATGCGAATACGCGTAGCGATCCAAGCGTCGATATCTGCCGGGCGGTAGAGGACCCGACGCCCAGCTTTGACGAATGGCGGGCCATCACCCGTCACCCGCATCCGTTCCAAGGTTCGTTCACTGAGGCGCAACAACGCAGCCGCCTCCCGCTGCACTAGACATGCAGACATGATCGTTCTCCAACGATGTTAAGGGAAGCTGGCAGGCGGACCCTACCCTTGTCGGGATCGCTGGGCCTATCGGGGACGTTACCCCGCCTTCTAAGTTTTAGTCCCCATTGGGAACGCCAGTGCGCGCAGTATAGCGCCAGAGGCCGCCAATTGCTACCCGACAGGAGCCGACACTATCCGCCGCAGGGTGACAGACTTCGGTCGCCTGACCACGGCCACATGATCCGCCCATCGCTGCAACGCGTCGCGCATCTCGGTAGAATATTTCGCGAGGTTGTAGACGCCGGCCACACCGGATTTGTGGCCGCTTACGTGGTTCAAGATTGCTTCCACGATATGGGGCAGCACGCCCAGCCGATCGGCCATCGCAGTGGCGGCCGATCTGCGGAGGTCGTGCAGCCGCCAACCGGGCAGGGGCTTTGCGTCCGAGCCGGCTTCCTTTCGTGCCGCCAGAATGCGAGCATCTAGCGCGGCCTTTGATTTCGACCAACCGGAGAAGCCGCGCGGCTGATCGCCCTCACGGCGCGGGCCATCGCCAAAGACGTGATTGCGATCGTTGCGCCGGGCCGGTAGCAGGGCCAGGGCGGTGGGGACGAGGGGCAGCACGTGCTCCCGGTGGTTCTTTGTGCGGTTGCCGGGGAGGGTCCACGTTCCGCCCACGGTGTCTAGCTCGGGCCACCGCATCCCGCCGATTTCATCCCGACGCTGGGCGGTCAAGATCAGAAGCCGCACAATCCGCCCATAGTCGTCATCGCCACACGCGCGCCAAATCTCGGCTAGCTCAGCATCGGTCAACACGCGGTCCCGCGACTTCGGCTGTGCCGGGCGGTTGCTGCCGAGTACGGGGTTAGCCGCGATCTCATATCCCTCCGCGATCGCCCAGTTGAACAAAGTGCAGAGCGCTGCGCGGGCTCTTGTAGCGCTCACGTCCCCATGTGCTTCGGCAATCTTGGCGACCCGGGCCGTGACTTGGCGGCGGGTTATCGCGAACACCGAAACGGAGTGAAGGGGCTTCCACACCTTTGTGAGATAGCGCTTGATCTCGGAATGGGTGGCGGGGCGCTGCTTCGGCTTCACCGCCTTTAAGTAGTCGACCGTGATCTTGCCGAGGGTGTCAGCGGCTTCAAGTCGGGCTTGGGCCTTGGCTTCGGCCGGGTCCTTTCCGCCAGCCACTTGACCCAGCAACTTCTTAGCCTCGCGGCGCGCCTGCTCAGGCGTTAGCCGTCCGTGCTTATCAATGGTGAGGAAACGCTGCCGGCCGTGGACCCGGTACTTGATGACATAGGCCACCTTGTCGCGCTGGCGGCGTGCTCCGAAGCCGGGCACCGCCTCATTGTGCCCGCCGTCCCAAAGGGTGTTGCCCGGGGCAAGTGCTTTCACAGCGCTGATGGTGATGGTGCCTACAGACATGTTGGTGGCGCTCCCGGTTGCTTGGTAGCTAGGACTAGCTACCGTATAGCTACCACGGTATCACGAATTACCGAAAAGAGCAGCGTAGTCATGGCGGGGTAGGTAATTGAAGTTCTTTCGGAATTAGTAGTTCTGCGAAGCCCGGCGCAATCATGGCGACCGTTCGGCTCTGTCTGTGGAACAGGAGGTCGGTGGTTCGAGCCCACCCAACTGTACCAACGTCCCATTGGTGAGCGGCAGCAGGGACCATCGCCGCCAACATTCCGATCTTTTCGTCATCAGTTTTCAAAGCGGATGACCCCTGGGGCAGGAGCGCTTAAATCCCTCGGAAATCTCACTTGAAGGCACCGGCCCATATGCTTAAATGTCAGTTGGCCGAATTTGTCAGGCATTTGGCACAGAGCCATTTGAGCGGGCGCCGATGGGAAAGAATGAGCGTACCGGCAAAGGCGTTGGTTCAATCGTTTCGCGAGGACCTCGTGCCCCCGGCTCGTCAACAGATAAGCAAATTAAGTCGATTGCGGCGTCAGCCCTGACGCAGCGACCTGGCCGCACGTCGTCGTCAAGGCCTGCGCACAAATCCCCTCCCGGCAAGCGCCGGCCGGCAGAGCCTGCACACCTGTCCGCCGCCGAGCCGGAGCAGACCTATCAAGCGCAGCCGGGCGCCACCGTCGTGCGTGGGCATTTCGATGCGGTGACCGGCCTCTCGACCGTCACCGATGCGCCTTCGCTCCGGTTTGGCGGGCGTACGGACGAAACGGGGCCCTCGGCCGAGCTGTTCAATGTCGTCATCGACGCCAACCATCTGTTTCGCATCGAGCCCGCCGCGCTGAAGCGTCTCGCCAACTACAGCGACGACGAAATTTTCGCGCTTGTCGTGCCGAAGCGGACGCTCGCGCGGCGACTGTCGGATGGCGAGCCACTGACGGTCGAGGAGACCGACAAGGCGGTGCGGTTGGCGAGGGTCGATCGTCTCGCCGCCAACGTGTTCGGCGAGCCCCAGAAGGCACACCGCTGGCTGCGCAAGCCCAAGAAAGCGCTTCGCGGGGAGACGCCGCTTGCTTACCTCGCGACGGAGGCAGGCGCACGTGTCGTCGAGGAGATGTTGCAACGGATCGATCACGGCATCCTCAGTTGAGGATCTGGTGTGAGGATCTGGCGGATCTCCAATTTCGACGATCTATCGGGCATCGGCGGTTTGAAGGCCGACGGACGCTGGCATGATCGCGGCCGACATGTGGTCTACGCCGCGGATCATCCGGCTGCGGCGCTGCTCGAAGTGATGGTGCATCTGGAAATCGATTTCGAGGATTTGCCGACGAGCTACCAACTGCTTGGCATCGACGTGCCAGATGACCTTGCTGTCGAAACGGTAAGCCTGGTCGACATCGAGAAGATTTCACAGGATTGGGCCGATGATCCCAGGATGACACGTGGTATGTTGCGGCCCTGGTTTGACGAGGCGCGCAGCGCGGTGGTGTCGGTGCCATCGGTCATTGTGCCGTTCGCGCAAAATTATCTCATCAATCCCAGACACAAGGACGCAGCGCACATCCGCATCGCACATGTCGGGCGCTATCCCCACGACCTGCGGCTGTTCGGACAAAGGACGGGTGTCTAAGTGTATCTGGCCGTAGCATCTGATAACATGCCAGATAAGGGAAATGCCCCCGGTGTCCGTCCATGATCGAAGTCATTGTCCGCTCCGCGGCGGAACGCGATCTGCCTGAGGTGTTGAACCTTTACCGGTATCTTCACCCGCACGATCCTCCGCTGGAGACCGCTACTGCCGAGCGCGTCTGGACGACGCTGCTGTCCTCCAACTTCATGACTGTGATCGTGGCGCAGGCAGCCGAAGCGCTTGTAGCTTCGTGTACGCTCGCGATCGTACCCAATCTGTCTCGCGGGCGCGGTCATACGGGGTGATTGAGAATGTCGTCACCCATGCCGATTACCGCAGGCTCGGCCTCGGCCGACGGGTTCTCGCGCACGCGCTCGATCTTGCCTGGCAAGTGGACTGCTACAAGGTTCTGCTAGCGACAGGTTCGAAACGGGAGACGACGCTGCGCTTCTATGAGAAGGCGGGCTTTCTTCGTGGCGGCAAGACGTATTTCGAAGTGCGCCGTCCTTAGTCAGGTTGGGCTTCTCGCCGCCTCAAGCGGGAGGTCGTCCAGCCCCCTCTTATCACCCGTCAGGCAATCATTGCCTTAATCTGCGCCGTGTCCGCCAGCAAAGGCAAAATCATCGGGATCATAGTGGCAGGTGCTCACCCCGCCACCACCCACACCACCCACCGGCAACGTCACCGCCGCCAGCAGCGTGCCCAGCGCCACCGCGCCCGACACCGGGTTCACCAGCCGCTGATACTGCACCGCGAAGATGTAGGCATTGGCGCCGGTCGGCATCGCCGCGAACAGCACGACGACGCCGGCGGCCAGCGGCGGCAGGTCGAGCAGCTTTGCCAGCACGAACGCCGCCGCCGGCATCACCGCAAGCTTGAGCGCGCACATCACCAGGATGCTCAGCTTCTCGCCCCCACTTCGAAGTGGAACAGGTTGATGCCGAGCGCGATCAGCGCGGCTCGAAGCGGGGGGCCTATCCGCAACGCTGCTCAAAGCCAATTTTGTCCGCTGTCACCGTGGCTCCTCGGTTCGCAATGCGCTATCGGTAGCGAGCCACGGACGTTCATGGACAAGCAAGCAGGCGAAAAACATCGTGAGTTTCTTCGAGCGTCTCAAGACAGAAGCATCCACTGAGTGGCGGGCATATACCGAGCATCCCTTCACGAACGGATTGGCAGACGGCTCGCTCCCCGAAGCGGCGTTTCGTCACTACCTCGTTCAGGACTATTTGTTCCTCATCGAGTTTGCTCGCGCCTACGCGCTCGCGGTCTACAAGTCGCCCAGACTTACCGACATGCGTGAAGCAGCGGCCGGCCTTTCGGCCATCCTTGATGTCGAGATGAACCTGCATGTGAAGCTCTGTGCCGAATGGGGCCTATCCCCGAGCGATCTTGAACAGGCCCCTCCGGCGGCCGAGATGCTGGCCTATACGCGCTACGTGTTAGATGCGGGAATGCGCGGCGATCTGCTGGCACTCAAGGTGGCGCTTGCGCCTTGCGTGATCGGGTACGCGGAGATCGCGACGCGGCTCGCCTCGCGTCCCGCTGCCGACGCGGCGAGCAACGCCTATCGCGTCTGGATCGCCGAGTACGCCGGCGTGCCGTACCAGGAGGTCGCTGCCAAGGCTCTAGCGCATATGGAGCAGCTCGCCGATCTCTACGCCACGCCGGCCCGCGAGGCCGAGCTGATTGCGATCTTCAAGGAAGCCACCCGCCTCGAGGCAGACTTCTGGGAGATGGCCTGGCGCACGGGCCAAGCTGTCGCATAGCGGTGTCGGCAATCGTCAGGCGCCCCTACTTCCTCCCGCCACCATCCACACCACCACCGCAATAAGTCTCCATGCGCTCTCCTGAACGCTTATATCCAAGCCGCGCGAGCGAATTGTGGGCCTGCGTTCGACTGGACAAATTCGCCATTTGGAGTAGCCTTTTCAGATACAGCAACATGTTAGCGGAGGTTCTCCGTGGAACATCGCGGCGTAAGCTTCTCAATCGTTGAAATGAGCTACCCGGCTGGTTGGAAGTGGACTGTCGGAAAGGACCGAACAGTGTCGGTCGGTGTCTGTGCGACGAGGCTCGACGCGATCCGCCAGGCTCAGACCTTCATCGACGCGATCATGGACTGGGCTGCCTAGGCTAAAGTCAAAATGCTCGCCTTCGATTGGTCATGCCGAGCACCGTAAACCCAGCAGCTGAGTTTCTGTCGGCGCGGCGCTACCTCCCGCCACCACCCACACACCACCACCGGCAACGTCGCCGCCGCCAGCAGCGTCCCCACTGCCACCGCGCCCGACACCGGGTTCATCAGCCCCTGATACTGGACCGCGAGGATGTCCGCGTTCGCTCGGTCGGCATCGCCGCGAACAGCACGATGACGCCGGCGGCAGACCGAGCAGCTTTGCCAGCACGCCGCCGCCGGCATCATGCCGGCCGCGATCAGCGCGACCACCGGCGCGACGATCAGCGATATGGCCATGCGCAGCTACGACCCCAGCTCGATGATCCGGCGCGCCATGCGCACATTGGCATAGTCGATCATCTTGCCGTCCAGCGTCACCGCACCCTGGCCTTGCGCCTCCGCCTGCTCCATGGCCTCGACGATCCGCCGCGCCTCTTCCAGCTCCTGCTCAGACGGCATGAACGCGCGCAGCGTCGGCTCGATCTGATCAGGATGGATGACCTGCTTGCCGTCGAACCCCATCGCCGCGGCCTTCTGCGCGCTGCTTTCGGTCAGCCTCGCGTCGCGGAACGCGCCGCAGGGGCCGTCGATCGCGATCAGGCCGCGCGCGCGGGCGGCCACCAGCAGGCGCATCATGGGATAGGCGAACAGGTCGAGCGGGGCTGTGGCATAGCCGCTTTGCGCCGATCCGACATGGCGGTAGCCGTCCGGCGACACGCCGATGTCGGAGGAGCGGGCGCCGATCGAGGCGGCGAAATCGCCGACGCCGAGATGCAGCGCGGCGACGCTGTCGTGGCACGCGGCGAGCGCGTCGACATTGACGAGGCCGAGCGCGGTCTCGATCAGCAATTCCAGCGCGACCGGCGCGGCGCGCTCGCCGGCTCCGGCCCGCAGCTGATCGGCAATGGCGACGATGTCGCCGGCGCGCTCCGCCTTCGGCACGATCAAGGCATCCAGCCGCGGAAGCGCCGCCAGCGCGCGGATCTCTTCAGTGATGAACGGGCTGTCGACCGCGTTGATCCGCACCGTGACGCGTTTGTTGCCCCAGTCGAGCGCGGCGAGGGCTTGCACGGCCTCGCCAAGGGCAAGGCTCTTCTCGGACGGCGGCACCGCGTCCTCGAGATCCATGAACACCGCGTCCGCCATTGAGGCCGCCGCCTTGGCGACGAGACGGGTGCGATGCGCGGGAACGGCAAGGTAGGCCCGCGTGGGCCGCTGATGCGCCATCGTCACGGCTCCTTCCCCAGGCCAAGTTCGCCGAGGATGGCCTCGTTGTGCTGCCCCACATCCGGCACCGGATCCATCCGCGGCTTCATTCCGGGAATGGTCAGCGCGGGCAGGAAGCTCATCACCGGGCCGCACGGTGACCCCACGCTATGCACCCGCGAGCGCGCATGCAGCTGCTCATGCGCCAGGAACGCCTCGACCGAGTTCAGGTGCGCGTTGGCGACCCCGGCCTCGTCCAGCAGCCGCAGCGCCTCCTCGCCGGTCATGGAAGCAAATCGTTGCTCGATATGCGCCTGCAGATCGTCGCGGTTCTGCATCCGCAGCGGATTGGTGCGGAAGCGCAGGTCGTCGGCGAAGCCGGCGTCGCCGAGCACGATCCAGCACAGCGAGCGCCATTCCCGGTCGTTCTGGATGCCGAAGAAGATGGTGCTGCCGTCGCCGACCCGGAACGGGCCGTAAGGTGCGATCGTGGCGTGCTTCGCGCCGGTGCGCGGCAGCGGCCGGCCCGTGCTGTGCGTGTAGAAGGCGGGATAGCTCATCCAGTCGGTGATGGAATCGAACAGCGAGGCCTGGAACGCGGTGCCCTTGCCGGTCCGCTCGCGGCGGTACAGTGCCATCAAGACGCCGCTCAGGATATACATGCCGGTGGCGATGTCGACCACGGACAGCCCGACCTTGGCCGGCTCCGCCTCGGTGCCGTTGATGGCGAGCACGCCGGCCTCGCACTGGACCAGCAGGTCATAGGCTTTCTTGTCGCTGTAGGGGCCGCCGCTGCCATAGCCCGAGACGTCGCAGGCGATGATGCGCGGATACCTTTGGAGGAGCGATGCGGCATCGAGGCCGAGTCGCTCCGCCGCGCCCGGCGCGAGGTTCTGGATGAACACGTCGGCCTGCGGCAGCAGGGCGTCGAGCACCTTGCGGCCTTCAGGGCTCTTGATGTCGATGGCAAGGCTTTCCTTGGAGCGGTTGGTCCAGACGAACTGGCTCGACATGCCGTTCATCACGTTGTCGTAGTCCCGGCAGAAATCGCCGGTGCCCGGCCGCTCGATCTTGATCACCCGCGCGCCCCAATCCGCCAGGTGCCGGCTCGCCAGCGGCGCCGCGATCGCCTGCTCGAGCGAGACCACTTTGACGCCCGACAGCGGCAGCTCCGCCTCATTCCCCTCCATGCGACTTCCTCCTCGCGTGCGCTTTTCGACCGGCGCAGGAGACAAGCCGGCCACCCCACGCGCATCTTCTTGATGCTGCCATGATGCCCCCGTTTTGCCCGACAAGTCAAACCCGGTTTCGTCAAATCCTAAGACAGAAAAGGCTGTGGGATTACCGTGACTTGGCTACTGTGCATGGGGTTGTTTTCGCGGTTTTTGTGGGGGAGGCCGTCTTTCCCCGCGCAGCTGTCATCCTCCGCGAAAGCGGGGGATCCAGTACGCCGCAGCTTCTCGGGGAACGTCCGGCGTCTCTGGAATACTGGGTCACCCGCCTTCGCGGGTGACGACAGCGGTGGAGATGGCCTGTTGCCGAGACCGCACAGCGTCCGGCTTTCGCATCTGCCTCCGTTGCCAACGAACAGCGGTTCACCCACTATCCGCTTCTGTTCGACACGTGGGGGATTCCATGCCGGCGCTTCGCTTCAAGACATCCTTGGCTGCTGCAACCCTCGCCATGGCCCTCGCCGTGCTGGTCCAGCCCGGCACCGGCTTCGCCTACACCCAGGAGGAGCAGCAGGCCTGCTCGCCGGATGCGATGCGGCTATGCGGCGAGTTCGTTCCGAACGTCGATGCCATCACCGCCTGCATGATCCGGAAGAAGGCGCAGCTCTCGCCGCAATGCCGGGTGTTCTTCCGTCCTGGACCCGAGCCGGGCGAGCAGCGCGCCGACAAGCCAACCAACATCGCGCCCAAAACCGCGAAGAAGAGCGCCAAGCCGGCGGCCAAGAAGAAAAAGACCAGCGAGGGCTGAGCGCCTCGCGCCTCGTTCCTCTTTCGAAACTTCGTAATGTAACGGACTCCTTTTGTTCGCGCGGCCTGGCGCGAGGCTTGCGGCGATGCCGGGCAAACATCACGGAAAAGAGTCGGGTGTCGATTTGCGCGGCGAAGTTGCATTCCGCTTTGGTCCCGAACGAATGCTCAAGAAACGCACACAACACAGCGTTTGACTGCAGCTGGTGTGGCGCCTCGCACATTGCAGTGTGACTCAAAAGCCAGCACGCCTTGTTATTTCGTGACCGGTGCGCAACTCTCGATAAATTTATCTTTCACGAATCAGCGCGGTGATTCATTTTCGCGGCCTGGGGTCAATCTGGAGGCCGAAGGTATGAACGTCATTGTTTTTGCATCGCGTAAAGGCGGCTCGGGCAAGAGTACCCTCGCCGCACATCTTGCCGCACAGATCAAGGCGAGCAAGCAGGTCATGCTCGTGGACGCGGACCCGCAGGGCTCGCTGACGCTGTGGCACAAGCTGCGCGGCACCAACGAACCGCCGATCAAGGCGGCCGTGAACTCGGTCAGCGGCATCGTCTCCGCTGCCAAGCGCGACGGTTATGAATGGGTGTTGATCGACACGCCGCCGAACCTCTCGGCCGTGGTCGACGACGCGATCAAGAACGCCACCATGGTGGTGATTCCCGCCCGTCCCGGCGTGTTCGACGTCAACGCGGTGCAGGAGACCATCCAGATGTGCCGCGCCGCGCGCAAGCCCTATGCGGTCGTGCTCAACGGTGCGCCGGCCAAGCGCGACGAGGCCGAAAGCCCGATCGTCACCATCGCCCGCGAAGCCCTGGCGAAATTCCGTGCGCCAGTGTGGGGCGGCCAGATCACCAACCGTTCGGATTTGCTGATGGCGCTGAGCCATGGCGAGGGCGCGCGGGAGTATCAGGCCGAGAGCCGTGCGGCCCAAGAGATCGCAAGGCTGTGGGCGGCGATCGAGCGTTCAGTGAAGGCCATTCGCGGCACGGCGTCGGCATCCGGCGCAATGCACAAGCAGGCAGCCTAATTTTTTAAAATCATTCCCCGGACGGAAAACGCGCGGTGTCCGCGCGTTTTGCGTTTTTGGACCGACGGAAATGAATTACGCCACCATCAGCATGTAGAACACGATGACCGGCGACAGCGTGAGGATCACCGACCAGATGCCGACGGCCCAGAGAATGTCCTCGGTGGTAAAGCTCTGCTCGGTGGCCAGCTTCTCGTATCCGGCGTCGAAATGCGACGCCATTTCATTCTGACTATTCACAAAACGCCCCCGCGATTTCTTCGCTTATGGGCGTGAACGATACCCGGGATGTTTTAAGAATCCGGCTTGCAAGCTGCCGCGCATTTTGAACGCATTTGTCACGGCCGTTTAACCATCCGCGCGAGCTGCCGCCTTAGGTCAGCCAGATCCGAAACAGCAGCACCGGCATCAGGCCGAGCATCACCGCCCAGAACCCGAACGACGAAACGACGAGAATTCCCTGCAAAAGATCGGCCGGCGCGAATTGCCGGGCGGCCGTCGGCCGGATGCGATGCCCCATGGTCATTCCCCCTATGAGAAGCCTTTCGAGGACAACGATAGGCACCGGAACGTAAACGAGACGTGGATGCGCCATGCCGCGGCTGCGAAGGCCGTTCGCGCGATGTTAACCACGAGGCTTGCCCGGCCATATCCGCCAGCGTCATTCCGGGGCGCGCATAGCGCGAACCCGGAATCCATTCATCCACCAACTCTGCCGCGCCATGGATTCTCAGATGCGCAATTGCGCATCCTAGTTCGCGACTTCGTCGCGCCCCGGAATGACATGCGGGTGGAGTGAGAGGGCTGCTACGCCGCGACCTTCGTCCGCCGCTCGATCTCGCGATCGATGGCGGCGGCGAGCTCGCTGCTGACTTCCACCATCGGCAGGCGCACTTCGGGGCTGTCGATCAGGCCGCATCGCCACAGCCAGTACTTCGCCGGCGCCGGGCTCGGCTCGGTGAACAGCAGGCGTGTCAGCTCGGCAACCTCCTGCCAGCGCGCCTGCGCCGCCTCGTGGTTGCCGCGCTTCAGCTCGGTATGCACCGCCGCAAAGGTCGCGGTCTCGACATGGGCCGACAGCACGATGCCGCCGTCGGCCCCGTCGGTGAGCGCCTCGAAATAGTTCGCATCCTCGCCGGTGAGCACGCGAAATTCCTTCGGGCGGTCGCGCAAGAGCGCGATCGATTGCTCGCGGCTCGCGCCGCAATCCTTCAGGCCCACGATGTTCCTGTGCTCGGCGAGCCGCAGCATGGTCTGGTTGGTGATGTTCACCGAGGTGCGATAGGGAATGTTGTAGAGCGCGAGCGGCCAGGCGGCGTGGTCGGCGAGCGCCTCGAAATGCGCCAAGAGGCCGCGCTGCGAGGGTCGCACGTAGTAAGGGCTCGCGATCAGATAACCGTCGATCGGCCAGTCCGCGGTCTCGTCGAGACGTTCCTGCAGCCGCGCGGTGTCGGCGCCCGACACCCCAAGGCAGACCGGCAAGGTGCGGCGGCTGGCCGCCATCTCCTCGCTCACGACGGTGACGAGACGTTCGAGCTCGGTCTCGCGCAGCGTCATGCCTTCGCCGGAGGTCGCGCCCAGGATGAAGCCGTCGATGCCTTGCGCGCTGTAGTGCCGCGTCAGCCGCCGCAGCGACCGCTCGTCGAGGGCGCCGTTCTGGAACGGCGTCACCAGCGGCAGCCACAGCCCGTGCAATTGTTCCTGTAGACCAGTCATGTTTCCATCTCCTTCTCGGGAAAAAAACCTGAGACGGAGGGCACATGAAAAAACCCCGTCCAGGCGGCGGGGTTTTCGAAGATTTGCAGCGATGACGAAGCTTAGCTAGTGCGCGCAAACATCCGAGGCCCCGGGATGGGGGCCTTTTTTCGAGGCGATGGCCTCGAACGAGATTGCGCACGACTTCGTGATCATTTGCGAATGATGCGGGGTACGCGTGGAACTGTCAATACACGCGGAGGGCGAGGGTTGATTTGACAGAAAAAAAGCCGGACCCAAAGGGCCCGGCTTAGGTATTGGCCACGTGAGGCCGACACAATCACCTTCCAAGAGGGATTACTGAACTCCCGCGCCACTGGAGGAGGGGGACAAATGCGCAACGCGAAGGCTCAGCGTGCAAACAGTATGGGCTTGACGAGCGGCCCGCAGCAACAGCCGAGGCCGCATGTCAGTCATGCGGAAATTAGGACGGCCAGCGCTGCGCCTTGCTGACCACGAAGTCGCGGAACACCTGCACGCGCGCCACCGTTTTCAGCTCCTCGGGATAGACGAAATAGGTATCGAGCTGGATCGAATCCGACTCGCCGAACAGTTGCACGAGTTTGCTTTGTTCCTCGACGAGGTAGTCGGGCAGGGCGGCGATGCCGAGGCCCTGCTGACAGGCGCGCACCAGACCGAGGATATTGTTCACCCTGAAATAGGCTTCGCGCGGACCGGAGCCGTTGCGCCCGGCTTCGACCAGCCAGTTACGGTTCTGCAGATGCGGCGCGAAGTTGCCGTCGGCGAGCGTGATGATGCGGTGGGAGTCGAGCTCCTCCAGCGTGCGCGGCGTGCCGAAGCGCTTGATGTATTCCGGCGAGCAATAGGCGTGGAAGCCCATCGCGAACAGCTTGCGCTGGATCAGATCCGGCTGCGTCGGCTTGCGGGTGCGGATCGCGACATCCGCCTCGCGCATCGACAGATCGAGCTCCTCGTCGGTGACGATCAGCGAGATCCGGATCTCGGGATAGAGCGCGGTGAACTCGCCGAGCCGCGGGATCAGCCAGTTGATGCCGACGCCGGGCGTGGTGGTGATCTTGAGGTCGCCGCTCGGCCGCTCGCGGCTGTCGGTGAGTTTCGCGCGCGCCGCCTGCAGCTGCATGAACACGTCATGCGCGGTGCGGAACAGGAGGTCGCCCTGCTCGGTGAGGATCAGGCCGCGGGCGTGGCGGTGGAACAGCGAGACCGAAAGCTCCTGCTCCAGCGCCGAGACCTGGCGCGACACCGCCGATTGCGACAGGCCGAGCTGCTCGCCCGCATGCGTGAAGCTGCCCGCCTCCGCCGCTGCGTGAAACACCTTCAGCTTGTCCCAGTCCATATCCGTAAATCCGTCGCGTGTTCGAGGCATGATCGTTATTCCGCTGCCGCGCGCTCGCTGGCGCGAAGGGCCAAGAAACGTTCGGCCTCGAGCGCGGCCATGCAGCCGAGGCCTGCGGCCGTCACGGCCTGGCGATAGGTCTCGTCGGCGACGTCGCCGGCGGCGAACAGGCCGGGCACCGAGGTGGCGGTCGAGTTCGGGGCGACCTCGACATAGCCCGACGGTTTCAGCTTGATCTGGTCTTTCACGAGCTCGGTCGCCGGCGCGTGGCCGATGGCGATGAAAATGCCGTCGGTCTTCACATCGGTCAGCGCGCCGGTCTTGACGTTCTTCAGGCGCACATGGGTGACCTTGTTCGGGTTCTCGGTGCCGCAGATTTCGTCGACTGCCGAATCCCAGATCACCTTGATCTTCGGATGCTTGAACAGGCGCTCCTGCAGGATGCGCTCGGCGCGGAAATGATCGCGGCGATGCACGATCGTGACCTGCGAGGCATGGTTGGTGAGGTAGAGCGCTTCCTCGACCGCGGTATTGCCGCCGCCGACCACGACGACGTCCTTGTTGCGGTAAAAGAAACCGTCGCAGGTGGCGCAGGCCGACACGCCGCCGCCCTGGAACTTGGCTTCGGACGGCAGCCCGAGCCAGCGCGCTTGCGCGCCGGTGGCGAGGATCACGCTGTCGGCGAGATAGACGTCGCCAGAGTCGCAGGTAAGGCGGAACGGCCGGTGCGCCGTCTCCAGCTTGGTGACCAGGTCGGTGACGATCCTGGTGCCGACATGGACCGCCTGCTTCTCCATCTGCTCCATCAGCCAGGGGCCCTGGATCACGTCGGCGAAGCCCGGATAGTTCTCGACGTCGGTGGTGATGGTGAGCTGGCCGCCGGGCTGGATGCCCTGGATCAGGATCGGCTCGAGCATCGCCCGCGCGGCGTAGATCGCCGCCGTGTAACCGGCGGGGCCGGAGCCGATAATGACGACCTTTGCATGAACGGGAGCGGACATTCCGATGGACGCCTTTCACGGGGGATTTGCAGCGCGGGCGCGGAACATGCCGGGAGGCGTTGCGGGGCGCTGAAATGTCAGAGCTAATCTAAGCCTTCTGGTGAGCTATGCAAGAATTGCATTCCCTCTCGGCGGATTTTTCCAACAGGGAACAAAAGTCGATTGCGATGCACGCGCAATAAAATTGCGCTGACGTTGCAGACTGGTTATGAGGATTGCGACAACCCACCCAATACCGCCGTAAAGGCCAGGAGTTCCAATCACGTGTCGCGGAACCTAGACGAGATCGACCTGAAAATTCTCACCGAGATTCAGGCCGACGGTCGAATCACGAATGTCGAGCTGGCCAAGCGAGTCGGCATCTCGCCGCCGCCCTGCCTGCGCCGCGTCCGGGCGCTGGAGGAGGAGGGCTATATCCACGGCTACCGCGGCCTGTTGGATGCCCGCAAGCTCGGCTTCGACGTGACCGTGTTCGCCGCCGTGCACCTGTCCAGCCAGGCCGAGGCGGATTTGCGTGCCTTCGAGGAATTCGTCCGCGCCGAACCGCTGGTGCGGGAGTGCTGGATGCTTTCGGGCGAGGTCGATTTCATCCTCAAATGCGTCGCCCCCGACATGGCGACCTTTCAGGATTTCGTGACGCATCTGACGGCGGCGCCGCACGTCCGCAACGTGCGGACCTCGCTGGTGCTGCATAATTCGAAATATGAAGCCGCGGTGCCGCTGGATGTGAAGGGGCGGAGGTAGGGGCCGGCGTAGCGGCGCGGTCAGTCCCGTCATCCTGAGGTGTGAGCCATGGGATGCAACGCGTCCCATGGCGAGCCTCGAAGGATGCTCGGCCGAGATGCAGCAGCAGCCGGGCCGTCGCCCCTTCGAGGCTCGCCGAAGAGGCGAGCACCTCAGGGTGACGGTGATGGAGTGATGCTCGCTGCTCCTGCCGCGTCATTGCGAGGAGATTGCTCCGCTACGCTCGCCATGACGCGTGGTGAGCGCGCGCGCTCCACTCACGCAGGCACTCAACATCACCCCGAAACAAAAAGGCCGCGCGGATCGCGCGGCCTTTTTCAAACGGCACATGCAGCGGCAAATCCTTACCGCCACTCCACCTTGGTGATCTCATACGCCTTGGCGCCGCCGGGTGCGTTGACTTCGACGGTCGATCCCTTCTTCTTGCCGATCAGCGCGCGCGCCAGCGGCGAGGTGATGGAGATGCGGCCCTTCTTGGCGTCGGCCTCGACCTCGCCGACGATCTGCCACACCGTCTTCTTCTCGGTGTCCTCGTCGACCAAGGTCACGGTGGCGCCGAACTTGATGGTGTCGCCGGACAGCTTCGAGATGTCGATGATGTCGGCGCGCGCCAGCTTGTCCTCGAGCTCGGCGATGCGGCCTTCGTTATGCGACTGCTCTTCCTTCGCGGCATGATATTCCGCGTTTTCCGACAGGTCTCCGTGCGAGCGCGCTTCCGCGATATGCTCGATAATGCGCGGACGATCTTCCGACTGGCGCTTCTTCAATTCTTCCCCGAGCGCGACAAAGCCGGCCTGGGTCATCGGAACCTTTTCCATCTCTTCTCTCGTCCTTCAGCTGCGCGCCCGCCAAGACCGGGCGCGGCAACCTTGATTCGTCGGTATTCCCGGGCTGAACACGCGCCCACCGGGAGTTATGTGGGTCTGGCGCCGGAACAGAACAACCCACATGGCCGGACAGTTCCTCCGGCCATTGTGGCTTCATTGCCAATCACTTAGCGGCGGTTTCACCGCCGCTAGCGATCAGGTTTCCGAAAAGTAGCTCTGCAGGGTACGAACCTCAAGGTCCCCGCCCAGATAGGCCCGGATGCCCTGCGCGGCCGCCACGGCCCCGGAAAGAGTGGTGTAATACGGCACTTTATGCAAGAGGGCCGCGCGCCGCAGCGAACGGCTGTCGGCCAGCGCCTGCGGGCCTTCCGTGGTGTTGAAGACGAGCTGGACGTCGCCATTGGTGATGGCATCGACGATGTGCGGCCGTCCTTCCAGCACCTTGTTCACCTTCTCGGTCGGGATGCCCTGGTCGGTCAGGAAGCGCTGCGTGCCGGAGGTCGCCAGCACCTTGAAGCCGAGCGAATGCAGTTCGCGGACCGCCTCGGCGATACGCGTCTTGTCGCTCTCACGCACCGAGACGAACACCGTGCCCTTGCGCGGTACCCGCGTGCCGCCGCCGAGCTGGCTCTTGGCGAAGGCGACCTCGAAGTTGCGGTCGATGCCCATGACCTCGCCGGTCGAGCGCATCTCGGGGCCGAGCACCGTGTCGACGCCGGGAAAGCGCGCGAAGGGGAAGACCGATTCCTTGACGCCGACGTGCTTGAGCTTCGCCTTCTTCAGCTTGAAATCGGCGAGCTTCTCGCCCGCCATGATGCGCGCGGCGATCTTGGCGACCGGCGTGCCGACCACCTTGGCGACGAAGGGCACGGTGCGCGAGGCGCGCGGATTGACCTCGAGCACGTAGATCTCGCCGTCCTTGATGGCGTATTGCACGTTCATCAGGCCGACCACGTCGAGGCCGAGCGCGAGCTCGCGGGTCTGACGCTCCAGCTCCTCGATCATCTCGGGCTCGAGCGAGTGCGGCGGCAACGAGCAGGCGCTATCGCCGGAATGGATGCCGGCTTCCTCGATGTGCTCCATGATGCCGACGATGAAGGTGTCCTTGCCGTCGCAGAGGCAGTCGACGTCGATCTCGGTGGCATCAGACAGATAGCGGTCGAACAGCAGCGGGTTCTTGCCGAGCACGGTGTTGATCTGCCCGGTCTTGTCGTTCGGATAGCGCGCCTTGACGTCGGCCGGCACCAGCTCCGGCAGCGTGCCGAGCAGGTAGTCGTTGAGCTGATTCTCCTCGCGGATGATCTGCATCGCGCGGCCACCGAGCACGTAGGACGGCCGCACCACCAGCGGCAGGCCGAGATCGGCGGAGACGAGCCTTGCCTGCTCCACCGAATAGGCGATGCCGTTCTTCGGCTGCTTGAGGCGAAGCTTGTCGAGCACGCGCTTGAAGCGGTCACGGTCCTCGGCAAGGTCGATCGCATCGGGCGAGGTGCCGAGGATCGGCACTTCGGCGGCTTCCAGCGCGCGGGCCAGCTTCAGCGGCGTCTGGCCGCCGAACTGCACGATCACGCCGTGCAGCGTGCCGTTGCTGCGCTCCGTGGCGATGATCTCCAGCACGTCCTCGGCGGTCAGCGGCTCGAAATAGAGCCGGTCGGCAGTGTCGTAGTCGGTCGACACCGTCTCCGGATTGCAGTTGACCATGATGGATTCGTAGCCGGCATCATGCAGCGCGAAGCAGGCGTGACAGCAGCAATAGTCGAACTCGATGCCCTGGCCGATGCGGTTGGGCCCGCCGCCGAGAATGATGACCTTCTTCTTGTCGGACGGGGCGCTCTCGTCCGCCGGCGCGCCCGCAAACGGCGCCTCGTAGGTCGAATACATGTAGGCGGTGGGCGAGGCGAATTCGGCCGCGCAGGTGTCGATGCGCTTGTAGACGGGGCGAACGCCGAGCGCATGACGCTTCGCGGTGACCTCGGCCTCCGTCGTGTGAGCGAGCACCGCAAGCCGCGCGTCGGAGAAGCCCATGGCCTTGAGCGTGCGCATGCCGAAGGCGTTGCCGGGCAGGCCGTTCTTCCTGACCTTCTCCTCCATGTCGACGATGCCGCGCATCTCGCCGAGGAACCACGGGTCGATCTTGCAGGAGTTGAAGATGTCCTCGTTTGACCAGCCGAGCCGCATGGCCTGGGCGACCTGCAGAATGCGGTTCGGCGTCGGCGTACCGAGCGCGGCACGGATCGCGTTCTTGTCGTCGTCGCGGCCGAGACCCTCGATCTCGATCTCGTCGAGGCCGGTGAGGCCGGTCTCGAGCCCGCGCAGGGCCTTCTGCAGGCTTTCCTGGAAGGTGCGGCCGATCGCCATGACTTCGCCGACCGATTTCATCGACGTCGTCAGCGTGGTGGAGGCGCCGGGGAATTTCTCGAAGGCGAAGCGCGGCACCTTGGTGACGACGTAGTCGATGGTCGGCTCGAACGAGGCCGGCGTGGCGCCGCCGGTGATGTCGTTGGCGATCTCGTCCAGGGTGTAGCCGACCGCGAGCTTGGCGGCGACCTTGGCGATCGGGAAGCCGGTGGCCTTGGACGCCAGCGCGGAGGAGCGCGACACGCGCGGATTCATCTCGATGACGACCATGCGGCCGTCTTCCGGATTGACGCCGAATTGCACGTTGGAGCCGCCGGTCTCGACGCCGATCTCGCGCAGCACCGCCAGCGAGGCGTCGCGCATGATCTGGTATTCCTTGTCGGTCAGCGTCAGCGCCGGCGCCACGGTGATGGAATCGCCGGTGTGCACGCCCATCGGATCGAGGTTCTCGATCGAGCAGACGATGATGCAATTGTCGTTCTTGTCGCGCACCACCTCCATCTCGTACTCTTTCCAGCCGAGCACGGATTCTTCGATCAGCACTTCGTTGGTCGGAGACGCATCGAGGCCGCGCTCGATGATGTCGAGGAACTCTTCCTTGTTGTAGGCGATGCCGCCGCCGGTGCCGCCCATTGTGAAGGAGGGACGGATGATCGCGGGGAGGCCGATCTCGGACAGCGCCATCATTGCCTGTCCGAGCGCGTATTCCTGATAGCGCTTGCGGCGATCGCTCTCGCCCAGCGTCCACTGCCGCTCATGCTCCTCGAGCGCGGCACCGGAGAGCTTTTCGCGCTCGGCGAGGTACTTGTCGCGGAACGACTTCTTCAAGGCCGACGCGTTGGCGAGCCGCGACTTCGGCGTCTCGAGCCCGATCTTGGTCATGGCCTCGCGGAACAGCTGGCGGTCCTCGGCCTTGTCGATGGCGTCGGCGGTCGCGCCGATCATCTCGACGTCGAACTTGTCCAGCGTGCCCTGGCGGCGCAGCGACAGCGCGCAGTTCAGCGCGGTCTGTCCGCCCATGGTCGGCAGCAGCGCGAAGCCGCCGGGAATGACGTGACGTTCCTTCTCGATGATCTTGGCGACGATCTCGGGCGTGATCGGCTCGATATAGGTCGCATCGGCCAATTCCGGGTCGGTCATGATGGTGGCCGGGTTGGAATTGACGAGGACGATGCGGTAGCCCTCTTCCTTCAGCGTCTTCACCGCCTGCGTGCCGGAATAGTCGAACTCGCAGGCCTGGCCGATCACGATGGGACCGGCGCCGATGATCAGGATGGTGGTGATGTCTGTACGTTTGGGCATCAACTCTCGCCGAAGTGGAATTTGGGCACAAAAAAAGGGCGCGCTGCTGCGCGTCCCTGTGGCCGAGAGCGCGGTGGTCTCCCTCGCGCGCGGGTGGGTCTTAGACCAGTTTTCGGGGCGGCGAAACCCCGAAAAATGCCCATCAACCGCCAATTTTGCAGGTTTTGGGCAGGTTGCGGCGCGGGCGGTCCGTCTTCGCTTGCGCTTCGCTCCAGCTACGCCGGACACGCTTCGCCCCTGCGGGCCTTGCGCGGCTGCCACGCGCAGCCCCGCAGGGGCGAAGCGTGGAGACCCGGCCTGGATTTGAACCAGGATGAAGAGCGTTGCACCGCCCTCGCGTAGACGCTTCCGCCACCGGGCCGCGGCGATCATGACCGATTGCAGTGCGACAGGCTACAACGGCTAATTGTTATGCTTAACGAAGCAGAGGCGGCCGGGCGATGAAGGTCATGCGCCAGCGATTGTGGCCGATATTGGTATGGGCGCGCTGGACCGCGAACCCGGCGCCCCTCAGCTTGGCGGTGATCTCGTCCTCGCTGTAGCGCTGCAGCCCGATGCGCGTGCGCAGTTGACGGTAATCCGACAGCGCGGTGCTGATCAGTCCGATCAGCGCGTCCTTCAGGAAGCCGTGGCGGAGGCCGAAGCCGAGCAGCGCCATGACGTCCCTGAACATGCCGACATTGGGCTGCAGGATGTCCCCCAGCACCAGCTTGCCGGAAGGCTTCAGGATACGGCGGATGTTGAGCAGCGCGGCATCGAGCTCGTCCGGCGTCATGTATTGCGCGACCGAGTTCATCACCACGAGGTCGATCGACTGGTCCTGCATCTTGCGGACGTCGTCGAGCGAGCGGACGCGGATCCTGGTGTTCGGGGCAAAGCGCGCAATCAGCCGGCCCCGCACCCCTGGCGCGGGCTCGGCCAGGATCAGCTGGCCGCAGGCGGCCGCCACCTGGTTCGCCGACAGCGCCTCGCCGCAGGCATAGTCGAGAACGACCGCGTCGGGCGAGGAGATGTAGCCGATGATGTCCCGCGCGATGATCTGGAAGTGCAAGTCGCGATGCAGCCTGCTGACATAGATCGTATGCGTGGAGTCGTAATAATCGATCCAATCGTCCATGGTATCCGAAGGTCCCGGCCAAATGGTTCCTGATCAGGAACCGGCGCTGCCGCCCTTGCGTTAGGGGTGCGACGGCGCGCCGTCAATGTCCGCGTCCTAACAGGAAGGTCTCCCGTGAGCAAAACCAACAACAAGGTCTCGCCCGATCTCGATACCCCCACTGATCTGTCGCCCGACGGGGTCAAGAAGGTCTCGGAGGCGCTCAACGTGCTTCTGGCCGACGCCTTCGCGCTGTACCTAAAGACCAAGAATTTCCACTGGCACATCAGCGGGCGGCACTTCCGGGACTACCATCTGCTGCTCGACGAGCAGTCCGACCAGATCTTTGCCACCACCGACCAGCTTGCCGAGCGCGTCCGCAAGATCGGCGGCACCACGCTGAAGTCGATCGGCCAGGTCGCAAAGCTCCAGACCATCAAGGACAACAACGAGGACTACGTCCCGCCGCGCGAGATGCTGCGCGAGCTGATGCAGGACAACAAGCACGTCGCCGCCGCGATGCGCAAAGCGCATGAGGTCTGCGACGACGCCGGCGATGTCGCCAGCGCCAGCATTCTGGAAAATTTCATCGATGAGACCGAGCGCCGCACCTGGTTCCTGTTCGAGGCGACCCGGCAGGAAGGCAGCAACGCGGCGTAGGCCGAGCTGCCGTAGGTCTCGTAGGGTGGGCAAAGCGCAGCGTGCCCACCAATTCGGGGGGGTGGGCACGGCGCAAGTGCGCCTTTGCCCACCCTACGCATCTTCGCTTCTGTCTACCGCCACAACCGCATCAACGCGCCGTCCTTCCCCGTGACGGGATCGGCCGGCGGCAGCGCGACTTGGGGAATCGTCTTCAGCGCCGTGGCGTGGTTCTCCGGCGTCGCGCGCGTGATCTCCATCTTTGCGCCCGGCGGATAGGCCCCGATCACGCAAAAATCATCGCTCGCCTTGATGCATTGATGCCCAGTGCCGGCGGGCAGGATCGCGACATCGCCGGCCTTGATGTCCAGCTCCTGGCCGTGGTCGCCGCCGAAGCGGACCAGGGCACGGCCGCGCGCGACGCCGAGCACCTCATGCACCGTCGCGTGATAATGCAGATAATCGTAGACGCCGTTGCGCCATGTGCCGCCCCAGCCGTTGGCTTCGAACAGATTTTCGATCGTCGCTTCCGGCTGCTTCGGATCGAGCTTCACCGCGCTTTGGTAGACCAGGAACGGGAGGATGTTGTTCGGCACCAGCCCGTCGTCCTCGAAAACGATGGCGAGCGGCTCGGCAGGGTTGCGGACGACGGTCATGGGGGCTCTCACTGGCAACGGACCGGAATCAAGCGGGCGCAAGCCCTCTTGTTCCTGACGACACTCCATACGCCGGATTGACCGAGATCAAGGCGCTGGCGGCCGTTGGCGGCCACGCCAGTTCGAGCGAAGAGGAGGGAACGCCATGTACGCATCCGACGTTGCGCAGCGTCATTTCTCGGCGGCCGTCGACGAGGCGGAGACTGCCGGCCTCGGGCACGAAGCCGTCTGCCGGGCATTGCTCAATTTGGTGATTTCGAAATATCTGGAGACGAGGTCGGTCGCCGACATCCAGGCAGAGCTGCGCTTCATCGCCGAGAACTGCGATCCGGACACGGACTTCATGTTCATGCGTCCGTGAGGGAGCCGGGCCCCGGCGGACTTATCCGCCGGGCGGTCTTGTCGCCTTACGCGCTCTTCTTCTGCCGCATCAGGTCGGCGAAGCGCTGGAACAGATAGTGCGAGTCGCGCGGGCCGGGCGAGGCCTCGGGGTGGTACTGCACCGAGAACACCGGCTTGCCGTCGAGCTGGATGCCGCAATTGGAGCCGTCGAACAGCGAGATGTGGGTCTGCGTCGCGCCCTTCGGCAGCGTCGTCTCGTCCACGGCAAAGCCGTGGTTCATCGAGGTGATCTCGACCTTGCCGGTGGTCTCGTCCTTCACGGGATGGTTGGCGCCGTGATGGCCCTGATGCATCTTCTTCGTCCTGGCGCCGACGGCAAGGCCGAGCATCTGGTGGCCGAGGCAGATGCCGAAGGTCGGCGTGCCCGACTTGATGACGTCCCGGATCACAGGCACGGCATATTTGCCGGTCGCGGCCGGATCGCCCGGACCGTTGGACAGGAAAACGCCGTCCGGCTTCATCGCCAAGATGTCTTCGGACGAGGTCGTCGCCGGCACCACCGTAACCTTGCAGCCGACGCCGGCGAGCAGGCGCAGGATGTTACGCTTGATGCCGTAGTCGATGGCGACGACATTGAACTCCGCCTTGTCCTGCCGGCCAAAGCCCTTGTCCCAGGCCCAAGGCGTCTCGTCCCAGGTGAAGCGCTGGCCGCTGGTGACCATCGGCACGAGGTCCATGCCCTCGAGACCGGGCCATTCGCGCGCCTCTTCCTTCAGGCCATGCAGGTCGAACTCGCCGGTCCTGGAATGCGCGATCACGGCATTGGGCATGCCCTTGCTGCGGATCAGCGCGGTCAGCGCGCGGGTGTCGATGCCGGAGAGGCCGATGATGCCGCGGGCCTTCAGCCACTGGTCGAGATGCTTGGTGGCGCGGTAGTTCGAGGGATCGGTGATCGCGGTGCGCAGAATCACGCCGCGCGCGCCCGGCGTCGCCGCCATGTTCACCGTCTCGATGTCTTCCTCGTTGGTACCGACATTGCCGATATGCGGGAAGGTGAAGGTGATGAGCTGGCCGGCATAGGAGGGATCGGTGAGGATCTCCTCATAGCCGGTCATCGCGGTGTTGAAGCAGACCTCGCCGACGGCGTGGCCTTCGGCACCGAGACCAAAGCCTTCGAGCACCGTGCCGTCGGCGAGCACGAGGAGCGCGGTCGGTTTGTGGTCCGGCCAGGCGGGATCGTTGTCATGTTGTGTCATGAGCGCGTTTCATAGTCCCCGCGGGCGCCGCCGTCAAAGCGCCAGACGCCGGATTCACATGCGTTTTTGCATATTTGACAGGCCTCCTCGGGCCCTTAAGCTCGGCCGCATAATTTCCGGCAATTTGAGGGGCTTGCGAGGCAATAATGGACCAGACCACCCCGATTGTGCTGGTTCCGGGGCTGGCCTCCTCGGCCCGGATCTACGCCCCCGTCATCCCGGCGCTGTGGCGGTTCGGTCCCGTGATGATCGCCAACCATGTCCGCGACGACAGCATGGCGGCGATCGCGGCCCGGGTGCTGAGCGAGGCGCCGCCGCGCTTCGCGCTCGCCGGCCATTCGATGGGCGGCTACATCGCGCTCGAGATCATGCGCCAGGCGCCCGAGCGGGTGGCCAGGCTCGCGCTGATCAACACCCAGGCCGGGCCCGATACCCCCGAGGCGACCGCGCGCCGCCTGGGCCTGATGGCGCGCGCCAGGCGCGGCGAGCTCCGCGCCATTCGCGACGAGAGCTTTCTGGAGCTGGTCCATCCGTCGCGGCGCGATGATGCCGAGATTCTCAAGCTCGTGCATGCGCAGGACGAGGATGTCGGCGTCGAGGGCTATCTGCGGCAGCAGGCCGCGATCATCGCAAGGGTGGATTCGCGTCCGACGCTGTCCGCCATCAGCTGCCCGACATTGGTGCTGACGGGCGATGCCGACAACACGATTCCGAACGCGTTCGCGAAGGAGATGGCCGAGGGCATCGCCGGCGCAAGGCTCGTGGTGCTCGAGCGCTGCGGACATCTACCGCAAGCCGAGCAGCCGGACGCGACCGTGCGCGCGCTGACCGAATGGCTCGCAACCGAGGTTGTCTAGGGGCCGCGAACGGCCTAGATCAGGCGTCAGATATTCGAAGGGATCACGGTCATGCTGCGCGACGACATCAACAATGCGGTCAAGGAGGCCATGAAGGCCAAGGACGAGCGCAAGCTGTCCACGCTGCGCATGGTCAACTCGACCATCAAGAACGCCGACATCGATGCCCGCGGCAACGGCAAGCCGCCGCTGTCGGACGCCGACCTGCTCGGTGTGCTGCAGAAGATGATCAAGCAGCGCCAGGAGGCGGTCGAGCTCTACGACAAGGGCGGCCGCGCCGAGCTCGCAGCCCAGGAGCGCGAGGAGATCGCGGTGATCTCGGCCTACCTGCCGAAGCAGATGGCCGACGACGAGGTGAAGAAGGCGATCACGGATGCGATCGCCGAGACCGGCGCTGCCGGCATGAAGGACATGGGCAAGGTGATTGCGGTGCTGCGCGCGAAGTACGCAGGCCAGATGGATTTCGGCAAGGCATCGGGCCTGGTGAAGACCGCGCTGTCGGGCTGACCTGTCATTCCGGGGCGACGCGGAAGCGTCGAGCCCGGAATCTATTGGGCCGCCAACCCCGTTGCGAAATGGATTCCGGGCTCGCGCCCTGCGCGCCCCGGAATGACAACAAGAACAAGGGAGGCCGCCATGACCGCCATCAAACCGTTCCGCATCGCCGTCAGCGACGACATCCTCACGGACCTCAAATCGCGCCTCGCGCGCACGCGCTGGCCCGAGGCCGAGCTGGTCGACGACTGGAGCCAGGGCGCGCCGCTGAAGTGGATCCGGGAGATCTGCGCCTATTGGGCCAACGATTACGACTGGCGCGCCCGCGAGGCGAAGCTCAACCGCTTCGAGCAGTTCACCACCGAGATCGACGGGCTCGACATCCATTTCATCCACGCGCGCTCGAAGGAGCCCTCGGCGCTGCCGCTGATCGTCACCCATGGCTGGCCGGGCTCGATCGTCGAGTTCCAGAAGGTGATCGCGCCGCTCACCGATCCCGTCGCGCATGGCGGCAATCCTGCCGATGCCTTCCACGTGGTCTGTCCCTCGCTGCCGGGCTTCGGCTTCTCGGCCAAGCCGAAGACCACCGGCTGGGGCGTCGATCGCATCGCCGCGGCCTGGGCGAAGCTGATGGACCGGCTCGGCTATATCAGCTACGGCGCGCAAGGCGGCGATTGGGGCTCGGCGGTGACGACCTCGCTCGGCGCACAGGATGCCGAGCATTGCGCCGGCATCCACATCACGCTCGCCTTCAATGCGGCGCCCAAGGTCGAGGGCGAGCCGACGGCGGAAGAGAAGCGCGCGCTGGCCGGCCTCAAGCACTATGTCGATCTCGACTCCGGCTATTCCAAGCAGCAGTCGACGCGCCCGCAGACGCTCGGCTATGGCCTCACGGATTCGCCGAGCGGGCAGGCGGCCTGGATCCTGGAAAAATTCTGGGCCTGGACCGATTGCAACGGCCATCCCGAGAACATCTTCAGCAAGGACGAGCTGCTCGACAACGTCATGCTCTATTGGGCGACGGAGACGGCGACCTCCTCGGCGCGGCTCTACTGGGAAAGTTTCGGCAAGCGTCGCACCACGCCTGTCGTCAAGGTGCCGACCGGCGTCGCCGCGTTCCCCAAGGAGATCATCACGCCGGTGCGGCGCTGGATGGAGCCGAGCTTTCCCAACATCACCCATTGGAGCGAGATGGAGAAGGGCGGCCATTTCGCCGCGTTCGAGCAGCCCGAGCTGTTCGTGCGCGATGTCAGGAAATTCTTCGCGACGGTGCGGTAGCCCCCACCGTCATGCCCGGGCTTGTCCCGGGCATCCACGGCCTTAGACTGGTCCCGAGAAGAACGTGGATGGCCGGAACAAGTCCGGCCATGACGCGAGAGCGCGGAAACGACCGAGCCCATGCTGACCGAAGCCGCAACCTATGACGAACTCGTCCGCTACTTCCGCTGGGACATCCCGGCGCGCTTCAACATGGCGCAGGCGTGCTGCGATCGCCATGCCGACGGCACCGGCCGGCTCGCGCTGATTTATCTCGACGAGAACGGCGTGACCAGCCGCACCTCCTTCGACGAGGTCGCCGAGATGTCGCGCCGCTTTGCCAATGTGCTGAAGGCGGACGGGCTGGCGCGCGGCGACCGCGTCGCGGTGTTCCTGTCGCAATCGCTGGAATTGCCGATCGCGCATATGGCGGCGTTCCGCTCCGGCCTGATCTCGATCCCGCTGTTCGCGCTGTTCGGCGAGGACGCGCTGGAGTTTCGCCTGTCCAACTCCGAGGCCAAGGCCATCGTTACCGACGAGGGCGGCTGGGAGAAGCTTGCGAAGATCCGCGATCGCCTGCCGGAGCTGAAGAATGTCTATATCGTCGGCACACGTGCACCCGCGGGCACGACATCGTTCTGGGATGCAGTGAAGGCCGCATCACCCGACTACGCCGGGGTCGACACCTCGTGCGATGACCCCGCGCTGATCATCTACACCTCGGGCACCACGGGAAACCCCAAGGGTGCGCTGCATGCGCACCGCGTCGTGCTCGGCCATCTGCCCAACGTCGAGATGTGCCACAACTTCCTGCCCAGGCCCGGCGATCTCATGTGGACGCCGGCGGATTGGGCCTGGATCGGCGGCCTCATCAACGGTCTGCTCGCGTTCTGGTATCACGGCATCCCCCTGGTCGGCTATCGTGCGCGCAAGTTCGAGCCGCAGGCGGCGATGCAGATGATGGCCGACCTCGGCGTCCGCAACGTCTTCCTGCCGCCGACCGCGCTGAAGCTGATGCGGCAGGCCGGCGTGAAGCATACGGGCGTCAAGCTGCGCAGCATCTTCACCGGCGGGGAATCGCTCGGCGGCGAGCTGCTCGGCTGGGTGCGCGAGACTTTCGGCATCGATGCGCACGAGGTGTTCGGCCAGACCGAGTGCAATCTCGTGATCGGCAGCAACGCCAACCTGTTTCCGATCCGCCCGGGTTCGATGGGCAAGGCGACGCCGGGTTTCGACGTCCGCATCGTCAACGACAAGGGCGAGGAATTGCCGCGCGGCGAGCGCGGCATCATCGGCGTGCGCCAGCCGTGCCCCGTCACCATGCTCGAATATTGGCGCAATCCGGAGGCGACGGCGAAGAAATATGCCGGCGCGTTCCTGCTCACCGGCGATCTCGGCGTGCAGGACGAGGACGGCTATTTCTGGTATGTCAGCCGCGAGGACGACGTCATCACCACCGCCGGCTATCGCGTCGGTCCGTCCGAGATCGAGCACACGCTGATGAAGCATCCCTCGGTGGCAATGGCCGCGGTCGTGGGCATCCCCGATCCGATCCGTACCGAATCGATCAAGGCGTGGATCGTGCTGCGTCCCGGCTTTACCGGCACCGACGCGCTCGCCCGCGAAATCCAGGAGTTCGTCAAGGTGCAGCTCGCCGCGCACGAATACCCGCGCTTCGTCGAATTCGCCGCGACGCTGCCGATGACGGCCACCGGCAAGGTGCTGCGGCGCGAGCTGCGGGCCAAGGGCTGACGTTCACCATGGCAAAGGCGCCTCAAGCCGCGGGACTTCACCGCGCCTCGCCCGACAAGCTGCACGATCTGGATACGGCGCTCGAGCTCATGTACTACGGCTGGCGCGGGATGACGCTGGAGGCCGACGCATATCTTGCCAAGCAGGGCCTGTCGCGGCCGCACCATCGCATCCTCTACGTGGTGGCGCGCCGGCCCGATATCGCGATCGGCGCGCTGATCGAGGTCCTCGGCATATCCAAACAGGCGTTGAACCGGCCGCTCAATCTGCTGCTGGAGCGCAAGCTCGTGACGTCGAAACGCTCGCCCGAGCAGCATCGCTCGAAGCTGTTGCGCCTGACGGGCGCCGGGCAGCGCATCGAGCAACGGGCCTCGGACCACGAGCGCAAGGTCATGCGCGAGGCGTTCGATCGCGTCGGGGCGCCTGGGGCCGCGGCCTGGATGGCCGTCATGGAGGCGATCGCCGACAACAACTGACAGTTTCTCAAGTCAACGTAGTTGACATGAGGAGCCGACTTTGCCACTTTCCTGGCCAACGAGCGAGGGGAGGGCCGTCTCATGGGCGGACAGACGATGAATCGCGCGGCCGCCGAGCCCTTCGTTGCGGCATGGTGCGCGAGCTGGCGCAAGGTCGATATCGACGCCGTCGTCGCGCATTTTGCCGCCGATGCGCAGATGCGCAGTCCTCTGGCGTTGACGCTGACCGGCTCTCCGGTCGTAGCGGGGGACGAGAACATCCGCGCCTATTGGCAGAAGGCCTATGGTCACATCGAAAGCGCGGACCTGAAGATATTGAGCTGGAGCTGGGACGATACGATCGCGCGGCTGACGGTGTGGTGGCAGCTTGGCGACACCCGCGCCAGCGAGTTCATGGATTTCGACGATGCCGGCCGCGTCGTCCGCAGCGAAGCCTTCTACGGAAAATGACCATGCGTCTTTCGGATATCGTCCTGCTCCTCAACACGCTCTGGTTCGTCGGCGCCTTCATCCAGTTCAGCATCGCGCAAACCAACACGCTGAAGATATTGCTGCCGCGGGAAGAGCGCAGCAATCCGATCGCGCCGACCCTGGCCGCCAGCGTCGCGTTCCTCGGCGGCATGAATCTGCCAATCGGGCTGCTGTCGCTCTATCTGCTGGCCGCCCGTCCGGCTTTCTTCCAGCCGGTCGAAGCCCAGCTCGCGCTGTTCCTGTTCTTCGCCGCCTGCCATTTCAGCCAGTTCGCCTACAATCTTCCGGTGCTGATGCGCGGCGGCCGGGTCGGGGTCGCCTACTGGCCGGTGCTGAAGGGCCCGATGCTGCGGATCTTCGTCATCGACGCGGGTCTGTTCGCGGCCAATCTCGCAGTGGCGCTTCTGCTCACATCGCGCTTCTAACTATCGCGGCGGCGCTGCCAGGGCGGACCGCAGCATCGCGGCAAGATCCTGCCTTCGGAACGGCTTGGTCAGAATGCGGGCGTTGATCCCGTCCGGCGTCTTGACGGGATCCTGGCTGTAGCCTGAGGTGAAGAGCACCTTGAGATCGGGCCGCAGCGCCACGGCTTGTCTTGCGAGCTCGGGCCCGAACATGCCGCCGGGCATCACGACGTCGGTTAACAGCAACTGGATGTCTCTGCTCTGGTGCAGCAATTCCAGCGCTGCGGGCCCATTCGACGCCGTGATGACGCGGTAGCCGAGCGCCTTCAACTCGTTCTCCACATAGGCGCGCACCATGTCGTCGTCTTCGACGAGGAGAATGGTTTCGTGGTCCGCCTGCGTGACGGTCCGCTCCGCGGGCGGCGGATCTTCGCTCGGCGGTGCTGCGAGACGGGGAAAGAACAGCCTGACGACACTGCCTTGTCCCGGCTCCGACTGCATCTGCACGAGTCCGCCGGATTGTTGTGCGAACCCGTAGACCATGCTCAGGCCGAGGCCGGTCCCCTTGCCGACCTCCTTGGTCGTGAAGAACGGCTCGAACGCGCGGGTCGCCACTTCGTAGCTCATGCCGCTGCCGGTATCCGTGACAGCCACCATGACGTAGTCGCCGGGCCGCGGCTCGCCGTTGACGTCGAGGTCCGATTGGCCGAGCGATGCGTTGCGGACCTCGACCGTCAGCCTGCCGCCTTCCGGCATCGCGTCGCGCGCGTTGAGCACGAGGTTGAGAACGGCGGTTGCCAATTGGCCGGGATCGACGCTGGCCAGCCATAAACCCGGCGCGAACGTGAAGTTGCACTCGATGTGCTCGCCCAGGGTCCTGCGCAGCAGCTGCTCCATGCCCAGGATCTTTTCGGCGATGTTGACCTCTCTTGGCCGGAGCGGCTGCTTGCGCGCGAAGGCGAGCAGGCTGCGTGTCAGGTCGGAGCCGCGCTCGGCGGCGGTCGCTATGTCGCTGGCGATCCGCTGCAATTCCCTGTTGGTCGCCAGGCTGTCGGCGAGATGCTCCGAATTGCCGAGGATGACGGTCAACAGATTGTTGAAGTCATGCGCCACGCCGCCGGTGAGCTGGCCCATGGCTTCCATCTTCTGGGACTGGCTGAGCTTGTGGCTGAGGTCGGCGATGGCGGCGCGTTGCTGCTCGAGCGACTCGGCCGTGCCGTTGAGCAGGGTCATCAATCCGCCGAGCTCGCCGCGCGGATGGGGCGGCGGAATTCGTGCGCTGAGATCGCCGCGCCCGAGTCTTTTCGCCATGACGGCGAGCCGCCCGACCTGGCGCCCGATGCTCACGGTGGTGAGGATCCACAGGCCGGCCAGGAGCAGCAGTGAGGCCACCGCGAGAATCGCCATGTCCTCGTAGAGCCGGCGGTTTGCCGCCGCGACCAGCCCGTTCTTGGAACGTCCGACCAGGATGTAGAGGCCGGCCTTGCGGATCAAGGGCGAGCGGGCAACGCCCCAGATCTGCGTGTGGCCCCCGCGATCGGTGACCTCCCGAAATGGCGCGCCATCGGGCGCTGCCGCGAAGCGGAACAGGTCGGAGCCCGCAATGGATCCGCCGACGGGCTCGCTCCAGCCGCCCTTGGGGGCGACCAGGACCGCTCCCTTGGCGTCGACGAAGAGAATGTCCTTTTCGGCGAGCAGCCGCTTGTCATGAAATTCCGCGAATTTGTTCAGGTTGAAGGACGCGAGCAGCACGAACTTCAGCGCGCCCGCCTCTGATCGCACGGGATAGGCGATTTGGAGCACCGACAATCCGGTGAGGCGGCCGAACACCGGCTCTACCGCGACTTTGCCTTGAAGATTCTTGACCTCTTTGAAATAGCCGCGGTCGTTCAGGTCGAGCGCGCGGTTGGTCCGCAGCGAGTCGCAGAACAGTCTGCCGTCGGGATCGATGGTCAGGATACCCGTGAACTGCGGATATTCCTCGCGGACATCCGCCAGAAACGCCGAGCACGCCGTCTTGTCGCGCGTGTCGAGATCGCGGGCACGGGCGAGCCCGTAGTGGAGCTGGGCGGTGCCCTGGATCTTCTCGCCCAGATCGGCCGCGATGTCGTCGGCGGATGCGGCCAGATTGGCAAGCGCCGCGTCGATCTCGCTGGCCCGGTTCTGCATGAAGCGCAGGCCGACCAGAATCGCCGGTACGAGCATGGCCGCGATGACGAGAATCAGTAACCGGGTACGCAGGCTCATCGGTGGGACGGTCCGCTCTCGGGCGAGGGTGCTCGGAGGTACAATTTGCGGCACGATCAACCGCCCCGTCCATAGCCTCAGCGCGAAAATCGCACCAAAGGCCAGGATTTCGCATCGCGAGCATTGTTGCGTCGCCGCTGCTCGTCGCACCGGCCCGCATTAAGTTGCGCCTGCGCGCGGCGGCGCTAGTATCGCGCTCAACCCGCGCGCGACGAAAGATCGCGCCGATCTGTGGAGGATGCTGATGTCCATCTCAGGCAAGGTCGATCCGGTGGTGCGTCCCGTCGCGGCGACCGACATCGCCGAGGCGCTGGTCGAGGGGCTGCGTGATTTCCAGGCACTGCCGCTTTACGGACTGTGCTTCGGCGCGCTTTACGCCGCCGGCGGCATTGCCATCATGCTGTGCCTCACCGCCTTCGGCATGGTCTATCTGGTCTATCCCCTGGCGGCAGGCTTCGCGCTGATCGGACCGTTCGTGGCGATCGGCCTCTACGAGGTCAGCCGCCGCCGCGAGCGTGGCGAGCCGGTTTCCTTCGGCGCGATCTGGTCGGCCGTGCGCTCGCGCAGCGAGATCGGCTGGATGGCGTTCGTTACGCTGTTCGTGTTCGTGGTCTGGATGTACCAGGTGCGGCTCCTGATCGCGCTCCTGCTCGGCCTGCACGCCTCGTTCTCGAGCCTTCAGGAATTCATGACTGTGGTGCTGACGACCAACGAGGGCCTGCTGTTCCTCGGCATCGGCAATGCGGTCGGTGCCGTGCTGTCGCTGATCCTGTTCTCGCTGACCGTGGTGTCGTTTCCGCTGCTGCTCGACCGCGAGGTCGATTTCGTCACGGCGATGGTGACGAGCGTGCGCGCTGTGGTGACGAGCCCGCTGCCGATGATCTCGTGGGCCGCCGTGATCGTGATGCTGCTGATCGTCTCGGCGCTGCCCTACTTTCTCGGACTGATCGTGACCCTGCCGGTGCTTGGGCATGCGACCTGGCATCTCTACCGGCGGCTGGTGGCGCCGTTGTAGCTCGCCGCCTTCGTCCCTTGGGGCAGTGCATAGGGTGGGCAAAGCGGAGCGTGCCGACGCATCTGTTGCGATGTTGGGTTGGTCGTGGGCACGGCGCAAGTGCGCCTTTGCCCCCCTACGATAGTTTCGCTGCAACGACGAACGCCTACGGCGTCTTGATCCCCATCGCCTTCAGCGCTTCCAGCATCTTCACGGGCGGGGACATCTTGATTTGCGGCGCCTTGCCTGTCTCCAGCAGGCTCTTCAATCCGGAAAGGATCGCGGGCCAGCCGGTGCGGCCGCCGGAAAGGATGTCGTCGCTGAGCTCGCGGTCGTGGCGTTCGCTCATCGTGAGACGGACGGCTTCGCCGGCTGTCTCGATCTCGTAGGTGACGAGCGTGGAGCCGAGCTTGTCGACGAGGTCGGGCCAATTGACGTTCCAGCTCACCGTGAGCTTCCTCGGCGGATCGTATTCGAACACTTCGCCGGAGATGTGCTCGGAGCCGTCGGGTGCGCGCACGATGAAACTGCCGCCGAGCTTCGGCTCCATCTCCACCGCAAAGCCGGAGAAATATTTTCGGCTGAACTCCGCCGAGGTCAGCGCCTCCCACACCTTCTCGGGCGTCGAGGCGATGTAGATGGTGTAGACGGTCAGCGGCTTGAATTGATCGATATTCATTTTGCGTCAAATCCCTTGTTGAGCGCCGCGCGCGGGATGTCGAGAATTTTTCCTCTCTCCAGCAGGCTCTTGAGCGCGGACAGGATCGCCGGCCAGCCGTTGGAGACGGCGCCGAGATATTTGCCGCCTTCGACGAAGCCGTCATGCAGCACGGTCAAACGCACGAGCGAGCCGAACGGTTCGATCGTGAAGACGACGCGCGAGATCGGCTCGTTGCGCAGCTCCTCGAATTTGTGGTGCTTGAAACTGTAGGACAATCGCCGCGGCGGATCGGATTCCAGGATCTCGCCGGAATCGGTGACCTCACCGTCGAGCAGAAGCGCGAAGGGCGAACCGACCTTCCAGTCCGAGCGAACCTCGGCGCCGAACCAGTATTGCCGGGTGAACTCGCTTGACGTCAGCGCCTCCCACAGCTTGTCCGGCGTGGTCTCGATATAGATCACGTAGACGAATTGCGGCTTACTCATCGCGCTTCTCCAACTGACGTTTCAACTCGCCGAGCGCGGCGAGCTTGCCGCGCTCGAATTTCTTGATCCAGCGTTCGCCGATCTGATGGATCGGCACCGGGTTGAGGTAGTGCAGCTTCTCGCGGCCATGCCTGATGGTCGTGACGAGATTGGCCTCCTCCAGAATCGCAAGGTGCTTGGTCACGGCCTGCCGCGTCATCGCAAGGCCCTCGCAGAGCTGGTTCAGCGTCTGGCCGTTCCTGGCGTGAAGCCGGTCCAACAGCGAGCGTCGCGATGCGTCGGCGAGCGCTTTGAAGACCTCATCCATGGCAATGATAATAGGCAACCAAATGGTTGCATGTCAAGATGATGTTTTTGGCGCGCGCAATCGGCCGTGCTAGCTTTTCATCTCAGCCAGCACAGATTGGTTCCGGGAGGACATTGATGTTCCGTTGCGTTCTGACTGCTGCCGCCGTCGTCCTCTTCGCTTGCAGCACCGCGGTCCACGCCCAGAGGCAAACCGTCGGCGCGCCGCCTGAAGCGTCCAACATGAAGCTCGTCGGCTACAATGACCTGCAGGCCCGCAGCGCCTATCAACCGACCATCCATCACCAGGGCGATCGCTGGATCGCCTATATCGGCCATCACGGCGGCACCGACGACGTGCCCGCGCCCGTCAATCCGATGACGGGCAAGGCCGAGCCGAACGGAACGTCCATTGTCGACGTCACCGATCCCGCGCGTCCGAAATATCTGCGCCATCTGCCGGGGCAGGAGGGCAAGTACGATTCCGGCGGCGCGCAAATGGTGCGGGTCTGCGACGGCAAGGCGTTGCCGAAGGGCGATCCCAATGCAGTCTACATGCTTAGGACCTTCGGCAACGAGGCGCATGAGATCTGGAACGTCACCGACCCCGCCAGCCCGGTGCTCATCACGCGCATCGGCGGCTTGAAGGACACGCACAAGAGCTGGTGGGAATGCGACACCGGCATTGCCTATCTCGTCTCGGGAGCGCCGGACTGGCGCACGCGGCGCATGACGCAAGTTTACGATCTCTCCGATCCCGCGCGTCCGCAGAAGATTCGCGACTTTGGTCTGCCGGGTCAGGAGCCCGGTTCGACCGGCGCGGTGCCGACCGAGCTGCACGGGCCGATCTCGACCGGGCCCAAAGGCAACCGCGTCTATTTCGGCTACGGCACCAACAAGGGCGGCATCTTGCAGATTGTCGACCGCGACAAGCTCCTGAGCGGGGCAAAGGAGCCGACGCCCGACAATTTGCGCTATCCCGAGATTGCGCGGCTGCCGATGTCCGCCTTCAACGGCGCGCACACCACGTTTCCGATGCTTGACATGCCGATCGCGGAATTTTCTGAGGACAAGGACGGCAAGACCCGCGACATCGTCATGATCGTGAATGAAGCGATCCTCAATGAATGCGGCGAGGCGCGGCAGATGGTGTGGTTCGCCGACGTCACCACCGAGACGCGTCCGATGATGATCTCGAGCTACACCGTGCCGGAGGCGAGCGGGCAGTTCTGCCAGCGCGGCGGCCGGTTCGGCGCGCATTCCTCGAACGAGAGCATGGCGCCGGTCTATCACAAGAAGCTGGCCTTCATCGCCTTCTTCAATGCCGGCGTGCGCGCGCTCGACATCCGCGATCCCTATCATCCCAGGGAAGTCGGCTATTTCATTCCGTCGATCACCGCTGCGACCGACAAGCGCTGTATTCCCATCGAAGGCGGCGAGCGCTGCAAGGTCGCGATCCAGACCAACAATGTCGAGACAGACGACCGCGGCTACATCTACATCGTCGACCGCGCCAATACCGGCCTGCACATCCTCGATCTGACCGGTCCCGCGCGCACGGTCGCCGGCCTGCCGAAGAACTGACGATGCGGCGCGTGACGATGCGGCGCGGGTGCCCACGATCTCCCCTCATTCTCCGCTGTCATCACCCGCGAAAGCGGGTGATCCAGTACGCCGCGGCGGTCGTGAAATACGGAAAGGCCGCGGCGTACTGGATACCCGCCTTCGCGGGTATGACACCGGCTGTCGGACGCAGACGTTGCGCTCATCCGGCTTCCGTTTCCGCCTTTCGCATGCATTAATGTCCCCAACCGCTTTCAGCCGAGTCCCTCCCATGATGTCCATGCAAGCCTATCTCGCCTTCGTCGCCGCCTGCATTGCGCTGGCGCTGCTGCCGGGGCCGATCGTGACCCTCGTCATCGCCAACGGCCTGCGCCACGGCACGCGTGCCGCGCTCACCAACGTCGCCGGTGCGCAAGCCGGACTCGCCATCGTCATCGGCATCGTCGCGGTCGGCCTGACATCGCTGATGGCGACCATGGGCTATTGGTTCGACTGGGTGCGCTTTGCCGGCGCCGCCTATCTGGTCTGGCTCGGCATCAAGCTGATCTGGGCGCCGGTCGAAGGCGTCGATGTCGACGCGCCGCCTCCGCCGCCGCGCGGCGGCTTCTTCCTGCAAGGGTTTCTGGTGCTGCTGTCGAACCCGAAGGTGCTGGTGTTCTTCGGCGCCTTCATCCCGCAATTCATGGACATGAACCAGCCGCACTTTCCGCAAGTCGCGCTGCTGGGCGCCACCTTCATGGTCACCGCCGTGATGACGGACGCGCTCTACGCCATCGCCGCCGGCCGCGCGCGAAAGTTCTTCTCGGCGCGCCGCACGCGGATGATGTCGCGCATCTCCGGCGGCTTCATGATCGGCGGCGGCATCTGGCTGGCGCTGACGCGGGCGAAGTGAGCCCTACACCAGCCGCTCCGGGGTCAGCTCGACCGCGATCTCGCCAAGGATCCCTGCCAGTATCCCTGCCAGCCGTTCGGCCCATTGCTGCTGGCCGGACTGGTCCGCGATCAGGTCCTGCCGGATCTCGATGCCGGTGTTGACGAGGCCGCGCCCTTCGCCGTGCACGGGGATGGTGTAGTCGGTGAGGTCGCTGACCGCATAAGGCTCGTTGTCGCCGACGACGAGGTCGCCGGCCGCGCGCAGATGCTTCAGCAGCAGCTGCGGCAGCACGGTGTCGCGATTGTAGAGCGCGCCGATGTGCCAGGGCCGCGCGACGCCGGCATAGACGGGCGTGAAGCTGTGCAGCGACACCAGCACGGTCGGCCGACCGGCGCGCAGGCGGTGATTGATCACAGCATCGATGCGACGATGGTAGGGCTCGAAGATCTCGCGCCGCCGCGCCGCACGCTCCTCATCCGAAATGCCGTCGTTGCGCGGGATCGCGGTTGCTTCGGAGATGACGGGAATCGAGCTTGCCGCTTCGGGCGGGCGGTTGCAGTCGATCACGAGCCGCGAATAGCGCTGCGCGATCAGATGGGCATCCAGCAGCGCCGCGAGGTGCTCGGCGACGCCGGCAATGCCGATGTCCCGGGCGATGTGCCGCGTCAGCTCGGCCTCGGCGACGCCGAGGTCGCCAAGCGCACGCGGTAGCACCCGTCCGTAATGATCCGAGGTGAGCAGGAAAGGCGACGTCCCCCGCGCATTCACCTCATGCACGGGCGGAATGTCGCCCTCGCCGAGCAGTTGATCGGTTGCCTCGGCCGTATGCAGGTCCATCCTGATTGCCTATGAAACGATTACGTGTGTAAACCGAGTAACGATATTGCCCCGACATCGCAACGTTAGAACAGCATGACCTCCGATCGCCTCTTCGTCTACGGCACCCTGATGCGCGGTTTCGACCATCCGATGGCGCGTCTGCTGGCGGGACACGCGGATTTTCTGGGTGAAGCGACCTGCCGGGGCCGGCTCGTTCTGGTGAAGCATTATCCGGGCCTGCTGCTGTCGGAGGCGGCCTCCGAGCTCGTCCATGGCGAGCTCTTTCGGATGCGCGTGCCGGACGAGTTGCTGCGCGAGCTCGACATGTACGAAGCCTGCGGCGAAGGCTTTCCCGAGCCGACCGAATATCTGCGCCAGCTGGTCGACGTGACCTTGCCCGACGGCACCGCGGAGAAGGCCTGGACCTATGTCTACAACTGGCCCGTCACCGGTCTGCCCCGCATCGAGTCCGGGCGTTTCCTGCAGCACTAGATATCTTCGAGCATGATCTTATCGGAAAACCGCTGCGCACTTTTCCGGATCATGCTCTAGGCCGACAGCACTTCCTTCACCACGCGTACGTCGACCTCGCGCTCGACGTACGCCCACTCCTCGGTCCGCCGCAATATCCCGACCAGCTCCTCGAACAGCGGGGCATGCGCCGGCGCGAATTCGAACCAGGTGAGGAAATCGAAGGGCTCGCCGAGGTCGCGGCAATGATAGAGCTGGCGCGCAATCGCGGGCAGAAAACGAAGGCTGTTCGCGATATGCTGCGATCTGTCCTCGAAGATCTTGCGCCGCTCCTCCTGCGTCAGCTCCCACCAGGCCTGCGACTTGCGGATCGGGATCAGCGCCGCGGAGGTCGCTTCCATCCGGCCGAGGCCGGCCTGCACGGCGACGAGCTTCTCCTTCTCGGCCCGCTCGGTGTAGCGCAGGCTGCTGGCAACGCCGACCAGCCGCCACGCATTGCGCGAGGGCACCAGCGGCAACGACACGGCCTCGCTGTCGGTCACCGACAGCGCTGGGACGAAGGGCAGGGGCTCGCCCGTAACCGGTGCAATCGAGGTCACACGCCAGCCCCCGCTCTGGCCGCCTCGAAAGGTCCTGAACATGCCCCATGGAAGCGTGGAACCAGGCCGGGTTCAAGCTTTTCCCGTCATTCCGGGGCGATGCGTAGCATCGAACCCGGAATCTCGAGATTCCGGGTTCGCCCTGCGGGCGCCCCGGAATGACCGAAGGAAGGCAGGCTGTGAACAGCGCGCATAATCCTGACAAACCTAACTTTTCGGTTCGCCGCACCTATATCCCTAATCCCAGCCCGACTCACTTTGGATTGCCTTTGGATTGCGCTAGACACACACCATGCGCTTCACGCCTCAATTCCTCGACGAGCTTCGTGCCCGGCTTTCGGTCTCCGAAGTCGTGGGCAAGCGCGTGAAGCTGAAGAAGGCGGGGCGGGAGTGGAAGGGGCTGTCGCCGTTCCAGCAGGAGAAGACGCCGTCCTTCTACGTCAACGACCAGAAGGGTTTTTACCACGACTTCTCCTCCGGCAAGCACGGCGACATCATCAGCTTCGTGATGGAGACCGACGGCCTGCCGTTCGCGGAGGCTGTGGAGCGGCTCGCCGGCATGGCCGGCCTGGCGCTGCCGGCGGTGACGCCGGATGCGGCCCGGCAGGAGCAGCGCCGCCGCACGCTGCATGACGTCATGGACCTCGCCGCGACCTATTTCGCGGAGACGCTGGCCTCGCGCTTGGGTGCCAAGGCGCGCGGCTATCTCGCCGATCGTGCCATCTCGCCGGCGACGCAATTGCAGTTCCGCCTCGGCTATGCCTCGCCCGATCGCTTCGCGTTGAAGGAGCACCTCGGCAAGCTCGGCGTCTCCGTCGACGACATGGTTGAGACCGGCCTGCTCGTGGCCGGCAACGACATTCCCGTGCCTTATGACCGCTTCCGCGATCGCGTGATGTTTCCGATCACGGATCTCCGCGGCCGCGTCATCGCCTTCGGCGGACGCGCGCTGGAGAAGGACGTTCCCGCAAAATACCTGAACTCGCCGGAGACGCCGCTCTTCCACAAGGGCGACAATCTCTACAACCACCAGACCGCGCGCAAAGCCACGCATGATGGCGCGCCGCTGATCGTGGTCGAAGGCTATGTCGACGTCATCGCCATGGTCACCGCGGGTTTTGCCGGCAGCGTCGCGCCGCTCGGTACCGCGCTCACCGAGAGCCAGCTCGGGCTGCTCTGGAAGATGGCGGACGAGCCGATCCTCTGCTTCGACGGCGACCGCGCCGGCCAGAAGGCGGCCTATCGCGCCGCGGATCTTGCGCTGCCATTCCTCGCGCCCGGCAAGAGCCTTCGTTTCGCGCTGCTGCCGGAAGGGCAGGACCCCGACGATCTCGCGCGCTCCGGCGGGCGCGGCGCGGTCGAAGAGGTGATTGGAGCTGCCCGCCCGCTTGCCGACATGATCTGGTCGCGCGAGCTTGAAGGCGGCAATTTCGCCACGCCCGAGCGCCGCGCCGCGCTGGAGGCGCGCATCAAGGAGCTGACGAACGGCATCCGCGACGAGGTGGTGCGGCGCTATTACCGCGACGAGTTCGCCGAGCGGCTGCAGCGCACCTTCGCCCCCGACGGCGGCCGCGGCGGCTTCAATGGCCGGGGCAATTTCCGCCAAGGCCAAGGCGGTGGCGGCCGCCCATTCCAGCCCAGGGGCGGAGCGGCGAATCGATTCGGCGGCCAGGGCTTCAGAGGCGGCGGCCGCGGCGCGTTCGCCCCCACCCCGCTACCGTCAGGCCCCTACCAGGCGGCCAGCCCCCAGCTGGCGGCGAGCCCGATCATGAAGGGCCAGCGCAGCGCCATCTCCCGCCGGGAGGCCCTGATCCTGCAATGCCTGATCAACCACCCCTGGCTGCTGCACGACCACCTCGAGGAGGTCGCGGCCCTGGAGCTGGCCCATCCCGAGGCCCACAAGCTCAGGGCGGGCATCATTGCCGCCTTCGCCAACGACCATCACCATTCGCCCGACCCCGAGGAGCAGGCCGAGAAAATGCGGTCGGACCTCGCGAAGGGTGGATTTTCGCAAGTCCTTCAAAGGGTTGAGAACGGCATCACCACCGCCGCGGTGTGGGGCGCGCGCGAGGGCGCGGCGCGGGACGACGTTCTTGCCACATGGCATCAGCTGGTTGCCTTGCATCGGCAATGGCATTCACTACTTAGGGAGCTGAAGGACGCCGAGCTGGCCTTGGGGGAAGACCCCAGCGAGGCCAATTTGGCGTGGCTGCGTGACGTCAAGGCTCGGATAGGCGAAGTCGACGGTACCGAAGCCCTGATCGAGGGTTTTGGCGAGCTGTCGGGTCGGTTCCAGAAGAGCATGTGATGAAAAGAATCATGCGGACGGCCGGGGCCGGAACCGCTAAAAGACTCGCCAAATCCAAGGTTTGGCGGCAAAAACAGGGTTAATCGAGGCTTAACGGTCTTGTAGCACTTTGGCCATTAGGCGGCCGCAGGCAGAACAGACGCGTCAGGAATGAATCCGCGCAATCGCTGTTGGCACTACACCTGCATCCGCTGCGACAAAGAGGCTGACGAAGCGTTAGGCAATTCCGGCGAGAGAAAGTTGGGGGTGGCGAGAGACATGTGCGCCGCCCTTTCCGTGTCGAGAGCTGCCGAAGCGAGAGCGTCGAGCAACAGGTTCATGTGAATTCAGGCAGGCGCTGCGAAGCGCCTCGCGTGAAGCGCGTTTAGGAGCAATGGATGGCCACCAAGGCAAAGACGCTGCAGGCGAAGGACAAGGAAAAAGACGACAAGGCAGCGGACGCGCCGGAGAAGGACTCCCAGGACGCGCCGTCGCCCTTGCTCGACCTGTCCGACGCCGCCGTGAAGAAGATGATCAAGCAGGCCAAGAAGCGCGGCTTCGTGACCTTCGATCAGCTCAATGAAGTCTTGCCGTCGGACCAGACCTCGCCCGAACAGATCGAGGACATCATGTCGATGCTCTCGGACATGGGCATCAACGTCACCGAAGCCGACGACACCGAAGGCGAGGAAGAGAAGGACGAGGGCGAGGACGAGACCGACAACGAGCTCGTCGAGGTCACTCAGAAGGCCGTCACCGAGGTCAAGAAGAGCGAGCCGGGCGAGCGCACCGACGATCCCGTGCGCATGTATCTGCGCGAGATGGGCACGGTCGAGCTGCTCTCCCGCGAAGGCGAAATCGCGATCGCCAAGCGCATCGAGGCCGGCCGCGAGGCGATGATCGCAGGGCTGTGCGAAAGTCCGCTGACCTTCCAGGCCATCATCATCTGGCGCGACGAGCTCAACGAGGGCAAGATCTTCCTCCGCGACATCATCGATCTCGAAGCCACCTATGCCGGCCCCGACGCCAAGGCCGGCATGAACAATGCGATGATCGCCGGCCCCACCGGCGAGGCCGGCGAAGCAACGGCTGAAGGCGGTGATGTCGCCTCTGTTGCCGCGCCCGCGCATGTCGCCCCGCCGGCCGCGCCGCCGGCGCCGACCCCGTTCCGTGCCGCCGCTGCGCCAGGTGCCGCCGAAGCCGAGGAAAAGGATCCCGCCGAGGCCGCCGCCGAATCCGACATCGACGACGACGAGTTCGAGAACCAGATGTCGCTCGCGGCCATCGAGGCCGAGCTCAAGCCGAAGGTGGTCGAGATCTTCGACAAGATCGCCGACAGCTACAAGAAGCTGCGCAAGCTTCAGGAGCAGGACATCCAGAACCAGCTCCAGAACGAGTCGCTCTCGCCGCACCAGGAGCGCAAGTACAAGAAGCTGAAGGACGAGATCATCGTCGAGGTGAAGTCGCTGCGCCTCAACCAGGCGCGTATCGACTCACTCGTCGAGCAGCTCTACGACATCAACAAGCGCCTCGTCTCGCATGAGGGCCGATTGATGCGCCTTGCCGACAGCCACGGCGTCGCGCGCGAGGACTTTTTGCGCAACTACACCGGCTCGGAGCTCGATCCGCGCTGGCTGAACCGCGTCTCGAAGCTGTCGGCCAAGGGCTGGAAGAACTTCGTCCATCACGAGAAGGACCGCATCAAGGACCTCCGCCACGAGGTGCATCAGCTCGCCGCCCTGACCGGCCTCGAGATCGTCGAGTTCCGCAAGATCGTGCACTCCGTGCAGAAGGGCGAGCGCGAAGCACGCCAGGCCAAGAAGGAGATGGTGGAAGCCAACCTCCGTCTGGTGATCTCGATCGCCAAGAAATACACCAACCGCGGCCTGCAGTTCCTCGACCTGATCCAGGAAGGCAACATCGGCCTGATGAAGGCGGTCGACAAGTTCGAGTACCGCCGCGGCTACAAGTTCTCGACCTACGCCACGTGGTGGATCAGGCAGGCGATCACCCGCTCGATCGCCGACCAGGCCCGCACCATCCGCATCCCCGTGCACATGATCGAGACGATCAACAAGATCGTGCGCACGAGCCGGCAGATGCTCAACGAGATCGGCCGCGAGCCGACCCCGGAAGAGCTCGCCGAGAAGCTCGGCATGCCCTTGGAGAAGGTCCGCAAGGTCCTCAAGATCGCCAAGGAGCCGCTTTCGCTCGAAACCCCGGTCGGTGACGAGGAGGATTCGCATCTCGGCGATTTCATCGAGGACAAGAACGCGATCCTGCCGATCGACGCCGCGATCCAGTCCAACCTGCGCGAGACCACCACGCGCGTGCTGGCCTCGCTCACCCCGCGCGAAGAACGCGTCCTGCGCATGCGCTTCGGCATCGGCATGAACACCGACCACACGCTGGAAGAAGTCGGCCAGCAGTTCAGCGTGACCCGCGAGCGTATCCGCCAGATCGAGGCGAAGGCGCTGCGGAAGTTGAAGCATCCGTCAAGGTCAAGGAAGCTGCGGAGCTTCTTGGACAATTGATTGGAGACGGCGATCGAAAGCAAAACGGCGGGCCTTGGCCCGCCGTTTTTGTCTTGTCGTCAATGCGAGCGCAGCGAAGCAATCCAGAGTCTTTCCGCGGAAGCGATTCTGGATTGCTTCGCTGCGCTCGCAATGACGTGGAGATTGGAGGCCTATTTCTTCTTCACCCCGACCCGCTCGAGCCGCTTGATCTCCAGCGCCGGGCGGCCGCTCTTTTCGGCGATCTCGCGGTCCTGTTCCATGATGAAGCCGCGCGCGGGCTCGTCGCCGTCGAGGCCGCCGAGCAGTTCTGCGGGCACGCGGCGGTTCGAGCGTTGGGAATCGTCCTCATAGACGACGTTGAAAAAGGCAAATTCGCCTTTGGGATTGGTTCCGGGTTTCTTGGCCATGGCGGCTTGTCGTCGATAGAGGCGCCATAGTCAAATGACTTTGCGCGCCTGCGGGGTCTGTGCGGAGCGGGGGCCGCGGACCCGCTGCATCGGAAGCCCCAGTCTCATGAACGCTTCTCAAGAACGCTCGCCTCAATAAACGGCGGGCCGGGCCCGCCGTTTATCCCGGGTCTTCAGTGTCGCCTGGGGCTGGCGGGGCGACAACCTAAAATAGAAGGCTATAGAAGACGCCCTGCGATGGCAAGGCAAATCGGGGCGGCGTCGATGTCGCAGCGAGCGCATCAGATATGCGTTGGCTCCGATGTGTGATGTTGCGCCACGTCGAAGCAATTGTTTGGGTTGGCAAACCACTTTGTTCATCTTCACGTCCTCGCGTCGCACGCGTGTGGGCCGCGCTGTTGTCGGGAAGGTGCGCTGGCCTGCATGTCCTCCCGCTTGCGTGCAGATGACGTGATCGAATGTGCCAAGCGAGTTCCATCGCGCACAAGTCTCACTGCGTGCGTATGCACTGCGCCACCTCCTGCACGGCGAGTCGCGATCCGTGTCCGCCGCCTTTGCCGCTGTCCTCCTTCCGCCCCTGCGCCATGATCGCGCTGCCCATCGCAGCCGAGCCGAAGGTGATCAGGAAGGAGGCCAGCAGCAGCGCCAGCGCGATGCCGGGCGAGCTGTCGGCGAAGATCAGCTCGCGCAGATGTCCGGGATTGAGCCAGAGCAGCCCGCCGACGAGAAGCGCCGCGGCGCAGGCCCCGATCGCGAGGTTGATGGCGAGCAGGCGGAACAGGGGGATGCGGAGCAGGGAGCGGGTTGGTTGAGGCTGCTGGCGGTGGGGCATGGGTGATTGCTTCATACGGGCTGAAAGCGGCGATCGCGCGGCGCTAGCAGCGATATCATAGCGGCAACTCTCTCGTCCGTCATTCCGGGGCGCGACGAAGTCGCGAGCTATGGTGCGCAATTGCGCACCTGAGAATCCATCGAGCGTCAGAGACGGTGGAGGAATGGATTCCGGGCTCGCGCTGCGCGCGCCCCGGAATGACGAGGGGAGAGTATCGCCTCACCTCACGCCGCCGGTGCAGCCCGGCCGGCGGCCGCGCGCTGCTGCGCTGCCTGCTGGCGTTCCATCATGGTCTGCCACAGCGTTGCGATGCTCGTTTGCGTCTGCGGTGCGATCAGGCAATGGCCTTCATTGTCGAAGCCGCAGAACCGAACGAGAGGATCCTTCTTCACCTCGATCAGCGCCTGGTTGATCATCTCGAGGCAGGTGAAGACCTCGCTGACGTCGTGCAGGCGGGTGTGGTGCAGGATGTCCATCAGGCGGAACGTCATCACCGCGGGCTGGCCGAAGCTGATGCCGGGACGGCCGAGCTCGAGCAGCACGTTGACCGCCGGCAGCACGCCCCTGATGTGCTCGAGCACGCCGGCGACGTCCTCCACGCTGCAGGCGACGAGATGGGACGCCTGGGGCGGGATCGTCACGGGCGCGCGCGGCGCAAGCCCGAGCGAGCTGATCACCTCCTGCTCGATCCATTGCCGCACCGCTGCGGGCGCATTGCGGATCTGCTCGGCGGTCAGGGTAATTCCGGTCATGGACGCGTCTCCTGGGCGGGCGCTGCTGTCTGCTGCAATCTAGGAAAGATAGCGTGAGACGGTTTGATGCGGATCAAGCTTGCTGCTTTGACGCTCGCTGCTTTCCCGGGCATGATCCGCGCGCTGCTTCGCGCCAAGTTTCTTTAGGGGATTGCTCCATATGCTGAGACTGCTTCTCGCCGCCGCGTCGGTGCTTTGTCTGGCCGGCGGCTCGGCGCAGGCCGCGCGCTGCGGCGGCGACTTCAACAGCTTCGTCGCGGCGATGGCGCAGGAGGCCCAGGCGGCCGGCGTCTCGGCGAGCGTGACCAACGCGGCGCTCAGCGGCGTGACACCTGACGCTGCGGTGCTCGCCTTCGACCGCCGCCAGCGCTACACCTTCAACAAGAGTTTTGAGCAATACGTCTCGACCCGCGTCGGCCCGGGCCGCATCAATGGCGGCCGCGCGCTGCTCCAGCGCCACGCCGCGCTGCTCTCGCGCATCGAGCAGCAGTTCGGCGTGCCGCGCTACATCCTGGTCGCGATCTGGGGCCTGGAGAGCGATTTCGGCAAGGGCGACATCGGCAAGATGCCGGTGGTCCGCACGCTGGCGACGCTGGCGCATGATTGCCGCCGCACCGATTTGTTCCAGGGCGAGCTGCTCGCTGCGCTGAAGATCGTGCAGCGCGGCGACCTGCCGCTGCGCGACCTCATCGGCGCCTTTGCCGGCGAGATCGGCCAGACCCAGTTCCTGCCGTCGTCCTACATCAAGTACGGCGTCGATTTCGACGGCGACGGCCATGTCGACCTCCGCCACAGCGTCCCCGACGTGCTCGCCTCGACCGCGAACCTCCTGCACACGAGCGGCTTCAAGATGGGCCAGCCCTACGGCGAGGGCACCGCCAATTTCGAGGCGATGCGCGAGTGGAACAGGGCGGTGGTGTATCGCAAGACGATCGGCTATTTCGCGGACCGGCTGGCGGGGCAGTGAGGGCGCTGAACTCGTAGGGTGGGCAAAGGCGCACTTGCGCCGTGCCCACCATCTCGCGCCGTCGTAAGAAGTCGTTGGCACGCTTTCGCTTTGCCCACCCTACGACAGCGGCGCGCGGGGTGACGCCATCGCGTCCCTGGCCTCACGTCCCCTTCGCCATCCTCTCCAGCTTCCGCTGCAGCGGCGCCCAATAGGTGCCCGGACGGAAGCGCTGCAGCAGATCCATGAAGCGGGCGTCGTTGCCGATCAGGATGCGCGGCGCGTTGCTCTCGATGCCCTTGATGATGCGCAGCGCGGCGTCCTTCGGCGTGGTCCTGGCCGCGTTCTCGAACCGCTCGATCGACTGCGCGCGGCGGGCATTGTCGGTGACGCCGACGCCGGTGCGGGAATTGCGCGCGATCGCGGTGGCGACGCCGCCGGGATGCACGACCGACAGCCTGACCGGGCTGCCCGCGACGCTGAGCTCATGCCGCACGCACTCGGAAAAGCCGCGCACCGCGAACTTCGCCGCCGCATAGGCCGATTGTCCGGGCGGGGCGATGATGCCGAAGATCGAGGAGAGGTTGACGATATGCGCCTCGCTCCTGGTCTTCAGGTGCGGCAGGAAGGCGCGCGTGCCGTGCACCACGCCCCAGAAATTGATGTCGAACAGCCAGTCCATCTGCGCCTGGTCGATCTCCTCGAACGAGCCCATCAGCGCCACGCCGGCATTGTTGACGACGATGCCGAGCTCCGGATGCGCGGAAATCGCCTCGGCCGCGAACTGCGCGATATCGGCGGGCTCCCCGACGTCGACGCGATGGACGCTGACCTTGCGGTCGCGCCCGATCTCCGCAGCAACCGTCTTCAGCCCGGCCTCGTCGCGATCGGCGAGCGCGAGATCGCAGCCGCGCCGCGCAAGCTCGATGGCCAGCGCCCGGCCGATGCCGCTGGCCGCTCCCGTGATGGCGGCGGCGCCGCGAATTGCTGTCATGATGTTCCCCCTCAGGTCTCCCAGATGGAACTATGCTTTACATTTTTTCACAATGGAACCGAACCCTGGGCGTATTGGCTCCTTAACATGCGTTACGCAAGCGAGCATTGGAGACGCCGATGGGACAAGCGCAACCATTCCCCGCCACCGCGCTGATCGTGGAAGACGACGTCATGCAGCGTGAGATGCTGTGTCTTCTGCTGGAAGAGAGCGGCTACCAGGTGATCCAATGCGAGAGTGCCGAGGCCGCCGAGCGCGTGCTCGAGACGAGCGCCGGCGCGCTCTGCCTGATGATGACAGACGTGCAGCTTGCCGGCCGCATGAACGGGGTCGAGCTCGCCCACGTCGCCAAGGATCGCAATCCCAGGCTCGACGTCGTCGTCACCTCCGGCCGCCCGCTGAAGCAGCCCTTACCCCAGGGTGCGAAGTTCTGGGCCAAACCCTGGGCGCCGCTCGACGTGCTGCGCGAAGCCGAACTCGCGCAGCTGTCCTGATCCTCCTCGACCCGTCATCCTGAGGTGCGCGCGCTGCGGCGCGTAGCGCCGTGGCGCAAGCCTCGAAGGATGCGCGACCCCGATGCAGCCGGGCCGTCGCCCTTCGAGGCTTGCTCTGCAGCGCTGCGCGCAGCAGAGCGCGCACCTCAGGGTGACGGTGTCAAAATTGCTTGGTTTGCGGGACAGGGCAGTTCTCAGCCCGCGTTCTTGAGGTTGAGACCTCGCTTTCGCGCCCCGAGGCGGGCTGCTATGGTCCGGCCATGTCGTGGTCCTTCCTGCTCACCTCGCTCATCGTCGTCGCCTCGCCCGGCACCGGCGTGCTCTACACGCTGGCCCGGCGCTGACGCGCGGCTCGCGCGCCAGCCTCGCCGCCGCGTTGGGCTGCACGCTCGGGATCGTGCCGCATATGTGTGCCGCGATGCTGGGGCTCGCCGCCGTGCTCCACACCAGCGCGCTCGCCTTCGCCGCGCTGAAATGGGGCGGCGTCGCCTATCTGCTCTACATGTCCTGGCAGGCGTTGCGTGAGAGCGGGGCGCTTTCGGTCGAGGGCAAGATCAGCGAGCGTTCGAGCGGCCGCGTCGTTGTCACCGGCTTTCTGATCAACATCCTCAATCCCAAGCTGTCGATCTTCTTCCTCGCCTTCCTGCCGCAGTTCATCGCCGCGGACGAGGCCCATGTGCTGGCGCGCATGCTGGAATTGAGCGGCGCCTTCATGGCGATGACCTTCGCGGTGTTCGTCGTCTACGGCCTCTGTGCCGCCTCGGTGCGCGAGCGCGTCATCTCCCGCCCGCACGTCATGGCCTGGCTGCGCCGCAGCTTCGCCGCCGGTTTTGCCGCACTCGGCGCCAAGCTGGCGTTTGCGGAGCGGTAGCCCTCCGGCCAAACAAAACGCGGGCTCGCGCCCGCCACATCAAAACCCTCAACCCGACCCGACGCCCGGGCGGAGCGAGGCTCCACCCGGGCAAAGAACAAGCCTCGTTACTTCTTCTTCGCCTTCTTGGCCTTCTTCGCCTTCTTCTTCGTCGCCTTCTTCGCTTTCTTAGCCATAGGATCCTCTTAAGGGTTAATGGTGAAACGCGACTCGAGGGATGCTCGGCGGAGGGCCAGCCTCGCAACATCCTCGACGACAAACTCAGCAGATTCGCAGCTCTCTGCCCCGCGCTGTCACATCCATGTCATCGCGTTATCCACAGCTCAGATGCATTTTCGGATGATTTTGCCGCGCGAATCCGCCTCGCCACGTCGGCGATGCCGTCGCCGGCAACAGACTTAACGATCCGACAACAGCCCCGCGCCATTCATGAATCCAAAACCAAAGGCGTACTTTTGAAGGTCGCAGTGAGACTCCATTAAGCCCAACCCGCGCAATGTCTCCGCAAGAAAGCGGGGATGGGTCATGGACGGACGGCTGCCAGGGACGGGAGGCGCGACGCTGCGCGTGCCGCACGCGCCATGCTGAACGTGCCTACATTGTGGACCGTCTTCGTCGTCAACTTCCTCGCGCTCGGCCTGATCTGGGCCTATGTGACGCGTTCGTATCCGAAATTCCTGGCGGCGCGGTTCTGGATGGGATCGGCCTTCGTCGGCGCCGCCGGCGGGATGGCCGCGCTGCTTCGCCTGTTCATCGCCTCGCCCGTGCCGACCGTCGTCGGCGCGGCCGGTGTCCTCGCTGCCTGCTGTTTCGCCACGATGGGCATCCAGCGCTTCTACGACCGGCCGGTGTCCTGGCGCCTCATGTCCGCGACCACGCTGCTGAGCCTCGCCGCCATCTTGATCTTCCTGTTCGGCTTCGATCAGATGCAGTTGCGCATGGTGAGCTACACGCTCGGCCAGGCAGTGCCGCTGTTGCTGGCGTTACCCTTGTTGCTGTCTCCGCCCGAGGGCCGCGTCAGTCCGGGGGCTCGGCTGTCCGCCATCGTCATCCTCACTATCATCGGGATGTTCGTGGTGCGCACCGCGGGCAATCTGCTCGGCTACGATTTCTCGGCGCAGGGCGGCGGTCAGGTCCATGGCTTCCTGGTGCTGGTTCTGCTGTTCCTGTCGATGACGCTCAATTTCGGCTTCCTGCTGATGGCGATGGATCGGCTGCGCAACGAGGTCGCCGACCTCGCGCTGCTCGACGACCTCACCGGCGTCGCCAACCGGCGGCATCTCTTGCAGCGCCTGACCGAGGAATGCGCCCGCTCCGAGCGCAGTCATCGGCCGTTCTCGCTGCTGGTGATCGATCTCGACGGCTTCAAGACCATCAACGACACCCACGGCCATGCCGCCGGCGATGCCTGCCTGAAGCACTTCACCCTGATGGCGCAGACCCGGCTTCGGCCCGGCGACATGCTCGCCCGCACCGGCGGCGACGAGTTCTGCATCGTGCTGCCGTCCTCGTCCCTGCGCGAGGCCGCGATGATCGCCCGCCGCGTGCTCGAGATCTGCCGCCAGGATGCCGAGGCCTGCACCGGCAACGACATCCCGATCGCGATCTCGATCGGCGTCGCGCAGTGGGATCACGACATCGGCGCGTTCCCGGACCGCCTCATGGCCAATGCCGACCACGCGCTCTACGCCGCCAAGAAGAACGGCAAGAACGACTTCGCCGTCTACGATCCGGCGCCGCCGCTGTCGCCCGAGCCGGCCGGTTCGCGGGAGGTCTCGCCCTATTTCGCCTGAGGCCATGCTAGATTGCGGTCCCCGTTGGACCCGCATGATGATTGCTCGCCTGCTCGCGGCCGCTCTCGCCGCTCTCTGTCTGATCGTCCCTGGGAATGCCGAGGACGCCGAACCGACAAAACTCGCGCGCGCCTCCGGCACGCCCGAGATTCCCGGCCTGAAGATTGTCTGGCTGGCGCCGTGGGGTGACGTCCGCGACGCAAGGCCCTGGCGCAACATCATCGTGCACCAGACCGAAGGGCCGGCGGGCTCGGCGCGCGGCGGCGCGCAGGCGCAGGCGAAGGCCCCGACGCGCCGCGGCGTCACGGTGTGGGTCGAGACCGACGGCACGGTCTATTGGGCGGTCGCCGAAAACCTGGTGCCGACCCATGGCGACGGCGCCAACCGCAACGACAACAAGTACATCGACAATCGCTCGACCTACCGCCAGGTCGTGCGCGACAATTCGATCGGCGTCGAGTTCGCCGGCAATTATCCCGACGTCGCCGCAGGTCCAACCGAGGCGCAGGTCGCAGCGTGGAAGATCCTGGTGAAGGTGCTGCGCACGCGCTACGACATTCCTCTCGACCGCGTCTATGCGCACAACTGGATCGACTACAAGGACGCGCGCTATTGCGAAGGCTGCTGGCTCGCGACCCTGGCGCGGATGTGGGGGGAATGACGGCGGAGCTCACACCGTCTGCGACATCCAGCCGAACAGCCGCGCCATCAGTCCCGGCCGGCGCGGCAAGTCCGGCTCGTCCACTGCCAGCACGCGCTTGAAGAAGTAATCCAGGAACACCATGTCGTTCGGCTCGGTGACGGTGAACGACTCCTCGCCGAAGAACACGCTGTAGCTATAGAAGAACGGGCCCATCAGCGGGATCGTCGCCGTGCCGGCATAATCCTTCGAAATCACGAACTCCGACGGCTCCAGCCCATGCTCGCGCATCGCCTGCTCGACCAGCGGCAGCTTGCGGATGAACTGGGCCGAGAAGCCGCCGACGGTGGATTGCAGAATGATCGACACGGCGTCCGTCCACTCGCTGCTATCGGTCCGATCATTCTGGGTCGGTCGATTGGCAGCGCGGGTTCAAGGCAGGCCGGTTCTATGACGGCGAACCATAACCACCGCTGTCATCGCCCGGCTCGACCGAGCGATCCAGTATTCCAGAGGTGTGCGTTGAAGATCTCGCTGCCGCTACGGGGGCCGCGGCGTGCTGGATGTCCCGGTCAAGCCGGGGCATGACAGCGAGGGTGGGCTGGCTTCGCGTCCAAACGATGCTCATCCCCACAAACAAAAAGCCGGCGTCGCCGCCGGCTTTCTGTCTCTTTCGATCCGCCAATCTCTCTGTCGCGGCAAAGCCCCGCTCAATGCGCGGCTTCCAGCGCGGCCTGTTCGGCCCTCGCGATCGTGCCCTTGACCGCGGACTGCACCTTCTCGAAGGCGCGGACCTCGATCTGGCGGACGCGCTCGCGCGACACGCCGAACTCGGCGGCAAGGTCTTCCAGCGTCATCGGCTCATCGGCGAGGCGTCGGGCCTCGAAGATGCGGCGTTCGCGCGGGTTGAGCACGCCCATGGCGCCGTTCAGCGCCTCACGGCGGTGATCGTACTCCTCGTGCTCCGCCATCATGGCTTCCTGGTTGGGCGTGTTGTCGACCAGCCAGTCCTGCCATTCGCCGGCCTCGCCGTCGTCGCGGATCGGCGCGTTGAGCGACGCGTCGCCACCGAGGCGGCGGTTCATGTCGATCACGTCCTGATCGGTGACGCCGAGGCGCTTGGCAATGACCTTCACCTGGTCGGGGCGCAGATCGCCTTCGTCCAGCGCGTTGATCTTGCTCTTCGCCTTGCGCAGGTTGAAGAACAGCTTCTTCTGGTTCGCGGTGGTGCCCATCTTCACGAGCGACCAGGAACGCAGGATGTACTCTTGAATCGACGCCTTGATCCACCACATGGCGTAGGTGGCGAGACGGAATCCCTTCTCGGGTTCGAAACGCTTCACCGCCTGCATCAGGCCGACATTGCCTTCCGAGACGACCTCGGAGATCGGCAAGCCGTAGCCGCGATAGCCCATGGCGATCTTGGCCACGAGCCGGAGATGGCTGGTGACGAGTTGGTGCGCCGCGTCGCGATCGTCATGCTCGCGCCAACGCTTGGCGAGCATGTATTCCTGCTGGGGTTCCAGCATCGGGAATTTGCGGATCTCGGCGAGGTAGCGAGATAGGCCGGATTCTCCATTGAGGACCGGCAAAGCAGCGGTACGGGCCATAGTGCGCCCTCCAAAGGTTCAGGCCCCCGATAGCGGCGGGCCAGGCAGACGACCGCTGTGTCAAAGCCGGCCGGGCTGCGATGTTCCGCGTCGGTCATTCCAACGCAGGCGCAATATACTCCATCGGGGGGCAAAAAGGGAAGGATTGCTGACGTCACGTCCCCGTGTGGCAGCTATAACTTTTTGTAATGTAACGACTTTCTTAAAACGGCTGCGTCATAGCGCCGCTTTCAGGGTGCTCTCCAGGAGAAGCAAATCCTCCGGTAGAGGCGCCTCCCAGTGCAGTAATTCTCCCGTCCTCGGGTGCTCCAGTACCAGCAGGTAAGCATGGAGCGCCTGCCGTCCGAGCGCGGCGAGGGCGGCTTGCGACTCCGGGCCGAGCTGGTTCGCCTTGGTCTTGAAGTGCGGGCCATAGACCGCATCGCCCATCAGGGGATGGCCGATATGGGCGAGATGGACGCGGATCTGGTGGGTGCGTCCGGTCTCGAGCTCGCAGGCGAGCAGCGACGCCACGCCCTTGCCGTCGCGCCCGGCAAAGCTCTCCAGGATTTCCCAATGCGTCACCGCCTCGCGGCCGCCCTGGCGCACCGCCATCTTCTCGCGGGCATGCGGATGGCGGTCGATCGGCGCATCGACGGTGCCGCGGTGCCGGCCGGGCACGCCCCAGGCAAAGGCCATGTAGCCGCGCCGCATCTCGCCGATGCGGCCGTGATCGGCGAACTGCGCCGACAGCGAGGCGTGGGCCATGTCGTTCTTGGCGACCACCATCAGCCCCGTGGTGTCCTTGTCGAGCCGGTGCACGATGCCGGGCCGGCGCACCCCGCCGATGCCCGAGAGCGAAGCGCCGCAATGGGCGATCAGGGCGTTGACCAGCGTGCCGGTCTCGTGGCCGGCGGCGGGATGCACCACCAGCCCCTTCGGCTTGTTGATCACGACGATGTCGTCGTCCTCGAACACGATGTCGAGGGCGATCTCCTCGCCCTTGGGCTCGGCGGGCGCCGCCTCCGGCACGTCGATTGTGATCGTATCGCCGGATGCGACGTGATAAGCGGGGTCGCGGACCGGGGCCGCCTTCAGGCTCACCGCTCCCGCCAGGATCAGGGTTTTGAGCCTTGATCGCGACAGCTCCGGCAGGCGAGCCGCCAGCACGCGGTCGAGCCGGGCCGAGCCCTCGTCGCCGGCGACCACGACCTCTAACCTCTGCGCTGAACCAAGACCCTTGGGGCCAAGACTTTCCATGACGACGTCTGATACCGCTGTTCCCGAACCGACCCCCGAGCAGGCCGCGCTGTTCGCGCGGGTGCGGCGGATGATGCTGATCGCGGGGTTGACCACGGCGCTGGCGATCTGCGCCGTTTTGATCGCGGTGGGCTACCGCCTTTTCAAGTCGGAGGGAAGGGCGGCCGAACCCGTCGGCGACATCACCGCAACCCTGCCCAAGGGCGCCAAGATCGTCTCGACCGGGGCCGCCGGCGACCGGCTCGTGGTCACGGTGGACCTCGGCGGGGTGATCGAGATCCGGACCTTCGATGCCCATACCCTGAAGCCGGCCGGACGGCTCAAATTTGCCAATGAGCCGTAAAAGGCCCGCCGGGGTCCTTGCGGCGGACAAATTTCGAGGCTATTGGCTAGCCCTCACGCTCCCTTCGTCTAGCGGTTAGGACGCGGCCCTCTCAAGGCTGAAACAGGGGTTCGATTCCCCTAGGGAGCGCCAAATCCGCGATATTCCTCGACTTTTTTCTGCGACCCCCGCCGATGGCGTCCCCGTCCGGCCGCGCGATCTCGCTCGGTCATAGGTTGCGCGCCGCAGCGTCGACGCTGATGCTGATGAAGCGATCGAGCGAACTCGCCCTGACATTCACTCCGGCGCAAAGCAAGCCACATCGCGGCGTCGCTGCTGTGCCGCGCGATGGTTGCATGACGAGCGCGTGGCTCGGGCTCGCGAGAGGGGCCCTGGCCGCAAGTTCAATGATGCGCCGAAATGCTCCTGACAGTCTCGGTGAGCACATCACCGGACGCGGAATGGCCGACGTCGCCCAGGCTGATGATGCCGACCATCCGCTTGCTCTTGTTGATCACCGGCAGCCTGCGGACCTGCAGCTTCTCCATGTGATGCATCGCCTTGGCGAGGTCATCGTCCTCGCGGCAGCAATGGATGCCCTCGGTCATCACGTCGCGCGCCGTCGCGCGGCCGGCATCGAAGCTGTGGCTCGCGAGCCCTTTGCAGACGATATCGCGGTCGGTCACCATTCCGACCAGCTTGTCATCCTCGCCGATCGGAATGCAGCCGATGTCATGCGCCCGCATCAGTTTGGCAATCTCGGTGATTGGGGTGTTGGGGCTGACCCAGTCGACACCCTTGTGCATCACGTCTTTGACTTTCATGGCGAGCCTCCGTTCGTGGGTTTCAAGTGCGTTGATGCAATGCAGCGGCACCCCCAATCGAACTCCGACCAGACAAGCGCAGACACTCTCGCCGCCACCCTGCGGAACAGTATGACGGAAACCTCGCGGTCAGAGTTCCCGCCCTAGGTCGCAACGGCGGCAATGGGCGGCCTACAAAATTCTCAGTCATGCGCGCTGAAGCGTCCGTGCGGTGCGTTGGCCATCAGGCGCGCAAACTGCGCGTGACCCATATGGAGCAGCGTTTCATGATCGCCGGCTTCCATATAGATGTCTGGCTGTGCCTCGATGCTGTCGTCGACGATCATTTCCAATCCGTAGCATTTGCCGACGGCGGGAACCGCACCGTGTGCACAGTCGCTGAACAGCCGATTGACCTCGGTCTCATTGGCCATGTGGACATTGTCGCCGAGGCTTGTCCTCAGGTCCGACAGGCGGAGGTGATGCGATGCGGGCAAGATGGCCAGCATGTATCCGCCGTCGCGCCGCAACACGATGCCCTTGGCGAGGCGGTCGCCCGAGATATGGCAGGCCTCGGCCGTTCGAGCGGATGTCATGCTGAGTTCGTGCGGGATCACCTCGTACTGGACGTTCTCAGCGGCGAGGTATTTCTGGAGCGTGGGAGCAATGGCCATGGCATTACCTCCGATGCGGAATGCAAACCATCCACCGTAAGGTCGACCCTGCAGACTCTCGCCATACGATGGGCGGCTGCCTGATTATAGGCCCAACATAAGTCTTCCGTCAGCAAGCTGCAATTCGTCGTCGTTGACCAACTCCATGGCGAGATAGTCGGGATGCGCGTGCTGTCGGTGGTAGAGAGTACGCGAGCGCCGCAATGCGCTTCTTCTTCCGAATGGGTTCTGGCTGCTCTTCGTCTGAGCATATGCGAGATCACATGAGGTGAGAGGTGCCGTTGAAGTTATACAGCGATTTCAATTACATAAGAGCTCTCAATCTAGTCTGGGTGGCCCGCCAAGTCTGACCATGTCGTTCGATAGCTGATTTAGCGCCGACTGCATCAGCCGAGCTTGCCGCCTTGAGCTGTTTCGAATTGCCCCTTTGCGCCGTTCTGCGATCTTTTTGACCGAGTTTCGAGCGTCCGCGTCCCCCACTTTGAGGCGGAGTCCCGACCGCGAATCAAGCGGCGGGCGTCCCTCATTTCCACTATAATCAAGCCATGACGATCGGGATTACCGGACCCGAACGGAAGGTACCAAGGCAAAGTGCCGTGGTCGGGCTCATTGTTGCGGCCGTCCTCATCGGGATTTGCCTGTTCCTGCTCTGGCTCGCGAGCGACCTCCTGGTCGACTGGCTGTGGTTTTCCTCGATCGGTTATCTGCAGGTTTTTTGGACGACGATCGGCGCCAAAGCTGTCGTCTTTCTTGCGGTCTGGACCGGAACCACCGTCGTACTTTGGTTGAACGGATGGTTTGCCCTGCGCTTTGCCCGACGGCGGTCGACACAGCTTGTCACCGCTTCGGTGTGGGACTTCGCGGGCAGCGCGCCGCCAGATCTGCGTGCGCTTGTACGCGATCGACTGCCGTGGCCCCGGTTGATCGCAGGCGGGGCAGCTTTGCTCGCTCTGCTTGTCGCCGCCGCAAAAGTCGGCAATTGGGGCGTCCTCTTGCGGTTTGTCTATCAGGTGCCCTATGGCGCAGACGATCCGCTCTACAACAAGGACATCGGCTTCTATCTCTTCTCGCTGCCCGCCTACATCCTCATCAAGAACTGGATGATGCTCGCGCTCGTTCTAAGCGCGCTTTTCGCCGCGGCGATCTACTGGGTGCACGGCGATATCGAATACGGCAGTCATCGCCGATCAATGTCTTCGACGGTGATTGCCCACGGCTCGGCGCTGCTCGGTCTTCTCTTTGCGGTAAAGGCCTGGTCCTACGGTCTTGATCGCTATCTACTGCTCTACGGCGATAACGGCGTGGTCGTCGGCGCAAGCTACACCGATGTCCACGTGGGGCTGCCGGCCTTGTGGTTGATGATCGGACTTTCGGTCATCGCGGCGTTCGCCGCGTGGGCAAACCTGCGGGTGCGCACCTACCGGCTTCCTGCCGTCGCGTTCCTGCTTGTCGTGATCGGGTCTTTCGCGCTGTCAGGTGTAATACCCTTGCTGTTCGAGCAGTTCTTCGTCAAGCCAAGCGAATTGGAGCTGGAAAGGCCCTATATCCAACGCAACATCGCGCTTACCCGGCAGGCATACAATCTCGATCAGATCGCAGCCAAGCCGTTTGCCGCCGAACAGAAGCTTAGCTTCAAGACGCTCGACGCCAACAAGGCGACGATCGACAATATCAGGTTGTGGGACTGGCTGCCCTTGTCGGACACCTACGCGCAGTTGCAGGAGATCCGCACTTATTACAAATTCCACGATCTTGACGTCGATCGCTACTGGCTCGATGGCTCCTACCAAAGCGTAATGCTCTCGGCTCGCGAACTGCGGCCCTCCTTGCTGCCGCCGAATGCCCAGACGTGGGTCAATCGACACGTGCTGTTTACGCACGGCACCGGCGCGGTGATGAGTCCGGTCACGCGCAAGAGCTCCGAAGGGCTGCCCTTCTTCTATTTGCGCGACATACCTCCTGTGGCGGACGGAGGCCCCCAGATCCATGAACCGCGCATCTACTATGGCGAGGAGCCCGACAGCTACGTCATCGTCAAGGGGAGCGCACCTGAGTTCGATTATCCGAAGGGGAAAGACAATGCCTACGCGGCTTATGAGGGTACCGGTGGCGTTCCGATAGGAGCGATGGTGTGGAGAGGCCTATTTGCTTACTACTTCAACGATCCTAACCTGCTGCTCTCAAGCTACATCACCACCGACAGCCGGATCATGATCCGCCGCAATATCCAGGAAAGGGTACGAACGATCGCTCCGTTCCTGAGGCTCGATCACGATCCTTATCTGGTCATCAGCAATGGGCGGATGTTCTGGATGCAGGACGCCTACACGGTAAGTTCCTACTTCCCCTCCGCGCAGCCGGCGCAAGACCAAGATATCAACTACATCCGCAATTCAGTGAAGGTCATCATCGATGCCTATAACGGGACCGTCGACTTTTATCTGATGGACACTGGCGATCCGGTTGCCGCGACCTACCGGCGTATCTTTCCGAATTTGTTAAAGCCATTCTCGGCCATGCCGACGGATCTGCGGAGGCACATTCGCTATCCGGAGGACCTGTTCCTGATTCAGGCGCAGCTCTATCAGAGCTATCACATGGAGGCGGCCGACGTTTTCTATAACCGGGAAGATCTCTGGCAGTTCCCGCGCCAGCCGGGCGGCGGCGGCGTTGCGACGATGGCCCCATATTACATCATCATGCGGCTGCCCGGCGAGCCGCAGGCCGAGTTCTTCCTCATGCTTCCCATGGTGCCTAGCCGCCGCGACAATATGATCGCGTGGCTCGCCGCGCGTTGCGACGCGCCCGACTATGGCAAGCTGATCGTCTACGAGTTTCCCAAGGAGAAGCTCGTCTATGGACCGTTCCAGATCGAAGCGCGGATCAATCAGAGCACCGAGATATCCCAACAAATCACGCTGTGGAACCAGATGGGTTCGCGGGTGATACGCGGTGCGAACTTGCTTGTGATCCCGATCGAGAACTCGATCCTTTATGTAACGCCGCTCTATCTGCGAGCGGAGCAAGGGCACCTGCCGGAGCTGAAACGCGTGATCGCAGCCTACGGTGAACATGTGGTGATGAAGGAGACGCTCGGCGAGGCCTTGTCAGCACTGTTCATCGAGCCTAGCGCGGTGGGGCCGGTCTCGAGCCCGAAGGAGGAAATGCCTGTCACTCGCCCGTCGGCAAGTCAGGCCCGGGAGACGCTCGACCGCTACAATCAGGCCGTTGAACGATTGAAGTCCGGCGACTGGAAAGGCTTTGGCACGCAGTTCGACGCAATGCGCGAGCTCCTGGAGGAAATGAACCGACACTCCGCCGACCGCTAGGGCCTCCAACGACTTAAGTTTAGCCCGGTCTCCAACCCGGAAATTGCGTACGCGGCACGGCGCGTGAGCTCCGCTCCAAATCAGATCGCGACTTCAACAACATAAGAGTTCGCAGTTTTATTCTGAGTGGTGCGCCACAACGCCCTTCTCTCCTCCGCCACTTTTTTTCTAAGCCTTTGTTTTTAAAACTAAATGCAATTTTCATGTTGGGAAAACGTCTAACAAAACGTCCAACAGTGCCGTCTTACAAAAGCGATCCAATAATCAGGAAAATCAAATTTCTAACGTATTCTGGTCCGCCAAGTAGTGGCCGCGCTAAATTAGAGTGCAAGACGTCGTGCAACTGCGAGCAAGACGTATACGATGCTCAAGTCGGCGGTTAGTAAACGACCTGGGCTCGTTGGGGAGCGATCTGAGTTGCAATGGATTGCACGAGCTCTTCGATTGCGCGGACCGCGATGGGATACTGTGCAACCATCCGCGCTTGAGCGGCCTGGTGCTGCTCTTTGGTGGCCCTTGAGCGACCGAGCGTAATCCTGCCAAATCTGGCAAATTCCATCGGCCCAGCGGCGAAATAGTCGTCAGGCGCTATTTTTCTGGCTTTTCGTTTCTTCGGCTTGGCCACGCTAGTTGCTCCTCGCTGCCAGGATAGTAGCGAAGGTTGTGAAAGGAGCGAACCAAAGAAACGCCTGCTCGATAATCGGGGCGTGATGCACTTAAGACTGCCCCCAAGCTAAGCCGAAATGGCTTCCGATTTCGTCCAACAGAGACGTCCAACATCGCGTCACACAATTCAGAAATTTCTTAGCAAAGCGAAAAGTCTTGGTCGGCAATAGTTGAAGTTGTGAAGGAAACCCGGCATTATCTCTAGCGGCGGAGATCAACCCAAAGGCTCCTAGGGCGCCACTGTCTTGAAGCCAGCCTTTCCCCTGTATCTCGATTTGATTGTTCCACGCCTGAGGTGAACCTGTGGCAGTGGCGATCAATATCCGGGCCGACAACGATTCAGCAGGCGAGATCGAGCGGCTGTGGGATCAGGTTGCGATGTTCGAGGCCGAGCCCTCGATGCGCGCCCTCGGCTATCGGCCCCATTTCACATTTGCCATCTACGACTCGCCGGCAGTTGACGAGAAGGCCGCGTGGGATGCGATGCTGGCAGCTGTTGCCGGTGAGACGCAACTGCGGATCGAGTTCAAACGAATTCGCTGGTTCGAAGGTTCTCCGCTCGTTCTCTGGGCGGAGCCGGAGGCCAATGAAACCCTGGCTCGCATCCATGCCGCCATCAGCGCGGCAATTGATCCAGCGCATTGTCGTCCTCATTACCGGCCCGGCGCCTGGACCCCCCATTGCACGCTCGGCACTGCCGTTGCCGATGAGCGGCGCGATGAGGCGATTGCCTTTGCACGCGCGTTTGATCGCAACATCGAAGTGCTGTTCGACGTGGCGGATTGCGTCGTCTTTCCTCCGGTGCGGATCATCGCCGAACGGAGATTGCCGCAATAGTTGGTGGTCGCTTCGGCGTCATTGATTGCAATGCATCAACTGGCGCCCCAACGCCCCCTCACGCCGTCGTGCCGTCGATCGACCGCCGGATCACCTGCTGCACTTGCCCATTCGACAGGAACAGATCGTGGTTGACGATGCCCCAGCCTTCCGCTGACGCATCGATCACGCGCACGCCGAGCCGCGCGATGGCGGCTTTCTCGGCGGCGCCGACCCGCGTCATGCCGCCTGCGAGCTGTCCCGACAGCGCCAGCGCACGGTCGTTGGTCGCGGCGATCACGGTGATCTTGCCGGCGAGCGGGCCGATGCGCTGGACCGCCGACGAGAACACGTCCATGTCGATGTCGGGGGCGGCAAACACCACCGCGCCGATCTTGCTCGTGACCGTCTCGCCGTATCGCGCATGGAGCTGACGCAGGCTTTCGAGCGTCAGCATGGTTCCCATGCTGTGCGCAACGATGTGCACCCGGCCAGCGCCCGGCGCCGATACCAGCGTCGAGAGCACGCGCTCGAAATCGTCGCGCGACCACATCGCGCTGTCGCGGTCATAGGCGTAGTCGAACAGCCCGGCCTTGGAAGGCCAGGCGAACACCATGGTGCGGCCGCGGAACTTGATCGCATCGGAGAGATAGGCGCCATCCAGCACCGCCGTCTCGAACGTCTGCTTGAAGCCGTGCACATAGATCAGCACGTCGCCGCCGCCGGCCTGCGCGGCGAGGTCGCCGGCGTCGGCCGGCACCGGTTCGATCCGATCAAGACGCCAGCTGCCAAGCCCAACCGAGGCGAGCGACAGGCGGCTCTCGTCGGGCGCCACCAGCTTGGCCCGCGCAACCGTCATGCTCGTTGCGCGCTCCGGCCCGAACCAGGGTTTGGCGCGAGCCCCATTCACGGGCTTGCGCGTGGTGGCGACAAGCAATGTGGAGTCGACGGAGAGCGACGAGGCATCGAAGCGCGCGCCGGTCGCGCCCAGGCCGGCGCATCCGCCGAGCGCGAGGGCGCTGCCCGCCGACAGAAGTCCGCCGAGCAAAGTTCGGCGCGACATGGAATGGTCGCGTTGCGGAAGATCTTGGACGATCACACGGAACCTTTGGGAACTTTGCCCACCTTAACGCCGCCCCGCCTAGTCCCTGAATGACAATGGGGGCGAGAAGACGGCGAAGGAGCCTTGCGTACCTCGTGACGTTCGAACGCGTGTCAGGTCAGTCGGCGATTTCGATGGAATGGAGCTCGCACCAATTGCGCAACGCCCGCTCTGTCGCCTCATTCTCGAAGGCATGCCAGCGCTCGATCGATCCTCGCCGGGCTAGCAGGGACTTGAATTTCGGGTAAGCGCCGCGCTTCCTGAAGAAATGGCAGACGTCGTCGAAATCATCAGGCAGGAACTCGCGGACAAAGGCCAGCGCCAGGGGCTTGCCGAGGCCGAGATCTCGTTTGTCCGGGAGCGGGAGATATTTCTCCCGGTCGTCGATGTCATCGGGCAGTTCGTCGTTGAACTCTTCCCCGTCCATGAAGTCGCTGATAGAAGATATTTCCGGTCTGTTTGCAGACGAAGGCGCGAAACTCTCCCATGTCGCCGTTGGTGTTGGCGAACTCGAACGCTGTGATGATGTCTTGGAACTTCGCGGGCATCGGACTTGGCTCCAAATCGCCGCAACTGCGGCCCCCTCAAGCCGCCTCGTAAGACGCGATTTTCCTGATCTGAGGTGCGAGCACGTCTTCCGCCGTTTCGAGGTCGAAACGGGTCTGGATGTTCATCCAGAACGCCGCGCCGGTCTTGAAGAATTTTCCCAGCCGCAGCGCGGTGTCGGCCGTGACGGGCTTTTCTTCGCGCGCAATGCGCTCGATCCGGGTGCGCGGCACGTTCAGCGCGGCCGCGACCGCGTAGGGGGTCAGCTTGAGCGGAACGAGAAATTCTTCGCGCAGGATTTCGCCTGGATGAATCGGCGGAAGTTTCCTTGCCATCTGCGAACTCCTACTGGGTCGCCACATCAGAACGAAGCATTTTCGAGGCTCTCCGCCAGTATCTCAAACATCTCCCATTTTCCTAACTCGAATGTGCCCGTGTCGGGAAGGACGTTCTCGGCGCCGAACGTTACTCGGAAAGTACCGAATGAGATATCTGACAAATTTTTCTCCTCGAACGGCTTAATTCGAAACAGCTTATCGTCTCTGGTTTCGCAAATCTTCGAGATTATCTCGCTGCGATCTCCTGTCATCATCAATTCGATACCTGATGTGCGTCGTGCGAGATGAAATTCGTCGTCGACGTGAACTAACTGATCGTTTTTGGCGTAGAGGCCTACTGTGTTGCCCCGAAGCTGGCGCACATCGAGGAGCCCGACACCAACTGCCTGCCAACCAGAGCTCGGAGAAACTTTTAGATATGGTGCTCGGACAGGAAGCTGTCCGGCGTTCGCGACCGAAAGCAGGAAGCTGCCTCCGAATTTGTTTCCTGACCTCATGCTAATCTGGGTTGAAGTTCTCACTTTTAGGCTGCCGTGACGTGTGGCGAACATGAGGTCGCGAATTTCGCCATGTTCCATTACCCGGGTTCTGTCTGCTCCTCGCCTAAAGTACTGGTGATGGACGTTGCTGTAGTGAGGGCGGTCCGGTGATGCGGGAACGTCGATTACGACAAAGCCCTCATCGTCCTTCTGGGCTTCAATAACGGATAGTAATTTGATTCCCGAATGTCGAGGCGAGAACATCTCTGGGATCTGTGCGCGTATTAGGTTGGCTGTACGCTGCAGTTGCTTGACAGATCGCTTTCCAATGGCCACATCGACACCTTCGAGACGCTTTGTCTCGATACCGATGATCAGAACTCCGCCTTCTGCATTAGCGAGGCCGGCGATAGCTTCAGCGATCATTTTCCGATCGTCACGCGTTAGCCTGCCGCCATCTTGTGCGAGTGTCTTAAATTCTAGATGGAGGGTCTCCTCCTCTCGATCGGCGATTATCTGCTCAAAATAGCTGGCACCAAGTGCGCGTATTTGGTCAACACGACTTTCCATTGGAAGTTTCTCGCCAAGATAGAAGACGCCTATCATAGGCCGGCAGGTTACGCTGACAATGCACTTGCCCTTGCTTGGCTGTCGGTTTCCTAATTGCGGTGCACTATAATCCGGACTGGGACGGCGTGAAGTGTCTAGCGAAGCGACGCCGCAATGTCGGCGATTGATCTAAAGAGAACGAGCGCATCATCCTTCGAGGCAATGAAGCCGCGCCGCGCCCAGAAGGCAGCAGCCTCGGCATCGACCGCATTGACGATCAGCGCGCGGCCTCCAATCAGGCCTGCGGCCGTGACGCAGCGCTGGAGCGCATGCTTGACCAAGCCGGTGCCGATCCCTTTGCCGATCCAGTTCTCGTCGGTTGCGAGCTGTCCCAGCAGGAGGCAGGGTACGGGGTCAGGCGGCTGACCGGTTCGTATCGACCGCGGCAGGGACGAAGGAACGATGGCCGTCGGTGCAAGGCCATAATAACCGACCACCCGGTTCATCTCGTGCACCACCATGACGGCGGTAAAACCCTTTTCCTGGTTGGACAGCGCCCGTGTTTTCAGCCAGCGGTCGAGCGATGGCTTGCCGCAGGAGAACTCGTCGAGTTGGTGCGCTGGCGCCAACGGCTCGGGGGCGGAGATCGCCAACCTCAGCGCCGCTTGCCCGAGCGGATCTTTCGCTTGGACGCGCCTTCTTCACGCGAACCGGTGTCCACGTTGCTTGAAGATGCATTGCTCTCCCATGGCGCAGCGCGCTCGAAGAGCTCGACCATTTCCGGCACCGGGGCGGCCGGTCCTGATAGTGTCGCCATGAACGCCTTGAAGCCGGCCGGACTCATGCGAATGGGAGCCGTCTCCATTAGCACGTCCTCGGCGGCGCGCACGGCTGCGTCCCGCACGAAGTCCGTACGCGAACGCCCGCGCAGCGCCGCGGCCCGGTCGATGATGGCAATGTCGGTTTCCGGCATCCGCATCGAAAGCGGATGCTCCTTGCGTTCTGCTCGCGACATGATGAACACCTCCGCAGACGCCAATATAGACTTTGTAGCGCATTTTGCAATACGATCAATGCAAACAGGTTCATCGCCCGTTTCAGCGAAACACCCCAGCCGCTGTCAACCCCTCTCCGCAAAAATATTCCACTTTACCGAAATTCGGATTTAGCGTATGTGTCGGCCATCCCAGCTCACCAAAGGGGCGGTCGTACGTCGTTTCGAACGCGGGCTGGGATTGCGGTGGACGCGGGCGGCGTTAAAGGCGGAGCTTGCGCGTGCAGGGCGAGATCACCTCGTGAGCATGCGTGACCCGCGAAGACGAACGGCGCCCCTGCGTGCGGCGAAACCGTGTGGTCCTGGCCGTCGTTGCTACGGTCAAGCCTTTCGCGAGATGCCAGCGAGCCCAACCGGGCAGACTGCATCATCCAATTCGCGGGGCGAGGGAGGCCAGAAGGAAAGTTCGGCTCCCGGGAGAGCGCGGCATAGGCCGTCAAACCATCGCGCAGGGAAGGCCGGGTTTTGGCTGCCCTGTGTCTCCCCTGTGCATTGCGTGTGCATCCATTCAGCACGGGGGTCTTTACGAGTGCCAGCCGGCGCCCGGCCTTCCCTGCGCCCTTTCCTTCGAGAGGGTGAGAAGAGAAGCACAGCTCGGGCAAATCATGCCGCGAGGACGTGGGCGCTTGTGCGCGACTTGCCTGCCAGACGATCTTCCCTATGAGCATGCTGCGTCGGCTCCGGTGGAGGTGGTCGTCGCTTCCGGAATCTGCCTTGATGCGATCTCGAGGTGGAGGAGTGACGATATGAGCGGTATGGTGATCTCTGGCGGCCGGGTGGTGGATCCCGCAAGCGGCATGGACGCCGTCGCCGACGTGGCGGTAATGGACGGCAGGATTGCTGCGGTCGGCTCCTCGCTCGGCGGCGCCGAGCGGGTGATCGACGCCACCGGGCTCGTGGTCGCCCCGGGCTTCATCGATCTGCACGCGCATGGCCAGTCGATCCCCGCCGACCGCATGCAGGCGTTCGACGGCGTCACGACTACGCTCGATCTCGAGGCCGGCGTGCTGCCGGTCGGGTCCTGGTATGAGCGCCAGGCCAGGAAGGGGCGCGTGTTGAACTATGGTGCCGCCACCAACTGGGCCTTTGCGCGCATCGGCGCGATGACCGGCTCCAATGCCGAGAGCTCGCTGGAGGCGTTCGGCAACGCCATGCGCGATCGCCGCTGGATGGACAATGTCGCGACCGACGCGGAAGTCTCGGGCATTCTCGAACGCCTCGGGCGCGGCCTCAACGAAGGCGGCATCGGTATCGGCATCCTCAATGCTTACGCGCCGGGCGCCGGCGTGCAGGAGCTGACCGCGGTCTGCCAGCTCGCGGCTGCCAGGAACGTGCCGACCTTCACCCATGTCGCCTTCATGTCGCGGATCGACCCTGAGAGTGCGGTGGAAGCCTATATCCGCCTGATCGGCTATGCCGGCGCCACCGGCGCGCACATGCACATCTGCCATTTCAACTCGTCGAGCAAGACCGACGTCGAGCGCTGCCGCACGCTGATAGAAAAGGCGCAAGGGCAGGGCCTGCCGATCACCGTCGAGGCCTATCCCTACGGCACCGGCTCGACCGTGCTGGCCGCCGCCTTCTTCAGCGACCCCGAATTCGTCGAGCGCAACGGCACCGGCTACGATTCCGTGCAGCGCGTGACCGACGGCTATCGCTTCCACGACCGCGAGGAGCTGTTGAAGGCGCAGGCGGAGGAGCCCTCCTCGCTGGTGCTCTGGCACATTCTCGACACCGAGCACAATGCGCATCACCGCGACCTGCTCGACATGTCGGTGCTGTATCCCGGCGGCGCAATCGCCTCCGACGCGATGCCGTGGACGACGTCGGACGGCAAGACCTACACCGGCGATGCCTGGCCGCTGCCGGACGATGCCACCTCGCATCCGCGCTCGGCCGGCTGCTTCACCAAATTCATCCGCGAATGGGTGCGCGAGCGCAAGACGGTGTCGCTGCTGGAAGGCGTGCGCAAATGCGCGCTGATCCCGGCCGAGATCTTGTCGCAGAGCACGCCGGCGATGCGCGCCAAGGGCCGGCTGCAACAAGGTGTGGACGCCGACATCGTCGTGTTCGACTACGAAAAACTCTCGGACCGCGCCACCTTCACGGCGATGAACCGTCCGTCCGAGGGCGTGCGGCACCTGATCGTCAGCGGCGAGGTGCTGATCAGCGACGGCATTCTCGATGTCGCGGCGCGGCCGGGAAAACCGGTGCGCCGCCCCGTCGTCGAGGGCTGACCCATGCCGGTCCCCATTCTGCTGGTCACGGGCTTTCTGGGGGCGGGCAAAACGACTGTCGTGAACCACCTGCTGGCGCATGCGGAGGGACGGCGCATCGCCGCCGTCGTCAACGATTTCGGCGCCATCAACATCGATGCCGAGCTGATCGCGGGCGCCAGCGACGGCGTGGTCAGCCTCGCCAATGGCTGCATCTGCTGCTCGCTGGAAGGCGATCTCTTGCGCACGCTTTCGATGCTGCTGCGGCGCGATCCGAAGCCCGATTATATCGTGATCGAGACCAGCGGCGTCGCCGATCCCGCCGACATCGTCCGCAATCTGATGGATCCCGTGATCCTGCGCGAGGCGCTGCTGGAGACGGTGCTGTGCGTGATGGACGCCGGCACACCGCCGGCCGCCCTTGACGATGCCCTCCAGCGTTCGCAATTGCGCGTCGCCGACATCGTGGCGCTCAGCAAGCTCGATCTGGCGGACGAGGGCGCGGGAATGCGGATGCGCGCCGCCATTCGCGCTCAGCGCGTTCCGGCCGTGGTCGTCGATGCGCCACACGGCGCAATTCCGTCCGCGCTGCTGTTTCCCGCGCATGTCGATCGCGCGCCGGCGCCGCGCACGCCCGGGCCGAAACGGCCGGCGGAGGACCGTTTCGAGACGCTGAGCTGGACCTCCGATCGTCCGCTCTCGCTGCCGCGCCTGCAACAGGCGATCGCCAGGCTGGCGCCGAAGCTGGCGCGCGCGAAAGGCCTGTTCGAGACGGTTGAGCAGCCCGGCCGCCAGATGGTGTTTCAATTCGCCGGCGGCCGCGCCACGCTGGCCCCTGGCGATGCACCCGCCCCGGGCGTGCCGCGCGCGCGGATCGTCTTCATCGCAGAGCTCGGGGTGCTCACGCGCGCCGAGCTCGACAGCATCATGGCGGCGTGCGTTGCGGATGAGAAAGGTTCTGAAGGCGGAATAGGATTTGGATGACTCGATGCAGGCCGAGAACTCGAACACCTCTCCCGTAGGGAGAGGTCGGATCGCATCGAAAGATCCGATCCGGGTGAGGGGTTACAGTCTCACTGAGTGCTGCGGCCCCTCACCCCGATTGCTCCGGACGATGCTTCGCATCGCAGCTCGGCGGAGGTGAGCCTTGCGGCCGAAAATTCTCAAGAGGGGGATGGAGGGCTCGGCAAATTCATGCGAATTGCGCGATGCCGTTTCCGACCGACCAGTTTTCCTTGGGAGCATCGAGCACGTTCACGAACACGTCCTCCGGCCGGATGCCGGGGCTTTCGCCGAGACGGTCCGCGATGCGGCGATACAGCGCCTTCTTCTGCTCGGTGGTGCGCGAGGCGAACACGGTGATCTGGATCAGCACCGCATCGTCGCTGCGCGCGACGCCGTAACCGGTGCCGCAGCGGAAGTTCGCGGGCTCATGCTCGGTGATGGCCATGAACGCGTCGTCCTCGGGCACGTCGAGCGCTTCGCGCATGGCGTAATAGAGGCCGTCGAGAATCGCCTGGCGGTAGGCTTCGGGCTTGCCGGCGCGAATCGCGATGTGAAGGAGAGGCATATCATTGGTCCCTTTGCATGCGGGCTCTATCCGGCATGGCGAATATGTGCGCCGCCGGTACGGCCCATTGACGAAATGGGCTATCACTTCCAATCAGTTTTTGACACGATGTCTAGAAAGCATGTTCTTGACACCATGTCAAATACTCTGGGGAGCCGAGGTTGAGGCCGCGCGAATTCGATCACGACGAGGTCCTGCGCATCGCGTTCGATCAATTCTGGCGCAAGGGCGTGCGCGGCACCTCGATGTCCGACATCGCGCGCGATGCCGGCGTGCAGCGCGGCAGTCTCTATAATGCCTTCGGCAGCAAGGAGGCGCTGTTCCTGCAGGCCTATGAACGCTATGCGGAGGATTATGTCGCAGCGCTGCAAAGGGCGCTGGGGATAGGCAGCTTGCGCAAACGCCTCACCGTGTTCTTCGAACTGACCATCACCAATTTCCGTTCCGGCACACCGCCGCGGGGATGTCCGACCACGCGCGGCTTGATGGAACTCGGCTCGGCCGAAGGCGAAGGGCTCGATGAAGCGGCGCGTCAGGCTTTTGCGAGCCTCCTCTCGCGCGTCACCGCTTTGGTTCAGGATACGCTCGCGGCCGGTGCAGAGCGCGGCGAGTTCAGCGGCAATCCCGCCGCCGCAGCGCTGCACATTGTCACGGTCACGCGCGGTCTCGCCGTGCTCGAACGTGCGTTCGGCGACGAGCCGCAGCTGCGCAAGATCGCCGCCCACGCGATCGATCTCGTGCTGGGCAAAAGGGGGCCTAAAGCATGATCCGGAAAAGTGCGTAGCGGTTTTCCGAAAAGATCATGCTTAAACAACAAGCTAAAGCGCGATGACGATTCATCCTAATCGCATCGCGCTTTTGGTGTCAGCACAGTGCAAGCGCGTTGACCGCCCGTGTCGCCGCGTCTTCCTTGCCGGAGCCGACCAGCTGGCAGACGATGGATTCGAGCTCGCCCGGCTGCTTGCGGCGCGCGACCGCCAGCAATTGCATCAATCCGGCCTCGTCCTTCGACAGGCGCCGGCAGGACGGCGGCATGAAGCACAATTCGCAGGGCCGGCCGCTGCGCAGGATTCTGACCAGCGCGGCAGCGCGTGCCACCAGCAGCGGACTGTCGGAGACGCCGGGCGCCTCGTCGGCAAAGCGATAGGCCGCTTCCCAGCAATCGGAGGCGCCGGTCGTATAGGCTGCCCCGATGAACCGGAACAACGACAGCGCGACGCGGCAGAAATCATCGTAGCTTTCGACGGTGGGACGCGCCGCAAGCGCGGCCTGGAGCGGACAGAGCCGCGGCTGGCCGGCGTTCGGGACCGTCACAGAACCGCAAATATCCGGAGGCATGAACGATCTCGTCAGTGCAGCGTCGGGCTTCCGACCAGCCAGCTCTTCATCGCCATGGTGCGGTCATGATCGAAAGACCGCACTTGGCGGTCGGGCAGGATGAGGCCTGCCATGCGAAAGATCGTCGCGAGCCCTCGCACGGGCGCGAGCGCCCAATCGGCGCCGACCGGCGGCAGCCAGCTCTCGAACCGCTCGCGCGCGATGTCGATGCGATCCTGTTGTGCCGCGGCGATGGCATGCAAAATTTCCCGCTCGCCGTCAGACACGCGCGGGCAGGTCGGGCAGTGCACTTCGATGGCGGTATGGGCCGTGCAGGCGAATATCTCGATGATGGATTCCAGCGAGGCCACGGCATCGCCCACGCGAAAATGGTCGTACACCTCCTGGATGTCGGCTGCGGTCGGAACGGCACCTCCGCTGCGTGCCTTGGCCCGGAATCCCCAGATGAAGAGCCGTTCCGCCGCGCTCAGCGCGGGCAGGTCGAGAGACCTTGGTGATGTCGATGGATGCATGGAGCCTCTGGCCCTTGGCTTCTCGCACGCCACAGCTGGCGCTGGTTGCTGCGTCGATCGTTCTGCCAGAGCCCCCGCCAAGTCAACGCGCAGAAGGCCGATATCGAGGTGTTCTAGATTTGAAGAGGTTTACATTCGAATGCGGGGCCGGGTCGTTAGACGACGACATCGATGCGCGGCGGCGGGCCTGCGGCGGCCGCTGGCGGAACCGGAATGCTTAAGGCTTTGCTAAGGGGGGCGGGATAAATTGGCATATCTGTACCGCCAATTCTGCGAGCTCTGATGATTTTTTTCTCCCGCATCAGCTTCAAGCTGGTCCTCATTGTCGGCATCAGCCTGCTCGGCATGATCGCGCTGGCGCCGATCGCGCTGTCGACCCTGCGCACCCAGATGGTGGCCGATCGCCAGGCCAAGACGCAGCAGATGGTCGACGTCGGCTACGGCATTCTCGCCCATTATCAGAACCTCGAGAGCGAGGGAAAACTGCCGCGCGAGCAGGCCCAGGCCGCCGCAATGGCCGAGATCAAGAGCCTGCGTTACGACAAGGTCGAGTACTTCTGGATCAACGACATGACCCCCAAGATGGTCATGCATCCGATCAAGCCGGAACTCGACGGCAAGGATCTGTCCGGCATGAAGGATCCCGCCGGCAACGCCCTGTTCCTGGGCTTCGTCGACGTGGTCAAGAAGCAGGGTGCGGGCTTCTACGGCTATCTCTGGCCCAAGCCCGGCTTCGACCAGCCGGTCGGGAAAATCTCCTATGTGAAGGGCTTTGCGCCCTGGGGCTGGATCATCGGCACCGGCATCTATCTCGACGATGTCGACGCCGCGTTCCGCCAGAACGCGATGACTTTCGCCTATGTCTGCCTGGCGGTGCTGGTGGTGGTCCTTGCAGCCTCCTTCCTGATCGGCCGCAGCGTCACCGGACCGCTGGCCCGGATCACCGCGCTGACCGAGCGCCTCGCCGCCGGCGACAGCGCCTTCGAGGTGCCCTACATCGATCGTCGCGACGAGGTCGGCGGGCTTGCCAAGGCACTTGCCGTGTTCAAGGACAATGCGTCGGCCGTTCGCCAGATGCATGCCGAACAGGAAGAGATGAAGCGGAAAGCCGATGACGAGAAACGCAAGGCGATGACCGACCTCGCCGGCAAGTTCGAGGCGAGCGTCCAGGCCGTCGTCCGCGACGTCTTCAACGAGGCGCGCGCGATGCAGCAGGCCGCGCAGGGCATGTCGGAGACCGCGAACAAGGCGAGCGACCGCGCCAGCTTCGTCGCATCCGCCTGCCAGCAGGCATCGAGCAACGTGCAGACCGTGGCCTCCGCCGCCGGTGAGCTGTCGTCCTCGATCTCGGAGATCAGCCAGCGCGTCGCGCAGGCCGCGACCGTGGCCGACAAGGCCGCCGCCGACGGGCAGCGCACCAACGACACCGTGCAGGGGCTGGCTGCGGCCGCGCACAAGATCGGCGAGGTCATCGACCTCATCAACCAGATCGCATCGCAGACCAATCTGCTCGCGCTCAATGCCACCATCGAGGCGGCACGGGCCGGCGAGGCCGGCAAGGGTTTTGCGGTGGTCGCGAGCGAAGTGAAGTCGCTGGCGAGCCAGACCGCGAAGGCAACCGACGAGATCGGCGCGCAGATCACCGCGATCCAGGCCGAGACCAATCAGGTCGTCGGCAACATCGAGAGCATCCGCGCCACCATCATGGAGGTCAACGAGATCTCCTCGTCGATCGCCGCCGCCGTCGAGGAGCAGGGCGCCGCCACGCAGGCGATCGCGCACAGCGTGCAGGAAGCCGCGTCCGGCACCGATCAGGTCTCGCAGAACATCTCCGGCGTCACCGAGGCCACCGCGGCGACCGGCCAGGCCGCCGGGCTCGTGCTGCAATCGAGCGGCCGGCTGACGCAGAAGCTGCAATCCCTCGAAAACGAGGTCAGCACCTTCGTCGCGGGCGTGCGCGCGGCCTAGCGTACTGCGCGACGCCTGTTATTTCCGCGTCGCGGCATCGGCCGCGACGCCGGTGCTGTTTTTCTTGACATGACCTCTGCCGTGCTCGACGTGTAACGACGTCGGTCGACGGCACCTGCGTGCCTTCGCGAGAAGAAAAGCAACACGGGAAGAACGTCATGAACGTGGGCCTCGACGAGAAGGACTACCTCGCCACCTTGCGCGGCCTGTGGGACAAGGCCCGGCCGAAGGGCGGGACCTCGATCCCAATCGTTCTGCTGCCGTCTGAGTGAGAGATACCATGTCGTTCAAGAAGCTCCTGATCGCCAATCGCGGCGAGATCGCCATCCGCATCGCGCGGGCTGCGGCCGATGCCGGCATCGCGACCGTTGCGATCCATCCCGCCGACGATGCGCTGTCGCTGCACGTGCGTGTTGCCGACGACGCCATCGAAATCCCCGGCCGCGGCGCCCGGGCCTATCTCGATATCGACGCAGTGGTGACGGCGGCGAAGGGCGCCGGCTGCGACGCCGTGCATCCCGGCTATGGCTTCCTCAGCGAGAACGCAGCGTTCGCGAAAGCCTGCGCCGATGCGAGTCTTACCTTCGTCGGCCCAAAGCCGGCGGCGCTCGACCTGTTCGGCGACAAGGTCGCGGCTCGGCAATTGGCAAAGCGCTGCGGCGTGCCGATCATCGCCGGCACCAGCGGGCCGTCGAGCCTGGAGGAAATCACGGCGTTCTTCACCTCGCTCGGCGGCAACGCGGCCATCGTCATCAAGGCGATGGCCGGCGGCGGCGGGCGCGGCATGCGCGTGGTGGAGAACGCCTCCGATCTCGCGGAAGCCTATGCGCGCTGCCAGTCGGAGGCCAAGGCGGCCTTCGGCTTCGACGGTGTCTATGCCGAGCGCCTGATCCGGCAGGCGCGCCATATCGAGGTGCAGATCATCGGCGACAAGCATGGCGCGATCACCCATCTCTGGGAACGCGAATGCACCATCCAGCGCCGGCATCAGAAGCTGATCGAGGTGGCGCCGAGCCCCTCGCTGAGCGACTCCTTGCGCGGCCGCATCATCGACGCCGCGAAGCAGCTTGCAGCGGCCGCGGCCTACGACAATCTCGGCACGTTCGAGTTCCTGGTTGACGGCACCGCCGAGGACAGCTTTGCCTTCATCGAGGCCAATCCGCGGCTTCAGGTCGAGCACACCGTGACCGAAGAGGTGCTTGACCTCGATCTCGTCCGCGCCCAGCTGGCGGTCGCCGCGGGGGCTTCGCTGGCCTCCCTCGGCCTGGCGCAGGAATCCATCCCGAAGCCCCGCGGCCATGCCATGCAGCTCCGCGTCAACATGGAGACGCTTGACGAGACCGGCGCGACGCATCCGACCGGCGGCGTGCTGGCGGTGTTCGAGCCGCCCTCCGGGCCCGGCGTGCGCGTCGATAGTTTTGGTTATTCCGGCTACAAGACCAGCGCCGCCTTCGATTCGCTGCTGGCAAAGGTCATCGTGCATACGCCGGGCGAAGCCTGGCATGACGTGGTCGCCAAGGCGTCGCGCGCCTTGCGCGAGTTCCGCATCGACGGCGTGGTCACCAACATCGCCTTCCTCCAGGCGGTGCTGGCGCATCCCGATTTCAGGACCAACCGCATCGCGACTGATTTCATCGACCGCAATATCGCAAAGCTCGTCGATGCCGCCGATGGCGCGGCCAAGCCGCTCTATTTTGCCGCGGCGGAACGAAGCGGAGCGCACGGCACCGAAGCGCATGTCGCCCAGGTGGTGCCCGAAGGCGCGGTCTTGGTCGCAGCGCCCTTGCAGGGCACCATCGTCACCATTCAGGTAAAGGAAGGCGAGATCGTGCGCCCGGGCCAGCAGCTCGCGGTGATCGAGTCCATGAAGATGGAGCATCTCGTGATGGCCGAGCAGGGCGGCCGGGTCATGAAGCTCGTCGCCGGCGACGGCGCCACGCTGCTGCATGGCGAGCCGATCATGTATCTGGAGCCGCTCGACGTCGCGGCGGATCACACGGCCGCGGAAGCCGATGTGGATCTCGACCACATCCGCCCGGATCTTGCCGAGCTGATCGCGCGCCAGGCCAACACGCTGGATGCGAACCGCCCGGCCGCGGTCGAGCGCCGCCGCAACACCAACCAGCGCACCGCGCGCGAGAACGTCGCCCAGCTCGTCGACGAAGGCTCGTTCATGGAATATGGCAGCCTCGCGATCGCGGCACAGCGCCGCCGGCGCAAGCTCGACGACCTCATCAAGAACACGCCGGCCGACGGCCTCGTCATGGGCGTCGCCACGGTGAATGCCGAGAAGTTCGGCCCCGAGGGCGCGCGCTGCATCGTCGTGGCCTATGACTACACCGTGCTCGCGGGCACGCAGGGCCACATGAATCACAAGAAGATCGATCGCATGCTGACCCTTGCGGAAGACTGGCGGGTGCCGCTGGTGTTCTACGCCGAAGGCGGCGGCGGCCGGCCCGGCGACACCGACCGGCTCGGCATGACCGGGCTCGACGGTCCGTCCTTCGTGCAGTTCGCAAGGTTGTCCGGCCTCGTCCCTGTCGTCGGCGTCGTCTCCGGCTATTGCTTCGCCGGCAACGCCGCGATGCTCGGCTGCTGCGACGTCATCATCGCCACCAAGAACGCCTCGATCGGCATGGGCGGCCCGGCCATGATCGAGGGCGGCGGGCTCGGCGTCTATCACCCGGCCGAGGTCGGCCCCGTCTCGTTCCAGTCGCCCAACGGCGTCATCGACATCCTGGTCGAGGACGAGGAGGAGGCAACGCGTGTCGCGCAGAAATATCTGTCGTATTTCCAGGGCGCGGTGACGGAGTGGGAAGCCGCCGACCAGCGCCTGCTTCGCCGCGCCATCCCCGAGAACCGCTTACGCGTCTACGACATCCGCAGCGTGATCGATCTCGTCGCGGACAAGGATTCCGTGCTGGAGCTGCGGCGCGACTACGGCGTCGGCATGATCACCGCGCTGATCCGCATCGAAGGCAGGCCGTTCGGCCTGATCGCCAACAATCCGCGCCATCTCGGCGGCGCCATCGATGCCGATGCCGGCGACAAGGCCGCGCGCTTTCTCCAGCTCTGCGACGCCTTCGATCTGCCGATCGTCTCGCTCTGCGACACGCCTGGCTTCATGGTCGGCCCGGAGGCCGAGAAGACCGCGATCGTCCGCCACGTCTCGCGCATGTTCGTGACCGGCGCGAGCCTCACCGTGCCGCTGTTCGGCATCGTGCTGCGCAAGGGCTATGGTCTCGGTGCGCAGTCGATGATCGGCGGCGGCTTCCACGCCTCGTTCTTCACCGCGGCCTGGCCGACCGGCGAGTTCGGCGGCATGGGCCTGGAAGGCTATGTCCGCCTCGGCTTCCGCAAGGAGATGGAGGCGATCGCCGACCCCGAGGAGCGCGAGACCTATTATCGCAACAAGGTCGCCGAGCTCTATGCCAACGGCAAGGCGGTCTCGATCGCCTCGGTGTTCGAGATCGACAACGTGATCGACCCCGCCGAAACGCGGCGCTGGATCATGGCGGGGCTGCGGTCAGTGCCGAAGCCGCCGGCGCGCACGGCGAAGAAGCGGCCGTGCATCGATACCTGGTGAGGGCGGTGCAGCAAATCGGCTCTGACTGAGCATCCAGGCATTCTGCTTCGACACCGTCATGCCCGGGCAGAAGCGCGAAGCGCGTCTTCGCGCTAGATGTCCCGGGCATCCACGTTCTTTCGCACGCGCGGCAATACGTGGATGGCCGGGACGAAGCCCGGCCATGACGGCGTTGAGGCAATGTGCCTCCATTCCCCATTCCCGGTTCCCGATTGACATCCCCGCCTGTGGTGCCAGACTTTGCACAATAATACAGGGTGGAGACGTCCGCGATGGCCAGCTTGTCGGCCTCGAACCATGTCGCCCGTGTCTTGTCGGTCGCCAATCATGTGGCCGACGTCGATGCCTCTTCGCGAATTGCCAATTCCTGGCGGCGGTGCCTCGTCAACCACAAGCTCGATCCGGCGCGGCAGGGACCGCCGCAGACCTTCACCGAAGCCGAGGTCCGGCATGCCGCCGAGCCGATGGAGGAGACGATCAGGCTCGCAATGCCGGAGCTCGACGATCTCGCCCGTGCGCTGCGCGACGCCGGCTATTGCGTCAATCTCGCTGATGCCAACGCAACCATGCTGTTCAGCCGCCTGCCGGGCGAAGCCGACGCAAGGATGTTTCTGGACTGGAAGATCTACACGGGCTCGAACTTCGCCGAGACGTTCGAGGGCACCAATGGGCTCGGCACGGCGCTGGCCGAGGCGAAGCCGATCCTGGTGCATCGCGACGAACATTTTCGCGCGCAGTGGCACATGTTCTCCTGCGCCGTGGCGCCCCTGTTCGACCAGGCCGGCCGGCTCGTCGGCGCCGTCAACATCACCTCCTGCCGCGAGGATCTGGAGCGCACCGCACATCAGCTCGCGCTCGCGGTGACGATGCAGGCGACCCGGCGGATCGAGGGCGCGATCTTCCGTGCCCATTTCCGCAACGCCTGGATCGCCACCGTGCCCGGTGACGGTGGCAGCGGCCTCATCGCCTATGACGATGACCGCCGCGTCGTCGGCGCCTGCCGCTCCGCGCGCGCACTGCTGGGCCTCACCGACGGCATGATCGCCTCCGGCATCGATGTGTCCCGCTACGTCCGTTTTGATCATCAGGCCGTGCGCGGCACGGATGAGCTCGTCGAGCTGCGTCGGGCGGATGGCGGTCCGCTGGGCCAGGGGCATGTGGCGCCGCCGATGCGCGCAAAGCCCCTTGCACCACGCCGCGACGCGCCCGTCGATCGCTTCGATGCGCTGCATCGGCTCGCCGGCCGCGATCCCGGCCTGATCAAGAGCGTGAACCGGCTCAGGCGCATCGGGGATCACAATCTGCCGGTGCTGCTGCATGGCGAGACCGGTGTCGGCAAGGACGTGTTCGCGCGCGCCATTCACGCCGCCAGCAACCGGGCGCGTCACAACTATGTCGCGCTGAATTGTGCGGCGATGCCGGAGAGTCTGATCGACGCCGAACTGTTCGGCTACGAGGCCGGCGCCTTCACCGGCGCCCGGCGCGACGGTTCGAGGGGCCTGATCGTGCAGGCCGATCGCGGCACGCTGTTCCTCGACGAGATCGGCGACATGCCGATCGGCTTGCAGACGCGCCTGTTGCGCGTTCTGGAAAACCGCGAGGTCTGGCCGCTGGGCGCGCTCAAGCCTGTCGCCGTCGACATCCGTCTGATCAGCGCCACACATCGCGACCTCGGCCGCATGGCGGAGCAGGGCGCGTTCCGCGCCGATCTCTATTTCCGCCTGCGCGGCATCGAGGTGCGGCTGCCGGCGCTGCGCGAGCGCGCCGACAGGGACGATGTCATTCGCCAGATCGCGCGTGAGGAAGCACCGAATTGTCGCCTGTCGGACGAGGCCTGCTCGCAGCTCGCGGCCTATCCGTTCCCCGGAAACATGCGCCAGCTTCGCCACGTGCTGCGGCTCGCCGGCTGCACGGCCGAAGATGGCGTCATCACCGATGCGGATCTCGATCTCCCGCCGTTTGGTGGACGGACGGAGCCTGATCTCGAAGCAGCCGAGCGTGCGACGATCGTGGACACCCTTCGCAAGCACGGCGGCCGCGTCACCGAGGCGGCGCGCGCGCTCAAGCTCAGCCGCGCAACGCTGTATCGGAAGATCAAGCAGCTGAAGATCGAGACGGCGCAACGCGGCTGGTGCGAGAGCTAGGTTTGAAAGAGCCCAAGGACCGTCACCAAGGCTTTGGCGTAAGTTGGCGAGAATTTGCGGGCGGGGAGCTAATCATCTTTCCGCGCCGCTCCGAAAGCCTGACGTTCGCAATATAGTATCGCGAGGTCGGCTTGCGAAAGCGTCTTGAGATACTCTATATCGTCAGACGAAGCCATCCACTCGAGCAATTTCTCGCGAGGCGTGGACTTGTAGGTTTCGTAGAAGAACAATGCCAGCTCCAGCCAATTCTGTGCCTTACTAGGGAGCGGGCGTACTTCTCCAAAGAACGTCTCAGGATGACGCTTCCACGCAGCTATTTCCAAATCAGTCATCGGCGTTCGCATGGTCATGTTCTGCATTCCATCGACTGACCGATAGAAACCGATGACTTCTTTCTCGTTCTCCAACACGATGGCCTCATAGAGCCGAGCGCTGATTTCTTTCCCACTCGGGTCTGGGATCAAGTAAACTTCGCCAAAACGCAGACGTGGCGGCGATCCTTCGGGGGCAAAAGCGAACTCTGGATTTTCACCGTCGAATGTCGAAGGAATTTCGTAGTGCGCTCTCATGGAATCGAGAAGCGCGAGCATTTCCTTGTGACGCTCGTGCGATTCGATCGCATCTTTCAATCGATTGAAGCCGACGTCAGGTCCAAAGTCGGGAATACGACAACCCGCTGCGATCACTTGTGTGCCGCTGCCAATCGCGTTCAGATTATTGTGGAACGAATGGTTAGTGACTACTACGTATGCACTCGGTTTCTCGCCCCCATCGGGAGCCGGGGTCTTTTCTATGTTACGTATCTGATCAAGGGCTGCCTTTGGCCATCCATCGTCAAAGGACGGTTCTGTCAGCATGTCGGGCACATTCACTTCGATCATTACGATGCGCTTGTGTTGTGCGTGCTTGGATAGAGCCTTGTTCAGCTTGTTGCCAACACGCAACCGCTTGACCTCATCTATTGGCCCGTCCTCGGTCGATGATCTATTCCTCGCCTTTACCTCGACCGAAAAGTTTGCTCCAGTTTTTGGATAGGTGGCAACAAACTCCACGTGCGATGAACGCCCATCCTTTTCATTCTCGTAAGCCAACTTAAAACCAGCCTTCAAGAATGCAGCGGCCGCATAGGTTTCGAACAGCTTCCCGATGAAATCGTCGGAGCGTTCGCTTTTTAACTTGTCGACGAAACTTGAAGTGAGTTGATCAACATCCTTCGGGTCTGCGTGATGAGCGATTAGGTACAGATTGTAAGCGAGGTTGATAAACGCGCGCTGTGCCCCGGTCATCGGCCCGACGAGCAGATTGCCGACTTTGGTATGATTTCGTTTCGAATCTGCGATGGCTTGATGATACCAGCGGACAATTGGATGGCGTTCTGTATCTGGCTTGTTGGATTCGGCCTGAAACCATTCCTTGCCGAGAGAGCCGATCAGAAATTCTCTCAGAAAATCTTGAAAAGTTTTCTAATTCTTGGAAAAGTAGACTGTGTTGCCGACCGCGACTATTCGATGGTCATTAAATGGCGCAGAGATAATTCCCTTTCCTAAGCCCTGCTGTTTTTCTCGCTGGGCACGCTCCGCTTCCATTTTACGCATCGCTTGTTTGAACGCGCGCTCGTGCTCTGCATCGCGGAACGGAGCAGCATTGGGGTATTTGCCGTGGCATTTCTTGTATTTCAACCCGCTGCCACAGTCGCACGGCTGATTTCGTCCGATCTTCGCCAAGGCTGCTAGTGCTCCGTCTTCCGAATCGGCGTGGCTACGGTGGCACAATGCAGGGTAGCGGTACGAGGATTAGGACGTTTGTCCGGGTTATTCACAGGCAGCAAGACCGGGGTTAGACGTCAGCGTGCCAGCTTTTTTAGCCGAAGCCAGCGATATGACTGGATGATAAAGCAATGAAATTCGGCGGTTGTCATACCGTATTTGGCGGCATTGGCACTGCGCCCAACCAGCCGAACGTTCCGCTTCGTATAACCGCGTGCTGGCGTGGTGCGGTCAATGGTGACGCCGAACGGACCGCTGAATTCGAGTGGCGCTCCTGTCAGCGCACAGCAGCCCTTTTGCCGACGCCACAGCCGCTTGAGGTACGGCAGATCAATGTTGATCTTAGGCAATGCAGGACGGTTGGCTGCATCAACGACATCTGCGATGCGCGCGATGGTGCCTATAGGATCGCTGTTCGTTCGGGCTGGTGCTTCGGCAAGAAGGGTGAGATCGGCGCGGAACATAGCTGGCACAGATGCACGCGCGATTCTCTGAAGTAGTGGCCGGGCGTGAATAAGGCGCTGATCTGCGTGACGGCGCGACACTGATGTCCCCGCATTGTCAGCGATTTCTACTTTTTACACCAGCCATACACTCGAACGATTGCCGATTGATTTTGCTCGGCAATTCCCGCTATTGACTTTCCCACAAGGGAGAAGGCAAGAGGGCAGCTCTCTCACGAAAAATCCGTCCAGCTCAGATGGCGTGCATCGAGATCGCCGAGCGAGATCCCTTCCCGTATCTCGCGCGGCGTGTGGAAATTGCTGCGCAGATACACCAGCGGCGTTGCCATGGCCGAATGCGAGGCGCTGCGGACCTCGCCGACGAAGATCGAATGGGTCCTGGTCTCGAACTCCTGCGCCAGCACGCAGTCGAACGCGGCGACCGCGTCCGTCAGCACCGGGGCGCCGGTCGCGCCCCGCGTCCACTGTCCGAAGCCGAAGCGGTCGTCGCCGTTGATGCCCTTCTGGCCGCTGAAGGTGAGCGCGAGCAGCGCGTGATCCTCGTGCAGGAAGTTGACCGCGAACGCGCCTTCCTCGCGGATGCGCGCATGGGCGCTGGCATTGCGGTTGACGCAGACGATCAGCGAGGGCGGGGTGTCCGACAGCGAGCAGGCCGAGGTCACCGTCAGGCCCGTGCGCTTGCCGTGCTCGGTCCCCACCGTCACCAGTGCCACCGCGCCGGCGCATTGGCGCATCGCCTGCTTGAAGTCCTTGGCGTCCACCGTCACGCGGAAATCTCCGAAATGAATGCGGGTGCGGCACGATCGCGCCGCACCCGCTGAGCGTCAAGCCGCCTTCCTCGCAGAACCGAGATGCGCAAGGCGCGGCATCACCTCGTTCTTCAATAGCGAGAGCGAATGGTGCCAGGCTTCGGCCTTGTGCTTGTAGTCGAAGCCGAACACCAGGAGCACGCCGAAGCCGCCGACCTCGTCGTAGATCTTCTCGATCTTCTCGGCGACGGTCGCGGGCGAGCCGACGATCCAGTTCCGCTTGGCGCAATATTCGACAGTGACGTCGCTGTCGGGCACGTCGGGCGCGTGCTTCAGATAGTCCTTGAAGCCGAAATGGCCGAGCAGCGGCAGGAAGTACTCGCTCATCATCCGGCCCATCATGTCGCCGGTCGAGAGCCTCCAGGCCTCCTCGTCCGTGTCGGCGACGAAGACCTCGCGCACCAGACGCCAGTCCTGCCGGTTCGGCTTGCGCCCGGTCTTGGCGGCGCCGACCTCGACGGAATCCCAATGGCTGGAGACATAGGCCGGATTGAGGTTGAGGCTCATCGGGATGAAGCCGCGCTCGCCTGCGAGCTTCAGCGTGTCCGAGTTCTTGGAGAGACCGGCAACCCCGATCGGCGGATGCGGCGCCTGCAGCGGCTTGATGTGTGGCTTGAGGAAGTCGAACATCGTGTCCGGCTTGGTCACCGTCCAGAACTTGCCTTTGTAGGTCCAGGGCGCGGGATCGCTCCACATCTTCAGGATGATCTCCAGCGCCTCGCGGGTCATGTCGCGGTTCTGCCCGCTCATGCCGTCGACGTTGAACATCGCCCAGTCGCTCGGCAGGCCCGAAGCCGCCACGCCGAAATTGAGCCGGCCCTCGGAGAGATGGTCGAGCATCGCGACGCGGTTGGCGAGCTCGGCCGGGTGGTGATAGGGCAACAGGAAGCCGCCCGGCCCGATGCGAAGCTTCTTGGTCTGCATCAGCGCCTGTGCGATGAGGAGGTCCGGCGTGGGATTGGGTTCCCACGGCGCGGTGTGGTGCTCGCCGACCCAGGCTTCCTGATAGCCGAGCTCGTCGAGCCAGCGCATGACCTGCAGGTCCCAGTCGTTCCCTTCCTTCAGGCCGCACTCCGGCGGATGCGAAGGCATCGTGAAATAGCCGATCTCCATGGGTTTCCTCATCTGGTGTTGACGCGTCTTGTCGCGCGTTGACGGAGTTGAGCGGGGAGCGTTCAGCAAGCGCTGTGCCAGCGCGCTGCAGCCGAAAATCCGAGAGAAAGGGCTGGTTTGCCCGCGCAATAGCCGGTATCTCGACCAGGGCCCGCAAGAGATCGTCTCATTGTCGCGAGACGGCGTCTTGCTGGTGAGACAAGACCTTGCAGGTGAGACAAGAACCTGGCCGTGAGACGAGGACAGTTTCGCATGACCGAACCCGCTTATGTCGCGGTGGACTGGGGCACCAGCAGTTTTCGCCTGTGGCTGGTCGATCGTGCCGGCCTCGTGCTGGCCGAACGCCGCAGCGATGAAGGCATGCTGGCCGCCGCCAAGACCGGCTTTCCCGCGGTGCTGCAATCGCATCTCGCGGCGGTCGAGGCGCCGGATCATCTGCCGGTTCTCGTCTGCGGCATGGCCGGCGCGAAGACCGGCTGGGTCGAGGCCGGCTATGTCGACACGCCGGCCCCGCTCTCCGCCGTCCTGAACCAGGCTGTGCGCGTCCCCGGGCAGGCGCGCGACATCCGCATCCTGCCGGGCATCGCACAGCGAGACGCTGCCGCGCCGGACGTCATGCGCGGCGAGGAAACGCAGCTGCTCGGCGCGCTCGGCCTCGATGCGGTGGGCGAGGCGCTGGTCTGCATGCCCGGCACGCATTCGAAATGGGTGCGCGTCAGGGGCGGCGTCGTCGAACGCTTCTCCACCTTCATGACCGGCGAGCTGTTCAGCGCCGTCTCGCGCGAGACCATCCTGTCGCTCGCGATCGCGGGCGCCGACGAGGCCGAGGATATCGCGAGCTTCAAGGCGGCGGTCAAGGCGGCGTACGCCGCGCCGGCCTTCGCCGCGAATCTCCTGTTCACGGCGCGCTCGCGGCAATTACTGTTCGGCGGCACGCCGGCCGCGGCGCGCGAGACGCTGTCGGGCACCCTGATCGGCGCCGAGCTGGCCGCCGGTCTCTCCGGCGCGGTGCGGCAGGCGGCTGTCGTGCTGATCGCCTCGGGCCGGCTTGCGATGCTGTACCGGCATGCCTTCGATGCACTGTCGTTCACGGTGCAGCCGGTCGATGCGGATGAAGCCGTCCGCCGCGGCCTGTCGATGGCGGCTGCCGCGATATGGACGAAATAGAAGGATTCTTGAGATGAGCGTTGCCTTTCCGTCAATGAAGCGGCCGCTGGTCGCGATCCTGCGCGGCGTCAAGCCCGAGGAGACCGAGGCCATCGTCGGCGTGCTGATCGAAGCCGGCATGACCGCGATCGAGATCCCGCTGAACTCGCCCGATCCGTTCCGCTCCATCGCAATGGCCGTGAAGCAGGCGCCACCAGGCGTGTTGATCGGCGCCGGCACGGTGCTCACTACCGCGGATGTCGATCGCCTCAACGACGTCGGCGGCAGGCTGATGGTCTCGCCGAACGTCGACACCCAGGTGCTGGTGCGTGCACATCAATACGGCATGGTCACGCTGCCCGGCGTGTTCTCGCCGACCGAGGCGCTGCTTGCCGCGCGCTCCGGCGCATCGGGCCTGAAATTCTTTCCGGCGAGCGTGTTGGGTGCCGCCGGCATCGCCGCGATCCGCGCCGTGCTGCCGTCAGGCGTGATGATCGCCGCCGTCGGCGGCGTCTCCGACCAGAATTTTGTCGAATACATCAAGGGCGGCGTGACCGCGTTCGGGCTCGGCTCCAGCCTCTACAAGCCCGGCATGAGCGCCGCCGATGTCGCCGCGCGCGCCAAGGCGACGGTCGAAGCCTATGATCGGGCGATTGCGAAAGACTGAGCGTAATAAACCAGCTGTGAACTCGTCATCGCCTAGTATGCCTCAAATTGCCGCGATGCTGATGTTGACACTTCGCGCAGTGTGACCGGCGCAGCAGGAGACTGATATGGCGATCAACAACGTGGCCGATCTGTTCGTGGCGACGCTCGAACAGGCTGGCGTCAAGCGCATCTACGGCATCGTCGGCGACAGCCTGAACGCGCTGACCGAGGCGCTGCGCCGCCGCGGCACGATCGAATGGATCCATGTCCGCCACGAGGAGGTCGCTGCCTTCGCCGCCGCCGGCGAAGCCGAGGTGACCGGGAGCCTTGCGGTGTGCGCCGGCTCCTGCGGTCCCGGCAATCTGCATCTGATCAACGGGCTGTTCGACGCGCATCGCAGCCGCGTGCCCGTGCTGGCGATCGCGGCGCAGATCCCGACCGCCGAGATCGGCGGCGGCTACTTCCAGGAGACGCATCCGCAGAACCTGTTCCGCGAATGCAGCCATTATTGCGAGCTGGTCTCCGACCCCAGCCAGCTTCCTTTCGTGCTGGAGAACGCGATCCGCGCGGCGGTGGGCCTGCGCGGCGTCGCCGTGGTCGCGATGCCCGGCGACGTCGCGTTCCGTAGCCCGCCGAAGCGCGCGCTGTCGACGACGCGCGGCCTTGGCGTGGCGGCGCCGAAGGTGGTGCCGCAGGCCGATGAGCTCAAGGCGCTCGCCGATCTCCTCAACGGCACTGAGCGCGTCACCCTGTTCTGCGGCCGCGGCTGCGCCGGCGCGCATGCGCCCCTGATGCAGCTCGCCGAGGCGCTGAAGAGCCCGATCGTGCATGCGCTCGGCGGCAAGGAGCACGTCGAATACGACAATCCCTACGACGTCGGCATGACCGGCTTCATCGGTTTCTCCTCGGGCTATGCCGCCATGCACGCCTGCGACGCGCTGGTGATGCTCGGCACCGACTTTCCCTACAAGCAGTTCTTCCCGACCGATTGCCAGATCGCGCAGATCGACATCCGCCCGGAAAATCTGGGCCGCCGCTGCAAGATCGATCTCGGCCTCGTCGGCGACGTCAGGCTCACCATCGAGGCGCTGCTGCCGCTGTTGAAAGCGAAGACGCAGCGCAGGCATCTCGACGACGCCGTCGCGCATTACAAGAAGGCGCGCGAGGGCCTGGACTCGCTCGCCAAGGGCACGCCGGGAGCCAAGCCGATCCATCCGCAGTATCTCGCCAAGGTCGTCAGCGACCATGCCTCCGACGATGCGGTGTTCACCGCCGATGTCGGCACGCCGACGGTGTGGGCCGCGCGCTATCTCGACATGAACGGCCGCCGCCGGTTGATCGGCTCCTTCGTGCACGGCTCGATGGCCAATGCGATGCCGCAGGCGATCGGTGCGCAGGCGGCCCAGCCCGGCCGGCAGGTCATCTCGCTCTCCGGCGACGGGGGCTTCACCATGATGATGGGCGATCTGATCACGCTCACGCAAGAGAAGCTGCCGGTGAAGGTGGTCGTCTTCAACAACGGCGTGCTCGGTTTCGTCGCGCTGGAGATGAAGGCGGCCGGCTTCGTCGACACCAATGTCGACCTGGAGAATCCGGATTTCGCGGCGATGGCGCGTGCCATGGGGATTTTTGCCAAACGCGTCGAGGATCCGGGCGAGCTTCCCGGTGCGGTGAATGAGATGCTCGCGCATGACGGGCCGGCGCTGCTCGACGTCGTCACCGCCAAGCAGGAGCTGTCGATGCCGCCGACCATCACCACCGAGCAGATCAAGGGCTTCAGCCTCTGGGTCTTGCGCGCGGTGATGAACGGCCGCGGCGACGAGGTGCTCGACCTTGCCAAGACGAACCTGCTGCCGCGGTGATTCGGCTGGGGCAGATCGGCCCACCTCTCCCGAAGGGAGAGGTCGGATCGCATCGAAAGATGCGATCCGGGTGAGGGGTTACGGTCTCGCTGAGTGCTGCGGCCCCTCACCCGGATTGCTCGGGCGCGCAATTGCGCGCCGAAGCAATCCGACCTCTCCCCGCCGGGGAGAGGTGAAGGTCTGCCAGTGCAGCACGCTGCCGATCAGCAGGGCCGGCACGAAGCCAAGCACGATCAGGAAATGCGGCAGCTGCCTCGGCGAGACGAAGGCGATCGCGATGTCCGAGATCAGCCAGAGCGCCGCGAACATCACCGCGAAGTCCGTTCGCGGGCAGCGCAGGTAGTAGAACACGGCGGTGATGACGATCGCGGGGCCGATCGCGACCGCGATCATGATCGCGGTCAGCTCCTTCGGCGTCACCGCGTCAAGCATCATCGAGGCCAGCAGCCAGAGCGCGGCGAACATGGCGACGATGTCGAGCGGATGCCGCAATTCAATACCTCTCGCGGGGACGTATTATCGTTGTGGCCGGAGCCGCGGCCGTCAAGTCAAAATGCGCTTATTCGTCGTCACTTCCCGGCGTCGGGCGCAGCATGAAATGACCGAAGGCGGTGGCGATCGGCTTCTCCGCATCGTCCTGCCAGGCGCGCGCCTCGAAGGCGACGATGCGCCGGCCCTGCTTCACGATCGAGACGTTGGCAAACGTATCGAGCGCGCGCCCCGATCGCAGGTAATTGACGGTGAGCCCGATCGGCTTGGGCGGCGCGGCGGTACCGAGCTCGCGCGCGACGCCGATGACGGCGGTGGTCTCGAGGAAGGCCCCTGTCATGCCGCCGTGGATCGCGGGCAGGATCGGGTTGCCGATGATCTGCGGCGAGAACGGCATCGTCAGCGTGCCGTCGTCGTTGACGCTGATGCCGAGGGCGCGCGCGAACGGGCTGCGCGCGAAGGGCCCATCAGGATCCTCCGGCGCCTCCAGCACCGGGATGCTGCGCGCATCCATCCGGCGATCGGCAAGCATGTTGGTGCGGTTGGCGCCGATCATGAAGCAGGCGGTCGCGGTCGCGACCGGATCGTCTTCGGAGTTCTGATAGGCGGTGGAGCGCACGAAGGCGATCGAGCGCGTGGTGCGGTAGCAGACCGAATGCGCCTTGATGTCGAGACCTGGCGTTGCCGGCTTCTGGTAGTCGATGCGCAGGTCCAGCGTCGCGATCGCGCGCGTGCCGTCGAGCGCGAGCTGCACCGCCATGCCGCAGCTCTCGTCCAGCATCGCGGTGACGACGCCGCCATGCAGCACCCCGGTTTCGGTGTCGCCGACGAAGACGGGCCGATAGGGCAGGCTCGACCAGGCCTCGGCGGGCGCGAAGCGGTCGAGCTGGAGCCCGCTGATATGGCCGTAATCGGAGCGGCGGCCCTTGATGGCCTCGGCGAGTTCCTCGAACGGGAGCGTGGTCGGCATGGTGCTCATGAGGACGTTCTAGACCAGTGTCGGGCGCCGCGCAAAACCCCGGATGGGCCCCCGCACCACAGGCGGTTTGGCCTCGACAGAGCGGGCCGAAGCGCCGATGGTGGGCGCTTCGTTCGTCGATGACCTGTAAGGAGCGCCCATGGCCGACCCCGAAACGCCCGCCGCCAATCAGGGGCCCGTCACCATTTCGAGCTCCAGCGCGGAGCGGGCGCCGATCATCTATTTCGACGGCGCGTCCTGCTTCGGCCATCACAACGGCGCGATCCAGATCGAGCTCGCCGCGAACCTGTTGATGCCGGTCGGCGCCGCCGTCAGGGTCGACGTGGTCCAGACCGCGCATTTGCGTTGCAGCGTCGCCGCGGCGCTGGCGCTGCGCGAAGCCCTCGACAAGGCGCTGGCGATGTACCAGCAGGGCCAAAAGCAGCCGATGGCGGAGGAGATTCCGGCGGTGAAGAACTGAGACCGCGGGGGCCTTCATGGTTCGAGACGCGCCGCAAGGCGGCGCTCCTCACCATGAGGGTCAAAGATCGCGCCGCGAGGATGACCTCATCCTGAGGAGCCCGCCCAAAGCGGGCGTCTCGAAGGATGGCCGCAACGAAGTCGACATTGACTTTGAGGTGAACGGCTTCGCCTCAGCCCACATGCACCTTCGGCTTCTTGCCGCCGTTCCACTTGCCGTCGAGCGCGCGCTCGATCTGGGCGGCGAGTTGCAGCAACAGGCCGTCGTTGGCCTGCTTGGCGATGGCCTGGATGCCGAGCGGCAGGCCGTGGTCTTGCATGGCCATCGGCATCGAGATCGCCGGCATGCCGCAGAGATTGGCGAGCGGCGTGAAGGCGAAAAAGCGCCAGAGATTGCCGAACCAGTCCAGCACGTCGGGATTGTCGGAGATGGTGAGATATTCCTTGGTGCCGACCTTGGGCGTCGGCAGCGCGGTGATCGGCGTCAGGATCACGTCCCACTGCTCGAAGAAGGCGCCGAAGCCGCGCGAGGTGGTGTTGAACACGCCCTGCATCTTCGCGCGCTCGGCGAAGCTCGTATGCCGGCCGGCTTCCCAGATCCGGATGTTCATCGGCTCGATCAGATCTTCCGGCGGCTTGTCCAGCCCGCGCGCGGCGAGCATGTTGGAGATCACCACCGCGAAGTTCGAGATGTAGCAGGTGGTCTGCGCCGCGAACGCGGCACGGAAGTCGAGCTCGGGCAGCGCATAATCGACGTGATGGCCGAGGCCCTCGAGGAAGCGGCCGGTCTTCTCCAGCTCGGCGGCGATCTCTGGCGTCGCGGTGTAGTCGCCCCATGTGTGCGAGAGCGCAATGCGCAGCTTGCCGGGATCGCGCTTGATCATCTCGGAATAAGGCTGCGCCGTGGTCCAGAACGGCATGAACTCGCCGGGCGCAGGTCCCCTCGCATGATCGACGAAGGCGGCGGTGTCGCGCACCGAGCGCGACTGGCAGCCCTGGATCGAGACGAGACCGGTCAGGTCCGACATGTGGGGCGCCAGCGAGAACACGCCGCGCGAGACTTTCAGGCCGATATTGCCGTTGACGCCGGCGGGAATGCGGATCGAGCCGCCGCCGTCGGTGGCGTGTGCGATCGGCACCACGCCGGCGGCAACCATCGCGGCGCTGCCTGCGGACGAGCCGCAGGTGGTGTAGTCGGTATTCCAGGGATTGCGCGTGACGTAGACGGCGGGATTGTCGGCCGAAGAGCACACGCCGAATTCCGGCGTCGTGGTGCGTCCGATCAGGTTGAGGCCGGCGTGGCGGAACTTACCGGTCAGGAACGTGTCGGCGCTGGCGCGATTGCCGCGCATCAGCAGCGAGCCCATTTCCTGCAACCGGTCCTTCATGGTCGGCCCGAGGTCCTTCATCAGGAAGGGCAAGCCGGCGAAGGGACCTGCGAGATTGGCGCCGTCCTTGGCGGGATCGGCGATCACGTCCTCGAACAGCTCGACCACGCCCGAGAGCGCCGGATTGACCTTGGCGACGCCTGCGGCGGCCTGGCGCGCCAGCTCCTTTGCCGTCAGCTCGCCCTTGCGGACGCGGCCGGCCAGCGCGACGCCGTCGTGCTGCGCCCATTCATTCCAGCTCATCGGCAACGTCATGAAATCCAAATCCCCTCAAGGTGCGGCGCCACCTTTTTCGCAAGGGAGGGCCTGAATCAACTGAGCCGGCGCGGGGGGCAGGGTTGCGCCGGGCGGAGGGGTCGCAAAACCGGTGATGCCGCCCGTCTCAATCCGACAGTCGCGCAATCACTGCAACCGGCCCGCCGCCAGCGGGACCCTGATGCTCGGCGCCCCCTGATACGTAGACCGCGCCGGTGCCGGCAAGACCCGCGATCAGGCCGCCGACCGCGGCGCGGGCGTGGCGCGTCGAGCTGATGTCGGTGTCCTCCAGCATGGTATGACGGCAGCCGCGCACCGTGCCATCAGGTGAGGCCTCCGCCTTGGCGAAGACGTTGATGAGCTCGCGGCCCTCCGTTGCCTGCGGCGCGATGCGGAGTCCAACGCTTTGCAGCGCCGCGACCACCGCGGCGGAGTCGATGGCGTCGTTCATCACGGCATGACCGATCTCGAACTCGCTTGCTGATGCCGCCGAGTTGCCGAGCACGATGACGACGTTGTGCATCAGCTCGATGCCTGATGAGGTGGAGGCCACGGACGAGAACAGATCGTAGCGCCGCAGCACGTCTTCATCGTGGAGATCGGCCGCAATCTCGCCGAGCGCGACGGCGACGCCGAGCGCGGAGGCGCCGCGGGAATAGGCCATCGAGGCGTAGGCGCTGGTCGTCGCTGTCTTGTTGCCGCGCGCCGCTGCCGCCTCGACGCGATCGCTGGTGAGCAGCGGGCACTTGATCTGCACGAAGTGGATGTCGGCGGGATCGCTGATGCCGGCATCCGCCATGGCCGCCTTCACGGCGGTCGCCGTCTCCGTGATCTGCGCGGAGCGGCCGAGCTCCTCGGGCAGGAAATCCCGCGTCTGCGCCATGCCGATGCTCAGCCGCTTTCCGGAGGGGCGTACCGGAGGGCTGTCGATGGCTCGGCGCGTGAACACCGTGATGTGCGGGCTGAGCACGCCCTCGGTGCCGCCGGACATCACGAAGGCGATGCGCTGCTCGACCTCGTGCTGCGGCAGGTCGAGGTGGGGCGCCAGCGCTGCGCACAGCGCGCTGACGGCGTATTCCCGCGTGAAATCATTGACGCCGCCGTTACCCTCGGTCTTGCCGAGGATCGCTAGGATCTCGCGCGGATCGATCGCGCCCGAACCGATCATGGCCATGAGACCGGAGACATCGCCGGGGCCCGTGGTGGCGATCTTGAAGACGCCGACCGATGTTGTACGCATGACTGTCCTTGTGGAGTTCAGGGGCCCGGCGGAGCAAACAGCCGTTGAACAGCGGCTCCTGTCAAGCAGGGATGACGGATCGGCTATCCTGGTCTGCCGCGATGCAAGAGAGAAGCCGCGCCTCCCCACGAATGTGGCGAGATCGCATCGGTTCGAGAAAAAAATCCCCTGTCGACGGTGGTCCGGCGTACCTTGATGAATCAACCCCGCTTGGTCCATAAGCGGCGTCCCGTGGCCGGTGGTTCGCCGCCCGCACGGCGGGCTTGGATAGAGGGAATCTCGCGTGGCAAATATCAACCAGAAGATTGCGCAGGAGCTTGGGGTTCGGGCCGAGCAGGTCGAGGCGGCGGTGACGCTGCTCGACGGCGGCGCCACGGTTCCCTTCATCGCCCGCTACCGCAAGGAAGCGACCGGTGCGCTCGACGACGCGCAATTGCGCACCCTGGAGGAGCGCCTGGTCTATCTGCGCGAGCTCGAAGACCGCCGCAAGGCCATCCTCGAATCGGTCCGCGAGCAGGGCAAGCTCGATGCCGCGCTGGAGGCCTCGATCATGGCTGCCGACAGCAAGGCGCGCCTCGAAGACATCTATCTGCCGTTCAAGCCGAAGCGCCGCACCAAGGCGGAGATCGCCAAGGAGGCCGGCCTCGAGCCGCTCGCCAATCAACTGCTCGCCGAGCCCGGCAACGATCCGAAGGTCGTGGCCGAAGGCTTCATCAATGCCGAGAAGGGCGTTGCCGATGCCGCCGCCGCGCTCGACGGCGCCCGCGCCATCCTGGTCGAGCGTTTCGACGAGGACGCCGACCTGATCGGCGCGTTGCGCGAGGAGATGTGGACCAATGCGCGCATGGCCTCCAAGGTGCGCGACGGCAAGAAGACCGAGGGCGAAAAGTTCGCCGACTATTTCGAGTTCTCCGAGCCGCTGACCAAGCTGCCCTCGCATCGCATCCTCGCGATGTTCCGCGGCGAGAAGGAAGAGATCCTCGACCTGCAAATTCAGGCCGAGGCCGAGGCGCCGCCGCCGGGCGTGCCCAGCGCCTATGAATTGAAGATCATGAAGCGGTTCGGCATCGCCGACCTCAAGCGTCCCGGCGACCGCTGGCTGATCGATACCGTGCGCTGGGCCTGGCGCACCAAGATCCAGGTCCATCTGAACATCGACCTGCGCATGCGGCTGTGGAATGCGGCTGAGACCGAAGCCGTGCGCGTGTTCGCCTCCAACCTGCGCGACCTCTTGCTGGCCGCGCCGGCCGGTACCCGCGTCACCATGGGGCTCGATCCCGGCTACCGCACCGGCGTCAAGGTCGCGGTGGTCGATGCGACCGGCAAGGTGGTCGACACCACCGCGATCTATCCGCACGAGCCGCAGCGGCAGTGGAACGAGTCGCTGGCGACGCTCGGCCGGCTCGCGATGAAGCACAAAGTCGAGCTGATCGCGATCGGCAACGGCACCGCCTCGCGCGAGACCGACAAGCTCGCGACCGAGCTGGTCAAGGGCCTCGCCGAGCTGAAGATGTCCAAGATCGTGGTGTCCGAAGCCGGCGCGTCGGTCTATTCGGCCTCCGCCTTCGCCTCCGAGGAATTGCCGGGTCTCGACGTCACGCTGCGCGGCGCGGTCTCGATCGCGCGGCGGCTGCAGGATCCGCTGGCCGAGCTGGTCAAGATCGAGCCCAAGGCGATCGGCGTCGGCCAGTATCAGCACGACCTCGGCCAGGCCAAGCTCGCAAAATCGCTCGATGCGGTGGTCGAAGACTGCGTGAACGCCGTCGGCGTCGACGTCAACACCGCCTCCGCGCCGCTGCTCGCGCGCGTGTCGGGCGTCGGCGCAGGCCTTGCGCAGAGCATCGTGGCGCATCGCGACGCCAACGGCCCGTTCAAGTCGCGCAAGGCGCTCAAGGACGTGCCGCGGCTGGGGCCGAAGGCGTTCGAGCAGTGCGCGGGCTTCCTGCGCATTCTCGGCGGCGAGGACCCGCTCGACGCCTCCGGCGTGCATCCGGAAGCCTATCCGGTGGTGCGCCGCATCCTCGCGGCGACCAAGAGCGACATCAAGGCGCTGATCGGCAGCAGCGAGATCGTCCGTACGCTGAAGCCGAAGGATTTCGTCGACGAGACCTTCGGCCTGCCGACTGTCACCGACATCCTGCGCGAGCTGGAAAAGCCGGGCCGCGACCCGCGCCCGGCGTTCAAGGCCGCGGTGTTCAAGGAGGGCGTCGAGGAGATCAAGCACCTCCAGAAGGGCATGATCCTCGAGGGCACCGTGACCAACGTCGCCGCGTTCGGTGCCTTCGTCGACATCGGCGTGCACCAGGACGGGCTCGTGCACATCTCGGCGATGTCCAAGACCTACATCAAGGATCCGCGCGAGGTGGTGAAGCCCGGCGATATCGTCAAGGTCAAGGTGCTGGACTTCGAGGTCGCGCGCAAGCGCATCTCGCTGACGCTGCGCCTCGACGACGAGGTCGGCGCCAAGAAGGACGCTCCCGGCATGCAGCGCGACAACAGCTCCCGCAACCCTTCCCGCATGACCTCGTCGGCCCCGCGCAAGCAGGAGTCCTCTTCCGGCGGCGGTGCCCTCGCCGAAGCGCTGCGCCGCGCGGCCGAGAAGAACGGCGGCAAGCGGGTGTGATCCCTTCACCTCTCCCCGCTCTTCGGCGGGGAGAGGTCGGATCGCGTTAGCGATCCGGGTGAGGGGCGTGGCACTACGTTGCCCAGATGGAGGCCCAACCGACGCCGATACGAGTGCGCGCCGAATTTGGCCAGCAGCTGATATCGCATGCGCGGAAGCAACCCCTCACCCCACCCTCTCCCCGTAAGAACGGGGAGAGGGAGCGATAGAGTGTTGCCTCCCTGACACCCGCGTCAGAATCTGGCGCGTTTGTAAGTTGAAGCTTGCTGTTCCTTCCTTTCATCTGATCGTCCTCGTGCGGCCTCAAGTCCGTCGCACTGCCAGGAGGATGTTTCGATGAACAACAGGCTTCTCACAGGCCTCGCTGTAGCGACGATCGCCGCGGTGATGGCGGTCGCTTCACCCGTGCTCGCACGTGGCGGACATGGCGGCGGCGGGCACTTCGGTGGCGGCGGGCATTTCGGCGGCGGCATGCGTGCCGGTGGCATGAGCGGCGCCCATTTCGGCCATGTCGGGGGTTCTGGCCTCGGCGGACCGCGGTTCGCCCACGCGGCCGTCGGGCCGCGCTTCGCCGGCACGACCGGCTGGCACGGTCGCCACGCCTTCCATCATCATCATCATTTTCGCCGTTTCGCCGTCTTCGGCGCACCCTATCTCTACGCCGGCTACAACAATGGTTGCTGGCGCCGAAACTGGACGCCCTACGGATGGCGATGGGTCAATGTGTGCGGAGACTATTGGTAGTCGCATCGAACCGCACCATTGTCGCGGTCGCCACCGGGCGGTTCCGTCCAGCCCCGGAACGGGATAGTCTGGTGGCGATCGTCGCGCGGAGTTTTGCATGACCGGAGGTCACCGTCGCATCCTGGTCGTCGAGGACGATCCGGAAACCGCAGGCCAGCTCGTCGAGGAATTGACGACCTCCGGCTACGACGTCGATCTTGCGGCAACGGGGCGCGAAGCCCTGAGCCACGGCGCCGCGCGCGATTATGCCGTGATCACGATCGACCGCATGCTGCCCGATATCGACGGCATCAGCGTGATGCGGCAATTGCGCGACGACGGCGTCGCCGCACCGTTCCTGATCATTTCCGCGCTGGGCGAGGTCGATGACCGCGTGCGCGGCCTGCGCGCCGGCGGCGACGACTATCTCGTCAAGCCGTTCTCCTTCACCGAATTGCTGGCCCGGCTCGAGGCGCTCGGTCGCCGCAGCGAGACCATCGCCAAGGAGACTTTGCTGCGGGTCGGCGATCTCGCCATCGACCTGATCGCGCGCAGTGCGAGCCGGCGCGGCCGCAAGATCTCGCTGCTGCCGCGCGAATTCCAGCTGCTCGAATATCTCGCGCGCAACGAGGGCAGGGTCATCTCCCGTGCGATGCTGCTCCAGCACGTCTGGGACCTGCATTTCGATCCCTCCACCAACATCATCGACGTCTATGTCGGGCGCGTCCGCCGCAAGGTCGACGACGCCCAGGCCTATCCGTTGATCCACACCATCCGCGGCATCGGATATTGCCTCCGTGCTCCTGGCTAAGACGCTCCGCTCCTCGACCTTTCGTCTGGCGCTGATCGCGATCGCCGCATTCGGGCTGATCGTCGCGGCGATCATGGCCTATGTCTATTTCGGGACGTTGGCCTATGTGGAGAGCCGGCTCGGCACCGTCGTCGAGCACGACGGCTTCACCGCTACGATCGAGCTCGCGATGGCCGCGGTTGCCGGGCTGTTGCTGGTGCTCGCCGGCCTGGCGGCCGTGCTGGTGACGCGGCGCACGGTGGGGCGGATCGAAGCGATCAATGCCACCAGCCGCGCCATCATGCTCGCCGGCCTCGACCAGCGCATCCCCTTGCGCGGCAGCAACGACGAATGGGACCGCGTCGCCGAGAACCTCAACCAGATGCTGGACCGCATCGAGACGCTGATGGGCGAGGTCAAGCAGGTCAGCGACAACGTCGCCCACGATCTGCGCACGCCGCTGACGCGGATGCGCGGCCGGCTGGAGAAGGCCTATCATCACGAGCGCAACAGCGAGGCCGATGCCGCGCTGATCGGCGACACCATCGCCGATCTCGACGCCGTGCTCGGCATGTTCGCGTCCATTACCCGGATCTCCGAGATCGAGTCCCGCGCCCGCACCGGCGCCTTCCGCGCGCTCGACCTCGCCAGGATCGCCGGCGAGGTGGTCGAGCTCTACGATGCCGCCGCCGAGCAGGTTGCTACCAGGCTCAGCCTTGCGGGAGACCGAAAGGTGGCGATCACGGGCGATCGCGACCTGCTGTTCGATGCCATTGCCAACCTCGTCGACAATTCGATCAAGCACGGTCGCAAGGGCGGGCAGGTGACCGTGACCTGCCGCAGCACCGATCGCGGCGCGGTGATCGCCATCGCCGACGATGGTCCGGGCATTCCCACCGAGCAGCGCGATCACGTCTTCAAGCGCTTCTACCGGCTGGAGCAGAGCCGCTACACGCCGGGCAATGGACTTGGACTCAGCCTCGTTGCCGCCGTCGCGCGCCTCCACGGTGCGGAGATCGCGCTGCGCGACAACGCGCCGGGACTGACGGTCGAGCTCAGTTTCCCCAAGCCCTCAGCACGATAGAGTCCATCACAGCTCGATCACGCCGCGGCGCGCCGCATGCGCAACCGCATCGGTGCGGCCGGTGGCATCGAGCTTGTCGAGCAGCGAGCCGACATGGAATTTGACGGTGTGCACGGAGATGCCGAGCCGGCGGGCGATCATCTTGTTGGAGGCGCCCTCGGCCATCAGCGCCAGCACGTCGAGCTCGCGCTGCGTCAGCGCGATGTCGTCGGGCATGGCACGCGGGTCGCGGGCCACGATCGTCGCCGAGGCCTGCTCGCCGGGCGCCGCAAGGCGAAGCCCGGCGACATTGCCGAGCAAGGCCGCCAGGCGGTCCGCGAGCGCGGGATCGTCGATCTCCAGAGCGAGGACGATCTGCGGCGTCTTGTCCTCGCTCACGCCTCGGGCCTCTCGCCGATCGTCACCTTGAAGCTGACCGGCTCGCCGCCGCGTCGCGCCGTGACGTCGACCACCGCGCCGACGCTGGAAGGACCCAGCGAGCGCAACAGCGCGCGCACGCCGGACAGCTTCTGGTCGTTGACCGCGACGATCACGTCACCCTGGCGGATGCCGGCCGCGGCAGACGGTCCGGCCTGGTCGACATTCATCACCATCGCGCCGACACCGTCGTCGAGCCGCACCGGCTGCAGCCCAAGGCCGAGATACCCGCGCGCGATGCGGCCGCGCGTCTCGAGCTGGGCCGCGACGCGCTCGATCGTCGCCGTCGGGATTACCAGCACGCGCCGCGGGCCGAGCACGGCCATCCCGAACGCTTGTCCCGACGCATCGAGGGCGAGGCCGCCCTGCTGGGCGGCACGCAGGCGAATGTCGAGCTCGATCCGCGCATCGATCTCGCCGCCGCGCAAGGAGCGCCAGCCGCTGGCGGAGGTCGACACCATCCCGAGCGCCGCGCTCGGTGTGTCGCGGTCGGTGGCGACCACCACCGACAAGGCGCCCAGCGGCGGGACCGTCGCGGCGAGCTTGACCGGCGCGACGGCGGCATCGACGCGAAGCAGCGCGATGTCGGTCGTATGGTCGCGGCCGGCGATCGTGGCGGCCGCGGTGCTTCCGTCGGCAAGGCCGATCTCGACCGCGCCCTCGTCCGCCAGTGCCTCGTCGGCAGTGACGATCAGGCCGGGTTTCCAGGCGAAGCCGGTGGCGCGGGAGCGGTGCGAATGCACGGAGACGACGGACGGCGCCGTGCGCGCCACCATGTCCGCGAGGGCGGACGACAGGGAAGATAGGGGAGTAGGGGCGGTCATGGCAGGCTCCTGTAAGCTGTCCTCAATCTGGGATATCGCGGGCGCGTGCGAAACTGGCCGGGTGGCCAGGACTTCCCTCCGCGCGGCCGACGAACATGTGATTGGGACCCGCTCACGGGAACGTGTAGCAATCGGCCGACATTTGCGCCGCATGGCCCCAACCATTTTGAACGAGCCCTGACCGATGACCATCGATCTCACCCGCCGCACCCTGCTGCAACTCGCCGGCGCAACCTCGCTCGCGATGGCGGCTGCAGCCGCGGCGCGCGCCGAGGGCGTTCCTCAAGGCGGCGGGCCGACCTTTGCCAGCCGCACGCCGATGCGGGTCGGCATGGTGACGCTGCGGGTGAAGAATCTCGACAAGGTTGCGGATTACTACCGCGACGTGATCGGGCTTGCCGTGATGGAGCGTTCGGCGACCGCCGCGAAGCTCGGCACGGCCGGCATAGCGCTGCTGGTGCTGGAGGCCCGTCCCGATGCGGAAATCGAGCCGCGCAATGCCGCCGGCCTCTACCACACCGCCTTCCTGATGCCGACCCGCAAGGACCTGGCGCGCTGGCTGGTCCACGCCGCCTCGCATCGCGTGAAGCTGTCGGGTTTTGCCGATCACCTCGTCAGCGAGTCCGTCTATCTCGACGACCCCGAGGGCAACGGCATCGAGGTCTATGCCGACCGCGATCCCTCGCAATGGCAATGGAGCGAAGGCAGCGTCAAGATGGCGACCGACGAGCTTGACATTCCCGACCTGCTGTCGCTGACCAATCCGCGTGTGCCCGATTATGCCGGGGCGCCCGAGGGCTTGCGCATCGGTCACATGCATCTGCGGGTCGGCGATCTCGCGCAGGCCGGCAATTTCTATCATGGTGCGATCGGTCTTGATCCGACCCGCAGCCGCAGCGGCGCCGCGTTCTTGTCGTCCGGCCGCTATCATCATCACCTCGGCATCAACGTCTGGCAGAGCCAGGGCGCGGGCCAGCGCGATGATCAGATGACCGGCCTTGCATGGTTCTCGCTGGTGACGGCGAAGCAGGGCATTCTCGCCGCACAGGAGGAACGCCTGCGCAAGGGCGGCGCGAAGGTCACGGCGCTTTCGGACGGCCTTGAGGCCGTGGATCCCTGGGGCACCCGGGTGCGGCTGATCAGGGTTTGATCGCCGGCGCGGGCGTTGCTAAGACCCGTCAGGCCAGTCAGCGCTACGGGATCCTCACCGACATGTCCGAATTCCACGGCGTCTTTCCCTATCTCGTCTCGCCCGTCGATGCCGACGGCACGGTGCGGACCAACGTGCTGGCAAAGCTCTGTGACGACCTGATCGGCGCCGGCGTACACGGCCTGACGCCGCTGGGCTCGACCGGCGAATTCGCCTATCTCAATGCCGCGCAACGCAGCTCCGTCGTGCAGACCACGATCGAGGCCGCGCAGGGCCGCGTGCCGGTGATCGCCGGCGTCGCTTCCACCTCGACCGCGGATGCGGTGGCCCAGGCGCAAGCCTATCAGAAGTGTGGGGCCGACGGCATCCTGGCGATCCTCGAAGCGTATTTCCCGCTCACTGACGCCCAGGTCGAATCCTACTTCCGCGCCATTGCGGATGCCGTCGACATTCCCGTCGTCATCTACACCAACCCGCAATTCCAGCGCTCCGATCTCACCCTCGACGTCATCGCGCGCCTCGCTGCGCATCCGCGCATCGGCTACATCAAGGACGCCTCGACCAACACCGGCCGGCTGCTCTCGATCATGAACCGCTGCGGGGACGCCTTGCGCGTGTTCTCGGCCTCCGCCCATATCCCGGCCGCGGTGATGCTGATCGGCGGGGTCGGCTGGATGGCGGGCCCGGCCTGCATCATCCCGCGCCAGAGCGTTGCGCTCTACGAGCTCTGCAAGGCCGGCCGCTGGGACGAGGCGATGGTGCTCCAGCGCAGGCTGTGGCGCATCAACGAAGCCTTCGCGCGCTTCAACCTCGCAGCCTGCATCAAGGCCGGGCTCGCGATCCAGGGCTACGACGTCGGCGATCCCGTCCCGCCGCAGGCCGCGCTGACGGCCGAAGCGCGCAAGGTGGTCGAGGCGGCCCTGCGGGAGCTGACATAGCTCGTCGTCACGCGGCAATATGCCCCGGCGCCGGCGCCGGAGCCGGAGCCAGAAGAGCCCCTCCCTGCCCAAGCGAGAAACTTCCGTGCTCTTGCGGCGTTGCTGCGTGAGCGACCTCTGTCGCCCACGCATGTGCATCTCAGAGCCCGCATTCAGCACAAGACACGGTGATCACCATGAACCGTCGCTACGCGATTGCCGCGGCAGCCTTCGCCGCCCTGCTGCTCGCCGTCACGGCCGCGAAGATCCTGCATGTCCCGATCTCCTATGTCCCCTGGGGGGCGCCCTCCGCGCGCGCCGTCGAGCAGCGTGGGCCCCTGTCGGATGGCGAAAAGGCGACCATCGACATCTTCGAGCGCGTGTCGCCTTCGGTCGTCCAGGTTGCCGCCAAGTCCGCAGCCAGTCCTCTCATGGGCGAGGAAGGCCAGGGCGGCGCCGGCGCGTCCGGCACGGGCTTCGTCTGGGACCGGGAGGGCCATCTCGTGACGAACAATCACGTCGTGGCCAATGGCAGCGAGATCGCCGTCCGCTTTGCGTCGGGAGAAGTCGCGCAGGTGGACCTCGTCGGCACGGCTCCCAATTACGATCTCGCGGTGCTGCGGATCCGCAGCGCGCGCGAGCTTCCGCCGCCGGTGGCGCTCGGCAGCTCGAGCGACCTGAAGGTCGGCCAATCCGCTCTTGCGATCGGCAATCCGTTCGGGCTGGATCAATCGATGACCTCTGGCATCATCAGCGCGCTCAAGCGCAGGCTTCCGACCCATGCCGGCCGGGAGATTGCCAACGTCATCCAGACCGATGCCGCGATCAACCCGGGCAATTCAGGCGGGCCGCTGCTGGATTCCGCCGGCCGTCTGATCGGCGTCACGACGGCGATCATCTCGCCGTCCGGCTCGAACGCCGGCATCGGCTTTGCGGTGCCGGTCGACGTCGTGAACCGGATCGTCCCCGAGCTCATTCGCAGCGGCCGGGTGCCGACGCCCGGCATCGGCATCGTGGCCGCCGGCGAGGATGTTTCCACCCGGCTCGGCGTCGAGGGGGTGATTGTGGTGCGGATCGCCCCCGGCAGCCCGGCGGAGCGGGCGGGGATTCGCGGCGTCAATTTTTCGACAGGGGCGGTCGGAGACATCATCACCGCGGCCGAAGGCAAGCCGGTGCGGCGCCTCTCGGACCTGACCGACGCGTTGGAGCAGGCCGGGGCGGGGAAGACCGTCCGGCTCACGGTCAAACGCGGCTCGGACAGCCGTGATGTGAATGTAGGCATTGTCGATATCGACCGGTCCTAGCCGGCCATTCCGCGCCGGCAAGGGGCTCTGACGCGCATCGCAGATGTGCCGGGGCTCGGTTGTCTGGCCCGCAAAATCCGCTAAAACCGCCGCGGTCGTTTTTGCGGATTTCGAGGACACAGCGGAATGAATATCCTTCCCGGCAATTTGCGTTTCGGAGCGGGGCAGCCCGTCAAGCGTTTGGAAGACCAGCGGCTGCTGACCGGGAAAGGACAATTCATCGACGACAAGCCGGCTGACGGCGCGCTGTGGTTGCACGTGCTGCGCTCGCCGCATGCCCACGCGAAGATCGTCTCGGTCGACACCAGCGCCGCGGCGTCGATGCCCGGCGTCACCGCGATCTACACCGGCGCTGATCTCGTCAAGGACGACATCGGCGCCATCCCCACCCTGAACATCTTCAAGCGCCCCGACGGCAAGCCGATGACGGTGCCGCCGCGCCGGCTGCTGGCCCATGAGGTCGTGCGCTATGCCGGCGAGGCCGTGGCTGCCGTGGTGGCCTCCTCGCGCGTGGAGGCGCAGAGCGCGGCCGAGGCGATCGTCGTCGAATACGACGTGCAGCCCGCGGTGGTCGATCCGGTCGAGGCCGTCAAGCCCGGCGCACCCGTGGTGTGGCCGGAGGCGCCGGACAATATCGTCAGCGCGATGTCTTACGGCGATGCCGCCAAGGTCGACGAAGCCTTCGCCAAGGCGGCGCACACCGTCGAGCTCGATCTCGTCAGCCAGCGCCTCGTTCCATCCGCGATGGAGCCGCGCTCGACCATCGCCGAGATCGACAAGAAGACCGGCCGTCTGCTGCTGCACGTGCAGTCGCAGACGCCGGCCTCGACCCGCGACGTGCTGGCGGAGGCCGTGCTCAAGCGCCCCAAGGACAGTGTCCGCGTGCTGGTCGGCGACATCGGCGGCGGCTTCGGCCAGAAGACCAACCTCTATCCCGAAGACGGTATTGTTGCCTATGCCGCGACCAAGCTGAACAAGAAGATCCGCTGGCGCGGCGACCGCACCGACGAATTCGTCGGCGGCACCCATGGCCGCGATCTGACCTCGACCGCCTCCTTCGCGCTCGACGACAAGGGCAAGGTGCTGGCCTATCGCGTCAAGTCGATCGGCTGCACCGGTGCCTATTCCTCGGGTGCGGCGAACATCATCCCGCTGGTGCTCGGCCCGTTCGTGCAGACCGGGGTCTACGATCTGCCGCTGGTGCATTTCGAAGTGAAGTCGGTGATGACGCACACCGCGCCGGTCGGAGCCTATCGCGGCGCCGGCCGTCCCGAGGCGGTGTTCATCGTCGAGCGCCTTTTCGACGCCGCCGCGCGCAAAATCGGCATGGATCCGCGCGCGATCCGCAAGGCCAATTACATCAAGCCGGCGCAGCTGCCCTACACCAATGCGGCCGGCCAGGTCTATGATTCCGGCGCCTTCGCCCACATGCTCGACCGCGCCGTGAAGCTTGCGGATTGGGACGGCTTTGCCGCGCGCAAGAAGGCCGCGAAGAAGAAGGGCCTGCTCTACGGCCGCGGGCTCACCTCCTACATCGAATGGACCGGTGGCCGCGCGCACACCGAGAAGGTCAGCCTGCACGCGACTTCTCAGGGGCGCGTCGTGCTGCATTCCGGCACCATGGCGATGGGGCAGGGCTTGCAGACCACCTATACCCAGATGATCTCCGACACGCTCGGCATTCCCATGGAGAAGATCGACGTGGTGCAGGGCGATACCGATCTCGCCATGGGTTTCGGCAGCGTCGGCTCGCGCTCGTTGTTCGTCGGCGGCACGGCGGTTGCGGTCTCCTCCAACGATCTGATCCAGAAGGCGCGCGAGAAAGCGGCCAACGTGCTGGAGACCTCGCTCGAGGACATCGAATATCAGGGCGGCATGCTCACCGTGGTCGGCACCGACCGCCGCATCAGCCTGTTCGATCTCGCCGAGAAGGAAAACGGCGCCAAGCTCAGCGTCGATTCCGAGGGCGAGGTCGATGGCCCGAGCTGGCCGAACGGCACGCATATCTGCGAGGTCGAGATCGACCCCGAGACCGGTGTGTCCAAGGTGGTGCGCTACACCACGGTCGACGATGTCGGCGTCGCGGTGAACCCGATGCTGGTCACGGGGCAGATCCATGGCGGCGTCGCGCAAGGCATCGGCCAGGCGCTGTATGAGGGCGTGTCCTACGATGCCGACGGCCAGCTGCTGACCGCGAGCTATCAGGACTATTGCATCCCGCGCGCCGACGACGTGCCGCCGATCGTGGTGACGCTGGATGATTCCGCGCCCTGCCGCACCAATCCGCTCGGCGCCAAGGGCTGCGGCGAATCCGGCGCCATCGGCGGCCCGCCCTGCGTCACCAACGGCGTGATGGACGCGCTCGCCGAGCTCGGCATCACCCAGCTGAACACCCCGCTGACACCGCAGAAGATCTGGCAGGCGATCAGGGACGCGAAGGCGGCGGGGTAGCGTCGGGTTATCGCGCGGGCTGTTACCACACACGCAAATGTCGTCCCGGGGCGCGCTAAGCGCGAACCCGGGACCCATAACCACAGGACGTGGTTTGGCGCGGAACTGGTGACTCCGAATCCCCGTAACCACATCTGCCTGTGGTTATGGATCCCGGATCTGCGCTTACGCTTGTCCGGGACGACAGCGGAGGATGTGGCGCGTTTGCACGCGAAGCGTCGGTCCGTGAAGCCAGACTCAAATCCCCAGCATCATCTTCGCGATGATGTCGCGCTGGATCTCCGAGGTGCCGCCGAAGATGGTGTAGGCGCGGCCGTTGAGATATTCCGGCACCATTGTCAGCATCTCCTCAGGGATCGCCGGCTCGTGGTTGAGCCTGTAGAGCGGGCGCATCGGCTCGACAGCGAGAGCGTCGTGGCCGATCACGTCGACCCCTAGCCGCGTCACCGCCTGGCGGATCTCGCTGTTGCGCAGCTTCAGGATCGATGACACCGCGCCCGGGTTTTGCCCGGTCTGCAGCGCCGAGAGCACGCGCAGCTCGGTCATCTCCAGCGCGTCGATATCGACCTCGACCTCGGAGATGCGCGTTGCGATATCGGGGCTGTCGATGGCCCGTCCCGTCAGGTCCGACTCGGCCAGGTCCGCGAGCGCCCTCAAGCCCTCGCGCAGCTTGGCCGAAGCGATGCCGGAGCCGCGCTCGAACTCGAGCAGATATTTGCCGTAAGTCCAGCCCTTGCCTTCCTCGCCGACGCGGTTGGCGACGGGCACGCGCACGTCGTCGAAGAACACCTGGTTGACCTCGTGGTCGCCGCCGATGGTGAGAATGGGACGGGTGGTGATGCCCGGCGTCTTCATGTCGATCAGGATGAAGCTGATGCCGTCCTGCTGCCGCGGCCCGTCACCGGTGCGCACCAGCGCGAACATGCGGTTGGCGTGGTGGGCGTGCGTGGTCCAGATCTTGGTGCCGTTGATGATGTAATCGTCGCCGTCGCGCACCGCCCGCGTCTTTAGCGAGGAAAGATCGGAGCCCGAGCCCGGCTCGGAATAGCCCTGGCACCAATAATCCTCGCCGGAGAGAATCCGCGGCAGGTAGAAGTTCTTCTGCTCGGGGCTGCCGAAGCCGATGATGACCGGCCCGACCATCTTCACGCCCATCACGTTGACATTGGGCACGCCGGCCCGCGCGCATTCGGTTTCGAAAATCCAGCGTTGCGCCGGCGTCCAGGCCGGCCCGCCGTACTCGACCGGCCAGCCCGGCGCGCCCCAGCCCTGCCTATGCAGCGCGCGCTGCCAGGCCACGCCGATATCGGGATCGGAGAACACCGACGGCGTCAGCGCGGTCGCGCGCTTCATCTCCTCGGTGAGATTGCTGGCGATGAAGCCGCGCACCTCGTCCTGGAAGGCGCGCTCCTCGGCATTGAACGACAGGTCCATGATGCTCTCCCGGTGTCAGGCTCTGCGGCCAAGCTCGGCGTGGCGGGCATAGTGATGCGCGCTGCCGCCGAACAGCGTGTCGAAGGCGACGAGGCGCTTGAAATAGGCGCCGACCTCGAGCTCCTCGGTGACGCCCATGCCGCCGTGAAGCTGGATCGACTGCTCGCCGACGAAGCGGGCGCATCTGCCGATCTTCGCCTTCGCGCCCGACGCCGCCCGGGCGCGCTCGGTCGGCGCGGCGTCCACCTTCAGCGCGGCGCGCAGCGCCATCGAGCGCGCCTCGTCGACCTGCATGGCCATGTCGGCGAGGCGATGGCGGATGACCTGGTTGGCCGAGAGCGGCCGGCCGAATTGCTTCCGGATCTTGGTGTAGTCGAGCGTGGTGTCGAGCAGCGTCTGCATGATGCCGACGGCTTCCGCACCGAGTGCGGCCATGGCGCGATCGACGGCCCATTCGATCGCCGGCAGCGCGTCGTGGCCGTCGCCGAGCAGGGCGTCTTCGGGCAGGTGCGCGTCGGACAGCTCGATGTTGCAGGCGCGCCCGCCGCCGAGGCGCGCGTAGTCGGAGATCGCGACGCCCGGCACGGTCGCCGGCATCACGAACAGGCCGATCCGTCCCGAAGGGCCGTGATGGTCGTGCATGAGCGCGGAGACGATGATCTCATCGGCGGCATGGCCGTCGAGCACCGCGATCTTGCTGCCGGAAAGACGCCAGCCTTGCGCCGTCTTGGTCGCCGATGTCGCGACCATGGCGAGATCGAACCGCGCCGCGCGCTCGGAATGCGCGAATGCGAGCTTCAGTGATCCGTCCGCGACCTTGGGCAGGCTCGATTGCTTCTGCTCATGGGTGCCGCATCTGGCGATCAGTGCGGCGCCCAGCACCACGGTCGCGACATAGGGCTCCGACACCAGCCCGCGGCCGAAGGCCTCCATCAGGATGCCGATCTCGACCGCGCCGCCGCCGAGTCCGTCGAATTCCTCGGGCAGCGGCAGCGCCAGCCAGCCAAGCTCGGCGAATTGCTTCCACACCGCGGGGCTGAAGCCGAGCGGATCGTTCGCCATCCTGCGGCGGTGAGCGGCATCGTAGCTGCCGGCCACGAAGCGTTCCGCGCTGTCGCGCAGCAGCTTCTGCTCGTCGCTGAGATTGAGGTCCATGTTGTCTACTCCGCCGCCGGCGGCGGCTTGCGCACGGAAGGATGCAGGCCGGAGGGATCGACGATCATGCCGAACTCCTGAAGATTGTGGGCATGGCAGAGCTGATGCAGCGCAAAGGCCTGATCGATCGCGGCGGGCTGTCCCATCACGTCGACCGAGCGGTTGACGGCTTCCTTGGTCATCTTCAACGCGAAGGACGGTTTTGATGCGATCCGGCGCGCCAGCTCCAGCACGCGCGATGACAATTCGCTGCGCGGCACGACCTGATTGACCATGCCGAGCTGGTGCGCCTCCTGCGCGCTCCAGCTGTCGGCGGTGAACAGGAACTCCTTGGCCTTGCGCGGGCCCAGCTCCCAGGGGTGCACGAACCACTCGACGCCGCAGACGCCCATGGTGACGACGGGATCGCAGAACTGCGCATCGTCGCTGGCGACGATGAGATCGCAGGCCCAGGCCAGCATCAGCCCGCCGGCGATGCACTTGCCGTGCACCTCGGCAATGGTCGGCTTGGCGAGGTTGCGCCAGCGCCGGGTGATCTGGAGATAGATTTCCTGCTCGCGCGCAAAGCGGCCATGCGCGTTCGGCTCGGCAAAACCGCCCCAATTTCCGATCGGCGGGAAATCGACGCCGGCCGCATTCTTGCCGCCGGGGCGCAGGTCGTGGCCGGACGAGAAATGCGGCCCGCTGCCGGCGAGAATGATCACCTTGACCGCATCGTCCTGCACCGCCGCGTCGAAGGCGGCGTTGAGGTCGTAGGTCATCTGCAGGTTCTGCGCGTTGCGCGCCTCGGGCCGGTTCATCACGACCCTTGTGATCGCCGGCTCGGGCCGCTCCACGAGGATGGTCTCGAACGAGGTCATCGCGTTCCCCCTGGCGCTTTTCGTCTTGTTGTCGAGAGTTGACTATGTCGGTCAGGGATAGGCAAGAGGCTTGCGTCAGTCGGCTGGGGTGGGCGCGCACGTGCTTGTCGCAGTCATTCCGGGGCGCGAAGCGAACCCGGAATCTCGAGATTCCGGGTCCGATGCCCCAAGTCCCGCTTGCGCGGTCCCGTCGCATCGTCCCGGAATGACGGAAAAATCTCGACACTCCGCGGAGCCGTTCTGGTAGTTTGCGCCAGATTCCACCGGGAGAAATTTGATGCGCAAGATCCTGACCGTGCTGGCGGCGCTGGCCTCGCTGAGCCTCACCAATTGCGGCTACAACGCGATCCAGAGCGAGGACGAGCAGATCAAGTCCGCCTGGTCCGAGGTCGTGAACCAGTATCAGCGCCGCGCCGACCTCGTGCCCAATCTCGTCAACTCGGTGAAGGGCTTTGCGCAGCAGGAGAAGGACGTGCTGCTCGGCGTCACCAATGCGCGCGCCAAGGTCGGCAGCATCCAGGCGACGCCCGAGGTGCTGAACGATCCGGCCGCCTTCCAGAAGTTCCAGGCAGCCCAAGGCGAACTCTCCAGCGCGCTGTCGCGACTTCTGGTCGTGACCGAAAACTATCCGCAGCTGAAGTCCGACGCCCTGTTCAAGGATTTGATGTCGCAGCTGGAGGGGACCGAGAACCGCATCACGGTAGCGCGCAACCGCTACATCAAGTCGGTGCAGGACTACAACGTCACCATCCGCTCCTTCCCGAGCAACCTCACCGCGATGATGTTCGGCTACAAGGAGAAGCCGAACTTCTCGGTGGAGAACGAGAAAGCGATCTCGACCGCGCCGAAGGTGGATTTCAATCCGGCGCCAGCGCCGTCGAAGTAGCCGCGTTCGACACAGATGCGCGCCCAACCCACCGCTGTCATTCCCCGCGGAAGCGGGGAATCCAGTACGCCGCGGCTTCTCCGTATTTCGCTGGCGTCTCTGGAATACTGGATCGCCCGGTCAAGCCGGGCGATGACAGCGAGGTTGTGGCGGGCTGCTTCGGCCGCATCCTCGCGCATCGTCTTCGTCATCGCACTCCTCCTCGCCCTCGCTTTCCCAGCCTCCGCCGACGTCGCCGTTCCCCAGCTCACCGGCCGCGTGGTCGATCAGACCGGCACGCTCTCCAGCGCCGACATCGCCTCGCTGTCGCAAAAGCTGCAAGACTTCGAGGCGCGCAAGGGCAGCCAGATCGCCGTCCTGATCGTACCGACGACGCAGCCGGAGACGATCGAGCAGTTCTCGATCCGGGTCGCGGACGCCTGGAAGATCGGCCGCAAGAAGGTCGATGACGGCGCGATCCTCGTCGTCGCCAAGAACGACCGCCACTTGCGCATCGAGGTCGGCTACGGCCTCGAGGGCGTGCTCACCGACGTCACCTCGCGCCGCATCATCGACGAGGATATCAGCCCCAAGTTCAGAAGCGGCGATTTTGCCGCGGGCATCGGCGCAGGCGTCGACCGCATGATGCGGGTGATCGACGGCGAGCCGCTGCCGTCCCCCTCGCGCAGCGTCAACTTCGCCCACAATCTGGACGATCTCGCGCCGGTCTTCGCCGTGGCGCTGTTCGCCTCGATCGGCGTCGGCGGGTTCTTCCGCGCCATGCTGGGACGGCTGCTCGGATCATTGGTGACCGGGGGCATCATTGCGGCGGTGACGTGGTTCATCCTCGGCTCCGCAGCGCTCGCCGCCGCCGTCGGCGTCCTCGGCTTCATCGTCGGCTTCATCGCCGATCTGTTTTCGGCGATCACGCCGGGCACCGGCCGCTCGCGCGGCGGCTCGTGGTCGAGCGGCTCGTCGGGAGGCGGCTGGAGCAGCGGCTCGAGCAGCAGCGACAGCGGCAGCTTCAGCGGCGGTGGCGGCAGTTTCGGCGGCGGCGGCGCCTCGGGGAGCTGGTAGCGGTCATGAGCATCAAGCGCATTGCCAGACATCTCGTGCAGCATCATTGGCGGGCAAAGCAGATCTTTCCGCCAGACGTCCTCGCCCGCATCGAGCAGGCGATCAAGCGCGGCGAAGCCACCCATTCCGGCCAGGTCCGCTTCGTGGTCGAGGGCGCGCTCGACGGCGTGCCGCTGTTCCGCAACCAGCCGGCCCGAGCGCGGGCGCTCGACGTGTTCTCGCTCCTGCGCATCTGGGACACCGCGCACAACAACGGCGTCCTGATCTATCTCCTGCTCGCCGATCGCGACGTCGAGATCATCGCCGATCGCGGCATCGACGCGAAGGTGGGCGCGGCGGGCTGGGAGAGCATCTGCCGCGCCATGGAGGCGGAGTTCGCCTCCGGCCAGTTCGAGCGCGGCGTCATCGGAGGCATCGAAGCGGTGTCGCGCGAATTGGCGCGGCATTTCCCGCCGCAGGCCTCGCATGCGAACGAGCTGCCGGATGCGCCGGTCGTGATGTGACGAACCGTGATGTGAGTGAGGGGCGGGCACTGCCTGCTCCGTCATTGCGAGGAGCCCTTGCGACGAAGCAATCCAGACTTCTTCCGCGGAGGGATTCTGGATTGCTTCGCTGCGCTCGCAATGACGACGTGGAGGTGGCGCGCTCAAGTCTCTCACCGTCACCCTGAGGTGCTCGCCACTTCGGCGAGCCTCGAAGGGCGACGGCCCGGCTGTAGCAGCTCGTTCATCCTTCGAGGCTCCCGGCGCGGTGCTGCGCACCGCGCCACTCGCGCCTCAGGATGACGGGTGAGACACGCGCGTCGTGTCGTCATTCCGCCGCCGTTCATTTTGCCCCGATTACAATTTGTTTCATGCCCGCCACACCGGTTCCATCTTCCCGGCCCAATTCGGCCCCGGATAACTTCCTAAAATTTCGGTAAGCGGGTCCCAAGGTAAGGATCTCGCAAGCAATGAAAGTTACCAAAAGGTCAATCCAGAGCGGAGTATTTGAACCGTGAGCGAACCAATGGCTGAGCAGGCTGCCCAGGATAAGAGCGTCGTCGATGCCGGGACGACCGCGCCGCAGGCTGTCGAGGCTGCCGGGATCGACGCCCCTTCGATCGCCCCCGACCACGAGGCGCCGCCCAAGCCGGATCCGGTCGAGCCGCCAAAGATCGAAGCGTCAAGGATCGAGCTGCCGAAGGTCGAAGCCAAAGCCGAGACCAAGCCCGAGCCGAAGCCCGGCAAGCTCATCGTCATGGCGCCCTCGGAGCGGTCGTGGAATGGCTCTTGGGACCGCGAGGATTTTGCCCCGCATGTGAAGGCGGACGAGCCGCGCGAGGCCGCCGGCAAGCGGCGCCTGTCGGCAATGGCCGCGGTGGTGGCGATCGCAGCAGGTGTCGGCGCGATCAGCGGCGCGCTCGCAACGGCCGGTATGATGCATTTCGCAAGCCCCGCCCAGGCGCCGGTGCAGGTCACTGACACCAGCGCGCTCGATGCTTCGGTCGCGCGGATCGATGCCGACCTCGTCGCGCTCAAGGCCAATGTCGAGCAGGGCTCGAAGACGGGCCTCAGCCAGTTCAATCGCGCCAACGACCGCCTCGACAAGCTCGAGAAGGCGCAGGCCGAGCCGCTCGCCAGGATCGCAAAGCTGTCGGAGGCCGTCGACAAGCTCCGCGTCACGTCGTCCGCCGCGTCCGCGCAGGCTGCCGCAGCTCCGGCGCCCGCGAAGGATATCACCGGCTCGGTCACGCCGACCCAGGTTGCGACCGCCGCTGCTGCACCGGCCCCGGTGGCAGCCGCCCCCAAGCCCGAGGTCGGCCGTCTGCCGACGATCGAAGGCTGGCGGCTGCGCAACGCCGCCAATGGCGGCGCGCTGATCGAGGGCCGCGACGGCCTCTACGAGGTCTATCCCGGCGACCCCATCCCCGGCGTCGGCCGCGTCGATGCGATCCGCCGCCAGGACGGCCGCTGGGTGGTCGTCACCAGCAAGGGGCTGATCGTCGCGCGCTGAGCATTCGATATTCGACTTTCGAAGAGGCGCTTCACCAGCATGTGAGGCGCCTTTTTGCTTGAATAGGCATCCCGGCGCGGTGTTACCTAAGGCATGAGCCGCGCGCTGCGAATTGCCATTGCTGTCGTCGTGTTGCTTGGCGGCGCCGCCTCGTCATCAGCCGCGGAGACCGCGCAGCTGATGCGCGGCACGGCAATCGCCGATCCCGATCTGTTGCGCAAGCTCGACGACGGCGACGTCCTCACGATCCCGCGCCTGTTGGCGCCGGCGCGCAAGGCGGACGGTCCGCTGACAACCGACCGGCTGTTCGCATCGCTGCCGCAGCTCAAGGACATTCCTCCCGCGATCGACGCGGAGCTCGAGCGCTACATTGCCCAGCGGAAGGCAGCGTATCCGACCGAGACCATCGGCGTCGGCGAGGGTTTTGACGTGCTGCTGTTCGATCGGGCCAATCTGACGTCGCCCGACACGCGCTTCGTGCTGGCCGGTATCGTCAACCGTATGGACCGCGCCTACGTGTCAGAAGAGTCCTGCGGAGAAATCCGGCTGATCTATCGTCTGGCGCGTTTCGACAGCAGGCCCGATGGCGGCAAGGTCGCGACGCGGTTGCCGATGACGTTCAATCTCATAATGAAGGCGAGGGATGCGTCGCGGACGGACGGGAACGGCAAGCCGATCAGCTGCGCCGAAATCGCGCGGCGCTGGCTCGACAATGGCAACTGGCAGGAGCTGATCGGCGGCCGCGACGATTCCATGCTCGAGCGCATCGAGACCAACATCCAGATCTCCGTCGCGCCGAAATCGGCGCTGCACGATTTCCGCTCCGACTATTTGCTCAAGGTGTTCAAGTACGACGCCGCGACGAAGACGTTCGCGGAAGCGGTGCTGGAGAACCAGATCGATCGCGACCGCGTCCTCGCCGACGATGCGCTCCGGCGCGATTTCAGGGATTGGCTGCTCGCACCCGAGAATCTGCGCGAATTCGATCGCGGCACGGTGCTGATCCCGGAAAGATTCCTGGCCAAGGCTGCGGTGGTGGCGACGCCCGCCGGCCTCGACGCTTCCGCGCTGCAGCCCGAGTTCGGCATGTTGCAAGGAGAAGAAGGAGGCGAGGGCAGCGGCGCCCCGGTCTTCACCGATGACGACGTGGTCGGCGCGCTGAAGCAGGCCGCCGCGCGCGGAGACATGCAGAACATCCGCTCGGTCGCGGGCTTCCAGCGTCGTCTCAACGACGTCACCTGCTCAGGATGCCACCAGACCCGCGGCATCGGCGGCTTCCATTTCCCTGGCGTCGACTGGCTCGCCGACAAGCCGTCCAACGCGGCCATCGTGCCGGCCTCGCCGCATTTCGTCGGTGACCAGCTGCGTCGCCGCGATATCCTGACCGCCTTCGCCACGGGCAAACGTCCTGATTTCTCACGCGGATTTGCCAGCCGGCCGCAGACCCGCGGCAGCCGCGAGCTCGCCGGAAGCGAGTATCAGGACGGCTGGGGCGCGCATTGTTCCCTGCGGGATGCGGGATCGGGAACGCCAGACAAGAGTTTTACGTCATGGAACTGTGCTAACGGTCTCACCTGTCAGGCCGCCGCGGCCTCGCGCCGCATCGGCATGTGCTTCATCAAGACGCGTTAGCCAACAAGCGATTTGGATGATTCATGACGGATACGGGCAACGCCAACAAGGCGCGCAATCGCGAGATCGCGCAGAACGAAGAAGCCAAGCAGGTCGCCGGCAGCGCCCGCATCAGCATCTCGGCGATCGCGATGGCCGTCATCGTCGGCGGCATCCTGTTCACGCTCGGCTGGCTGTCGCTGCGGTAAGCCGCGCTTCCTTCGTCATGCCCGGGCTTGTCCCGGGCATCCACGTTCTCGTATCCGCGTCCAAGATCGTGGATGGCCGGGACAAGCCCGGCCATGACGGCGCTGAAGCTTGGCGCTGGCCCCCTCATTTCGCGTAGTTCGTCATCCGCTTGCCCGGCAGCAATTCATAGGCCGGCTTCCAGCCGGGCAGCGCGGCCATGCGGCCGAGCCAGGCGTGGATGGCGGGATGGCTCGTGGCGAAGTCAAAACCGTGCTCGTCGCTCGGATAATGCAGATAGGCCATCATCGAGATGTCGGCGACCGTCGGCCTTGCGCCGATCGCGAAGTCGTTGTGCCGGAGATGCCCGTCGAGAATGCCGAGGAAGTCCTCGAGCCGGCGGCGAAAATGCTTCAGCACCTGGGGATCGTTCTTCTCGGTGAAGGCGCGCATGAAGCGATAGGTCGCCATGTAGCCGGTGAGCTTGTGGTTGTCCCAGAACAGCCAGCGCAGCAGCTCGAACTTTTCCTGCTCCGTCTCCGCGCCGAAGCGGCCGTACTGCTCGGCGAGTTTCAGCAGGAGCGGCGCGGTCTGTGTCATCTTCACGCCGTCGATTTCGAGCACGGGAATCTCGCCCATCTCGTTGACCGCCTTACGCCATTCCGTCGTGCGCGTGACGCCGCCGGCAAAATCGGTCCAGACCGGCTCGAACCTCTCGCCGCACAGCGTCAGCATCAGCGCGAGCTTGTAGCTGTTGCCGGATTCCGGGAAGTAGTGCAGGCGGTAGCTGGGCATGGAACCTCGCGACGTTGATGTCTTGCCGATGATTATACCGAGATGGTCCTGCGCCGTCATTGCGAGCGCAGCGAAGCAATCCAGCAATGCATCCGCGGTGGGGTTCTGGATTGCTTCGCTGCGCTCGCAATGACGGGGTGTAGAGACGAGCTATCTCCCCGCTGTCGTCCCGGACAAGCGGAGCGCAGATCCGGAACGACAGCGGAACGTGTCGCGCCGCCTTACCCGACAGCTCCCGACCCCCGCAGCTGCTTGATCGCCGCCTCGTCGTATCCCGCCCCGCGCAAAATCTCGTCACTGTGCTCGCCGACGGCGGGCGGCTTGCGCGGCTGCACCTTCTTGGCGCCGTCGATCCAGATCGGGCTGCTGATGGTGAGCATGGTGTCGTTCTCGAACGGCACCAGCACCTCGTTGTCGAGCATCTGCTTGTCGTTCGGGATGTCGTCGAGAATGGCGACGACACCGAACACGAGGCCGTTGCCGTCGAGGATCCTGCGCCATTCGGCGAGATCCCTGGTGGCAAAGGTCTCGTCCAGAATCTTGATCAGCTCGATCGAGCGGGCGTGGCGGTCGGCCTTGGTGGCGAAGCGCGGGTCGGCGATCAGGTCCTCGCGCCCCAGGCACTTGGCCAGCGTCGGAAACTGCTTCTCCTCGCTCAGCAGTGACAGGATCAGCCAGCGGCCGTCCTTGCACTGGTAGTGGTTGGCGACCGCGTTGAGCGCGCGCTCGCGCGGGCGCCGCTCGCCGAACTTGGCGCCGCAGAGTTTTGCCTGCGCCAGCACGCTCGCGGCCCATACCCCGTTCGCCATCAGATTGGAGGCGACATGCGAGCCCTTGCCGGTCTTCTCGCGCTGATACAGCGCGGTGACGATGGCACCGTAGAACGCCATGGCGCAGGGATGGTCGCCCATGCCGGCGACCGAGCGGGCCGGCGTGGTATCGGTGTCGGCGCGCACCAGGTCCATCAGGCCGGAGCGCGCCCAATAGGCGTTGCTGTCGAAGCCGGGCTTGTTGGCCTCCTCGCCCTTCTCGCCATAGCCGGTGAAGGAGGCGTAGATCAGCCGGTCGTTGAGATGGGCGAGATGGTCATAGGTGATGCCGAGCTTGGCGCGCACCGGCGGCGGCATGTTGGTGATGAAGACGTCGGCCTCTTCCACCAGTCTGTAGAGCACCGCCTGCGCCTCCGGCTTGGCGAGGTCGAGCGCGATGCTCTTCTTGTTGCGTGCCTCCAGCAGCCAGGCGAAATTGTGCTCGCCCGTGGGATAGCCCGGCAGGTTGGGCAGATTGCGGTAGGGATCCCCGGCGCCGGGCGGCTCGATCTTGACGACGTCGGCGCCGAAATCCGACAGCACGGTCGCGGCCGCGGGCGCTGCGATGAAGCTCGCGCAGTCCAGAACTTTCAGGCCGGCAAAAATGCCCTTATCCATCGCAGCGTCGCTCCCTCGCTTCAGTCGTTTCCCGCGCGCTGGAATTGGCACGGGCGCATTCATGGGAGCATTAGACCGATGTTTCCGCGGGATGCAACGGCGCCCGGCGCAGGGCCCATTGCGGCAGTCGGCGCGCGTCCGCCACGGACCCGAACCCATCTCCCGTCACCCTGAGGTGGCCGCTTCTTCAGCGGCCCTCGAAGGGCGACGGCCCGGCTGCATCGGGGCCGCTATCCTTCGAGGCTCCCGGCGCGATGCGTGGCATCGCGCCACTCGCACCTCAGGATGACGGAACTGCTATCGTGCGCTGATAAAAGCCGGAAGCCGTCTCACTCCTCACCCGCAAGCAACGCAGCATTGCCACCTGCCGCAGCCGTGTTGATGGTCACGGTCTGCTCGGCGGCGAAGCGCGCGAGGTAGTGCGGGCCGCCGGCCTTGGGGCCGGTTCCGGAGAGGCCGTTGCCGCCGAACGGCTGCACGCCGACCACGGCGCCGATCATGTTGCGGTTGACGTAGACGTTGCCGATCTGGGCGCGGTCGATGATGGCTTCGATCGTGTCGTCGATGCGGGAGTGGATGCCGAGGGTGAGTCCATAGCCGGTACGCTCGATGGCCTGCAACACGCGCGCGAGAGTCTCGGCGCGATAGCGCACGACATGCAGGATCGGGCCGAAGACCTCCTCGGTGAGCTGGCCGGCGTCCCTGAGCTCGAAGATGTGCGGCGCGACGAAGCAGCCCTCCGGTGCGTCGCCGGCAAAGTGCAGTCGCGCCTCGCGCTTCATCCGCGCGATATGCGCATCGAGGCGCTGCTTGGCCTCGAGGTCGATCACCGGGCCGACATGGGTCGCGACATCGGAGGGATCGCCGATCTTCAGTTCGCGCGCGGCGCCCGCGATCATCTCGATCATGCGGTCGGCGACGTCCTCCTGCACGAACAAGAGCCGCAGCGCCGAGCAGCGCTGGCCGGCGGAACGGAACGCGGAGGTGACGACGTCGTCGGCGACCTGCTCGGGCAGCGCGGTGGCGTCCGCGATCATGGCGTTGATGCCGCCGGTCTCGGCGATCAGCGGCACGATCGGCCCGTCCTTGGCGGCGAGCGTCCGGTTGATCAGGCGTGCGACCTCGGTCGAGCCGGTGAAGACGACGCCGGCGATGCCAGGATACGCCGTCAGCATCGCGCCGATCTTGCCGTCGCCGGTGACGAGATGCAGCGCGCTTCTGGGGATGCCGGCCTCGTGCAGCAGGGCGACGGCTTCGCGCGCGATGCGCGGCGTCTGCTCGGCCGGCTTTGCCACCACGCTGTTGCCGGCCATCAGCGCGGCCGTGACCTGACCCAGGAAGATCGCCAGCGGGAAATTCCATGGCGAGATCGCGACGAAGACGCCGCGACCGCGCATTGCGAGCGCATTGCTCTCGCCGGTCGGGCCGGGCATCGCGGTATCAGCGCCGAACAGCTTGCGGCCTTGCGCGGCATAATAGCGGCAGAAATCCGCAGCTTCGCGCAGCTCCGAGAGCGCATCGTCGAGCGTCTTGCCGCCCTCGGCTTGCAGAAGCGCGATGAAGCGGGCGCTGCGGCTCTCCAGCAGATGCGCCGCCTGCTCCAATGCCGCCGCGCGCGTACCTGCCGGCGTCCGGCTCCAGGCGGCAAAGCCCGCAACCGCCACGGCGAGTGCCGCATTGGTCTGATCCGGCGTGGCATCGGCGATGGGCTTGAGGTCCACAGCTTCGGCCTTCACGTCGGCCAGCAATTGCTCGAGCGCGAGGCGCGCGCCGAATTCGACGCCGCGCGAATTGCGCCGCTCCGGCGCGAACAGATCGCCAGGCAACGGAATCCTGGAATGGGCCGCCGCTTGCGGCCGGACAATGGCATCCGCCGGCCGCTGCAGCAGCGCCGTAACAGGCACGCGATAATCGGCAGCCTGCGCCACGAAGGAGGAATTGGCGCCGTTCTCCAGCAGTCGCCGTACCAGATAGGCCAGCAGGTCGCGATGGCTGCCGACCGGCGCATAGGTGCGGTAGGCGATGTCAGGCTGGTCCTTGGCGAGCTGCTCGTACAGCGCCTCGCCCATGCCGTGCAGGCGCTGGAACTCGAAGCCGCCGCCGCTTGCGGCAAGCTCCAGCACGGTCGCGACCGTCAGCGCGTTGTGGGTGGCGAATTGCGGGAAGATGCGCGGCCGCAAGGCCAGCAGCTTCGTCGCGCAGGCAACGTAGTTCAGGTCCGTCATCGCCTTGCGCGTGAACACGGGATAGCCGTCGAGCCCGCGCTCCTGCGCGCGCTTGATCTCGGTGTCCCAATAGGCGCCCTTGACGAGGCGCACCATCAGCTTGCGGTCATGCGCGCGCGCGAGTGCATCGACATAGTCGATCACGGCGCCGGCGCGTTTCTGATAGGCCTGGATCGCAAGGCCAAATCCGTCCCAGCCTTTGAGCGAGGGATCGGCGAGCGTTGCTGCGATCACGTCGAGCGACAGCTCCAGCCGGTCGGCTTCCTCGGCATCGACGGTGAAGTTGAGGTCATGGGCCTTGGCGCGCTGCGCCAGATCGAGCAGCAGCGGCACCAGCTCGGCCATCACCCGCGCGCGGCTGATCGCCTCGAAGCGCGGATGCAGTGCCGAGAGCTTGACCGAGATACCGGGCCGGTCGGGCAGGGAATGAGTGCCCGCCGCCTTGCCGATGGTCTCGATCGCGCTGGCATAGGCATCGAAATAGCGCTTCGCATCGGCCGCCGTGCGCGCGCCTTCGCCGAGCATGTCGAAGGAATAGCGCGGCTTCTGGCCGGAGCGCGGCTGAGCCCGCTCCAGCGCCTGCTCGATGGTCTCGCCCAGCACGAAATGGTTGCCCATCAGCCGCATCGCCTGGCGCGTCGCGGTGCGTACCGCCGGCGCGCCCAGTCGCTTGACGAGGCGGCCGATGGTGCCGTCCGGCGTCTCGCCGGGCTGGATCACCCGCGCCGACAGGCCGAGTGCCCAGGCCGAGGCGTTGACCAGGAAGGCCGTGGACTTGGTCTCGTGGTGGATGAAGTCACCCTCGCCGAGCTTGTCCTCGATGAACTGGTCGGCGGTGCGGGCGTCCGGCACGCGCAGCAGCGCCTCGGCCAGCACCATCAGCGCGAGGCCCTCCTTGGTCGAGAGCGCGAACTCCCGCAGCATGTCCTCGACCCCACCGAGCCGGTCGTCGCGCTTGCGGATCGCCTCGATCAGCCGGGTCGCGGTACGGTCGATCCGTGCCTCCTGCGGCGGACTGAGATGCGACGCCGGTAACAGCTGCGCGGCGAGCTCGGCATCGTCGGGCGCGTAGGGGGCGCTAAAGGGAGGCGGGATGTTCGGCATGGCGTGTCCTGTGGCTGAATTCAGGATAATGCCCGCGCGACCGTAGTTCGATAGACAATCTAGCTCATTTGCCTTAGAAAATGAAGATTGGTAGGCAACTGACCTCAGAAGTTATGGAATTAGATCGCATTGACCGGAGAATCCTCTCGATTTTGCAGGAGGATGGCCGGATCGCCAATGTCGAGCTCGCCGAGCGCATCGGGCTGTCGCCGACCTCGATCGGCGAGCGGCTGAAGCGCCTGCAACGCGAGGGCGTCGTCGAGGGCTACGGCGCGCGGCTCAACCCGCATCGGCTCGGCCTTGGCCTTCTGGTGTTCGTCGAAGTGCTGCTCGACAAGACCACGCCCGACAATTTCGAGCGGTTTGCGCGCGCGGTGAAGCTCGCGCCCGAGGTGCTGGAGTGTCACATGGTTGCCGGCGGCTTCGACTATCTTGTGAAGGCGCGGCTTGCGGACATGTCCGCCTATCGACGCTTCCTCGGCGAGACCCTGCTGTCGATGCCGGGCGTGCGCGAGACGCGGACCTATGCGGTGATGGAGGAGATCAAGCGCGACGCACCTTTGCCGGTGGGCTGACGAAATGTCGTCGCGATTGTCATTGCTGCGGCGTCGAACAAGCGGTCTTCGCAGGAAAAAATAGCTATCCTCGTGCAATCGCAACGCCTGTCGTCGAATGCACTGGCCGTCTTCTGAAATTTTTTTGGCCCGCTCCCGGAAGGTGATCCGGGAGGCAGCAAAGGCTAGCGGGCTTATACTTTGAGGTTCTCTGCGGAAGTCTTGCCCCGGTTTGCGATCTCTTCGTATTCCACCGTCTGTCCCTCGTTCAGGGTCGACAGACCGGCCTTCTGCACTGCCGAGATATGCACGAACACATCCTTGCCGCCCGACGCAGGCTGGATAAATCCATAACCCTTCGTCGGGTTGAACCACTTGACCGTACCTTTAGCCATCACGACTTCTCCGCGGGTCTTCCTCCGAAATCTCCGAACCGCCAGTCCCCGCCAACCGGCCGGTTCGGTCCTAACAGGATACGCGGAATGTGGCGGGCTTGGTAGCTCAAACCACATCGGCATTTTGCCGAATTCCGCTCAACTTCGCGGCGCTTTTGCCGGTTTTGCCCGTTTCGCGGTCAATTGGCTGAAGAGCCGCGCGCCGTCAGTCAATACGTCGCGGCCAGGTAATCGACGATCTTGCCGATATCTGCATCGTCGATCGGTGCGCCATAGACCTTGATCATCTTGGTCACCTCGGCCTGCCAGAAGCCTTTCCTGTCCTTCATCGGCGGCTGCGTCTTGATGTAGTCGGCCGAGTGGCAGGCGCTGCAATTGCCCTTGACGACCTCGAGGCCGGGGCCCGGCTTGAACGCGGCGACCTCATCAGGGGTCTTGTAGTTGACCGGGGCGGCAAGTGCCGAACCCATCGCGGCGGCAAGGCCGAGCGAGACGACGAGGAGAACGGTGCGCTGCATGATCATTCTCCCTCAGGCGGCCGTCACGCGGACGGTCTCGACCACGTTGCGCAAATAACCCGCCGGGTTCCAGCGCGGCGTGTCCGGCTGCGTCTCGCCGCCATGTCCGGTGGCGCGGACCTTGAGTTCATGGCTGCCCGCCGCGAGCTTCACCGGCAGCTTCCATTCGCGGAAGGCGTATTTGCCGAGATCCTTGCCGAGCTTGGCGTTCACCCAGCTCTTGCCGCCGTTGGTGGAGACCTGGACCTCCCTGATGCCCTTGCCGCCGTCAAAGGCGATGCCGCGCAGGGTCACAGCTCCCGCCTTCAGCTTGGCGCCGTCAGGCACGCTGGTGATGAAGGAGCGGATGGTGAAGCGGTTGATCGGGATGGTCGCTTTCGGCGCGGTGCCGGGCTCGACCGCGTTGTTCGGTGTATCCGGAATGCGATAGGCCGACTTCATCCAGAAGCCGTCATAGACATTGTCGATGACGGTGATCTCGTTGAGGTGCTTGACCCAGTAGGTGCCGTAATAGCCGGGCACGATCAGGCGCAGCGGGAAGCCGTTGAGGAACGGCAGATCCTCGCCGTTCATGCCGTAGGCCAGCATGACCTCGCCGTCATTGGCGTGATCGACGTCGAGCGCCTTGACGAAGTCAGGCGTCTTGTCGCTGACCGGCCCGTCCATGCCGTTGAATGTGACCTGCTTGGCGCCGCTCTGCACGCCGGCCATCTCCAGCACGGCTTTCAGCGGCACGCCGCGCCAGCGCGCACAGCCCATGGCGCCGTTGGCGAGCTGGCCGCCGGCGACGCGCGGCTCGAAGAAGCCGCGGCTGTTGCCGGAACATTGCGCGACGGCGACAATCTCCGTCGCCTTCATCTTCCGGATGTCCTTCAGCGAAAGTTTGAGCGGCTTGTCGACCTTGCCCTTGACCTCCAGCGTGAATTTGTCGGGATCGAGATCGTAGGGCAGGTCGGAGAGGTGATAGCGCACGAAGAACGCGTTGTTCGGCGTGATCGGACCGTCGTTGAAGACCGCAAACGGCGTCTCGAGCTGCGGCGGCCGGCTGGTTAGGCCGATCATCGGCCGCTTCTGCGGGTATTTCACCAGCGGCCGTTCGCCATTGGCGAACGGGAGCGTGACGGTGTCGAGGGCCAATGCTCTCGTGGCATTCAGTGTGGCCGCAAGAGCGGTCAAGCCCGCTCCCTTGAGCAGGTCGCGTCGATCGAACATCCTCGTCTCCTCCCGGAGCTTTCTTCTGTCAGCGGTCATCACCGCGGACCCGCGCTCATCTGTTGCAACGATCTGGGTGATGTCAATTGGTGCTTTCGCAGCAAGCCCATGCCGCTGTGTTGCAGCGGGCCGGTGTTTACGCGGCGATTAGATTGAGCCCAAGCTGTAGCCGCGACGGTGGTGCACCACCTCTCCCGCTTGCGGGAGAGGTCGGCACGAAGTGCCGGGTGAGGGCTTTCTCCTCTAGAGGACTGTCTCATTGCGGAGACACCCTCTCCCCAACCCTCCCCCGCAAGCGGGGGAGGGAGCGCAGCGCCTCCGGACTCACACCTTACGCCGCGACGCGCTCGCTGCGATCGACCAATGCCGCCAGCTCCCGCGCATCCGCCACCACCCGCACCGCCATCGGCTCGTCGCGGCCGCGGATCGCGACCTCCTGGTGCGGCAAGGCATCGTCGGCGAGGCCCGCGCTACGGCGGATCTCGTCCGAGACGATCGCCTCGCAGGCCAGCGTCTTGGTCATGTCCTGGAGGCGGGCGGCGACGTTGACGGCATCGCCCAGCGCCGTGAAGACGATGTGATCGCGATAGCCGATGTCGCCGATGATGACCTCGCCGCCGTGAATGCCGATGCCGAAGCGGATCGGCTGGCGAAGATCATGGCTCAAGAGCTGATTCAGTTCGTCGATCTGCGTGGCGATGCCGCTTGCCGCCTTCAGCGCCTGCCGGCAGGCGGTTTGCGGATCGGCCGTCAGTCCGAACAGCGCCAGCATGCCGTCGCCGACGAACTGGTTGGGCTGGCCGCCATTCTCGATGACGGCCTGCGACACCGCGCCGAGGAAGCGGTTGACGATGAACACGGTGTCGAACGGCAGCCGCTTCTCGGCGAGCTGCGTCGAGCCGCGCATGTCCACGAACAGGCTGACGAGATAGCGCTCCTGGCCGATGCTCGCCGGCGCGGAGGCATGCGCTGTCGCCGCCGACGTCTGCGGGGTGAAGAGTTGGAAGAAGGAGAGGTCGGACGTCGGCCGCAACTGGCAGGCCAGCCTGATCGAGGGATCGTTGGTGCCGACGCGGGTCAGCACGAAGGCCTCGCGCTGCGACGGCTCGGGCAGGGCGGCATGATCGCCGATGATCCGGATGCGGCAGGTCGAGCAGCGGGCGCGGCCGCCGCAGACGCTGGCATGCGGCAGATTGTGGCGCAGGCTCGCTTCCAGCACGGAGAGGCCCTTGGGGACCCGCACCGTCTTGCCGCTGCCGTAGGACAGCGCGATCATGCCGCCGCGCCGCTCGCGCCATGCGCGCACGCCGCGCGCCGCCAGCGCCAGGCCCAGCAGCCCGAAATAGGCGATGGTGAAGCCGCCGGTGATGCGATCGAGCGTCGCGGCCTCGGCCGTGGTGCCGACCTGGCGTCGGGTGAGATTCTGCACGCGCCACTCCCTGTCATCGGCTTCGAGCGCAACGTTGCGGCCGCCCTGGTAGATGCCGAGCAGCGACAGCGTCGGGATCAGCACGGCGGCGGCGAGCAGATAGGGCGCGGCGCGCGTGAAGAACGGTTTGAGGCGCAGCCAGAAATAGATGCCGATGCAGCCGTGGATCCAGGCGATCACGAGCAGGATCGTCATCTGCCAGAGCCGGCCGGGCGCGGCGACGAAGAACAGATAGAGCTCCTGCGGGTAGAGCTTTTGGTGATCGTACAGCGTGTAGCCGAGCCGCACCCCGACCACGTGCCCCATGACCAATGCGGGGATGCTCAGGCCCAGCGCGAGCTGGAGCGGCTCGATCGTCCGCCAGCGGAACTGGCGGCGCTGATACAGCGCGTAGATGCCGAGCCCCAAATGGGTGAGCGCGGCGGTGTAGAACACGATCGTAACGGGCAGGAACTGCCAGAACAGGGTGTGGTAGTAGACCCCGGCCTCCATGGCCTCGACCGAGATGTTGCCGAGCGCATGGTTGAGGAAATGACTGATCACATAGCAGAACAGGATCACGCCGCAGACGAGCCGCACCTGCCGCACGCTGGTCGCGCGGACGAGCTCGGACATCTGTGCAGCAGCGGTGGCCATGATTCGGTTGTATCAGTTCACGAAGGAGAACAGCCAGCCTAGCGGTTAATTCCGGGGGTGGACAGGTTCGGGATCACATGCCTGGGAGGGAGCCCCACACACCGCCGTCGTCCCGGACAAGCGCCCCCAGAAATCGTAGGGTGGGCAAAGGCGCAAAGCGCCGTGCCCACCGAGTCTATCCGTTTATGCACGGCGTGGGCACGCTGCGCTTTGCCCACCCTACGGCGTCCGCGTCGGGGCTGGATCGCCGCTGCCCATCCCCGCATTGACTCCCCCTCCGAGGTTGGCGAAAAGCGCGGCCGTGACGATCGCTCCCGATATCCCCGTGAAGCCCGGCGGCTCCGAACGCCGTCCCATCCTTGTTGCCGTGCTCGTCATCGCCGCGATGACGCTGCTCCGCATCGTCTACGCTTCCGCGATCGAGCTGCGCACCGACGAGGCCTATTACTGGACCTGGTCCAAGGAGGGCGCGCTCAGCTTCCTCGACCATCCCCCGGGGATCGCCTGGCTGATCCGCCTCAGTACTGCGATCTTCGGCGACACGCCGCTCGGTGTCCGCTTCGGCGGCATCGTCGCGATGCTGCTGACGCAGCTGTTGCTGGCCGACATCGTCCGCCGCCTCACCCACGATGCGCGCGCGGTGATGTTCGCGGTGCTGATGCCGGAGGCCGCGCTCTATTACGGCCTGCTGATGGCCAAGGTCGCGCCCGACGTCGCCATGATCCCATTTGCGGTGGCGATGATGTGGTCGCTGGTGCGGCTGTCACAGAGCGGCGACGGACGCTGGTGGCTGGCGGCCGGCCTGTTCGCCGGCCTCTCGATGCTGTCGAAATTCACCGCGATCATGTTCGCGCCGGCAGTCGCCGCCTTTCTGCTGGTGCCGGATTGGCGCTGGCGCTGGTTGCGCAGCCCCTATCCTTATCTCGCCGTGCTGGTTGCCACCCTCGTGTTCTCGCCGGTGCTGATCTGGAACGTGCAGCACGATTGGGCCTCGTTCCGCTTCCAGGGCGTGCGGGCGACCGCCAATTACGGCATCTCGCTGCGTACCATCGGCGATTACATCGGCCTGCAATTCGGCCTGGTCGGCTTCGTCATGCTGCCGGTGGTGCTGACCGGACTGGTGCTGACGGCGTGGCGCGGCTATCGCACGCGCGAGCCGGTCGCGATCCTGTTGTCGAGCGCGGTGCTGGTGCCGTTCCTGTATTTCCTGGCGAAGTCGACCACGCTCCGGGTCGGCGACACCTGGCCGATGTTCATGTGGCCGGTCGGCTTCGCCGCTGCCGCCGTGAACCTCGTGGCGATGATGAAGGAGGATTGGTCGGCGCGCATGCTGAGATCGTCGCTGTTCTGGGCCAGGACAGCCGTGGTCTCCGGCATCGCCTTCGTCGTCATCGTGTTCCTCTATTACGTCGCCGCGCCCTGGAATCTGCTCGGCAGGATCGATCCGATCGGCGCCGAGGCGGGCTATGAGCAGGTCGCCGCGCGCGCCCAGGCTGCACTGGACGAGACCGGCGCGACCTGGATCGCCACCACGGATTATCGCACCTACGCCATGATGCGCTGGCTTTTCCGTGGGCGCGTGCCCGTCATCGAGATCAACGAACGCGGCCGCTTCCAGGATTTTGCCGATCCCGGCATGGACCGGATCAGGGGCCACGCCGGCATCTATGTCGGCCGCGAGCCGGACAACCGTTCGTCGCTGTGGCAGAACATTCCGGCGAAACGCGAACAGCTCGGTCAGGTCGAACGCCGCTGGCGCGGCCTCGTGATGGATACCTACGCGATTGAAAAGCTCTCCGGCTGGACCCCGGAGCTGTCACCGCCGAAGGACTCGCCGCTGTTTCAGTGGAAGGTGCTGGCCCTCTTCTCCCTCTCCCCGCTTGCGGGGAGAGGGTTGGGGTGAGGGGGAGTCTCCGCGGGGACGGTGATAGTTGGACTCGCGGAGAGTCCCCCTCACCCGGATCGCATCTTCGATGCGCTCCGGCCTCTCCCCGCGAGCGGGGAGAGGCGAAAAGAGCCGCTACTCCTCGCCATCCTTCTTCCGCAGCAGATCCGTCGCGAGGTCCGACAGCTTCGGCGGCGGCAAGGCCGCGAAGGGCAGCGGGCGCGTGACGTCGATCGCGGCGAGACCGAGCCGCGCCGTCAGCAGACCATTCAGCACGCCTTCGCCGAGCCGCTGCGACAGCTTCGCCGCAATGCCGTGGCCGAGCATCTGCTGCACCAGGCTGTCGCTCGCGGCCATGCCGCCGGTGATGGCAAGATGGGTGATGACGTGGCGCAGCAGGCGGATCATGCCGAGCGCGCCGGGGCGGCCGCCATAGAGAAAAGCGAGCTGGCGGATCAGGCGCAGCGCAGCGACGAACACGAACAGCACGTCGATCGCGGCGCGCGGGCTCACCGCAGTCACGATCGACACCTTCTGCGCGGCGGACGACACCAGCCGCCGCGCCTCCGCATCAAGCGGTGACATCAACTCGCGCTCGGCGAGCCGGATCATGTCGGCGCCGTCGATGATCTCGCCGGCGTGGCTCTCCAGCGTCGCGCGGGCGCGGGCGAGCTGCGGGTTCTGGTGCGCGATCTTGAGCAGGTCCTGCACGATCACGCGGCTCTCCTTGCGGTCGTCGCTGGCAAGGACGGCGGCTGCGCGCTGATGCAGTTGCTCGATCGTGGCAAGACGCGCGAGGCCAAACGCTTCGCGTCCGATCACCACGGCAAGCGCCAGCGCGGTGACGGAGGCGAAAGCGAGGCCGACAAAGCCGAGCGTTTCGCTGCGTGCGAACAAATCTTCGATCAGATGGACCACGCCGAGCCCGGTGCCGAGCAGCGTCAGCCCGGCAAGCCCTGACCAGAACAGCGTGCCCCAGGGAAAGCCGCGCCGCGCCGGCCGCGCCGCCTCGATCGGCACCGGCAGCGCCTGCGGATCATGCTCCGGCGTGATCTGGATGGTGGCACGGCCAAGCCGTGCCGTCTCGTCGGCTTCGGTGACGACGACGCCGGGATCGTCGAGCCGGAACGTCGCCGGCCGCCGTGGCTTCGATCGGTCGTTCATGCGAGCTTGTCTCCGATCAGGAACTGCAGGGCGCGGTCGAGGCGGATGTGTGGCAGCGTCGGCGGCTCGGTGCCGTCGCGCTCGAGTGTTGGCGGGCGGAAACGCAGGAAGCGGAAATCGCTTCTCTCGGCAGCCTCGGTCGCGAGGCCGCGGAACGCATCGCGGCCGTTGAACAGCGGTTCGGGATCCAGCGGCAGGTCACCCGGAAAGGTCGCCACTTCCGTGTTGCCGTCGAAGAACTCGCCGCCGGCGCTCTCGCCGGCGGCCGGCGTTCCCAGGATCGACGGCAATTTGTCGCGGCCGCGCGCGACCTGCGCTTCTGTCGTGGCGCGCACGGCGGCCAGCGCCACCACGTCGATGGAAGCGCCGGTACTTTCCGCGCGCGCAACGGCGCCCGAGACGGCGCGGCGCAGCACGGCCTCGAGCCGGTCGTGGCTGGAATGATGCAGATGGTCCGCCTTGGTCGCCGCGAACAGGATGCGGTCGATGCGCGGCCGGAACAGGCTGGACAGCAGGGTGCTGCGGCCGATGTTGAAGCAATCGAGAATGCCGGCGAGCGCGGCTTCGAGATCGTGCAGCGCCTCGGGACCGGAGTTGAACGCGGCGAGCGCGTCGGCCAGCACGATCTGGCGATCGAGCCGGGCAAAATGATCGCGGAAGAACGGCCGCACCACGACGTCCTTGTAGGCCTCATAGCGGCGCACCATCATCGCCCATAGCGATCCCTCGCCCGCGTGCCCGCCGATGGGCACCTCGAGCGGCGCGAAGGTCAACGCCGGGGAGCCCGCGAGATTGCCGGGCATCAGGAAGCGGCCTGGCGGCAGCAGGCTCATCGCGAAGCGCTCGTCGCGGCAGGCGCGCAAATAGTCAGTGAAGAGCTTCGCAGCGGCGAGCGTTGCCTGCTCATCCTCGCGCGCCTCGGGCTTGAGCGTCGCGAGATGGGCGTGCCATTCGCCGGCGAGATGCGCGCGCGGCGCCTCGCGCGACAGGGCCAGGCTCTCCGCCGACCATTGCTCGAAACTCTTCTGCAGCAGCGGCAGGTCGAGCAGCCATTCGCCGGGATAGTCGACGATGTCGAGCGTCAGCGTGCGATCGGCGCCGTTCGGGCGCTGATAGTCGATGACGAGCCTGAGCTCGCTGATGTCGACGGTCGAATTCGGCCAGCGCCGTTCCTCGACCAACGCGCGCAGATGGCTCTCATAGGCAAAGCGCGGCACGGCATCGTCGGGCTGCGGCGCCAGATGCGCCCGCGCGATCCGGCCCGAGGCATAGGCGTCGAACACCGGAAACCGGCCGCCGCGGGTGAGGCCGTGGATCAGCGCGGTGATGAACACGGTCTTGCCGGCCCGCGACAGGCCGGTAACGCCTAACCGCACCGTCGGATTGAAGAAGTGCTCGCCATAGTCGATCAGCGCCTGCGCAGACAGCCGCGCCTCTTCGACCATATCCTGGAAGCTGAATGCCATATGAACGTTAGAGGATCCGGGGCGGGAGGAATGTGCGGCCGATCACAAAAGTGGCAATTGCGTGGGGAAAATCAAGCTCCATACTTCCACCGCCTTTGTCGGCCAGTCAGCCGTTTGAACGACGCGCCGATCCCGAAACACCCATACAGAGGGCATTACCTCATTTTGCGGATTGCCATGACCGTCTTCCAACTGAAACAGCTTGCATCCAGCTCTGTCCGCGCCGCGGCCGACGCGATGGGCTGGCACTACGACCGCGCCGAGCTCATCGCCGACGGCATCATCCACGCGATCGGGGTGCTCGCCGGCATCGTCGCGGCCACCGTGCTGGTGGTGCTGACGGCGATCTATGCCGACGCGACCGACGTCGTCGGCGTCTCGATTTACATCGCCGGCCTGCTCTCGATGCTGGTGCTGTCGGCGACCTATAACCTCTGGCCGGTGTCGCCGGCCAAGTGGCTGCTGCGCCGGTTCGACCATTCCGCGATCTATCTCCTGATCGCCGCGACCTACACGCCGTTCATCCTGGAGGTGAAGGACAGCGGGTTCGCGCTGGTGCTGCTCGCCGGCGTCTGGTGCGTCGCCATCCTCGGCATCGTGCTCAAGCTTTGCTACCCCGGTCGCTTCGACCGCGTCTCGGTCGGCATTTATCTTGCGATGGGCTGGAGCGGCGTGATGCTCTACGATGCCGTGGTCCGAGCGTTGCCGGCGCTGGTGCTGGGCTTCATCCTGGCCGGCGGACTGCTCTACAGCTTTGGCGTGATCTTCCACGCCTGGCGGCGGCTGCGCTTCCAGAATGCGATCTGGCACGGCTTTGTCTTGGCCGGCGCGGCATGCCATTATACCGCGGTGCTCGACCTCGTGTTGAGCTGAACAAGCTCCGCGCCGCGGAATAAGCAGCGCGGTGCAAGGCGGTATAAGACAAGAGGAGACGTCGCATGCAGGTGACCGGCAAGGTGGTGGTCGTCACGGGCGGCGCAAACGGCATCGGCAAGGCGCTGTGCGAGGCGTTTGACAATGCGGGCGCGGCCAAGGTCGTCGTCGCGGATATGGATGCTGCCAATGCCAGGGCGGTCGCCGCCATGGTGAATGGCGCGGCCTTCAAATGCGACGTCGCGCAAGAGAAGGACCTTGCGCATGTCATCGAGGAGACCGAACGGCAGTTCGGTCCCATCGACCTGTTCTGCTCCAATGCCGGCATCGGCGGCGGCTTCGATCCGATGTCGGAAAATGCCGGCGGCGCCTCCGACGAGCCGTGGCAGCGCAGCTGGGCGATCCACGTCATGGCCCATGTCTACGCGGCGCGGCATCTCGTCCCGCGCATGAAGGCGCGCGGCGGCGGCTATTTCCTCAACACCGTCTCGGCCGCGGGTCTGCTGTCGCAGGTCGGCAGCCCGGCCTATTCGACGACCAAGCACGCCGCGGTGGGCTTTGCCGAGAATCTCGCGATCTCACACAAGGCCCACAACATCAAGGTCTCGATCCTCTGCCCGCAGGGCGTCGACACCAACATGCTGCGCTCGATTCCGAAGGGCCCGCAATCCGGCGACGGCGACCTCACGCCCGAGCAGGTCGCGAAAGACGTGCTCGCCGGCCTCGATCAGGAGACGTTCCTGATCCTGCCGCACCCCCAGGTGCTCGGCTACATGCGCAAGAAGACCGAAAACTACGACCGCTGGATCGGCGGCATGGCCAAGATCCAGGCCAGGATGCGGGAAGAGTTCGGGAAGTGACCGCCACAGCTGACGCTGTCATGCCCCGCGAAGGCGGGGCATCCAGTACGCCGCGGCCTATCGATTGAACAGCGACCGTTCCGGAGTACTGGATCGCCCGGTCAAGCCGGGCGATGACACAGAGAGTGCAGCTACGCCGCACTCCGCCCCACCTCCTCCTCCCGGCTCGCCCGCAGCGCCCGCGCATAGAGCATCATCCCCTCGCGCACCGTGCGCTGTTCCGCCTCCGTCAACGCCGCCAGCGCGCCGCGCACCTGCTGCCGGCCGAAGGCGTGCAGCGCCTCCAGCGTGCGCCGGCCCTTCGCGGTCAGCGACAGCCTCTTGCTGCGGGCGTCGAGCTCGTCCGGCGTCTCGCGCAACTCGCCGCAATCGATCAGCTTGCGCACCAGGCGGCTGACGCTGGATTTCTCCAGCCGCAGGAAATCGCCGAGCTCGCCCGAGGTCATCGGGCCGCGGATGCCGATCTCCAGGATGGTGTGGACGGCGGACGGCGGATAGTCCGATGCCGCCACCGTCGCATCCATGAAGCCGAGCTCGCGCACCATCAAGCGCGAGGCGGCGCGGACGTCGTCGATCAGCAAAAGCTCGGCCATCCTTGACTCCTGGCATATAGTTGTATCATACAACTATATGGGCGCAACGGCGCGCGCAAGCGTCTTGGAGTCGATCATGAGCGGAGCTTTGCCGACGGCGATGCGAATGACGGGCAAGATCTGCCTGATCACCGGCGGCGGCAGCGGCATTGGTCGCGCCACCGCGCTGCGGATGGCATCCGAGGGCGCCGAGACGATCCTGATCGCGGGCCGCCGCGAGGCCGAGATCGAGGCGACCGCCGCGTCGTGCCGCGAGCACGGCACGGAGGCGATTGCGCTCCAGACCGACATCACGCGCGAGGACGAGGTCGAACGGCTGGTCCGTACGGCCGTCGAGCGCTGTGGCCGGCTCGACGTCGCCTTCAACAATGCCGGCTTCCAGGAGCGGCGGGCGCCGCTGGAACAGCAGGGCACCGAGATCTACGACAGCGTGTTCGACACCAATGTCCGCGCGCTGTTCCTGTGCCTGCGCCACCAATTGCCTGTCATGCTGGCGCAGGGGCGCGGCAGCATCGTGGTCAACGCCTCCGTCAGCGGCGTGCGCAATCCCAATCCCGGCTTCTCGCTCTATTCGGCCTCGAAGGCCGCCGCAATCTCGCTGACGCGCTCGGCGGCGCTGGAGAACGCCCCGCGCGGCATCCGCATCAACGCGATCGCGCCCGGCCGTGTCGTCACCGACATGATGCTGCGCGCCGGTGTCGGCGACGTCGCGACGGTGAGCGCCGGCCTGCCGCTGCGGCGGATGGGGAGCCCGGAAGAAGTGGCGGAGGCCGTGGTGTGGCTGTCGTCGGATGCGTCATCCTACGTCGTCGGGCATGTGCTGGCCGCGGACGGCGGATTTCTGGCGTCGTAGTGTCGTAGCCCGGATGAGCGAAGCGACATCCGGGACCTTTGGTGCAGCCCCCCGGATATCGCTGCGCTCATCCGGGATACGGCACCTCAATGCTTCTGCCCGTAGAGCACCGGCACCGCGGAATCCACGACGACCTCGACGAGGCTCGTGCCTGCATACGCCATGCCGCGCTTCAGCGCCGCGCCGAGCTCCGCGGCCTTCGTCACCCGTACCGCATGGCAGCCCATGCCTTCGGCCAGCCGGACGAAGTCGATCCCCGGCAGCTCCAGCCCCGGCACGTTGCGCACCTGCATCACCTGGCTGAACGAGCGCATCGCGCCGTAGCCGGCATTGTTGATGACGACGACAGTGAGCGGCAGCTTGCGCTGCGCGGCGGTCCACAGCGCCTGGATCGAATACATCGCCGAACCGTCGCCGATCAGGCACACCGTGCGCTGCTTCGGCTTGCCGAGCGCCATGCCGACGGCGGCGGGTAGCGAATAGCCGAGCCCGCCGCTCGCCATGGTGTAAAAACTGTCCTGGCCCGGCATCGGCAGAAACTTCTGCATCGCCGGGCGGTGCGAGGGCACTTCCTCGACCAGCGAGGCGCCGTCCGGCATCGCCTGCGACAGCGAATGCAGCAGGAACTCGACCGGCAGCGGATCGGCGGCCTGCGGTGCCGGCGGCAGCGTGCGGCCCTTCGGTGTGGCGCGCTTGCTCTCCGGCAGCAGCTCGAGCAGAAGGCTCAGCGCCGGCTTCATGGTTGCGATGATGCTGGTGCCGACCGGCGTCACCGCAGCGGCGTCCGCATCGTCGGTGATCTGGAAGATGCTCGCGCCACCGTCGAAGATCGCGGCATGGCCCTCGACATGGAAGGTGAACACCGGCGCGCCGATCACGACGACGAGGTCATGCGCGCGCAGCGCGTCGGACAGCTGCGCCGGCGAGGCGTGCAGGAAGCCGGCGAATTGCGGATGCCGCTCCGGGAAGGAGCAGCGCGCCGAGAACGGGCTGACCCAGACGCTCGCCTTGGCCTTTTCGGCCACGCGCACCATCAGGTCCACCGCGCCGGCGCGATCGACCCCGGGGCCGACCACGAGGGCAGGGTGCTTTGCGCTGGCGAGCGCGGCGACCAGCGCCTTCATCGCCTCAGGCTCTGGGCCGATCTCGCGGCTGACCTTGCGCGCTTCCACCGGCACGGTGGCATGGGCCCAGTCGTCGATCGGGATCGATACGAAGGTCGGCCCGCACGGCGGCTGCATCGCGGTGTAATAGGCCCGCGCGATCGCGGCCGGCACGTCCTCGGGCCGCGCCGGCTCGACGCTGTACTTGACGTAAGGACGCGGAAATTCGGAGGCTCGCTCGGCATAGAGGAACGCCTGCAAGGGCAGGATCGAGCGCGCCTGCTGGCCCGCGGTGATCACGAGCGGCGTCTGGTTGCGATGCGCGGTGTAGATGTTGCCGAGCGCGTTGCCGACGCCGGCCGCCGAATGCAGATTGACGAAGCCGGCATTGCGTGTTGCCTGCGCGTAGCCGTCGGCCATGCCGACGGCGGAGGCTTCCTGCAGCGCCAGCACGTAGTCGATGTCATCGGGCCAGTCGGACAGGAACGGCAGCTCGGTCGAGCCGGGATTGCCGAACATTTTTGTGATGCCGAACGCGCGCAGCAGGTCGAGCGTCGCCTGCTTGACGGTGACGGACTTGCTGCCGCTCTTGCCGTTCTTGGCCATGGTTTCCGTCCCCTTCTTATTCCTCATCCTGAGGAACGCGTCTTCGCGCGTCTCGAAGGATGAAGGCCCGGCTGGTGGCCTCGCCCTTCGAGACGCGCGCGAAGGGCGCGCTCCTCAGGGTGAGGGTCTAACTTCCTACATCGCTGTTCGCAACGATGCGGACGGAGCTCACCACACCGCCGTGCCCTTCATGGTCGGCTGCCCCTCCGCATTCGCGGTCCACAGCTCCATGCCATCAGCGGTCTCGTTGGCATTGACCGAGAACTCGCTGCCCTCGAACAGCGGCTGGAGCCCGCGATAGCTGAACTTCTTCGGCGCCTTGCCACCGTTCAGCCTGGCCGCCATCTCGATGATCAGCGCGGCCTGCAACGGCCCGTGGAAGATCAGGCCCGGATAACCCTCGACCTTGGTGACGTAGTCGCGGTCGTAATGGATGCGGTGGCCGTTGAAGGTCAGGGCGGAATAGCGGAACAGCAGCACGGGATCGGAGACATGGGTCTCGCGGTGCTGCGCCTTCGGCGGCGGAGGCGGAGCCTTCGCGCTCCCTGGCGCGCTGCTGGTCATCTCGCGATAGACGATGTCCTGCCGCTCGCGGATGGCGGTGCCGCGTGGCGAGGAGATGCTGTGCTCGACCGAGACGAAGCACAGCGTGCCGGTGGAGCCTGATTTCACTTGCACATCGGCGATACGTGAGGTCCGTGTCGATTCATCGCCGACGCGCAGCGGCTGCACGAACTCGATCTCGCCGCCGGCCCACATCCGGCGCGGCAGCGGCACCGGCGGCAGGAAGCCGCCGCGGGTCGGGTGGCCGTCGGGCCCGAGCATCGACATCGGAAACACCGGCTGCGCCAGGCACCAATGCACCGTGAACGGCGCGGCGTCGCCTGTCTTGGGTTCGCCGACCTCCTGGAACAGCGTCGCGCGCAGGCCCATGACGAGCTGCGCGGTGACGATGTCGGTGGCCTCCGTGCTGCGGCCGATCCATTGCCGCAAGTGGTCGATGTCGAGCTTCTCGGTCATGACGCCCTCGCTCTGTTACTTCTTCTGGGGCTTTTCGCCGATCGCGGGCACGGCACCATAGCTGCGCGTCTCGCCGACGACGATCGGCGCCGGCGCGGGATAGCTGACACGGCCGTTCGGCGTGTCGACCTCGATGCGGCGCAGATGCGGATGGTTGGTGAGGTCGGCCATGGTGTTGACCTCGGCAAAGGCGATGTCGGCGTCCGACAGCCGCTTCAACAGCTCGTCGCGCGTCAGCTTGCCGAAGATATCCGCGACCGTCTTGTCGGTGAAGTCGCGGTTGCGCACGCGTTCGACCATGTTGGCAACGCGCGGATCGGCGGGCAAATCGGGTTGATCCAGCACCTTCGCGCACAGCGTCTTCCATTCGCGCTCGCTCTGGATCGAGATCAAAATGTCCTTGCCGTCCTTCGAGGTGAACACGCCATAGGGCGCGATCGAGGGATGGCGCAGGCCCATGCGCTTGGGCGGATTGCCGGCCTCGGAATTGAGCAGCGGCACCGTGCACCAGTCCGCCATCACGTCGAACATGGAGATGCGGATGTCGGCGCCCCTGCCGGTGCGCCCGCGGGCGATCAGCGCTTCCAGGATCGCCGCATGGGCGGTGGCGCCGGTCGCCACGTCCACGATCGACATGCCGACGCGCGAGGCGCCATCAGGGTTGCCGGTGATCGAGGCAAGCCCGCTCTCGGCCTGGATCAGCAGGTCATAGGCCTTGCGGTGGGCGTAGGGGCCTTCATCGCCATAGCCGGTGATGGTGCAGGAGATCAGCTTCGGATAGTCCTTCAAGAGCCGTTCGCGGGAGAAGCCGAGCTTGTCCATCGAGCCCGGCTTGAGGTTCTGGATCAGCACGTCGGCGCTGGCGATCAGCTTCTCCAGCTCGGCGCAGCCTTCTTTCGTTGCAAGGTCGACCACGACCGATTGCTTGCCGCGGTTGAGCCAGACGAAATAGCTGCTCTGGCCTTTGGCCGCCGCGTCATAGCCGCGGGCGAAATCGCCTTCGGGCCGCTCGATCTTGATCACCTCCGCGCCGGCATCCGCCAGGCGCGAGGAGCAGAACGGCGCCGCGACCGCCTGCTCGACCGCGATCACCCTGATCCCGTCAAGTGCTCCCATGGCCGGACCTCAGTACGAGCGCGGCATGCCGAGCACGTGCTCGGCGACGAAGGAGAGCACGAGGTTGGTCGAGATCGGCGCCACCTGGTACAGCCGCGTCTCGCGGAACTTGCGCTCCACGTCGTATTCCTCGGCGAAGCCGAAGCCGCCATGGGTCTGGATGCAGGCGTTCGCCGCTTCCCAGGACGCATCGGCAGCCAGCATCTTGGCCATGTTGGCCTCTGCGCCGCAGTCGAGCCCGGCCTCGTATTTGCGCGTCGCTTCCTTCACCATCAGCTCGGCCGCGCGCATCGAGGCATAGGCCTTGGCGATCGGGAACTGGATGCCCTGATTTTGCCCGATCGGTCGGCCGAACACGGCGCGCTCCTTGGCGTAGTTCGTGGCCTTGGCGATGAACCATTTGGCGTCGCCGACGCATTCGGCGGCGATCAGGATGCGCTCGGCATTCATGCCGGAGAGGATGTAGCGAAAGCCCTTGCCTTCCTCGCCGATCAGGTTCTCCGCCGGCACCTTCATGTCGGTAAAGAACACTTCGGTGGTGGCGTGGTTCATCATGGTGCGGATCGGGCGGATCTCGAGGCCGTTGTTCTTGGCCTCGCGCATATCGACGATGAACACCGACAGGCCGTCGGTGCGTTTCTTGGCCTGCTCCTTCGGCGTGGTGCGCGCCAGCAGCACCATCAGGTCGGAATGCTCGGCGCGGCTGGTCCAGATCTTCTGGCCGTTGACGATGTAGCTGTCGTTGCCTTCCTTGCGCGCGAACGTCTTCAGCGAGGATGTGTCGGTGCCGCTGGTCGGCTCGGTGACGCCGAAGGCCTGCAGCCTCAACTCGCCGCTCGCGATCTTCGGCAGGTACTTTGCCTTCTGCTCGGCGTTGCCGTGCCGCAGCACGGTGCCCATCGTGTACATCTGGGCGTGGCAGCCGCCGCCGTTGCAGCCGGCGCGCTGGATCTCTTCCAGGATCGCCGCCGCGGCCGAAAGCTTCAGGCCGGCGCCGCCATATTCCTCGGGGATCAGCACCGAGAGATAGCCGGCCTCGGTCAGCGCATCGACGAACGCCTTGGGATAGGCCATCTCGCGATCGAGCTTGCGCCAGTATTCGCCGGGAAACTGCGCGCAGAGCTTTGCGACGGCTTCGCGGATGTCGGCGTAATCTTCGGTGTGGTGTTCTTCGCTCATGGCGTTTCCCGTTCCTAGCGGCAGTTAAGATAACGCCGGCCAATCCCCTGGCGTTGTGAAAACAACGCCAGCCCCCTATGCTCATTTGTTATAGCGTATGAAGTAGCCTTCCAGGATTGGCAAGCATGGATTTCCGGCAGCTCAGGACCTTCAGTTGCGTGGCGGAGCTCGGCAGCCTCTCCAAGGCCTCCGACACGCTGCGCGTGGCGCAGCCGGCGCTTTCCAGGCAGATCAAGCTGCTGGAACACGAGCTGCGCACTGAACTCTTCACCCGCAACGGCCGCGGCATGGTGCTGACCGAAGCCGGCCGGCTGCTGCTGGCGCGCACCTCCGGCATCGTGCGGCAGATCGACCAGATCCGCGACGACATCCAGTCGTCCCAAGGGCCGCCGTCCGGCCAGGTCGTGCTCGGCCTCGTTCCGACCGTGAGCTGCGTGCTGTCGGCGCGCTTTGCGCGGCGCTGCGTCGAGAAGTTTCCCGGCATCTCGCTGCGCATCGTCGAGAGCTACAGCGGCCATCTGGTCGAATGGCTGCATCGCGGCGAGATGGATCTCGCCATCCTCTACGGCCGCTCCGCCGATCTGCATCTCAACGTGCAGAGCCTGGGGCGCGACAACATCGTCGCGGTCGGGCCGCGCGGCTGCGGCCTTGTGCGCAAGAAGAGCGTCGACATCGGCTGGCTGCTGCGGCAGCGGCTGGTGCTGCCCTCTCATTCCCACGGCCTCCGCGCGCTGATCGAGCACGCGGCCGCCCAGCGCAAGATCAAGCTCAACGTCCAGCTCGAGGCGGATTCCTTCCGCGTGCTCACCAGCCTGGTCGAGGAGGGGCTCGGCTTCGCGCTGCTGCCGCCCTCGTCGGTCCATGGCGAGGTCGCGGAGGGGCGGCTGGAAACCACATCCGTGTCGAAGCCGATGACGCGCGAGCTCATTTTCGCTTCTCCGATCGACCGACCAGTCTCGACGGCTTCGCTGGCGGTCACAGCCCTCCTGCGCGAGGAAGTCGCCGCCTGCCGCAAGGACGGCGTGTGGGACATCAAGTTGAGCTGACGCGGCTTGTTTTTTCGCCTCTCCCCGCTTGCGGGGAGAGGCCGGAATTTGCGTAGCAAATTCCGGGTGAGGGGGAGTCTCCGCGAGTCCAACTGTCACTGACCTCGCCGAGAGAGCCCCTCACCCCAACCCTCTCCCCGTAAGAACGGGGCGAGGGAGCGCACCGACGTCTCGGCGGTGGTTTAGGACACAAGCTGAGAGCCGGCCCTTCGCATCTGGCGCGAGCTGTCATGCCGAAATTTTATAGCGGGGCCAGCACTTTCGAGATGAGAAGGGTGTGAGACGCGCTTTTTAAGCCCACTCTCAGTGTCATTGCCCGCGAAGGCGGGCAATCCAGTATTCCAGAGCCAGCAGTGCATGAGCCGAGAAGCCGCAGCGTACTGGATGCCCCGCCTTCGCCGGGCATGACAGCGGAGGTTGAAGAGGCGGCTTGCCCTACCCCGGAATCCGCACCGGCAGCGTCTCATACCCCTTGATGAAGCTCGAATAGATCCGCTTGGGCTCGCCGACCACCTCGATGCGGTCGAAGCGCTTCAGCATCTCCTCCCAGACGATCTTGAGCTGCAGCTCGGCGAGCCGCATGCCGACGCAGCGGTGGATGCCGAAGCCGAAGGAGAGGTGGGTGCGCGGGCGCGGGCGGTCGATGATGAACTCGTTCGGCTGGTCGAACATCTCGTCGTCGCGGTTGCCCGAGACGTACCACATCACGACGCGGTCGCCCTTCTTGATGTGCTTGCCGCCGATCTCGGTGTCCTGCAGCGCGGTGCGACGCATATGCGCCAGCGGCGTCTGCCAGCGGATCACTTCCGGCACCATGGAGTCGATCAGCTCCGGATTGGCGCGGAGCTTGTCGTACTGCTCCGGGTTCTCGTTCAGTGCCAGCACCGATCCGGTCATGGTGTTGCGCGTGGTGTCGTTGCCGCCGACGATGAGCAGGATGATGTTGCCCATGAGATTGTCGGGGTCCATGTGGCGCGTGGCGTCGTTATGGGCCATCAGCGACAGCAGATCGTTGCGCGGCTCCGAGTTGACGCGCTCGTTCCACAGCCTGGACATGTAGGCGTAGCATTCGTCCATCTCGCGGCGGCGCTCTTCGGCGGAGGCGACGATGCCGCTCTTGGGCAGCGCGGTCGAAACGTCCGACCAGCGCGTCAGCTTGCGCCGCTCCTCCCAGGGGAAGTCGAACAGGGTCGCGAGCATCTGCGTCGTCAGCTCGATCGAGACGCGCTCGACGAAGTTGAAGGTCTCGTTGCGCGGCAGGTTGTCCAGCACGGTCCGCGAGCGCTGGCGGATCAGCTTCGCGAGCTCGTCCAGATGCGTTGGCGTGAACATCGGCGACACCGTCTTGCGCTGTGCCGAATGCCGGGGCTGGTCCATCGCGATGAAGCTCGGATAGTCGTAGCCTTCCGGCACGTCGCGGATCGAGATGCCGCCGAGCGTCGAATCCGAGGAGAAGATGCCGTGGTTGGTGTCGACATGCATGATGTCGTTGTACTTCACCACCGACCAGTACGGCTCGATCGGCGCGTTGGTGCAGTAGTGCACCGGCTCTTCCTTGCGCAGCCGCTCGAACCAGGGCCACAGCGTGTCGTCCTGGAACAGCCGTGGCGCGCCGGGGTGGAATTGCGACAGCGGCGTCGCATAGGCCTCCTCGCGGGCCTTGCGCATGCGTTCGGCCTTGTCCACCTTAACCGGCGCTTGGATGTTCATCGTCGTGGCTCCAGTGTTTCTCTTCCTTCGCCTCTCCCCGCTTGCGGGGAGAGGCCGGATTGCATCGAAGATGCAATCCGGGTGAGGGGGACTCTCCGCGAATCCGTCTCTCAGCGTGTGTGCGGAGAGAGCCCCTCACCCCGACCCTCTCCCCGTAAGAACGGGGGGAGGGAGATGTCCTAAGCCGCAATCTTCACCGGCAGCTCTTCCAAACCCTTAACAAAGCTCGAATAGACCCGCTTCGGCTCGCCGACCACGTCGATATGGTCGAACCGCCTCAGGATCTCTTCCCAGATAATCTTGAGCTGGAGTTCGGCAAGCCTGAGGCCCACGCAGCGGTGAATGCCGAAGCCGAAGGACAGATGCGTGCGCGGGCGGGCGCGGTCGATGATGAAATCGTAGGGCCTTTCGATCGCCTCCTCGTCGCGGTTGCCCGAGACGTACCACATCACGACCTTGTCACCTTTCTTGATCTGCTTGCCGCGGAACTCGAAGTCGGAGAGCGCGGTGCGGCGCATATGCGCCAGCGGCGTCTGCCAGCGGATCACCTCCGGAACGAAACTGTCGAGCAGCGCGGGATTCTCGCGCAGCTTGCGATATTGCTCCGGATGCTGGCTCAGCGCGAGAAGCGAGCCGGACATGGTGTTGCGGGTGGTATCGTTGCCGCCGACGATCAGAAGGATGAGATTGCCCAGGAAGTTCTTTGCGTCCATGTCGCGCGTCGCGGCGCCATGCGCCATCATCGAGAGCAGGTCGCTCTTCGGCGGCTGCTCGGCGCGTTCCTTCCAGAGGCGCGAGAAGTAGGCCGCGCATTCCCCAAGCTCGGCCAGTCGTTCCTCGTCGGTGGCGACGAGGCCATCAGGCCCGGGAATCGTGGTGGCGATGTCGGACCAGCGCGTCAGCTTGCGGCGGTCCTCCCAGGGGAAGTCGAACAGCACCGCGAGCATTTGCGTCGTCAGCTCGATCGAGACACGGTCGACCCAGTCGAACACCTCGCCGCGGGGCAGATTATCCAGGCACTCGGCCGAGCGCTTGCGGATGTTGAGTGCAAGGTTGTCCAGGTGCGTCGGCGTGAACATCGGCGCCACCGTCTTGCGCTGGGCGGCGTGGCGCGGCGGATCCATCGAGATGAAGCTCTCGCGGCGCAGGTCCGGATCGATGTCACGGATGGTGATGCCGCCGAGCGCGGAGGCCGAGGAGAACACCGCATGGTTGGTCTCGATCTCCATGATGTCGTTGTAGCGCGTTATCGACCAATACGGCCCGAACATCGAGTCCTTGCAATAATGCACGGGGTCTTCCCGGCGAAGGCGATCGAAATAGGGCCAGAACGTATCGGTCCTGAACAGCTCGGGATCACCCGGATCGAATTGCTCCAGCGGCAATGAATTGGCGCGCTCGCGAAGTGCGTCGAGCTTGGCTGCGCTCTCGATGGTCCCATGCATGACCGTTCTCCCTGGCACGAACCGCGCGTTCTCGTTGAATTCTGCGCTGCGGTATTTGATTTGCAATTACAGCCGGTTGTCTGCGCCGGAGCAAGGGAGAGTTTTGCCACATCCAACTTTTGCGAGAGGGGAATGAGTAGCCCGGATGAGCGAAGCGACCTCCGGGACCTTGCTCGCGGCGTCCCCGGGTATCGCTCCGCTCACCCGGGCTACAGGATTGGGCTACGAAGCTGCAGCGTGATCCCCCGCACACCGTTTGTCGTGAAATCATGCAAGAATCGACTGGAATCGAGCTAAATCGAACCCGGCCGTGTTGGGGATCGACCAATCTCGGATCTATAGTTTGATTGCAACAGACCGACATCCCGAGGTTGCCGCCGTGAACGACATGCAATGGACCCCGATCGGCTCCGAGCCCATTCCGCCGCCGCTGCCGCCGACGCGCGTCGAGTTTTCCGGCAACCGCACCGAATTCCGAAAAATGGCCACCAAGGGTGCCATGCTGGAGCTCGTCACCTTCGGCTTCTACCGGTTCTGGCTCGTCACCGACATTCGCCGTCATCTGTGGGCGCACACGGCGATCGACGGCGATGCCGCCGAATATACCGGGCGGGCCAAGGAGCTCCTGGTCGGCTTCCTGTTCGCGCTCGCGATCCTGGTGCCGATCTACCTCGCCTACTTCCTGATCGGCATCGAGTTCGAGCGCTGGCAGGGCTTTGCCTCGACGCCGCTGTTCATCGGCTTCTACGCCTTCGGCCAGTTCGCGATCTTTCGCGCGCGACGCTACCGGCTGACGCGGACGGTCTGGCGCGGCGTGCGGTTCTGGATGGACGGCTCCGGCTGGGCCTATTCGTTCCGCGCCATGGCCTGGGGCCTGCTGGTGTTGCTGACGCTCGGCCTGGCGCTGCCGTGGCGCGCGGCCGCGCTCGAGCGCTACAAGATGCAGCACAGCCATTACGGCGATCTCACCGGCGATTTCGAGGGTGACGGCTGGACCTTCTTCAAGCGTGCCTGGTGGCTGTGGCTGCTCAGCCCGATCGCGCTCTTCGTCTTCCCGCTCGCGCCGTTCTTCTATGCCGAATTCAAGGCGCGCGAATGGCGCTGGTGGCTCGACGGCATCCGCATCGGCGGCGTCAGCCTGTCCTCGAACCTGCCTCATGATGCATTCTACGGACTGTACTGGAAGGTGGTCGGCTGGTGGATGCTGCTCACGGTCGCCTTCGCTGTCTACATGGGCGGCGGCTCCTTGCTGCTGGTTCAGCTGAGCGGCGTTTCCGCCGAGGAGATCTTCGCCGGCGACAACGCCACCAAGAGCATCCCGATGGTGGTGATGATGGTGATCGGCTATTTCGCCCTGGCGCTCGCGATCAACATCGTGATGCGGGTCTATCTCCAGCGCGATCTCTGGGCCAAGGTACTGGAGACCGTCGAGGTGCACGACATCGCGGCCGCGGCGGATGTGCGTGGCAGCGGCCAGCTTGCCAGCGCGCTCGGCGAAGGTTTTGCCGACGGGCTCGATGTCGCGGGATTCTAAGCTGTGAGTGAAACATTTGCCGAGGCGCCGGCGCCGTCAGCGAAGCCGACCATCTTCTTCGACGGAACGTCGAGCCGCAGGCGGCAGGTGACATTGGCGCTCGGTGATGCGCTCGAGATCGCCGAGGAGGGCGGGGCGCCGGTTCGCTGGGCTTACGGCGACATCCGCCGCGCCGACAGTCCGCCCGGCATCCTGCGCCTTTCGTGCACCGCCGCGCCGCCATTGGCGCGGCTGGAAATCCGCGACGCGGCGCTTGCCGCAGACGTGACAGTCCGTTGCATGCGGCTCGACGAGCACAGGACGTCGCGCCGGGGTATTGCAAAAATCGTCGGCTGGTCGGTGGCGGCCGCCGTCTCCATCGTCTGCGTCGTTCTGTTCGGCGTGCCGCTCGCCGCCGACCGTCTGGCGCCGCTGGTGCCGAAACCCGTCGAACGGCGCATCGGCGACGCTGCCGAAGTGCAGGTGAAGACCATCTTCGGCCGCAGCGTCTGTGAAGACCCCGCAGGCAAGGCCGCCTTCACCAAGCTCGTCAACCGCCTGCGCGATGCCGCGGGCCTCGACGACGATTCCATGACCGCGGGCGTGCTGCCGACCTCGGTGCCGAACGCGTTCGCGCTGCCGGGCGGCAAGGTCTACCTGCTCAAGGGGCTGCTCGACAAGGCCGAAAGCCCCGACGAGCTCGCCGGCATCCTCGCGCACGAGCTCGGTCATCTCAAGCATTACGACAACATGCGCGGGCTGATCTACAACGGCGGCACCTCGTTCCTGATCGGCCTCTTGTTCGGCGACGTCACCGGCTCATCCGCGGTGATCTTCGCCTCGCGCAGCCTGGTCGAAGCCTCCTATTCGCGCGAGGCGGAGACCGCCGCCGATACGTTCGCGATCGAGATCATGCACAAGCTCGGCCGCTCGCCGAAGCCCGCGGCTGAGCTGATGTTCCGCATCACCGGCAAGGAAGGCGGCTCGACGCTCACGACCATCCTCGCCAGCCACCCGCTGACCGAGGACCGCCTCGCCCGCATGACCAGGGAAGATCGCCCGGCCTCGGGCCCGCCGCTGCTGACGGACAAGGAATGGCAGTCGCTGAAGCTGATTTGCGGCAGCGGGAAGGTCTAGGCTCCTGCCTATCGCGTTCCGTAGGCGCGATCGCCGGCATCGCCAAGGCCGGGCAGGATGAAGCCGTTGTCGTCGAGGCCCTCGTCCACCGCCGCCGTCCAGATCGGCACGTCGGGATGCAGCCCGCGCAGCCGCTCCAATCCTACCGGCGCTGCGATCAGGCAGGCGAGGCGGATGTCCCTGGCGCCGCGCTCCTTCAGCCGGTCGATGGCGGCGACGGCCGTGTTGGCGGTCGCGACCACCGGCGTCACCACGATGGCGAGGCGCTCGCTGAGATCGGACGGCGATTTGAAGAAATACTCGACCGCGGCAAAGCTGTGCGGCTCGCGGTAGAGTCCGATATGGGCGACGCGCGCGGTCGGCACCAGGTCCATCATGCCGTCGACGAAGGTCGTGCCGGCCCGCAGCATCGGCACGAACACCAGCTTCTTGCCGGCGATCTTGGCCGAATGCATCGTCGCCAGCGGCGTCTCGATCACGGTGTCGGCGAGCGGCAGATCGCGCGTCACCTCGTAGCAGAGCAGCATGCCGATCTCCTTGATCAGCTCCCTGAACGATTTGGTCGAGATGGACTTGTCCCGCACCAGGGTCAGCTTGTGCTGCACCAGCGGATGATCGACGATCGTGACGCCTTCCATGACGGATTCTCTCTTCTTCCCTTCTCCCCTTGTGGGAGAAGGTGGCGCGAAGCGCCGGATGAGGGGTCTGCTTCCACGAACTCAAGCGAGAGATATGCCCGCGGAGACAACCCCTCACCCGGCTTCGCTTTCGCGAAGCCACCCACTCCCACAAGGGGAGAGGGTTAGAAAACCGTGCCGTCGCTGATCACCTTGAGCGGCGGCGAGCCGTCGGGGCGACGAGCGAAGGCGATGGCGCGGCCGGCGGCCCAGGTGCCGCCCTCCAAGATGCTGGCGAGCGGCAAGGTCTCCGGCGTGCGGCCGAGTTTTGCGCGAACCAGTTCCGCGAGCCGGTCCAGCAGTGCGACCGTCAGCGCGCGCCATTCCACGACGAGCAGCGAATCCACCGCGTGCGCGCGCTCGGCATCGGCGCCATCGCGCAGGCGCAGCACCTCGTGATCGACGAACAGGCCGCCATTGCGATATTCGGCCAGTCCGGTCAGGCCGTCGATGTCGGTCACGGTGAATCCGGCGCGTTGCAGCGGCTCGATCAGCGAATAGCTCAGCCACTGCGACAGCTTGTGCAGCGGCACGAGGCCTGCCGTCGCGTCGTCCGCCTTGAGCGCGGGATGGCGCCAGCAATCGCCGAGCGGGACGCCCGCCAGCTCGAGCCGTGAGGGCCAGATCGGTCCGAGCTGGTTCAGCACCGCGGCGAGGATCGCCGGCGCGGCAACGGCGCCGCCCTTTGCCTGCGCCGCGATGTGATCGAACAGGCCGCCCGGCCGTGGCGCGTCACGCAGGCCGAACACGTCTGCGCGCTCCGCCACCAATGTGCCGAGACGCCGCAGCAGATCGACGCGTCCCTCGAGGCCCAGCAGCGGGTTGGCATCGCTCACCTGAAAGGCGGATGTGAGGGAGCCGAGCGGCAGTTTTGCCAGCACGTCCGCATCAGCCCTGAACGGCACGCGGGCGTCGCCCGAGAAGAGGCCGCCCGCGAACATGTCGAGGCTCGCAATCGCGAGTCCCTCGGAGCGGCCGATGCTCTCGCCGTTCGTCGCATCGCGATATCGCCAAGTCGCGCCCGCGCCGGCGTCGAGCAGCACGCTTACGATGGCAAGGTCGAACTCGGCACGCGCCCGTGCCTCGCGATCGGGCCAGGGCGCCGCGTCCGCCAGCCGCGCCCAGCGGTCGACGCCGCCGATCACAAAATGCCGCCAGCGCGCATGGAACGGAATCTCCAGCGTCGGATAGGCCTGTCGCGTCACCGCGAGCACGGCTTCCGCGACATTGTCCATGCGGTCGAGATCGATCGTGAAGTGGCGCAAGCCGCCGGCAAGGCCCAGCCCGAGCATCTGTCCGGCACGCGCGCGCACCGCTCCTGCGCTGAGCAGGGAGCGGGCCTGTCGTTCCAAAGCGTCCGCCATCGTGCGATCAGTATTTTTCCAGCGAACGTCCGACCACGCCATCGACGTCCTTCTCCGGCGCGATGTCGGTCGAATAATAGCCGGCGGCCTTCTTCGCGGCGATCTCGACATAGGCGTCGGCCGGGATCAGCTCCGGCGGGATCGGCACGCGCTCGACGATGTCGATCCCTTGCGAGGTCAGCGCGTCGTATTTCATGTCGCTCATCGACAGGAAGCGGTCGATGCGCTTCAGGCCGAGCCAGTGGATCGTATCCGGCATCAATTGCTGGAAGCGCGCGTCCTGGACGCCGGCGACGCATTCGGTGCGTTCGAAATAAGCGGCGGCGGCGTCGCCGTCCTCCTGGCGCTTGCGCGCGTTGTAGACCAGGAATTTGGTGACCTCGCCGAGCGCGCGGCCTTCCTTGCGATTGTAGACGACGAGCCCGAGCCCGCCCTCCTGCGCGCCGCGCGCGGATTCCTCGATGCCGTGGATCAGATAGGGCCGACAGGTGCAGATGTCGGAGCCGAACACGTCGGAGCCGTTGCACTCGTCATGCACGCGGCAGGTGATCCTAGTGCGATGATCCGGCAGTTTCGTCACGTCGCCGAACATGTAGACGGTGGTGCCGCCGATCGGCGGCAGGAACACTTTCATGTCGGGGCGCGTCACCAGCTCGGGGAACATGCCGGCGGTCTGCTCGAACAGCGTGCGGCGCAGCTCGGTCTCGCTGGTGCCGAAGCGCGTCGCAAGGCCGGGCAGGTACCAGACCGGATCGATCGCGATCTTCACCACGGAGACGCTGCCATTGGCGTGCACGACCTCGCCGTCGGCGCGCAGCCGTTTTGCGGCGAGCGCCTCGCGGATCTCCGGCAGGTCCAGCCGCGCCCGCGTCACCGCGATGCTGGGGCGGATATCGGCGCCCTCGGCGATCTCCTGGCGGAAGTTCTCGGCAACGAGATGGCCCCAGGGATCGAGCGCGACGATCTTGGTGGGATCGCTCCATTGCGGGAACGGGCCGATCGTCGCGGCCGGAAACGTGTTGGTGAGGTCGGGTCGCCGGATCGGATCGAGCGCGCCGGCGGACACTGCGAGCGCACGGTACATCGCGTAGGAGCCGCCATGGCTGCCGATCACGTTGCGATCGCCGGCGCGCGACACCGTGCCGATGACCGGCCCACGGGCGCGCGCCTCGGTGGCGCCCCAGTGGATCGGAAAGGCGGAGGTCCGGCCCGGCTCCGGATGGGAGGTCAGGCGGATGTGGTCGGTACGGTTCGCGCGGCTCATGTCCAGGCTCCCAAAAAGCCAACGGCCCGCCGCTCGGACGGGCCTGGCTCGCTTGCGGCACGGCTCTCGGAACAGCCGGCGACGCAAGCTCAATCCAACATATTGTAACCCCGGCGAGCGACAGACAAGTTAATCGTGCGCGGCCGCCGAGACCCGTTCAGCGCCCGTCCGGATCGGCGAATGGCGCCAGAATGCTCCCTATATCTATGTAATTGCTATAATTTTTGAAGGGGCGGGCGGCGCCCCGGCGGCCCGAACTGGCGACTGGATAAAGCCTGCATATTCGGACATATCGACCGGATCGGCTCTATTCTGGAGACCCCCATGCCTGCCAGCTACATCGACCCCCGCAACGGACAGCTCTACCCGCTCGACCAGCCGCGCTGGTGCTCGGACGCGCGCACGCCGCTGCTGGTGACGCCGGGAGCCGGCATCTCGCGTGATGATATCGATGGCCGCACCCGCTCGCTCTGGCGCTACCGGGCCGCACTGCCGGTCGAGATCAAGAATCCGATCACGCTCGGCGAAGGCTGCACACCGCTGGTTCAGCAGAATTGGGGCGAGCTGCGCCCGTTGTTCAAGCTGGAATGGTTCAACCCGACCGGCAGCTTCAAGGACCGCGGCTCTTCCGTGATGCTGTCCTTCCTCCGCCAGATCGGCGTCTCGGCCATTCTCGAAGATTCCTCCGGCAATGGCGGCTCGTCGATGGCAGGACTGGGCGCCGCCGGCGGCATGCGCGTGAAGATTCTTGCGCCGGCCTCGACCTCGCCGGCCAAGATCGCGCAGGTGCGCGCCTATGGCGCGGCGGTGCAGCTTGTCGAGGGACCGCGCGAGGAATCCGAGGCGGAGGCCATTCGCCAGTCGAGCCAGACGTTCTATGCCAGCCACAATTGGCAGCCGTTCTTTCTGGAAGGCACCAAGTCGCTCGCCTACGAGATCTGGGAGGACCTCGGCTTCCGTGCGCCCGACAACGTCATCGTTCCCGTCGGCGCCGGCAGCAGCCTGCTCGGCTGCGCCTTCGGCTTTCGCGAGCTGAAGAAAGCCGGACAGATATCGAAACTGCCGCGCCTGTTCGCGGCGCAGCCGCTCAATTGCTCGCCGATCGATGCGAGTTTCAAGGCCGGCGTCGATACGCCCGTCGCTCGCGAAGTGAGCAAGACAATCGCCGAAGGCACCGCGATCAAGCATCCGCTGCGCCTGCGCGAGATCATCGGCGCCCTGCGCGAGAGCGGCGGCGATCTCCGCCTCGGTGAGCGCAATGGAGCCGCCGCGCTGCGCCGCCTTGCGCGCCAGGGCCTGTTCACAGAGCCGACCAGCGCCAGCGCGGCCGCCGCACTGGACAAGCTCGCAGCCGACGGCGCCATCAAGGCGACCGAGACCACGGTCGCGGTCCTCACCGGCACCGGCCTGAAGGCGGCAACGACCGTGGCCGATCTGGTGCAGTAATTCGCCGGGCGAGTGTCCCGGACGCGCTGCAATGCCTTTGGCTTGCAGCGCCGAGCCGGGACCTAGAAGGCGGCACGGAGATTGGGC
>NZ_SPQS01000091.1 GCF_004570865.1 Bradyrhizobium frederickii
AACAACTTCCTGTCATGGGCGGTAGACCTCTAAATCGTGCACAGGCTCTGGCGAAGATCGCAGAAATCAAAGCTAAGTTCGGACTGAAAGGAGCAAGTGTATGACGGGCAAAGAGGCAATTATTCATTACCTGGGGACGCATAATAGCTTCTGTGCGCCGGACGTTGCCGCGCTAACAGGCGCAACAGTAACCAGCATAAATCAGGCCGCGGCTAAAATGGCACGGGCAGGTCTTCTGGTTATCGAAGGTAAGGTCTGGCGAACGGTGTATTACCGGTTTGCTACCAGGGAAGAACGGGAAGGAAAGATGAGCACGAACCTGGTTTTTAAGGAGTGTCGCCAGAGTGCCGCGATGAAACGGGTATTGGCGGTATATGGAGTTAAAAGATGACCATCTACATTACTGAGCTAATAACAGGCCTGCTGGTAATCGCAGGCCTTTTTATTTGGGGGAGAGGGAAGTCATGAAAAAACTAACCTTTGAAATTCGATCTCCAGCACATCAGCAAAACGCTATTCACGCAGTACAGCAAATCCTTCCAGACCCAACCAAACCAATCGTAGTAACCATTCAGGAACGCAACCGCAGCTTAGACCAAAACAGGAAGCTATGGGCCTGCTTAGGTGACGTCTCTCGTCAGGTTGAATGGCATGGTCGCTGGCTGGATGCAGAAAGCTGGAAGTGTGTGTTTACCGCAGCATTAAAGCAGCAGGATGTTGTTCCTAACCTTGCCGGGAATGGCTTTGTGGTAATAGGCCAGTCAACCAGCAGGATGCGTGTAGGCGAATTTGCGGAGCTATTAGAGCTTATACAGGCATTCGGTACAGAGCGTGGCGTTAAGTGGTCAGACGAAGCGAGACTGGCTCTGGAGTGGAAAGCGAGATGGGGAGACAGGGCTGCATGATAAATGTCGTTAGTTTCTCCGGTGGCAGGACGTCAGCATATTTGCTCTGGCTAATGGAGCAAAAGCGACGGGCAGGTAAAGACGTGCATTACGTTTTCATGGATACAGGTTGTGAACATCCAATGACATATCGGTTTGTCAGGGAAGTTGTGAAGTTCTGGGATATACCGCTCACCGTATTGCAGGTTGATATCAACCCGGAGCTTGGACAGCCAAATGGTTATACGGTATGGGAACCAAAGGATATTCAGACGCGAATGCCTGTTCTGAAGCCATTTATCGATATGGTAAAGAAATATGGCACTCCATACGTCGGCGGCGCGTTCTGCACTGACAGATTAAAACTCGTTCCCTTCACCAAATACTGTGATGACCATTTCGGGCGAGGGAATTACACCACGTGGATTGGCATCAGAGCTGATGAACCGAAGCGGCTAAAGCCAAAGCCTGGAATCAGATATCTTGCTGAACTGTCAGACTTTGAGAAGGAAGATATCCTCGCATGGTGGAAGCAACAACCATTCGATTTGCAAATACCGGAACATCTCGGTAACTGCATATTCTGCATTAAAAAATCAACGCAAAAAATCGGACTTGCCTGCAAAGATGAGGAGGGATTGCAGCGTGTTTTTAATGAGGTCATCACGGGATCCCATGTGCGTGACGGACATCGGGAAACGCCAAAGGAGATTATGTACCGAGGAAGAATGTCGCTGGACGGTATCGCGAAAATGTATTCAGAAAATGATTATCAAGCCCTGTATCAGGACATGGTACGAGCTAAAAGATTCGATACCGGCTCTTGTTCTGAGTCATGCGAAATATTTGGAGGGCAGCTTGATTTCGACTTCGGGAGGGAAGCTGCATGATGCGATGTTATCGGTGCGGTGAATGCAAAGAAGATAACCGCTTCCGACCAAATCAACCTTACTGGAATCGATGGTGTCTCCGGTGTGAAAGAACACCAACAGGGGTGTTACCACTACCGCAGGAAAAGGAGGACGTGTGGCGAGACAGCGACGAAGTATCACCGACATAATCTGCGAAAACTGCAAATACCTTCCAACGAAACGCACCAGAAATAAACCCAAGCCAATCCCAAAAGAATCTGACGTAAAAACCTTCAACTACACGGCTCACCTGTGGGATATCCGGTGGCTAAGACGTCGTGCGAGGAAAACAAGGTGATTGACCAAAATCGAAGTTACGAACAAGAAAGCGTCGAGCGAGCTTTAACGTGCGCTAACTGCGGTCAGAAGCTGCATGTGCTGGAAGTTCACGTGTGTGAGCACTGCTGCGCAGAACTGATGAGCGATCCGAATAGCTCGATGCACGAGGAAGAAGATGATGGCTAAACCAGCGCGAAGACGATGTAAAAACGATGAATGCCGGGAATGGTTTCACCCTGCATTCGCTAATCAGTGGTGGTGCTCTCCAGAGTGTGGAACCAAGATAGCACTCGAACGACGAAGTAAAGAACGCGAAAAAGCGGAAAAAGCAGCAGAGAAGAAACGACGACGAGAGGAGCAGAAACAGAAAGATAAACTTAAGATTCGAAAACTCGCCTTAAAGCCCCGCAGTTACTGGATTAAACAAGCCCAACAAGCCGTAAACGCCTTCATCAGAGAAAGAGACCGCGACTTACCATGTATCTCGTGCGGAACGCTCACGTCTGCTCAGTGGGATGCCGGACATTACCGGACAACTGCTGCGGCACCTCAACTCCGATTTAATGAACGCAATATTCACAAGCAATGCGTGGTGTGCAACC
>NZ_SPQS01000092.1 GCF_004570865.1 Bradyrhizobium frederickii
CGATGGGACACACCGAAGGTGGTGAAGGGCGTGAGTTTCCTGCTCCGTCTGACCGTAACAGCGGACGACGGCAGTGAGCGGCTGGTCAGCACGGCCCGGACGACGGAAACCACATACCGCTTCACGCAACTGGCGCTGGGGAACTACAGGCTGACAGTCCGGGCGGTAAATGCGTGGGGGCAGCAGGGCGATCCGGCGTCGGTATCGTTCCGGATTGCCGCACCGGCAGCACCGTCGAGGATTGAGCTGACGCCGGGCTATTTTCAGATAACCGCCACGCCGCATCTTGCCGTTTATGACCCGACGGTACAGTTTGAGTTCTGGTTCTCGGAAAAGCAGATTGCGGATATCAGACAGGTTGAAACCAGCACGCGTTATCTTGGTACGGCGCTGTACTGGATAGCCGCCAGTATCAATATCAAACCGGGCCATGATTATTACTTTTATATCCGCAGTGTGAACACCGTTGGCAAATCGGCATTCGTGGAGGCCGTCGGTCGGGCGAGCGATGATGCGGAAGGTTACCTGGATTTTTTCAAAGGCAAGATAACCGAATCCCATCTCGGCAAGGAGCTGCTGGAAAAAGTCGAGCTGACGGAGGATAACGCCAGCAGACTGGAGGAGTTTTCGAAAGAGTGGAAGGATGCCAGTGATAAGTGGAATGCCATGTGGGCTGTCAAAATTGAGCAGACCAAAGACGGCAAACATTATGTCGCGGGTATTGGCCTCAGCATGGAGGACACGGAGGAAGGCAAACTGAGCCAGTTTCTGGTTGCCGCCAATCGTATCGCATTTATTGACCCGGCAAACGGGAATGAAACGCCGATGTTTGTGGCGCAGGGCAACCAGATATTCATGAACGACGTGTTCCTGAAGCGCCTGACGGCCCCCACCATTACCAGCGGCGGCAATCCTCCGGCCTTTTCCCTGACACCGGACGGAAAGCTGACCGCTAAAAATGCGGATATCAGTGGCAGTGTGAATGCGAACTCCGGGACGCTCAGTAATGTGACGATAGCTGAAAACTGTACGATAAACGGTACGCTGAGGGCGGAAAAAATCGTCGGGGACATTGTAAAGGCGGCGAGCGCGGCTTTTCCGCGCCAGCGTGAAAGCAGTGTGGACTGGCCGTCAGGTACCCGTACTGTCACCGTGACCGATGACCATCCTTTTGATCGCCAGATAGTGGTGCTTCCGCTGACGTTTCGCGGAAGTAAGCGTACTGTCAGCGGCAGGACAACGTATTCGATGTGTTATCTGAAAGTACTGATGAACGGTGCGGTGATTTATGATGGCGCGGCGAACGAGGCGGTACAGGTGTTCTCCCGTATTGTTGACATGCCAGCGGGTCGGGGAAACGTGATCCTGACGTTCACGCTTACGTCCACACGGCATTCGGCAGATATTCCGCCGTATACGTTTGCCAGCGATGTGCAGGTTATGGTGATTAAGAAACAGGCGCTGGGCATCAGCGTGGTCTGAGTGTGTTACAGAGGTTCGTCCGGGAACGGGCGTTTTATTATAAAACAGTGAGAGGTGAACGATGCGTAATGTGTGTATTGCCGTTGCTGTCTTTGCCGCACTTGCGGTGACATTCACTCCGGCCCGTGCGGAAGGTGGACATGGTACGTTTACGGTGGGCTATTTTCAAGTGAAACCGGGTACATTGCCGTCGTTGTCGGGCGGGGATACCGGTGTGAGTCATCTGAAAGGGATTAACGTGAAGTACCGTTATGAGCTGACGGACAGTGTGGGGGTGATGGCTTCCCTGGGGTTCGCCGCGTCGAAAAAGAGCAGCACAGTGATGACCGGGGAGGATACGTTTCACTATGAGAGCCTGCGTGGACGTTATGTGAGCGTGATGGCCGGACCGGTTTTACAAATCAGTAAGCAGGTCAGTGCGTACGCCATGGCCGGAGTGGCTCACAGTCGGTGGTCCGGCAGTACAATGGATTACCGTAAGACGGAAATCACTCCCGGGTATATGAAAGAGACGACCACTGCCAGGGACGAAAGTGCAATGCGGCATACCTCAGTGGCGTGGAGTGCAGGTATACAGATTAATCCGGCAGCGTCCGTCGTTGTTGATATTGCTTATGAAGGCTCCGGCAGTGGCGACTGGCGTACTGACGGATTCATCGTTGGGGTCGGTTATAAATTCTGATTAGCCAGGTAACACAGTGTTATGACAGCCCGCCGGAACCGGTGGGCTTTTTTGTGGGGTGAATATGGCAGTAAAGATTTCAGGAGTCCTGAAAGACGGCACAGGAAAACCGGTACAGAACTGCACCATTCAGCTGAAAGCCAGACGTAACAGCACCACGGTGGTGGTGAACACGGTGGGCTCAGAGAATCCGGATGAAGCCGGGCGTTACAGCATGGATGTGGAGTACGGTCAGTACAGTGTCATCCTGCAGGTTGACGGTTTTCCACCATCGCACGCCGGGACCATCACCGTGTATGAAGATTCACAACCGGGGACGCTGAATGATTTTCTCTGTGCCATGACGGAGGATGATGCCCGGCCGGAGGTGCTGCGTCGTCTTGAACTGATGGTGGAAGAGGTGGCGCGTAACGCGTCCGTGGTGGCACAGAGTACGGCAGACGCGAAGAAATCAGCCGGCGATGCCAGTGCATCAGCTGCTCAGGTCGCGGCCCTTGTGAC
>NZ_SPQS01000093.1 GCF_004570865.1 Bradyrhizobium frederickii
GCCGCGACGGCGTTCGCCTATTTGTTGGTGGTCTTGCTGTTTTCGTTGATGGGCAGCTTCATCGCGTCGTCCGCGCTTTGCATCATAGCCATCGCTGCTCTCGCTTACTACTTTGCGCCGCCGGCGTTCAGCCTGCGTATCGATGACCCCCAAGATCTGCCGGTGGTTGTTGCATTCTTTATTGCCTCGATTGTGGGAGCGCACCTGATCGGAAAGCTCCGCCAGGAAAGAGAGGCTGCGCGTGTCGTTGCGGCCAAGCTTCAGCGGAGTGCGGCCGATTTGGAGGATCGCGAAAAGCGATGGCGCGCCATCTTCGAGCACAATCCGGCCATGTACTTCATGGTCGATAAAGCCGGCACTATCCTCAACGTCAATACGCTCGGCGCGACACAACTCAGCTATGCTCGTGCTGAACTGATCGCTCGATCAGTGCTGGACGTATTTCTCGAGGAGGATCGCGCTTTCGTTCGCGAATGCGTTCGGACGTGCCTTGAGGATGTGGGACAAACGCGCACGTGGGACGTCCGGAAAGTCAGGAAGGACGGCTCGGTGTTGTGGGTACGTGAAAACGCCAAAGCCATGCTCTGGGGCGATGAGCAGCCCATTGTCCTTATCGCCTGCGAAGATATCACGGAGCGAAGGCGGACCGAACTTGCCCTGCAGCGGAGCGAAGCACATTTGGCCCAGGCGCAGGAGTTGAGTCACACAGGCAGCTTCAGCTGGAACCCCACTACGGGCGAGGCCTTCTGGTCAAAGGAAACATTTCGCATTTTCCAATTAGATCCTGACACAGTGCAGCCGGGGCCGCAGCTCGTCGTTGAGCGCACTCATCCAGATGATAGGGCTTCGGTTAAAGAAATTATCGATCGCGCGATGCGAGACCCGAGCGATTTCGAGCACGAATACCGGCTTCTGCTACCGGACGGCTCGGTAAAGCACATCCATGCGCAGGCACGAGCGACGAGAACAGCCTCTGGTGACATCGAGTTTGTTGGGGCAGCTACGGATATCACGGCGGCGAGGCGAGCAGAACAGCAGCTGCGCCGCAGCGAGGCCTATCTGGCCGAAGCCCAGCATCTCAGTCACACGGGCAGCTGGTCCTGGGACGTCTACGGTCTAGATTTCGTGTATCGCTCCGCCGAGGTCGATCGTCTGTTCGGCTTTAGCCCACAAGAGCCGGTGTCGATCGAGACCATTCGATCGCGCATCCATCCGGAGGACTTGCCGCGGCTGGAGGAGGTGCAGCGCCAGGCGATTGAACACAAGGAGGGGCGGTTCGAATATGATTTTCGTATCCTTCTACCGGATGGCGGGATAAGACGCATACACTCCGTTGCGCATGTGGTGGTCGGCAGCGATGGCAACGTCAGCGAGCTGATCGGAACACATATGGATGTGACCGAGCAACACGCAGCTAGGGAACGCCTGGAAAACACACTTGCCGCGCTACGCGAAAGCGAACAGCGCTTTCGCGACTACGCCGAAACAGCTTCCGACTGGCTCTGGGAGACCGGGCCGGATCATCAGGTCACTCGCTTATCCGAGCACACCAGCGCTGCGGGAATTTTGGCGACAGGATTGATCGGCCTGCTTCGCTGGGACTTTGCGTGCGACGTCGAAGAGGAACCCGAGAAGTGGCGGCAGCATCGGGCGACGTTGGAGGCCCATCTTCCGTTTCGGGATCTCGTCTATCGCACCGTGAATCGGACAGGTTCTCCGATCTACGTCCGCACGAGTGGCAAGCCTTTTTTCGATGGAAAGGGCAAGTTTCTCGGCTACCGTGGCGTCAGCACTGACATCACCGCTACCATTCGCGCCGATCAAGCCGAACAAGAACTACGAAAGGCACAGTCGGAGCTTGCGCATGTGACGCGTGTAACGACTTTAGGAGAGCTGACAACCTCCATCGCCCACGAAATAAGCCAGCCACTCGCCGCTATTATCAGCAACGCGGATGCGTGCCTCGGTTGGATGGGCCGGGAAGCGCCTAATCTTTCCGCCGCGCGCTCTTCGGTGGAGTGGATCATCGAAGACGCAATCCGGGCAAGCGAGGTGATCCGTCGTATTCGCGCGCTCGCGAAGAAAGGCGAGATTGAGATGGTGCCGCTCGATATCAATGAGGTCGTTAAGGACGTCGTTGCGCTGGTAACACGAGAGCTGGTGAGCCACCGAGTGACATTACGAACCGAGTTGACGGCAGGGCTGCCTAGGATCCTCGGCGATCGGATTCAGCTACAACAGGTGATGATCAATCTGGTGATGAACGGAATTGAAGCCATGGATGCAGTTACAGACAGGACGCGCGAACTGCTGATTCAATCATCGAAGGACGATGTGGGGCACGTCCACCTTGCCGTGACCGATTGTGGCGTCGGCATCGCCGAGAACGACGCGGACCGCGTCTTGGATCCCTTCTTCACCACCAAATCGACTGGCCTTGGAATGGGTCTTGCGATCTGCCGGTCGATCGTGGAATCTCATGGAGGACGACTGTCGATGGTCCACAAAAATGGACCGGGCGCGACGTTCCAGTTTGCCTTACCGCTGCATAAGGAGGCCGTCTCGTGACTGCACGATTTGACGCGCCAGATCAAGGCAGCAATGCCGAGGCCTCGACAAAGGCGACCGTCTTCGTCGTGGA
>NZ_SPQS01000094.1 GCF_004570865.1 Bradyrhizobium frederickii
CATCAGTATGGACGGCCGGGGCGCCTGGCGGGACAACGTGTTCGTTGAGCGGCTGTGGCGCAGCGTCAAATACGAGGAGGTGTATCTGCGGGCCTACGACAGCGTCAGCGACGCTCGCGCCTCGATTGGCCGCTATCTGGACTTCTACAATTGCCGCCGTCCACATTCGAGCCTTGACGGCAGCACACCGGATCAAGCCTACTTCACCCCGCTGCCGCTCCGCACGGCAGCCTAACCCCGGCAGAGGCTCCACTTATCGACGCGGATATTCTGTTCAGACAACCGGGGCCAGCTCACACCTCGTGCCCCACGCTGAATACAAGGCTTATTGCTTGGCAGCCGAGAAACGCGCTGCCACGGTCTTTGCTCCCACGGTAGAGAGGCGCATCAAGCGGAATACCTTTGACGTCGGGCATCGCATTCCTCCTCGCTCTTGGAGTGTTTGGACGCAATCGAAGATTCAGCTAACTCATTTCACCAAGACTATTCGGTTGTTGAAGCATCCTGAAGAGACTGTGATGCGCAACTTCCAATGCGGCTCGGTGATCCGTCGGCTCATAGATCCGGTGATCGCGATCGTCTTACCGACGACGCATCCAGTTCTGCGCGTTGCACCTCAATTCTGTGCTGCAGAATGAGCTTGACGATTGTGCGTTCATTCCAGCGAAGCGTGCTCACCGACGATGACGATAACTCGGTAGGCCTCTCTATCTGTTGTCTGCAACGTTGATGCCAAGCACCTCATTGGGTGTTATAGGACCCGCTCGGCTGAAGATGTCGAATTGGAGTACGAGAAGGCCGCCGACAACCTTCGCCTCTTCTTCTGTTGCCTTCCCGCTTGTTTGATTGGCGACGCGGGATGTCGAACGTCCGACATGATCAAGCGGGGCATAAACGGATGAGGAGCTCGCATGGCTCAAAGTTGTGGGTGGCTCGACTAAGCCTTGGTAAGTCGAAACGCTATCACTGTGCATGGCCCGAAACGCATGCTAGCGGATACCCAGGTCGCGCGAGAAGGTCGGAACAGCTCCAGCAACTCTGCAAGAGTTGCGTGAGTTTGCATTCGTATCAGATTCTCGGCGCGCCGATTGCACAGGGTGGATACTCCAATTTGCAAGGCTCGGAGAACCTCATGCGTTCTGCGCCCCACTCCCGCGGCCAGCCACGAAGAGCTGCTCAGTACGTGCACCTGCGCGGAACCGGCATTGCGCCGCCCGCAGTCCACGCCCATCTTCCGGAGGAAACTCGGTCGTGAATTGTCGGGCTCAACAAGGTGGCCCAATGTCGCGATGCCAATTCAACCCTCCGACGGTACCGCCTGAGCGGCGGACGCGTGTCCACGACGTGAAATCGTTATCGAGTTGGTTTTCACGCCGAGTTGCACGGCACTACGCACAGCCTTTGGGCATCGCAGCGGGACACAGCAGATCGACCAGGGGTCGATTGACATAGTGCATAGTGGATGTCGCAAAGACCTTGCACCACCACACTGTCGAGGAAGCAAAATTATGGGACGTGTCAGCGAAAAAGTCATTCTGGTGACCGGCGGGGCTCGAGGGATGGGGGCCGCTCATGCGCGCCTGCTGGTAGCGGAGGGAGCTAAAGTCGTGATCACCGATATTCTTCGTAAAGAAGGAGAGGCTTTCGCGGCCGGCCTTGGCACATCCGCGATCTATCTGCGTCAAGACGTCGCTCAGCCAGAGGAATGGCGCCAAGCGATCGCGGCTGCGGAGAGCAAGTTTGGCGCGCTGCATGGCCTCGTCAACAATGCCGGCATAGCCAGTATTGCTCCTATCGAGCAGTTTCCGCTTGAGCAGTGGACGAAGACCCTTGCTGTCAATCTCACCGGTGTATTTTTGGGAATGCAGACTGCCCTGCCGGCCATGCGCCGCGCGGGCGGAGGCTCGATCGTCAACATCTCGTCGGTCGAGGGGCTGAGGGGTAGTGCAGGGCTTCACGCCTACGTTGCTTCCAAGTTCGGCGTGCGGGGCATAACCAAGTCCGCTGCTTTGGAGGCCGCTGCGTCTGGGGTTCGCATAAACTCAGTCCATCCGGGGTTAATCAACACTTGGATGACAAAGGACTTCGATTCTTCCAGTTTTCCCATTCCGCTTGGGCGGGCGGCCGAGCCGCCGGAAGTGTCACAGGCTGTGTTGTTCCTGCTCAGCGACGAGTCCTCTTATCTTACGGGCTCCGAAATCGTCGTCGATGGCGGTCTGACGATCGGCGTCCCGTACAAGTGTCAGGCGCCCGAAAGCATCTTCTGACTAGCAGCTGACCAATTGTCACATAAAGCAAGATCTGACGTTGCGATGTATTACAGCAGTGGGAATGGTCTGAGCCCCGCAAACTCCTCCAAGAATGGGTAGAGTCCGTCACCTCTGAGGAGATGGACCATGAAGCCAAGTCGGTTCACGGAAGAACAGATCATCGGGATTTTGCGGGAGCAGGAGGCGGGTGCGGCGACGGCGGATGTCTGCCGCAAACACGGGATCTCCAGCGCAACGTTCTACAAATGGAAGGCCCGGTACGGTGGTCTGGAGGTGTCCGACGCCAAGCGGCTCAAGGCGTTGGAGGACGAGAACACCAAGCTGAAGAAGCTCTTGGCCGAAGCAATGCTCGACAACGCC
>NZ_SPQS01000095.1 GCF_004570865.1 Bradyrhizobium frederickii
GTTTCAGGAGCGCATGGCAGAACACATCCGGTACATGGTTGAAACCATTGCTCACCACCAGGTTGATATTGATTCAGAGGTATAAAACGAATGAGTACTGCACTCGCAACGCTGGCTGGGAAGCTGGCTGAACGTGTCGGCATGGATTCTGTCGACCCACAGGAACTGATCACCACTCTTCGCCAGACGGCATTTAAAGGTGATGCCAGCGATGCGCAGTTCATCGCATTACTGATCGTTGCCAACCAGTACGGCCTTAATCCGTGGACGAAAGAAATTTACGCCTTTCCTGATAAGCAGAATGGCATCGTTCCGGTGGTGGGCGTTGATGGCTGGTCCCGCATCATCAATGAAAACCAGCAGTTTGATGGCATGGACTTTGAGCAGGACAATGAATCCTGTACATGCCGGATTTACCGCAAGGACCGTAATCATCCGATCTGCGTTACCGAATGGATGGATGAATGCCGCCGCGAACCATTCAAAACTCGCGAAGGCAGAGAAATCACGGGGCCGTGGCAGTCGCATCCCAAACGGATGTTACGTCATAAAGCCATGATTCAGTGTGCCCGTCTGGCCTTCGGATTTGCTGGTATCTATGACAAGGATGAAGCCGAGCGCATTGTCGAAAATACTGCATACACTGCAGAACGTCAGCCGGAACGCGACATCACTCCGGTTAACGATGAAACCATGCAGGAGATTAACACTCTGCTGATCGCCCTGGATAAAACATGGGATGACGACTTATTGCCGCTCTGTTCCCAGATATTTCGCCGCGACATTCGTGCATCGTCAGAACTGACACAGGCCGAAGCAGTAAAAGCTCTTGGATTCCTGAAACAGAAAGCCGCAGAGCAGAAGGTGGCAGCATGACACCGGACATTATCCTGCAGCGTACCGGGATCGATGTGAGAGCTGTCGAACAGGGGGATGATGCGTGGCACAAATTACGGCTCGGCGTCATCACCGCTTCAGAAGTTCACAACGTGATAGCAAAACCCCGCTCCGGAAAGAAGTGGCCTGACATGAAAATGTCCTACTTCCACACCCTGCTTGCTGAGGTTTGCACCGGTGTGGCTCCGGAAGTTAACGCTAAAGCACTGGCCTGGGGAAAACAGTACGAGAACGACGCCAGAACCCTGTTTGAATTCACTTCCGGCGTGAATGTTACTGAATCCCCGATCATCTATCGCGACGAAAGTATGCGTACCGCCTGCTCTCCCGATGGTTTATGCAGTGACGGCAACGGCCTTGAACTGAAATGCCCGTTTACCTCCCGGGATTTCATGAAGTTCCGGCTCGGTGGTTTCGAGGCCATAAAGTCAGCTTACATGGCCCAGGTGCAGTACAGCATGTGGGTGACGCGAAAAAATGCCTGGTACTTTGCCAACTATGACCCGCGTATGAAGCGTGAAGGCCTGCATTATGTCGTGATTGAGCGGGATGAAAAGTACATGGCGAGTTTTGACGAGATCGTGCCGGAGTTCATCGAAAAAATGGACGAGGCACTGGCTGAAATTGGTTTTGTATTTGGGGAGCAATGGCGATGACGCATCCTCACGATAATATCCGGGTAGGCGCAATCACTTTCGTCTACTCCGTTACAAAGCGAGGCTGGGTATTTCCCGGCCTTTCTGTTATCCGAAATCCACTGAAAGCACAGCGGCTGGCTGAGGAGATAAATAATAAACGAGGGGCTGTATGCACAAAGCATCTTCTGTTGAGTTAAGAACGAGTATCGAGATGGCACATAGCCTTGCTCAAATTGGAATCAGGTTTGTGCCAATACCAGTAGAAACAGACGAAGAATTTCATACGTTAGCCGCATCCCTTTCACAAAAGCTGGAAATGATGGTGGCGAAAGCAGAAGCAGATGAGAGAAACCAGGTATGACAACCACGGAATGCATTTTTCTGGCAGCGGGCTTCATATTCTGTGTGCTTATGCTTGCCGACATGGGACTTGTTCAATGACACCTCAGCAGGAAAACGCCCTTCGCAGCATTGCCCGTCAGGCTAATTCTGAAATCAAAAAAAGCCAGACAGCAGTTTCCGGATAAAAACGTCGATGACATTTGCCGTAGCGTACTGAAGAAGCACCGCGAAACGGTAACGCTGATGGGATTCACACCGACTCATTTAAGCCTGGCAATCGGCATGTTAAACGGCGTCTTTAAGGAACGATGAACATGAAAAGCAAAATCATCAGGGAGCTACAGGCTCCTTTTTTATTATTCGCATTCACCCTCAAGCGTATTAACCAACAGTTCAGGGATTAATGAAAGATGGCAGACATCATTGATTCAGCATCAGAAATAGAAGAATTACAGCGCAACACAGCAATAAAAATGCGCCGCCTGAACCACCAGGCTATATCTGCCACTCATTGTTGTGAGTGTGGCGATCCGATAGATGAACGAAGACGCCTGGTCGTTCAGGGTTGTCGGACTTGTGCAAGTTGCCAGGAGGATCTGGAACTTATCAGTAAACAGAGAGGTTCGAAGTGAGCGAAATTAACTCTCAGGCACTGCGTGAAGCGGCAGAGCAGGCAATGCATGACGACTGGGGATTTGACGCAGACCTTTTCCATGAATTGGTAACACCATCGATTGTGCTGGAACTGCTG
>NZ_SPQS01000096.1 GCF_004570865.1 Bradyrhizobium frederickii
CTATCGAAGAGTGCAAGGCGATCAAGGCAGAGTACCAACAGAAACTCAAAGACCTGCGAAATAGCAGAAGTGAGGCCGCATGACGTTCTCAGTAAAAACCATTCCAGACATGCTCGTTGAAACATACGGAAATCAGACAGAAGTAGCACGCAGACTGAAATGTAGTCGCGGTACGGTCAGAAAATACGTTGATGATAAAGACGGGAAAATGCACGCCATCGTCAACGACGTTCTCATGGTTCATCGCGGATGGAGTGAAAGAGATGCGCTATTACGAAAAAATTGATGGCAGCAAATACCGAAATATTTGGGTAGTTGGCGATCTGCACGGATGCTACACGAACCTGATGAACAAACTGGATACGATTGGATTCGACAACAAAAAAGACCTGCTTATCTCGGTGGGCGATTTGGTTGATCGTGGTGCAGAGAACGTTGAATGCCTGGAATTAATCACATTCCCCTGGTTCAGAGCTGTACGTGGAAACCATGAGCAAATGATGATTGATGGCTTATCAGAGCGTGGAAACGTTAATCACTGGCTGCTTAATGGCGGTGGCTGGTTCTTTAATCTCGATTACGACAAAGAAATTCTGGCTAAAGCTCTTGCCCATAAAGCAGATGAACTTCCGTTAATCATCGAACTGGTGAGCAAAGATAAAAAATATGTTATCTGCCACGCCGATTATCCCTTTGACGAATACGAGTTTGGAAAGCCAGTTGATCATCAGCAGGTAATCTGGAACCGCGAACGAATCAGCAACTCACAAAACGGGATCGTGAAAGAAATCAAAGGCGCGGACACGTTCATCTTTGGTCATACGCCAGCAGTGAAACCACTCAAGTTTGCCAACCAAATGTATATCGATACCGGCGCAGTGTTCTGCGGAAACCTAACATTGATTCAGGTACAGGGAGAAGGCGCATGAGACTCGAAAGCGTAGCTAAATTTCATTCGCCAAAAAGCCCGATGATGAGCGACTCACCACGGGCCACGGCTTCTGACTCTCTTTCCGGTACTGATGTGATGGCTGCTATGGGGATGGCGCAATCACAAGCCGGATTCGGTATGGCTGCATTCTGCGGTAAGCACGAACTCAGCCAGAACGACAAACAAAAGGCTATCAACTATCTGATGCAATTTGCACACAAGGTATCGGGGAAATACCGTGGTGTGGCAAAGCTTGAAGGAAATACTAAGGCAAAGGTACTGCAAGTGCTCGCAACATTCGCTTATGCGGATTATTGCCGTAGTGCCGCGACGCCGGGGGCAAGATGCAGAGATTGCCATGGTACAGGCCGTGCGGTTGATATTGCCAAAACAGAGCTGTGGGGGAGAGTTGTCGAGAAAGAGTGCGGAAGATGCAAAGGCGTCGGCTATTCAAGGATGCCAGCAAGCGCAGCATATCGCGCTGTGACGATGCTAATCCCAAACCTTACCCAACCCACCTGGTCACGCACTGTTAAGCCGCTGTATGACGCTCTGGTGGTGCAATGCCACAAAGAAGAGTCAATCGCAGACAACATTTTGAATGCGGTCACACGTTAGCAGCATGATTGCCACGGATGGCAACATATTAACGGCATGATATTGACTTATTGAATAAAATTGGGTAAATTTGACTCAACGATGGGTTAATTCGCTCGTTGTGGTAGTGAGATGAAAAGAGGCGGCGCTTACTACCGATTCCGCCTAGTTGGTCACTTCGACGTATCGTCTGGAACTCCAACCATCGCAGGCAGAGAGGTCTGCAAAATGCAATCCCGAAACAGTTCGCAGGTAATAGTTAGAGCCTGCATAACGGTTTCGGGATTTTTTATATCTGCACAACAGGTAAGAGCATTGAGTCGATAATCGTGAAGAGTCGGCGAGCCTGGTTAGCCAGTGCTCTTTCCGTTGTGCTGAATTAAGCGAATACCGGAAGCAGAACCGGATCACCAAATGCGTACAGGCGTCATCGCCGCCCAGCAACAGCACAACCCAAACTGAGCCGTAGCCACTGTCTGTCCTGAATTCATTAGTAATAGTTACGCTGCGGCCTTTTACACATGACCTTCGTGAAAGCGGGTGGCAGGAGGTCGCGCTAACAACCTCCTGCCGTTTTGCCCGTGCATATCGGTCACGAACAAATCTGATTACTAAACACAGTAGCCTGGATTTGTTCTATCAGTAATCGACCTTATTCCTAATTAAATAGAGCAAATCCCCTTATTGGGGGTAAGACATGAAGATGCCAGAAAAACATGACCTGTTGGCCGCCATTCTCGCGGCAAAGGAACAAGGCATCGGGGCAATCCTTGCGTTTGCAATGGCGTACCTTCGCGGCAGATATAATGGCGGTGCGTTTACAAAAACAGTAATCGACGCAACGATGTGCGCCATTATCGCCTAGTTCATTCGTGACCTTCTCGACTTCGCCGGACTAAGTAGCAATCTCGCTTATATAACGAGCGTGTTTATCGGCTACATCGGTACTGACTCGATTGGTTCGCTTATCAAACGCTTCGCTGCTAAAAAAGCCGGAGTAGAAGATGGTAGAAATCAATAATCAACGTAAGGCGTTCCTCGATATGCTGGCG
>NZ_SPQS01000097.1 GCF_004570865.1 Bradyrhizobium frederickii
ACCGATTTGTTCGTCTGAGAGCTCGATCTGCCATGGCTGGCCTTTGGTTAACTGACGACCTGCCAGCATTCCGCGCGCAAGATAATCGAAGATTGTTTGCGGGGTTACTCCAAGCTCAGCCGCTGCGCCCTGAATCGAGAAGCTGCCGTCGGGCCAGCGCATCGGATTCTTGTCCACGCCGTTGATTTTGACGGTGGGAATGCCCCAGCGGGTGCGCAACAGCCAGACGTTCTCGCCTTTGAAGGCGCAGCCTCGGGCCGCGACAAAGCCTTCCTGATTGAGTATTGCCGCGATCTCGCCATCCATTTTGTGTTCAGCATTCAACTCGACGATCCGTCGCCGCAACCGATCAATGTCGATATAGTTGCGGTAGGTATGAACGCGCCGTTGTACGTGATGCTCGCTGGTTGCGCCGGTCTGCCAGACGATCCTGAGCCACACCTGACCTCGGGTCCGCTTCTGATCAAGAACGACTTCGCGGATGACAAATCGCAGAATGCGCTTGCGATCGGCTGCCGACGTGGTGGCCGCATTCCAAATCCGCGGCAGGTTCGCGCCGAGCGCTTGTAGCCCTGCGCGTTCCGCCGGGCCAATCAGAAGCGGCTCTTGCGCGCGCCAACGCGCATGCTGCTGCTCGACCGTCTCGACGACACGCAGCTTCTCTTCCCAAGCCCGCTCAAGTGAGCGCGCCACAAGACGGTTCTCGGGCTCGACGGCGTCATACTGACGCCGGGCGCGCTCGGCCTCGTAGCGGGCGCGCTCCACGCGAAGCGCCCACTGACGCTCGAGCTGACGACTCTCTTGCTCCAGTTGGCCCGCCGCCGCGAGTGCGATCTCAATCTGATCCGGCACCAGGGCATCGAGGAGCATCCGTTCGACCAGCGCGTCAACCGCCAAGGCCCGGACTTCCTGACATAGTGCACTGCCTTGCTGGTCCCGATCCGAGCGGCAGCAATAGACCGGATAGTCGGCATTCGGGCCCGTGTAGCGCATGCTCATGCGCCGTCCGCAACGGCCGCAGATCGCAATTCCTTGTAACAGGGCTGCCCCCTTGCGCGGTACGCCAGAGTGTCCTGCCTCATAGCGGAAGATGTTATCTGCCAGTCGCCCCTGGTTGGCCATGAACTCCTCCCAGCTGATATAGCCTGGGTGAGCGGCGTGGAGGCAAACCGCCCAATCCCCGATCGCCACCTTGACCGTTCCCGTCAGCGATCCCGGCCGGCATCGGCTCGGATCCTTTTGCCGACGGCCATAAACATACGCCCCAGCATAGGCCGGATTTTGAAGGATACTAAGGACGCGTGCACTATCTGGCGCACGCCAGACGATCTCGTGTGGAGATGGTCCAAGCAGCGGTCGAACCGGCAAGGATAATCCGTTCCTCTCCAAGTACCGCATCACACGGCGAGCGCTTTGCAGTTCCCGGAATTTGGCAAACACGAGATGAAGACGGGCCTGCACCTCCTCATCGGGATTGAGAACAATTGTGCCGGCTCGATCATAGGCGAGCCCGGCCGGCAGGGGCAGCCGCAGTTCGCCCCGTGCCGCCTTCTGGCGTTCTCCTTGGTGAAGGCGCATCCGAAGCTGATGCAGCTCCGCCTCGCTCATGATGCCGGACAAGCCCAACAGCAGGCGGTCGTGGTAGGCGCGCGGATCGTAAAGCCGCTCGCCATCCGCAATGAGCACGCCGAACACCGAGCACAGCTCGAGAAGCTGATGCCAGTCCCGGTTATTGCGGGCCAAGCGAGAAGCGTCGAGGCTCACCACAAGGCCGGCGTTGCCAAGGCCGATCTCGGCAATGAGCTTCTGGAAACCATGACGATCCACAGCGCCAGCACCGGATTTGCCCAGATCCTCGTCAATGACCTGGACTCGCTCCGGCGGCCAGCCCAGACCGATGGCGCGATCGACGAGGCGGTACTGCAGCTCGGTGCTCTCCTGGTGCTGGCGCACCTGGTTCACGGATGACTGCCGCACGTAGACATAGGCCAACTTGGCTCGGTGCGCAGTCGTGAGCCGCTCGTCAGCGACGGTCGAGCTGATCAGCACGACCCAGTCCCCTTCCGGGCGTGCCGGCAACCGCTTGCATTCGCCGCAGCAGCGTGGCGAGGATTTGAGCGATCTGGGTTTGCGTCGCGGTCGATAGATTCGGCCACAGGCGCGGAATGTCGGCCGTCGGGCGGCCGGGTGGATTTGCCAACGTCGGCAGCGGTCGATACGCAACGCGACCTGGAAGCGGTCGGTGGGTCATCGCGAATCACCTTCTCGTCGAGAAGGCCCAGACTCGCGCTCAAATGTTGCATCAATGGGATCAGCGTACGTGCACTGATGCGCGGCAGATCGGCGGCGTTCGGGTGGGGCGTGATCGGCGTCTCGGCAAGATCCGTCGACGCGATCCGAACCGCCCGCGGCCGGCCGTCCGGCAGCGCAACAACGACGTAGGCAGGACCGCGCCCCGACCGCTCCTTGAGCACCTCAAGCCGG
>NZ_SPQS01000098.1 GCF_004570865.1 Bradyrhizobium frederickii
ATCAGTATGGACGGCCGGGGCGCCTGGCGGGACAACGTGTTCGTTGAGCGGCTGTGGCGCAGCGTCAAATACGAGGAGGTGTATCTGCGGGCCTACGACAGCGTCAGCGACGCTCGCGCCTCGATTGGCCGCTATCTGGACTTCTACAATTGCCGCCGTCCACATTCGAGCCTTGACGGCAGCACACCGGATCAAGCCTACTTCACCCCGCTGCCGCTCCGCACGGCAGCCTAACCCCGGCAGAGGCTCCACTTATCGACGCGGATATTCTGTTCAGACAACCGGGGCCAGCTCATCTTTTGTTTCAGCTGGGGCAACGCTATGCGGATTCGGCACTTGACGATATCGTATTCATCATAATCGTCGCGTTCTTCCTGTGCGTTGCGCTGACAATTTTTAGTGTGCGCCGCTATCGAGATCTCGCCCACGAAACCAAGGCGCGAGCCATTGCGGAAGGAGAAGCGCGCGACCTAACGCGACAGGATCCATTGACCGGCCTGCCGAACCGGCGCCTGTTTAATGAAAAACTTGATGCGTGCCTTGGCCTGGCCCGCGACACGCACCAGGTAGCCGTTCTGCTGCTTGGGCTTGATGGCTTCAAGATGATCAAGGACAAGCATGGCCACGCAGCGGAGGACAAAGCGCTGTGCGAATTTGCCAACAGGGTCGCCGAAATTTTGCAGAAGGACGGTGTCCTAGCAAGGATCGGAGGCGACGAATTCGGGATTGTCCTACCAGGCATTAGCTCCCTTGAAACTCCGACCAATCTGGCGCGCCGTATTGTGGCGTCCGCCAGCGAAACGTTCGCGACCGAGACGGGGGCAGCCGAGCTTGGGGTTGCGATTGGCATCGCCATCGCTCCGACTGACGGCATCAATCTCCACGGATTGGTCAGGCGCGCAGAACGTGCACTTTATCGCGCGCAAGGCGATGGCAGGTCGCATGTTCGCTTTTTCGAACCAGAGATGGATATGCATGTCGACCGGCGCATTCAGATCGAGCGAGAGCTTCGCAGCGCTATCAAGGCCGACATTATTGAGCCGCACTACCAGCCAATAGTCTCGCTCAAAGAGAATTGCATTATTGGGTTCGAGGCACTGGCGCGTTGGGAGAACAGGACGTGGGGGCGTATTCCGCCCGACGTATTTAGTCGTCCGTGAAGAGCGGCTAAACGACTGAGCCAGAATCGCATTTGTCTTTGTGGGCTGTTTCGGGATTGCAGGGTTTTGATTCTTCGGGCATCGGAACCTTGCGATTTCGTTTTCAGATTCCGTCGAATCGCCAGTCATGATTCTGTGGCCGCATCGGAGGTGGCGATGCGACCGAAGCAGCACAGGACGACGGGATCAGGCGATCTGTTCCGGGCCAGGCTGGACCAGATCATCAACATGAAGCACGAGCTGGTTCAGCTCGCAGGCAAGGTCGATTGGGGCTGGATCGACGGCGAGATCGCGCCGCTCTATAGCGAGAACGGTCGGCCGGGCATCGCAAGCCGCTTCGTGATCGGGCTGCTCCTGCTCAAGCACATTTACGGCCTGTCCGATGAGGCGGTGTGCGAGCGCTGGGTCCACGACCCGTATTTCCAGTACTTCACCGGCGAAGAGTTCTTCCAGCACGCTTTCCCGCACGAGCGCTCGGACCTGAGCCACTGGCGCAAGCGGCTCGGCGACAAGCTGGAGCTGTTGCTGGCCGAGAGCCTGAGGGTAGCGCACGAAGCTGGCGCGTTGCGCAGCCAGGACCTCAAGCGGGTCACGGTCGATACCACCGTGCAGCCGAAGGCCATCACCTTCCCGACCGATGCCAAGCTGCTGCACGCGGCCATCAAGGGGCTCAACCGCCTGACGAGGAAGCACGGGGTCAGGCTTCGGCAGTCCTATCTTCGCATCGCCAAGACCGCAGCAATGATGGCGGGGCGCTACGCCCATGCCAAGCAATTCAAGCGGCATCAGCGGCAGTTGCGCATCCTGCGCAGCCGGCTGGGCCGGATCATCCGCGATATCCGCCGCAAGATCGGAGGGCAGACCGTGCTCGAGAACGCGTTCGCCCTCCCGCTCAGCCGGGCTTCGCAGATCCGCTCGCAGCAGCAACGCCAGCGCGGCTGGAAGCTTTACTCCTTCCACGCCCCGGAGGTGGAGTGCATCGGCAAGGGCAAGGCAGCCGCGCCTTACGAGTTAATGGCATGGACCACGCCCGCTCCCAGCGGCAACGTGGAGTCCGGCGGGGCAACAGCAGGAGCGCAAGCCATGTCGAATACGAACATTGTCACGATCGGTATCGATCTCGGGAAGAACACATTCCATGTCGTCGGTCTCGATACCACAGGCGCAATCACGCTACGCAAGAAGCGGTCGAGAAATCAGCTTGACCAGTCGCTGGCCAATGTTCCGCGTTGTCTGATCGGAATGGAGGCGTGTGCAGGCGCACATCATCTGGGTCGCAAGCTCGAGAAATTTGGCCAT
>NZ_SPQS01000099.1 GCF_004570865.1 Bradyrhizobium frederickii
ATGAACAGCCTCACCGCGGCCTTTCCGGGCCGGAAGCTTCACGTCATCCTCGACAACCTCAACACCCACAAGAAGAATGAGAACTGGCTCAAGGCCCATCCCAATGTGCAATTCCATTTCACGCCGACCAGTGCGTCGTGGCTCAATCAGGTCGAGGTATGGTTCTCAATCTTGCAGGGACAATCGCTCAGCGGCACCTCCTTCACAAGCCTCAAGCAGCTTCAGGAACACATCGATGCCTACGTCAACGCGTACCACGACAAAGCCGAGCCCTTCGTCTGGACCAAGAAAAAGGTCCAACGCCGTTTCAAAGGCCGCCGTCTCACGCAGCTCTGATTCCGGGTACTAGCTTTGCAGAAACTGATGAGCAAATGGACACAGCCAACTTTGCGGATGCGTTCGCCAGTATGCGCTTAGCCGAATCTGGGGGATGTCCCGGGTCCTGTTGAGTTTCTGAGGAGGTCGGCGTTGCCCACCTTGAGCCGGTAGGCTCGGGCTGATTCCACAAAGGAGAGCAACGCCATGACGAGAGATATCACACCGGCTGGTTCGCCCGTGGCGCGGCCCGCAGGCCGCCGTCACATCCGCCTCCATCATCGTGCCGAGCGCCTCGATCCCCGCCGCAAGGCAGAACCGATCGAAGCTCGCCCGCACTTCCGCAAACGCTTCGTCCACAACCCCAGTCGCCGACCACCAGAAGGTCGAGCGTGGACAGATCGGCAGCCATGAAGTCGGCCAGCCGCGCCGCCGACAGCGCAACGAACCTCCGCGAGGCCGCCGATTTCGAAATCCCAGATCCGGGCGGTGCCGGCACGTCCCCCTCGGGCAGCCGGACGGCGCGGCCGAACCGGCGCGTCGACACGTTGATCAGCATCAGGTTCATCGCCCAGCGACCGAGCCATCCAAATCGACGGGCTGCATCTCGACGACGATCTCGTGCTAGTCGCCGCGATCGGGGTTGACGGCGAAAGGCAACAAGCATCCGCTGGCGTTGGTGGAAGGGGCGACCGAGAATGCCGCAACGGTTCAGGCCCTGCTGGACAACCTGGTCTCGCGCGGGCTCGCCCCGACGGTGCCAAGACTGTTCATCGCCGCCGGCGCGAAGGCGCTGTCGAAGGCGATCCGCCGCACCTTCGGTCCGGCCGCTGCGATCCAGCGCTGCCAGATCCACAAGGCGCGCAACATCATGGAACGCCTGCCGAAAGAGCATCATGCGGCCACCATGCGCCAGGCCTGGGAGCTCGATGACGCCGACAAGCGAAAAATTGATCCGCAACCTCGCGCGTCGACTCGACCAGCAATGGCCCGGCGTAGCGGCCAGCATCCTCGAAGGCCTCGACGAAATCCTGACTGTCGTCCGGTTGAAGTTGCCGAAGGAGCTTCGTCGATCGCTCGCCTGTACCAACATCGCCGAGAACATGATGGGCACCATTCGCCGCGTCACGCGCAACGTCAAACGCTGGCGGGATGCCGGTATGGCCTTGCGATGGGTCGCGGCCGGCATGATCGAGGCTAACAAGGGCTTCCGACGATTGAAGGCGCATAAGCAATTGTCGGTTCTGCGTGCGGCCTCTTCAAGCTCGCCACAATCGCATGACGATCAACCCCGTTGCCCACGTCACGAGGGCCGCGTAACATTCATTCCGGCAACGTCGGCTCGACCTAGTTCAACAGCGATCGGGAGATCCACCCAGACGAGTTGAGAAGTGCTTAAGTCGTCGACTGCTTTGGGTGAGCATTAAGTTGAACGTCGACCTACAGAATGAGCCGAGCTAACGTGCCCTTCCGGTCCTCGCAGCGATAAGATTGTTCTGCACCAAACTAGTAGCCCTGCACAGTGATTATGACTCTTTGGAAGAGTTGGGATAGGCGCGGCCCATTTTGGCTCGGGCCGTGTCCGTGTTGAACATCCATTTGATGCGGGAGCGTGCGGCATTCCTCTGCCGTTCCCAGGCGGCGATTTCGCGGCGCAGTCGCTTGGGGTCGTCGATCCTGCGATCGAGGCACTGTCCCCGCAAGACGCCGATTTCGATCTCGACCATGTTGAGCCAGCTTGCGTGCTTGGGGGTGTAGTGGAACTCAAGCCGGCGCAGTATCCGTCTGGCTTCGGCAGGCGGGAACGCCTGATACAGGCGCCGGCGGAGTGGGTCGATAGATTGTTTTGGACGACCCGGATGGTCTCGGCGTCGGGATAATGGACGTCGACGAGTTCGCGCATGCATCGGGCGTAGTCTTCTGCCGCACGGTGCTCGGTGACTTTGACCTTGCGCCAGGGGCGATGCACGTCGAGCAGGACGAAGAGGTTGACGGTGCCATTGCGCCGATACTCGTAATCGTAACGTTCGAGCCGGCCG
>NZ_SPQS01000100.1 GCF_004570865.1 Bradyrhizobium frederickii
CCATCAGTATGGACGGCCGGGGCGCCTGGCGGGACAACGTGTTCGTTGAGCGGCTGTGGCGCAGCGTCAAATACGAGGAGGTGTATCTGCGGGCCTACGACAGCGTCAGCGACGCTCGCGCCTCGATTGGCCGCTATCTGGACTTCTACAATTGCCGCCGTCCACATTCGAGCCTTGACGGCAGCACACCGGATCAAGCCTACTTCACCCCGCTGCCGCTCCGCACGGCAGCCTAACCCCGGCAGAGGCTCCACTTATCGACGCGGATATTCTGTTCAGACAACCGGGGCCAGCTCATACGCACGACACGTCAAGAAAACCTGGCGTCAACTGGCAGAATGGAAAACTTGCAGAAGAGCTCGATTGAGCGGCGGTATGACGTCGGACCAAACTTTCCGCAGGCTCGCGGTTACAGATCTCGCTCTACACGATGAGTGGCTTGGCAATATTTCTCACGGTCGCGAGGCGGGAGTCGGCGAGCAGCTCCCTGGAGTACACTGCGCCGAAGTAGTCGAGGACGAAGGTGCCAGAATAGCGTAGAGTATCGGCCGCGCGGATTAGGCTATCAATAATTGTGCCGACTTGGCCGATGCGATCGCGATAGCGCGAGCGGATAACATTAACGGCGTTCATCGAGTGGACCGCCTCGTCGGCAATTACCTCCCGCAGCCAATGATGGAACGTGTTGTTCCCAAGAGCGTCATAAAATGGTTTTTCTGCTGCATAGGCGCGGCAAGTGCACATTTCATCAAATGCGATCATAACCATCACGGAAAATTCGTCCTTCAGGTGTTCAACGATCGGCCCAAAATCATGAGATCGAGCCTCCAATCTCTCCCGAAGAGTCCTTTCGGATCCATTAGCGACAAGTTCAATGATCCGGATGAATCCGTCGGTGTGGCGCTCTTCGTCAATCGCCCAGGCGTTAAAGAATGCAGCAGCTTCATCGGAAGCGATAAGATCTCGCGCCACTAATTCTTGTTTCAAGTACCTGGCGTCATATTCGGTGTACAGATCGGGCCACAATTTTTCCCAACGTGCGCGGACAGCCGACGGCTCGGCGGCGAACATCGCTGGCGTAAGAGTGTCAAATAATTCGTTTGGACTCCAGTTCCGTCGAAACGGCGTGATCATCGGAGTGCCCCTAAACGCGTAGGATGCGAGCGTGCCGGCGCACGATTGTTGTCATCCGTACGCTCGCAGAGCATATGCTACAAACAAGAGGCCGTCGTCTCCTTGTTTTGGTAGGCTGATGGCCAGAGGTCGTTCGGCTGGCTGAAGCGTCCCCTTGAATGGCGCAGTAGCCTTTTGTGATCCACACGGCCGCAAAACCAGGAACACTTGTCGTTGCTAGTCGCGGGTCTAAAACGGCCTCACTTGACCTCGCGAGAGGCGCTCTGGCGGGCCGCCATGCTGACAGGCACGATAGTTTCAGCAGATTCACGACGCCGCCTATTCAGGGGTAGGACTGCGGCACGTTTTGAAGCACAGTTAGCGGCACACGTGACATCCGATGGGAGGCCCCCGCATCAATCGGGTGTGGACCAATGGGTGGTAGTCTGCGTCCCAGTGGATCCCGAACGTTAGCCTCGTTCCCATAGCCCTTTAATTGTCGGCAGTTGCGGCGATACTACTTCCCATGAGTATCGATGAGTATCTCTGGCCTTCTTCGATTCCGCTAAATTCTCGCTGAAATCCCTCTAGACTCCCGCCGCGCAAGCGCACCGCTAAATCAAGTAAACGGAGCTACGGAAGAGACTCAGAAAGTTATGCGATAAGCTTACGCTACTTGGTAGATCGCCTAGGTTGCGCGATTGAGAATCCGTCGCTAAGCAGCATTTCGGTTGTCGACCGGCCAGGTAAACAACTGCTCAATCTCGCTAGCTTCGATGAGACGGAGGAAGTCTGAGCTGGCCCCGGTTGTCTGAACAGAATATCCGCGTCGATAAGTGGAGCCTCTGCCGGGGTTAGGCTGCCGTGCGGAGCGGCAGCGGGGTGAAGTAGGCTTGATCCGGTGTGCTGCCGTCAAGGCTCGAATGTGGACGGCGGCAATTGTAGAAGTCCAGATAGCGGCCAATCGAGGCGCGAGCGTCGCTGACGCTGTCGTAGGCCCGCAGATACACCTCCTCGTATTTGACGCTGCGCCACAGCCGCTCAACGAACACGTTGTCCCGCCAGGCGCCCCGGCCGTCCATACTGAT